>NZ_CP083740.1:4057500-5410000 GCF_020150455.1 Bremerella sp. TYQ1
CGTTGGCGGTCATCGGAATCGAAGCTTCGGTCTTGCCCTTTTCGATCTTGATCGAGCGTGAAGCACCGATGCCGGATGGGTCGTCCAGCAATCGCAAACGAATTTCACTATCGAAACCTTCGTCGCGGATCGCTTTGACTTTCAACTGCATCGAACCGTCGCGAACGATCGGCACTTTGGGCTGCACAATTTCCAGCTTGTAGGGCACCTTCTCGACGACGGCGACTGACATGCGATCGGCATCATGCCCCCAGATGTCTCGGTTGTTCTGGCCGCGGACCAACATGCTCCGCTGCTTCACGTGCCCTTCAACTTTGATTTCTTCGTTGGTGGGTTTCGCAACGACATCAACCAACTTGCCATTCGGCTTTGCGTCAGGCTTGGCTCGCATCAAGACTTGTACCTTGTTCGAACTCTCTTCCATTGGGAAGGTGATCACTTCAATCCCTTCCGGTAGGTCGTTGAAGCTCAGGTTCAATTCGCCACGGAAGTTTTCACGACGAGCGGTCAGCAGCACGGCCATGTAGTTATCTTGAGGAACGCTCATGGTACGAGCCTTGTAACGCTCCACTTCAGGAATCTCAAGCGTCAGTTCCGGCGAACGCTGCGTGACTTCCACGCGATAGATATTCAGCGGGTGCCCCGAACCAAGGTGGTCGCGAACTCGCACGATCAAGTCGGTATCTTCTTCTGCTTTCACGCGGACATAGCTGTCGATGTTGCCGCCGGTGTCGTCGTTGCCACCGAGACGCTTGTTGTTCGACGCCTGATACACGTCGACAACCGGATCGAGATAAGATCGCAGCGCTTCGCGGGCATACACGCGGACATCAAATTCCTGGCCTTTTTTGGCTGGGAACGAGAAGTGGTCGTAATCACCCTTCTCTTCGATCACGCCGCTGGCCACGCCAGGTCCTTGCATCGGCGTCGTTTCTTTCAGGCTGTTGTTCGGTTCCTTTTCGACCACGCTCGGCAAGCTGGAAACAAACAAGCGGTTCGGCGAAGGAGCGATGCCGTACTGATCTTCGGCATAGTAGAGAAACTCTCCTTCCTTCTCCGGCAGAACCACTTTCGCGGTTTGCGTGCCGGAAGGATCGCCGTACCAGGTCACCTCGATTTCTTCCCCTGGCTTGCCGCCGGTCGGGAAAACACCTTTAGGACGTGGGAAGCTACCGACGCTCAGGCGATAGGCACAGTTACCATTGCCCCCGTAGCTGCTTTCGCGAACTTGGATGATGTATTTGCCATCTTCCGGAGCCAATAGCGAGCAGAGGCAATCTTGGAACAGCAGCGGTTCGTCGTCGCTCTTGGCGATCTCGAATCGTTGTTCGTTCAGAATTGCGACGTAAGGGTCGAAGAACGTACGACCGAGACGCAAGCCGGTCAGTTCGGCCGTGATGCGTTGGCCTTTCTTCGCTTCAACAACGAAGTAGTCGACGTCTTCATTTTGAATGATGCCGTTGACGGTGGTCCCCATCTCGACCGGCTGCGGTTCTTTGAAGTCGTTGTTTGGTTCTTTCTCTTCGATCTCAGGCAATGCCCCGACGTAGAACAGCACCACATCGCTTAGCCCGGAAGCGGTTCGCAAACGCATCGCGTGCTGACCGAGACGGCAGTCTGGCGAAACGTTGAGCGTGACTTTGACCTTCTTGTCGTCTTCCGCCTCGATCGATTTCATCGACACGCCAGGCTCGAAGAACATCACCTCTTGGGAGTCCTTCAAGCGATCCCCTCGCAGCAACACTTCGATCTCTTGCCCCCGCTGAAAACCAGCAGGTTCAATCCGCGAAAACGATGGCTTCGCGGCGAAGATGTCAGCTGAGATCAGCGACGTAGCGACCAAGGCCAATAGAAGAATTTGGAGGCGTTTCATGACAGTACCGCGTCCAGATGAAATGGATCGTTGGGGGAGGAAACACAAGCTCGTAGCTGGCAGGAGAACTTGTGATGATAGGCGGGATGACAGGATCGGCCTGAGTTTTGACGCCCAGGCCGACAGTTTCATTCTAACCTGCGTAGCGCGAAGACGAAGCTTTTTCTCGTTTCGCGCGGCCGGTTTTCGGCATCTTAGGCCAGAAGTTCTTTGACGACTTTACCACCGTCAACGATTTCAATGGGGCGATCGCCAGGAGCCATCAGTTCCTTGTCGGCGACAATACCCAGCTGGTGATACATGGTGGTCGCGAGATCTTCTGGACCGACCGGATCGAGTTCCGGTTCGCTGGAAGTCGCATTCGAGGCACCATGGATGTAGCCCTGCTTCAGACCACCACCGGCCAGAGCGACGCTGAAGACCTTTGGCCAGTGATCGCGACCGGCGTCTTTGTTGATCTTCGGCGTACGGCCGAATTCGGAGGAGACCATGACGAGCGTATCGTCCAGCGTACCGCGGCGATCCAAGTCGCGAATCAAAGCGGCAAACGCTTGATCGAATTCTGGCACGCGAGCTTTGATGCCGTTGGTGATGTTGTTGTGCATGTCCCAGCCACCATAGGTCATCGTGACCATGCGGACGCCGGACTCAACCAAACGACGAGCCATCAGCATGCGCTGACCGGCTTGATTGCGGCCATATTCGTCACGCAGCTTGGCATCTTCAGCGTCGATGTTGAATGCTTCGCGAGCTTCCGGCGACGAAACCAAGCTGTAAGCTCGTTCGTAGAAGGTGTCCATGGCAGCGACCTGGTCCGATTCGTTCTTCTGAGCGAAGTAATCGTTGACCGCTTCCAAAGCACTACGACGACGGTAGAAGCGAGCTTCATCGACGCCACCGGGGAGGCTCAAGTCGCGAACTTTGAAACCACCGCTGGCAGGATCGGAACCGAGCGAGAACGGAGCGAACGACGAGCTCAGGTAGCCAGTCCCGGCGAATTCGTTCGGTACATTCGGGATGCAGACGTAAGGAGGCAGATTCTTACGAGGACCATATTCGTGGCTCACCACGGCACCGAAGCTTGGGAACTTCAACGCTGGGCTGGGGCGATACCCCGTGAACATGTTGTGCGTACCACGTTCGTGGGCCGCTTCGCCGTGGCTCATCGAGCGGATGATACACAACTTATCCGCCACTTGAGCGGTGTTTTTGAGGCATTCGCTGAAGACTTCGCCGGTGTTGGTTTTGACCGTCTTCATCTCGCCACGGTATTCGATCGGCGAGTATGGCTTCGGATCCCACATTTCCTGCTGAGCAGCACCACCCGGCAGATAGATATGGATGACGCTTTTCGCTTTCGCTTCGATGAAATCGTAGTCTTTGATTTCCGCTTGGGCTTGCTGCAGGCGGAACATGTCTGACATGCTCAGCCCCAGGCCAGCGGCGGCACCGACGGTAAGGAAATTACGTCGACTAAGAGGGTTACCCTTGCACTTCATCTTGACCATCTCCAACAGTTTGTTTGGGTGCGTTCAGCTTATTGGGAATGACTCGAACGTTGGGAAGGTTTCAACAAATTCGAGCAAAACGGAAGGATCCACGTCTGACCCCTAAGGTATGAAGCGCAAGGGACTGGGACGCGAACAGGTGAACATCCAGCGATCGCCGTTAAACTCGGCAATCTTCAAAAGGCAGGCAAATTTTGGTGGGCAATGGGGTTAATTCCAACCTACTTCGGATAGAAGCAGCCTGATCCATTGAGGGGTTAATATAACGAGGCTCTCCCCGATTGTCAAAAGAATTATAACCGTACTAAGACGTTTTACGCCCTTGACTCTGTTGCCGTAACCTGTGAAATAGTTATCACTTAGAAATACATGATGTCACGAGCCATCAGCAAAATCTTTCGAATTTCTTAGCGCTAGCACCGGTTTGTACGTCAGATCACACAGAGATGCCCGTTTTGCCAGTCGTTAGAGATTGCGTGGCGAGTCGTTCCCGATCGGCCTAACTTGCCGGCACTAAGCAGTACAAATGGGTCGTCGTTCGCCAAAACAGCCTGCCGTCGGCGAAAACAGGGCTCGCGAAACCTCCACCTTCCAACTGGAATTTCGCGACTTCGTCGAAGTCTTCCGTCGCGTCAAAGACATACATCGTTCCCTGCTCGTCCGGAACAAGCATGTGATTACCATACCGTGTAAGGGACGAGCTGAAATTGCCGCCGATCCGCTTTCGAGCGAGTCGATCGCCTGTCGCAGAATCGTAGCAAAGTCCTATGCCATCATCATTTACGGCGAACACTTTATTGTCAAACACCAGCGGCGAGGGAACGTAGATTCGTTCGCGAGCCTGCCACGCGATGCGGTCGTCGCTTGCGGCTTCTCCTTCCGCCGTTTTGATCCCCAGGACGCCGTTTTGAGGGTAACCTCCCGTCGAGATAATCATATCTCCTGCCACGGCCGGTGTATTTGCGGTCGTCTTCGCTGGCCCTTTAACGCTCCAGACGATGTCGCCATTCTGGGGGTCGTAGGCCGATGTCGTGCCGGTTCCACCGACCAGAATCAGGTCTCTTCCGCCGACGGTCGCCAAAATGGGCGTTCCGTAGCTGGGATCGTTGCTCCGACTCACCCGCCAGGCGATATCTCCCGTGTCGCGACGCAGAGCCGCTAAAAAGCCGGGCCCATCCGAATCGGCCAGAACAATCACGTACGAGTCGTAAATCACCGGCGAACTGCCGTATCCGTGCTGACTGCGAAAGGGCCCCGCTTCCTTCTGCCAGACAATCTGCCCTTTCAAGTCCACCGCGGTGACGTACAGCGAGTCTTTCACCATAAACGCGGTGAAAACGTAGTTCCCGTCGCTTGCCGGGGTGGTGGAAGCTTGCGAGTTCTTCTGATGCGTCCGCATAAAACCGCCTTGATGGACGGTGGTCGTCCAAAGCGGCTTGCCCATGGCGGTTTCGTAGCAGACCAGCGACTTGGTCTCTTGCTTTTCGTCGGCAGTTGTCAGCAGAACTTTGTTGCCGATCACAATCGGCGAAGAATGCCCTAGCCCCTGGATTTTCGCACTCCAAGCGACATTTGGCTGGCTGCTCCAGTGGAAATCGGCCGGTTCGTCATGCACGATGCCATCGCGCTGTTCGCCCCGCCACCAGGGCCAACTGTGCGGCGGCACTTCGATCGGATCAACTGCTTGAGCCGCTTCTCCTTGCGGGGCACGTATCTCTTCGACTGGTTCCTGACGGCAGCCCAGCAGCAGCATCCCAAGCATGCTCGAAAGAACCACGCTCTGGCGAAAACTGACGTGCATCATGCCTCTCCCGTGTCGCAAGGCCTTGGCAACTGCCTCTTCGCAAATTGCCGGATCGAAATAAATTCCCTGAATTCTCGTCGTGGCAAGGTCTGCCTAATTGCATAGAATAACATTCTACGCCAATCCGATTACAAAATGTTCTCACGGAGTTAGATAAAACATCATGGTTGGGCGATTCTCCCTCTTCGTGGCTGCCGCGCTGGTTTGCGGCCTGCTCTGCTTCCCTCTGCACGCCGAAGACTATGCCGGCCAAGCCGACCTCGACAAGGCTGTCGACTTGAAGCTCGACGCCGAAGGCATGGACGACTTAGCCCAAGTGGCCGAGTTGTGCGAATCGGCTCTCGACAAAGGCCTGCATGAAGAAGACCAGGTCTTCGCCAAACAGCTGCTTACTTCCGTTCGTTACCAACGCGCCGAAACGATGGGCAAAGGAATCTTCGAGGAAGCCCAGCAGCGAAAAGACTGGAAAGACCTACGCGCCAAAGCGGTCGAAGAAGTCGACAAAGGTTTGAAGTACGACGACACCGTCGGCATGCTTCACTTCCTGAAAGCTCGCTTGCTGCTCCTTCCCGACGGCGATCGCGATCAGGCCGAACAAAGCATCAACAAAGCCATCGAGCTGCTGCAAGGAACCGGCGAACCGCTCTCCAAAGCACTCGTTGTTTCGCTTGTTTTCGCCGAAGACAAAGACGCCCAAGTCGACGTGCTGACAAAAGCGATCGAAGCCAATCCGAACAACGCCGATGCCTATCGCCTGCGTGGCTTGATGTACTTGGAACAGGAAAAGTTCCAGGAAGCGCTCGCCGACTTGAAGATGGTCACCGAACAGCTTGCCCCCGGCGATCTCACTTCGCTGCAAGCCTACGCTCAAACGTTCGCCAAGCTGGGCGAGTTCGACGAAGCGATCAAAGCGGTCAACCAAATCGTAAAGACCAATCCTAACTCGCCGATTGGCTACTTGCTGCGTGCTCAGTTCAAAGTGATGGCCGGTAACGTCAACGCCGCCATTGAAGATCTCGATCAAGTCCTCGTTCTCGCGCCTCGCTCGGTTCCAGCTCTGCTGATGCGTGCGAGCATGTACATCGAACGCGAAGACTACAAAGCCGCACTGCAAGATGTCGAGCGTGCCTTGGCCGCCGACACCGGCAACATGCAGGCCCTGCTGATACGTGCCACGCTGTATGCTCAGGAAGGCAAATTCGCCGAAGCCATTCGTGACTTGGAAGCCCTGCAGATTCGCAACAGCGAGAACGCCACGATCACGCTGCAGTTGGCCACCCTCTATCAGGCCGCCAAGCGGCCTCGCAAAGCGGTTGAAGTTTACAACCAGGTGTTGAAGCTTGAACCTGAAAACGTCAACGCCATGCGTGGCAAAGGGGACGCTCTGCTTTCCTACGGCAAGCATGCCGAAGCGGTCGAGACTTACTTGAACGCGTTGAAGATTCAGGAAGACGAAGAAGGTGGCATCCTGAACAATCTGGCCTGGGTGATGGCCACGTCGACCAACGACAACGTTCGCGATGGCGAGAAGGCACTCAAGTATGCCGTGGAAGCGTGCGAAGCGACCGATTACTCGCAAGCACATATCTTGTCGACATTGGCGGCCGCACATGCCGAGAAGGGTGAGTTCGACGAAGCTCGAAAGTGGTCCAAGAAGGCTGTCGAAGTGGCTGGTGGAGACGAAGCAGCCGCTGAAATTCGCGAGCACTTGAAAAACGAATTGAAAGCCTATGAAGGCAACGAAGCCTGGCGTGAAATCCAGGACACCAAGGAAGGTGGCCAAACCGATACGATCGCCGGTCCTGCCTCCGAAGTTGCCGAGAAGCTGAAAGAGTCCAAGTCGGACAAGCCTGCCGATCAAGAAAAGAAGGACGAATCGGACAAGCCGGAAATGACCGAGCCGGCTCCTGATATGGCTCCTGTCTCGTAACCATGGAAACTTCGGTTTGCTTCGCCTCGATCGATTCGCAAGAATGACGGCAGAGGCTCACGACGCAATGAAACATGCCCTGGCCTCTTAGAGACTGTGCTCTTAGGCCGGGGCTTTTTTTATGAAGGGATCGAAACCGCCATGGATATTCAAACGACCGATCAACTGACGCAAAAGAAGTGCAAGCCTTGCGAAGGAGGCGTCGACCCTTGCACCCTCGACGAAGCGACCAATCAGCTGGCCAAGCTCGACGGTTGGTATCTCACCCACGATGGAAAACGGATCCGCAAAGACTGGACGGTCAAGCACTTCATGGCCGGACTGACGTTCTTTAACAAAGTCGCCGAGATCGCCGAAGAAGATGGTCACCATCCCGATCTTCACATCGAAGGCTATCGCAACGTTTCCATTGAACTGTGGACGCACGCCATCGGCGGCCTGAGCGAAAACGATTTCATCCTCGCCGCCAAGATCGATCAGGTCCCCGTCGAAGTGAAGTCGTAAGCGACGCGGCACTTCGTTCCTAAAAACGAACCAGGGAGTTACCGCTGTTCACATCGGTATCCTCACCGGGTAGCCCACGGTTGCTTGCAACCTGGGGAGGCGAAGCCGAATAGAGGTCCTGGCGAGCGGTCAACTTGCCCCGAAGACCTCGGTTCGCTCCGCTCCCCAGTTTGCAAGCAAACTGGGCCACCCATTAACCAATGTGTCGCGTGAAATCCTGGTTAAGCCCCGGCAACGCGCAATTTGCGTTTCCTGTCTGATGACCTACACTTTTGGGAGTCCTTGCGCACGCACTTAAACGTCTGTTGATAACGGCAGTTCCATGACCGAACCTACGGAAGTCCTCGACGCACCGCAGCTTCCGGCTGTTCAAACTGAAGCCCAGCTTCCCGCCAACCAGGTCATCGAATCAGGCCTTCCACCGGCAATTCGTACGGCCGTTCGCAGCCACGTCATTATCTGGACGGTCATTCTTTCGATCGGACCGCTTGGCTTGCCGCTGTTGTGGTTGAGCCCGAAGTATTCCATCTGGATGAAGGTGCTCATCTCGTTTCTCACCCTCTTCTTCACGATCATCCTGCCGATCGCGGTGACGATTTACTGCGGCGAATTCCTCGTTCGATCGATCGTCGATGCCATGGAACAAGCCAACTCCGCCGGCGGTGCTTTGTAACATCGAGTCAGTTTGCTGGTAACGTTTGGTGAATTTCGTAGGGTCCGCTGTGCGGACGCAGAATTGATTCTGTAAGAGGCGACTTGCTTCTGCTGCCAATGTTCCGCTGATTTCAAGTATCTCGCGGTTTACGAGTAAATCGATCCGGCCTCCGCACAGCGGACCCTACATGCTCACGAAGACGAGAGCATGGCACTCGACGACCGGTGTTTTCACGCAAGTGTTACGCTTTGGCAGTCTCTTGCAAGCCGCGGTAATACGACTGCACCACAGGACGGCGGTAGAGAGTTGGTAGCACTTGCTTTCGTTTCTCGAGCAAAAACACCTGGGCTTGTTCCGGAGTCATTCCTTTGGCCTTCATCAGCCAGCAAAGCGCGATGGTCGCACTTCGCGCGCGGCCTGCTTTGCAGTGGATGTAGACATCTTTCTCTTCGGCGACAAACTTCTCGATGAAGCGGACTCCTTCGTCGATGTCCTCGACACTGGGCGGAGTGAAGTCGACCGTTGGCAAGTAAAGCTGCTCGACCCCATGTTCTTTATAGACATCCAGGGGGCCTTCGTATTCCTGGCATGTGTTGATTACCCCTTTGATGCCGCTTTCGGCCAAGTCGACGGCCATTTTCCGAGAAGGAACCGCCCCGACGAAGACATGCTCTTCAATCTGGTCGTACCAACGCCACCACTTCAGCCGCCGGATCATGGTCCAGTTATAGACGTACGAGGGCCAATAGATCGATTTCGCGTAGAGATGCTGAAAAAAACGCTTCATGACGGCTTAAAAACGGTTCATTTCCGAGGGGATACTCACGATTCGGTGCAGGGATCAAAGCATTTGATTCCTTTTGCCCACCTCACCGATTATGATGGTTGGCGGTGTTCGAGCCCACCCTGCCCGAGCGATTCGCTGCGGCAGCCTTCCGAAAAGGGGCAAATATCATGCCTCTCGCCCACCTACTAATCATCTCGAGGAGAAACGTTTCCATGTTGCGTTTGGTGTGTTGCTTGGGCCTGCTGTTGAGCATGACCTCATTTGCGTCCGCGGAAGATGCCGCTTTGAACCAACCGCCTAAGGGATTCAAGCTGCTCTTCAACGGCAAAGATTTAAATGGCTGGAAAGGGCTTGTCGCCAATCCCAAGAAACGAGCCGAGATGTCGGCCGAAGAACTCGCCGCCGCCCAAACCAAAGCGGACGAGTCGATGAACGCCCATTGGAAAGTGGAAGATGGCGTTCTCGTTTTCGACGGCAAAGGGCAAAGCCTCTGCACCGCCAAAGACTATGCCGACTTCGAGATGTACGTCGATTTCAAAATCAAGGAAGCTGGCGACAGCGGTATCTATTTGCGTGGCAGTCCCCAGGTTCAAATCTGGGACCCCAGCAACAAAGGCCCGAACCCTGACGGGGTCGGTTCCGGCGGGCTCTACAACAATCAGAAGAACCCCAGTCAGCCTCTTGTCACCGCCGACCATCTGATCGGCGAATGGAATACGTTTTTCATCCGCATGATCGGCGACCGCGTAACGATCAAGCTGAACGGCAAGTTGGTCACCGACGACGTCGTGCTGGAAAACTATTGGGAACGCGACAAGCCGATCTATCGCACCGGACAGATCGAACTGCAAAACCATGGCAACACGCTCTACTTCCGCAACATCTATATCCGCGAGCTAGTGACGCCGGATCAGATCGAAAAGATGGCAGCCGCTTTGCCGGAGAAGCCTCGCGTTGCGCCACAGGAAAAGCAAAACGTGTTGGTCTTTACCCGATACCATGGCTTCCGCCACAGCTCGATCCCTGTCGGGGCGATGGCGGTGCAGATGCTCGGTGACAAGACAGGCGCCTTCGATGCTCGCATCACCAACGACTTGACGATGCTCGATCCGGAAACGCTCAAAGATTACGACGCCATCGTCATGGTCAACACCACCGGGCAATGGATCAAGCCGCGTGACGAAGACATCGCCAAGCTTGCCGCAGCCGGCAAAGAGATGACCAAGGACGAAGCGGAAGCCATGTTCCGCAAGAGCCTGCTCGACTTCGTTTCCAGCGGCAAAGGACTTGTCGGTTTTCATGCCGCGAGCGATGCCAACTATCACTGGGAAGAGTTCGGCAAGTTGATCGGCGGTTACTTCGATCAGCACCCTTGGCACGAGAAAGTCGGCATCAAAGTCGATAGCCCCGACCATCCACTGATGGCAGCTTTCGGCGGCGAGGACTTTGCGATTGTCGACGAGATCTACCAGTTCCGCGATCCTTACTCGCGCGATGCTTTGCACGTGTTGTTGTCGCTGGATGTCGACAAAACCAACATGGACAAGAAGAACATCAAGCGTAAAGATGGCGACTTCGCTGTGTCCTGGGTTCGTAGCTATGGCGACGGTCGCGTCTTTTACAGTTCGCTCGGCCATCGCGAAGAGATTTACTGGAATCCCCAAATGCTGAAGTTCTACCTCGACGGCATCCAGTTCGCTCTCGGCGACATCGAAGCCCCCACCGCCCCCAGCGGTTCGAAGTAGATCGCCCAGTTCCCCTACCCCTGCCCCCTAAAACCTGTTCAAGGAATGCCCCTATGTCGTATCGCTTTGCTCGTCCGCTGCTGACGATGCTGCTTGTGCTGGCCGTCGCTGGAACTTCGTTCGCTGAAGAGAAAGCGAAGCTCAAAGGCTTGCTCATCACTGGCGGTTGCTGCCACGATTACCCTGCCCAAATCAAGATCATCACCGAAGGCCTCAGCCAACGCGTCAACATCGAGTGGGATGTCGTCATCGCCGGCGACGGCCGCCAGGTGAAAGTGCCAGTCTACTTGAATCACGACTGGATCAAACCGTACGACGTTGTCTTCCACAACGAATGCTACGGCCACGTCGACGACGTCGAGTTCGTCGAAGGGATCGTCAAAGCGCACACTGAAAACAACATTCCGGCCATCTTCGTGCACTGCTCGATGCACAGCTATCGCAACGCAAAGACCGACGAGTGGCGCAAACTGATCGGCATGCGAAGCACCAGCCACGAAGGCAAGCATCCGCTAGACATCGTCACGCTCGAGTCGGATCACCCCATCATGCAAGGCTTCCCTAAAGATTGGAAAGTCGACCGCGGCGAGCTCTACAAGATCGAAAAGACTTGGGACTCCGCCACCCCGCTCGCCAAAGCTTATGGGGTCGACACCAAGAAGGATCACAACGTCATCTGGTGCAACGAGTACGACGGCACGAAGAGCTTCTCGACCACGCTCGGACACTACAACGAGACGATGAACAACGATGTTTGGCTGAGCCTCGTCGCTCGCGGCTTGCTTTGGACCGTCGATGGCTTGAACGAAGATGGCACGACGAAACCAGGTTTCGAAGGAACCGGCAAGAAAGAAATTGACCTCAGCACGCCGAACCCTGACAAAGACAAATCGCCTACGAAGGCCAAAAAATAACCACGCCTAACCGCTTGTCAATTTAATACTTACGCAGTGGCTGCCGTTCCCCAGGGACGAGCAGCCACTCTCTTTAGGGGAGCGGCCCCCGTTCCAGCGTGCCCAAAAAGGCACCTCTATCGCCACAATTAATCTGTTGTCGCTTCCATTATTTAGTTAGGCTAAGTAGCTGCATTTTATTGTTTACATGCAATCCTACCGCAAAACGCCATCCTTTATCTTCCTCCCTTGAAGAGTGCCAACCCCATGACCAAAGCATTCTCGCGCCGCGGCTTCACCCTTGTGGAGCTTCTCGTGGTGATCGCCATCATCGGTGTGCTCATTGCATTGCTGCTGCCGGCTGTGCAACAAGCTCGCGAAGCAGCTCGACGCATGAGCTGCACCAACAACATGAAGAACATCGGCCTGGGCCTGCACAACTATCACGATACGTTCGGCAGTTTCCCGTCAGGTTACATCAGCAATCGCACCCAAGTCGCTTCCAGCGGCAACTGCTGGAGCTCTTCCGGGTCGAACAATGCGTTTGCCCCTTGGACCGCCATGCTGCTGCCGTTCATTGAACAAGGCAACCTGCACGATCGGTTCAACTTCTCCGAGAAGTTCACCATGAACCCGATCGACGGTGCCGGCAGTGCCACCAATCAGGCGTTGTTCGATACGCAGCTGGACATCTACCAGTGCCCTTCCGATCCACGCACCTCGCAACAGGAAAACCTGCTTTCCTACATGGGTGTCATGGGGGGCGGTATCTGGGATTCGTCTTCCAGCACGTACGACTTCCAGTGCCGAGCTTCCAGCGATCCGCTGCGTGGTAACGACACCAACGGCATGCTGTATCACAACTCCGGCACCAAGTTCCGCGACGCCACCGACGGTACGACCAATGTCATCATGGTGGGAGAAAGCCGTTACCAAACCCACAATCGCCCCGACGGCAAGAACTTCGGCTGGGCCAGCAGCGCCAACATCAACAACTTGTGGTGCATGCCAGGCACGCTTGCCAGCGCCTTGGCTCCGATCAATTCGTTGCAGGAAGCCTCGCACAGTACTCAATCGCGTTGCTTCGGCAGCTACCACCCCGGCGGCTGCGAAATGCTGCTCAGCGATGCCTCGGTGCAGTTCTTCATCGAAACGATGGACACGCAAATGTATAGCCAGTTGGCCATCCGCAACGACGGCCTGCCGGTCAGCGGTTATAACAGCAACTAAGCGAAGGAACGCGACCCATGAAGAACACCCTTTATGCCGCGGTATTGCTTGGCTGTGGTTTGCTGACGCTCGGTTGTGCCAAGTCGGACGGCTTGGATCGCTTTCACCTATCCGGCGAAGTCACCTACGACGGCCAACCGGTCCCCAAAGGCGAAATCCAGTTCACGCCCAACTCGCGCGAAGGCAACCCAGGCCCAGGCACGTTCATCAACATTGAAAACGGCCACTACGAAACGGCCCCCGGCAAAGGCGTCCTCGGCGGTGCCTACGGCGTTCGCATTGTCGGCTACGATGGCCAAGCCAATTCCGAAAGCGACCTCGGCGTGAGCTTGTTCAAGCCATACTCGCAGCGAATCGACCTCCCCAAGGAAGACTCGACGCAAAACTTTGAAATACCCAAACGCTAACCCCTAGCGCGACAACACCATCGTGCAGGCAACCCGGCCCCACCGGGTTGCCTTTTTTTGTTTCGAAGCCATCGGCCTGCTACAAAGAGGTACTTCCTTTGCGTCAACAATGGGCCGCCCATGAGCACGACCTACCAAGTCCTCATCCATCCGACCGCCACCCCTGACAATGCCGCTGCAGAGGCCGCTCGTCTGCGCAACACATTGATCGACGCAGGTATCATCGCGGCCGAAACGTCATCCGACGTCGTGCTCAACGGAATAGGGTACTTGCCCGGCCCCAAACTGAACGAGCTTTACCGATGCCAGCCCGCCACAGCCGATTGCCCGGCGGAACTCGACTATTGGAACGACCTTACCGAGATCGGCGTGCAAATCGTCGCGGAGAAGTGGGTCAACTTCTTCGGCTTCACCGTTTTTCACTGGATGCGTTGTCCCACGTGTGAAGCAACGTTCAACGATCCCCACGATTTGGTCGGCTCACTCGTCGATGCAGCCGCCAACTTCTATAACGACGAAGGTTCGACCGACATCCCCTGCCCTGCGTGCGAAAGAAGCTTCGACGTGACGCGTTGGCGAACGAAACCAGACCTCGGGTTATGTTACGTTGCCGCGCTTTTCTGGAACTGGCCTACCTTCGAATCGCCTGGCTGGCAAATCTCGATCCCTGAACAAATCTCCCAAGCACTCGGCGTCTCATTAAAAACCAGCTTCGGTCGCATCTAGTCGAAACAACGCTTCACGCATCCACATAACTCCAGGTGCCATCCTCACCGTTGCCACAATAGTCGAAGGCGTCGTGCTCACGTCCGCGTGATAACTCTCAAACAGAGGGTGCCATGCCGTCGTCTTCGTCGGCATGTCTTCTTACGCTGTGCAATCGTTTGTCCCGGATGCCATGCTCAGGTCATTTTTCAGGTGACCGTCGATCAAAAATCAATTACAACGGCGGCTGGGACCAAGGGATTCAAGCGATCTGACTTACGGAGGGGAACCATGCGAATGGGACGTGAACCGATCACCTGCGGCTTGGCCGTTTTGCTTAGCCTTCTTTCGTGGAGCGCCGCGGCCCAGGGCCAAGAGGCCGTTTCGCCGGCCGACGAGGCCCTGGCCCGGCAGCATCTCGACGCGTTGTGCGATCATCTCGAAAGAATCGAATACGGAGCGTTCTCGTTCCTCGTCGAGCAAAAGTCAGAAGTCTTTCCCAATGTCCAGCGCGAACGCCAAGTCATCGAACAGACCACCGGACGTTACCAGTTCGACTTTCCACGCGACATGGAAAGCTGCAACATGCTGGACCGGGCCAGTTGTTCGACCTACTGGGTTCGCAACGAAGAAGCGGTGTTCATGATTGAAAATCGCGACCGTTTCTGTGGCGTGCTGATGTACGAACGGGACAAAATGCCGGAGTTCTTCCCGGCCTACATGCCGTTCGATTTCCGCGAGATGCCTATCATCGGCAGCGGCTTCTTGATCGTGCCGAAGCCGGTCGCGTTTCAATCACCGCGTGAAGGGTTTGAGATGCAGAAGATTATCGCGGTCGAAACGGACGGAGCCAGCGTGCATGTGACCATTCAAAACAAAGAGAAGTCGATTCGCGAAGTCGCCGAGAACCTGCCGGAAAAATATGCGAGCCTCAAGGAACAGATCTTGAAAGTACTCGACGAGGGAAAACGCCCTGGTGTGCTGCGGGGACGCACGATGCTCTCGTTCGATCGCAACCAACTAGGCGTGGTAACGAAGTGCCGACGCTGGGTCTCTGGATTCGAGCGGGAAGATTGGCAGCAAACTTCGTCGGCCGAAGTAACGTGGGCCATGATCGGCGAAACGTTCGTACCGAGCCAGGTAATCTGCGACATGTCAGCGCGCGGGGATGGCAAGCCGGCCAAACGGATTGAAGTGTCTCTGACGTGGGACTTCGTGAACGATCATCGCGACCAATTACAGTTCACGCCCGACGCCGTGGAAGCGCTGCATGGCCGTCCGATCTATGACACCCGATTGCCTGACAACCGGCAAGTCGGCATTGTCGGTCACGCGCGACTTCCGATTCGCGTTCCGGAAGAGAAACGTCGCGCAGAAAAAAAGTAGCGAGGTCGACTTGGCCCTCGGTCGTCGCTCCGCCAGGGCAACTTTCGCCACCCTTAATTCGGCCGCCCTGCCCCCTCGTTGACCGATGCGCCTATTGTAACGAAGTATTGCACAAGAATACATCTTTTATCCACGATTTATTAGCCAGGCATACGGCGAGTCTATGCGAAAACTCGCGTCCTTTTCGGCAAAAAGAGGCTCGCAATAAGGGAAACGATTCCGTCACGTTTTCATGCTTTAAAAGCGTGACTGCGTAACCTCAAGCGCAGGCATCCGTTACGCCGAAGTGCCGCTTCGCTTGGACACCCTGGTACAATGGTCGAAGCGGATTCTTTCTTAACGGACGATCGTTGGCAACTCGATGCATGGCTTCCTTTACGACGCTTTTCGTGGCGTCCGAAAGATCTCTCTCGCCGAGCTGCGTGCCGTCAGGCGGCCTTCTGATTCATCGGCGATCTTTCGCAGCTGCTGGTGTGGGTACTCGTGGAAGCGTTGTTCGCCGACCGAGTCGTAAACGCTGATCAGCGATGGTCGACGGAGTGTGCTTCCAAGACCGGGGCAGCCTTGGCATTGGCTTTCGGTACGGTTCATCCGCCACGCCTCCATCGCCGAGCTTTCCCACAGCCCGCGTAGCGAGTCTTCTTCCAAGCCGCCGAAGTAAACACGTTGTCGCCGCTGGCCGCTGCACCCTGTCAGTTGCCCGCAAGCCCCAAACGTCATCACGCGGTATGGCTCTTCGCATAGCTTCATGCCGTAGTCGGCTTTCTGCTGTTCGAGCGAAAACGCACTCGCGCCGCCGCTTCGCTGGACACGGAATGCGGCTCGCCAGCCAAGCGAGTCGAGTCGACCGGCCAGATCGATCGCCAGGTTTCCTTGGGGTATGCGGACGATCAGCTCCGACGAAAGCTGCCAGGCATGCTTCACGCGAGCATAGTACTCGATGGTACGCAGCCACGATTCGAGACCTGCTTCGAGCTGCTCGGAGTCGGTCTCATGAAACGGCAGCAGTTGATGCCGGAGGGGGTTAGGCAGCGCGAACTCGATGGTTGTGAAGGCCCGAAAGACCTCTTCGACTTCCTGCCGCATCATCCCTTCTCCGGTGGTGAAGAGAACCCGCTGCGGAAACCCCGTCAGCGCGATCATTCGGCCCTGGTCGACCAGCTGAGCGAGTTCGCCGGGGTCGGCTTGGATGCCGCGGACGTGGACCGAATGAATCGTTTCGACACGACGGCTGGCAGTCAGGATTTGAGACAACCGACCTGGTGACATCACCACGCGGTGGTTGCCACTGGCATCGAGCAAATGGAGCGCGAGCACCCACGGGTCGTACTTGAGACGCGACATAACGTGATCATCCCTGAAGCATATGACTTGCGATCGTGCCGCTTCGCTATCGGGCGCCGTTCGCTGTGTCGAAGCCGCCCTACTCAAAGGCAGCCGTAGTTGGTCGATCCAAAGCACCGAATGTGCCGGGGACGGATGGCCCTGCTCCTGAACAGGTAGCGTTTTCAGGGGCCATGCATGATGGAGGCGTAGAGCATGATCATTTCCATTTTGGCAAAACGGATCAATATCAATCCCCTACTTTGCCCGAGCCTGCTAGCTTCGCAAGCACCATGAAGGAGTGATGAAGGTTCGATGAACTCGATCGTACTTCCCGAACGAACAAACACCGCATGCGTAACGAACGACGGAACACCCGGTGAAGAAGCCCCTTTCCTACAGGCCCCCGCCATGAAAACGGAATTGATTTACCAAAAACTCGGCGAGATCTTCCCTACCCTCAAGCCGTTCCTTGAGTCAGGCAAAAAGAAGAAGCACCAGTATCCTGGGCGTGAAAAGCGGAAGACGCCGATCTTCGCTCCGGAACCACCCAAAGATGCGAAGCCTGACTTGACCGAGTTTTACGTCAAGTTCCCGCCCAAGTTTCAGGAGTCGGGCCCCTACCGTCTGGCCGAACTGAAGACGCTCGCACGCGACGGCTTGATCACCGCGGAAACGCACATTCGCACCGAGAAGTCGTCTTGGATTTACGCCAAGAACATCAAGGGCCTTGTCTCGGTGCAGCCGGAAGACGAATAACGGCTACGCCAAAATGTCGTGGACCACATGCCCATGAACGTCGGTCAAACGGAAATCTCGACCGGCATAGTGATACGTAAGATGTTCATGATCCATACCCAAGCAGTGCAAGATGGTGGCTTGCAAGTCGTGGACGTGGACTTTGTTTTCGGCAACTTTGAAACCGAGCTCGTCGCTTGATCCGTACGAATAGCCTGGCTTCACTCCACCGCCGGCCATCCAAACGGTGAAGACGTCGGGGTAGTGATCGCGACCGAGAATTTGGCTGCCGGCCGTTCGTCCTTCGCGGAATGGGGTTCGGCCGAACTCGCCGCTCCAAACCACCAAGGTATCTTCCAGCAGACCTCGCTGCTTGAGATCCTTCAAGAGCATCGTCACTGGCTTGTCCATCGTGGCACATTTGCCCGTAAGACCATCGCCGAGTCCTGTTGCCTTTCCGGTGCCGTGGAAGTCCCAGCCCCAGTCAAAGAGGTGAACAAAGCGGACGCCTCGTTCGACCAGGCGACGAGCCAGTAAACAGTTGTTGGCCAGGCTCGAGTCACCTGGCTTCGCGCCATAGGCATCGAGCGTCGACTGCGTTTCCTGGCTTAAATCCATAGCCTCAGGAGCCGCCATTTGCATGCGGAAGGCCAGCTCGTATTGGCTGATTCGCGTTTCCGTTTCCGGATTGCCGTTTCGCTGAAGCTCCAGTTCATTCAAGTCGTTCATCGCGTCGAGCGTCATTCGCCGCATGTCCTTGCTCATCCCTTGCGGGTTGTTCAAGTACAAAACGGGGTCTCCCTTCGACCGGCACTGAACGCCCTGATAGACAGATGGCAGGAACCCGCTGCCCCAGTCGCTGTTGCCGCCTGACGGATTCGATCCGCTGGAAACGAGCACGACGAAGCCTGGCAAGTTTTGATTTTCTGAACCTAATCCATAAGTAACCCAAGAGCCCATCGAAGGGCGTCCCAAGCGTGGCGATCCGGTAAACAGCAGCAGTTCCGCCGGAGCGTGATTGAACTGATCGGTATTCATCGAGTGGACGAAACAAAGATCGTCCGCGACATCTTCCAAGTGATTCAGCGCGTCCGACATCCACAAGCCAGACTTACCAACTTTGCGGAACTTGTGCGGCGTGCCCATCAGCTTGGGCGTGCCCTTGGTAAACGCGAACTCCTTCCCTTCGAGGAACTCCGCCGGGCAGTCCTTGTCGTTGTACTTCAGCAACTCCGGCTTGTAATCAAACATGTCCAAGTTCGGCGGCGAACCGGTCATGTGCAAATAGATGACCGACTTTGCTTTGGCAGGAAAGTGCGGCTGATCCGGAGCCATCGGGTTCTTGCTTCGCGTATCGGAAGCTTGCAGTGAACCTCCCAACAACGAGCTTAACGCCATGCCACCAATACCGGCCTGGCACTGCGATAGGAAGTAGCGACGCGTGATATTTTGGAGAGGTCGATGGAAAGGATTCATCGGATTACTCTGGGAAGTAAGGGAGTTGGTGGCTGCGAATCAGGCTTAGCGGTTAAGTGCTTCGTCCAGATTCAACAGCACGTTGCCCACGATCGTCCAAGCCGCCATTTCATCGGCAGCGGCTCCGTCAGGAAGAGGACCCAGTGGGTCGGTCGCCAGTTTGGTGGCTTCCTCTGGCATTTCGGCATATTGCGATTTGGCTTGCTCGAACAGTTGCTTGAGGCGAGCCGTTTCCTGCGCGGTCGGTGGTCGTTGGAGCGATCGATAGAAGGCGTATTCCAACTTCGCTTCGAGCGACTTGTCTTGCTGCTTCCAAACCTCGTGCCCCAAAGCTTGAGCCGCTTCGATGTAAACCGGATCGTTCAATGTGACCAAAGCTTGCAGTGGCGTGTTGGTCGTGATGCGGCGAATTGTGCAAACTTCACGGCTCGGGGCATCGAACGTTGCCATCGATGGATAAGGAGTCGTACGACGCCAGGTCGTGTAAAGCCCGCGACGATAGCGGTCTTCCCCGGTGCTGTTAGTCCAGTCAGTCGAACCACCAAACGCCGAACGCAGCCCCAAGTTCGGCCGTGGTGGCTGAACCGATGGGCCGAACATTTTATCGCTCAGCAAACCACTGACCGCCAATGCCTGATCACGAACCATTTCGGCCGAAAGACGAACCCGCGGACCACGCGAAACCAATTGATTACGTGCATCCTTTTCCAACTTCTCTGGCGTTGTGGTGGCCGATTGGCGGAAGGCCTGACTCATCACCACTTGCTTGACCAGCCATTTGGTGTCCCAGTCATGCTCCATCAATTCAACCGCTAATGTGTCGAGCAATTGTGGATGGGTCGGCAGCTCGCCTTGCGAACCGAAATCTTCACTCGTTTCGACAATGCCAATGCCAAACAGCTGTTCCCAGTGGCGGTTCACGACCACGCGAGCGGTCAGCGGGTTTTCTTTGCTGACCAACCACTCGGCCATCGCCAGTCGATCGGCTCTGCTATCTTCCGGAAATGCGTGGAAGCTATCGAGCACGCTCGGGCCGACTTCCTCGCCATGCGATTGATAGTTACCCCGAATTTGAATGAACGACTTGCGCTGCTTATCTGCTGGCAATTCCTGCATCACCGGACTGGTGATTGGCTTGATGGCATTCAGCTTCTTTTCCAACGCGGCGATCTGTTTCTTCTGCTTTTCAAGTTCCGGCGAATTGCCTTTCAAATAGGCGGCCAATTCATTGCGAGCTTGCTCGTCCATACCGTCGATTGTCTTCGGCGGAACGAATTCGGCACTTGGATTGAATGGCGAGTTCACGCGACCGGCCCAAACCGGCTGGCGATTTTCGTCCAGCAGAATCACGCGACACGACTTCATTCGGTTGAAGAGATTGTTGTCGGTACGATTCCAAATCACCACTTTGTCGATCGTCGTGTTGGCACCCAGATCGACTTCCCACCAAGGATTCTTCTCTTCCTTGGTGTGCGTCGTGCTCATCGCCCCGGAGTAGTCTCCGTTGGTATTGCCATCGATCGCCAGATTGGGCGGGCCGTTGTAATCGACACTGCTTTGCGTTGCTTTTCCCTTCATGGCAACGTTATCAGCACCGGAGAAAACTTGGACCTCGGCAATGTGCAGGAAACCGCCGTCGGTCAGATTTTCGACGCGAACATATCGCCCGACATTCGGAATGCTTTCGGAAAGCACAATGTCTGTCGAGTTCTCTAACATTCCTTTGAGTTTGCCCTTGGCCTGGTCAATCTGCGATTGGATGCTGGCCTGTTGAGCCTTCTGCTGGTCGGTAAACCAGCTATGGACAGGGGCTTCGTCACGACGATCGGCATCGGCGGTCTGATTGAAGATCGCAAAGAACTCGAAGTATTCTTTCTGCGTGATCGGATCGTACTTGTGCGTATGGCACTGAGCGCACTCCATCGTGAGTCCCATCCAAGCCAAGACGGTTGTATTCACACGATCGACGACGGCTGCGTTGCGGAACTCTTCGTCGTTGGTGCCCCCTTCGGTGTTGGTCATCGTGTTGCGGTTAAAGCCAGTCGCAACGATTTGCTCTTGGGTCGGATTCGGCAGTAAGTCGCCGGCAAGCTGTTCGATCGAAAACTGATCGAACGGCTTGTTCTCGTTGATCGCCTGAATGACCCAATCGCGGTACGGCCAGATCGTTCGCAGGTAATCGGAAGCGTATCCCATCGAATCGGCATATCGGGCAATATCGAGCCAGACACGCGTCCAGCGTTCGCCGTAAGCAGGATCGGCCAACAACCGATCGACCAGCTTTTCATAGGCATCGGGGGAGTCATCGTTGACGAATGCTTCGGTCTCTTCAACCGAAAGCGGCAAGCCGGTCAACGCGAACGAAACGCGGCGAGCCAGCGTGTAGCGATCGGCTTCTTCGTTTGGCGTGAGCCCTTCCGCTTGGAGCCGCTTGAGCACGAAATGATCGATCGGATGTTTCACCCAATCTGTTTGTTCGACTTGAGGTGGGTCATGTTTCTTGGGCGGCACAAACGACCAGTGCGGGGCATACTTGGCACCGTCGTTAATCCACTGCTTGAGCAGCTGAACTTCTCGCTCCGTAAGAGGCTTTCCGATCTCGGGAGGTGGCATCCGCGAAAATTCATCGTCGGAAATTACCCGCGCAATCAATTCACTGTCATCGGCATGCCCCGGGATGATGGCTTGCATGCCGCTTTCGAGTTCGGCACGTGCTTCTTCCTCGAGATCCAGGCGCAGCCCGGCCTCTCGCGATTCGGGATCAGGCCCATGACAATGAAAGCATTTGCCAGAAAGGATCGGACGAATATCACGTCCGAAATCAATCTCGAGTTCTTCCGCCGTTGCGACCATCGGCAAGACGCTCAAGCAGAAAATTGCTAGAGCGGAGCGAATTAATATTTTCATCAGACACCAGAGGGGCTGTGTTGCGGCAGGATTGAGAAAGGGTGCTCAAGCCAAATGCATTATTTCTCAATTCGGGCGGAACAGCAATATTTAACCACCCGATCCCTTGAGAAAATTCGCATTTTGGGCACGAGGATCTCTTGCGCTCTCCTCTAGTTTGCAAAATGCCGCCCTAATTTGGCAGAAACGCGTCACGCTTGCGTAGTTTGCGCCACTGCTCTTCGTACTGCTCTGCAAAGTCCCAGCCCAGTTCTCCGTAGATATCCGAGCGTTTCTTGTACAGCAGCAAGTTCGTTGGGTCGTCAGCAATTAGCTTATTAAGCAATTGCAACGCTTCCGCTTGGCGTTCGTGCCGTCGCAGTCGACGAAGGTGCAACAGGGCAAACTTCTTGTCCGTCGTATCAATCCAGCTAGCAAGCTGGTCAAACGTCTTCTCGAACAGTTCGGTGCGTTCCTTCTCGTCCTTAGGCTCTTTGCGGATGTCCTTGTTTTCAGGATGCTCTGGGTCGTCTTCAGGCAGATCCATATAGGCCAACGCACGAGCTTTGCGATAAAGCGTATCGATGATCACTTCCTTCTGCTCGGTCATTTCCTTCATCTGCTTCTTTTCTTTGTCGGTCTCGGGATCGCGACGCTCCGCAAAGTAGCTGCGGACTTTTCCCACGTTAATCGCTTTCAGCACCGCGTCAGCCGCTTCCACGACTTCCGGAAGGTGATCCTTGCGATCGTTGTCATCCAGAATAATGAGCTTGGCCTGCAGCAGCGGAATGTGCTTCTTCTTTTGCTTGTCCAACTCCTTGAACAACTTATCAAACTCTTTCTTTTGCTTCTTATCTTTCAGTGTCTTCAGATGAGCCAGCTTCGTTTCAAAGAGCTTATCCTCCAACGAAGGTTCATGTTCTTTTGGTTCATCGGAAGGCTCTGCTTTGGGACTTGGCTGAGGAGCGACAACATACTCCAAGGGGAAGCCGCCAGGGCGACGTGCGTCGCCGCCGAGCTTCGCATCTGGATCACCGAATTGAATTTCGCCCAATAATAGATCTCCCGGCGAAGCCTGCTTCGGCAAACCCTTGGTATTAAGTGTCAGGAAGACCGGCAGCAACTCGCCTGGCCGCAGCCATGTCGAACTGAAGCCACCTGACTGGCTGGCCGCCTTTGCGTGCGAGTTAAACGTACGAACGCCAGGGCCTCCGCCGATATCGAAATCAAGCCAGATCGGCATGTTTTCGAGTTCCAAGACTTCGTCGCGATCTTCCTGACGGAAGTAGAACGTCAACGTGTACTTTCCTTTTTCCAGCGAAGCACTGCGTCCCCCTGCCCCGGTCTGCATGACACGCTTATTAGTGTCGTAAATCACATACACGCCACCAGAATAGCGATCGTAACCATTGGCCCAGATGATCGGCTCTGGAGTGACCGTCGACTTTTCGCTCAGGCTGAACTCGTACGTCAACGTGATTCCGTAATTCAAACGCTTGCGTGGGAACTCGTCACGCTGCGGGTCGAGAGCCTCAACATCACTCTTCACGGGAAGAAGCGTCTTACGCAGCTTCGTGAACTTAGCACTCGGCTTCAGCTCGATCGGCCCCAGGCTCGATTGAACGTCGACGCGATGAATCGGATTCGTTCCATCCCAAGCCAAATCGCCGGGGCTGGGAACGATGCCAAAGAAATTGGCTTCCAGCTCGACTTCGGTATCGCCGAGGGTCGACCAATATTGAGCCAACGTCATCTCCAAAGTCTTTCCTTCGGCGACGGCGAAGCTGATTTCGCTGACTTCGTTTGGTTCGACCCGGAGGAAGCTTTTGTTCTCGATCGTCGGAAACGCTCGATCTTCCAATCGCTGCAGTGCGTGAAACACGTACAACTTCGAGTCATCCGCTTTTGTTGGCTTTACTCGCACGTTAACCCATGTCGCCCCCATCGGAACGTCAACAAACGTTCGATCCACTTGGCCTGGCGTTAGACGCAACGTCGTCTGAAATTGGGTTGGCGTCTTGCGAGGAGTCGGCATAAGCACGGTGATCGGCAGACGGAAACGAGGTCCCATTTCAGGCCGATTGGCGTAATATCCTTCAACAGAAGCAAAGTGTGCTCCAGGCTTCAGTTGGCGTGGATCGACTTCAATCTTGAAGCTTCGCCCGCCATGATTCAGGTAAAAATTCTCTGGCACTTTCACCCAGTCAGCGTCGCACTTCAAAAAGAACTCGGCCTGGTAGTTCGCACGTGGATCGAACTTATCGTCTTCGTTGAAGACTGGATCGACATCCACAGTCACTTCCTGAACTCGGGCAAGCTCGTCCGGTTCTCGCAGATATATGCCACGCTTGGTTCGCATGCCTGGCAGCGAAACTTCGTAGCGAACTTCTGGTTCGACATCTTCGTGATGGTCTTCCAACCAATTGAATGCCGCATCGACTTGGATCAAGCCGTGGCCGTTAGCCCAAACCGAGCCCCCTTCCAGCTTCCGAGCGGTATTCTTGATGGCCAACTTGACCGACTCAGGCGTGTACTCGATCTTCTCTTGCTTCAAGCCACTTAAGATCAATGCGACCCCGCCACAAGCATTCGGCGAAGACATCGACGTACCGTTCATCAACATGCCTGGCGAAAGCGCCGAACGCGAAACGGGCGCGACCGCAGCTCCAGGGGCAGTAATGTCGACACCCAAGTCACCATCCATCGTCGGCCCGCGCGAACTCCATGTGAACGGTGTTTCACCCAGTTCTTCTCGAACCGAGTAGGCCGCCGACATCAGCTCAGGAGAAACGTAGGCACCGACGCCTAGAATGGCTGATGTCGTTCCGCCAGGTCCGCCCACGGTACTAAGGGCCGGGCCGCTATTTCCAGCACTGGCGACAAAGATGACCCCGTATCGATTGACAATCTCCGAGAACAAACGAGCCGTACGGCCGGTGCTCCACTCAGGCGAAGGACCGCCGTAGCTCATGTTGATCAGGTCACAGTTGTTTTCCAGCACTGCGATCAGACCACGATCTTCACCAATGCCGGTTGAGTTCGAACCTAGTCGCGAATCGCCGATTTTCACCGAAACAATCTGTGCCCCAGGGGCAACGCCATTGAGCTCCGGCGAATCAGGATGATTGGCGGCGATGATACCACCAACGTGTGTTCCATGCGTACCGGCATCGACGACGATGCTAAGCACATCTCCGTCCTGATAAATGTTGACGGCAAAGGTGACCAAGTCGACTTCGCCAAACGTCGAATACTGACGCTTCACTTTGTAGTTGGTCATCAGCTTTTCGTCGGCCAGATCGCCATCTTCGTCAGTATCGATGGCGGCCTGCCACGACTTGCCGTCGCTGAAGACAATGCAGTCGTAGATCGGGCCTGGATCGCTCCAATTCTTACCAAGCTTGGTCAACTCTTCGAGACGCGTTTCAAGTTCCTTCTTCTCTTTCTTCTTCTCCCCTTTCGGCTTCGGATTCGCTTTGTCGAACGCCGCGATCTCGCGCGTCAACTGCTCGACTTTCACGCGAACCGATTCATCCCATGGCTTACGATTTTCGGAGCGAAGTCGCGGAATGACGTGACCGGGGAACAGCTCGTAGGCGGGCTTCATGCCGACGCGATACTCGCCGCTGGGGTTCTTCCATTTCTCAGGAATCGTTAGTTTGCGGCCGGTGAGCCCTTCAATCTGGCCTTCTTCCACTTTGCGAATCGTGGTCGTTCGGACGTCGCCACTTCCAGTCGCATCGATCATGTCGATGATTTTTGGTTTGCCATCCGAAGTGACTTGCAGCCCCGGGGCAGCCGGATCGCAGCCGGTATCGAAGACAGCCACAATCACGTCACGTCCGTCAAATTTGCGATGCTTCTGCAGAAAGCGAGTCGCCCCGATTTCTTTCTTAGGCAGCAGATCTGACGCGGGAAAAATGGCTTCCTGGGCAAGCGATGGGGGGCAAATGGCCAGGGTCAAAGCGAAAGAGACGGCAAGTCGAATCATGGCTGGCTTAAGTCAGAGGAACGTTCGCGAGGATCGGATCGGAAGGGGCACGGAGCCGCATATTCTTCTTAAACTCTCTATTCTAGGTCGCATCTTGGGGTGAGTCGAAGGACCCAAATGTAGAAAATTCCGCAGAATCGGCAGAAACCAACAAAAAAGGCCGTGTGAACGACGATGTTCACACGACCTTCAAGCTTTTAAAACGAAATCTGGCGGCGACTATTTCTTTTTCAGCGTCGAAACGTAATCAACAACGTCGACAAGCTCTTGCACCGTCATCAATTTCTGCAGGTCGTTGGGCATCACTGAGATCGGCAACTTGCGGATCTCTTCGACTTCGTCTTTAGGGATCGTTCGAGCCAAGCCTTCCGCGTTGGTGATTGTGATGGAATCGGCCGTTTCGCTCGTCTTCAGGCCTGCCACGGCAGTTCCGCTGTCGGTAAGCACAGCCCAATTCTCGTAGTTGTGGCTAATCCCTGCACTGGGATAAAGAATGGCCTCGAACATCGCTTCACGACTAAGCTTCGAGCCGATCTCGCTCAGGTTTGGACCAACCTCTTTGCCTTCGTTGTTTACCACATGGCACTTGCTACATGTTCCTGTCGTTGCAAAGACTTGCTTTCCTTTGGCAGCTGAGCCTTTCATTTTCACCAGCGCATCCAGCGGAGGCAGTGGCTTATTGTCCTTCGACGGTGGTTGCGGGAAGAGCTCGGCGGCCTGACGGCGAACGTCCGCCCAAACAGCAATCTTCAGGGGAGCTGCGGCGGCCTGCATCAATTCGGCATCAAGCTTTCCTGCTTTAGCTAGTTCCAATAACTGCTCGGCCGATTTTTCGTTGTTCGCCAAGCCCTTCACGGCAGCCCTTCGGACTTGCAAGTCGGCCGACGAGTCGTTCAACGTGCGTGTCAGCCAAGCATTGGCTTGCCCTGTGCTGCTATTGGAAATGGCAGTCGTCAATGCAAGCTTCTGCTCTGTCGTACCATTCCGGAGCGTCTTGCCGAGCATTTGATTCTGACCGCGACGAAGCAGCACGTTTACAGCAGCGACGCCTGATTCGGTCTCTGGTTGAGCCAACGCAATTTCCAGCAGATCACCATAGTGATTCTTCAGCTGAAAACGTTCGACAAGATCAACATACATCGGCGTCCCTGCCAACTTCGCGAGGGCCTTTTCCATTGCGGCGGCGGTCTCGGGATTGTTGGCGTCGAAGTTCTTAAGACGCTTGACCGATTCGGAAATGATCAACGTCTCCGCGTCGTCATGCCGAGTGCCTGAGAACGCGAGTGCTGCGACGGCCTCGTTGACCGCGTCGGCATTTGGCTGAAAGTCGAGGGCTCGGAAGTATCGCGGCAGCTGATCGGGCTGATTCTTCTGATCCGCGACCATCGTCGCGATTAGCTTCGGCGTCTGGGTCGCGCGACTTCGCCAGACGATATCTTTTTCGGCCGGCGTATCGAGCTTTCCATCGATTGCTTTGAGGTAAGCTGCCAAGCGGCTATCCCAATGTAGATCCGCCCCGATGCCGAGCGATTCCAGATACCAGCGATCTTTACCATCGTATTGTTTGGCAAGTGCCGCCCATTGCTGCGAGGCTTTGTCGCTTCCGTCAAAGCGAAGTTCGATAGCTGCCGAGCGGCGAACCTGCGGTGACTTATCGTTGAGCACTTTGGCAACGACCTCAGTGGCCGGAATATCGAGCTGATGGGCCATTCGCAAACCGGTGATGCGGATGTCGGGGTTACTCGATGCAAGAGCCAGATCAACGTATTGGCGTCCTTTCCCCTCGATCTTGCCGAGCAGCCATAACAGGCGGGCCTGATAGCGCGGATCTTTGGCTGAATCGTAAGCCGACTTCAGCGCGGCTTCCGCCTCGGCTCCCTGCTCGTGCAGTTTCGTCCACGCCATATAACGAACTGATAGGCATGGGTTTTCAAGCGCCTTAATGCAACCCTCGATCGTCGAGAAATCGAACTTCGGGATGATGTATTTCGAGCCTTCTGGAGCGACGCGGAACAAGCGACCACGATCAAGATCGCGTTGACCATGTCCGCCGACGCCGGGATCGTACCAGTCACTGACGAAGATCGAACCATCCGGCGCAACACAGACATCGGCCGGACGGAACCAGTTGTCGCGAGCCCCGTGCAAGATATCGACCGACTCGGCCGAATAGCCGGCGCCATCTTTCTTCACAGGATAGGCACGCACAATACTTGGGCCGGCATCGCAGTGGATGACCTGATTGTGAAAGACTTCCGGCAACAAGTCGCCTTCGTACATGCAAATCCCAGTCGGCGAACCGGCACCTGTTTGCAGCAAGTTGGGAACGACACCGGGATCGTTCAAATGCCAATGCTGCAGCGGAACTTCGCTTTCCATGTTGGTCCGCGGATCCCGCCATCCAGCGCCCGTCATTTGATCGCGGTAGCCATAGTTGCCGTACTGCATCACGTAGTTGATGCGTACACCACGGTTACCATCGTCGTCGTTGTCGCTCTGCCAAAGCGTGCCGAACGAGTCGACAGTTACTTCGTAGTTATTGCGAAAGTTATGGCCGAGAACCTCGAATTCACTGCCGTCTAGATTACAACGAAACGGCATACCACCGAAGTAAGGCTTGCCGTTATCGACGACCGGATTGCCCGCTTTATCGACGATGACGTTGCCATTCGCGTCGTGGACATGCTTTCCAGTGTTACCGACATTCCAATACAGTTTTCCGTCGGGTCCAAAGAGGAAGCTGTGGGCGGAGTGGTCGTGCTGAGGCTGTCCGGTCTTCGTGAAAAAAAGCTCTTTCTTTTCCGGCTTATCGTCGCCATTTTCATCGGTGAAGACGTAAACATTCGGTGACGCGGAAACGATAACTTTGTTTCCAAGCACACAAATGCCCATCGCCGAATCGATGTCGCGACCTTGATAGAAGACCTTCGAGCTGTCGGCCACTCCGTCCCCATCTTCATCTTCCAGAATCAGGATGCGATCCCCTGCTTCCCGGCTGCCGTTGTTGCGGCGATAGTTCATCACATCGCAGACCCAGATTCGGCCGCGGTGATCGATGTCGATGTTAGTTAGGCTTTTTAGATCAGGTTCCGAAGCAGTTAGCGTCGCTTCAAGTCCTGGGTAGATGTCGAGATTAGCAACCGCAGTTTCAGGCTCGCGTCCCGCAGCGGCAGCTTGCTCGGAAACGTTGCCAGGGTTCTCGCTGTAAACAGCAAATTGAACCGACGTGTCGTTGCCGCCATTCTGATTCGTTCCACCATTGTCCAACGCCCCTTTGGCGACAAACGTGGTGTAACCTTCTGGCAAATCGTATTCGATAACAGAATTGGCGTGCGTACCGATCCCATTTTCATAGGCCTTGCCGTTGACCATCAGCGGTGTGCCGTCGACGTTCCGGTTCTTATTGACGCTCCGCCAATCGGTGGTGGCTTTCTTCCAATTCAGTTCGGTCAAAAGCTTCTCGCCACTGGGACCGACCAGCTTTGGCTCGATCCAATCGGCCCAATCGCAGCTGTAGCCATTCCCGCCATCGGAGACGACGAGAAACAGCTTCTTGGCCCCTTTCAGGTCGACTTTAATGTCGACCTGATGCCCTGGGGTCGCCGTGGTGACGACGGGGCTTTGGTAAAGAGGCTTTGCATTTTTAGAAACCTTGTTGTTCGTTGGCTTCTTGGCTTCTTTCTTCTTGGGCTGCGGCTTCGGTCCCGGAATCAGGCCTTCCATATCACTACGAGTGAACGAATTGGATTCGACACCGTTCTTGGGAACCTCTTCGTGGCTGATCCAGACGATGGCATTGAGAACCGTCTTGCGGAAATTCGGGTCGGCCCAATTCCAATGGAAGTGACCGCCTGTGAAACCGAAGCCACGTCCACCATCTTCACGTTCAGAAGCCCAGGCCACGTGCTGAGGCTGGCCCTTCATCGCACGAACATGTTGGTTGCCGCTATGCGCGCCATCTGGTCGGCTCAGCGTGCTTTCTGGTGGAATGGCGGTCAAGATCGGCGTGACACCTTCCATGTCGTCTCGAAAACGCATGTTGTAGTACCACTCGTCGTTGATCTCAAACGGCTCGACGCCATTGGCAACCGGGTGATCTGGCAGCTTCGTGAACGAGGCGGTCCAGTGTGGATTTACACTCCACCATGTCTCGAAGTATCCACCGATCCAGTCGACAAACTTATCGCCTGGCTCGCCTTTGGGAATCTCCACACCATAGTGAATGCATGCCAGACCGACGCCGTCGTCCATCAGCTTTTGAAACTCTTCCAGGTGAGGCTTCAGCAAATGGCGCTCGCCGCCGTCGCAGTAAACGACCACCGCATCGGCGTTATCAAACGCGGTCGGATCGTCAGGCCAACCACCTTTATAGATCGAAGCTTCAAACTGTGGCATGTTTTCCGTCAGTGCCAACATCAATAAGCGACAGCCAGCCACATGTTCATGATCGCCCCAAGCATGGCTTGGCGTTCCAGGAACGAAAACGACTTTCTTCTTGCCTTCCTGCAATGGCAATCGCTTGAGCATGATGTCCTTGAATTGGACTTTCATCGGTGGACCGGCATGCAGCTGCAGAGCCAGGATACCGCTGGTTCGCGAATCCTTCTTGCCGTCGTCGATCACTTCGCTGAAGACTTCGCCGTTGATCTTATGGATCAGGTGATTGCCCTTGGCGATGATGTGGTAATCGTTCCAGTCTTCGTTCTTGATCTTGGCTTGCAGCTCGGCCGAATCGGCGAATCGTTCCGACTTGTAAGGCCCTTTGCCATCGGTAACGGTTGCCTTCGTACCACGCTGGGCGAGGATGCCACGGCCACGTTCTTCGTAGTTAATACCGCTGTAGGTTTCCTTGCTGTCGATGTCGGCCTGATAGCCTTTGACGACATGGTTACCGAGATCAGTCGAGCGATACTGGATACCCGAATTACCACCGACGATTCGGTACTTGAGCTTCAGTTCGAAGTCGTCGACTTTCCCCTGATCCCAGATGATGAACGTGTTCCCTTTGGTTGGATTTTCGGGGGTCGTCGTTCCAGTGATTGCGCCGTCTTCGACACTCCAGAACTTGTCGATCCCGCTCCAACCGTTGAGCGTCTTGCCATCAAAAATCGGCTTGAATCCAGCGTCGTCGGCCACCGCGTAACCACTCGCGGCAAAGACAACCATACCGGCCCAGAGCCATGTCAGGTGTTTGATCATGAGAAAGAATTCTCCTGCAATCTTGAGGTATTCGTAATGCGAGTCAGCAACCGCGCACGTTTCACGAAAAGCTTGTCAGGGTGAAGGAGGTCGTCAGGCTGGAGGGAATTCGCAGTCAACACGAACTCCCCTATGCGACGAGCGCGCGGGTGGACATGGCCTAGTTTAGCGGGGAATGAGTGCTCAATGCACTATCCGGAGAGTATTTCTCGGCTCATTTTGGAAAATGGCTAAGCCGAATGTGTATTACAAGGGAGATCAATTCGCCCGTAGCTACAAAAAAAGACTCACAGCGGATTGGCTGCGAGTCTTTTAAGATTTCACTCTGAATCGTTAGCTAGTTACCGAATGGATTGCTCATTCCAGCTCCATCGTCATTGGAGCTGCCGAACGGATCGGAACTACCGCTCCCGAATGGATCACTGGCATCGTTTCCGGAATCTCCTCCACCACCGAATGGATCGCTCGAACCGCTTCCAAACGGATCGGAGTTGCCTCCGCTGTTGCCACCGCCTCCGAATGGATCGGCCGCGCCACCACCACTTGGTGGACCAAACGGATTGGCATTGCCACCTCCAGGAGCGGCAAATGGATCGGCGGCTCCTCCCCCTGCGGCTGGCGGAGCGAATGGATCGACGGCCGGCTTCTCGCCTGGCTTTTCATTCTCCTTAGTCGCATCCCCTTCAGCAGCTTCTTCTTCGCTGGCCGGTGCTTTCACATTCACATGCACCATCGGATAAGGGTGTGCCGCCGAACGAAGGACGACCATGCGTCCAGTCTTGTTGCCGATGATAATTCGATCGGTCTGGCCATTGGTGTAGAAGAAGTCGTAGCCAGACAAATCAAGCGAACCGACCGAAGCGCCGGTATTGATATCCAACACGACTAAATCGTTCGATTGATCCAACGCATAAGCGTATTGATCGTTGGCGGAAAGGAACTTGGAAATTCGCGGAACGAACCATTTCACTTCGCCCTCTTCCAAACCAAGCTTGTACATTCCTCCACGCTGCAGCGTCACAAATACGCTGTCTCCAACGGCAATGGCGGAACTGTCGATCGGAAGCCCACACGAGAATCGCCACTGGACACTGCCGTCAGGTGCATAAATACAGTAGACATAGCCGGTCTCGGTGGTGAAGAACAATCGCAAGGGACCTTCGCTGCTGGGCGCGGCGAGGATCTGTCCGCTTGATTCAATTCGGTAACGAATCAAAGGACGGTCGGCATATCCAACGTAGAAATAGTTTCGATCCGTTGCCCAGGCGACCGAAGTTTGTGACGCCACCATAGGCTTACAAATTCGCCCCAGCGACTTGTATCGCGGAGTCAGACGAGGTCCACCATCGAAGTTGTACATTTCGACGGTTCCATCTTGCATGGGAATATAAATGAACTCGTCTCCCACGACTGGTCCAGCCGATGGGACACCTTCCAGTTTCTTGCTCCAACGGATCTCGCCGTTGACGCGACGCAAACAGTTCAGCGTGAAGTCATTGATAACGAAGACGGAATCGTCGTTGGCGTCGGCCGTCGGTTGAGGGTAACCTCGGCGACCGTACATCTTTGTCCATTCCGTTTTGCCGGTTCGACCATTGATGGCCATCAACATGCCGGCATTACTTTGGGCGAGGAAAGTCACTTCCGGAACTTCCAAGCGATTGACGACCGGCTTTTCTTCGCTTTGATCGAGCCGGGCAACGTGCTGATCAGCTTTTACTTTGGCCCCTTCCTCTCCAAGAGGACTGCCAGAGTAGTTCAGTTCATTGGACGCAAACGTAACGGTGCGTCCTTTGTGCTGAACCTCAAAAATGACAAGCGGGTTCTTCAAGCTGACAACTTGGTTGAATGTCTCGATCTCGGAGCGGTTCGGATTGATCGGCAATTGGCCAGACCACATCTTTTCGAGACCAAGCCGCTCGAGTTCCAAGTGAGAGAAATTTCGCGGACCAAGCTGAGCCATCGCGGGACTCGCGGCAAGAACAGCCAGGGAGAAGATGGCAATCCGCGTAACACATTTCTGAATTTGCATGATCGTTTGTGCTTCCTTCGACCGATCCTGGCATCGGATCAGCATTCTCTGTGGAAACTACCCAGACTAAACCTAAAACAGCGTTGCTGCGCAGTTTTAGACATGAAGACGAGATTCGGAACGGAAAAGAACGCTGCAAAGAGCGTTCTCTATAAGCATAACACTCGATTAGGAAATACCTTGCCGAGTTTTTTCATCTTAATTCAGAACTAGGCTCCGCGTCATCTTTTCGGCTCGGTTTTCGCCAAAACCTCGTTTTTCCACGATTCCTAGGGTTCTGCATCGCCTAGACCCCATCGCCACTCCCCTCTACGATGAACTTCTGTGGGAAATCTTACCGCTCTGGTGAGGGGGACGGACAATACGTTCTGACCGCTCACGGGCAGCATCCCCCGAATTAGGGTTCTTTTCTTAATCGCAGCGGATAGTTCATGGGTGATCGATACGAAGAGAATGGCTTGCTTGAGAAGATTCTCGGCTATTTCAACTTCTCTTCCGGCGATTTCGATGCTCGATTCGCGACCGCGATGGACCATCTGTTCCGACAGGTCGCCCAAGAGCAACCAGATGGCCCTTATTGGCCATGGGAGAAAGTCGGTCAGGCGCTGACCGATGGGCTGGAACGTCTTAAAGGTGAATCAGCCGCTCTGAAGCAAAGCGAGCAGGCTGAGACGGCGTTGCGATATGTCTTCGAAGTCGTTTTGCCAGGCTACTTGAAGTTTCACCACGATCTTCTGTTTCACCAAAGTGGCGAAACGCTCTTCTCCCCTTATTTCGTCGTTCGAGCGACTCAAGCCGTACTAACACAATCGGCCGAATGGGGGAACGAAGATCGAGTTCTTAAAAACTGTCTTCATCAACTAAACGACTATATTGGTCACCGCCCTGTTCCGGCACTCGAAACGCGCAAGACAGAGCCGTACCCTCACGAGTACTGTCGACCGATCCCGATCTGGCTGAAGGGTTCCGGCGCTTGCATTGGTCGGCATCAAGAAATCGTCGAGAAGACGCTCGAACTCCTTCAAAATACTGCGCCCGACATTCTGCAAGATGCTGGCTTCGATCCCGAAAAGCTGCAAGAGCTTGCCATCGACCCAAGGGCTTACGACTTCGAGCACCCCGTCAACAAACGGCCCAACTATCAGTTTGGTCAGTGGGACCCAGACAGCATCGATCTGAGTGGTCACTACAATCGATTCGTCGTTCAGCAGGTAACACTGGAAGCTCTCACCGATCGGGTCGATCAGAATCCGCCTGAGAACCTCTCCCATGACGAGGTGATTTACGAAGGTGCGGCTGTACTCGCTGGCGTAATTCTCATGGGTGCTGGTATTAGTGGCAGCGGACCAGGGGCATACGATTCGGAAACAACGCTTTCCAAACTAGTCCCCGTCATCGCGAACTACCGCGATCGCTTTTACAACCAGTTGCTGGATAACTGCCCCGAGAACATGACGCAGCGACTCAACGAAGAGTCGATTCAGCGTCGTCAGCCATTTGGTGCTGCTCGTCAACACTTGAACGCTTACCTGAGCAACCGGCGAGCGAAACAACTGGCCCACGTCCGCTTGGCACTCATCTATTCTCGGATGGGTTACCCCGACGCAGCTGGCAAACAAGTGGATGTCGTTCCGACCGCTTCAGCACGCATGCAATGCCGTATCGAGTGTTTTATCACGCTCGCTCATCAGGCCATGCGTCGCGACGACTTGAACGAAACGATCGAATACATCCACAAGATCGTCGATCGCCTGCATCGTGCGATCGAATGTGGTGCGATTGTCGACCCCTGGAATATCTTAGGCTTCGACGGTCAGTTCAGCCTGTTTCCGGCGTACGAGAACAGCGTCCGCGATCATCGCGTCGACGATTTGGCTCGGATGATCGAACAGATCTTCGACTTGATGTCTCAAGCACTCAGCGAAGCGGCTGTCCGCGATGACGAAGCGGTTCGCTCGAAAACAGCTTGGGCATTTGAAGAGTTCAGCATGTGGTGGCATCAGTTTGCGACTCATGAACTTTCGAGCGTCGACAGTCCAAGTGGGGATGACGCGTTCGCGGCGGCCAGGCGTGTCGCCGATGCTCTTCGCTTGTGGCATAAAGCAGGTGCAGAAGCTGGCGATGTCGCATTCTGGTCGCCCCACGCCGAGATGTTTGATTCGCCCAAAGCGTATGGGTTGGTGATCCAGGCTTTGCTCGAGCGAAACGATTTCGTCACGACGATGGCTCTGCTGATGCATTGGCTGGAGCAAGCGGACGACATTCCGCTACACCACCTCGATACGTCCTATTTCAGCATGGCGACGCAGTGGTTGCTGACGTTTCAGAAGCATCGCGATGGCATGCCGGATACTCCAGAGAATCAAACCGAAGCCTGGCAGATGATCCAGCGTTTCCTTGATTTCCAGGAGGCCAACGCCGGTATTTATAATCAAGTGCCTGGATGGTTTTCGAGACAGGCCAAGAAAGGGCAGTTCGACGAAGAACTGGACGCCCTCTTTCAAGGCGAAGAGCCAGGGGATGAAGACGACATCTTCCAAGCCGCCTATGAAGATGTCACTTTCACCGACAGCACCGACGACGGCAACGAAGGCGCCGTTTTCGATGGCAGCACCAGCGGCTCCGACTCAAGCGAAGATCTGCAAGTGGAATCGCGCCGCGTGAACATGCACATCTCGTTTCTCAGCTGCGTTGCCCAGCAGTGGCAAATGGCCGCCTTCCAGGCACTTCGCACGCAAGGCGAAGGAGTCGTCATCGAAAAGCTTCTGCAATGGCGCGAGCAAGCGATCAGCAACTACCGTGAGCTGCTCGAGCTGTTGCTAGTCGTCAATCAGCACAAGCTAAGCGATATTAGTGGCGATCACCAAGAGATGGTCGAATATGATCGTCAGCGAGCCGTGAAGGAATTCATGCTCGAACGTATCATTATGACGACCGTCAGTACTGCTTCGGCCGCACGAATTTTGTCGTCCGTGGTCGCCGCGATTGCTCCCGAACATAAGCAGTCGCTGGAGAACTTGGAGAAGGAGATTGGCGCCGAGCAGACCCTCGCGGTCGATCTCTTAGCGTCGATCCTAGCGGGTGATGCGGAAGGGGTTCAAAAGCATTTTCCGCCGATGCTGAACACGCTGAAAGACAAGCCGCTGCTCTATGTGCCGATCTCGAAACGGGGTGGGCCGCTGCGAATTGTTTCGACCCGTGTCCGCCAATCCACCATCCGAGAACTGCTGCACTGGTTGCCACGTGTGGGGCAGTACGATCTTTCTCGCCAGTTGCTCGACACGGCGCGAAAGATGGAGAACGACAACCCGATCGGCCCTGGTGCCATTACCGAATTCGACGCCCTCTTCGAGACCGGCTTCCTCGCTATCATCGATGCCGTTGTCGCTTCCTCGGAAAGCTGGGAAGTTGCCAACGAAGGCTCTTTAGAACTCGATAACGCTTTAGTCGAGTGCCTTGAGCATGTCACGCAAAACCTGCTGATCGTATGGCTCAACCATAGTCGAACGCTACGGCTATCAGCAGTCGAAAAGTTCTCGGACCCCGCTCAGTGGAAGCTGGTACAAGCTTTCATTCAAAGGTATGGCGCCGACTTGTTCACCCAGCACTTTTTCAATCGAGGCAACATCCGCAGTATCTTACATGGCGGCGTTGAAACGTGGATCGAGAAAGTCCGCCAGCAATGGCCTGACGATGACTGGCCGTTGTTCATTCAAGCGATGGGGACCAACATCAATCGCACGGAATCGATTGCTTGTTTCAGCATGGTTCTGGAAGCAGTCCTCGAGAATTTTGCCGAGTACCGCGACTACAACAGCACCACCACGCAAAGCGACCGTGGCGAGTACTTGTACATGTTCCTCGATTTCCTGAGACTTCGTACGGCCTACGATCGTGTATCGTGGAACTTGAAACCGATCGTGATGACCCATGAGATCCTCGTTCGAACCGGGCATGCCGATGCCGCACAGATGTGGCGAAAGGCCCTCGCCGATCGCATCGAGGACGAGGCCGACAAGTACGTTCGCAAGCTCCGCGATCTGCAGCGGGAGTATGCCATGCAGATGCCGACGGTGGCCGATCGTATCAAGGAGCGATTTGTCCGTCCCCTGGCCGTCGATCGGATCTGCTCCCTGGTCGAACAAGCAATGACCAATATGGGTAGCGAAGAGGCCGACACTGCTTTCCATTTGCTGTATGACGAAGCAGAAGCATTGGTCGAGGAGCCAAGCGGAGTTGGACTTGATATTCCGACATGGCTCAAGGCCCTCGATGAAGAAGTGACCAAGGTAGAACTCGAAGCTAGCTTCTCGACCGAGAACGAAGCCTGGCAACCTGGCGAAGCGATTCCGCTCAGGAAACTCTCTCTGGAAGAAGTTCACGACCAAATCGACAGCTGGACAACGCATTTCCCTTCCGGCGGAGACGAGGAAGAGGAATAATAAATCAGTCCCGCGTTTTCAGGAATTCAATGCCAGCAAGCAGAATCTACCTGAGAACTTTCCTTCGTCGACGTCTCCTGTGCAGCATGTCGACATTCCAGGCCATCGTCGAGACGGTACCCATTAATGAACTTTCGAGTTGAAATCCCGATCTATCGCGGACCGCTCGATTTGTTGCTGTACCTTGTGCGAAAGCATGAGCTCGACATCGTCGATATCCCCATCGCTCAAGTCACCCAGCAATATCTTCAGTACCTCGAGATTCTGAAAGCACTTGATGTCAATAGTGTCGCCGACTTCCTGGAGATGGCGAGTACGCTGATCGAAATCAAATCGAAGCTCGTTCTTCCCCAAGTCGAAGATGCCGATGAGGAAGCCATCGACGACCCCAGGGAACAGCTCGTCGAGCGACTGCTGGAGTACAAGCGATTCAAAGATGCGGCCAGTCTGCTTGAAGACCAAGGCCGCAATTGGCAGAGACGCTTCACTCGGATTGCTGACGATTTGCCTCCACGTAAGATCGACATGGCCGATCAGCCGATCAATGAAGTAGAACTGTGGGACTTAGTCAGTGCCCTCAATCGCCTTCTCAAAGACAACAAGGCCCAGCAGCCTACCAATATTGTTTACGACGACACCCCCATACGCGTACACATGAAAGCCGTTCATCAACGGATTGTCGAAGAAGGAAAAGTCCGCTTTCACACGCTTTTTCCGTCGGATGCTGCCAAGACACGGATTATCGGCATCTTCCTCGCCCTGCTCGAATTGATTCGGCACTATAATACGCTGGCCCATCAGGATGAAGGGGAAGACGAAATCTGGATTACCGCCGGGGAAGGCTTTGAGGCAGAAGTCCAATTCGAAGACGTTGACGAATACGAATCCGGAAAACTCACCTCTGAGTGAACCTTACCGGATGGATGCGAGTCCCTTTCTTCCACGTTTCCCCGGAAGTTGGGAAACCCAAAGTGATACGCACGCTAGATACCGAAGACAATGCTCGATAACGCCCCGCTGCGAAAACTGGAATTCAACGGACTGACGATCGAGGGATATTCCCGCGCGGCCGTGCAAACCTATTGGCGCATCCCCGAGATGAAGCTTGGCTTTGATCTTGGCCTACAGCCATGGGACTTCATGGGCACGGCAACCTGGTTTGTTTCGCATGCCCATCTCGATCATATCGCTGCACTACCGGTCTATGTTTCTCGTCGACGACTGATGAAAATGCCGCCACCGGTCATCTATATGCCCGAAGTGGCTGTCGGCCCTGCACTTCAAGTTTTGAAAGCGTTTAGCCGACTCGATCGCGGTAAAATGCCCTGTACGATTCATCCGGTGCATCCCGGCGAAGAGATTGAGTTGTCTCGTGAGTTAGTCGTGAACGTGTACGAAACGAAGCATACCGTTCCGTCGGTCGGCTATATCGTTTCGCAGCGCCGCCGAAAGCTAAAAGCAGAATATCAAAGCCTGCAAGGCGATCAAATTCGTGATCTGCGATTGGCTGGCACCGAAGTCACCGAAGAGCATCGACATCCGCTGCTTGCCTACCTAGGCGATAGTCGCGCGGAAGCGATGGACGACTCGCCGCAGTTTTACGAGGCCGATATCCTGATCATGGAGATGACGTTCGTTTCGCCTGAGCACCGCAAAGAAAAGATCCACAAGATGGGGCATATCCATTTGGACGATGTCGTCGCACGAAAAGATCGTTTTCGCAATCAGAAAGTAATCGCTTCGCACTTCAGCACGCGTTACAACAATCGTCAAATCCAAGAGCACGTGAAGGCCAAACTCCCCGACATGCTCGACGGTCGCCTCCATTTGTGGCTGTAACATACTGAGTCCGCTTTGCGGAATTCGTTCTATGATCCCGCCGCCTCGCAGTGCGTATATCCATGTTCCTTTCTGCACGCACCGCTGTGGATACTGCAACTTCACGGTAATCGCCGGTCGAAATGACCTGACAGGCGCTTACCTAGAAGCAATTGAAAAAGAACTTCAGCTTCTCGAAAAGCCGTACGAAGTCGACACACTTTTTCTCGGAGGTGGGACGCCAACGCATCTGTCGCCGAGTGAACTGGAATGCCTACTCAAGCTGGCTTCGCAATGGTTTCCGCTGAGCAAAGATGCTGAGCTTAGTGTCGAGGCGAACCCAATCGACATCACCGCTGAGAAAGTGGACGTACTCCAAGCTGCCGGAGTCAATCGAGTCAGTCTTGGCGTGCAGTCCTTTCGCGATAAGAAACTGAAACTCTTAGAACGCGATCACGACGAACGCCAAATTAAAGATGCCATCGAGCTGATTCTCCCCAAGATTCCCAACCTGGGGATCGATCTCATTTTTGCGACCCCAGACGAATCGCTACAGCAGTGGGAGGAAGACCTGCGCAAGGCGATCGACCTTGGTGTTCCGCACATTTCTACTTATGGGCTCACATTTGAAAAAGGAACGACGTTCTGGAATCGACTGCGTCATGACCAACTCGCCGAAGTTGACGAAGAGATTCAGCGAGACATGTACTTGTCGGCAATCGCTCAACTGACCGCCGCTGGTAGGGAGCATTACGAAGTTTCCAATTTCGCAAAGCCGAAGCATTTCAGCCGACACAACATGCAGTATTGGCTCGGGAAAAGATATTTTGCCGCTGGCCCAGGCGCATCGCGGCATGTCGGGATGACTCGCGAAACGAATCATCGTAGCACCACCACCTACATCCGCAGAATGCAACAAGGCCAGTCTCCAGTGGCAGAACAGGAAGTGCTCAGCCAGGAAATCAAGGCCAGGGAAATGCTCGCTTTTGGTTTAAGAATGATCTCAGGCCTACACATTCCCACCTTCCAGAAGGATACAGGAATGACTCCATGGGACTTATGTAGGGCAGAAATTGATCACTTCTTGGAGCTAGACCTACTAACGTACCGTTATGAGCGCTTACGATTAACGCGTAAAGGACTACTCGTCGCCGATGCCATTTGCGTCGAGCTCTTTTAGCCTTCGACAGCACAATACGCTGCAATACGCCCTTTACACACTCGCTCCGGGGGACATCCGGGCATCTGCAAACTATAAGCCTACTACCATTTCAAATATGGAATATTGGCTCTATCTAATATTTTGTTCTTTGTGACGAAGAACGAATCAAGTAAGGTGAATAAGTGTGGTGCGAAAAGATTTTTCGATCGCCACACGAAACTCTCCCTACTGAATTTGGTTCAACCTGAAGAGCTCTCGACGAAAGAAGCGTTAGACGGCTCTTCCTCTACGGAACAAAAAAAGTCGAGGCGTCGATTTTGTCGTCGCTGGGCCGTTCCCCTGCGACGTCACACCCCCAATTTTTGGCCAGTAACCCTGGGAGTGACGCCATGATTCAGATTAAGCATCGCAGCACCGGCGAAGTGCTGTACGAGGTCGATGCAGATACGCTTGCGGGCGCAAAGCTCGTCGGCAAGAACCTTGCCGGCGCTGACCTCTCTTCGCTCGTACTTCGCAACTGCGTCTTCGATAGCGATAACCTTGATGAGGTATCCTTCGAGAATTCGGATCTGGAAGGAGCCAGTTTCATGGGTGCCAGTGTGAAGCATGCCTGCTTCGATGGTGCCAACATGGTCGGCGTTGTCATGACCGACGCGATCCTCAATGAGTCTTCATTGAAGAATGTTAACTTGAGCAAAGCGAACATGCGTTACGCCAAGCTTCACAACTGCAATCTTTCCTCAGCACGGCTTGTTGAAGCCGATATCAGCATGTGCGACTTGCGCTGCGATATGCCTCGGACAAATCTTACGAGAGCTGACCTGCGGGGCGCAAATTTGACAGGGGCCGATCTCACGAATGCCAAAGTCGACGAAGCAAACTTTACCGATGCTTCGATGACCGATGCCCATCTTGAGGGCTGCTACGTAGAAAGAGCCATTAACGCGTGTGCTAAGCACAAGCCCTTCAAAGCCAAGCCGCACGTCATTAAGCGTCCCTGGTGGATGGTTTGGGCATAGACATAGACGCTGCTTAAAGAACTTGTCCTCTCACAGAACCGAGAGGGCAAGTTGGCGCATAGCTACACCAAAATCTTTTCGACGATGTTCCCGTGCACGTCGGTAAGTCGAAAATCACGACTTTGAAAACGATACGTAAACTTCTCGTGATCGATCCCTAAGAGATGCAGCAGGGTCGCGTTGAGATCGTGCACATGAACAGGGTCGGACGTGATGTTATAGCCAAACGGATCTGTGGACCCGAGCTCGAAGCCAGGTCGAACGCCAGCCCCAGCGAGCCACATCGTAAAACATCGACTATGGTGGTCTCGACCGTAATCTCCCGAATCCGTCTTTCCTTGAGCATATGCGGTTCGCCCAAACTCTCCGCCCCAAACGACAAGCGTATCTTCCAGCAGGCCAAGGCGGCTTAAATCGTTAACTAATGCAGCGGAGGCTTGATCGGTGTCTCGACACTGAAGCGGCAGTTCGGTGTTCAAGCTTCGGTGCTGATCCCAGCCTCGATGAAACAGCTGAATGAACCGAACGTCTCGCTCCGCAAGCCGGCGTGCTAGTAAACAATTCGCCGCATAGGTGCCTGGCTTTCTTACATCTTCGCCATAGGAAGCGATAATCGACTCAGGCTCGCTTGAAAAATCGGTCAGACTTGGAATCGACATCTGCATACGATATGCCATCTCGTATTGAGCAATGCGACTCTCAATCTCAGGATCGCCGACGGCAGCGGCTTGGCGTTCGTTCAGTTGTGTAATCGTATCAATAACGCGGCGGCGGTCACGCATGGAAACACCCCTGGGGTTGTTCACATACAAGACTGGGTCGCCACTTCCCCGGAACCGAACACCTTGATATTTTGACGGCAGGAATCCGCTCGACCACAAACGATCGAAGACTGGCTGCTGATCAAGCTTGGCACTCCCCTGCGATACCAAAACGACGAACGACGGCAGGTCGTTGCTTTCACTACCCAAGCCATAGCTAAGCCAACTTCCCAAGCTAGGGCGTCCTGGAAGCTGATGCCCGCTAACGAGCAGCGTTAACCCTGGGTCATGATTGATCGCCTCTGTGTGCATGGAACGTATGCGGCACATCTGATCCGCGATACCTGCCTGGTGAGGAACAAGCTCGCTAAACCACATTCCCGACTTTCCGTGTCGAGCAAATGCAAACTTGCTTGGCGTCAACGGAAGCATGTCTTGTTCGGATGTCATCGTCGTCAGGCGTTGTCCCATACGCACCGACTCTGGCAACTCCTCTCCCGCCATCTGCTGAAGGGCCGGCTTATAGTCGAACAGATCGTGCTGCGACGGGGCCCCTGACTGACAAAGATAGATGACGCGTTTCACTTTCGCCGGAAAGTGCGGAATGGTCGCTTCACTCGCCGAGAGAGGACCTGCCGAAAGCGCATGAAGCCCAAAAGCTCCAAGCGAAACGCCTGCCGAACTGAGAAAAGACCGCCTCGTTTGACGGTCGGCGAATTGCTGAAATTCGTGTTCCATCAGGGTGTCATCACCGCTTCATCCAGGTTAAACATCGCGTGGCACACGATCGTCATCGCAGCTAATCGCGGACTCGCTACCACTTTTTTATCTCCTAAGGATAAAAGCTGCTGCATCGACTCTGGATCGTTCTCGTATCGTTCCAATTCCTGGTCGTATAGCTTGCGCAGCATTCCAAGCTCGTCCGATTGCAATGGACGGGAAACGATTCGTAAAAAGGCTTCTTCGATGGTGCGATCGATTTGATTTGGTTGAATCGATAAAAGATCCGCAGCTAAAACCTTAGCAGCTTCTACAAACGTTACGTCATTCAGCAGAACCAAAGCTTGAATCGGCGTATTGGTCCGACTACGTGTCGCGGTACAAACTTCTCGATTCGGAGCATCAAATGCTGCCATGTTGGGAGGCGGACTGGAACGCTTCCAATAGGTGTACAAGCTACGCCGATAAAGCCGTTCCCCTTGATCCCGAACGTATCGTTGAGCCGTGTATTCAGCCCCCTTGGAAAGTTCCTCCCACAAACCTTCCGGCTGATAAGGCTTCACGCTGACGCCACCCATGGTTCGCACCAGCAAGCCACTAGCCGCCAAGGCTTGATCACGAATTTCTTCTCCGGACAATCGAAGACGCGGCCCTCTTCCAAGCAGGCGATTTTCAGGATCGTCTGCATACTCGGCACGCCCTACCTGACTCGATTGACGATAGGTTTGACTCGAAGCGATTAAACGATGTAAGTGTTTAAGATCCCACCCGCTTTGAACCAACTCACTCGCTAAATAATCGAGCAGCTCCGGATGACTCGGCAATGCTCCACGTGTTCCGAAGTCGTCGACCGTCTGCACAAGCCCGGTGCCAAAATAGTGCTGCCAGGCACGATTAGCCACCACACGCGCGGTGAGTGGATTCTTGGCATCGACCAACCATTTCGCTAATTCAAGACGCCCCTTCGGACCATCAGGAACGCCACCAAAGATTTGTTTAGGAACACCAGGCTTAACGACGTCACCAAGCTGATCCCACTCACCACGCTTCCGAATATGCGTCGTCCTCGGCTCGTCGCGTTCACGCATCACCATGGTTTCTGGAAACTGTCGTTTAAGAAGCTCGATCTTCCGCTCTGTATCTTCCAAGCGTGCTTCTAGACGAACGAAATCTCCATTCGTTTCGCGTAGATAGAACTTCTTGAGCCGCAGCGATTCCGCTTCCGTTCGATCGCGGGGCGACTTGGACAACAAGGCCGAGATTGGGTCCTCTTCCGAAAACGTCCGAACTTCCGCGTCCGACCATGTTGCTGCATCGACGCGCACGTTGTCCAACAGTCCGCGTATCTGCAGGAAACTAATACCGGGGTCCCCGGCAGCGACCTCCAACATTGTTTCGTCGTCCGTCGAATCATCCCGCGTCCACGTGAGTGATTTGCCATTCACCCAGACTTTCGATTGCTTGGGCGTTTCGTGATCAATCGCATAAGCCAAATGCTGCCAGACATTCGTTGTCCAGGCCTCGGCCGATGCTTGCCAGGCTTCCGTTGAACCATCTTCCGAGACATGCCTCAGCAAAAAGGTCTCGGCCGTTTGTACGAGCTCTAGTTGCTCTCCATTTTCCGCGATCCAATGAAAAAGAACCTGCGGCCGCGAGATGGTCGGATAGATCCATGCCGAAACAGAAAGATTGACGGGCAACTCTTGCCGCAACGCTAACTTCACGTCGCCGCCTGCGAGAATCGCATTGCCTTGTTTGCCGGGAACCAACGTTATGTCCCCCACGACTTCTACGCCACCAGAAGTCTTCTCATCATGATTGAAGCTCAGCTTCGCAAGCATGTTTGCTTCTGATACCACCTCCGCTCGCCCTTCTTCGCGGGCGGTAGACTCCCATTCCAGCATCTGCGGTTGAGGCGTAGTCATATAGTCGGCATACGACTGTCGCCACTTTTGGAGCTCTTGCTGCAAACCAGCCAATTGACGCTGCTGTTCGCGAGTCGGGCTAAGGATGACCGGACCTGCGTTCCCCTGCTCTCCATCCAACCCCTTTTCGTCGATGTTGTCGAAGAACGCGGCAAGCTGATAATAATCTCGCTGAGAAATTGGATCGTACTTATGATCGTGACACTGAGCACATCCAAGCGTCATGCCTAGCCATACAGTGCCAGTCGTGTTAACTCGATCGACGACGTAAGCGTGTCGGTACTCTTCGTCAAACGCTCCATTCTCATCGTTGATCGGAACGTTGCGGTGAAATCCTGTTGCCGTCAGTTGATCGATCGTCGGTCTCGGCAACAAGTCGCCAGCAATCTGCTCGATGGTGAACTGATCGAATGGCATATTCTCGTTGAGGGCCTGAATGACCCACTCGCGATAACGCCACATATCGCGATGACTATCGACGTTGTAACCGTGAGTGTCGGCGTAGCGGGCCAAGTCGAGCCACTGCCTGGCGAAGTTCTCTCCATACGCAGAAGAAGCGAGTAACCGGTCGATCACTTTTCGCTCGGCGTCTTCTGAATCGTCAGCGACGAATGCCACGATCTCGCCTGTTGTCGGCGGAAGACCTGTCAGATCAAACGTGACTCGCCGCAGCCAAGCATACTTATTTGCTGGCGGTGAGGGATCACGATGGTTTGCTTCTAACTTGGCAAGTGTGAAATAATCGATCCCGTTCCGCGGCCATTGCTTCTGTTTGACCTCGGGAAACTCTGGCCGCCTTACCGGCTGGAGACTCCACAGATCTTCCCACTCGGCCCCTTGCTCGATCCACCTTTTAAGCGTGGCAATCTCCGACAAGCTTGGCTGGTGTTTTGACGCAGGTGGAGGCATGCGTACGCCAGGGTCGCTTGAAATCAAGCGTTGGTAAAGCTCGCTTTCAAGCGGGTTCCCAGGCGTGATCTGTCGCAATGCGGAATCACTTTGATCAAGTCGGAGGTCCGCTTTTCGCGTTGCCGCATCAGGGCCATGGCATTCATAGCAATGCTGAGCAAGAATCGGCTGTACTTCTTCCGCAAATGAGATCCTGGGAAGTTCCGCGCGCAGCGTTTGAATGGACATCAGCGCAAACGCTGAGACCATCGCCGAACGAACTACCCAAACACCTAAAAGACGCACAGCCACCCTAAGCCAATCGGAAAGAAAGACACCTCTCTTTCATCATATACGCCAAGGGGGAATTACGTCCAAGAGTAAGCCTGGTGGCTTTTCTTCGCCGGCGAGGCAGGTCCGATCGTAACGATTACGCGAATTGCCGTGCGATCAAAGCTCGATCCCGCGCAGCAATGCCTCCATTGGTTGGCAGCCCTCCACGAAAAAATGGCGAGACCCCAAGAGAGGTCTCGCCGTTTAAAGTGTCTCAATTAATCTGCTTAACTAGCCGTTGAACCGGCTGAGTGCCAGCGTAATATTCTGGCCGCCGAAGCCGAAGCTGTTGTTCAACGCGATGTCAACTTTCGCTTCGCGAGCCTCGTTTGGCACGTAATCCAAATCGCAATTGTCGTCCGGATTTTCGTAGTTGATCGTTGGAGGCAAAACGTTATCACGAATGGCCAGCATGCAAACAATCGCTTCCGTCACGCCAGCGGCGGCAATCAAGTGCCCCATCATGCTCTTGGTGCTGGAAACGGGAATTTTCTTGGCCCATTCTTCACCGAACGCTTCCTTACAGCAAAGCGTTTCAACTTTATCGTTGACGGTGGTGCTTGTCCCATGAGCATTCACGTAGTTGACGCTTTCAGGGCCAATGCCGGCATCCTGCATCGCCATCTTCATACAGGCAATCCCACCGCGTCCTTCTGGATGCGTGTCCGTGATACGGAACGCATCGGCGGTGGTACCGTAACCGATGATTTCGCCGAAGATTGTCGCGCCGCGAGCCTTGGCATGCTCGAGTTCTTCGAGAACCACCATCGACGCGCCTTCACCGAGGACGAATCCGTCCCGTTCACGATCGAAGGGACGTGACGCCTTGGTGGGCTCGTCGTTGCGTGTCGAAAGCGCAGTCAGCAGATTGAACCCCGTTACACCAAACGGATGAATCATCGAATGAGCTCCGCCGGAGAGCATCACGTCGACAGTGCCACGCTTAATCAATTCGCGTGCTTCACCGATTGCCTGACTCGAAGCGGCACAAGCGGTCAGACAGTTGAGGTTTGGTCCCTGGGCGTTGAAGAGCGAAGCAAGATGCCCACATGGCATGCTTGGATCTTGCTCCATTTCACGCTGCGAATCGAGCGTTGCCAGTCCCTTTTTGATGAACGCAGACTTATCCCAATCACCGTTGCCGCTGCTGATCGCGGCGACCACCATGTTGGTGAACGTATGGAAGTCTTGGTCGCCTTCGCCACAGCCCAGATAAACACCGAAGCGCGTCGGATCCTTGATCACATCCAGCACGCCGGAAGATTCAACGGCTTGCTTGGCAGCACCAACCGCGAAGCGAGTATGACGCCCTGCTTTTTCCCAATCTTCAATCTTCTCGCCGCACTTCGAGACGTCCCAGTCCTTCACTTCCGCTGAGATCTTGGTGGGAAAGTTCGAAGCGTCGAAAATGCTGGTATAGCCGACGCCTGAAGCTCCTTCTTTCAGGCCCTTCCAGACCGTTTCCACATCGTGCCCCATGGGATTGACCATGCCGACACCGGTGACAACGACTCGCCTAGTCATAGAAGATTCTCTCTGCACAGGAAGCAATATGGACGACCAGATTAGGCCGACCGGGCTGATTATTCTATTGTATCTCGCCGTTTGGGCGGGGTCGCCACCCTAACGGCGGCAGTTGGATTGGATGCTGAAAATTCGCCAAATGTTACATGCATCGCCAGCTGCTAGCGATACCAGTGCGACGGCGTCGCTTACGTGTTGCGATGTTCCCTACGTTAAGCCTGATCGGCGATTTTTCCCCTGAAGGTTGGGAAATTCTGGGGCAGTCGCAGGATCGCAGGCGAAACGTCGGCGGCTTGACGTTACGGATTCGGCTCTAACGTGGATGGAGCACGAGCCGCTGTACACTCCGCTTCAAGCATGTATTCTGGCGGCTGAAGAGGCGAGCCGTCCTTTGCTTTGCCTACATCGTATAGCTTTAGCAGTCGTAGCATGGCGAGGAAGTCGGCGGGAAAGAACAACTCGCGATTCTGATGATCTTTATCGCTCAAATGGGCGAAGAACATCTCGACTTCTGCGTGAAGCTGATCCCCTTTGTGGCTTGTCGCCGAAATGTAGGCGCCATTCTCACGTATGTCGTTCATCGTGACCGAATAGGTCAGCTGATCGCCGGGGTGTGCCGAGCAGTGAAACGTCGCTTTGGCGACTTTCGCCAGCACAACACGTTCACGGAAGTCGTATACTTCACCGGCTAAAAGGCCACCCGTCTGAGCAATGCCTTCGATCACCAACGAATGCGGCATGACCGGCAAAAAGAGAAAGTGGTCGTGCAGGTGATCCTCGGCCAACGAGACACACTTGACCGACTTGGCCGACTTGCCACTCTCGAATTCGATGAACTTGTCGATCCAAAACCAGCGCATCCCGAAGGTCCCTTCGACTTCACTTGGGCACAATTACAAATCGGCCCGTCAACGCGCAGTCGACGGACCGAAGTTTGATTACCGTGCCGAAACCACTTAGGCCAGCTTCGACTTAACGTAGCTGCACATATCGTTGACGGTCAGCAGGTTACCGAAGTCAGAAACGACCGGGTTTGCTTCGAACTTGCTCAGATCGGCAAACGGCATGCGTTTCTTCAGTTCGGCCAAACCTTCGTCGGTGACTTTGCCACCCTGAACATATTCGGCGTTGGTCAGAATGTCTTCCGGGAACAATTCGTCACGCGGAATAGTAATGCCAAAAGCCTTTTCCAGGCGGAACACGATGTCCAGGAAGTCAATCGACTCGGCACCCAGATCGCCGACCATGGTGGCCTCCGGTACCACTTCTTCCTCGTCAACGCCCAGGGCGTCTACCAAGGCTTCGCGGACCTTTTCAAAAACTTCGTCATCCGAGGGTGCCATAATTTCTTGCTCTCCGACTGGGAAAAGACTGGCTGTAAGTTGCTTGAAAAACGTTGCCCTACGCGGCAATTCGCAAGTCGCACGCACGACCGCGGAAGCTGCTTATACCGACGCTTTCTGGCGATACAGCAGGTTGTATTGATTTTTCAAAATCCGGATCGCATTCAGATCCGAACTGTTCGGTTCGTCGGTTCCCGACGAGTTATAACTTTCCAGGACAATCCGCGAACTGACCGCCACACTGCCGTTCAATTCGCCGGACACCTTCAGCGAGGCCAGGTTTCCGTCCATCTTGACCAACTCGGCCTTCACGATCAGCATCTCACCGGGTTCGACGAAGTTGCCGTACTTCACGTTACGGGCTTCTTTCAACACCGTCAGGCTGTGGCTGAAGTTGTTCGTGACGCGAACCAACCAAGCTCCCGTTTGGGTCATTGCTTCCAGCATCAATACGCCCGGCATGACCGGGAAACGCGGGAAGTGATCTTGTAAGTACTCTTCGGCCAACGTCAAACATTTGACCGCTGAAATCCGCTCGCCGGGATGAATCTCCGAGATTTGATCGATCAGACTGAACTTCATCTCAGCTCACTAGCGTCACGAATTTTCAAAAAGGTACTTACTGACCTACCGCCGGGAAATTAAAGCTTAGCAGTATACCTAGCCAATCTCACCCTCACAAGTTCACAACCCCCTGCCGCAAAGCGGTTTTCGGGCGAAACAAGTGCCAGCATTGATGCTGCTAACCTAAGAAATTCAAGTCACTTACGATAGATCACTTCCCCGACATCACGTAATTTCACGAATTCACTGCCATATATAAGGTCTTCGCCGGCCAGTGCGTGGGTGGGTTAACTGGCCACCGACGCCTATAATACTCGGTAGTTTCGGTCCCTTCCGAAGCCAATTCCCCCAACCACGCGGATGCCAATCAACACTTGGCGCCTGAGAGAGCCCATCATGTCGACTGTTTCCCTGGGATCCTTCGATTTCGCCCCTTATCGATCCCTTTCCAACGAAGAGCTTACCGATCGCATCCAGAAGATCCGCGATCAAATGGGAGACAAGCTGCTGATCTTGGGGCACCACTATCAGCAGGATGAAGTAATCGAGCTTTCCGACCTTCGCGGCGACAGCTATCAGCTGAGCAAAATGGCTGCCGAGAGCAGCGATTGCCGCTTTATCGTGTTCTGCGGCGTCCACTTCATGGCGGAAACGGCCGACATCTTGGCAAATCGCCCCGAAAAGGTCGCAGAACGCGACGGCCAACGCGTCACGGTTGTCTTGCCAGATATGGCTGCTGGGTGCTCCATGGCCGATATGGCTGCTATCGATCAAGTTGAAAATGCCTGGGAGGACTTGGGTGAAGTAATTGACACAAATGATATCACTCCAGTCACTTACATCAATTCCGCAGCCAGCCTGAAGTCTTTCGTAGGCAAGCACGGTGGAATCGTCTGCACCTCCAGCAATGCCGACAAAGCTCTGAAATGGGCTTTCAATCGAACGAGCCGCGTTCTGTTCTTTCCTGATCAACATCTCGGACGAAACACGGCCCTGACGATGGGCATTACTGAAGATCAGATGCCGGTCTGGAACCCGTACGCCGGCGACCTGGGAGGTAGTACCGAGGCGCAACTCGTTGATAGCAAAGTAATTCTGTGGCAAGGCCACTGCAGCGTTCACCAGATGTTCAAAAAAGAACATGTCGACGCGTTCCGCCAGAATCACGCAGGAATCAAGATCCTGGTTCACCCGGAATGCATGCGGGAAGTCAACGAAATCGCAGACGTATCCGGATCGACAGGCAAGATCATCGAAACGGTTCGCAACGCTCCCGCAGGCACCAAATGGGCAATCGGCACCGAGCTCCACTTGGTCAATCGGCTCAAGAAGGAACACCCCGAGCAGGAGATTCATTTCCTCAGCCCAGTGGTCTGCATGTGTGCGACCATGTATCGGATTGATTTGGCCCACCTGTGCTGGTCCCTCGAGAATCTGGCCGCGGGAACGCCAGTGAACGAGATCCACGTCGATGACGAAACGGCTCAATGGTCGCGGGTAGCGTTGGAAAGAATGCTTGAGGTTTCGGCATAATCGCTCCAACCCGCCCCATGGTCATTCGGATGACGACGGTCAGGGTACCTCTCGGGGGCCCATTCCGAGAGAACCTAACCTCAAAAGGCCCAAAAACTTGACGCCTGTTAATTTGGGCAACTATATTAGACTTTGAGATAAAATCGGACGGCGCCACTGCGCCTTCACCGTACGAGTTCCTTTTCCCATCTCCAGGCGTTTCCGCATGACAGTTGCAACCATTCGCACTCGGTTTCTGCTTCTACTGACGATGCTCATGACCTGCTCGGTCATTTCGTCTCCTCTTGCAACAGCAGCAGCCCCCGAAGAAAGCAACGACGCTGCTGGCGATGCCATTCGCCTAGCCCAGGCCAACCCGCCCAATCGGAAGTTTGTCGATGGCGTTTTGACTACGATTCCGATGAAGTTCAACGCTCAAGACACATTCTCGAACCCTGAGCAATATCGGGACATCCTGGAAGGTATTCCCAATTTGGATTGGACACCCAACTTCCTGGCCGACACGCGAACTCTGAAGGCCATGGCTAGCAAAGTCATCTATCGTCGCGATATTTGGGGCCTGGAATTCTCGTTCAAACCAATTCGCATGATCGAAGTCGACGTCCCTCAACCGAGCGGAAAACTACAGAAAAAGCTGATCTGGTACATGGTTTACAAAGTCACCAACCATGGCGATCCGCTTCGTCACGTCCCTGTCAAAGATCAATTCGAGAACGTGAAATTCGAAGTTCAGCAGATCGAAGGCTTGCCAGCAGCTCCGGTTCGCTTCTTCCCTCGATTTGTCCTTGAAACGAAGGACACTCGGGAAAAGAAGGAGTACCTGGACCGCATTATCCCGTCTGCTGTCGATAAGATTGCGGAACGCGAAACTGGCGGCAGCAAGCTTTATAATACGGTTGAAATCAGCCGATTTGACATTCCTGTCACCACGGAAGATGAAGACAACAGCATCTGGGGTGTTGTGACATGGGAAGATGTCGATCCTGAAACCGACTTCTTCAGCATCTATATCGATGGCTTGACGAATGCTTTCCGCTGGAAAGACTCCGACGAAAAAATCGATGCGAGTGCTAACCCCCTTTCTTACCGAGATTACGAGCAAAAGACGCTGAAACTCAACTTCTGGCGTCCTGGCGATCGTCTCGAAGAAAACGAACGGGAAATCCGGTTCGGTTCGCCTGGGGAGGTTGACTACGAGTGGATCTTTCGATAAAAAACTAGTTTCCCCTGGGCATGCTACCGCACCCTGGGGGCCATAAGATCCATCGAGCAAGCTATCGCCGCATGTTTTTCGCGGCCCTATAAGATACCTCAGGAGCAGATGTCATGGCCCATAAGAAAGGTCAAGGTTCTAGCCGCAACGGTCGCGATTCTAACCCACAGTACCGTGGCGTTAAGAAGTATGGCGGCCAGGCTGTGAAAGCTGGCAGCATTATCGTTCGCCAACTGGGCACCAAGTTCCGTGCTGGCAAGAACGTTGGCATGGGCAAGGACTACACCTTGTTCGCTTTGACTGACGGCACCGTGATGTTTGACCAAGGCAGCCGTCGCGTCAACATCGTCGTGGAAGCCAACTAGGCGAATCGCCCTTCCCTGCCGGGAAGCTTAGGCGAACGATTCGCAAAAGATAAGACATGGTAGGGATGGCCTAATCGGGCCATCCCTATTTTTATTCCATTCGCGCGAAGGTGAATCACCATCCATGTTTGTCGATCGGGTACAAATCGAAGTCGAAGCGGGCGCTGGCGGCAATGGCTGCTCCAGCTTCCGACGCGAACGATACATTCCCAAAGGCGGTCCCGATGGTGGTGACGGCGGCGACGGTGGAAGCATTATCATCGTTGCCGAAGAAGGCGTGAACAGCCTCGTTCAGCTAGCCCATCAACATCATTGGCGTGGCAAACGAGGCAGCCACGGAAGCGGCGCCAATCGTACAGGTCGCAAAGGCGAAGACGTCATCATCAAAGTGCCGCCAGGTACCGTCGTGATTGATGCAAAGGAAAACTTCGTCCTGAAAGACCTCGCTAACGACGGCGATCAATTAGTCGCCGCGCGCGGTGGCAAAGGTGGCCGCGGCAACTTAAGCTTCAAATCGAGCACCAACCGGGCGCCGCGCGAATGCCAGCCTGGTGATCCTGGCGAAAAACGATTGCTTTCACTCGAGTTGAAATCGATTGCCGACGTCGGCCTGATTGGCAAACCAAACGCGGGCAAAAGCACGCTCCTCTCTCGACTCTCGCGTGCCCGTCCTGAGATTGCGGACTATCCCTTCACAACCAAGTTTCCGAACCTTGGCCAAGTCCAGATCGACATGGACACGACGTTCATCATGGCCGATATTCCAGGGCTAATCGAAGGCGCCGCAGAAGGCGTCGGCCTGGGCCATGAATTTCTTCGACATGTCGAACGAGCAGGACTCTTAGTTCACCTAGTTGAACCATCACCAGTAGATGGCACCGATCCGCTAGAGAACTACCACTCCATCCGGAAGGAACTGGAAGCTTATAATCCGAAACTGGCTGCCCGTCCAGAAGTCGCTTGCGTGACCAAAGCCGAGCTACCTGATGCAGAGGACTTCCACGCCAAGCTTCAATCGGAACTCGGGCGTGACGTATTCCTGATCTCAGCAGTCACTGGACAAGGATTGAATGAAATGATTCGGCACGTCGCCACGCAGTTGGAGGCCGCCAAAAACGAAACGGAAGGTGCCTAGTGCCGGTTGACTCTCTCATCGCTGTCGACATTGGCAATACGCGAGTGCACTTTGCTCGTTTCGAGAACTTCAACGCTCAGGAAGTCACGGCGCCGGTTTCGACTTACTCTTATTCGACCTATTCGTCCGACATTCAAGGGCTTCGCGACTGGCTGACAGAAAACAAGCTGCCCTGGTATGCGGTCAGTGTCCATAGATCGGCGCTCGCTTCGCTTGAAGCCTTCTCGAAAATCGAACCGCGCGTTCATTCATTCCTCGCTTTTGACTGCTCTCGGCTACCGATCGAAATTGGTCTCGAAGCTTCGGAGAAGATTGGCCTCGACCGTCTCGCGGCAGCCGTTGCCGTAAATCACCTGCGAGAAAGTGATCGCGCCGCGATTGTCGTCGATGCGGGAACAGCGATTACCGTTGATGCCGTCTCCAGCGAAGGCAAGTTCGTCGGGGGCGCTATTCTTCCCGGAATGCGTACTAGCGCGAAAGCATTGGCATCACAGACCGATGCCCTCCCACATATCACCGTTGACCTAGAGAACAAACCGGTCGCGATCGGGACCAACACGACCGAAGCGATGCAAAGCGGACTTTTCTGGGGTTCTGTCGGTGCCGTTCGAGAAACAATTCGTAGAGTCTCGGAGCAACTCGACTCAAAGAAACCACCGCAAATCTTCTTTAGCGGCGGCGACGTCAATTATCTTGCACCTTGGATCGACTTAGAGATCGAAACGATTGACCACTTGGTTTTGCGTGGTGTCGCGTTGGCGGCCCAAACGATTTAGCCTGCTGCCTTCACGCTGCGATAAACGCCTTCCAACGTCTCCCGAAGTGAAATTCGCTGAAGTGGCCCAATCGCTTCATGCAACTTAGTCACGTTAGCAATCGGCTGCTGAGATGCTTCCAGCTTTTCGGCCGAGACTTCGACCGCTTGCCCACGAATCGCACAAAGTGTGTCCCAAATGTCGGCCGTTGTGACCGGTTGCCCACTGCCTACGTTAAACGTTTCACCAAGCGAAGCCTTCTCGGCGAGCATCCGATAGATGCGGACAACGTCTCGTACGTCGCTCAAGTCAAGTGACGTGTTCAGCGAGCGAACCACTTGAGGTCCTTCAGCGGACGCCACTTTCTGACACCATTCTGGGACCAAATAGATCGAGCTCTGATTGGGGCCAGTATGGTTAAATGCCCGAGCGATAATAACTTTCAGCCCGTCGGAAATTCGATCCCGCAACAGATTCTCTGCCGCCCACTTACTGTGAGCGTAGCCACCCTTCGGCTGCAGAACGTCATCCTCCTTAGCCCATGGCTGATCGGCGGTTCTGCTGCCGTACACTTTGCTGCTGCTGATGAACAAAATCCTAGGCTCAGAAGGTAGCGCTAATGCCAGCTCTGCGACGTGTCGCGTCCCAAGAATATTGACGGCTTTGCACTGCTCGGTCGGTAAGTCATCTCCGCAACTGCCGGGGTGGCTCATCGCTGCGAGATGATAAATCACATCGGGAGCAAACGACTTAAGCGTGTCGATAATCGAAGGCGTTGCAGGCTGAGAAATTTCCCACTTCAGGTCGACAGGAGAAGCAGCAGACTGGCTTCCGACATAGGTACCACACACGTCATCGCCACAAGACCGCAAGTAGGTCGCGAGATGCTGACCAGCGAACCCGTTGATGCCGGTGATCAGTGCTTTCACAATACGCCTTTACACCACTTTAGCTCGTTTTCTACTCGCTGCATGTCCGTGTCGACCATCAAGTGGACCAACTCTTCAAAGGTTGTCTTCGGCTTCCAACCGAGTTCTTCACAAGCTTTCGTAGCATCACCGCAGAGTGTATTCACGTCTGCCGGCCGATAAAACCGCTCATCAACGACAACGTACTTTTCCCAGTCGAGCCCGACGCGCTCGAAGGCAACCTGGCATAGTTCGCGGACGGTGTGCTTGATTCCGGTCGAAACAACATAATCGTCAGGCGTCTTGGCTTGCAGCATCAGCCACATCGCTTCGACATAATCCCCTGCAAATCCCCAGTCTCGCTCCGCATCGAGATTCCCCAGTCGCAGTTCTTCCTGAACTCCCTGAGCAATCCGAGCCGCCGCGTCGGTAACCTTACGAGTTACAAACTCTAATCCACGTAGCGGCGATTCATGGTTGAATAAAATGCCGCTGCAAGCGAAGAGGTTGTAGCTTTCGCGATAGTTAACCGTCATCCAGTGACCATACATTTTCGACACACCGTAAGGGCTGCGAGGCCAAAATGGCGTGTACTCGTCTTGTGGCTCTTCATAAACCTTCCCAAACATCTCACTACTAGATGCCTGGTAAAAACGAATGTTCGTATCGACCGTCCGAACCGCTTCCAGAATTCGCGTTACCCCCAGCGCAGTAACTTCGCCGGTTAGGATTGGCTGATCGAAGCTGGTCGGGACGAAGCTTTGGGCTGCTAGATTGTAGACCTCAGTCGGCTGAACATGCTCAAGCAAACGATTGAGGGCCATCTGATCGAGCAAGTCGCCTTGATGCAATTCGATCTTATCCGTCAAATCAGCAATTCGCTCAAATGGCAAAGTACTGCCACGACGAACCATTCCATGAACGGTGTAGCCTTTGGCGAGCAGGAACTTGGCGAGATAGGCTCCGTCCTGCCCGGTGATTCCAGTAATAAGTGCAACGCGCGACATGGATTACTCCTCGCCGCTATCTTGATCAGCACTATCCTGCTCGGCAGCATCGCTATCGGCTTGAGGCGACTCTGGTGCCTCTGCCTGATTCGGTGCGTCTGGCACTGGCGTTTCGGCATCTGCTGCTTCGTCTTCGGTATCTTCCTTCGGCACACGAACCACTGCCGCAAGCGAATCACCTTCGTCCATTGACATGATGCGAACACCTTGCGTGTTGCGACCCACCATGCTGATTTCCGCAGCCGAGATTCGCTGGATCTTGCCCCGTGCGGTCATCATCAAGACTTCATCCGAATCATCGACACGAGCCACGGCAACGACTTTACCGTTTCGCGCGGTGGTCTTGATATCTCGCAGACCCTTACCGCCACGCTTTTGAGTACGGTAGCGAGCACCGCTAGAAGTTGACTCTTCTTCCGAACTGCCATTTTCAGAACCGCCGTTTTCGGAATCACTGCCGTCCGAGCCGTTGTCGTCATCATCGACAGTCAGACCGGGGCCGAAGTTGGTTCGCTTGCCGTAGCCATGCTCGCAAACCGTCAGCAACTGTGCTTCTGGATCGGCGACGACCATGCCGACAAGATTGTCTCCCTTGGCAAGATTGATTCCCTTCACACCGCTGGAATTGCGACCCATTGCACGGGCATCACTTTCCCGGAAGCGAATCGCCATTCCTTGTTCCGTAGAAAGAACCAATTCGTCGCCTGGTTTGGTGATCGCAACGTCGATCAGTTCGTCATCTTCCTTTAACTTGATCGCGATAATACCGTTTCGTTTGGGACGGCTGTACGCTTCCAAAAGCGTCTTCTTAACCAAGCCTTTGCGTGTCGCCATCACCAGGCAGTGGTCCGGCATATCGAAGTCTCGGACGGCTCGGCAGTCGGCAATGTGCTCGCCTTCTTCCAGCTGCAGCAAGTTGACTACGGCTCGGCCGCGGCTTTCTCGGCTGAGGTTTGGCAGATCGTAAACCTTCTGCCACAACACTTTGCCCTTGGTCGTAAAGAACAACACATAGGCGTGCGTCGAAGCGACAAACAAGTGGCGAATTGGATCTTCCTCTTCGCTCTTGGCTCCTTTGATGCCTTTTCCGCCGCGTCGCTGTGCTTTGTAAATGCTTGCCGGCGTTCGCTTGATGTAGCCCTTGGTGCTGATCGAGACCACCATCGTTTCTTCTTCGATGAGGTCTTCAAGATCGAAGTTTCCAATCTCTTCATGCGAGATCTCGGTACGACGATCGTCCCCAAAGCGGCGATCGATCTCTTCCATTTGCTCGCGAATAATGGCGAGGATGTTCGCTTCGTCCGACAAAATGTGCAGGTACTCGGCAATCTCTTCCAGCAGCTTGGAATGCTCGCCGGAAAGCTTCTCCTGTTCCAAGTTGACCAACTGACCGAGCGTCATTCGCAAGATCGCATCGGTTTGAACCGACGTCAGGAAGTAGACGTCTGACTCGCCACGTTCCAATTGGAACTGAGCGAATCCTTGTTCGCCGAGAGCACGCGCCATCATCGAAGCGGGACATTCCACGCCCATCAATCGCTGCTTCGCTTCGGCCTGCGTACTGGAGGAGCGAATGATTCGGATGATCTCGTCGATGTCGGCAAGTGCGAGCAGCAAACCTTCAATGGTGTGCTTACGCTGACGTGCCTTGGCCAACAGGAACTGCGTGCGGCGACGAATGACCACCACGCGGTGACGAATGAACTCTTCCAACAGCTCCTTGATCGACATCGTGCGTGGCTTGCCGTCGACCAAGGCCAGCAAGATGATCGAGAACGAATCCTGGATCGGCGAGAACTGGTACAGTTGGTTCAGCACGACATCGGGATCGGCATCCCGCTTCAGCTCAATGACAATCCGAACTGGTTCTTGCAAGTCGGACAGGTTGCTGACCGAGCGAATCCCTTGAATACGGCCTTCGTTGACCAGCGAGGCGATCTTCTCTTCAACGCGGTCGCGAGTCTGCTGGTAAGGGATATCGTGAATGATGATCTTCGCGCCGCTCTTCCCTTCTTCAATCGTCGTATGCGAGCGCACGACGATCGTGCTGCGGCCGGTTTTGTAGCCTTGGCGAATGCCTGCGCGACCACAAATGATACCGCCGGTCGGGAAGTCAGGTCCCTGGACGATGTTAAGCACTTCGTCGATCGACGTGCCGGGATCGTCGATCAGCTGAATGACGGCTCGGCAGACTTCACGCAGATTGTTGGGTGGAATCGAAGTCGCCATACCGACTGCGATCCCGTTGGCACCGTTGACCAGCAAGTTCGGGAACTTACTCGGCAAAACGGTCGGCTCGGTGCGAGCTTCGTCGTATGTCGGAACGTAGTCGACCGTGTCGAGCTTTAAATCTTCCAGCAGAAGCTGGGCGAAGCCCGACATGCGAGCTTCCGTATATCGCATAGCGGCCGGTGGCAAACCTGCGATCGAACCGAAGTTCCCCTGCTTGTCGACAAGCACGTATCGCATGTTCCATTCCTGGGCCATACGAACGAGGGTCGGGTAGATGACCGATTCACCATGCGGGTGATAGTTACCCGAGGTGTCACCGCTGATCTTGGCACATTTGACTCGCTGAGCCCCAGGGGTCAGGTTCAAGTCATTCATCGCCACCAGAATACGTCGCTGCGAAGGCTTCAGCCCATCGCGAACGTCCGGCAGAGCGCGGCTGACAATCACGCTCATGGCATAGGTGAGGTAGCTCTCTTTGAGCTCGTCCTCGATCGACATGGTAAACAGCTTTGTCGGGTCCTCTGGCGACCCGCCATCACTACCACCGTTTCCGTTACTGCCGCCGTTGGGGTTATTACCGTCCGTTGCCAAGTGAGCGTCCTTTCGGAGGTTATCCAGCGCCGCGAGCAAATCGGCTCGGGGCGACTATCATTCTGCGTATTTCAAGGGTGCAAAAAAGGGGCGAAATCCCCGAGAAAACCGGCGTTTCCCCAGGCCACGCAAGCCTTTCAAATTGCACACCGTAATGTACCAAATCCGAGGGCGCCGAACCACTAGGGGAGCCCGGATTCGGAGAAGTGCTAAGTGGTTGGCAGATAGCCACTTAGAGAATCGTTTTTTCGGCCTGAAAGGCTCTTTGAAAAGCAACGTGCAAAACGAACAATTTTGACCCCGAAAAAGCGGCTCGACCTAACGAAAATCTTGGTACTTCTCGAAGAGTGCATCCGCTTGTTCCTGCGGCATATATTTGGGCAAACGATGTAGAATCGAGCGCCACTGCGAGTGCTTGCTTTCTATCATCTCAATCAATCTGGGGCCGATATCAACCGTCGGATCGAGTTCGGCCAGCGTGTACGCCGCCATCGGTGCAAACCGGTCTTCGTCGTCCATCATGCGAGACCTCAAACCATCCAGAATGGCTTTGTCGGTTACCTTCGCGTCACGAAGCCACGGCAGCAGCTTGTTGAAACCCACGACCGAACGGCGATGCAACATCTTTGCCAGCCCATCGCGGTATGCCTGTTCATACGGAACAAACCGCTTGCCCCCACGAACCACTTGCAAAAGTCGCCATGCTCGTTGCCGTCGCGACGACTGCTCATCGTCGAGCATTTCGATCAAGCGTGGTACCGTCACGTCAAAGACCGGATCTTCGGCACGATGAAGCGAGTGAGACTGCTTCTCGAAAACCGACTCTGGCTGAACGTAGTCGATCACGTGCAGCACTTCTTCCAGGCTATCGAATCCATCGAACGTTTCGATTTGGTACATCCGAGCCTGCAGGGCATCGAGCTCTGCTTGCTTCTCGGCCGCGATGATTTGCAATGGCTGAAGCGACTCCTGCCACTGCATCCGATCGACACCCCAGCCAACCGCCAGCCCTAACAGCAAGAGCCCTGCCGTTGTACGCGAAACGAGGGCCCACCAAGACCGCTTGGCTACCATCGTCATGGCGCGACCTCTTTGACAGTCGCAAATCTCTGCCGCCGCATGAGCCGGTTCAATTCTCGGGCAAACAGTTCGATGTCCGGCGTAATTGCCGTTTGACTTACCTGACTGGTCAGAAATGCCTCGGCTTCGTCGGGAGGCAAAATATCCGCAAGCAACTGCGTCGCGCATTCCCAATCAGATTTTCTCTGTTCGACCAGTTGCTTAAGACGCGGAATTGCGTCGTACTCCGGGTCGATCGATTCGAGCGCCAGCGCGGCGAAGATCGCCACCGGATCGTCGTCGTCCGCTGCGATCTCTTCCAGCGGCCCCCGAGCCAAATGAGCTTCAAGGCCTATTGTCTCCAGGGCCTGTACTGCTTCAATACGAACACGTTCGCCCGGATCGTTCAGCCGATTTATCAGCGCCGGTACGATCACGTCGAAGTGCAATTCGATTCGCTTTCGATCGTGCGCGACCAACCCATGAAACATTCGGACCAGTTCGCGGCGTATGCCTGTTTCCGGAACTTCCAGCAGCGGAATCAGCGGAGCGATCGTTTCATGAAAAACTGGATCAGATGTCACCAACAACTGTTGGGTCCAGCCATTGGAATAGACTTCGCCATACCGGCCAGGCTGTCGATCGATCTCTTGATGTGCTTTCAGCACCTTGAGAAACTGCTCAGGACTCTCCAAGGGTACCCTGGGAATTGGATTCCACCAGCTGACGACATTCTCGGGCGTTACCCGTAAGGCTTTCGACCGATCGTAATAGTATAAGTCCCCTTTAATTTCGAGATTCAAGTCCGAAATCTGCCGGTTCATCACGTCAATTTCGAGCGGCAGTTGGATCAGCTTCTGACTTGCTTCCTGATGAGCCCTAGCCCAGCCCATCGCAATCCCCGCAACAAGCATCCAATACGCCGCCCAACCGAGTCCGAACTGGAACCAACGGCGTTTCCTTTCAGGGCTCGTCATTCGATGAACTCCTCGACATCGGGTCGCCACTCAAGCTTACCCTCAGGCGGAAAGCTGTTCAGATAACGCACGATGCCCCGATAACGTTTTCGAAGCGCCGCGTCCGTGGTCGCTTCGGCGGCTTGCTGGTATGCCTTCGCTACCATTGGGATCGAGTAGCCTCGTTCGAGACGCTCTAACGTTACCTTCCAGCTCTCCTTGCTTTCCCGAATATGACGCGTCAGGAGCGGAACAATATCGCATTTTGGATCCATCGCCTGCGCGTGGCTGATCGCGGAAGTCACTTTGTTCCATGGAGTGGCATCCGCCGTTTCCAGTACGACAGGTGCCGCCGCGGCGGCACGTTTTCGGTAATGAAACAGAAGCGAAACCGTGTCATCGCGAAGTCGCTCTTCCTGTAGTAGCGGTATCAAATAAGGGACCACCATCGGTGCGAAGACATCGAGACGATCCTTGTTGAGATTGATCGCCAGCAATCCTTTCAAGCCGTAATGCCGGACATAGTCTCGGTCGTCTTTCAATTGCCGCGTCAATGCCCCGACAATCTGGCCATCCATTTCGGTACTGAACTTTAACGAGTTAACCTGAGGCTCAAGGACCAGCGGCAATCCCCTATCAAGTTCCTTAATCAAAGACGCAACGACGATGTCGCGAGATGACTTTGCGTTTTCAAGTTCCTCAGCTAATCGTTCGTTGTCGTAATGCAGCTGGTGATTTTGCTCCGCAATGTAGCGAACCTGCATGAACAAAACGCCCAGCATCACGACGATCACAAGCGCCGAGATTGCCGCCAGCCACGCATGCGACTTCCTTGCAAATAAATCGTTCAAGAGGCTGCCTCCCGCGAAATCGCTTCGTCATCCAGCTGAAAGGCTTCCCTCGCGTTGTTCGCTTTCGCTTGCACCATTGCATGGTCTTCGTCGGTTACTTTGGCCAGCAGCTCTTTCACATCCCGCCGCAACGTCTCCACTTTGCCCGGCACGAATTGCGGCAGTCGCGAAACGAGATCGAACATCGCATACTTCGAGCCTACACCAAAAGTGCCGTACTCCTGCTGCATCAACTGAAGCAGCCGCCGCAGGTCGTAGTCGTCTGCCTGATGAAAAAACAAACGCATTTCCGAATCTGACGGAACGGTCTCAAAGACGACAGGGCCTTGTTCGTGGCGTCCCATTTGAATCTTCAGATAATCGACCACTGCGTCGGCCGACTTCCACCGATCCCAGTTCCGACGAGCCCGCACTGCGATCACGTTCCAGCGTTTTATCTCCAGATCGACATCAACGTTTTTCGCTTGGAGGATGACCTGCTGCAGCTCGAGCGACTCACGCAGTTTCGCTTGCTCCTGGAAATTGGCGTAAATCGCAAACCCCAGCCCCGCAATCGTCGGCAGCACGAACAGCAAAAACCAAAGTGGAAACTGCGGCCGGGTAGCTCGTCGAGGTTGTTCTTCTAAGGTCGTTTCGTCCATCGATATCGCCGGGAACAGATTGGGAATATCGGAAACATCGCTACCAGCTTTCGATTTGGTTTATTGCGGCGAGTTTCTCATGCCCAATGTTTTACTACTCGAAATTGGCCGATTCCACTTTTTCTCAGGATTCGAAGCAACCGTCCGCGGTTCGCCGCGATAACCTTTTTGACTCGACGGGGAAACGGGTCAATCACTCGCGGCCGCGAGACATACTATGCGAGGGGCGATCGGCCGGCACGGCCCAACGAACGTGTCGGCCGATCCCTGATTTCAGTTGGCTTGCCAGAAATCGATGGCAAACCTAAGACACCGACCGCAGCCACATGGAATCTTCGGGGGTTGATTCCGTGCGCGTTGCGGTCGTGTATTTCTTGCCCTAAGAAAACGCCACAAGCACGTCGTACATGGCGTGGGAACCGGCTGCGATACCAAAGCCGCGAAGGGCGAAGATGGATGCGAAGATCAGCCCCGCCGATAAGCGGAATAAGAAGGTGTAACCGTCGATTGGGTCACCACCAACGACGAAAAAATTGTAGTGGGCCGCCGCAAAGATCAGGCTGCTGATCAGCATCGCGGCGAACGTGGCGATCACCTTCGGGAATGCAAACCCTTGAATAAAGATGATCAGCGCCGGGATCAGCATCAGCCGGAACAGCAGTTCTTCGTAAATGCCCGCACCGAAATAAGCGACGACCTGCTTGGTGGTGGTATCAACTTCGGGCCCCGCATTCGCCGCAACGACGTGCAACTGCATAATCGAGGCTTGAAAATGAGCCAAACACAGCAGGAACAGCCCGAGCACCATCGACTCGGCCGCCATCAAAGGCAGATTGGTTGCTCGGAATTGCCAGGGATACGCCTTCAAATGATGCCAGGCGAGCAAGATGGCTACCGTTAAAACGGGCAGCAAAAAGTACTGCCCCAAACCCATCAAGCTGAGAAATTGCCGTAGCCACACATCGACCCCGTTGCGGATTGCTTCGGGACCGAGCATCAAGATGCCTGCTTCGTAGATCGCCAACATCGGCAATACGAAGATTAAACTGGTCAGCGGCCGCGCGGTGGCCTGCCAGTAGTTGATCGGTGGATTTTCAAGTTCCACTTCAGGAGCGGACATGCACGCGTTCTTTGCTGGCGACGGTTGATCAAACGAAGTTTCCACACTCTTTTGCGTCGGAATGGTTGCCAGCAGGACTTGATTCCTCTTCGCCTGACTGGAACAACTGTTACGACCGTATTTCGCCTACCCTCTCCTCATCGGACGCACTGGAAAAAGCGTTGAGCGACTCGAACGTTTCCCTGAATACCGTCTTTGAAAAGCTGCTCGAGCATTACGGTCCCCAACAATGGTGGCCAGGCGACTCGCCGCTGGAAATCATGATTGGAGCGGTACTTACGCAAAACACGTCGTGGAAAAATGTCGAAAAAGCGATCGCCAACCTCAAGGATGCCGACCTCCTGCATCTGGGCCGGCTGCATGCGACGCGGCAGGAAGAACTCGCCGAGATCATCCGGCCGTCGGGCTATTACCGGCTGAAAGCGAAGCGTTTATGGAACCTGATTGACCACGTCATGACGAAGTACGATGGCGACTTGGAATGGATGTTCTCGCACGATGTGGCCACGCTTCGCGAGGAACTGCTTGGCATCAATGGAATTGGCCCCGAAACGGCTGACTCGATTCTCCTTTATGCAGGAAACCTGAAAACGTTCGTCGTCGACGCCTATACGGCTCGGATTTTGAAGCGGCATGGCTGGATCGACTGGGAGGCGGACTACCACCAGATCCAAGACCATTTCGTCAGCCAGGTCCCCGACGAAGTCTCGCATTACAACGAATTCCATGCCCTGATCGTCCGGACCGGCAACCAGTTTTGCCGCAAAACACCTAAGTGCGAGGGCTGCCCGCTGCAAAGTTATCTGCCAGCATCTGGGATCCAAGAGCCGATTTAGCCGCCAGTTTCCACCGGGTATTTTGCCAATTCGACTTAAACCGCACTTCCCTCCCCCTTAACGGGCCATTACCTGCCACAGCTGGAACGGCCACTTCTTGAAACACATCCATCGGCGTGTCAGAATCATTCCTTGCAGAATCTGCATCTTTGCGTGATCCCCTTTTGTTTTGAGCCGGAGCTGAAGCAAGTATGAAAGTTGTTCCCCTGGGAGCCAATGTGGTCGTGCGGCGGATGGAATCGGAAGAAACCACAGCCGGCGGCATCGTCTTGCCCGGTAGCGCTCAAGAGAAACCGAAGCAGGGTCGCGTCCTCAGCGTTGGCGATGGCCACGTGCTGAAGGACGGCACCAAGACTCCTCTGAGCGTCAAAGAAGGGGATCAAGTCCTCTTCAGTAGCTGGGCTGGTACCGAAATCAAAGTCGAAGGCGAAGAGCTGCTGATTATGGCCGAAAGCGATATTCTCGCCATTCGCGGCTAAGCGGCCCCTTCCTGGCGACCAAACTGATTTTCGCTAAGCCTTTCTCTGTACAAGGTTTAGCCCCACAGTGGTTGAATCGGCATTCGCCGTTTACAATGGCGTATCCTATGCTTTGGTTTCATGGCGAACGTGTTGGTTCGTCCTGGGCTTCGCAACGGTGCCATAGGAGTCGTTCCTTCTGCGAACGAGCACCTTTTGGCGGCTGCCATCCCCTTTTCGCCATCGGCAGCCCGACACGCACCTAGCAACTCGCCCCGATGACGCCTCGTTTTGTCATCCGCGTTGACTTGTTTTCCTTAGAGATGAGGTCCTCCTACATGTCTCAGTTGCTCGTAAGTCCGTTTCGATTTGGCCTCGCGATCCTCCTTGTCGCGTCGCTGTTGCTTTCGCCGGCAATCGTTCACGCCGCCGATAACGCTGCTTATGAAAAAGCGGTCGAGAAAGCGATCTCCTACCTCACCAATCAAGGCCAGGCCTCCGATGGCACATTCAGCGGCAACACCGGAATTGGTGTGACTGCCGTCTGCACGCTCGGTCTTTTGGAACATGGCCGTACGCCGCTCGACCCCGCGGTGAAGAAAGGGCTCGCCGCGCTCGAAAAGCATGTCAAACCCGACGGTGGCATCTACGTCGAAGGAACGCGGCATCGTAACTACGAAACGTGCCTGGCGCTGATGACATTCGCCGCGGCCAACAACGACGGCCAATACGACAAGCTACTGGCCAACGCCAACAAGTTCCTCAAAGGTCTACAGTGGGATCAAGAGGAAGGCAAAAGCGAAGACGACGCCTTCTTTGGTGGGGCTGGCTACGGCGGTCATTCGCGACCAGACATGTCGAACACCACTTTCCTAATCGAAGCCCTGAAGGAAAGCGGCACCAGCGATGACGATCCCGCGATGCAGAAAGCGTTGATCTTCATCAGCCGCTGCCAGAACCTTGAATCGCCGCACAACCAGTTCGAGTTCGCTCCGAAAAATCCGGATGGTGGCTTCTATTACACGGTTGCCGCCGGCGGTACCAGCCAAGCAGGTCAGACCGAAAATGGTGGACTTCGTAGCTATGGCTCGATGACGTATGCCGGCTTGAAAAGCATGATCTACGCTGGCGTCGACAAAGACGACCAACGTGTCAAAGCGGCCGTTGCTTGGCTTGGTAAAAACTACAGCACCGAGCAAAACCCAGGCATGGGCGATACCGGGCTGTACTACTACTACCACACCGTAGCGAAAGCCCTGGATGCCTACGGCGACGAAGCGTTTGTCACCGCTGACGGCAAGTCGCACGACTGGCGCAAGGAGTTCACCGAAGAACTGATCGGCCGCCAACAAGTGAACGGCAGCTGGGTGAACGAGAAAGCGGAACGCTGGATGGAAGGCGACCCGAACCTGGTCACCGGATACAGCCTGTTGGCGTTGGCTCACTTGCAAAAAGACGCCAAGTAACGCGACAGCAAAGCTCACTCGCAGAGGCCCGACGAATACCTGTCGGGCCTTTTTTTATGCGCTCGCAGGAACACGCGGAGGATACCTACAAGTTGTGAAAGAGCGACACTTTGGGGTGAAGAAATCAGCCCCTGAAAGAGAGTCGCTCGCTATTGGAACGAAAAAGTGTACACGCTACCAACGTTCTTTTGGCAATTCGCAAAAACCGCCTAAAAACCAGTCTCATTCGCAATCTGAAAGCACCCGCCGGTTGCCGTATCAGCGCAACAATGGCGTTTCGAGCGGCCAATAACTGCCTAAGAGATGCTACACACCCTGTCATTATTTCGCGCATACTTTTTGACATGTACGCGCAAACTTCGTTAAAATATCAGCAGCTTCTCGCAGAGCCCTGTTTGCGTGCGGTTTAACCAGACCGCCTCTCTTGGCCGGGCAGTTCTCGCTTGCGTAATTTACTTCTTTCGCAGCACGAAAACGGCGTCGCTGATCTCATCGTCGAACGGCATCGGATCGTCGATGTCATAATTGAAGTCGTACACTTCACAGATTTCCAACTCAGGAAATTTCTTCAAGAGGCTGCGAAGCTGCGTTGGATTATAGAGGCGGTAAGGATACTCCGCTTTGAGCATCAACTTCTTCGCGCCATCGCGAACTTGCAGATGAAACAGCAACGTTTCCAGGCGATTGTCACGACACGATTCGACCACTTCCAACGTCGTCGTTACTTCGACTTCCCCATCCCGATTGGTCCAATGTTCTTCGCATTCAGGGTCGTCGTAGTCTTGCAGAATGTGCAGCCCCAGAATGTACAGCCCGCCAGGTCGCAAAGCGGTCGAGACACTCTTCAAATGACTTTCCGCTTGTTCTTCGGTCAGCAGATGACGAAACGTATTGAACGTGCAGAGCGCCGCATCGAGAGGCTGCTCGATTTGAAAGTTAGCCATGTCGGCCAACATCGTTTCGGCGGTCAGGTTTCTCGTCAGCAGCTGCTCGTTTAGAAAAGCGAGCGACGGTTCGTTGTTATCCAAACCGATCATCTGAAAACCGCGATCAGCCATCTCGATCACGTTCCGCCCGCCGCCGCAGCCGAGATCCAACACGCGATGCGTTTCCCCCTGGCCAAACTTTTTGAAAGCGTCCTCGAAGAAGTCGCATTCCAGTTCGGTTTCGTCCTGAAAGGAAAGATCCCAGTACTTGGGATAGTCGTAGCAATCGACGGTTTCAAATGGCGTCAAAGGATTGATCTCGTTGATAGAAGTGCGGCCCCATGGGGTAATCTTGCATTGTGCCCTGATTTGGCAGGGGCCGATAGGAGCAAACGGAACGATCGGCCAAATGAACGAAAAGTAATTGCGGCAACACGCGAGTAGGATCCGCTGTGCGGACGCGGAATCGGGGCCAGCAAGCAATGATGGCATCGCCTTTAAGTGGATAGCCCATGGTTGCTTGCAACCTGGGGAGGCGAAGCCGAAACGAGGTCTTCATCGTGAACGAGCGTCAATCAAAGACCCGACTTGCTGCGCTCCCCGGTTAGTAGTCCGCGTCCGCACAGCGGACCCTACGTAGCTTCACGATCCTGGGGTGATGCCGCTGCGTTATGAATCGCCCAGCGATTGGGCTGCTTCGGTGACGGCTTTCTTTTGAATGTCGACCATGCCGTTGGCGCGGCGCATCTTTTCGGTCGAGATTTTGTTGACCATCTTTCGCAGGCGTTCGGTCGCTTCGCGGTCTTGGGCAAGTCGGGGCGAAACCAGCAGCACGGCATCGTATGGTGGAAGCACGAAGCGTGGGTCGGTCAGTTCGACGATTTCGTCTGAGGCAAGACGGCCATCGGTGCGGTAGCCTACAATCACGTCGGCATCGCCACGCAGCAGTGCCCCGTACATCAGCGTCGCATCCATCGACTTCGTTTCGCCAAATTGCAGGCCATACTTCGCTTGGACGTTTTTCCATTCTGGCCGCGACCAAAACTCGATCTCGCAGGCTGCCGTCAGTTGATCGGCATGCTGCGCCAGATCGCTGAGCGACGTGATGCCCAACTGATCGGCTTGTTCCTTTCGCATGGCGAAGACATAGTCGTTGCTGAAACCGAGCGGCCCCAACGCAAGCACGCCGCTGCTTTCCTTCAAGTTCGTGCCGATGTCGATCAGCATTTCAGCCGACGAGACGTTATCGGTCCGCTTCATTTCGTTCGCCCAAAGCGTGCCGCTGTAGTCGACGTAACAATCGATCTCGCCACGCTGTAGCGACTGCAGAACGACTGTCGAACCAAGCCCTGCTTTGACATCGGTCTGGCGATTGATGTCGGTCAACGTGTTCTGCAGGTGTTCGATCAGAATGTACTGCTCGGTGAATGGCTTGCCGCCAATGACGTACGGCTTGTCTTGCTGGAACTCGGTTGTTTCGGCCAATTGCTCGACCGGAGTGATCGATGGCGACGGCTGGATTGCTTTGAGCAGCATTGGGCTGACGGCGACAAGCAGCATGCCGCCGATCGAACCGAAGGCCCACGCTTTGCTGCGCTGCTGCGAAGCTTTTTCCAGTCCGCCGAGCAGCATGTCGAGCACCAACGCCAAGCCGGCGGAGAAGACGCAGCCCACGAAGAGCGCGACCGGATTGGTTGTTTGTAGCCCGGCGAAGATGTAGTCGCCCAGGCTGGTCGCACCGACGGGATAAGCGAGCGTTGCCGCCCCGACAACCCAAGCCGATGCGGTGCGGATTCCGGCAATGATGGTAGGGGACGCCAACGGAAGCTCGACGATGCGGAGGCGTTGCCATTTGTTCAGCCCGATACCGTCGGCCGCTTCAATGCAGCCAGGGTCGACCGTTTTCATCCCGGCAATCGTGTTTCGCAAGATCGGCAGAATGCTGTAGAGCACCAGCGCAATCCAAGCCGGCAAGATCCCGGTACGATTGAGAGCGAAGACCATGATCGCCAGCAACGCCATGCCGGGAATCGTTTGAATGATGTTGGCAATCGTCACCGCAATGCGTTCCACCTTTGGCCGCCGCGAACAGTAGATCCCCAGCGGAATGCTGATTAGCACGCCAGCGAGGATCGACGTGAACGCGAGAAACACGTGCCCACCCAAGCGATCGGGAAGAAAGCTGAGTTGATAGGGAACGCGAGTCCAGAAGTCGAGGTTGAACATGGGGGTTAGTTTTCAGTGTTCAGTTTTCAGCAAGATTTGATGGGACGGTTGGGGGTGGTTTGAGCCTGGTTGGTGTTGCCCATCCCTCTGGTTCCCTCTCCCCTGAGGGGAGAGGGGACCGGAATTATGGGCTGAGTTCGCAGGGCAGTTTCATCCTGATCGGGTAACCATCCTGATTAGGTGACCATTCTCATTGGGTGCCATGCCGTCGTCTTCGTCGGCATGCGTTTCCAGTGCCTCTTCAACGCGGGGAGCGGCAGCTCCTTCCGGCTGAAAACTGAACACCGAAAACTGAAAACTACCCCCCTCCCAACTCCTGCACCAATTCGCCATGTCGGCGTGGGGTTTCCAGCAGCTTGGCGACGTAATCGTCGCCGGGATCTTGGAGGAGTTCTTTAGGGGTGCCGATGCGGAGGATTTCGCCTTGGTTCATGACAGCGATCACGTCAGCCAAGAGCAACGCTTCGGCCATGTCGTGGGTCACAATCACCGCGGTCAGGCCGAGGTTTTGTTGGATGCGTTGAAATTCAATCTGCAGCGTGTCTCGGGTGACGGGGTCGAGGGCGCCGAATGGTTCGTCCAGCAACATCACTTTGGGTTCGGCTGCTAAAGCGCGCGCGAAGCCGACGCGTTGCCGCTGCCCGCCGGAGAGTTCGCTGGGAAGCCGCGTGGCGAACGTTTCATGCGGCAGGTCGACCATGTCGAGCAGTTGGTTGGCTTTATCGGTTCGCTGGTTGGCTGGCACGCCTTGCAGTTTCAACAGAAGCGTGACGTTGTCGGCCACGCTTAAATGGGGCAGCAAGCCGATGCTTTGAAAGACGTAGCCAATACGGCGTCGCAATTGGACAGGGTCTTGGTGGGTGATGTCTTCGCCGCCGACGAAGATGTTGCCGGAGGTCGGCTCGATCAGGCGGTTGATCATCTTCACCGTCGTGCTCTTGCCACTTCCGCTGCCGCCGAGCAGAGCAAGGACCTGGCCTTCGGGAACTTCCAGCGTGACGTCCTTGACCGCAAACGTCTGCCCGGCGTCCCACGATTTGCAAAGGTTTTGAAGCTGAATCATTTGGGGGTAGCTTTCAGTGTTCCGCAGGACGACGACGCCGTGCCTGGTTGGTGTTGCCCATCGTTTGGCTTACCCGTTATTGGCGAAAAAGGGTGATCGTTAGGGTAGAAAGTTTTTTGATTTTCCTTGGGATGCTTTGTGCAGCCTAACCGATCACTTCGCCGCTGGCCTCCCCTTCGTCGCTCGATTCGTCATCGTTTGGATTTTCGTCTTCGTCTGGCGCCTGCTGTTCTTTTTGCTGAATCAAGGGCTGAAGCTGATCGGTGAGACGCTGGAACTGTTCCTGGATCACCTTCATGTCGGCCGGATGATGCGACTGCTCGAGGGCGCCTTCCATGGTGAGTCGCGCCTGGTGCAGAACGTCTTCGGCCTGATCGCCACCAACGACGGCATCGGCGATGCGCTGATAGCCTTCCATCAATCGTTGCGAAACGGCCGCGCTGCTGATCGCGTAGCTTCGCATCTGATCGAACGCCGCATGCATGACACTGGAAAACGTCTGCCGATCGACGACCAGCCGGAGGTGCCCATCGTGGTCGAAGCGGTTCGGGGAAGGCATCTTCCGCTGAGCCAACTGCGCCAACGCGGATGAGAGGCGATCGATGCAGTTGACCGCCGTGTAGGGATCGTTAATCCCGGGGCTGAGAGCTCGGACGCCCATTTGCGAAAGTTCATGCACCGAGCAATTGACATCTTGCCACGGGGTCCGGTTGTTGCCGATGAAGAAGGCTTCGTTAATGGCGGCGGACAACTTCGACTCGTCCACTTGTCCTTTCACCGCGACTTTGGCCATCGTTTCGCCGCGGGAAAGGAAATCGCCAGGTCGCTTGGGCAGCTGAATGATCAAGTCTTGCTTGGTCGCCAAATGAATGAGATCGTCCCCTTCAATCCCCTGGATGTACCCTTCCCTGCGGCACTCGACGGTGATGCCATGGCGAAGCAGTTCCCACTCTTCGTCGGTCACGTCGCGGTCGTGCGAGTTTTGTTTCGGAGGTGGGTCGCCAATCCTGTCGGGAAAGATCCGCTCCATCGAGTGTTTCAAATCGGAAGCCAGGCCGGCGACAATTTCGGGGGCCTGGGCAATCATCGCGACATGATGGATGAAGTAGAGCAAGATCGTCAGGCTGCCGAGCGCGAAGATGATGGCCGCCATCACGGACAGATGCGGAATGAAGAAATTGTCTTCGCCTATGCGTCGAACCATCTTCAGAACCACCAAACTGTAAACGGCAGTTCCCATGAACGCACCGATGGTCCACTGCGTGGTGCGATCGCCCAAGCGACTTCGAAGAACACGCGACCCAAACTGCGAGGAGGTAATCGACAGCGTGACCATTTCCATCGAAAGCACCACACCAGCGACGGTAATCATGCCACCGGCAATGGTTGATAGCACCGTCTGAGCGCCGTTGGTCGTGGTTTGCAGCCAGAAGTAGTCGTCCCACGAAAGGTCCAGCGAATGATCCAGCGTCAACATGCAGATTGCCGACGCGACCCCTCCTAATGTGCAAAGCACCGGGATAAACCATAGGCTATGTTGTATGCGGTTCCAGTAGTTCAATAGTTTGTTAGGCGCAATCATTTTTCGCAGTTGTCAATCATGTTGTTCGCATCTCCGAAAGTACGGAAGATTGCTATCCAGATCATAGACGAACGTAACCGCCGAGACGAATCTTGTTGCGATTGCGGTGGACCCGCACTGTTAGCGGATTGCCGCGTAAGCGAAAAGCTCCCTGGTGAAAGAAGACAAACCAATCTACAATCGCGACAAACCACGAACATTTCCAGCCTAACGCCAGCGAAATAGTGGCCTGAAAACGATGCCATTCACCATCATGAAACAAAAACGTGACTACGAACTGTGTGCTGGACGCCTGAAGGCGCTTGCCGATCCTGATCGGCTGCGGATCGTAGAGCGGCTGTTCGATGGGCCCAAGAATGTCAGTGAATTGTCTGAGGAGTTGGGCGAAGAAATCGTCAAGATCTCGCATCACCTCGGCGTTTTGCGGCACGCGGAAGTGGTCCAGACCGAAAAACAGGGCCGATTCGTCATCTACTCGCTGCATCCGGAAGTGGCGGCCCAAGGGAAAGACAAGATGCGACGTATTGATTTCGGCTGCTGTTCGATCGATCTCGAAACCGAATAGTTCGGTTTGCTTCTTCGCCGCGAACTTCTCTTGAAATTCTTTGACGCGGCGATCTCGGAATTCCATAATCGGAACTTTCCGTATCCCTTGCCCTCGTGGGCCTTTAAGGCAGTTCTCGCTTTTCCCTGCCGCAATCGAAAGAAGACCGATGCCGCGCTTCCATGTTGACCGCTCGATTGAAATCGCTGCGCCGCCAGAAACGGTTTACAAAAAAGTCGTCGACTTTGGAACATGGACAACCTGGTCACCTTGGCTGTGTGCCGAACCGGATGCCGATGTGACGGTGACCGACAATTCCAACTCGGTTGGTTCCATTTACCGCTGGAGCGGCGAAGTGGTCGGGGCCGGAGAAATCGAACATAAGCAGCTCGTTCCGAATCAAAAGATCGAAGACGAGATTCGCTTTCTGAAGCCGTTCGCATCTACCTCGAAGGTAGCTTTTACGTTCGCTCCCTCAGGACTCGGAACGAAAGTCTCTTGGATCATGGATGGCTCGCTCCCCTGGTTCATGTTCTGGATGAAGGGCATGATGCAAGGCTTCATCAGCATGGACTACGACCGTGGCCTGAAGATGCTGAAAGAATGGATCGAAACTGGTTCGATCCAAAGCCAAACCAACATCCAAGGGGTGCAACCGATCGGTCCTCTGACGATGGCTGGCGTGCGCCGGACAAGCTCGTTGAAAGATATCGGCGGCACGATGCAAGGAGCGATGAGGGAACTGTCCGATCTGCTGGCCAAGCATGGCATTCCGTCCGATGGCAAGCTGATGGCGTCCTACCACAAGTTCCATATTGGCAAGCAGACATGCGAGTTCACGCTGGGGCGAATCATACCTCCGGCCGAAGGTGAAGCCCCGGCTCCGCTCGAGCAATGGACGTGCCCCGAAACGAAAGCCTTCTGCGTCGAACATCTGGGCGATTACAATCACCTGGGCAATGCGTGGAGCGCGGCCAATCAGCACGTTCGCTACAAGAAACTGAAGCAGCGCGGGTGCAGTGCTTTCGAGATTTACGAGAACAATCCGGACGAGACCCCGATTGATCAATTGCGGACCAACATCTACCTTCCACTAAAGTAAATCGCGTTCCCTCCCCTTCCCCTTCTCGCAAATTATCTCTCCTTTAGGAGCCGTGCATGAGTCAGGATGTCGATCAGAATCATCAAGAAGATGAAGGCGGAGCCGATTGGGTGGCCATTGGGGTCACCATTTTGTCGCTGATCTTGCTGGTCGTTTTCTCCCCTTGGGTGCTCAACATTCAGCTCGGCTTTCTCATTATTCAAGTCGTGCTGATCTCGATTGTCATTTGGCAGGCCTGCGATCCGTTTGCCGACGCGGCCCAGTGGGTCGGCGAGACATTGCGTTTGCCCGGTTCGGTTCGTGGAGCAACGCTCGACGCGGTGGCGAGCAGCATGCCGGAACTATTCAGCGGGATCTTCTTTGTCGTCGTCGCGGTAATGAGCGTCCAAAGTGATTCGGTCGCCGACATGGCTTCGACGGGCGCCGAAGGGTACGGCAGCACGCTCGCCACATGTGCGGGAAGTGCCGTCTATAACATGATTTTAATTCCTGCGTTCTGTGCGCTGGTGATCTCGATTTATCGCAAATCAAAACCGACCGTCGATGTCGAACGCGAGGTGATTACCCGCGATGGGTTTTGGTTCATTGCCTGCGAATTGGTGCTGATCCTGTTCCTGTTCAACGATCGCATGTATTGGTGGATGGGGCTGGTCTTCATCTGCATGTATATCGCTTACATCGTGCACTTGTTCATCGATGCAAAACGGTATCAGCACGCGATGGATGCGATTCATGCTCACCTGGGCGAAGTCGGTCACGATACGCCCACCGAGCAAATCGTTGCCACGCTGCAGGAAGAAAAGATCAAAGCGACCCATACGCTGGTCGATAAGATCAAACGCTCTGCCGACGAGGATGAAGAAGAGGACGAAGCCGACACCGCGGGCGCCTTCTACGGAATGTTCGACATTCCGCTGAATGGTGTCACCGCCACCGTCGTGCTGCTGACATGCACGGCTTTGGCAGCCATCTCTTGCTATTGGCTGGTTGAAGTCACCAACGAAACGGCTCACGCGTTGAACGTGCCGGTCTTTTTTGTTGCGGTGATCTTAGCAGCAGCCGCTTCCAGTGTGCCTGACACGTTTCTTTCGATGGGTGCTGCGATGCGGGGCGACGACTCCGGCGCGGTCTCGAACGTGTTTGGTTCGAACATCTTCGACATCTGCATTTGCCTTTCGATTCCGCTGCTGGTGAACTCGTATTTAATCGGCTGGGAACCGGTGTTGTTGATTCAAGATGGCAAACCGATTGAAGGCTTAGTCGACTTGCGTTTGCTGCTGGTGACGTTCTCGGCGATCACCCTCGGCGTACTGTGGCACAAGCATCAATTGACGCGCGGCAAGTCGCTGTTCCTGATGTTTCTGTACGCGTTGTTCATCGCCTACGCAGTTGCCGGATCGTTCGGTTTCAGCATCGTCGGCTGGTTTGGTTGGTAGACCGAATCAACCGAACCATGCGAATGATAGGGTGGTCCGGGTTTGCAAACCCAGACCACCCCTCCACAGCGCATGCCGCGGCTTGAATGCGGTTGTGATTGCCTGAATCTTCCCCCTTAAATTCTCCGAAAATTTAGAGGCATCGCGTCCTTTTCTTTTGTAGACTGGCGAACGTCGCGTCTCTCGCGACATCACCCAACCAACACCCTTTCTCATCCTACGATCTGTCTACTACTCACTTGTCGATAAAGGGAATCCAAACGATGGGATTACTTGATTCGCTGTTTGGAGGAATGGAAGGTTCCTCGAAGCTGACGCCACAAGAATCGTTTGCTGGCATCCTGATGGGCGCCAGCGGCTGTGATGGACACATAGCTGACGAAGAAGTGAACAGCTTGATTACCTGCTTAGTCCGCATGAAGCTGTACCAACGTTACGATGGTCGGCAATACGGAAAAACCTTGAATAAGCTGCACGGATTTATGAAAAAGAAAGGGGTCGATGCCCTGATCGATTCGTGCACCGCAACGCTTCCCAAAGAGTTGGCCAAAGCTGCGTTCGCCAACGCGTGCGACATTGTGCTCGCCGATGGGATTGTGGAACCGGACGAGAAGGCTTTCATCGAAAAGCTCCGCGAGAAGCTGAAGATCGAAAGTAAAACGGCCAAGACGATCGCCGAAGTGATGGTCATTAAGAATCGAGGTTAACGACGTTTTCAGACACGTCGCGAAAGCAAAAACCAACCCTTCAGACGATTGGGATTATTCATGTCACTATTCGATGATGTATTGGACGATTCGTCGTTCGCCCCGGAACAGTTCGGTCCGCAGGAAGGTTTCGCTGGCACCCTATTGGCCGCCTCGGCATGCGACGGGCATATCGCCGACGAAGAAGTCGGTGCCCTCGTTACCACGCTCGGCCGCATGAAGATGTACCAGCACGTTCCGCCGCACAAGTTCAACTCGATGATGGATCGCCTGCTGGGCATCCTCAAACGAGGCGGCCCGGAAAAGCTGATCGCGTCGGCCGTTCCTGCGATTCCGCCTGAGCTGCGAGAAACAGTCTTCGCCAACGCATGCGATATCGTTCTCGCCGACGGCGTGGTCGAAGCAGATGAAAAGGAATTCATCGACGACTTGATGATCAAGCTCGAAATGGACAAGACGAGAGCTAAAACGATCGTTCAAGTCATGGTCTTCAAAAACCAAGGCTAACTACCTCAGCGAACCCGAAACAACACTGCCCACAATCGTGTGGGCAGTTTCTTTTCTTGCCGGTGTTACGTTCGCCTAGGATGTCTCTTCGGTCGACGGCTACTTCACGACGGGGATCCCTTCCAGCGGAAACAGCGGCCGAATCTCGACGGTGCCTCGTTTGGCGGCGGGGAAACGTTCGGCGATGGCAATCGCTTCGTCGAGATTCGGGACATCGACAATCACGTATCCGCCGAGCTGTTCTTTCGTTTCCGCAAACGGTCCGTCGCGAACTTCGGTACGGCCCGACTTCGCGGTTAAGCTGGTCGCCGTGCGGATCTCTTGCAGCGGCGAAGCCCCCACGAACTGCCCTTTGGCCAGCAGCTCTTCGCATAGACCCACCGAGTATTTCATTTCGCCCGGCAGTTCCTCTTTGGTGAAAACGCCTTCGGTGTGGTACATCAGCAAAATATATTTCATCGTGCCAAATCCTTTTTCAATAGACATGCCCGCCGCGCAGTACGTCCGCGGTCTCGGCTGCATAGTAGCCGAACGGAAGATCGCACATTCGACAGTCGCTGGCAATTTTTCCGTCAGATTCACCGGTCGTACGGCTGAAATGCTCTACGACACGACGCTTTTGACCGATTGCCCCCCTCGCGTGTGAGGCGGGTTAGATATCTCGCGTTGTTTCTGATTAGAATGAAGTCTCGCGCTTCCATCCCCTAATGATCCCCCCTCACCCCGATTGGAAGAATTGGATTCATGAAATCTTTGCTGCATGCGTTCGCCGGCTGCCTGCTGGCCCTCGTGCTGACTTCAGCTGCGTCAGCGGAAACAAAGAAACCGAACATCATCGTCATCATGGCGGACGATCTCGGCTACGGCGACGTCGGTTGCTACGGCGCGACAGGAGTTGAAACTCCCCACATCGATTCACTTGCCAGCGATGGGCTGAAGTTCACCAGCGGGTACTGCTCGACGTCGACTTGCACGCCGACACGTTTCGCATTTCTGACCGGCATGTACGCGTTTCGTCAGCAAGGAACCGGCATCGCCCCGCCCAACGCCACGTCGATCATCAAGCCTGACACAACCACGACGCCCGACGTGCTGCAGTCGGCAGGCTACAAAACGGCGGTTGTCGGTAAGTGGCACTTGGGTCTCGGCGAAGGCAAAGGCCCCGACTGGAATGGCGATCTCAAGCCAGGCCCGCTCGAAATCGGTTTCGATTACTGCTTCCTGCTGCCGACCACCAACGACCGCGTCCCGAGTGTTTATGTCGAGAACTACCGTGTGCGTGATCTCGACCCGAGCGATCCGCTGTGGGTGGGCAATAAGAACCCCAACAATCAGCCGACCGGTGTCACGGCTCGCGATACCCTGAAGCTCGACTGGAGCCATGGGCACAACCAAACCATCCACAACGGCATCGGCCGAATCGGTTTCTACACCGGTGGTCATGCGGCTCGCTGGCGCGATGAAGACCTGGCCGACGAATGGGTCAAGAAGTCGAACGAGTGGATCCGTGCTAACAAAGACGAACCGTTCTTCCTGTTCTTCGCTTCGCATGATCTGCACGTGCCCCGTATGCCGCACGAACGTTTCCAGGGCAAGTCCGAAATGGGCCTTCGCGGCGACGCGATCGTGCAGCTGGACTGGTGTGTCGGCGAACTGACGAAGACGCTCGACGAATTGAACCTGACCGACAACACGCTGATCGTGTTCTGTAGCGACAACGGTCCTGTGCTGGACGATGGTTACAAAGATGGCGCCGTCGAAAAGCTGGGCGATCACAAGCCGGCCGGTCCGTATCGCGGCGGCAAGTATACGCCGTTTGAAGGAGGCTGTCGCACACCGTTCATCGTCAAATGGCCTGGCGTTGTGAAGCCTGGCACCACGTCCGACAAGATGATCACCACCACCGACCTGGGTGCGACATTCGCAGCACTCGTCGGTCAGGAAGTTCCCCAAGGTGCTTTGCCCGATAGCGAAAACCTGAAGCCAACACTGCTGGGCGAAGCGAGCGCCAAAGGTCGCGACTACGTCGTGGAAGAATCGCCGCGTGGCATCGGCCTGCGTGTCGATCAGTGGAAGCTCGTCCGCCAAGGTCGAAACAAGAACCAGAGCTACTCGCTATTCAACCTGGCCAACGACCCCGGCGAAGAAAAAGATGTCTCAAAGCAAAACGCTGACAAGTTCGCCGAAATGAAAAAGCTGCTCGCCCAAATCGAAGCAGGCAAGTAAGCTTCCACTGCGTCATTTCAAACCTAAAGCCAGGGGCCATTCGCTCCTGGCTTTTTTCGTTGGGAAACAGCAATGCTTGGTGGTGCATCGCTCTACGCCTGCGATGCACCACATTATTTCAGGAACTGTTTACCGTTTCCGGTTCGGTTGAGGGCCGCCTTTGGGGAGGGGGCCGGCCATCGGAGGCGTTTCGAAGAACTTGCCTCCTTCGACCACGCGAGGATCACCGCTCGTTTTTAGTTCTTCCATCAGACGCGCGGTAAGTTCCGCTTTGACTTTCGCGTACTTCGGATCGTCGGCGACGTTGGTCATCTGATCCGGGTCGGCCTTCAAATCGTACAGTTCCACTTCGGGACGTTTGCCGAAACAACGTTCGAAAACAGGCTTCACCTCAGGGTCGTTTCGGTGCAGCACCATGAACGCTTTCGTCGGTCCGGCGTCGTCGTCCGGGAACGTCACGAACGTTTTGTTGGTCAGTTCGTCCTTCGTGGGCGGGTTATCACTATCCAAATGATAAGGAGCCCCCATTGGCCAGCGATTCGGCTTGAAGTTGACAATCAGTTGGTAGTCGGCCGTTTGAATACCTCGCATCGGATACGGCAGATTCCCTTCTCGGGCCATCTCGACATGGCGTTCGCGTCCGGTGAATGCCGCCGTGCGAGAAGGATCGACAAGGCCTTCCTTCTCCGACTTCAAAACAGGCCACAAGCTTTTCGCGGTCATCACTTCGGGAATCTCCTGTCCGCCCGCTTCGAGGAATGTCGGAGCGAGATCGGGCAAGATCGTGAAGTCGTCGACGACGCGTCCGCCGTTCACACCAGGCCCGGCAACGGTCAACGCGACATGCGTGCCGAAGTCGTACAAGTTGCATTTCCCCTGTGGAAAGCCAGGTGGGCCATGGTCGCCACTGACAACGATCAGAGTGTTGTCGAGTTCGCCTGCCTCTTTCAATTGTTCCATAAGAACGCCCAACGCCGCATCAAACGCCTGAATCTCGCCGAGGTAATCGGCCAGGTCTTCTCGCACGACGGGAACATCTGGCAGGAACTTCGGCATCTTCCCTTTCAGATCATCCGGGTTGATGTCCCACAACTGCTTACCGCTGCCGGCGATCCACTTACGATGCACATTGGTTGGCCCGAACCAATAACAGAACGGCTGGTCTTCGTTACGATCTTTCAGGAAGTCGGCGAAGTTGCCGCGTACCTGACCATACAGTTCGTCCTTTGCTTCTTGAGCGGACTTCCCTTGTTTCATGAGCGCCGTAGCACGCTGCGAGAACTGATTGAACGACCCGCCTGCTTTCTGATAGGCATACTTGCCGCCACCGTAAGGAGCATCGACAGGAGTCCCAGGGCTCCACACTTTATAGGTTTCGCCAATGTGGTAGCCGGCATCCTTCAGCAGCAGCGGATAGCTGGGAATCGCGGGATCCCAAACGGCACCACGCAAAATTGCCCCACGTCCGGTTCGCCAAAAGTATTGCCCTGACAACAGAGAACTACGGCATGGCGTACAGGACGGAGCATTGACGAAGGCGTTCTTAAACAGCACGCCACGCTTGGCCAACGCGTCGAAGTGCGGCGTCTTCACGACATCGTTGATACCACCAGGTTCCAGTTGACCGTAGGCGCTGGCCTGCTTGCCCCAATCGTCGGCGAAGGCAAACAAGATGTTCGGGCGTTTCGTTTCCGCGGCTTCCAGAGAGGCTGCTTGCCAAGCAAAACAGCCGGCCGCAAGCACAAGCAATAGGGTGCGTCGAATCATGTTGAGGTGTTCCAGATCGAGGTGCGGGGCGAGATAAGTGGAGGCTTGTATTCTAGACAGAATGAAACCACGACGCACGAACCGAATGCGGGAAATGGGCATCGAGCGCCGAACATCACTGGATGGTCTAGGTTTACAAACCTGGACCACTCTTTCACTTGGGATGACTTAGACCGAATCGAACTGGCGGAGGATCTTCGTCAGCAGCTTTCGATACTCGAAGTAGTCGACTTCCAATCGATGTCGCGGGGTCGCGAGAAAGTGTTCGCGAGAAGGGAGGCCGACGCCGCTAGACTGCTTCTGCGAACGGAACTTGTCCGCCACCGCATCTCCGCTGAGCCGAGCTTTGAGATAACGAGCCATGATCTGCGTTTGCAAATCGGTTAGCGGCCATTGGCCACTGTTGGGCTGAATCATTCCGGCAACAAACAACGTATCGTCGCTCGGATGAAAGGCATGCAGGTAAAGCTTCGGCACACCGTTGTGCGTGTTGAGAAGATCGGCGTCGATGAATGGAAACGTCAGCTGATACCCGGTCGCGAAGACGACGACATCGAACCGTTCACGACGGCCGTCGGTAAATTCAACATGGTCACCATCGAATTGCCGTACGTCGGGAAAGACGTCCAGCTTGCCATGCCCGGCATAGTAAGGAAGCTGCGAATTGATGATCGGGTGGGTTTCGAACAAGTCATGTTCCGGCTTCGGCAGGCCAAATCTCTGCGGCTTGCCCACTGTCCAGTCGACCACTAACTTCGAAATTCGATCCTTCACAAAGCGAGGGAGCGGCCATCGCCGGAGACGATCGCCCACGACATCGGCCGGTTTACCACGGATAAACTTGGGGAAGAAGTGGTAACCCCGCCGCATACTGATGGCCGCCGACTTGGCATGAATGGCCGCTTCGACAGCGATATCGCAGCCACTGTTGCCCGCCCCGACGACCAACACGCGGCGATCGGTCAGCTGCCGATGATGCTTATAGTCGTGGGCATGGATTGCTTCCCCGTGGAACTGGCCAGCGATTTCAGGCCGCATCGGTACCGCATGATGCCCATTGGCAATCACGATGGCATCGAAGCTCTCTGATGTAACGGGACCGTCGTCCCCCTCTTTCAGCCGAACATCCCAGACTGTCTCGCCTTTTTTAACGGAAACAACCGAAGTTTTTTTCCGAACTACGCGATCCAAATTAAAACGTTCTGCGTAAAAGTGTAGGTATGCCAGCACTTCACGATGGCTGGGGTACTCGGGATACGCATCCGGCATCGGGAAATCGAGAAACTCGGTCATCCCCTTCGATGAGATCAAATGGGTCGATTCGTAGACGCTGCTGTGGGGTGAATCGATGTCCCAATTGCCCCCGACACCAGAATTGCGGTCAACCGCAATGGCGTCGATTCCGACCTGGCGCAGGTTTTTTAGCGCAACAAGACCGGATGGTCCCGCACCGATTACCAGTACACGAAAATCACGAAGTGAGGTCATACGGCCAATTGTAACGATTTTCAGGAATGAACGAGATGAGGCATTCTGCGCGAAATTCTATTCCCTACGAGCGGGTCGAATTGAGAATGATCTCGCCTTAAAAAAAGGTGGTCAAAGCGTGACCATAGATATTTTTCACTTGAATGTAGCATTTTTACAGAAACTAAATGAGCTCTTCAGGGTTTCAACTGATAATTCCTGATTTGTTGAATAATTGCCACCCTGCCTGTAAACGATTTACTTGCCTAGTGTTAGGCGCATAAGCTATGTTTAGCGATAGCTCACACAGCTGCTGCGGACTGCCGCATACTAATTTTGTTGTCTTTTTGCGAATTACCGAAATAATAAGTTTCTTAGGTAGCGAAATTGTTCTGTGTGAGACTACAATTTAATTGCACGGGATATCGCAATCCCTGGAGACTTACGGAACACCTCCTGATTGATTGACCCTCCGGCACCTGCCCCAGATGTGCCGCCCAACTCGACCCAAGTTGTCGGAAACATATTGAAGAGGCTTAGGACATGCGTTTTAACAAGATCACCTCGGCTGAAGACTTTCAGCTGATTAACAGCTTCGATGAAGTCAAACAGCGACTGCTCGAAGACACCAAGTATGCTGACCGTCTAGACAAGCCACTGGCTTACTGGGCACTTCCAAACGACCGCCGCTTGCCGCTGGCGTTCCTGGGCCGCACGATCGGCGATTTGCTTGCAACGCCATTCGACGAGCTTTCGGCTACCCCTGGCATCGGTCAGAAGAAGATCAGCTCGCTGGTCACGCTGCTCAACCGTGCTACGAAGGAAGACGCCGGTTTCGAGCCTTCGGTCGCTACGCCGAAAGAAGCGCCTGCCGAAGACAACTTCTCGACGAAGAGCCCACTGGATGCCGACGGCAACTTCGATCCTTCGCTGGTATCGGAAGTCCTATGGCTTCGCTGGCGAGAAACGGTTCGTCGCCATAACCTGGGCAACGAACGTCTTGGTCGTCTTGCCCCAACGCTGAACGATCTGCCAACGGTCATCTGGAACACGCCACTCGAGTTCTACATGGGCCACAGCCTGGCTGAAATCCGCCGCTTGAAGACCCACGGCGAAAAACGCGTTCGCGTCGTGCTGGAAGTCTTCTACCGCGTTCACGAAACGCTTGATCTCGCTCAAGGCCAACCACACCTGGCCATCACGCTTCGTCCGAAGTTCGTCCCTGTGCTCGATACGTGGGGATTGGACCGCCTGGTAAGCGAATCGCCACTGAGCCGCAGCGAAGTGATGGATCGCCTGACGCGTCCTCTGCTGCAACAGATCATGACCGACGCCGGCGAAACGGTTCACGACCTGGCCGCAGGACGTCTCGGTTTGGAATCGGCTCCACAAAGCGTTCGTATGCAGGCTCGTAACCTGGGCGTGACTCGTGCTCGCATCTACCAACTGCTGGAAGATTGCCAGAAGATCATGGCCGTTCGTTGGCCAGAAGGTCGCGCTTTGCTCGATTCGCTCTGCAAGAAGATCGAAGAAAAGCCAGGCGAAGGGGAAGCTTGCCAATTGCTGACCGCCACGCGTGATCTCTTCTACGCCACCAAGACCGAAGAAGAAGAAGCTGGTGCCGATGAAGTGGAAGTCAGCGTCAACTAGTTGGCCGCTTCACTTCTCGCAAGAAACAACCAAGGCGTCCGGAACATTCCGGACGCCTTTTTTATGCGCGTGTGAAATCGATTCGAGCAATGCCTGCGTTAGAGCGTTTTTCCGATAGGTGTATCGGCCTTGGGCACTAGCGCCACAGCAGCCAGTCCAAGACACTACAGTTTTTGGAGAACCGCTTTAGGCGGCACTGCGATGAATGGGCCGCGTCGGACGATCGTTACGTGGGTCGAAGCGGAACGTTTGATCCCGTCCTTCGATCACCGCTCGAACGTCGTCCAAATCTGGCAGGCGATGCAGCGCCGCTTTGGCATCTGCTTTGGCCGTGAGTGCGGACATCATTGTCGAAATCGACCCGCTGCCGACGCTACGCGAAAGCCAACCCAGCTTGCCGCTGCTGGCTTTCCCTCGAGCAGCGAACCACTCTTGATGACGCAGCTGGAGAGTCTTCGCGAGGCGAATGCGATCGGCCGAAACCGAAGCCAGATCGTTTGGCACATTCAGCTGCACGACCGAGCCAGAAGCGACTTCACACTGACCGCCTGCTTCGGCGAGCCAGAGTCCGATGTCCAAGTCGGCGTACTCTTCCATCCGTGTACTGAAGCCGCCCAAAGCAGCTAGCAGTGAATAACGGTAGAAGCCAGCTTGCCGCATCGGTGCTTGCACTTGGGCGGTGGTTCCCGCGGCACGCATCCCGAAGTCATCCGCCACGACACCGTAGGTCGCGTCGCCGTCGCTGAACTGCGACTGCGGGGCAACGGCCATGACTTCTGGCTGTTGGAAACGAGCCAACGCATCGTCCATCCAACCAGCTTCCACAGTCGCTCCAGGAGCGAGCGTGTGGACGATCGGGGCCTGGCACATCGACCAGCCGACAGCCAGCAACTCGACCTCGGTACGAGCGGCAGGCACATCGATCAGTCGGACTTCATCAGCGATATCGTAGGGGTCGTCGTAGTAACCGGAGTGAGGTACGACGATCTCGCAATCGCTGGGTCGGTTTTCCAACAGCGAGATCAACGTCGTTTCCAGTCGACGAGCGTCGGAAACACTCGGAATGACGATAGAAGCGTTCAGCACAGAAACAATTCCTTCTGCCACGGCCTTTTCACTCAGGGGGAATGACAAAGTACGCTAGGTATGGGGCTAGGTTGGCCGGGCTCACGTTGGAATAATTCGGACCGAACGTGGTCACAAGTTTACCTGTTTTGCCTCAAAACCGACGATGCCGCTGGCAGAATCGGGAAGTGCCAGCACGACAGCAGCTAGCACTCGCGACACGTTTGCCCAACAGAAGTGGTGCTATTGGTAAAACCACACATGCGAATCTAGCCGCTTATGCGTCGGCCGTCTTCGTTTCTTTGGCCCACAACTGAAGCATCTTCAGCACCAACTGAACGGCTTGTTCCATCTCGTCCAAGCAGGCCCATTCCAGCGGCGAGTGGGGATTGTGCTGTCCGGTCGAAAGATTCGGCGTCGGGAGTCCCATCGCGGTCAACTGCGAACCATCGGTCCCACCACGAATGACGCGCTTGTGACATGGACGGTCGAGCGCCTTGTGGGCTTGTTCGGCGATCGGCACAGCACGCGGCTCTTTGTCTAAGCCATCTCGCAGATTGCGATACTGCGGCGTGATGGTCACGCTGATCTCGCAGCCGGGGAAGTCGGCTTCTACTTCTTTTGCCAAGTCACGGATCAACTGAGCCTGGGCATCCAGCTCATCCGTTTCGAAGCTTCGCAAGATGCACTGCACCGTCGTTTCTGCGACGCCCCCTTCGACGATATAAGGATGAATGAATCCGTCGCGCTCGTCGGTCGTTTCCGGCGAAAGCTTATCAGTGGGCAGTTTCGCCACCAATGCCGACGCGGCACGAATCGAATTAACCATCCGCCCCTTGGCGATCGAAGGATGGATGTTGACTCCTTGGACCACCACGGTCGCCAAGTCGGCCGAGAACGTTTCGGCATTCAGCTCGTTCGCTCCTGGCCCATCAAGCGTGTAACAAACATCGGCGCCCACTTTGTCCAGATCGACATGATCGACGCCGTGACCGATCTCTTCGTCGCAGGTAAACAGCACCTTCAGCATGCCGACGTTGCTGCCTCCCTCTTCCAAGATCCGCTGGGCGACTTCCATGATGACGGCGATGCCGGCTTTATCGTCGCCACCCAGCAGCGTTGTCCCATCGGACGTGATTAATGTGCAGCCGTGCAGGTCGTTCAGTTCCGGATTATCCCGAACGGTAATCACCTTCGACGAATCGCCAGGCAAGTTGATATCGCCGCCGGCATACTTCTCGATCACTTGTGGCTTCACATCTTTGCCGGTCGTTTCCGGCGAGGTATCGACATGCGAGTTCAGCGCCACCACCGGGCAGCCCATCACTTTGCCGTGAACGGTCGCGTAGACCAATCCATGTTCGTCTTGATGGGCATCGGCAACCCCCATCGCGATCAGTTCGTCCGCCAACACTTTTCCGAGCACCAATTGGCCGTCGCTGCTGGGGTACTTTTCGCCAGGCTCGCCGGCCGTGGTATCGATTTGGACATATTTCAGGAAGCGTTCAAGAAGGCGCTGACGGCTCATGGAATTTCCTCGGTGCGATGGGATCTCGATATCTATCAGCTTAGTGAAACCGCACGGAATTCAACACCCGCCGTCGTGGCGGTCCATGGGATGTGATAGGTTGATGTTCGTAGAACTTGGGTGGTCGCGGTTTGTCAGCCCAAGCCAACCCAACATTCGATCATTCATTCGCAACAACGGAAGGCAGTCCCCATGGCGGAAACGGCGGTTCGATACCTGGTGTTCGATGTAGAATCGGTCGCCGACGGCAACCTCGTTTCGCGACTGAAATACCCCGGCGAAGGGCTCCCCGCCGACGAGGCCGTCAATCGCTTTCGTGCCGAGCTGATGGAAGAAAAAGGAAGCGATTTTATTCCTTATACTTATCAGATGCCCGTTTCGGTGGCGATTGCCAAGCTGGACATCGAACTGAACCTGATCGATCAGGTTGTCCTCGATGCCCCCCAGTTTCGCCCGCCGGTCATCACGGATCATTTCTGGCGAGGCTGGAAAGCATATCGACGGCCAACGTTCGTGACGTTCAACGGCCGAGCGTTCGATATTCCGTTAATGGAGCTTGCCGCGTTTCGGTTCGGGCTAAGCGTGCCGGACTGGTTCAACTTAAACGCGAAGAACTTCGAGCAGTCACGTTATCGCTACAACAACGATTCGCATTTCGATTTGTACGATGTGCTGACCAACTACGGAGCGAGCCGCTTTACTGGCGGTTTGAATCTTGCCGCCAACTTGCTGGGTAAGCCTGGGAAGATGGAAATCGAAGGGCATATGGTTCAAGACTTGTATCATGAGGGTCGCCTGGAAGAGATCAACGAGTATTGCCGCTGCGACGTGCTGGATACCTACTTCGTCTTTCTGCGCTGCTGTGTGCTGCTGGGAAAGATTACCCTCGATCGCGAGCAGGAATTGATTCAGGACACCAAAAGCTGGCTCCAGCAGCGAACGACCGAAACGCCCATCTATCAGACTTACCTTGAAGGCTGGGGCGATTGGGAAAATCCGTGGGAGTCAGGCGAACTCGCATAACCGCATGAACGACCAGCCGCCAGCCACCGAAACTTCACCACCGAAGAAAGGCCGACGCATGATTTGGCTTTATCTGCTATTAGGTCTCTTGGCGGTCATCGTGATCGGACCGCTCGTGACGTTGGCGCTGATCGTCGACGATTGGTCGCGCGATCTGACAACCAATCATGCCGAAACAACCCCTAGCCATCCCAACGCCGACTTGCATCCGATAACCGTTTCTGGCGATCGGAGCGAGATCGCTCAAACTGTCGTCGACGCCGTCCAGGACATTCCCAACTGGAAAGTCGAAAGCACTTCCAAAGAAGCCCGTCGCACGATCATTCACGCAACACGCACCACCAAGCTGATGCGGTTCGTTGACGACATTCGCATCTATCTCAACGACACCGACGATGGCATTCATATCACCGCGACCAGTCAATCGCGTGTCGGCAAAGGGGACCTCGGGCAGAACCCGCGGAACTTAATCGAAGTCATGACCGGTATTCGGCAAAAGCTGGAGCCATGAGGATTGGTCTCCATTGCCCTGAAGTGCCGGGGCATCTAAATCCGCTGACAACGCTGGGATGCGAACTGCAGCGACGCGGACACGAAGTGACGTTTCTTGGCTGTCCCATGGCCGAAAACATCGTCCAGCGTTCCGGCCTTCCCTTCCTATCGCTTGGTTCTGGCGACGAGCTTTCCCAACAACTGGACGAAGGGTTTCAAGCGCTCGGGAAAATGTCTGGCATTCAAGCGATGATCCAGACAGGTCGTTTATTCGGCGTGCAATCGAAGATCGTTCGAACCTACTTGCCGGCCGTACTCGAAGCGGAACAATTCGACGGCCTAGTGATCGACCAAGTGGCCCCAGCGGCGGCGATGGAAGCAGAGCAGCGAAGCATTCCTTACGCGGTCGCTTGCAACGCGTTGTCGGTCTATTGGGATCCGCTGATGCCGCCGCCACCGTTGGCATGGGACTTTCGCGACGATCTATACGGGCGTCTTCGCAACGGAGTGGCCAAGCATTTGGTGTTGTCGGCCTATCGATTATTCGCTGCGGAGAAGACCGTCGGAGTCGATCCTCTAAAACTCATTCGCGAAGATGACAAAGCGCTCGTTCACCTGGCTCAGCAACCGGCGTTCTTCGAGTACCCACGAACTCGGTACCCGGAGCGACTGCACTATACCGGGCCATGGCATCGCGCGGCACGCGACGATACTTCCATCGACTTCCCGTGGGATTGGCTCGATGGCCGCCCGTTAATCTACGCGTCGATGGGGACACTGCAAAACGGGGTGAGCCATGTCTTCCGCTGTATCATCGATGCCGTCAAAGACCTTCCGATGCAAGTGGTGCTGAGCAAAGGAGGCGGTCAGGTCGACCTGCCGGGCCCCTTCCCCAGCAACGTGCTGCTGGTCGACAAAGCTCCCCAGCTGCGGCTGCTGGAGAAAGCGACTTTAGTGATCACCCATGCCGGCATGAACACCGCTATGGAATGTCTCGCCCATGGCGTGCCGATGCTTTGCTTACCGGTGACTAACGATCAGCCGGGCGTGGCGAAACGTGTCGAATACCTCGGCAACGGCCGCATGATTCCTGTTCAAAAGGTAACGACCAAACGTCTTCAGCGAGAGCTCGATCAACTGCTCAACGATCCGTCCTACCAACAGAAAGCAAGGCAGTTCGCCCAGCAGCTGGCCAAGCTGGATGGACTAGAGCTGGCTGCAAAACTCATCGAACAAGCCTTCGAGACCCAACAGCAAGTCCTTAATCCCTGTCACCTTCGTCAAGGAAACGCATGATGAGCAGCGACCCCATCGCCGATCAACTTCGTCACGCGACTGCCGACCAACTGGACGAGAAAGTGATGCGGGCTGCGCTGGGGCATGCTTCTAATCGCATCGTCCAACAAGCGGCCGACTTGATCGGCGACGCGGAGATGGCATCTGTTGCGGCCGATTTGGTGAAAGCTTACTGGCGGCTGAAACGAAACCCGCTGAAGAAAGACCCCGGCTGTCTGGGGAAGACAAGTCTACTGAAAGCGCTCATTCAAATTGAATATACCGACGCCGAATTGTTTCGTGATGGGATCGGCTACGTTCAGCTGGAACCGCACTGGAAAGGCGAGATCGACTCGGCCGCGGAACTGCGAGGCGTTTGTGCGATTGGCCTAGTCCACTTCGCTCCGACGTTGGAGGTGCTCAACTACTGCGCGGCGCTGCTGTGCGATCCCTGGCCGGAAGCGCGGCTTGGAGCGGCACAGGCCATTGGGGCTCTCGGTCAGGTCGAAGCGGCGCCTCTGCTTCGGCTGAAACTCCTTTCAGGCGACACTCAGCCAGAAGTGCATGGCGAATGCTGCTCGGCGATGCTCAAAGCGGATCGCGAAGAAGGCCTTGCGTTCGTTCAGCAGTTTCTCCCATCGCACGACGCCGACACTTGCGTTCAAACCGCGCTGGCACTCGGCGAGGCCCGGCTGCCAGGCACGTTCGATATTTTACGAACCGCCTGGGGGCACCGCAGCGAATTGAACGTTCGCGAAAGCTTGCTGCTGTGCATCGGTTTGCTCCGAACGACCGAGTCGCAAGACTTTCTGCTCAGCTTGATCGATAAACGCGACATCCGTACCGCCGCCGACGCCGTCAAAGCCCTGCGACTTCACGGAGACATCGGCGATCTTCGCCAACGCACCGAAACCGCGATCGAAGCCACCCAAAGCGAACCACTCGCGCGGGTCTTTCAGGATGAGTGGCTACGTTCATAGTTTGTTTGTGGCATAGTGATTGCACCGCATTCTGCCCAGAAATGGGACGACGCCTATCGGTCGTCAGATTCGTTGGTAATTTTCGAGGAGGACGATATGTCACACGAAAAATACGCGGAATGCATCCAAGCTTGTATCGAATGTGCTAAAGCATGCGAACATTGCGCTGACAGCTGCCTAAGTGAGTCGGATGTGACCAAGATGGCTGAGTGCATTCGCACTGATCGCGACTGTTCGCAAATCTGCTGGACTGCGGCTGCGTTGATGAGTCGCGACTCGCAGTTTGCCGCGGAACTATGTCGACTTTGCGCTGAAATATGTGAATCGTGTGCGGACGAGTGTGAGAAACACGACATGGATCATTGTCAGGCCTGTGCGAAGGCATGTCGTCGCTGTGCAGACGCATGTCAAAAAATGGCCGGAGCTCACGCATAATCGTTTTCGACCGTTCGCTTCTGTTGGCAATCTCCTCCCCCGAGTCCGCAATGCTATGGGAGAACGTCATGCGGGCTTTTGGGGCGGGAGTGCGCGCCAGCAGTATCATTTCTCTAAGACAGAATGAGTATTGGCGAGCCATTCCGCCTCCCTTGAACTCGATTCGTCTCGTTCCGCAGCATTCGATTCACGGCAACAACAACCGTCGTCGTACACAGCCGAAGTGTTGCCGTGCTGCAAGGCTTCCAGATAAGTGATTGCCCGGTTGAGCATTCGATCCTGAGATTCATCGCCACGTCCGACACGCGAGCGGAGTTTCGGCAAGGCGGCGACGCTGGGCTGGCCGATCCTGGCGATAGCATCGACGGTATCCTCAAAGCTGGTGCCTGTCGAATCGCAGCGTTCGAGATAGCTCACCAACTCAGGCAGCGCTTCAGCACTTACGGGGCCAAGTTTCTCCAGCGTACGCACTGCTTCCATCCGCACCCAGCGGTCTTCGTGCCGTAGTAGTTTAGCAATCTGTGGTATATGGGGACGTGCCGCTTCTCCCATCAAGCCCATGGCATTAGTGGCTTTACTCGCATCATAAAATTCGTCGCCGTTGGCCATGGCCAACAGTTTCTTCGCGGCACGTGAGTCGCTCGGGTCTTCTCGGGCCGCATAGCCTAGCTGAAGGACTTCATGGGCGAGACGTTGGCGGCGTTGGTCTTCCCACTCGCTTTCAAAACGAATCGCTAAACATGCAAAAACGAACAAGGCGAAAAGCATCGCCGGAATGCCAAGAAGCAGGCCGAAAATGGCCAGACAGATCCGACCGAAGTGGATCGTTTCGACGTCCTCTTCGCGTTCATACTCGTATTGCATTCCCTCGGCCCCGCGGTGCATGAGTGTTCGATTCCGCTATGGGAACCGTCACTAGGGCTGGTCGATAACCGCCCCTGGGAGGAGAACGGCGAGAAACGGGTGTTATCGCTTCTCGCTCGGTACCGCGGCGACAGGAGCACTCGGCGCGCCCCCTTCATAGATACTGAACTCGGCCCAAACGGGAAGATGGTCGGAGACCTCCAGGCCTTCGTCGAGTGTTAGATTGAACTGCCGCAGGAAGTCGTACACACCACTCCGTCCCGTGTATTCGCTGGTGGCGCTACGCTGCATGAAGAGATTGTCGTACAGCTTCGTTCCGCGGGTATTCGTTGTCACTCCACTGATCGCCCAGGTAATTCCTGGAATGGTTGCCAATTGGCCGATCTGCGATTCGTTGGCGTTAAAGTCGCCCAGCAGGATCACGTCGTCTTCGCCGCGAGCATCGTCACGCACGGCTCGGAAGACGTCGTCCATCACGTTCATCTCTTGTTCGACTTCGTCGGGATCGACATGCACGTTGACCAGGCTGAAAGTGAACGCCTGGCTGGGATCTGGCCCACGCACGCGAAACCACGCCACAAGCGGTTCGCGATGCAAGACATCCATGGGGTCTTCCACCGTGTAGACTTGCGAACGGTCGACTTGCAGACTGGCCGTGTCGAAGATGTAGGCGAACTGTTCTTTGCTGGATGTTCGGCCAAGCCGCGGACCGATGACGTAGTCGTAGTGCCGTCCAGCCGCGTTGATCATTTCGACGAAGCGAGGAATGATACTTTGATCGGTGGCGCGGATCTCTTGAATGGCGACCACGTCGAACTGCCGAATGATTTCGGCCAAGCGCGACATGACTTCCGGCTTTTCCATCTTCGCAGTGCCGAAGACTTGGATGTTGAAGGATGCAATGCGAATGGAATCTTGCTTACGCGCCATCGCAGGGACGGCCACCATCGGATCGCCAGCCGGAGCAGCTGGTTTCGCCGTAGCCGCATCGCGCGGAACGACCACCAGGTTATCAATCCCTTCGATGCGATAGTTCTGAAAAAAGAACCAAGCGCCGGCACCAGCGATTACTGCCAACAGCAAGGCACTCGTCCGTTTCACCGTGTGATTCTCCTCACATAACCATTGCTTCCGTGACCCGCGCGTAACGCGGGGTGGCAGACAATAGCTCAAACCATGTGAGCGATTCCATATCAATTCGAGGAGAAATCGTTGTCGTTCGTGCTATCAGTGCCTATCCTGAAAGGTGCTTGTCCTTTCTATTTCACGGAGCGCGGTTTCTTGCACCGGAGTGCTATCATTGCGAGTTTCTTGGGCCTGCTGGGGCTACCCCTTTGCGCCAATGCCCAAGTGGTGATGCTCGCCAATGGGGGGCAAGTCGAAGCGGCCGTGCATCATCAGTCGGAACTCGCCGGGCAAGGCAACGTCGAGCTGATCGTGGAAGGGGTCGGATCCGTCGTATTGGCCGAACATCAAGTCGAGCGAACCGAAACGCCCAAAGTTACCGAAGACGAGTACTTCGATTACGCCGCCAACTTTGCCGACTCGGTCGGTGATCAATGGAAACTTGCCAAGTGGTGCCGGAACCAGGGGCTTGAGTTCCCTTTTCAGCGGCATGCATGGCGAGTCCTTGAGCTCGACCCGAACTATCTTCCGGCGCGAAAAGCGTTGGGATTTGAACGCCGCGATGGCCAATGGGTAAGTCGCGCAGAGATCTTGTCAGAGCGTGGGTACGTCCGCTTCGATGGCCGCTGGATGACCATGCAACAGGCCGCCCTGCTTGTCGCCAAAGAACAACAGAAGCAAAAGGTAATCGACTGGAAAACGCGGCTCGATCGCTGGAGAAAGCAGCTCGGCAGCAATCCGGCTCCTGAGGTTCAGATTGACTTCTCGGAACTGAACGACCCTAGCGCGATCGAAGGATTGATTCAATTGCTGGGCAACGAGCCTGATCCGAATCTTGCGTTTTTGTACTTAGAAACGCTGGGGCAAATCGACAGCCCTGTCGCTCGACGGTTTCTCATGGAGAACGCGGTCTTTCAAAACAACGTGCTTTACCGCGAGAAGTGTGTGCATGTCGTGCTACGGCATCGTGACCCGCACATGGTCGAATTCTTCGCGAACTTGCTGAAGAGCTACGACAACACCATCGTCAATCGAACCGCGTTCGTGCTGGCCAAGTTGAACTATCCGACGGCCGTCTATCCGCTGGCCGACGCGTTGCAAACGCAGCATCTCGCATCCCATTCCACGCGGTATACCTATTTCTATACGGCGCAGCAGCCAACCGATCGGTTTGATGTCGTTGGCCCGAAAGAGTCGTACCGCATGCTGACGCTGCCAGAATTCTTAGGCCGCAGCCGCAACGCTTACGATACCGTCCGCGTTCAGAATCAGGGCGTCCACTTAGCGCTCATCGAGTTATGCGACGGACAAGACTTTGGCTACAACATTTCGGCTTGGAAAGAATGGTACCAACGCATTCACGCTCCCAAGTCCCCCTCGATCCGATTGGCCCGGGACGAATAGCCGTTCGCTGTTTCGCCCCACGTTTGAAGGCTTGCCGGTCAGATAACACGCTCTTCGCGAATCGGCACTAACGTTTCGTCGTACACCCCGTTGAGTGACGGATCGGTCCATTTGCCTTCTAAAGATCCATTCTCTTTGATCTTATAGAGCACCACCCCTATGGCGGTTCCGTTCTGAGTTTTGACGGTCCAAGCGACGCTGAAACGGTCTTCGTCGACGAAACCGATCCCAGAATACTTCGTTTTGCCGACCACCCAAGTTATTTGATAGCCCTTGCGAACTTTCTTGATCTGTACCTGACCGGTGTACTTCGTTCCTTGATCGGACGTCCCGACGCAGCGGTACGTTCCGCTTAAGTCAGGCGGCGCTGCCTCTGCATAAGCTGTTGTCGCAGCCAAAGTTACGGCACAAATCGCAGCTATAGCCAAGCGGTGCATGAGGGAAACCTTTCAGGCAAAGTTGGTCCGAACGCAGGGAATTCACTTCCTTGCACTGTAGCAGCGATCGAAACGAGATAAAGCCTTTTTCCCCAGGAACTTAGCGAAACTTACGGTTCGACCGAATGACGCTGCAGATCTTCCAAGTCGATGAACTCGAGCGTCGAGATATGGGTCGACTCCAGAACCACCGCCGGGGCCACCCCAGCTTCAAAGGCTTCTTTCCAGCGAAGTGCACATAAACACCAGCGGTTACCCGGTTTAAGTCCAGGGAAGCCAAACTCGGGATGGGGCGTAGAGAGGTCGTTTCCTACGCGCTTGGAGAACGCCAGAAACTCTTCGGTGACCTCGCTACAGACGATGTGCAGTCCCATATCTTCCGCCCCAGTATTACAGCAACCATCCCGGAAAAATCCGGTTAAAGGGTCGTGGCTGCAATCTTGCAGATCGGTTCCGAGGACATTTTTTGCCATGACAAGAGCTGCCTTGAGATAGACTGAAGGTGAGGATTCGTCCGCGAGTCAGTGCTCATCTTAACATGACTCGACACGCCGCAAGTCCTCACCGCTCGGGAACTTACCCCAAATGGGCGGGATCACGGTCGAAACTTGCAATCCGATGAAATGCCAACTACGATACCGGAAAGCCGTGGTCCCCGTTCCAGGGACGGTTTCAATGCTGCCTGAGCCGCTGATTCCTAGCCGTCTCGGGTTCTCTTCATGGACGAAGGACGAAATGCCAGTCATTTTGTCGGGTGAAAGGCTTCGCCGGCCCACAAGATCTCCACGAGCACGTCCACTTCCCAAACAAGTCTTATTAACACTTGCGCCCTTCGAGCGCTGCCAACCGATCGGTACCCAGGGAGTTTTATTTGATGACGAGGAACGTTATCGCCTGCGGAATTTTGTCCTGCCTGACTCTGTTTCTCACGGTATGTACGACCCAGGAGGCAGCCGCGCAAGACACGGTTCTTCTCGACCTTTACGGCCGAGGCGTGCACGCTTACAACCGCGGCGACTACCTGGAAGCGCAAAAGCTGCTCGGTGCCGTCGTCGATGAAGGCACCACCGATCCACGCGTCTACTACTTCCTTGGCCTGGCCAACGCCAAGATGGGCAACGAGGACGAAGCAAAAGCCGATTTCACCAAGGGTGCACAGCTGGAACTTGATCGAAGCCAGGTCTACCCTGTCGGCAAATCGCTGGAACGCGTCCAAGGCGCAGAACGTTTGATGCTGGAAGATTACCGCGCCAAAGTTCGTGCCGAGATGTACCTGCAAAAGAAAGAACGCGATCGAGCCATCTACGAAGAACTTAAGCGGGCCGAAGATCAGGTGCTGCGAAATCGTCAGCAGCGTGCAACGACCGATGTTCCTGTCGACGTTCCTGCCGAAGACGAAACCGATCCCTTCGGTTCCCCTGGCGCCGCGACGGTAACGCCACCCACTCCGGCACCGGCTCCTGAAACACCTGCTGACGGTCCGGAAATGACGCAAGATCCTTTCGGTAGCGCCGCTCCGACGGAAACGCCTGAGAATCCAGCTCCGGCCGATCCTTTTGGTGCTGCTCCGGAACCTGCTCGTCCGATGCCAACCACGGAAGCACCTGCCGATCCATTTGGTGCCGCACCTCCAGCGAACGACCCTTTCGGTGGTGCTCCGATGCCGATGGATACCCCAGCCGATGATCCTTTCGGCGCGGCTCCTATGCCAGAAATGACGGCCCCTGCGGACGACCCGTTTGGTGCCGCTCCGGCTCCATCGCCCATGGCCGAACCAAGTGATGACCCATTCGGCGCCGCCCCTGCTCCTGCAGGCGGAACTGCGAATGACGATCCATTTGGCGCTGCTCCGATGCCTGAGATGACTGCTCCCGCGGACGACGATCCGTTCGGTGCCGCTCCGGCCCCCAACGCTGGCGCAGCCGCTCCTGGAAGCAGCAAGCCGAATCCTGTGACGGCCGCTTTTGGGGCGCTCGGCGACGCGTTGATCCCCAGTGTGAAAGTTCCTTCCGTTCCTGGAATGGGTGGTCCTTCCGGAGCTTCGACTCCCCCGGGCGCGATGCCATCGGACGCGATGCCATCAGGCGGCAACGATCCTTTCGGCGGACAGCCAGCTCCTGGGGCTGACCCATTTGGTGACGCACCTCCTGCTGGCAACGACGATCCGTTCGGTGCTCAGCCGATGCCAGAAATGGATGCTCCTTCCGACGATCCATTCGGAGCCGCTCCACCGGCTGCCGGCAACGACCCGTTCGGTGCCGCTCCAGCTCCGACGACTCCAACGCCAATGAATCCGCCTGCGGACGATCCTTTTGGTGCTGCTCCAGCCCCAACGACCGAGCCAAGTGACGACCCATTCGGGGCCGCACCTGCTCCTGCGGATACGACGCCAAACGACGATCCATTCGGTGCGACGCCAGCTCCTTCGGACGACCCTTTCGGCGCCGCTCCGATGCCCGAGATGACGCCACCTGCCGACGATCCATTCGGCAACTAGCGAACCACTTCGACGAGACACCATGATCTCGCACACGCGGAACTTCGGCAGCGTTTTTCCTTGACGCGCCGTTGTTCCGTTTCGGACAATGAGTCCGAACTTTTCCTGCCCCACTGCTCCCGCCGGCGGTCTCGCCATGCAGAACCAAGGAACCTATCTCATGAAGCGCTACGTAGTGCTAGTCAGTCTCGTGCTGACTCCCCTTCTTGCCTCGATTGCGTTGGCTGCCCCTCGAATCGATAACGTTTCGCTACGTGGTGTGACGATCGGCCAAACAACGCGGCTAAGCTTGCAAGGAAAGCAGCTCGGTCCAGATCCGAAAATTCATCTCGATTTCCCGTCACAGGAAATCCGCGTTCTGCCGGAATCGAATGCCGAGAAACTTGAAATCGAAATTGATCTTCCTGAAGGTGTGCCGCCGGGGCTTGGTCGACTGCGTGTTGCCACGGCCACCGGAATCAGTGCCCCGGTTACCCTTGGCGTCGATATGCTTCCGAATGTGGCATTTCGCGACACGATTGACGAATTGCCGATCGCATTAAACGGAAGCCTGACCGGCTCGCAGCTTCTCAGCACAACGCTTTCAGGAAAGCGTGGCCAGGCGGTTGTCGTCGATATCGAAGCTCAAAGGATCGGCAGCAAGCTACAGCCCTTGGTCAGCATTGTGGACGAACGGGGTACTCAGCTGGCATATTCGTCGCGAGAAGTCACGCTGCGGGGCGATGCTCGCGTAGCAGTCAAGCTTCCCGCCGACGGTCCTTACACGATTAAACTGCAAGACGTTTTGTTCAAAGGCGCGTCGCCCGGGTACTTTCGAATGAGGATCCGTACGACTGGTTCCGTCGATCCGATCTTCCCTGCGGCGCTACGTTTGCCGAACGAAACCGAAGCATGGCAGAACTCTGTTGATTCTCTTTCGCAGACGTTCGTCGAAACCCGCCGGTTAATGGCGAACGATGCCCATGCGTTCAGCGAACCTCTACCGGTGATTCTGTATGGGGGAACTCGCGAAGTTGTCGAATCCGCGGATACGGACGGTACCGCGATGACCGTCGGCGCTGTGCCTGTAGGTATTCGAGGAATTCTTTCAGAGCCAAAGCAGCGTGACGAGTTTCTGGTAGATGTGACGCCTGGTACCAAGCTGCGTGCAGAAGTGTTTGCCCAGCGAATTCATTCTCCGGTCGATGCGGTTCTGGAAATCCGTAAACCGGACGGAGGCATGCTGGCCAGTTCGGACGATCAGAAAGACACGCCAGATCCTGCGGCTCTGTTTGATGTTCCCCAAGGTGTGAACCAAGTCAAAGTATCGATCCACGATATTGGTCATTCTGGCGGCCCGGTGAATGCTTACGATCTTTCGATTACGCCAGCCAACGCCGCCGATTTTCACCTGCATGTGCGTTCGCCGTCGGTCAATGTGCCAGCCGGCGGTAGCGCGGTACTGGAAGTAGTGGCCGTTCGTCGTGGCTTCAACGGTCCCATCCAACTCGACTTTCCCCATTTGCCTGCTGGCGTCACCGCTTCGCTGGCCGAGATCCCTGCGAAAGCAGATCGTGCGTTGGTAACATTCACCGCATCGGCCGACGCCAAAACAGCCGATGTCGGCCCAGTTATTGGAATCGTGACGGCCGGGGAACGATCGATAACACGAGTCGCCTCAGTGGGAACGGAACCAGGCACGTTTGGTGTCGTTCCAGACGAAGTCAATTTGGGCGTCGGCATTATCGAGAAGCCGGCGCTATTGGTCAGTTGGAGCGAAACGCCGGTAGCTGATTCGCTGGGGCTTGGTCAAACGACCGAACTTTCGGTGAACATCCAGCGAGGCGAAAATCAGAACGGGCCCGTCCGTTTTTCGTTGCTCACCTCTCAGGTCGTTCCTCAAGTGAAAGGAAAACCGGATCTGTCAAAGGCGATCCAGCTGCAGGGCGACCTTGTCCTCAAAGCAGATCAAAACGTCGCGAAGTTTGCGCTTTCTATACCTCAACAATTGAAAGACATTGCGTGGGATGTGAGTGTCAAAGGAGAACTTCTTTCGGACGATCAGAAGCAAGTGAAAGCGTCCGCGACAACGCCGGCCGTTCGCATGACACTTGGCTCGCCTGTCTACTTGGCTTTGACCGGCGAGGCAGTCATCCGCTTGAATGGCTCGATTTCCCGAGCCGGTGGATTCTCGGAAGCGGTCACGATTGTCGCAGAAGGCCTTCCCAAAGAAGCTAAGTCTCCGCCAGTCGAAATCGCCAGCGATAAAACCGACTTTGTGATCGAAATTACACTTCCCTCTGGGATCCCAGCAAAGCCCTTGGAGAACGTTCGATTGGTTGCAAAATCGAAGCATAACGGGAAAGAAGCAACCAGTAATTCGATCGCCATAAAGTTGGAAACCGGCTCGAAATAACTTTCGCCCCTCTTCGGGCGGGAAATTGAGTGATTAAGCTCAATTGGGCCGGTAAAGCGTGGTCATCTTGCCTATACTGAACCGTTCGTTGTCACCCCCCCGCCTACCTTTAGGGGACGACGTGAAGGAAGCGCAGCGCGGCGAAAAGCCTGCCTCGCGCACGATGGGACCTTTCGATACCAAGAGAGACAGACCACATGCACAAGTTTGTTTTGACATTGGCAATGGCTTCGGTCATCGCCGTTTCCGCTTCTGCCGCGGAAGTTGCTGGCATCAGTTCGACGAAGCCTGATTCAGGCCCTTACGTAGAAACCGATAAAGGTTTCATGGTGCCTTACGAAGTTTCCATTCCTGGCTCGAAAGCCAAGCTGAAGATGATTCCCGTCCCCGGCGGAACCTTCAAGCTCGGTAGCCCTGAATCGGAAGCGGGTCATACTTCAGCGGAAGCTCCTGAAGTCGAAGTCGAAGTTGGTCCTTTCTGGATGGCCGAACACGAAACGACTTGGGAGCAGTATCAGCCGTACATGGAACTGTACCAACCGTTCAAAGACTTCAAAGCGGAAGGGATTCGGGCCGTTACCGACGAGAACAAGATCGACGCGATCACCGTGCCGACTCCGTTGTACGAACCAAGCTTCACCTACGAGTATGGCGAAGATCCTAAACTGCCAGCCGTAACGATGACCAACTATTCGGCACGTCAGTACACCAAATGGCTAAGCGGTGTGACCGGTCAACAGTATCGCCTGCCAAGCGAAGCAGAATGGGAATATGCTGCCCTGGGTGGTGCCAAAACGGCTTACCACTTTGGTGACGATCCTGAAAAGCTGGAAGAGTATGGTTGGTTCGTCGGCAACTCGGACGAATCGCCCCAACTGGTCAAAAAGAAGAAGCCCAACCAATACGGTCTGTACGACATGCACGGTAACGTGTGGGAATGGGTTCTCGATCAGTACAGCGACGAAGGTTTCAAGCACCTCGCTGGCAAAGAAAAGCTGAAGGCATTGGACACCGTTGTCTGGCCAACCGAACTTGATCTGTTGATGGTCAAAGGTGGCGGCTGGGACGAAGAACCTCAGAACTGCCGTGCCGCTTCCAAGATGGGCAGCAGCGAGTCGGATTGGAAAGAAGAAGATCCGAACATTCCGCTCAGCCCATGGTGGTTCACCAGCTATCCTTCCACGATGGTTGGCTTCCGCGTGATTCGCCCGCTGGAAGAACTTCCCAAGAAGGACGCCGTGAAGTTCTACGTTCCTGAAATCGAGTTCCTGAACCTCGATGTGAGCGACCGCTTGATCGAAGGCCGCGGCGTGCTGGGTCTCGCCGATCCGAGCCTGATCGAAGCCTTGGAAGAAAACGAATAAATCGAATTCAAAGGCCCGCCGCTGAGTTTCAGTGGCGGGCCTTTTTTTATGCGCAGTGTCAGCAATTCCGATGTCCGTGCGGAGGCTTTACGCGCTCGTCGAATTGACTCGGTACTTTTCAGCTAACAAAATAGAGATCTACTCCGATCTGGCTCGCCCTTTTTGGGTTTCGCGCACGAGCCGTGGTTGATTCCACTTCGTTCCCCACCGTTCCACTGGCTTGGATGGAGATCCCATGACCACACCTTTGCGTCCCCTCTTCCAAACGTTGCTACTTGCGCTGCCGCTGTTAGGCTGGCTTGTCAGCGATGTGAATGCCGCCGATCAGGCCGGCAAGAAACCGAACATCGTGTTCATCATGTCGGATGATCACGCGTTTCAGGCAATCTCAGCTTACCCCGGAGCCATCAACAAAACGCCCAACATCGATCGCATTGCCAAAGAAGGCATGCGATTCGATCACTGCTATGTGACCAACAGCATTTGCGGTCCGGCTCGCGCGGTGATTTTGACCGGCAAGTTTAGCCACTTGAACGGCTTCTACGACAACAAGACGCCGAAGTTCGACGGCAGCCAGATGACGTATCCGAAGCTGCTACAGAAGGCCGGCTACCAAACGGCTGTGATCGGCAAATGGCACTTGGGCACCGAACCGACCGGCTTCGACTACTTCAACGTGCTCCGCGGCCAAGGCCCTTATTACAATCCGCAAATGCGGACCAGCGATGGCCCGAAGAAGTATGAAGGGCACACGAGCGAGATCATCACCGATTTGGCGCTCAATTGGTTGGACGAGAAACGTGATCCGAACAAGCCGTTTCTGCTTGTCTATCAACACAAAGCACCACACCGCAACTGGATGCCGGCTCCAAAGTACTTGGATAAGTACAACGATGTTGAATTCGCTGAACCAGAAACGATGTGGGACGACTACAGCAATCGTGCTTCCGGTGCCAAGAATCAGGACATGACGATCTCGAAGACGATGACGCCACATGACTTGAAGCTTGCCCCCCAGCGAGGCCTGACTCCAGCCCAGAAGAAAGTCTGGGACGCCGCCTACGGCCCGAAGAACAAAGCGTTTGAAGATGCTCAGCTCGAAGGCAAAGATCTCGTACGTTGGAAGTTCCAGCGTTACATCAAGGATTACCTTCGCTGCATCGACTCGGTCGACGAAGGGGTCGGCAAAGTGCTCGATTACCTGGATGACAACGATTTGACCGACAACACCATGGTCATTTACACCTCCGACCAAGGTTTCTACTTGGGCGAACATGGCTGGTTCGACAAACGCTGGATGTACGAAGAATCGTTCCGCACGCCCCTGATGGTGCGTTGGCCAGGCCATATCAAGCCCGGCACCGTCAGCGAATCGCTGGTAATGAATCTCGACTTCCCCGAAACGATGCTGGCCGCCGCCGGTGTTGACATTCCGGAAGATATGCAAGGCTTGAACATCTTGCCGATTCTCGAAGGGGATGGCACCACGCCACAAGATTGGCCGCGCGACGCGTTGTATTATCACTACTATGAATTCCCCGGAGCGCACAGCGTACCGCGGCACTATGGCGTGTTCGACGGACGTTACAAGCTGATTAACTATTATCAGCTGGGCGAATGGGAGCTGTTCGATCTGCAGGAAGATCCTAACGAAATGAACAGCGTCTACGGCAAGCCAGATTACGCCGAAGTACAGACCAAGATGCATGAAAAACTGAAAGAGCTACGCAAGCAGTATCAGGACGATACGCCACGCGAGAACGGCAAGTATTAAGCTGGTGCAGCATTACCTATCAAGAAAAGGCTATGTCTTTCGGGACGTAGCCTTTTTTGTTGGATCATCGTGAGAGTGTCATGGGTGTTCGTAAGAAAGGCCGAGCACGTTTCGAGTGTCTTGGCGAGTATTTCGTCTGGTACTTCGACAATTACCATCTTCGCCTCGTGTCGGAAGATAAGTCGTTTGTGGTTGCCTATTTCATGGGTGATCCGTGGGGTGACGAGCCACACCTCGAGATCCACGGCATGCGTTTCCCAGGAATTGCACGTTCCGAGACACGCCCGGTAAGAGTCGTTCTTCCGGAATCGATCCATAACAAGTTTGTCGAGTCAACTGGATCCTTCGTGAACGCGTTGATTCGCTGGAGCTTGGACGAGACGCGTCAGCTGGAATACTACCTTCCAAGATAAGCAGCGAAGCATCGAATAAGTGGGGCGTGTTTATCTGCTTTCCCGTGTATCCGTGATGGATACAAAATCAGCTTATGATGCGCGCACAAAAAAACCTGGCTGGGTTACCCCAACCAGGCTTTTTGTTTTCAAGCTGTTATCGCTTGGCTTAGCGAGCGGAAGCCAGACGACGACGAGCTGGGACGAAGGTCATGGTGTCAGCCGGAACTGGAGCCGGTGGCATCATGTCAGCTTCGGTTGGTTCGCCAGCTTCGACTGGAGCCGAGTAGGTTGCACCGCAACCGCAAGCCGAACCACAACCAGCGTCACCGCAACCGGTGTCGCAACCGCAGCTGCTCGAGCAGCAGCTCTTCTTGCTGCAGCAGAACAGACGAGCGATGGCGTCCTTCAGCGGGGTGCAGCTCTTCTTGCAGCCACACTTGCCAGCGAACAAGCTGTGGTGGTGCTTCTTGCAGCACGAACCACAAGCTGGAGCGCCACAGGTTGGTTCACAACCGCAAGCTTCTGGAGCACCACAGGTTGGTTCGCAACCGCAAGCACCCGAGTCACAACCGCAAGCTTCTGGAGCAGCACAAGTAGCTTCAGGTGCACAGCACGAAGCTTCTGGAGCGGCACATCCGCAGCTGCTCTTGCAGCAGCTCTTCTTGCAGCTGAAGAGGTTGTGCAGAGCGTCCTTCAAAGGCGTGCAGCACTTCTTCTTCTTGCAGCAGCTGGTGGTTGCACAACCGCAAGCGGAAGGTGCAGCACAAGTTGCTTCAGGAGCACAGCAGGAAGGTTCTGGATCGCAGCAAGCTTCCGGTGCACAGCAGGTTGGTTCCGGAGCACAGCAAGTAGCGGCAACCGGAGCACAGCAAGTCGGCTTTGGCATGCAGCAACGCGGTTTTGGCGAGCAGCATTTCGGTGTTTGACAGCAGGACGTATCGCAACCACAGCCGGTTCCCAGCATTTGGTTCAGAAGTCCTGCGGCGTTCGCTTGGCTACACACGAAGGCGAGCACTAGCGTTGCCAAGAGAGTGTTCCATTTCATCGAGTCATTTCTCCTTCTGAGTGGTGGACTTCCAATTCCATTACTCTTTGTCGCCAGGCCGGCGCTCTCGTGAACAATCACGGTATGCGACTACCACGCCGCGATTGCTCGCACTCCGAAAGCTGTCCGTGTGGCGGGTTGGACAACAATGCTTCAAGAGATTGAGCGTGTAGTCGAACCTGTTGAACAAAGTTTCTTGGTCTTGATAATCCCCACAGTCCTCTGTCTAAGTTCCGTCGAGCCAATCCTTGACCCGAAGTTCCCCATCGAAACTCGACAGCCCCTCATGATCCGCCAGAGGGAATTCCGTTTGATAGACACATCGTGCAGGTATGTCTGACACTCGGTATCGGCGGAATGACTAGGCAGGCTTAATCGCTCAGAACCAATTTCAGCTACTTGGTTTACATCTACGGATGCGGGAACTTTGCCTGCCACGAAAAACAGATAAACCTTAACGGTTATGCCGGCCGGCCAGCCGTTACAGCTTGCCATAAATGGCGTCAGAGTAGCCAACAATCGATACAGTTTAACGCTCGTGCTATCGCTGGCCCCTCGGCTACGTGGCGGGTAGAATATGCGGAAATTCGCACGCCGATTTTACTTACTGCGGACGTTTTAACGGAAGCGCCATGAGCTCTACCCCATCAACCAAGGGATACGAAGTCGTTGACTTCGCCAATATTCCGGGTGTCCCCTGCCCCTGTGGAACGGCAAAGCGGGGATTGGCCGATGTCAGTGACTATCCCGGGACAATCCACGTCACCGAGATCTCCACCGATGCCAAAGTCCATTACCACAAACAACTGACTGAAACGTACTTCTTTCTAGAGTGTGGTGAAGATGCCCAGATGCAGCTGGATGACGAGATCATCTCGGTCCATCCGGGAATGTGCATCATGATTCGGCCTGGAACGCGTCATCGTGCCCTCGGCAAAATGAAGATCGTGAACATCGTTTATCCGAAGTTCGACCCCTCCGACGAATGGTTTGACTAAGCCCCATCCTTTTTTCGCCCCGGCTAAAAGCCATATCTATGGGATTGGGCCCTGTTTTTCCCGCCTTTGACGACTGAAACACGGCTAGATCTCTGCTAGCAGCGGCAACGTTTTCCTCCCTCTCCTGGACCTCCCAGGCCAGAGATTCCTTGCATAGTCGTTTAAACAGGTATAAGCTTGAAGCTGCGTTTCGACCTTCCCCCCAACGATTTAGAGAAACCTATGTTCCGGCCCAATGCACATCGGCTCGCGCCAACGGCGACGTTGGCGCTCTCGCTCTGTCTGGCTGTCCTATCTCTTGGATGCACGCCACCCCCCGCAGGGCGACCTTCGACCAACAATACAACTCTGAACCCGAATCCCAACACGACCGTGCCGAGCACGAATGTGACTTCTCCTGCCAAACTGCCTGGCCCGGACGAAGTGCCCGTCGGTGAAACCGAATCAGCCACCGAAGCGAGCAAAGTAACGCCAGCTAAGAGTAGCGAAGAGCTCAATCCGGTCGTGACTCCTGACGAAAAGCCAGGCGTTACGCTTGTTGACGAAGTGGAAACCAAGCCAGCCAAAAACAGCGAAGAGCTGACACCTCCGGAAGAAATGACCAAGCAGGAAGCACCAGCTCCAGAAACGCCTGCCAAAGAAGAAGAAAAGAAAGAAGAGCCTGTCGCGGAAGTCGCTTCAGCGAAGAAGACCACCACCGCCGCTTCTTCCAGCGAGGAAAGCAAAGCCGATCCACAGGACTGGCTTTACTGGCGCGGCCCTGAATTCAACGGTATCAGTCGAGCCACTGGCTTGCCGGATAGCTGGGACCCCGAAGGTGGTGAAGGCAGCAACGTCTTGTGGAAGAGTGAAGATCTCGGAACGCGTAGCACCCCCGTGGTGATGAATGGCAAGTTGTTCGTTCTCGCCGCCGCCGAACAAGGCACACCTCGCGAAGGGGAACGTGTTGTCTGCGTCGACGCGAAAACGGGCGAACCAATTTGGGAAAATCGCTTTAACGTCTATCTTTCGGACGTACCTGTCGAACGCGTTGGCTGGTCGGCTGTCACTGCCGATCCAGAATCGAACACCGTTTTTGCCCTCGGCGTCGCTGGCCATTTCCAGTGTATCGATGCCAACACCGGCGAAACGAAGTGGCTGCGTAAGATGCATGAAGAGTTCGGTATGCTGACCACTTATGGCGGCCGTACCAACTTCCCGATCGTTTACGAAGACCTCGTTATCATCAGTGGGATCGTGATCGGCTGGGGCGACATGGCCAAGCCGGCACATCGCTTCCTGGGTCTGAATAAGGAAACTGGCGAAGTCGTCTGGTTCACCGAAACGACTCCTCTTCCCTACGACACGACCTACAGTGCCCCAAGCATCAAGATCGTCAACGGAATTCCGCAGTACGTCATCGGAGCCGGCGACGGTAAGATCTGGAGCATTCAACCCCGTACCGGCCAGCACAACTGGAGCTTTGCATTCGCTGCTCGCGGTCTGTACGGCACCCCGATCATCGAAGGCGACACAGTCTTCATGGCCCAGGGTGAAGAAAACGTTCAGCCCAAAGAAGTCGATGGCAAGATCGTCGTCGATGTCGATAACACCATGGGTGCCGTCGTCGCTGTCGATGCAACGCAATCTGGCGATATCTCCGTCAGTGGCCAGAAGTGGAAAGTCGTCGAGCTGAACGGCAACCGCAGTGCACCACTCTACGTCAACGACAAGCTGTACGTGATCGACGACCGAGCCAAGCTGTTCGTGCTCGATCCGCAGACCGGCGAAGAACTGTTCAAGAAGACTCCGCTGGGTACCAAGATGTTTGCTTCCCCGCTTTACGCGGATGGCAAGATCTACACGATCACCGAAAACGGTCGCTACTATGTCCTCGGCATTGAGGAAGATGGCAGCGTCGATATCCTGACGAAAGGACGTTTGCCGGAAGGGGACGCGTTGGGCTCGCCGATTTGTGCCCAGGGTCGTATCTACTTCCCAACGACCACGGCACTTTACTGCGTGGGCAACGAAAAGAAAGAAACCGGTTTCAGTGGTCTGCCCGAGCAGTCGAAAGAAGTGCCGGTTTCGGAAGATCCCCAACCAGCTCACGCTCAAGTGATTCCAGCCGAAGCGCTCATCTATCCTGGCAAGGGAGTCGACTACCGCGTGAAGCTGTTCAACTCGCGTGGTCAGTTTGTGGAAGACGCTAAGAAAGTTGAATACAGCGTCGAAGGTCCTGCCAAGATTGATGAATCAGGCAAGCTGACCGCCAACGAAGACGCAGCACACGCCCCTGCGTATGTCACCGCCAAAGTAGGCGATCTGACCGGCAATGCTCGCCTGCGAATCATTCCACCGTTGCCGTGGGAGTTCGACTTCGAAGGCATCAAGATCGACGAGAAGTCCGGCAAAGGTGAGCCACCGATTACTTGGGTCGGAGCCCGCTACCGTCACGTTGTCCGTGAAGAAGATGGCAGCAAAGTGATGGTCAAAATTACGACCATTCCTAAGGGCACACGAAGCCAGTCGTGGATGGGTCACACCGATCTGCACGACTACACGATCGAAGCCGACGTAATGGCTCAGGAACTTGAAGGTCAGCTGCCAGACATCGGCTTGATCGCTCAAGGGTACGAGTTCATCCTGATGGGCAACGAGTCGAAGGCACGTGCGTTGACGTGGATCACACAGCAACGAATCGCCAAAGATGTTGACTTCAAACTGGAACCAGGCACCTGGTACCACCTCAAGTTGAAGGTCTCGAACCAGGAAGACGGCACTGCCAAAGCCCAGGGTAAAGCCTGGAAAAAGGACGAAGCCGAACCGGAAGAGTGGATGGTGGAAGTCGTGGACGACGTTCCCAACACGACCGGCAGCCCTGGCCTCTTCGGCAATGCGAAGACCGGCGAAATCTTCCTGGACAATATCAAGGTGACTCCGAATAGTTAATTATTCGGAATCCCTCCTTCATTCCTCCCCCAACCCAACTACCTCACGTACGAGCATAAAACCTATGAAATCGACGTATGCTTACTTTGCAATCATGGGCTCGGCCTGTGTCGGCATGACGCTCGCAGGCCTCATGCCGGAAGAACGAGCCATTGCCCAGGACGAAGTAGCCAAAGCGGAAGTCACCAAGGATTGGCCTCAATGGGGCGGTGACTCGAAGCGCAACAACACGCCATCCGCCAAAGATATTCCCACCACGTGGGAAATCGGCGGCTTCGATCGCAAGACCGGTGAATGGCTGAAAGAAGATGCCGAGAACATCAAATGGGTCGCCTCGCTGGGAAGCCAATCGTACGGCAACCCTGTCGTTGCGGACGGCAAAGTGTTCGTCGGTACCAACAACGGTAGCGGCTACATCGATCGCTACCCTTCCAAAGTCGATCTCGGCTGCCTGGTTTGCTTCGACGAAGCAACCGGCGAATTCCTCTGGCAACACTCGAGCGAAAAGCTGCCTACCGGCCGCGTTCATGACTGGCCACTCCAAGGCATCTGCTGTGCTCCTTACGTAGAAGGCAAACGCCTGTGGTTTGTTACCAGCCGCGGCGAAGTTCGTTGCCTCGACACCGAAGGTTTCCGCGACGGCGAAAACAACGGGCCTTACAAAGAGGAAGAGTTCACCGGCGAAAAGGAAGCCGACACGATCTGGATTTACGACATGATGAAGGATCTGGGCGTTTCGCAGCACAACATGTGCAGTTGCTCGGTGACTTGCCTCGGCGACGTCTTGTTCGTGAACACTTCCAATGGTGTCGACGAATCGCACATCGTGATTCCATCGACCGAAGCCCCGAGCTTCATCGCCATGGACAAGAACACCGGCGAAGTCCTGTGGACAGACAAGTCCCCTGGCACGAACATCCTGCACGGACAATGGTCGAGCCCGACCGTTGCTGAATTGGGTGGTGTTCCTCAAGTCATCTTCGCCGGCGGTGACGGCTGGGTGTACTCTTTCAAAGCCGACAAGGGCAAAGATGGCAAGCCAGAACTGCTGTGGAAGTTTGACGGCAACCCTAAGACCTCGAAGTGGGTTCTCGGTGGTCGCGGTACACGCAACAACATCATTGCTACGCCGGTCATCTACGACGACAAAGTTTACGTGGCCGTCGGTCAGGACCCCGAACATGGCGAAGGCGAAGGTCACCTCTGGTGCCTGGACCCCACCAAGCGTGGCGACGTCAGTAGCGAGCTGGCCATGAAGATCGAAGGCAGCCAGCGTGTGCCGATCGACCATCGCCGCATTCAAGCGGTCATCGAAGAAGATGGCGAAGTGGCAGTTCCCAACCCGAACAGCGCCGTCATCTGGCACTACTCCACGTTCGACCAAGATGGCGACGGCAAGATCGAGTTCGAGGAAACGATGCACCGTAGCATCGGTACCTGCACGATCAAGGACGACATCCTTTACATCGCCGACTTTAGCGGTCTGCTGCACTGCTTGAATGCCAAGACCGGCAAGCCGAACTGGACGTACGACATGTTCGCCGCCGCATGGGGTTCGGCCCTGATCGTCAACGACCATGTTTACATCGGTGACGAAGATGGCGACGTGGCAGTCTTCAAGCTGTCGGCCGATCCAGAAGATGGCGAACCGCTTGAGGAAATCAACATGGGCAACTCGGTCTACTCGACCCCGATCGTTGCCAATGGCGTGCTTTACATCGCCAATAAGACGCATCTCTTCGCCATCACCGAAGGCGGCGAGTAACCTCTGAGCAATTTACGGCATCCAAGACGCGAGAGGGGCCAAGCTCCCTCTCGCGTTTTTTTATGCCCTAATGTGGTGATTCAAACGGCAAGCCACGCCCCGATCCCCTACCGCACGTAGGATGCGGCTTCCGAATCGATCGCCGTCCACTTCCGGTTGAAATGGATTAGCGGTCCAACATGGCTATCCGCCGAAGACGTCGGCAACCATCCTACGTCAACGCCTCCATACGCATTTCCCTTTCTCACCCCGTTCTGAAGGAACCATCAATATGCCTAAGCAAGTTCTCGACGTAGGCAACTGTGGTTACGACCATGGTTCGTTGAAAGATTTGATCGAACGCAACTTCGACGCGAAATTGCTCCAATCGCACGGGCCCACCGATACATTGAAAATGCTGCGCGAACAAACCTTCGCGTTGGTGGTCATTAATCGTAAGCTCGATCGCGATCATTCCGACGGAATGGACATCTTGAAAGAGATGAAAGCGGACGACCAGCTGAAAGAAATCCCTGTCATGCTTCTCTCGAACTACGAGGACGCCCAAGCTGCCGCGGTCGAAGCAGGCGCCGTCCCGGGGTTTGGTAAGCGAGAGCTAGGCAAAGAAACGACCCTGAAAATGCTACAAACCTATTTAGATTAATCATGCCCGAAATTACCTGGAACGAATTTGAAGCGGTCGAGCTACGCGTCGGCACGATCGTTGAAGCAGAAGACTTCCCCGAGGCTCGGCGGCCTGCCTACAAGCTGAAGATCGACTTCGGCGAGCCTTTGGGAATCAAAAAATCGAGTGCCCAGATCACGCAGCTCTATTCGCGAGAAGAACTCGTCGGTAAACAGATCATTGCCGTTACCAACTTTCCTCCCAAGCAGATCGGTCCTATTCGCAGCGAAGTCCTTGTCACGGGCTTCTATGGCGAAGACGGCGCGGTAACCCTGGCCGTCCCCGATAAACCAACTGCCAACGGCAACCGCTTGGCATAGTAGAAAATGGCTCGTCGAAAGCCAATTGCCTACTTCATAATCTGCTGCGATATGCAGTGGAAAGCCCCCAAGCCCCATACAAGATCGATCGCTTCAATCGGTACGATCTTGCGGTCCGGGAAGCATTGTTGCAGCGTATCGCACGCTTTGTCGTCAGCATCGTCGCCAAACTGCGGAACGATGACAATTCCGTTGGCGATGTAGAAATTGCAGTAGCTTGCCGGAAGCCGCTGATCGTCTTGATACTTGGCTTTCGGCATCATCAAAGGAATGACCTCCAGCGGCTGTTCATTCAAGTCGGTCATTGCTTCAAGATCGCGGAAGTTCTGCTGAAGCGCCTCGTAGTTCTCGTCGTTCTTGTCTTCTTCATACGCGGCGACCACCGTCCCCAGACCGACAAATCGGGCCAGCTCATCGATGTGCCCATCGGTGTCGTCGCCAGCGATGCCGCGATCGAGCCACAAGATCTTTTCCGCGCAAAGGTAATCGCACAGATACTTCTCGGTCTGTTCCTGCGAAAGGTGTGGGTTCCGGTTGGGATTCAACAGACACTCTGTCGTACTAAGCACCAGACGTGCCCCGTTGCCATCGACGGCGCCCCCTTCCATCACAATGCCAGGCTGAAAACGTCCGAAGCCGAGCTTCTCTGCAAACCGCTCCGGTACGGCCTGATCGTCATCCCACGGCGGATACTTCCCACCCCAGGCGTTGTAGTTCCAATCGACCGCCATCCATGGTTTCCCCGACGGGGCTTCCAAAAAGCTTGGACCATGGTCGCGTGCCCAGGCATCGTTGGTCGGAATCGCGTGGATCGAAACGTTCGGCAAGTACCCCACAAGATCTTCGGCTTGAGTCAGCACATCGCCGGCGGCGGCCAAGATGTGGACGTCCTCGACCTCGGCGAGCGCCGTCACCAGTTTCTTATAGACCCCAGGGATTGGCTCGAACTTGCCTGGCCACGATTCACGATTATGCGGCCACGACAAGAGCGTTCCGACGTGCGGTTCCCACTCGGCCGGCCAGCGATATCCTTGCTGCTTGGGCGTTAGCCGATCGTTCATGAGGTGATATCCCCATCGATGAATCGCTTCGTGATTCCGCCGTAGGCATCAATACGGCGGTCTCGCAGAAACGGCCAATGCGTCCGCGAGAAGTCGATCTGAGCCAAGTTGCATTCCACGACCATGATCTCTTCTTGATCGTGCGAAGCTACTTTCAGCAGCGTCCCTGTCGGATCGACCACGAACGAATGTCCCCAGAACTCAATGTTCTCTTCAATGCCCACACGATTCGGAGCCGCCACAAACACGCCGTTGGCGATTGCATGGCTTCGCATCATTGTTTCCCAGGCCGACACTTGGGCGGGGCCGTACTCTTCCTTCTCGGGATGCAGCCAGCCGATCGCCGTTGGATAGACCAAAATCTGGGCGCCTGTAAGCGCCGTCAGACGAGCCGCTTCGGGGAACCATTGATCCCAGCAGATGCACACACCGACACGGCCAAACTTCGTATCGAATGTTCGGAAACCGATATCGCCAGGCGTGAAATAGAACTTCTCGTAGTAGTGCGGATCGTCTGGGATATGCATCTTGCGATAGATGCCCAGGAACGCGCCGTCGGCATCGAACACCGCAGCCGTATTGTGATAGACGCCTTCGGCTCGCTTCTCGAACAACGACGCGACTACGACGACGCCATGCTCCTTGGCAGCCGCTTGAATGCGATCGCTTGTCGGACCAGGAATCGGTTCGGCTTGTTCAAATTGGATGTGGTCTTCTTCCTGGCAGAAGTAGAGGCCGGGAAACAGCTCTTGCAGGCAAACGATGTTCGCTCCCTGCTGGGCAGCTTCGGCAATCTTGGCGACCGCCTTGGCGACGTTTTCTTCCTTCTTAGCGCTGCACGTCATCTGTACGACGGCAACGTTGATCTTCTCCGGTTTGCTCATAATTCTGACTGCTTAGGGGCCTGATCGATGCTGGGAGACGAACTGGCAAAATGGTACTATTTCCCCTATGAATGGAAAACCACCACAGGGACTCTTCATTACCGGAAATAATACAGGCGTCGGCAAGACCCACGTGGCCGGATTGATTGCCCAAAGCCTTACAAATGCGGGCCTCCGCGTCGGAGTTTATAAGCCTGCCGCTAGCGGACTCGTCGAACAAGCCGGCAAATGGATCTCGGAAGATGTCCAAACGCTGTGGGAAGCCACCGGCAAAATCTGGGATACGAAGCATATCTGCCCCCAAACATTCAAGGCCCCGCTCGCTCCCCATCTTGCCGCTCGCGCTGAAGGAAAAGAGATCGATACCCGTCGCCTGAGAAGTGAGTTTTCGCTGTGGAAACATCGCCAGGCTTCCGGCGAATGCGACTTTCTGCTTGTCGAAGGTGCCGGAGGGCTGCTCTCGCCAATGTCGGACGAAGACAGCGTCGCCGATCTTGCTCAGGACTTCGGCCTACCACTGGTGATCGTCGCGGCCAATCGACTAGGAATGATCAACGAGACGTTGCAGACACTTCTGACGGCCAGCGTTTATGGCGGCGGGATCGATATCGCCGGAATCGTATTGAATGACGTTTCGCCGGACGTAAGCGACGTCAGCCGCGAATCGAATCGATCGGAACTTGAACAAAGAACGGTCGTACCGATTCTGACGCACGTTCCTTACGGCGCAAAGCAGTTTTTAGACCCAATCGACTGGGCCGAACTCGCCGGCTGCTAGGGCGTGCCCCCAACATCAGCCGTAGTAAGAATTTGCAAAAAATTCAGATTTGACCAAATCGGAGCGGCCAACTGTCTCGTCTCTCTGGGTGAGCTCACCAGAAACGTGATACACGAACCAGCCATTCCCAACTGAAAATTGTGCGGGTCAAATACGATGAAAAAAATGTGGATCCTGACGCCCCTGCTTCTCGGCGTCTCTATCGTCGGGTGTAGCAATCAGCCAGACAACGTTGCCAGCATGGACGAATCGGTCAAGTCGGTTGGAAGCGTCGAATCGACGTCTAACGGCAGCACGGTCGACGAATCTTTAGTGCGACAGCCTTTGGAAGAATTCGAGCCTGCGAGCCCCGCTGTCACTTCGCCTGAAGGGGAAGAAATGGGGAACGTCAGCGGTCGTCGTATGCGAGCCGAAACCTCGGGCCCGGTCCCAGGCAAATCTGTTCGTAGCGACGAGTATGGCTTGGGAATGGATGGCGCCGCTACGGAAGGGGTCGACGCCGTTGAATTCGACGTTCCCGCAGAAGCATCAAAGCCTCAGTCTGGCGAGGCCGGTGCAATGCGAGGAGGCGAAGTGGCTGAGAAAGGCAAACAGCTTCAGCAACTCCAAAAGGGGCTGAAGGATGCCGAAGTGGCCGAGCAAAACGATTTCATGGACTTAAAGCGACAACGATTTGCTGGCGAGGCCAAAAAAGAAGCTCCGCCGGCGCCTGCGGCAGAACCAGCCGCTCGCGTTGCCAGCAACCCTGTGCCCTCCTCGAATCGGTCACTAACTCGCCAATCCGAAATGCAAGTGGAACCTGGTTTTCGCCCGAACGCCGGCTCTGGCGTTGGTGGCGTTGGTGGCCTCGCTGACACTCCGCAAGACCAGCCCGGCCAAGGACTCGGCCCCGGAGAAGGTGGCGACAAGTTCGAGCCAATCGAAGAGAACGACTTCATCGCCGTCGCGGATCAGCCACTGTCGACCTTCTCGATTGACGTCGACACAGCCAGCTACTCGAAGATTCGTTCTTACTTGAGCCAGTTCAATTCGTTGCCGCCACGTGATGCGGTTCGCGTGGAAGAACTTGTTAACTACTTCACCTACGACTACGCCACCCCCACCGACGAACACCCGTTCGCTGCCAACGTGGAAGTGGCCAGTTGTCCGTGGAACCCAACCAATCGTTTGGTCCGCGTCGGCATCAAGGGCAAAGAGATCAACACGGAAGAACGCCCCGCGAGCAATTTGGTCTTCCTGCTTGATGTCTCCGGGTCGATGAATCAACCCAACAAGCTACCGCTGCTGAAGAAGGGCATGAAGATGCTCGTCGATCAGCTGACAGAAAACGACAAAGTTTCAATCGTTGTTTACGCAGGTGCCGCCGGCATGGTGCTGGAACCAACCTACGGATACGAAAAAGCGAACATCCTGAAAGCGCTCGATCGCCTTCAAGCAGGCGGTTCGACCAATGGTGGACAAGGGATCAAGCTGGCCTATAAAACGGCAACGGAAAACTTCATCCAAGGTGGCACAAACCGTGTGATCCTCTGCACTGACGGCGACTTCAACGTCGGCGAAACGAGCACCGGTGGTTTAGTCGGCATGGCCGCCGAGCAAGCGAAGAAAAACATCTACCTAAGCGTGATGGGTTTCGGCATCGGCAACCACAACGACTCGATGCTCGAACAGCTTTCTAACAAAGCGAACGGCAACTACTCGTTCATCGACAACGAGAAAGAAGCCAAGAAGGTGCTTGTTGAACAGATGAGCGGCACGCTGCTGACGATCGCCAAGGATGTGAAGATTCAGATCGAGTTCAATCCGAAGAAGGTCGCCTCGTATCGCCTGGTCGGTTACGAAAATCGTCTGCTGGCCGCACAAGATTTCAACGATGATAAGAAAGACGCCGGTGAAATCGGAGCTGGTCACACGGTCACCGCTTTCTACGAAGTGGTTCCCGCGGCTGGCAACGGTGAAAGCGAAGTCGCTTCGGTCGATCCCAAAGTGGACGAGCTGAAATATCAGACGAAGCCAGAAACAACCGAAGCGGCCGACTCGAATGAGCTGATGACATTGAAGCTGCGATACAAGCAGCCAGAAGAAGATGTCAGCACGCTGATGACCTACCCTGTCGTCGACGCTGGCCATCAGTTCAATAAAGCGAGTGGCGACTTCCAATTCGCGACGGCCGTGGCCATGTTCGGCTTAAAACTCCGCGGCAGCCACTTCCACAACGAAACCAACTTCGCCGAAATCGAAGAACTCGTCGCCTCCAACGTCGACGGACCAGGCTCGTCGTACCGCGAAGAGTTCCTGGAAATGGTCCGCAAAGTGGAAGGCCTGCAAAAGTAAAACGTCACTATTGATCGCACGGCAATTAGTTGACATGGATAGCAGGGGTATTCGGTACCCCTGCTTTTTCATTGAGTAATCGCTCGACGCCTGGCTTACGGATTGGCGTTCCTCGGATGCCCGTTACTTTTGGGCGCCGCTCTGAATTAAGACTCAACGTTCGCAATCAGGCATCCATTCTCTTAGGAAGCTACGTCGATCGCTTTGAAATTGGTCGCGCAGAGTCCACGTTGACCGTTTTACTCCCCTCTGGATGCACGTCCAACGCCACCGTTATCGGTACTTTCGAGATGGTTTTGGATGATTGTCTACCCAAATCGGACCGATCCGAACCCGCTTATACCACGCATAGTTTCTCAATTCCCTCGCAACCTATTTCAATTCCAGATACGCAACACAAAACGGCCGCAACCCTTCTCAATACTTGTGACAAAATGCCAACATAGCTAAGACAACCTGATAATGGCGCAGGGAATGTTAGTCGCAAAAATACTCAATAACCATCAATTCTTTTAGCCAGTGCGCATGCCAGTTGCGATTCCTGGCTCTTCGACAGATGAATAACTGACACGTTTTCATTTGTCGTATGCCCCAAATCTTGTCTGTAGTCATGAAAGAGGTACGTCTGATGAAGACCGTCGCGCGAAGTGGATTTACTCTCGTCGAACTGCTCGTGGTCATTGCCATTATTGGTGTCTTGATCGCCTTGTTGCTGCCAGCAGTTCAGCAGGCTCGCGAAGCAGCTCGGCGAATGCAGTGCACAAACAACCTGAAGCAGCTTGGTTTGGCCATGCATAACTATCACGACACCTACGGAGCATTTCCGGCGATCAGCTACGATCACGAAGTCAACGGTGGCAACGAATCGAGCCATTCCAGTTGGAGTTGGGGAACGTTGATCTTGCCACAAATTGAACAGACGGCTGCCTACGATACGTTGGCCCCCAGCTCGCCGGATCGCTTGCACACCGCGGTTGCCAATGCAACGAAGTTGAACGTGCTTAAGAATCCGATCAACGGCTTTCGCTGCCCTTCTGATTCTGGCCCTGACCTGAATTCCCACTACCTGATCAATCAAGGAAGTCCGGACCATGAATTGGCAACGGCGAACTACATTGGCGTAAACTCGGCTGGCGACATCGCTCGATCGGACGGTATTCCAGGCGGTCCAAGCGGCATCTTCGTGGCCGGAACCGATGTGAACAGCAACCGAACCACGCGTGTCGGCATGCGTGACTTAACAGACGGCTCAAGCAATACGGCAATGATCGGCGAACGAGCTTGGATGCTTTACGGCGTCGAGCTTGGCGCTGCCGTTGTCTATGGCCACAACGGAAATTCCGATGTTGAATTTAACGGCGACTACGACAACGGATTCATTACCGTCGTCGGCGGTGGCAAGCCCCATATCAATGAAACGGCAACTTGCGGCCATGGCTGTAACGATAAGGATGGACGCCAAGGGTTCTCCAGCAATCACCCCGGAGGAGCTCAATTCGTATTCGCGGATGGCTCAGTACATTTTCTGACTGAGCACATCGATCATACGCCGGACGGTTTCAACGCTTCTGACTCCACCTACGAGCGAATCCTGAACCGAAAAGATGGCAACCCGATTAGCAACTGGAAGTAACACCTCCCTTCGGAGGCATGTCGTATACGTGAAACATGCCTCCACTGTTTCTTTCGCATTATTCCAGTTTCGAGGTACCCATCATGAATAGTCGTTTTGGTTTTGGATTCGTTCTGATTTTGCTTGCCGCGTCAGTAGCCATTGGTTGCGGTACCAGCAACATGCCCGACATCGGTCAGGTACATGGCAAAGTCACGTTAAATGGCGAACCGGTCGAAGGCGCGATGGTCTCGTTCGAGCCTGTCGAAGGAGGCCGCACCGGTTGGGCCATGACCGATGCCAATGGGGAATACGCACTAAAGTACAGCGGCAACGCCAAAGGCACACGGACCGGAGAGAACCTGGTTCGTATCACGTCGGCGAAATCGGCCACGCGCGACGATCGTGGTCGTGTCGTCGAAGCGGCCGTTAAAGAGAAGTTCCCGCCGCAGTACAATTCGGAGTCGACTCAGACCGTCACTGTTGAAGGTGGCAGCAACGAATTTAACTTCGCGGTAACTACCGACGGTTAACTCGCAACACAAGTTTACAAACGATCATTGATCGACCATCCTACGAGAGCCGGGAATCTTATGATTTCCGGCTCTCGTTTGTTTCTTGCCGTTTATGTGAAGGGGACATCAACTTTCTTCGAATTCGTTTGCGTGCGTATTCGCCTGGTCTCACAATAGTTGCAGCACAACTTTCTACTTGTCTTTTAAGCAGATCTTGCTGTCGTTCCAGGAGAGATTTCACAATGTGCATACGAATTCTATGGGCTGTCGCTTGCGTTGCCATGTTTTTGCTTCCCCTGCACAATCTCTCGGCGGAAGAGGCCAACGCAGACCCTGATCGCAAGCATCTTCCGCTTCCGTTGACGCCGTTCGAAGGCAAGATCGGGAAGACTTATCAGGATTCGGAATCGGCCTGGCAAAGTCCTGTGGCAGCACCGGATGGGGCCCCGAATATCATTGTCATCCTGCTGGATGATGTTGGCTTCGGACAGACATCGACATTTGGCGGTCTTATTCCAACCCCCAATCTCGACAAGCTTGCCTCGGAAGGCTTGAAGTTCAATCGCTTTCATACAACCGCGATTTGCGGACCTTCGCGGGCAGCTCTTCTCACCGGCCGAAATCATCATGAGTGTGGCAGCGGTTTTTTAATGGAATGGGCCACTGGATTCCCAAACTATTCGACGATGATTCCTAAGAGCACAGCCACCATTGGGGAAGTGCTTCGAGACAACGGCTACACGACTTGGTGGTTCGGCAAGAATCATAATACGCCTGACTGGGAAACGACCGTCGCAGGGCCTTTCGATCGTTGGCCGACCGGGATGGGCTTCGACTACTTCTACGGATTCAACGCCGGAGAAACGCATCAGTATTATCCCGTGTTGTTCGAGAACACGACACCGGTCGAACCTGATCAAACGCCTGAGGAAGGCTATCACTTCATGACCGACATGACCGATCGCGCCATCGCTCGCATGAAGCTTTCCAAGTCGGTCGCACCCAAAAAGCCGTTCTTCATGTATTTCGCTCCAGGAGCGATGCATGCCCCGCACCATGTGACTGCCCAATGGCGTGATCAATTCCAAGGCAAGTTTGACATGGGCTGGGACGAATACCGCGAGATCGTTTTGAAGAATCAGCTGGAGAAAGGGATTGTTCCGCCAGGTACGAAACTTACCGATCGTCCCGACTGGGTCCCTGCGTGGGACAGTCTCGACGACCAGCAAAAGGAAGTTTACTCGGCTCTGTACGAAAACTTCGCAGGGTACTTTGCCTTTACAGATCACGAAGTTGGCCGCTTGCTTTCCGCAGTGAAAGAACTGCCTGATGCCGAAAACACGATGGTTATTTACATCGTCGGCGATAATGGTGCCTCTGCGGAAGGAGGCCCTGACGGCACGCTTAACGAGATCATGAATCTCAACGGTTTGCCAACCAAGCTGGAAGATGTCGTCGAAAACCTCGATAAACTTGGAGGACCAGAAACCGAACCGCACTATCCCATGGGCTGGGCATGGGCTGGCAATACACCATTTCAATGGTGCAAACAGGTCGCATCGCATCTAGGCGGAACTCGCAATCCGATGGTAATCAGTTGGCCTGCGAAGATCGAACATGATACCCAGCCACGTGATGCATTTTTACACCTGGTGGATGTGGTCCCTACCATACTGGAAGCGACCAATATTCCGATGCCAGAGACCGTGAAAGGAATCGAGCAGAAACCGCTGCAAGGAAAGTCATTCTTGGCTTGCTTCTCGGATCCAGAATTTGAAGGACGTCCGCAGCAATATTTCGAGATCTTCAGCAATCGCTCGATGTATGCCGATGGCTGGAAAGCTAACGCCCAACACACATTCCCCTGGCGACAAGATTTTGCCCCCGGCAACTGGGACCAGGACAAGTGGGAACTTTACAACCTGAATGAAGACTTCAGCGAATCCAATAATTTAGCAAGCAGCATGCCCGAGAAACTTGCCGAGCTGAAGAAGCTGTTCGACGCCGCTGCCCAGCAGCACGAAATCTATCCGCTGGATGATCGTGGGGCAGCACGCATTGCCATTCCTAAGCCACCGGTTCCCGGAGCCGACCCTGGTTCTTCGACTTATACCTATTTCGTAGGAGCAACGCGCATCGCCGAACCAGCGGCTCCGCCGATGAAAAACCACACGTGGAAATTAACGGCTGACATCAAAAGCGACGGCGAAAAGACGAACGGAGTCGTGATGGCATTTGGAGGCGTCGCCGCTGGGATGGTCCTTTATGTCGACCAAGGCATTCCGATCTTCGACTACAACTACTTCGACGAACATCATGTTCTAAAAGGTACCAAGTCTATCCCGTCAGGCGACGTCACCGTCGAAGTCGATTTTGACTACCAAGGTAAAACTGCCGGCGGTCCTGCCAATATCATGCTGAAGGTCAACGGCGAAAACGTCGCCTCCGGCAAGATGCAAGCGACCGTCGCTGGACGATTTGGCATCGACACCTTCGGCATCGGCGAAGACACCGGACAGCCAGTAACGCCTGCCTACGACCCGCCCTTTTCGTTCACCGGGAAAATTGAAAAAGTGGTAGTGGAAATAAAGTAGGGAAAACAGGTGCCGACTTGCTCGCATGCTTCCCAAGCCAAGCCGCGCTCGATTACGTGGCGAGGCGTTGCGTGATTGGTATGCTCAAGAAGTGAAAAAAACCACGCTCAAATCTTTTTCGTTGAGCGTGGTTTTATCGAATCGCTCTTTTAGTTTTAGTGGACTGCCGAATGCTGATCGAAAGCTTCGGCGAGCTGCTTGATGGTTGTCTCGAGTTGAGTGACGCCACCGCCGACTAGGTACCAACCACGGCCGCTCAAGTAAACCACCTTCTTGTCATTCCAAGCAGAGGAAGCTGAGATGGCAGGATCGGCAGCGAGAATTTCGGCCGAGTTTTGCCGTTCGTTAAAGGCCGAGTTACGATCGATTACAAAAATCCAGCTCGGCTTGCGACTCATGATGTTGGCCAAACGTTTTGCTGAGGCTTTCGCTTCTGCTTTTTCGCGAGCATCTTTTTCCGCTTCGGTTTCGTTCGTGTCTCGGTCACGGCTTCGGGCTGGGCCGGCATCCTCTGGTTTAACGACCGGCTGAATACCAATCAGTTCGTAGACGATCCCAAATCGGGTCGCCGGTTGCTGCGGCATGACCCTTTCCCCTACGCTGAACAGCAGGAGCCCTTCGCCTTGCGACGCTGCATTGGCTTGCAGTTCGCGGATGCTCTGAAGCAATTGTCGTGCTTTGGCATTGGCTTGTGATTCCACTTCAAAGATAGCTCCAAGCGTGAGAAGGTTCTGTACAACGCTGGGAACAAATCCGGTCGTGCTGGTAGATAGATCAATCGTTGGAGCAATCGCACTGACCGCATCGAACGAACGACTCGATCGTCCACCAACAATAATCAGATCAGGCTTGAGGGTCTTGATGACATCGAGATCTGGTTCGAACAATGAACCTGCCTTCGTGTATTTCTCGCCAGCATATTTCTGCATGTAGCCTGGCCACATATCATCCTGGAGCGAAGGAACCCCCACGACGGGGATGTCCAGCGCCGTCAAAATATCGAGGGCAGCCAAGTCGAGAACAACAACACGCTGTGGCACACTAGCGATCTCGGTTTGCCCCTGGGCATGAGTGAAGTTACGCGTGGACTGGGCCGATACGTAATTGACCAACGCCAATCCCAAACAAAGTAAAGCAGCAGACATCACGGACGTTTTACGAAACGGCGACTGAGACATGGTGAATTCCTTAAGACCGTCGAACGAAGCGAAAATGAACTAGCCATGCGGTGGAATGACAAACGTAACCACTCGGCTACGAAAAGAAACGCCCTTTCCAAGGAACGTAGTTCAATAGAACTTGCTGCCAGCCACATGACGATTGATCAAGAAACCCCAAGGGAATTCAGGCTGGAACTGGCTATATCGCTGGAGAGAAAGCTCTAGCTTATTCGCTGGCGACAGAAGGAGGCGAAATGACATTTCGCCCCGATTTCTACCCAAGGGTCTCAACACAAAATCATGATAAATTGCCCAACGACTGTCAACCTTCCCCGGGGTCTGTGTGATCCGTAGCGCACTGTTAATAGCTCCGATATTTCATGAACTAAGCTTGAGTGTCGTTCTCTCTCATGCGAAAGGCCTCGAAGAAGGTGACACTTGGATGGAGAAGATCGAAAACGAAGTTTCAAGCAGGTCGACGGCAGTCCCTTTGAAAATCATTCGATTGAACTCATGAACATGATCTTGCGCGAAGCGACGAGCTCCGAACTTCGTGCTGTTCTTCTCGAGTTGAACGAAAAAGATGAAGTCAGCACTTCTGACTATCAAGTCCGAAAAGCACTACGACTTCTCATGAAGATCGCTGAGTTGTATCCGATGCCGGAAAGTATGCGATACGATTCAGTAACGCTCTGACTTCCCTGGTTTTCGGCATGCTGATGAAGACAACCGTTTCGTTTGGCCCCAAGAAACCAAAAACGCTCGGCTGATGGACCGAGCGCTATGGGTTGGTTCGTGTTGTCGCGGTGAAGCTTACTTCTTCACGCGTTCGACGTAGCTGCCATCGCGGGTGTCAACTTTGATCACGTCGCCCAAGTTCACAAAAGCTGGGACTTGGATCTCGGCACCGGTTTCGATGGTGGCTGGCTTGGTCACGTTCGTAGCCGTGTTGCCTTTGGCGCCTGGTTCGCAGTAGGTGACTTCCATTTCGACTTGCATCGGTGGAGTCATATCAAGCGGATTGCCATTGAAGAGCGTCATCATGCACTTCATGCCATCCTTCAGGAACTTCCAGCCATCGCCCACGGCGTCGGCGTCCAATTCGTACTGCTCGAAGGATTCGTTGTCCATGAAGACCCAGGTGTCGCCTTGCTTGTACAAGTACTGCACGTCGGTTTCTTCGACGTCGGCCGATTCCAACGTTTCACCACCACGGAAGGTGCGGTCCAAGTTCGATCCACGGATCAAATTCTTCAGCTTGCACTTGTACAACGCGTTCCCCTTGCCGGGCTTCACGAAGTTGCACTCGGTCATGATGTACGGTTCGCCGTCGATCTGAACCTTCAAACCCTTACGAAAATCGCTGGTACTGTATTGCACGTGGGGACTCGCTGAAAAAAGATATCCGTCGTCTATCCAAGGCGTTAGGGCATCTTCCGCCCCTGGCCATTTCGTTAAAATGGAAAGATGAACATTGTAACTACCGATTCGCAAACTGCGAGTAGCAATTGTATCGCGAGACCTGCCACATCGCCTAGCGAGGGTTGGAAGGCCTCCATGCGGCATGCTTTTCGCCGAATGGAAGACCTCGCCGAGCACCTTCGGCTACCTAAATCGGCCTGGGAAACAGGGCAAACGGCGACCGCCGACTTCCCGCTGTTCGTCCCGCGCGAATTCGCCGCGAAGATGCAGCCTGGCAATCTGAACGATCCCCTGCTCCGCCAGGTGCTTCCAATCGAGCAGGAAACCTTTACCACAGAAGGATTTACAACAAATCCTGTAGGCGACGACGAAGCGACCCTTAGTCCAGGGCTGCTGCAGAAATATCATGGCCGGGCTTTGCTGGTCACTACCGGAGCGTGTGCGGTCCATTGCCGCTACTGCTTCCGACGGCACTTTCCCTACGGCGAGGGCCCTAAGGGAATCGACGCTTGGGCCCTCGCATTGCAAGCCATTGCCGAGGACGAAAGCCTTCACGAAATCTTGTTATCAGGGGGCGATCCCCTCACGCTGACCGATCCCATTTTGCGGCAATTGGCTGAGAAAATTGCCGCCGCGAAGCATATTCGACGGTTGCGACTGCATTCGCGGCTTCCGGTGATGATCCCCAGCCGGGTCAACGACGAACTTCTTGCTTGGCTGACGGGGACGCGTCTGAAACCGTTTATGGTCGTCCATGTGAATCACCCACGCGAACTGGGCGACGATGTCGCCGCCGCGCTAGGCAGGCTATCGGAAGCAGGCATCCCGCTGCTTAATCAAAGCGTTTTGTTGCGGGGAGTGAACGACGATGCGGCAACTTTGGCTGAGCTGTCCGAGAAACTGCTCGATCTGTCGGTGATGCCGTATTACCTGCACCAACTGGACCGCGTCCAAGGAGCGGCACATTTTATGGTGCCTCGCGACGAAGGAGAGCGAATCGTCGCGGCCATGCGAGCCAAGCTGCCCGGCTACGCGGTCCCACGCTATGTGGAAGAGATCGCCGGCGATACCAGCAAACGAGTCATCGCATAACGCTCTGCTAGCACGAAAAACGGCACGCGATGGTTGGTTCGCGTGCCGCACCAGGGAACTCCTCAAAGCGTAGGCAGCATGCCCCCAACTTTGTTAGTTGGCTGCCGGCTTTTCAAGGAGCTGCTGGATCTGCTGTTCAAACTTTTGGAACACCTCGTCCCGGGCACCAATATCGATCGAGTGGATCTTTCCTTGCTGGTCGATCAAAACGAAGTGAGGGATCCCGCTCACGAGGTTGAACTCGTACAGCTCGTCAGCACCTTCTTTGATCATCGCAGTTGGGTAATTGGTTTTCTTCTCTTCGCACAGCTTGGCCATCATTTGCTGTTCGACTTCCGGAGAAATCTCTTCATCCGCCTTCTCGGCATGATCCGTCCCTTCGGGCCAGTGGTAGTTGTAGTAGCGAGTGATGCCAATGACTTGGAGGCCTTTGTCGCCATACTTGTCTTGCAGTTCAACAAGATTCGGCACCGACCACATACAAGGACCACACCAGACGGCCCAGAAATCGAGCAGAAGCACTTTGCCCTTAAGGTCTTCTTCCGTTAGCGAAGGACCACCGACCCAAGCGTCTGCTTTGAAGGGCATCATCTCTTTGCCTGCCATGTCGCGATACTGCTTGAGGCGGGCAATGTGCCGATCGTAAGAAACGAATTGTCCTTGCGCTCGCTCATAGATCTTTGCCGCTGCCGATTCGCCAGCTCCTTTTACGGCATCCATAGCAAACTGCTTTTCGGAAGTGATGAAGGCTTCGTTGCCGGCAATGTCGCTCCGGAACTCAGGCGTCGCAAAGAACTCGCGAAGCTTCTGCACATAGATCTCGGCCGTCCGCAAATCTTTGGGCGACTTGGCAATTTCCGCTTTGATCGAATCCAACGTAAACGCTTTGGCATCCAATTGCACTTCAAGCTGATTCAACGAACGCAGCATCGCCCCGACCGGGTTGGCACCTTTAGGGTCATCCTTCGGCGCGATGCGGTCGAGTTCCGTTCGGACAGCCTCGATCGTGGCGCGAGCTTGCTCCGGGCTGTCTTCCATCTGTGCGCGAATGATGGTGAAGTTATCGCGGACAAACTCTGAAAGCTGTCGCACGTTGGTTTCGGGATCTTCCGCATAAGCATTCAATGCCGACAAATTGACCACTTCAACGGCCGGAGCGTTCTCTTCTGCGAAGGCCGTCGGCGTGAGAACGACACCCAGCAGCAAAGCCAGGATGGCTGGAATATAGGTTTTCATGTTTTGTTTTCTTTTGGGAATGAAGGTGTAGATCGTGTGCGCAGCATCCGCGCACATCGCATCGCATGCGAAACCAGAGAGAATGAGAACAGGACCATTCGGAAGGAATGGCCCTGTCAGAGACGCATTAGAAAAGGCGCGACTAACCTGCAGCTGGCTCAGCGAGCTCTTGCTTGATCAGTTCCTCGAGCTGCTTCGCACGCGCTTCCCCCATGCCGGCATTGGCATACTTGATCTTGCCGTCGCGGCCGATCAAGACAAAGTGAGGAATGCCGGAAACGGCGTAGAATTCGTACAAAGCTTTGGGATCGGTAACCACGGCGGTTGGGTGCTTCAAGTCATGTTGAGCGGTGAACTTGTTCAGCACTTCCTGCTCCACTTCCGGAGCAACTTCCTCTTCACCACGCTGCGGGCTGTCGGTCTCTTCCGACCAGGTGTAACCGTAGTAACGTGTGATGCCGACAATTTGCAGGCCTTCGTCACCATACTTCTCTTGCAGTTCGACCAAGTGAGGAAAGCTGGCCACACAGGGACCGCACCAGATGGCCCAGAAGTCGAGCAGAACCACTTTGCCTTCGAGCTCTTCCGGCGTAAAGCCTTCGCCGTTGGCCCACACTTCTGCTTCGACCGGCATCATTTCTTTGCCGACCATCTCTTGGTAAACCTTCAAACGTTCGATACGGCTACCGAGCGATTTCAGCAACGAAGAAGCACGCTTGTAGGATGCCAACGCGTCCGATTCTTCGGTTTCTTCTTGCAGCGAATCGATGAACTCGTTCTCTGCCTTCAGGAACGCTTCCATCTTGGCGACGTCTTCGCCGGTTTCTTCGGAAAACGCCATGCTGACGCGGGTGATGTACAACGTGATCGCGTCGGTATCGCTTGGGCTTTCGGTCACTTGCGACTTCACTTCGTCCAGCGTCAAACGCTTGGCTGCGATGCGCGATCGGAACATGTCCAACGAGCGATCGATGCTCATGATCAAACCCTTGGCTTGAACATTTTCTCCCGCTTCGACACCTTCCATGGCTTCCTTGATCGCGGCGATGTGCTTTTCAGCCGTGTCTGGCGACTCCGACATCTGACCGATCAACAGCTTGAAGTTCTGATTGGCGAAGTCCAACAGAGGCTTCGCTTCGGTCGTGTCTTCCTTGAATTCTTCGAGCGAATCCAAAGCAACGACTTCTCCCGTGTAAGCTTCGGGAGCTTTCTCTTCGGAAGGCTTGTCTTCGGCTCGGGCAACATACGACGACCCCGAGACCAGCAGCAATGCTGCAAGAATGGCGAGAGCAAAACGTTTCATGAGATAGTTCTTTTCCTGAAGATGGGAGGACCTGCTAGGCGCAGCCGTTCCCACAAAGGGAATTCGGAACGTTCGGACGAGGGTATAGAGCAAGCCGAACCGAAACAAAAAAGTTCCGCCTTCTCTCGCGCACGAAAGCGGAACCTCCATTATGCGGGTAATGAAATGGGAAGGAAGATGATTTCCCGAGAAATTTCTGCGCTTCACCGAAGGATTTTGGTAGACTTCCCCCGCTGAAATTCATCGGCAAGCGTTAATCGGCCAGCTTCTTTAGGGCCTCGTCGATGACCGCTTGTATGTCGAGATCGCCCGAGTTGATGCTGTCCATGATTGAATCGACTCGTGTTCCCGCGTCGTATTCTTCGACTTGCGCGATGATGTGATCGATCTCGATATCGGAATAGTTCTCGCCGCGAAGATAATCGCGAAGTTCTTGGTATTGCTCGTTTTCGGACATCTCTCTTCCCCCAGTGCGCCCCTAACTTGCCTGCCCTTTGCCTGGCAGACGTTCGTTAAGAAATTCTCGATTTTGGCTTGGCCGCGTGGTAAGTTAGAGCGACAACTCCTCCTTCCCGCTCCCCAATCTTACCCCACAAAACATGATGTTCGCCAATTCTCGTCGCTCGCTGCCGTTTCGTCCGGTTATGCTGATTCTCCTTTTGCTTCTGCCGTCGGCGATCGTCGCGGACGAATCGCACTGGAAACCGCTCGTCCAAGGCGACCCCGCCGATTGGCCGCAGTGGCGTGGCCCTGAGGCAATTGGCTTCAGTCCGGCCCAAGACGCTCCTACCAAGTGGAGTGCCGAAGAGAACATCGCGTGGAAGACACCGCTGGAAGGCTGGGGCGATTCGACGCCTGCGATCGTCGGCGATCAAGTCTTTCTGACGCTGCAAAACGACGCCAACGAACTGCGTCTGCTCCGTTTGAATGCGAAGACGGGAAAGGTCGAAAAGAACATCCTCGTCGATCAAGCCGAAACGCCTCGCAAAGCGCCCCGCCGCAAGACTCAGAAGTTCCACAATCTGCACAACATGGCGAGCCCTTCCCCCGTCGTGCATGGCGATCACGTGGTGGTTCATTTCGGTAATGGCCTGTTGGCGACTTACACCAAGGAAGGCGAAGAACTGTGGCGACACAATCTTCAAGAGCTGTACGGCCCCTATTCCATCTGGTGGGGACACGCCAACAGTCCAGTCATCTACGATGGCCTGGTCATCTCGGTCTGCATGCAAGATTCGCTTTCCGACTTGCAAGATGAACCGGTCAAAAGCTACTTGATCGCCCACGACTTGAAGACCGGCGAGAAGCGTTGGATGACGCTTCGTATGACGGGAGCCCCTGCGGAAGAAGCGGACGCCTACACGACGCCTCTGTTGCTCGAAAAAGATGGCCAGGTGCAACTGGTCGTCATGGGTGGCAACACGCTCGACGCCTACGATCCTGCGACCGGTAAGCAGCTTTGGCAGCTTCCGGGGTTGGTCGGTGGACGCACGGTAACAGGGCCTATCGTCGCGGACGGCAAAGTCTTCACCACGCGAGGCATGCGAAAGCCTCTTCTGGCAATTAAGCTGAGCGGCAACGAAGGCAAGCTGACCGAAGATGCCATCTTGTGGGAAGTCGACAAGTCGACGCCTGACACGCCTTCTCCCGTTTATGCCAACGACATGCTCTTTACCGTCACCGACGACGGCATCGCGCATGCCTACGACGCCCAAAATGGGGAACTGGTTTGGCGAGAACGCCTCGGCGGTAACTTCAAAGCATCGCCGATCGTCGCCAACGGCAATGTCTATTACATCAACATCGACGGCCGCTGTAGTGTGGTCGCCGCGAAAGATAGCTACCAACTCGTCAGCGAAAACGAATTGCCTGACACCACGATCGCCTCGCCTGCGATCGCCGACGGAAAGCTGTTCATTCGCGGTAAAGAGCACCTCTACTGCATCGGGCAGTAGCGAAGAATCGCTCGCAGCACATGCCTTCTTATCCGGTGCCCTCGCTTCTGTTTTTGAAGAGAGCGAAGTGAGGGCCAGGATAAGGGGTCAAGCCATGTTCCCACTTACCAATCAGAACTCAACCTCCGCTCAGTCCTTCTTCGCGAGCGGTTTGATCTGGACTTGGATGGTCCCTTGGTTATCGGCTAGTTCGGCCGGGCTTTCGTTCACTTTTAGGAACAGAATGCAGGGCCCTTCCGGATAGAGCGAATTCCCCAGGCCGACCGTGTTGCTCTTGGACAACGGCGTGATCGTTCCGCCGAGCCATGGTTCGTTGCGAAGCGAACCGACCAGCTGCCCCAGCGGCCTTCCTTTCCAGTAATGAATCGTCACGCCGTTCGGTTCACACATCCATGCCTGTCCGTCGTCGCGGATCTGATACTGACCGATCGCTTTCACTTCATAGTCGACTTCGGGATCAAGCAAAATCCCAGTCGACTGCCAGCCTCGGTCGGCTGATATCTCGACAGTCATCGCATCGCCAGAAAACGGAACCGGTTCCCGATACTCGACTTCGTTTCGCTGCCAGTCGTAGCCATACTCGGCGTTGGTCATGAAGACTTCCCAGCCTTCTTCCACCTTCGGCATCACGTCGCCCAGTTCGTTCCACAAGCGTTCACTGAAACCGCCGGTCAGCTTCACTTGAGCCACCATGTCGCGGAATGTTTTCTGAGTGAGGCTGTTGTTGTCGAGATAGGCACATACACCCCAACACCAGCCATAGGGGCTGTTCTTTTTAAACTCTTTGTTCTCCGTCCGCATCACAGTCGAGATCGAAAGCGCTTTGCCTTTTTTGATCGAGTCTTGAATGATCTTGATGCGGCCCCACATCGGCGTCGCTTCTTTCGACTCCGGCATCACCCTGGTTTCCAGCTGGCCGTTCTCCCAGCGATGCGTTCCGAAATGTTCCGCCATTCCCTCCATGTACCAGGGCGGACCTGCTCCGCCGAGCAGGATGTACATGAACGCATGCGTCCCTTCATGGATCAGCAGATGTCGTCGGTAATAGTCGCTCGGCTGATCGTTCAGCCACAACGCATCCCCCTGGTAATAGCCATGCAAAAACTCCGGCAGCGTATCGGGAAAGATCCCGGCTCGGCGGAACTTCTCGTTGTCTGACATCAACACCGCTTTGACTTTCCAGTCGTCGTTTGCGTTGGGATCGACACGGAAGTATTCGCACCACTGCGGATAGGCCGCATCGAACACGCTCGGCAACTCGTCGATCTCCGGCGACGATTCCAGATCGGTATACAGCGTGACATGCTTCCCTTGGATCGTGCGGATCCCGTTGGCGGTCAGCTTCGCTTCGTCCACGGTGAACTGCACTTCCGGCTCGATCCGTCCGACCTTCAAGCGGTTCCGTAGCCCGTCCGAGTTCATGAACCCTTGCCCTAACGCATCGGCGTCGCTCTTCGGCTTAGAAAGGGTTGTGTTTGCCGTGCGAATGTTGGGCTGCTTCGGCTTCTCCGGCACTGGCTTCGGTTTGGGTTTCGACTCCGGCGAAGAAGTATCCGGCGCAGCAGCTACCGGTTTGGCCGGCGGATCGGACGATCCACAACCAGGAACAACCAGTGATGCCAGAAGAATTGCGAGTACAATGCGTTGCATGGGCCGCCTCTGCCCGAAAGGAAGACAAACGTTCGGATTGGTGGTATTTTAGACGATAATCGATTTCACGTCTTTGTTCATGTTAAGACATCTGATGCAGGACCATACCTCGCCTGGAAAAACCGGTTTGCCGAAAGCCCATGCCGCGTGTGCGTTAATTTGCTTCGCCGGCGCGATCATGACATGCTTCGATTGGCCCTCCCCCGCTCCGCAGCATGCTTCGGCCATGATGCCGGCTCTTTTGATCTGGGGAGTCGCAGCGCTGTATCAATTTCTGCTCGCTGCAGGCCATTTGCGAACCTCGGTGCTGGATCATCAGCACTTGTTCAGCAGTAGCCGTTACGAACGTCAGTCCGACGTGGGCTGGATGATCGCCAACGTCGTCGTCCTGGTTGTCGTAGCTCTCTTCTTCGCTCGAAGATCGGAATCGATTCCGCTTCTCACAGGGCAAACGACGACACTCGTTTCGCTTCTGGTCACCAGTATCGTGTCGTTGACCGTCTGGGCCATTCGCTGGAAAATAACGCCCCGCAAACCGAACCCGCCTACTTAAAGCTTAGCTTATCCCTTATGACCGATCGTCTTTCGCTCGCCACGCTCTTGATTCTGTCGCTCGGTCTCTGCTCCTTCGGCTGTCGTCCTGCGGCAAAGCAGGAAGTCGTGGCCTACACGGCGCTCGATCAAGAGTTCTCGGAAACGCACTTCGACGCGTACGAAAAAGCGACAGGGGTCGATGTCGTGGCGAAGTACGATACCGAAGCGAACAAAACGGTCGGCCTAACCCAAGCCATCTTGGCCGAGAAAGAACGGCCTCGCTGCGACGTCTTCTGGAACAACGAGATCCTCAACACGCTCCGCCTGCAAAAAGCAGGTCTGCTTGCTCCGTATCAGCCCAAACATCAGGAGGAATACCCTGCCAGCTTTCGTTCTTCCCAGGGGCTTTGGTTTGGCTTCGCGGCTCGGGCTCGGATCTTGCTGGTCAACACCGAAAAGCTTGGCAAACGTAAGCCTCCCACGTCGATCTTCGACTTAGCCAGCGATTCTTGGAAAGGAGAAGGAGGTTACGCGAAACCACTTTTTGGCACGACGGCGACGCACGCGGCCGTGCTGTTCGATGAACTGGGCGAGGAGAAAGCGAAAGAGTTTTTCACCCAGCTACAAACCAACGCCAAGATGTTTCCCGGCAACAAGCAAGTCGCCCAGGCCGTCGCCAGTGGGCAAATAGCGTTCGGTCTGACCGACACTGACGATGCAATGGTGGAAATCGAGTCAGGCCGCCCTGTCGAGATCGTCTATCCCGATCAAGCGGATGGCCAGCTCGGTACGCTTTTCATTCCCAACACCATCGCCATCATCCAAGGTGGCCCCAACCCCGACGCGGCCCAAGCGTTGGTCGATTACCTGCTGTCCGCGGAAGTTGAAACGGCCCTCGCCCAGGGCCCCAGTGCCCAGATTCCTCTCAACACAAGGCTCGATATTCCGCTGAAAGTCGAATCCCCCAAAACGATCCGCGCCATGAAAGTCGACTGGGACGCTTCGGTCGATCAATGGGACAAAGCTGCCGAGTTTCTGCGCGAGACCATCCTGACGAACTAAGCCGGCAAGCTCAAGTTACGACAGCGGTCCCAACCGACCGATGGCCCCTTCGGCCGTCTCTTAAAGCGCTCGGCGGTGGCGGCGGCGAGGGTTCTTTTTGGGAGGCTCTTTCTTTTCTTCGTCGGCCGGTTCGCTGTTGGCGTCACGGGCATGCGTGGGGCCGGTTTCGACGGTGGTCTTCACGTACGGATTGAAGCCTTCAATCTCGTCGCGGATCAGCAGCTTATCGATTCGCATTTCGATCCGCGTGAGCTGGTTCCCTTCTTCCGGCGTGACAAACGTGTAAGCCACCCCTTCTTTGCCCATTCGCCCGGTTCGACCGACGCGATGCACGTAGTCGTCGGAGTACTCCGGCACGTCGTAATTGACAATCAGCGTCACGTCCGAGATATCGATCCCGCGGCCGACGACGTCGGTGGCGATCAGAATGCGGTACTTGTTGTCTTTGAAGTCGCGGATCGTGCGGTTTCGGGCACCTTGATGCATGTCGCCATGGATACAGCGGACCAGCTTCGTCTTCTTTTGCAGTCGCTGGAACAGTTTCTCCGTCCCCCGCTTGGTGCGGCAGAACACGATACACTTGGTCGGTTGTTCGCGGCGAAGCAAACGGACCAGCAGTTCCATCTTCTTGGGACCGTCGACGGTAAAGTAATGCTGCTCGATTGTGTCGGCCGAGATATTTGTCGGCGAGAAGTCGATCTTCACCGGATCTTGCATGTAGCGATTGGCGAGCCGTTCGATCGGCGGCGGAACGGTAGCGCTCAGCAGCATGGTTTGGCGATCATCCGGACAACGACGCAGAATCTTTTCGATGTCGGGGCGGAAGCCGATGTCGAGCATTCGATCCGCTTCGTCGAGCACAACGATGCTCAAGTTTTCCAGCGACAGCGAACGCCGCGTCATATGATCGATCACGCGGCCTGGCGTGCCGACGACGATGTCTGGGTTTCGCTTCAGCTTGTCGATCTGGCTTTTGATCGGTTTGCCGCCGTAGATCGCCACCGTGTTGACGCCCATGCCTTTGGAAAGCTTGGTGATCTCGTCACGCACTTGCACGGCGAGCTCTCGCGTCGGCACCAGGATCAACGCGTGCGGCCCTTTGCCTTCGGGAAGCGTTTCGATGATCGGAATGCCGAAAGCGGCCGTTTTGCCGGTCCCTGTGCGGGCCTGGCCGAGGACGTCCTTCCCTTCCAAGGCGATCGGGATCACGCCAGCTTGAATCGGCGAGGGAACCTCGTACCGGGCCTCTTTCAGCGCGGCGAGCATCTTTTGGGAAAGGTCGAGATCAGTAAATCGCTTTTCAGGAGAATCTTCGGAGGTCGACAAGGTACTAGACCGTTTCTGCGTAGGACGTCTTCATCGGAAAAGACGCGGGAGTGAAATTCCGCGGTATCCTCAGCAGGTCCCTGACATTCGAGCGAGAGCTCGTGTGACAGCCCCGAAGGGGCGACCGTTGATCACCAGTGGGAAGCAGACTTTCGCCGCTGGTTATGAAGGATCGCCCCCTTGGGGCTGGCATTTCACGATAGCCGTACCACCGGATGGGTACGCTGGACCTACCGTTACCGCAACTTTGCGTTACATCAATAAGCCCTAACGATAATGCACAAAGGGCGATAGGACAATCTCGCGTGCCCCTCAATCGGCTGGCACTGGCCGAACAAAGCGGTGTTCCGTCAAGAAATTGGCGCCGCGCAAACAAATAGGCCGAACCACCGGCCCGTATCGCTACGGGACAAAGGTTCGGCCTTTCTCGTCGTTATATGCCAGGCCACCCTGGGGGGGACCTTATTTCGAAGAAAGAACCAAGTGGCCGAGGGATAAGCTCGGCCCGACTGCTTAGGTCGCAGGCGTTGCCGGAGTGGCGGTGGCAGCGGCCTTTTTGGTCGAAGCCTTCTTGGTGGTCTTCTTCTTTGCGGTCTTCTTGGCAGCCTTCTTAGGGGAAGCCTTCTTGGTCGCCGTCTTCTTGGTGGCGGCCTTCTTTACCGTCTTCTTAGCGGCCTTTTTAGGCGAAGCCTTCTTCGCGGCAGCTTTCTTCTTGACCGTCTTCTTCGCAGCCTTCTTAGGCGCAGCCTTTTTGGTGGTTGCTTTCTTGGCGGTCTTCTTCGGTGCAGCTTTCTTCTTGGTTGCCATCGTTCCGTGGGCTCCTCAAGAGTTCGATGCCCGGGTAGGTAGTAGAGAGGTCTTTCGGGGCATCACAAAAGTCCTCTCGAATCTGCATAGGCAGTTATGCCAATCCCAAAGCCAACGGCAGTGGGCTTTAACATCCATTTCCATCCGTCCGAATGCATGGCAGATTCGATCGGGAGAACTGCGACCATGGTCGCCTCACCCCTATTCGACTCGGCATCCTCGCGGGAATTTCAAGCCGGCGTTTTTCTTCTTTCGCAAATGTTGTCGCGTCTCAAAAAACTGCATGAGCGACGCGACCGAAAGCATGAAAAACTACTTCTCGCAAATTGAATCAACTTTGCCTTTCTTTCGTCAAGGTGAATTATCGAACCACGAATCCAATTTGTTCAGAAAAACTATCGCTGATCGCGCACACTTCTTTGAAATACCTTCGCACGATCCTTCGCACTATGTCGAAACGCAACGACTCGATGCGGCATGCCGATGCCGCGCAGTTGGTGGTCGCGAGCAAACGCTTTGCCCTTTAGACTGTAGATGGACCAAGTTGTTGTCTGCTGTTGACCTATGCGAAAGTGACTTCCATGTCGGATCGATTGAATGCCGTTCTCAGTGGCTGGCTCGAAGGAGATCAAACGCTTCAAGCGTTGGTCTCGCAGAAAGAAGCCCTGCAATGGATCCTGAGTGCTGAAGAGCTGGAAATCTCGGGTATTTTGCGGTTTTTAGAGTCCGTTCCGCCCGAGATCTCCGACGCCAAACGAAGCTTTCTCGATCGCGTTTTGAACCTCTTGGCCATCCGTTTGCGCGAAGTCGAGCAGCTCGATCAGGACGACCTTCAGCGGATTGCGACCGCCTATCGACAATGGGGCGCGACGCATCGCATGGGGCACTTGCTGCTCGCGCTGTTGTCAGCCACCGGCGACGACGAAGCACTCGCCGTCTTCACGGAACTGGTCGTCGAACAACCACCGACCAACTCCAACGCCGCCGCGATCGCGTTTGTGCCACTACTTCGCCAAGACGATCTGCCGACCGAGACACTTTTTCCAAAATTGTTGGAAGCGCTCTCGCATCTCTCCGTCGCATCGCTCGTGTTGGATCTCGCCAACTATGTGACCCGTAACGGCATGGTCGCGCAGCATCCGGCTTCCGATCGCGTCGAAGCCCTCGGCGAACTGTTTGGTGGTCTCATCGCGCGGCTTTCCAAGTTTGAAACCGAGCCGCCCAAGGAAGCTAAAGACTTCGCCGCAGCGAAAGTTGCCGTCACGGAAGCAACCTCCATCGCGCTGGCCATCTGCGATGCGTTCTCCCTCATCGGCGACAGCAAGGCCGAAGGTAAACTCAAGTCCGCCTTAGAGTTAAAGCATCGAAAACTCCGCTCGGAAGCGGCCATCGCGCTGGCCAAACTGGGCAACGATGAAGGTAAAGAGCTGCTTGTCGAGCTGGCCGCCGAGGCCGTGTGTCGCCCTCGCGTGCTGGCCGTCGCCGAAGAGCTGGACATGCTCGACAAGATTCCTAACGAGCAGAAAACCGACGAGGCCAAAGTCGAAGGAGAGCTCGCCGCGTGGCTCGCGCTCGACACCCAGTTCGGCATGCCGCCGCACGAAGTACATCAAGTCGATCGCCGCGAGCTCGGCTGGCCAGGCTTCGAAGAAACGCAGCACTGCCATTTGATTCAGTATGCCTATCACATGCCTGGCGGTACGTTCCAAAGCGTCGGTATCGTTGGCCCTGTCACGCAAAGTTTCGCCGTCGATCTCACGTCGCTGCCGCTGCCAGACATCTATGCCGCGTTCGCCGGATGGCAGGCTGAACATCCTGAGGTGTTCGAGCTGGAACCGCACCAATGGCAAGCCAATCAGCAGGAGCTTGCCAACAGCCTCTTGCAGCGTGTCGCTAGCGAAGGCTACGAAACACCTCAGCCGGCGATGCTGGGTTTCTTTTTCGGCGATGTTCGCCTGATTGCCGCGACCAAGAAGGATGGCCAGGCCGGAACCGCCGTCGCCGATCTACGCAACACGACGTTCTATCCCGCCGGAGAAAGCCGACACCCCATCGGCCCTCGCGAAGCGTACTACATCCACGCTGGCCGCGAATATTTACACGCATTTAACAAAGAACGTCCCGAATGGGTCTCTCTGCACGAGAGCCTGGCCGAAAAAGAAGCGTCCGATCCAGAATAACACGCGAAAAGCGAAACGGTCGTCCCCTTGGGGCTAAGGCTTCAAGCTCCGGTCCCCTCGCCCCTGCGGGGAGAGGGTTAGGGTGAGGGGAAAACTGAGCATACGCTTCAACACTTCTTCCCCCCTAGGCATGTAGCAAACCCAAGCCACTTTTCCTGCTCCGCGCAAAAAAGATGGCTATCCGACCTGGTTGCCGGTAGCCATCCTGCGATTTGTCTCGTTGGCATGCCCACACGAACGAGGGCATGCCAACCAATTGGTTTAGCTGACGACCTTTTTGATCCCTTCGCAAAGGCGGTCGACGTTGGCTTCGCTGATACCGGCCACGTTGATTCGGCCAGAACCGACGATGTAGATGCTCATGTCGCTGCGGAGTTGATCGACTTGCATCTGGTTCAGCCCCGAGAAGCTGAACATCCCCTTCTGGTTCTGGATGAACGAGAAGTCTTGATCGATCCCAGCGGCCGAGATCTTGTCGACAAACAGCTTACGAATGCCATTGATGCGGTCACGCATGTGGGTCAGTTCTTCGTCCCACAGCTTCGTCAGCGACGCGTCGGTCAGGACCGTTTCGACCACGGCGGCACCATGCGTCGGCGGGTTCGAGTAGTTCGAGCGAATCACCTTCTTCAGCTGGCTCAGCACGGCGGTCGCTTCCGCTTCGCCTGAAGCGACGGCGGTCATTGCTCCGACACGTTCGTTGTAGAGACCAAAGTTCTTGCTGAAGCTGCTACAGATCAGCATCTCTTGGCCAGGACGTGCCAACTCGCGAAGGCCGGCCGCATCTTCGCTCAAACCGTCGCCGAAGCCTTGGTAAGCGAAGTCCAATAGCGGCAGCAGTTCCTTTTCCTGAACCAAATCAGCGATCGCTTTCCACTGCTCCGGAGTCGGATCGATCCCCGTTGGGTTATGGCAGCAGCCATGCAGCAGAACGACGTCCCCTTTGCTGGCTTCCTTCAACGAGCTGATCATGCCGTCGAAGTCGAGCCCGTTGGAGGCTTTGTCGAAGTAGGCGTACGTCTTCAGCGGAACGCCGGCCGCGGTGAAGATGTTGGGGTGGTTCGGCCAAGTGGGCTGGCTGAGCCAGATTGCGGCGCCAGGAAAATTGGCTGCGATAAAATCGCCTGCGACACGCAGTGCCCCGGTACCCCCAGGCGTTTGCACGGTGACGGCGCGATTTGCGGTAATCACTTCATGATCGGTGCCGAACATCAACTCGCGAACCGCTTTGGTGTAGCCGGCGCGGCCATCGATTGGCAGATAGCTCTTGGTGCTTTCCGTTTCCAGCAACCGTTTTTCCGCTTCTTTGACGCACTTCAGAACCGGCGTCACCCCCTGCTCGTCTTTGTAAACACCAACGCTCAGGTTGATCTTTTCAGGGTTCGAATCGTTGCGGAAGGCTTCGTTGAGACCCAGAATTGCGTCCGGGGGAGCCGTTTCGACGTGCTGGAACATACACTTCCAATGGGTAAGAGGGTCTTGGGAACGTCTGCACTGGGGAACCGCGGAAGACATCAAGCCGAACCGATCCGATTCAGGCCGTCTCCGAGATCACGTTTCCTGACACAGACGTTAATCGTTGGACAAACGCATTCATTTTACGAGATGCACGGCCGGTCTAATAGTTCGCTGACGCGGCTGAAAAGTACCAAACTGAGAAAAATGACACATATTCTTGCGGCTCAGCCCTGGGGGATGGGTGAATTCGCCGCCCAAACCGACCATAATGGTAAGCTTCACCCTTCCTTGCGAAGCCTGCCTGGAAAGTTCCTCCCCCAATCCGGAACTAGTCGCCGCCAACTTGCCAAGCGTTACGCTGGCAGCAACGGCATCTCAGGCCCTTTGGGCAGCGTCGGGAACTGATATTTCGCCTCTCGATTGGAAAGTGTTTCACAGATGGCAGGCTCGCGTACCGGGATCTGGCTGATCGGCGCCAAGGGCGGCGTCGCCACCACCACCATTGTTGGATTGCTCGCGCTCAAGAAAGGGCTGACCGAAAGCGTCGGACTTGTGAGCGAACTGAAGCAGTTCGAGCATCTTAACCTGGTCGGCTGGGACGATATCGTCATCGGTGGTCACGACATTCGCGAAACCAGCTTGCTGGACGAAGCGTACAAGATGGTCTTCGAGAGCCGCGCCATCGATGGCCGCTTAGTCGAAAAGATCAAAGACGACCTGACCGCGCTCGATGCCAACATTCATGACGGCACGCTGATCAACGCCGGCAAGAAGATTACCGAGTACGCCCACGAAAAACTGCAAGCACTGCAGGAAACGCCGCGCGAAGCGGTCGACCGCTTGAAGGGTCACATCGCCGACTTCGCCAAAGCGAACGATTTGGACAACGTCGTGATGGTCAACATCTCGTCGACGGAACCTTCGGTCGACGGCGAGCAGTTCCCCAAGACTTGGAAAGAGCTCCAGCCGCAGCTTGCTTCCAACGAGTGCAAGTTACCAGCCAGTTCGTTGTACGGGATTGCCTCGCTGGAACTTGGTTACCCGTTCATCAACTTCACCCCTTCGCTCGGCACGGCGCTGGACGCACTGGACGATCTGGCCAAGTCGAACGATACCTGCCACATGGGGCACGACGGCAAAACGGGCGAAACGCTTCTCAAGAGCACGCTCGCTCCGATGTTTGCCAATCGCAACTTGAAAGTCATGAGCTGGGTGGGGCACAACATCTTTGGCAACATGGACGCCAAAGTGCTCGACGATCCTGAGAACAAGAAGACCAAAGCGGTCAGCAAGGATCGACTGCTCAGCAAGATCTTCGGATACACGCCGCAAACGCTGGTAACCATCGAAAACATCGACAGCATGGGCGACTGGAAGACGGCGTGGGACCACATCCACTTCCAAGGCTTCCTCGGCACGCCAATGGTGATGCAGTTCATCTGGCAAGGAAGCGACTCACTGCTCGCTGCCCCGCTGGTGATAGACCTGGCTCGCTTCGCCGACCTGGCTCAGCGCAAAGGAGCCACCGGCCTGCAAACGCAACTCTCCAGCTTCTTCAAATCGCCACTAGGCACCGAAGAAAACGATTTCGCGAAACAGTTCCGCCTGCTCGAAGAATGGACCGATTCGCTCAAGGGTTAGTGGCGAACTCGCAGTGCCCCGTAGGGTGCATTTTATCGCACCAGACAAAACGATCTGGTTGCCATCTGGTTCGCCGCCCAAAGCTGCGAACCGCTGCGTGGTGCGTCGAGACGCACCCTACCGGTTGAGCGGTACGTTGATGGCATCAGGTTTCGGCGGTACGTACGAGACCTCTTCGATCGGCGGGTCGTCTTTGATCTCTGGCTCTCCGGTCGGTCGAGTCAGCTCGTAGATTCCCCAGATCGAGAGCAAGCTCAACAGCACGACCAGCAGTGCGTCAGGCTCGATGATCGAGTACTTCTTCTTCTCGGCGCGATACAGAATGCCCATCGTCGCCACGCTGGTCAGCAGAATGACCGCCATCCCTGTCATCGCATGGACTGGGCTGGCATCCGCGAGAAGCGAACCTTTGGTATAAATCGCGTCGATCGGCAGCAAGATCGCGATGTTGAACGTGTTGCTCCCCAGAATGTTGCCGATCGCCATGTCTGCGGCCCCCATGCGCACCGCCACAATCGTCGTCACGAATTCCGGCAAGCTGGTCGTCAGTGCCAACAACGTGCTGCCGACAAACGTCCCGCCGAGCCCGGTAATCTCGGCAAGGCGATCCGCGGTCGGGGCCAGATAACCAGCGGCAATGAAAATCACAACCGTCGTGGCCAGGTAAATCCCGATCGCCACGCCTAGCGACATGCTCTTGCGTTCTTCTTCCTGCTGCGGCGACTCTTGTTCCTTTTCCATCTTCGCCGCCATCTGCTGATCTAAATAAATCAGCCGCACCGAGAAGATATAGAACACACCGCACGCAATCGTCCCAATGCCCAGATGCCATAAGTGCAGCGGAATGCCGACGCTGTCTCGCTCGAGCAGCAGAAACAGCACCACGATGGCGATCAACGCCATGCTGACCATTGCCGACAATGCATGCGCCGAAGAGATCGACGAGAACATCCGCGCCTTCGAGTGGAACATCAAGTCGACGATCCCCAGAATCAGCAGGTTAAACAGCGAGCTTCCCAGCACGTTCCCCAGCGTCAAGTCGACACCCTGCGTACTGTCCGGCAAGCGCACCGCATTAATGTTGATCGCCAGTTCCGGCAAGCTTGTCGCCGCGGCCAACAGCACCAAGCCGGCCAGCGAAGCCCCCATGCCAGACTTCTCACCGATCACGTCGGCCGCTTTCGCCATGTAATTGCCGGCAAAGACAATCACGATAGCCAAACCCAAAAAGATAGCACCCAGTGTTAGCAGTTCGCCGCCCATGCGTCTCTATTCGTAAATCGGAAAGAAGGTGTTAAACGCTGCCTCGCAGAAGTCGCCGGGATCGTTAAAGCGACGGTTCTGATTCAAATCGGACAGCTGAGTCATCTGGTCGTTCGTCAACTCGAAGTCAAATATTGCGCCATTTTCCTGTAAATGTTCCGCAGAACTTGCTTTCGGAATTACAATCGTTCCGCGCTGCACCGCCCATCGCAAAAGAACCTGGGCAGGCGACTTGCTCGCTTCCTTCGCCACCCCTTGTACCACGTCATGATTCAGCAGCGACTCGCTCTTCTCGGCCATGCCCAGCTGATAGTACGAGCTCGGCCCGAACGGCGAGAATGCCGTCACCGCAATCTTTTCCTGCGTGCAGTACCGCAGAAGTTTTTCTTGGGTTAAACGTGGATGAAGTTCTACCTGCAGCACGCTCGGGCGAATTTTCGCATACGACAGCAAGTCTCGAATCAACGACGTGCCGAAGTTGCAGATCCCGATGTTCTTCGCCAGGTTCGCGTCGACGAGCGACTCCATTGCTTGCCATGTCTCGGCGATCGGCACCGGCTGTTCGACCAATTGCGGCTCGCTCGCGTTCGGATCGTAAAACCATTCTGGCGGGTAACGATCTTCAAACGGTACGTACTTCAAAGAGATTGGAAAATGGACCAGGTACAAGTCGACATAGTCGAGCCCTAAGTCGCTCAGCGATTTCTCACACGCCGGGCGAACATGCTCCTTCGCGTGATACGTGTTCCAAAGCTTCGACGTAATCCACAACTCATCCCTCGTCGCGATCCCTTCGTCGACAATCCGCTTCAGCCCCTGCCCCACTTCCTGCTCGTTACCATAATCGCACGCACAGTCAAAGTGCCGATACCCGGCCTTGGCGGCGGCCACAATCACGTCGGCACAATGCGACTTGTCAATCTTCCAAGTACCCAGCCCCAATAAGGGCATCTGCGAACCGGTACTAAGCGTCTGCGAATTCATGGGGCATGCATCCAAGAAAGGGAACCTTCAAGCGAGGCCCACTATAACACAATCCCCAGCCCCTGTCGGCGATTGCCAATCAAAGCGTAGGGTGCGTCTCGACGCACCAGGAATTGCCTGCCCGGTATCCCACAGCATCGCGTGGCAACGCCATCAACGAGCCTTCTACGTTAAAATGTGAAAGCCCAATGGCGATCGCATTCGTAATAACATGGTGCTTTGAAACGCACCCTACGCTCCTTGCCATGGTAGATTAACGACATCTCGCCAGCTCCGAAGAAGCGACGTATCGTCCAAACGAAAAACTTGTCCCACTTACTTCTGATTCAGCATGCAGACGAAGACGACGGCATGGCACCCGGCCCATTTCCGTAGGGTGCGTCTCGACGCACCAAGTAGTGCCTGCCCGGCACCCAACAGCATCGCGTGGCAACGCCGTCAAGGGACTTTCAGCTCTACTAAGCGAAAGGGTCGATGGCAATTTCTCCGAAAACACATCGGGCGTTGAAACGCACCCTACAGGCCATCGCCAAAGGTTCAAACACGCACGACCGGCGTAACAATGCTTCGCGGGGCTTCGAGTTTGCCTCGAATTTGGGTCCCGACTTGCATCGGGCCGGTTTGCGAGGCAGAATCGTAATAACTCGCCCAAATTGCCAAAAGCTCGCCAGGGACCTGTCCGCCTTCGAGCGTGGCCCTGCCGAATTCGCTTCTATTGCAAAAGTCATCTGACGAGGTAGCCATCATGTTCGCGCGTATCGTTTTGTCGTCGGCACTTGCTGTCGTCGGAGTTGGCCTGATCAGCCAGCCCGCTTTCGCGATTCCATTTTTCTGGGAAGTCTTCAACGAGAAAGTCGTCCCTGCCGAGCCGAAGGAAGAGCCTGCCAAAAAGTTCGCGGCGGCCGCCACCGGTTCGAAGTGCAACGTCTGCCATATCGATGGGCAAAGCAAAAAGGAACGCAACGCTTACGGCGCAGCACTCGACGAACTGCTGGACAAAGCAAACTTCGGCAAGGACCGTCTCGAGAAGGAAAAAGACAAAGCGACCGCAGAAGTGGCCGCCGCTCTCGAAAAAGTGAAAGCGATGAAAGTCAACGCCGACGACGAAAAGTCGCCGACGTTTGCCGACAACATCAGCGCCGGAAACCTTCCTTCCGACATCGCCAAAGCGGAACCGAAACCGGAGCCTCAGCCAGAACCGATGCCGGCCGCTGCCGAAGGGGAAAAAGAATCAGGTCTCGTGCTCGATCAAGCCGCGCTCGACAAGTTGAAAGCCGAGATCAAGCAGGAAGTCAAAGCGGAACTTTCGACCGATCTTCGCAAAGCCATGGCCGACGCCATCAAGACGCAGCTGCAAGTGATCGAGATTGTCAAAGCCAATCCTGCGCCAACGGTTGACGATGCCACCGAAGAAGAAGCGATCAAGCAGATCGTCGCCAAAGGAGGCCGCGTGAATCTGCTCGCACAAAACTCAGACGAGAAAGTCGTGTCGTTTCACCTGAGCGACAAGCCAATCGATGACGAAGCCCTCAAGCTGGTTCGCAACCTGCGAAACGTGGTCGAAGTCAACGCCCGTGGTACGGCCATCACCGATGAAGGAATCAAGCATTTGGTCGGCCTGCCCAATTTGCAGCGACTGAATCTCGCTCAAACCAACGTCACCGACGCCGCACTGATTTACCTGGTGCCGCACACGAAGCTGGAGTACTTGAACTTGTACGGGACGAAAGTGACCGACAAGGGAATCGATGTGCTGGCCAACATCACCAGCCTGAAGAACTTGTACCTCTGGCAAACCGGCGCGTCGAAAGAAGGTGCCGAGGAACTTGAGTCGCAGCTGACCGGACTGGAAGTCAACGTCGGTAGCTAAGTCGCTTCTCGCTCGACCATCGAAAATCAAATCGCGTGACGACGTCGACCGATGTTGTCACGCGATTTTTATGCGCCGTTAGTGGCGAACACGATGCCCTTATTCTCGCCTCACTCCTCGGCCAACCTCCGTGGGAGATATTATAACCAAGTATTGTCCAAGCATGCGCGAACTATTCGCGACTTATTGATCTTACAAACGGTTTTGAGTCTGTTTTCCTCGATAGTTTGCGCGTTACCAAGGCTCGAATTAAGGGTAGAGTGCCTCAGGCGAACGAGGAACGCCAACAAGAAGACGCGTAACTCTCCGGAATGACGCGCATTTCAAAACTTCCTTAGGTACTTGGACATTCGTTTGGTAGAATGTCAGCACCTCCGTTCTTTGTGCCAAAGCTCGTTGGCAATTCAGACGTTATCGCTTAAACCTCTTCCGGATTCAGCCGGGCATACGCTTCGTCGGCCCAGGGGGAGTCGGGGTTAAGCTGCAGACATTTCTCCCAATGCGACGCCGCTTCACGCTCGCGGCCGAGCTCGTCGAGCGTTCGTGCGAGATGGTAGTGAGCGTCGCAGTAGTCGTCGTACACTTCGATCGCGTCTCGCAGTGCGGTGACCGCTTCGACCAGTTGGCCTGACTCCGCCAACACGCAGCCCAAGTTGGCTCGCGCCTCGATCATTTCCGGGTCCAGCTCGATCGCCGTGTGATAGCGTTCGATCGCTCCGTCCAAGTGGCCTGCTCGATACAGCAGTTCGGCCAGGCGGAACGATCGCTCCGCATTCGGTCCCCCGATCGACAACGCCGACCGTAGGCACCGAATTGCTTCTTCGAGCTGTTCGTCATCTTCGTAGTCGGCAGCTCGAGCGTCCCACTGGGCGGCAGTCTCGGGGGTTTCGCTGCCGGGATCGACGACGTTGAACGCTTCGGTGAAGTCCTCTTCGCGGTCGAAATCGAACCGCATTTGGCCGCCTGGCTCGACGAGCCCTTCCCCTTGCCGCAGCAAAATGTCGCGTCCTTCGACCATGACCGACAGCTGAACCAGCGGCCGCTGCACATCCGGCAGGTATTCCGAGATGGCCGAGAGCTGCCGCTCGATCCGATCAGGCGACATGCCAGAGGCCAACATCGAAGCCAACTGCTTCGCCGTGGCGACTTCGCGATAGTCGAAGTAGGGCAAGCTGCGAACTTGTCGGGCCGGGACAATCAGGCCTCGCCGATGCCAGCGGCGGATGATTGATTTCGAGACCCCCAACAAGTCCGATAGCATCGCGGGGGTGTACAGCCGGTGCAGCTTCTGATGCGGTTCGATCAGCCCGAGCCACTGCCAGAGGGTGGTTTCGCTGATGAACTTAAGATCGCCGGCAGCGGCTTTTTCTTGGAGTTCTTCCGAGATGGCTTGATCGCCGAGCCCGCCCAGATCGTTCTCGCCAAAGACGACGATATCGACGCGATCGTCGACTTTTTCGCTGGGGGTGGCCTCCGCTTCTCGTAGGGCCGCGAAGACCTCGCGCCGCGTCATTCCGGCCAGCTTGCCGACAATGGCGACTCGTTTGCCCGACAGATCGCCGGCTTCGTTCTGATTGGCCCAATCCGTTGCCACGTGCCAAAATCCCAGAAAGCGGGCCGCCCCGCTGGTCCCCACCGCGGGAAAAGGCTGCGGGCAAACCCTTTCCTTCACAAGGTTTAGCCTACTGCAAGAGCGGCCCAGGGACTAGGCCCGAAATGGCGGCAACCTTGTTTCTCGGCAGCGGATCGATTAGGTATGGAATCCGCCGAACACCCACTTTTTGACGAGATCATCATGCTTCGAATCGGTTTGACCACGGCGATTTTCGCCCTGCTGCTCGTCCGCGTAGCCACCGCGGAAAACAACTATAACGTTCTGTTCATTGCCGTCGACGACTTGCGGCCCGAGCTTGGCTGCTACGGACGTTCCCCATCGGTGAGCCCTTCGCTGGATGAAATGGCGAAACAGTCGGTCCTGTTTCAAAATCATTTCGTGCAAGTTCCGACATGTGGGGCTTCGCGATACGCGCTACTTACCGGACGCAGCCCGGCGAAAACAAATGCCCTGGGGAACGAGGCTTTATACAGTGGCAAAGTGGCGTTGTCACACAAGCAGTTGCCGGGAGCTCAGTCTCTGCCGGAACTGTTCCGGCGAAGCGGATACCACACCACGCTGATCGGCAAGGTGTCGCACACGGCCGACGGAAAAGTGTATGCCTATAACGGTAAGGGAGATGGCCGCGACGAAGTGCCGCATGCCTGGGACGAATTGGCGACGCCGTATGGTCCGTGGAAGCGAGGCTGGGGCATCTTCTTCGCCTACGCTGACGGAAAGCATCGCGAAGATGGGGGTGGGCACCAAGACCTGATGCAGTTCACCGTCGAGAACGATACCGATCTTCCCGACGGGATGATGGCCGAAACCGCGGTCGAAAAGCTTAAAGCATACGGCGAAAGTGGCCAGCCATTTTTTATGGGGCTTGGCTTCTTCAAGCCGCACCTGCCGTTTGTGGCTACCAAGCAGGACTGGGAAGCGGTCGACCAAATGGATATCGAACCTGCTCCGCACGGGACGAAACCCGAAACCAACTATTGGCATTCCTCTGGAGAGTTCTACAAATACAAGACCGACTATCCCAAGTCAAATCCGCTGGCTAAGGAAGACCAAGTCACCGCTCGCAAAGCGTACCTCGCCTGCGTGCGTTACACCGATCGGCAGATTGGCAAAGTGCTTCAAGGGCTAAAAGCAAGCGGCTTAGAGGACTCGACGATCGTGGTCGTCTGGGGCGATCATGGTTGGCACTTGGGCGAAAGTGCGTTGTGGGCCAAGCACGTTACCCACGAACGTGCACTGCGTAGTCCCTTGCTCATTAAAGTGCCTGGCGTGACCGATGGTGGAAACGTTACTCCGGCACTCGCGGAAACACTCGACATTTATCCAACGCTGGTCGAACTTTGTCAGCCAAAGTTTCAAGAGACGCAGTTCCCACTGGATGGTATCAGTTTGGCTCCGCTGCTTCACGGCAAAAACGATTCGGTCCGGGACGTTGCGATCAGTTATTGGCGTGGCGGCAATGTCAGCATTCGAGACGAACAATATCGATTGATCATGCAAAACGCCAAAGGCAAACCGCAGAAGATTGAACTGTACGATATTAGCGAGACGCCCGATCCCGTTGAAAACCTGGCCACGCAGAAACCGGACGTGGTCTCGAAGTTACTCCAAGCCGCGCAGGATGCATCGTAAACATGAAGTTGCCCATTGATTTGCAGTTTCTCCGCCGTCCGTTTGAACGTCGCACGCCGCCTGGCTCTGCCCCCGGCACGGCCACGAAACCGGAAGAGGAAATCGCATCTCACGTTCATGTCACCGCGTTCAGTCCGAACGAAATCAAAGAAGAAGTCATCACCGAAGTTGAAGACCTGCGTGAGTATCTGGGCAACTACGACGTGACTTGGATTCATGTCCACGGTCTGGGGCATACGGCTCAGCTTCGTCAAATGGCCGATATGTTCGAGCTGCACCCGCTGGTTTATGAAGACATCCTGCATCCTCATCAACGTGCCAAAGCCGAAGAGTATGGCGACTATGCATTTATCGTGGCCCGAATGGTCGAGCTGGAACCGCGACTCGATACGCGGCAGCTGAGTATGGTGGTCGGCGACAACTATGTCTTGAGTATCGAAGAGGCGAGCGACAACAACTATTTGGAACCGGTTCGCGAACGGCTTCGCAAGCCAGTCGGACGCATTCGCCAGATGAAAGCGGATTACCTTTCCTACGCACTGCTCGATACCGTCATCGACCACTACTTTCCCGTGGTCGAATCGTTTGGCGATCGGCTCGATGCGATCGACGACCCTTTGGCAGCTGGTTACACGAACGACATCATTCCCGAGATCCAACGTATCAGCAGCGATTTGCTAACCATTCGCCGCAATTTACTGCCACATCGGGAAGCGATTCGAAACATGATGGGGGCCCGTTTCACGCGGTATACCGACAACACAACCGTCTTCCTGCGCGATGCCGACGACCATACGTCACAGCTTCTCGACGCAATCGATGCGTACCGCCAGATTTGCTCGGACATGCGAGATTTCCACTTCGCACTGACAAGTCAGCGGGCCAACGAAGTGACCAAGACGCTGACGATCATCGCCACGGTTTTCATCCCGCTTAGCTTTATCGCCGGCGTGTACGGAATGAACTTCGAGGACATGCCCGGCCTCGATTGGAAGTATGGCTACGAGTTTTGCTGGCTATTGATGATTGGCGTAGCGGTTGGCTTCATCGGCTGGTTTTACAGCCGCGGCTGGTTCAAAGGATAGTGTCTATCGCTGCGCCAGAAATGGATTCGGCATGTGTGGATAGAAGTTGAAGATCCTCCATCGCGAATGCATGCCGTTGTCGAATTGGCACTGCACATGAAAGACATAAGGCCGAATTTCAGTCAGGTTTTGATACCCGACTTCGACTTTCATGTAGCCATCTCGGTCACCAAGGAGCTGCTTGATGGAATCTTCCATCTGCTTGTACTCGCCTCCGGAACCGTTGTTGGCATGCCCATGCATCGCCACAATATTTCCGCTCGCCGCATCACCCGGGCCGCCAAACTGATCGGCAATCAGGTGCCCATGATGATCGAACGCAGAGCGATAGTACCCGCTATGAGGTCCTCGGCCTGCCACGAAACGAATTTTTCCCTCGAAGCATGTGGTCCGGAATTGTCCGCCGGGCAGTTGGTCTTCAGTGACTTGGAAAATCAAATCGGGCGATTTGCCAACGACATTGCGCATGCGAGCCATGATTCAGGTGATTCCTTCCGCAGGACAAAAACCTTGGGGGTAATCGGCATCATACCGTCTGATAGCAGGGGTCGAAAATGAAATCCGAGTTAATCGAACCTCTCGACGACGTATTTACGCGTAAGAAGCTGTGCCTAAAAAGGTGGTCACCTCTGTTGAGGGGTGTTAAAACCGATTAATCTAGGACGAGTGCTCGTCTTTTCGCAAGTAGTTGCGGTAGACTGGAGATAACTCATCTGACGGCAATCGATTAACGCACGCCGCATCGGCAAGGGATAGAAAAGCTCCTCGATGGTAGCTCCGTGGAACACCGAGGCAATCGACTCACAATTCAAAGTCGTGACGCCGGAAAACATCGCGTTCAACTACCAGGTCGCCGGACCCTTCCGTCGCTTGCTTGCTTTTCTGTTGGATTTGGCCATCCGTGCCGCGGTGATCGTCGCGTTCTTCATCATGCTGGCCATCGCTGGCGTTGGTAACGCGTTGGCTCAAGCGGGCCTGGAAGACCTGATGGTCGCCATGATGACGCTGGCTGCCTTCTTCTTCAATTGGTTCTACATGGCCGCCTTCGAATATTGGTGGAATGGAACCACGCCGGGTAAGTGGCTGTTGAACTTACGTGTGACGACCGACGAAGGCGAACCAATCAATCTGTTTCAGTCGGCCGTACGAAACTTGTTTCGTTATGTCGATATGTGGCCGATGGTTCCCCTTCCCTTCGCGGCGATGCGGGAAGAGATGACCGCCGAACCGATTGTCGTGACGTTTCTGTTCGCGTTGATCGTCCCGATTTTTAATAAACGTTTTCAGCGGATCGGCGACTTGATCGCGGGAACGATGGTGGTGATCGAAGATCGTTCGTGGCTGATGAAAGTCGCCAAGATCGAAGACGACCGTGCCCGACTGTTGGCTGATTACATTCCGCCCAATTTCGTCGCGCCGCGAAGTATGGTCAAAGCGGTGGCCACATATGTCGAACGGCGACGTTACTTCACGACGGCTCGCCGCCGCGAGATCGCTCGGCATTTGGCGGAACCATTGTTGGAAAAGTTTGGTTTGCCTGCCGATACCAGCTACGATCTACTCCTCTGTGCTCTGTATTATCGCACGTTCCTGTCAAAGCAATCGACCGATGGAACCAAGGATGATGCCGAGCTATTGCAGAACCCAGCCCACCAAGCCAATCCGTATGCCGGAAATGCTGCGTCACAGTCACTCGCGGAAACGAATTTAAAGTAGAGGAACCACGGCGGTGAAAGTTGCCCAACTGATCGAAAAGCGACGCGTCTACTGGCAAGAGCTGGAAAGTCTCTGTGCTCAGATGGCCAGCTCGCGCAAGAAGACGATCGGGGCCCGCAATATTGCTCGCTTCGCGACACTGTACCGAGCCGCTTGTGCCGACTTGGCACTCGCCGATAGCTACCAGCTGCCGCCGAACATTGTCGACTACCTCCATAAGCTTGTCGGTCGTGCTCATGGTCAGTTGTACCGCAGCCGTCGCGTCGATTGGTCGAAGATCGGGGATATTCTGTTTCGGCAAATTCCTCGCGAGATCTTCCAGGATCGTTGCGTGCAGCTGACGTTCTGGCTGTTCTGGATGGTGTTTCTGCTGGCTGGCTTCATGGCCTCCAACCCGGACCGTTTTCCTAACTTCGCAGCTGAGATTGTCGGTGCCGAAAACATCGATATGTACGAACAGATGTACGCCAACGCACCAAGCAGCGGCAACAACGGCCCCAGCGCAGCAGGCGCGGCGTTCTATGTGAACCACAACACCGGTATCGGTATCAAGTGCTTTGTCGTGGGAATCACCGTAATCGGAGGCATCTGCGTGCTGCTGTTCAACGCGGCAGTGTTGGGGGCAACGTTTGGGCACATGGCAAGTCCCAATGTTTCGGAAGATGTCAGCCAACACTTCTTCGAGTTCGTCACCGCCCATGGTCCGTTCGAACTAACGGCCATCGTGCTTGCCGCTGGTGCCGGGCTACGGATTGGGTTCTCGCTCATCAGTCCCTACCACAAAGAAGAATCGCTTGAGCAGGATGAAATACGCAAGGACGAGGAAAGCCTGTTCGATAAGTCACGTCGTGTCGCTTTCGAGCGAATCGACTCGCTCCGTATCGGTGCGAAACGAGCTCTACCAATCATGGGCGCATCCGCCATTTTGTTTATCCTCGCCGCGATGATCGAAGCGTGGATCTCCCCTTCTCCTCTGCCGGAGCAAGCCAAGCAAGTCGTTGCAATCTTCTGCAGTGGTTTGCTGATGGTGTACTTCATCGTGCTCGGCTATCCACGAAGGGAATCGGATGCAGCTTGATAAAACCAAAATAGCGATCCGCGAACGAGAGCTGCTCGAGATTTACGATCTTGCACTGATCGTAATGCGGGTCTATTGGTGGAAGATCATCCAGGCCCTCGCCATCACGGCGATCCCCCTGACGCTAATCAATGCCGCGCTGCTGTGGGTGATGGAACCCGACTTGGTGGTGAACGAAACGGCGGCCCAGTTCATCTACCTGATGATATCGCTCATCTTCCTGCAAGCTCCATTGGCAGGCCTGCCGATCACGCTGCTGCTGGGGGATGCTTTGTTTCACGAGAAGCCAGACTGGCGACGCATGTGTACCGGATTGTGGCCGGTCATACCGCGTGTGTTTTGGATCATTCTGGTTTTACGCGCCATCTTGCCAGGCATGGTACTCGCCGCGTTTGCCGCTTACGACGAGAACATCGTCGCTGGAACGCTGATCTTCTTCGTCTGCTGCTACGCGGCGATTCTTCGCGCCGTTCGTCCATACATCGGCGAGATCCTCATTCTGGAGAAGAACCCTGTCTTCTCGAAACAGAAAGAAGCGATCACCGTAGGGCGTCGCAGCTCGGCTTTGCATCAACCTAACTTCGGCGAACTGATTATCCGTGCGATGGCCTCCAGCATCAGTATTTTGCTGGCCGCAAGTATCGTGATGAACGTCTTTGGACTACGAGGTTATGTTTTCGGGCAATGGAACTGGGACGACATGTTCCTGTTCATCTGGTTCCCGCTGGCGTTGTGGCTGGTGGTTGCGTTCATGACGGTTGTCCGTTTCCTTTGCTATCTCGACCTCCGCATTCGCCGCGAAGGATGGGAAGTCGAACTGGTCCTTCGCGCCGAAGCGACACGAATCAAGGAGGTAGCCGGATAATGCGTTATCTCCTCGCGCTAAAAATGCTTTGGTGCCTGCTACTTATGGCCGCTGCGGTTCCTACTGTGTCGGCTCAAGAGTGGGATACGTCCGAGTACGGCGAGCGTCAACTGAAACAGCCCGTCGAAAAAGGTGGCGAAGCGCTCGCCAATATCCCGCAAGCCAATTGGTACGACAGCAAGTCAGGTGAGATCCGCAGCGTTCCGATCCCTGGCGAAACCAAAATGCCCGACTCTCAGCCTGGGGTCGAGAAGAAAAAAATCACCCCCAAGCCTGCCAACAATGTCGGCGGCGGAAATTGGTTTCCCAGCATGGGCGGCATGTCGTTGGCATCCATCGTGATGTACTCGCTGCTGATCATCATCCTGGGTGTCATTTCGTATTTGATTTACCGTGCTGTCAGCGCCGGGGGGGCTACCGCCAGCAGTTCTTACGTTCCTGAAAACATCGTCGAAGAAAAGTCCCGCCAAGTCGACCGCGTCGAACACCTTCCTTTCGAGGTTAAAAAGAAAGACGGCAACTTGCTGGACGAAGCACGCCGCTGTTACGAGTCTGGCAACTTCAACGAAGCGATCGTCTATCTTTTCAGTTTCCAACTGCTGGAGCTCGACAAAGGGCATATCATTCGTTTGGCCAAGGGCAAGACCAACGGGCAGTACCTCCGCGAAGCTGGTCGAAATCGCGACCTGCGAAAGATCCTGCAAGGAACGATGAACGCGTTCGAGGATGTCTTCTTCGGCAACCGAGATCTATCACGAGATCGGTTCGAGCGTTGCTGGAATCAGATGAGCCAGTTCAATCAGCAATTGGCAGGAGGTAGCGTCTGATGACAACGAACCTCCTCCGCATCACCTCCTTTCTTTTCGTCGTTGCAGCGCTGTTACTATCCGGTTGCGGTCAACCGAGCGACAAGCTCTCGACGGTCTATGGCAAACGAACCGGCAACGGCGTCGGCAGCATCAACGGCACCAAGGCGTTGTCCGAGATGTTCCGCGAAGCTGGCTACGGCATCCGTAGCTACACGGCCGTCTCGCCAGGGATGCTGCGTCACGACGTAATCGTCTGGGTCCCGAGCGGCTTTGATGGCCCCTCGCCTGAATTCCGCGAGACCATCTTGAACTGGCTCGACGAAGAAGAAGGTCGGACATTCGTCTACATCGGGCGAGATTTCGATGCATCCATTCCATACTGGACCGATGTCCTTAATCAGGTCGAACCCAAACAACGCTTCGATGCGATGCGTCAACGCAGCCTCGCCGTCGAATCGTTCGACCAACTGCGAAATTACCAAGACCCGAAAACCGATTACTACTTCTTCGAAACCGAGCGAGACGCACCTCGGCGGAAAGCCAAATCGCTTAGTGGCCCGTGGGCCGAAGGAGTGGATGCGGCAAAAACAGATATCGAGCTTCGGTCACGGATGATTCCGGCCGACGAAGAATCGATCTACGAAGACTTTGATCCACTGGACGACAACGATCTTCCCATTCACCTGATCGAAAGTTCGGAGATCCTTCTCGGCTCCGACGATGAAGCGATCGTGGCCAGGCTCGGTAGCGACTACAGCGACAATCAAATCATCTTGATCAACAACGGTTCGTTCCTGCTAAATCTTCCTTTAGTCAATCCCGAGCATCGCAAGCTGGCCGGCAAGTTGGTAAACCAGTGCGATCAACCCTACGAAGTCCCCGACAGCGTCGCGTTCCTGGAAACGGAAGGAGACGTTCGGATAATGAACGCCGATCAATCGACAGCTGGGAACAGCGGCTGGGAATGGCTTTCCCAGTGGCCTTTGAATGTGGTTGGCTTACAAATGGCATGGTGGCTGATTGTGCTTTGCTTCGCGTTGTATCCGATCTTCGGTCGAGCGAAGAAACTTCCTTCAGCCCAGACATCCGACTTCAAGAAGCACATCGATTCCGTAGGCGACTTACTGCAAGCGACCGACGACCATGGTTACGCGCAGCTTCGCCTCCAGCAGTATCAACAAGTCATGAAAGGAGACGCCGTCTATCGCCGGTCGAAAACGCGTCGCGGTGAAGGTAAATAGTTCACCCGGCCTCGTGTCGGCATTCGTTTCCAGATAGGCGTCAATCACGATAAGCGAGCACCAATGAGTAGTTCCTCCCCTGACTCGATTGAATTCCTCTGTAATAGCTGCGGTAAAACGCTGCGGGTAGGCCGTGAAGCGGCTGGTAAGAGAGCCCGTTGCCCGCAGTGCGACAACATGCAAATCGTTCCTGAGAACAGCACCACGAGCAGTTCGGCTCCTCCAAGTCCGAGCCCAGCCGCCGGGGAATCGGGAGTTCCGGAACCATCGACAACGCAACCACCACCGGAAGCTGCTTCTGAAGGTTCGCAATCGGGTGACTTGTTCTCGGGTTCGTCCGAATCGTCGTTAGAACCTCTTTCCAATCAGCCGACGCCTGCTCCGGCGGAACCGTTGCGACCGACCAGCACCACTTTGCAGGGCCATCACTCGGACGACTCTGCGTTCTCCGAAACGCGGGACTTGTTCCAGAGTATCACCGACGAGATCTCGAAGATTTACGTCGGCCAGGAAGAGCTTGTTCTCGGGACACTGGTTGCCCTGTTCAGTGGCGGACACGTGTTGATCGAGAGTGCTCCTGGGCTTGGCAAAACGCTGTTCGTCCGAACGCTGGGTCGCGTGCTGGGTTGTAACTTCGGTCGCGTTCAGTTCACCGCCGACTTGATGCCGTCCGATATTACCGGGGCTCCTTTCTTCGACATGAAGTCGAACGAATTCCGCTTTCGCCCTGGCCCGATCTTCACGCAGCTGCTGTTAGCAGACGAAATCAACCGTTCGCCAGCGAAGACACACGCAGCGCTTTTGGAAGTGATGCAAGAGTTCCGCGTAACGATCGATGGGACCAGCCACAAGATCGATCGCCCGTTTCTGGTGATGGCGACGCAAAACCCAATTGAATCGGAAGGGACGTATAACCTGCCTGAGGCTCAGCTCGATCGCTTTATGTTCAAGCTTAATCTCGACTACCCGAGCGAACTGGAAGAAGCGGAAATCTTGAAGCAGCACAGCCAGCAAGTCGACATCGGCAAGCGGTTGGAAGAAGAGCTTCAAGTGATCACGTCGCCTGAGAACATCCTGGAGGTCACCAAGCAGAATGGCGACGTGCTTGTTGCCGATAAGCTGATCGACTACATCAACCAGATTGTCCGTCTGACGCGAACGTGGCCGCAGTTTCATCTGGGCGCTTCACCTCGTGCCGGCATCACGCTGATGCAAGGGGCACGCACGCTGGCTGCGTTCAATGGACGGGACTACGCCGTGCCGGACGACGTTGTTCAGATCGCTTTGCCGGCATTGCGACATCGTATTGTGCTTTCGGCGGAAGCCGAAGTGGAAGGACATACGGCCGACGAACTACTCACGGAACTGATCCGTACGATCGAGGTGCCGCGTCTGTGATCTCGATGGTGCAAGACTTTTTCGTCGGGCTATGGAACAACGTTCTATCGCAGCCCATGCTTCAGCTCGTCGCGATGGTCGTGCCGTTGGCGATCCTCGCGCGATGGATGCGCACGACACCCACCATCTGGCTGGCGCTGTCGTTTGCAGCGCTGATGCCGGTTCCGGTGATTGGCATCCTGCTTGCCGACGCCGGAAGCATGATGGGACCAATCATCGCATTGATGATGCTCGCCCTGATTGTCGGCATCTTCTCGCTTGTCCAGTTCTTGGCCCATACCCTGAAGTGGGAACGCTTCCAGCTTTCGTTCCCGCCGATTTCTTCCCGGGTATGGCTCGGCATGACTTTCATGTCTCTGCTGGCGATCTGCGTGCTGTTCGCGTTCGCCACCGTTGGCCACTCACTGGTTTGGGTCGCGTGGACTTTAGTCGGCTTGAACCTTTTGATTGTGCTAATCGCCGCGATCGACCTGGCCAGTTTGCCTCGCGCGAAAGACTTTAGCGTCGAGCGAGAAACGACGCGCATTGCTTCGCTTTTGAAGAAGCAAAAGGTGGTACTGACGGTCACGTACAAAGGCCCGCGTTCGCTACACCTTTCCGTCCGAGATGACGTTCCGCAGCAGTTCCAAGCGGTGCCGGAAGAGTTCAATCTGGATGTCGAACCTCGCAGCCGCACGACCGTTCATTACGAAATGGAACCGACGCAGCGTGGCTCGTTTGCCATGGATACTGTCTATATTCAAGTCGACAGCAAGTTGCGATTCTGGAAGAAGATTGTCAAAGTTCCTGCTCATATTGCGATCAGTGTGTATCCCGACATGAAGCAGTTGGCGGAGTATGCTCTGCTTGCTCGCACCAATCGCCTTAGCCTTGTCGGTGTTCGTCGCACACGAAAAGTGGGCCAAGACCACGACTTTGAACGACTTCGCGATTACACCCGGGACGACAACTACAAACACATCGATTGGCGTAGTACGGCCAGACGACGTCGCCTGACGGTTCGCGAATTCCAAACGAGCCAAAGTCAGCGGATCATGTTCATGATCGACTGCGGGCGAATGATGACCAACGAGGCGGACGGAATCAGCCTGCTTGATCACGCCTTCAACGCGATGCTGATGCTCAGCTTCGTGGCGCTGCGGCAAGGCGACTCTGTCGGAGCGATTGCGTTTTCCGACCGCGTTCACAAGTACGTTCCGCCGAAGTCGGGTGCGAACCAGATGAATCATTTGCTGCACGCCAGCTACGATCAGTTTCCGAACTTGGTCGAGTCGCGGTACGACGAAGCGTTCATGCATTTGCGGACCAATTGTCGCAAACGCTCGTTGGTAGTGCTGATCACCAACGTGATCGACGAAGTGAATTCGCATCAAGTCGAGCAGTACCTGACAACGCTCGTGGGGCGACATCTGCCGCTGGGCGTGCTACTGCGTGACCACCGTTTGTTCGACGCGGCCGACAACGAGAAGCCGTATGGACCAGAGCTCTTTAGGGCGGCAGCCGCGGCGGAAATCCTTACGTGGCGGCACCATGTGCTTACCGATTTAAGCCACAAAGGCGTCCTGGCGATGGATGTCTTTCCGGAAGACCTGACGGCGAACCTCGTGAATCAATACCTCGAGATCAAAGCTCGCCACTTGCTGTAAGCTGCTTAGCGATGCATCGTTTGCTGGTCGGCTTGAATGCCTTTGGCGACCGACCAGCCCCGGAAGCCTTTGCCTTGATAGATAGTGACGGCATGCTTTCGATTCGGTCCGACTTCGACTTCCACTTCTTCGATCGGCTCAATGGAATCAAACGCCAAGCGTAGTGGCATCGGCACTTCATGCCCTTGATGAGTCACTAGCAGCATGTCGCGGCCATCAGTGTATGGCGGTCCGCCCCAGACATCGTACTGCGAAAGCGGGAACGTGTTCTCGCCCCACAAGTAAACCTTCGGATGCTGCGGCATGTAGAATGCCAGTTCCGAAGCCACCGCGCGACCGGCGGCAACAATCATCTCTGGCGTTTCAGCGTCTCGTGATTTCAGCCGCTGTCCGACTTCAGTACCGAGTTCTTCCCAGCCTCGCAGACGCACCAAAACATCGACTTTGCTGCCGTTGAGGCTCAATGCTGACAGAACGACTGGCATCGAGTAAGTCCCGACCAGGAAGATCGCTCCGAATGTCGCCGCGTAGCGAAGTCGCCACTCGCCGGCCGAAAGCATCAGCCGCGGCAACTTCACATGTCCCAGCGCCCAAGCGGCGACCAGAATAATGCCAGCCCCAAAAAAGGGTGCCGGCCAATTGAGTTCCAACCGCTGTTTCAGACTCAAGCCTAAAACGAAAAGCATCGGTAGTGCGCTCAAGCAGAGCAAGTATCGCTCGCGGCGTCCCATCTGCCGGAACGCAAGCAGCCCGAAGATCGAAACGGCTCCGTACAAAAAGAACGTTACCGGCGAGATCACTCCGAACAATCCAGCCACGAACTCGAGCGAAATCAGGACACGCCGAAAAACCGAAACCGGCTCGCCTTGGAAATGTTCACTGGTGTGATGAAGCGTGACCCAGTCGTGCTGATAGTTCCAATACAGTACTGGCGTCAGAAACAACAAAGCCCCCAACGCACAAACGTACAACGTCGGACGAATCGCTTCTTGTCGATCTTCCCGGGAAAGCAAGACGAACAGCCCACCGAAGACGAGCATGCCAGCCATCGTTTGTTTCGTCAGCAGACCCAGCCCAATGACGACGGTCGTTGCGACAAGCCACTTCCAGCGATCTTCCCCTTTTTCGAGCAGACGCCAGAAGCAATACATTGCGGCGCTCCAAAAGAAGAGGAACGGAGCGTCGATTGTCATCAACAAGCTCATCGCCACGTTGCCTGGGGTCATCGCCACCAGCATCGTTGCCCAGAAGCCGACTTTGGCATCGTACATTCGACGAGCGAGCAGAAATACAAACGCTAGACTACCGGTGCCCAGCAGCACGGCCGGCAATCGAACCGCGAATTCGTGATCGCCCAGCAGACGCGTTGAAAGGCCGATCAACCAGGCAATCATCGGCGGCTTGCTGAAGTAGCCGTAATCGAGCTGCCGCGACCAATCCCAATAGTAGGCTTCGTCATGCACAAGATCGAAAGGATCAAATGCAAGATAGACCAACCGGAACAACCCCAGCCCCAGTACAAGCCACATAGTGCGGCGCGTCCACAGGGAAGCATCAATCGGATCGGCCGACAGGGCCTCGGTTTGGTCGTTCATAGATCGCTTACTAATTTCGATTCACGCGCCAGACTAACGTCGCACCGATGGCGAAAAGCACCACGTTCGCAATCCAAACCGGTACGGCACCAAACGTTCCGTCACGAGCCGTTTGTTCGCCAATCACCAGCAGCGGATAATACAGCAGCAAGATCGGAAGAAAGCAGGTAAAGAAGGTCGAGACGTTGTCGGATGACTTACGCCAAACGGCGACAGGGATTCCCATACACACAAAGCAGAACACACCAAACCCATTTGCCAGACGGCGTTGCCGTTCCGCTTGCAGGCGGTAAAGTCGTTTCTGATGTTCGTTGTGATGGTATTCGGCGTTTTTGAGTTGTTCCGGGTCAGGATTCTCGCCGAGACTTTCGATGCTCGCCTTCGCTTCATCGATAATCTTCTTCTCGCGATCGATCTGCAGAGGTATCGCCCTGAGCGTCAAGTTGGCGGGGGAAGCACTGTCCTCGTTAATTTCGACCGAGTTCAGATGGTCGAGGTAAATCACACGTTCGTCCGGAAACTCGAACTTTCCTTCATCTCCAAACTCGACCGTTCCGTCACGGCAAATCAGCTGCAAGATGCCTGACTTTGGATCGGTTTGCAGTTCCGCCTCTTCGACTTCCAAATAGATGGAAGGCTGCGAATCGGTCGCGGCGACTTGGAACGTCGGGCTGATCAGCTTCCGGTCACGGACCGCTTTCACGGTAACCGAGAAGCCTGACATCTTAAAGTTACGCTGCGTTCTGAGTACGCCATAGACGGTATCGTCCAGCGATTCGGCCACCACGCGGTGCAAGTTCGGTCGCGACCAAGCAGCGCAAGCGTCGTACATCCAGAACGTAAAAAAGCTTAGAAAGTAGGCCAGCGTCAGCACCGGCCACATCAGTTCCATCGGATTGATGCCGGCCGATTTGATCGCGGTAATCTCGTTACTAGCCGCCATTCGTCCGAAGGTGGTACAAACGGCAAACAGCATGCAGCCAGGAATCGTATACCGCAACATCTCAGGGACGAAGTACGGCAACATATTCAGAATGACATTCGGCGGCAGGCCCTTTTTGAGCCCTTCGTTTACGCCGCCACCAACAGTCATCAGCAGCACGGTGATACCGAGGCAGAGGAGGAAGACCTTGGTGATCTCCCACAGTACATACCTCTGAATCGTTGTCATGAGAACTCTGTGCTAACTTAAGCGGCGGAAGTCTTATGGTTTTCGTCAGGGATCACTTCGCCGCTCTCGTGCGAAAACGGCACCGTATCGGCCGTCTCGAAAGCCTGGGCAGTCGACTGCTTCCAGCCGTACATTCCCACGTACAAAGCGAGGCCGGTAAAGTAGACGATCGCCCCACTCCAAGCAATATCACTCAGGTAATGGCCACCCTCCGCGATGCGCGACAAACCGACACCTGCCCCGCACAACAGCCCACCGGCTAGTACGCACAGCGCTGCCGAGCGGTTCTTTCGTAGCAGTAGAAACGCCGGCAATAGAAAGACGAATCCCATCGAGGCATGCCCACTGGGAAACGATTTCGCCATCTCGTAGGGGCCAATCGACGCGGGGGGAACATATTGATGCGCGCCACCGAAGGCGACCGTATCGCATGGGCGTGGTCGCCCCCAGTTTGGTTTCAGTACCGAATTAATCAGAATGCCAGGTCCAATAATGATTGCTAGCGAGCAGAACAACGCTCCCTTTCGCCAGCTTCTTATGGGTTTCAGTACGAAACTACCGACAAACGCCACGACGCTTGACACGCCGAATAGGATCGCCGGGATCGGACCGTAGTCGTAAATGATGTTGGCCAGCATCGTTTCGCGATAAGGAAACGGGTTCCCTTCCGGCCGAAAGAACTGATGCGTGGTGATCTGATCGAGCGGTGTGAAGTAACACAGCGTCGTGATCGCTAGCAAGCAGACCAGCGGAACGGAAACCATGGCTAGTAATAAGATCGCCAACGAATCTTGGGTTGGCGTCGGTACGTTTGCTCTGGATTGATGCATCGTCGATGAGTCCGCTGCTGGCGGAAAAGGCAGAACCGTTCTGGTGTCTAATTTCTGCATCGACGAAGAAGCCTGAAGGATTGAAACGAATCGGAGCGGAAATCCGAATCGAATCGATGTCGAACGGAAAACTCAAAGGCGATCGCGTGCTAGTACTACCCTAGATTGGACTGCCAATGCAAGACACATCTGCAATCGTGCATTGCTAGCATGCTTACGAGAAAAACTGCGATACGACCAACGCAAGTCCGCCGAGCAAGATCACCACGCCGATTCCGCGCGAGACCTTCGAGGTTGGTTCAATCCAATGACCAATCCAAATTCCGAGTGCCAATAGCAACGTCGCTCCGAGCAATAGCCCGGTAAGAAACGCCAGCGGCAATGAACCCAGTGGTGTCCCGGTACCATGGGCATAGCCATGAAAAACGCCGATCACTGCCGCGACGACGGCGAGCAGGACCTCTGGAAATCTTCGGCCTGAGACAAGCGCCGTGCCGACGACAACCACCGAGATCGCCACGACGGGTTCAACCCATGGAAGCCAGATTCCGCTCCCGCTGAGTCCCGCTCCTGCCATCATGCTGCTTAAGAAAACAAGCGGCACCGCGATGATGGAACCTTTCTCGACATGCACGACTAGCAGTCCGATTGCTAGCGTTGCGAGAAGGTGATCGATCCCAAACCATGGGTGCAACACGCCATCTAAAAAACTGCTGCCTGCTCCGACACCATCCGCGGGGCCTGCGATTGCTTCCGCAACACCGGTCGCCATCATCAGGATGGTGGAAACGATTCGGGCAAGCTTCATGGGGTGCCTTTTTCCGAAGTAAAACGAAGACCACCCATAGTATCGGCTACCTACCACCCAAAAGTTTGCCGACAGCTGCTTGCACGTCATCTTGCCGCATCAAGCTTTCGCCGACGAGGACCGCGTCGACGTCGTTCTTTTGCAGAAGCTGAATATCGTCGTGCGTGAAAATTCCACTTTCGCCGACTAAGACTCGGTCATCCGGAATCTGCTGGCCGATGCGAATCGTATGATGCAAGTCGACTTCAAACGTGCGAAGGTCGCGATTGTTGACGCCGACCAGCTTGGCACCGATGTCGAGCACGCGCGGTACGTTCGACTCTTCGTAAAGCTCGACCAGCGGCGTCATGCCGAGTTCGCAGATCTGATCGTGCAGCGACTTCAGCGAATCGTCGTCGAGGCATTCCGCAATCAACAACACCGCGTCGGCCCCTGCGGCTCGAGCCTCGACGACCTGGTAAGGATCGAGCACGAAGTCCTTCCGCAACACCGGCAGTCCCACCTCTTGGCGAATGGCGATCAAGAAGTCTAAGTGCCCTTGGAAGAACGACTCGTCGGTCAAGCAGCTAATGCACGTCGCTCCAGCCGCTTCGTAATCTTTCGCGATCTGTACCGGATGAAAGTCGGGGCGAATCAGCCCTTTGGACGGACTCGCTTTCTTCACTTCGGCGATCAGCTTCATGGGACCATCCGCCGCGAGAGCTCCGAAGAAATCACGCGGGGCCGGTGAATCGGCCAGGCGAGCTTCGACTTCCGCCAGGGGACGAAGCGACTTCGCCGCGGCAATCTCTTCCCACTTCTTGGCAACAATCTTGTCGAGAACCGTTGGCTCGCTCATGAACACTTCTTACCGCGGATTAATGTCGGAAATGACGGACACCGGTGAACAGCATCGGCAACTTATGTTCGTTGCAGGCGTCGATTACTTCCTGATCTCGCTTCGATCCGCCTGGCTGGATGAACGCTTTCACGCCTGCTTTGGCCGCCGAATGAATCGAATCGGGGAATGGGAAAAACGCGTCGCTGGCCAACACGCTCCCAGGAGCACGCTCGCCTGCTTTCTCAATCGAAATCTGCACCGAGTCGACGCGGCTCATCTGCCCTGCCCCGGCTCCGATCAACGACCGATCCTTGCACAGCACAATGGCGTTCGACTTCACGAAGCGGCAAATCTCCCAGGCAAACAGCAGCTCTTGCTTGGTCGCTTCGTCGACTTCGGTCTCGGTAACCAACTGCCAGGTGCTGGGGTCGTCTTGGGTGAAGTCAGTGTTTTGAACGAGCAAGCCACCTTCGATCCAACGCGACTGAAGTTCAGGACGACTGCCTTCCAAGGCCCCGACTGCCATCAAGCGAACGTTGCTCTTCCACTTCGGCTTCGTGGTAAGGATCTCAACCGCTTCGCTGCTGAAGCTTGGGGCGGCGATCGCTTCGACGAACAATCCTGGCGTCGAAAGGTATTCGGCCGTTGCTGCATCGACTTCACGGTTCATGCCGATCACGCTGCCGAACGCACTAAGCGGATCGCCAAGCATCGCTTTCTCGCATGCCTCGGCCAGGCTCGTTGCCGAGGCCGCACCGCAAGGGTTGTTGTGCTTGATCACCGAAACGGCCGCGTCCGGCAAGCCGCGAGCGATGGCCAACGCGCTGTCGAGATCTAACAAGTTGTTGTACGAAAGCTCTTTCCCGTTGAGCTGCTTCGCGTCGACCAGCGAGGCACCTTGGAACTTCGGCACGGCGTACAACGCCCCTTGCTGATGTGGGTTCTCGCCGTATCGCAGGACCGCTTTCCGCTCGAAGCTTTGTCGCAGCGTTTCGGGGAACGCGTTCTCTTCGTCTTTCTCGAAGTAATTGGCAATCGCCGCGTCGTAGGCGGCCGTGTGGGCAAACGCGGCGGCGGCCAGCTTGCGACGCAGACCGAGGCTGGTCTTGCCGCCGTTTTTCAGTTCCGCGAGGATCTCCGGGTATTGGCACGGCTTGCAGGCGATCGTCGTGAACGCGTGGTTCTTCGCGGCGGCTCGCACAAGGCTAGGTCCGCCGATGTCGATTTGCTCGATCGCCTGGGCGTCGGTCACCCCTTCTTTGGCGATCGTTTCCTCGAACGGATACAAGTTCACCACCACCAGTGGGATGGCAAAGATGCCATGCTCGCCGATCGCGGACATGTCGTCGTCGCGGTCGTGTCGGCACAAGATCCCGCCGAAGATCTTCGGATGAAGCGTCTTCAATCGGCCATCCATCATCTCAGGAAACTGCGTGTACTCGGTGACATCCTTGACCGGAATGCTCGCTTCTTCCAAGTGGCGACGCGTTCCGCCGGTGCTGTAAATGGTGACCCCGGTTTCCACCAACCCCTGGGCAAACTCGGTCAGGCCTTCCTTGTTGCTGACACTGATAATGGCATTTTGAATGACAGGGTCGAGAGACATCGCAGAACCAACCTAAAACTGTATATCGAGAACGGAATACACGCGCGAGAATCAGTTCCCTTTGTAGGCTGGCTCTGGCATCATCGTCAACCACCCGAACACCCCCTCGGCGGGACTCCGAGTCAATTCGTTTGGCTGGTGGAAACCATTCTCAATGGCGTCTGCCCCGCAGTACCCAGGTCGGTTCCTTTTGTCTCTTGAATAACTCTTGATAGACTCATCAAGGATTATACCACGCTGTCCAAGCGTCTTGGACAACTTTCTGGTAAGCTAAGCTTTCTCTTGGGGTTAGCATCCCCTGATCGCCAACTCACGGCGGTTGCCATTAGCCATTTGACAGCCCAGGCTCCTCCAAGTCGTCAAACTTCGTGCAAGGTTGAGCCAGACCACGCGCACACTTGCGCATAATTTATCAATACTTCGCGCAGACTTTGGGCAGAAAACGCGACGCTTGAAAAGGCAAACGATCTCAACGAAAGCAAGGGAAGAAACCGCCGCTTTAATCGATGATCCCTTGCTTCTCCTCCAGCATGTCGCGGACGCTGCGCATGTTCTCGTCGATGCTGAAGAACGCAACGACAACTTCGGCCATCACTCGCAGCACGACAATGTAAATAAACGAGATCGCCAACGAGACGAACGAAACGAAGCCGGCGAAGATCAACGCCATGGTTCCGCCTCCGGCTTGCATCGAAGTCACAAATGTCACCGCCGTTCCTACGAGCCAGCCCAACAGAATGAGCCCTGTCATCAGGAAGAACAAAACTTTGATTACGGCCGGTCCGATCAGCACGTCAAAGTTGAACAGCGAACCGATTCCGCCGGTTCCTTTGCGGCGCGGTCGTGCTCGGCCTGCTTTTGGATCGGTGGCGAAAGGGTTCGCATCGCCATTGTTGGCTTTCCCTTTTGGCGCAGCGACAGCCGCGGGCGCATCCGCTTTGGCTGGCTCTGATTTGGGAGCCGATCCTTTCGACGGCGCCACTTTCGGCGCGGTCACGCTGGGCGTCGCGATCGTGGGCGCGGCAACGCTGGGTGCTTCCTTGGCGACAGGTTCTGCTTTGGGCACTTCGATCGCTGGCGCGGCTGCGGGAGCGGGGCCCTTTTTCGGAGCGGGAGCTCCTTTTTTGCCAGGCTTGCTGCCCCCTTTTTTGGGCGAGACCACCAACGAATCGAGACCGGCTGGAACGTCTGGCGAAGCTTTCGTTGGGGCGACGTTCGGTAAGTTCAATCCCCCTCCGTCGTTGGCCGGAGGGGCCACAGGAATCGCTTCCGGTGGGGAAGCGGACGCAGGCGCGACAGGCGCAGCAATCGGGGCTGGTCCTGCCGATGCAGGGGCAACAGGTTCAGCGGTCGGCGGCGCGACCGGCGTTGCTTCCGGAGGACTCGCCGCGGCGGAATCGCCAAACAATCCCTTAACGGTCGAAGCCGTTACCCAATCTCCACTGCCGCGACGCAGCAAGCTTTCCGGCAGAATTGCCCCACTTCCGGCAAGTTGTTTCAACGTTTTCGAATCAATCGGGCCGACTTCCGGCGCATGGGGATTGAACTTGTAGAAGAATTCGTCGGCCATCGGGTATGATCTTTAAATTGTCAGAAGAGAAGCGCGCGATGAGTGCAAGGCTTCATAATGTCTTAGTGCGACGGCAAAGTCAAACAGCCCTGTCGTCAGCAAGCATTCTTCGTTTTTCCCACATATTGCCCTGTAGGATGGAAGAGCATTGATGGACGACTTCAGTAAACTCGAACTGCCGGAACCAGATCTTTCCGATCTCAAAACGCGCTACACCGAGATTGCCGAGGGCATCGACGATTTAAATGGCAACGATGGTCGCGGCGAAGCGCTGTTTCACTTGATCGAACAGTGGGACGAGATCCGTCGCGAGATCGATTCGTGGTGCAACTTGACGGAGATCCGTTTCAATCAAGACACCAAGAACCCCGCCTATAAAGCGGCCATGGATCGGCTCGACGAGATCCATCCCAAGCTGACCGATCTGGACGTCACCATCAAAAAGCTGCTGCTGGTCGATCATCGTAAAGCGAAGATTGTCGAGCGATACGGAGCCCAAGCCACCGAGTTGTGGCAATGCCAGGTGAACGCCTTCGATCCTGCCGTCGAGCAAGACTTAGTCGAAGAAGCCAAACTGGTCTCGAAGTACAACGAACTGTTGGCCAGCGCAACGTTCACCTTCCAAGGCAAAGAGACCAATCTATCCGGCATCACCGAGTATGCCGAGGACAACGACCGGACCGTCCGCTACGACGCACTTTCCACCATGTGGGGCTGGTTCGCCGAGAACAGCGACGCGCTCGACGAGATCTACGACAAGATGGTCCAACTCCGCGATCGGATCGCCAAGAAGCTGAAGTACGACAACTTCGTACAGCTTGCCTATCAGCGGATGTCACGCGTCGATTACACCGAGCAAGACGTCCAGCAGTATCGTCAGGAAGTGATCGACAAGATTGTCCCGCTGTGTACTGAGATCCGCAAACGGCAAGGCGAAACGCTCCAACTCGATCCGCTGATGTACTGGGACGAAGCGGTTCACGACGCCGCAGGCAATCCTCGTCCGCAAGGATCGTACGAGCATCAAATTGAACAAGCTCAAGCGATGTTCGACGGCATGTCGCCGCAGTTGGGCGAGTTCTTCCAGCTGATGCGCGACAAGAACCTGATGGACTTGAAGAACCGGCCTGGCAAAGCAGGCGGCGGCTTCTGTGCGAGCCTGCTGCAACAGCGCGTCCCGTTCATCTTCGCCAATTTCAATGGCACGCTGGGGGACGTGGAAGTCTTCACGCACGAGATCGGCCATGCGTATCAGTGCTATTCGAGCATGTCGCAGCCGCTGACCGATATTGTGTGGCCGACGATGGAATCGTGCGAGATCCACTCGATGAGTCTCGAGTATCTTTGCTGGCCGCACATGGAGAAGTTCTTCGGCGACGCGGCCGATCGATTCCGCCGCATCCATTTGACGTCGCGGCTGTTGTTCCTGCCGTATGGCGTGGCGATCGATCATTACCAGCACGAAGTCTACAACCAGCCAGGCCTTTCGCCGAAAGAACGAAACGCCAAGTGGCGAGAGTTGGAAGAACTGTACCTTCCGCACATGCAGTTTGGTGATTTGCCTCACTTGCCCGAAGGGGGACGCTGGCAGAAGCAGCGACACGTTTACATGTCGCCGTTCTATTACATCGACTACACGTTGGCGCAGTGCTGTGCTCTGCAGTTCTGGGTTCGCTCGCAGCAGAACTTCGACCAAGCGGTCGAAGACTATCAGGCGCTGTGTGCTCGGGGCGGAACGCTTCCGTTCCAAGAGCTTGCCCGAAGTGCCGACTTGAAGAGCCCTTTCACCAAGGGTTGTTTGACCGACGTGGCCGCCGAAGCGAGCAAGTTCCTGGGATTGTAAATGACCGCCACTGCTTCTTCCCATCCAAGCGACGCAACCAAAGCGGCCGTGTTGACGCCTCCGGCTCGAGGTGCGATTGCGACCGTTTCCGTGCAAGGACCGCAAGCGGTTGCGTGCACCGATCGTTACTTTCAAAGCCTCGGCAAGCTTCGCCTGGCAGATGCCCCCGTCGGCAAGATCCTCGTCGGGCATTGGCAGGAAGCGAGCGAAGAGCTGGGAGAAGAGTTGGTTGTCGGCAAAGTGGCGGCGGATGAAGTCGAGATCCACTGCCATGGCGGGATTCAGGCCAGTGCTCGGATTTTGAAGCACTTGGAAGCGGCCGGCTGCGTTGTTCAGTCTTGGCAAGAGCGAACCACCGCAGACGCCGCCGATGCGATGGTGGCCGAAGCACTGCAGGAGCTTCCCCAAGCGGCCACGGCCCAGGCAGCCCTGCATCTGCTGGATCAGGCCCAAGGGGCGTTGTCCGGCACGGTGAGCGAAATTCATACGCGGTTGCAGGAAGCGAATTTCGAAGTTGCCGCCGGGCTGGTCGAATCGCTTTTATCGCTGGCAAGCTTTGGGAAGCATTTAACGACCCCTTGGTCGATTGTTTTGGCCGGGCCACCCAACGTTGGCAAAAGCAGCTTGTTGAACAAGATAGTCGGCTACGATCGCGCCATCGTGCTCGACATGCCAGGGACGACGCGCGATGTACTGCACGCGACGACTGCGCTGGATGGCTGGCCGGTGCAGTTTTCGGATACGGCCGGGATTCGTGTTTCGGACGATGCCTTGGAGCAAACCGGCATTGCCAAAGCAAAAGCGGCGCTGAAGCTGGCCGACTTGGTGGTCGTGCTGCATGATGCGGCCGATCTTCGCCCTGACGAACTGGACGAGTCGCTCCAGGAATTGCCTTCGGCACTGCATGTGGTGAACAAGATCGACTTGGCCGAAAACGTGACGCTGCCGAATTCGGAAGAGATGCTGGCGACCAGCGCCGTCACCGGAGAAGGCGTTCCGGAGTTAATCTCGTCGATCGTGCGACACTTGATTCCAACCGTCCCACACGACGGTGCGGCGATTCCGTTTACCGACCGGCAGATCGAACATCTGCAGCAACTGCGGGAAGCGATAGCCGCAGCCGATCAAGCGGCCGCCGAAGCGACGATTCGAAAGTTAATCGACCGATGAACGAACATGACCGCGCGAAGTACCAAGACGCCACCCCGCCGAGTCCGGAACCGCACGAAGCGAGCGACGACGTGATTGTCAGCGACGATACGCGGCGCGAGAATCGCATTCCGCCGGGACAATCGCGGACCAAGAAATGGCCGGTGCTGCATGCATCGACGGTACCCGAGGTCGCCAAAGAGGAGTGGTCGCTCAAGATCTTCGGCTTGGTCCAGCGGGAGTTAACGTTCACGTGGAACGAGTTCCAGGCCCTGCCCCGCGTGAAGGTGTTCGCCGATTTTCATTGCGTGACGCAGTGGTCGCGACTGGGCAACTTGTGGGAAGGCGTTTCGACGCGTTACTTGCTGGAGCAAGCGGGCATTCAGCCGGAAGCGAAGTACGTGATTTGCCACGCGTACGACAACGGCTGGACGACGAACTTGCCGCTGGAGGCTTTCTTAAACGAAGACTCGCTGCTGGCCGACACTCACGACGGCATGGAGATCAACGCCGAGCATGGCGGCCCTGTCCGCGGCATGGTGCCGAAGCTGTACGCTTGGAAGAGTGCCAAGTGGATCCGCGCGATCGAACTGAGCGCGACCGACAAGCCAGGCTTCTGGGAACAAAGCGGCTACCACAACGTGGGCGATCCGTGGCAGGAACAACGCTTCGGCAGCGACCAGATGCCCTCCGGCTGGACCGGTGAACCGGACGGGATTTGATCGCACGGTTCCGTAGAAGCTTCCTGGGCTCCCCGAAGACGGAGGACAGTGTTCGTTAGGTCTCTTCGGCTCGTTTGGCGAAGAGCAGCGCGGTGGCGAAGCCGAGTGGGTCGCCTTGTTCTTTGGAATGCTCGGCGAGGCGTTCGAAGTTACCGGCGTTCTGACTGAGCTCGATCAAGCTGGGAGCGACGCCGATGGTATGAATGCCTGGCGGAATCATCTTCAGCGCGGTATCGAGCGCTTCGTCGTGACGGCCGAGCCGGGATAGCAGTTCGATGTAGATCTCGATCGCCAACGAACCTTCGCGGCGAATGTCGGAGGCTTCCGCTTTCTCGCGGAAGTAAGCGATCCCGGCCTCGGTTTCTTCGCCCAAGAGGGTTTGGAAATAAACTTGGTGGCTGGGATAAAGCTCGGTGAACGGCGGGGACTGTTCGTACTGAAACGCCGGATCGAGCCGCGAGCCGTAGTCGACCAGCTGCAACGCTTTGCGAAGATGGGCTTCGTCGTGCAGGACTCGGGCAAAGCGAACCGTCGCGGCCAGATGGCTCGTGTCGATATGGTAGGCGGAATTCGCAAACAGCCAATCACGCGGAGCGATGATCTCGCTGAGAGTCTTCTCTTGCGGGTCGGTTCCTTCCTGATGCGAAATGTCGGCGCTGACGGTTCCCATCAGTTCGTCGTAAACATGATCCAGCAGCAGCGCGGCGAGCGGCTGTTGCGCGGCCGGCGGCATCCCGGCGATTTGCTGTTCGTAGGTGGTTACCGCGTTGCATGTGCCGTAATGTTCCAGCATCCACTGAAAACCGATCTCGGGCGCGACCCCTTCGTACAGGGCGACTTCGATCAAGTCTTCCAGGTTCTCTTCGTCGACTTCCACTTCTTTCAGCGCGGCAATGACAGGCGCCTTGTCGCCGACGGGACGAAGGTAGTACCACCCTTCGCGAATCTGTCCGGCATCCAGCAGCAAGCGGCCGACTTCGTCGCATGCTTCGACGAGGGCGTCTTCCAGGAAGCTGCGTTGCTCTTCGGTAAGTTCTTCCGAAACGCCAGGAAACAGCAGTGGCAATCCGAGCTTGGCACGCGCGCGAAGCTTGTACATCTCGAACAGCTGGAAGTGCTGCTTCTCTTGGCGGAAATGCTCGATCATCTTTTCGATCGCCGCCAGGCTACCGGCTTCTTGAATATGCTGTCGGAACTGATCGAAGACTTCCTGCGACACCGCTTAGAACCCCATCGAAAACATTACGAAACGGTCAAATACTGATACCGTCATCGTAACAGGGACGCGCGGCGATGAATAGCAACGCCCCCCAGCTTAGAACTCGATCTGCTGCCCATCCAAGGAGATATCGGTGTTCTCCATGCTCTTAAGCATCTCGCGGACCTGGCCCAAAGTGGCCGATTCGAGGATGCCGGAATCGAGAATGCTGGCCAGCTTTTCCGGGTCGTTCAAGCCAGGATCGTTGTCGAGCTGGTGGACCCAACGCAAACAATTTCCACGGCTGATCACCCCGACAGGACGTGTATCGCTGACGATAATCACGCGGCGAATGGCGGCCTGGGAAAGGTATTCATAGATATGAATGGCTGGTTCGTTTTCGTCGAATCGAACGACATCTCGCAGCATGATCTCTGCGACCAACGTTCTTCCGGCGTCTGGCTGGCGGAACGCTTGCATCAAGTCTTTTTCCGAAATCACCCCAACCAGGTTCCCTTCGCCATCAATCACCGGAGCGGAATTGAAGCGATGCTTCAGCAGCAATTGGGCGGCGGTCGAAGCGGTGTCGGTTTCCAGCACCGTCATGATCGGTGTCGTCATGATCTTGGAAGCGGACAGATGCTCGAGGCGTTCGCGAACTTGATCGTCCGAAGTCATCGCCCCGGCCGATTCCTGGCAATGACGCAAACAAATGACATGACGCTTGCCGGAACGCTTGGCGACTTTCAATGCGATTTCAGCATTGTCGATCAAGGCTTCGAGATTCGGGACGTTGTTATCTCGCTGGGCCACGCCCATGCTGACGGTAAAACCTATCTCGCGACCGCCGGCCTCGATCCTGATTTTGTCGACCAGCATTTCAATTCGCTTGGCAGTACGAAACGCATTGATCTCGGCACACTCTGGCAAGACCAGCAGCAAGCGATCGCAGTCGAGCCGACAGAAGTAGTCGACGTTGCGGCCTTCGCTGGCGATGGTGCGTGCGAGTTGCTGGATCAAGCGATCCCCTACCTCGACGCCATGCTCTTGATTGATCGTGCTGAAGTCGTCGATATCGATCAATACGCACGAGATCGGCAGATGATAGTTTCGGGCACGCATCCATTCGCGTTTGAGCTGATCGTTCAAATAGCGAAGCGTGGCCAGTCCGGTCAGTGGGTCGTTTCGTTCGATCGTCCGCAGGTGGTTTTCCAGTTCGATGACTCGTCCGGCCGAATTGATTCTGGCCAGCAGTTCTTCGCGGCTGATCGTGTGCGAGATGACGTCGTCGATGCCTAGGCGATACGCATGCGATGGTTCTCGCAGCGAGCCTTCGTCGGCCAAGACCATCGTGTAGACGTACTCGGGCAAATGCTCTTCTCGAATCCAATGGAAGAACTTTTCGCCGGTGGCAAGCTCCTTACCCCAGTCGGTCAACACCACCATGGGGCAATTGTCGCGGATCAGCTCTTTGGCGGACACGAAGTCGCTGCACAAGCGAATGTTCATGCCGGCCCCGCGAAGCCATGTCGCAATCAGTTTCAGTGATGTGGAACCATGATCGATGATCACCACATCTTCGTCGCTTAGTTCCGGAGCTTGCTGATGCTTGCCCCAGTGATAGTTCATGCTGAGCGCCGGAGCCCCTGACTGAAAACGCATGTTGGTCCCCTGCTCTTCGCAGAAAGCCACAATGCGGCGGAATGTCCGCTCGAATGCATTCACCACGACAGGATCGAACTGCGTACCGCTGCCGGCGAGAATCTTGTCGCGGGCATCTTCCGGCGTCCACGCATCCTTATAAACGCGCTTGCTCGACAGCGCGTCGTAAACATCGGCCACACTCACAATACGTGCCGCCAAGGGAATGTCCGCTCCGCGCAAGCCTTCCAAATAGCCGTCGCCGTCCCAACGTTCGTGATGGTAGCGAGCGATTTCGGCAGCCATATGAAAGAACGAACCGTTCGGGCTACTGCGAGCCGCTTCATGCAATGTCTCGGCACCGATGAGCACGTGCTGCTTCATGGCGTTAAACTCGACAGGCGTCAACTTGCCAGGCTTCAGGAGAATGGCGTCGGAAATCCCGACTTTGCCAATGTCGTGCAAGGGGCTCGAGCGAAAGAGATCTTGCAGGAAGTAATCGTCGATTTCGTCCTGGTAAGGGCTATCGGCACGCAGCTGCTCGGCAATGATCTGCGAGTAAGCACGCATGCGAACGAGATGTTCGCCGGTTTCGGTATCGCGCGAGTCGGCCAGCTTGGCCAGCGCGAAGACCGCGATATCTTGAGTCGATTGAATGGCCAACGAACGTGTCTCGACAATCCGTTCGAGTTCGCGGGAATAGCCTTCCAGCTTTCGTTCGGCGGCGGTGGCGCGCATCAGTGCGCTGTGAAGCCGCATCAGCACGTCGATCTTGGCAGTCAGCTCCAGCCGACCGATCGACTTCTCGATGATATCGTCCGCGCCTGCAGCGAATACTTCCAGCCGCTGGGCTTCGTTCAAGCGATTTCCGAAGACCAGCAGTTGGATCTGTCGGTCCGCGAACTCGCGACGAATGGTACGACATATTTCGATCGCCGAGTCATCGTACAAGTGAAAATCGAGCAGGATCAGCTCAGGCTGAAACTTCTCGATCGTCTCACGGACGCGGTTGCCGTTCTCTATTGTATAAAGCTCGTGATGCGCACTTAGGATTTCGCGCAACTTCTTGCGAAGCGCATCAGTGCTTTCGATCACAAGTAACCGATTGTGCATGGCTGCCCACCATACTGCGTGGATGGCCGTTTTCGCGTCTGAGATCTACGCGTCCCCAAACGGCGATTTCCTACCGCAGCTAAATACGTTGCTGGAAAGGTAGGTCGCTAATGAACGTTCGCAAGAGAAGAGACAGACAAGTTCGCGAAAAATGATACCGGTTTTGCCGGAGCCACCTTTCCCCTGCTTTCAGGCCGCGAGCCAATAACCGGCACAACCATTACATGCGGCACTTTGCGCTACGAGAGGGTGCCGCTCAACCGATCTTTCAGGCGTTATCGCTTACGCGGCACAACGCGGTGAAAGTGCAGTTCGACTTCGCCATCCACGACACGACGCAGCCCCTCGACGAGGCATTTCGGTTCGTTCTTTTCCTGGCCGATTTGGATGATCTCTTCGATCTTTGTGCCAGGCTCGACGGAGAAGGTTTCCTGATGGATGATCTGATTGCCGGCATCCAGTTCCGGGACAATAAAGTGACACGTCGCCCCGAATGTGAGCATGCGGACTTCGTTGGCATCGTGGTAAGGACGAATGCCGGGGAAGCTTGGCAGCAGCCCATGATGCAGATTGATGATTCGCCCGCCGGCATATTTCCAGCAGCTGCTTGCCGGCAGCACACGCATGTAGCGAGCGAGCAAGACGTAGTCGACATCGTACTGATCGAGGATTTCGATCATGCGATCGTCGTTGGCTTGCCCGTTTTCGCCCCCGATGCTGTGCCAATCGACGTTGTGGCTTTCCGCGAGCCCTTTGCAGTTATCGCGGTTCCCGATCATAACGGCAGGTACGGCGTTGATATCGCCAGACTGAATGGCATCGAGCACGGCCGAAGCAGGCTCGGGACGATAGGTGGTGCAAATTGCGATGCGAGGACAATCTCGCCGAGCATCGGCCGACCAGACTCGGATGGAAAGCTTTTTCAGCTTGCCGATCTCGGTGAGTGCTGTGCGGAGAGAGTTGTAGAGATCGGCGTCGATATGAATCCGCAGGAACATGGCGAAGACGGCCTCTTCGTCATGGTCGTACATCTGGATTTCGGCAATGTTCGCCCCTAGACCCGTCACATAGTGAATAATCGGATCGGCGAGCCCTACGTTATCGGGTCCAACGGCGGTAATCACAACGAGCATTGCCTGATGCCTTTTCTGGGAAACCCTCGTCGCATTGCGTCGCTTGAGAGTTAGGAACGTGATATGGTTTCGTCGCTTGCCCTTGCTGTTCTCCGCATTAAGGGGAGAGGAGATCAGGTTTTGGCGGCGAAACGTGCGCTATATCCATGTTCGAACATCGACCCGAACTAGGCATTGTAGCACGGGTTTGATACCTTGTCCGAACAAGCGTTACATCTTACCAATGCCACCAAATCGTTGAGGATGGCCAGAAATGATACAAACCAAGGTCCGTCGGGAAGATCTGAAGCCAGGCGAAAACCTGTGCGATCACTGCACTGCGAAGTGTTGTCGCTACTTCGCACTGCCGATCGACACCCCCACGGAGTTCTCGGATTTCGAGTTCATTCGCTGGTACCTATTGCACGATCGGGCCTCGGTATTTCTGGACGAAGGAACGTGGTACTTGCTCGTCCACACGACCTGTAAGCACTTGCAGGACGACCATCGCTGCGGGATCTACGAGACACGCCCGCAGATTTGTCGCGACTACACGACCGATGCCTGCGAGTACGACGACGATTGGTGCTACGAGAAGTACTTTGAAACGCCAGAGCAGATCTGGGAGTACAACGAAGCCACCATGGCTCGGCGCCCAGGGCAAAGCCTCCGCAGCCCCAAACCGCCGGAGCTGCCGATTCTTTCGTAAGGGCGAACGGGCGACAGAATCGAAGACGAGGCTCTTCTTTCGCCCCGTTGGGGCTGAGATGTTGTCGGGAAACCGATTCCAGGGGTTCGCACCCCTGGCTATTATCTGCCGCCCCTTTCGGGGCTTAAGAGCGATCGTTCTTCGCGAACTTACGCTGGTTTCCCTTGTCCCTACTTTACTTTCAAACCATCCCGAACCTGACCCAAATCTCATGGCGAATAAGAAGAAGATCCAACCTCGTACGCTCAAAGGCTTTCGCGACTATCTGCCGGACGCGATGATGCCGCGGGAAGAGTTGGTCAACACGGCGCGACGCGTTTATCGTTCGTACGGCTTCGCTCCGATCGATACGCCAACGTTGGAATATGCCGAGATTTTGCTGGGTAAGGGAAGCGACGAGACGGACCGGCAGATGTACCGTTTCCAGGATCATGGCAAACGAGACGTCGGGATGCGTTTCGACTTGACGGTGCCGCTGGCTCGGTTTGCCGCTCAACACATTGGCGAACTAGGCACGCCATTCAAACGGTATCACATTGCGACGGTTTGGCGCGGCGAAAACACCCAGCGTGGTCGTTACCGCGAGTTCATGCAGTGCGACTTCGACACGATCGGCACCAAGAGCATCGTTTCCGATATCGAAACGGCGTTGGTCATACATGACTTGATGCTGGCGATCGGCTTCGATTCGTTTACCGTTCGCGTCAACAATCGCCAGGTTCTTTCTGGCTTGCTGGAAAAGCTGGACTTGGCCGAGAAGTCGACCGAGATCCTCCGCGCACTCGACAAGCTGGCCAAGATCGGTGCCGAAAAGGTTTCCGCCGAAATGCAAGAGACGGCCGGCGCTTCGGCCGAACAAGCGGCCCAAGTTTTGAAGCTGGCCGAAATCGGCGGCACGACCGACGACGTTTTGTCCGCATTGGATAGCTTGATTGCTGGCAGCGAGAAAGGCGAGATCGGCGTCGGGCAACTGCGTGAACTGACCGCAGCCACCGCCGCCGCAGGAGTTCCCGCCGAGCGACTGCAGATCGATGTTTCGATCGCGCGTGGTTTGGACTATTACACCGGAACGATCTTCGAGACGTTCCTGGGCGAGCTGCCCGGCATCGGTAGCGTCTGCAGTGGTGGCCGCTACAACGATCTGGCGAGCCTCTACACCAACCAGGAACTCCCTGGCATTGGAGCCTCGCTGGGGCTCGATCGCCTCTTGGCGGCCATGGAAGAGCTCGGCAAGATCGAAGCACGAACGACGCCTGCCGAGGTGTTTCTGCCGTACTTCGATGCCAATAGCCTTCAGGAATATCTGAAGATCGCCGCGACGCTGCGGGGTGCCGGCTTCAACGTCGAGCTCTACCCGGAAGCAAAGAAGTTGGGTCAGCAGCTAAAGTATGCCGACCGCCGTGGGTTCAAAGTTGCCGTCGTCGCCGGCGACCGCGAACTGGCCGAAAACAAGTGTCAGGTCAAGGATCTGAAGACCGGAGACACGACCGACGCCAGTCTTGCGGGGGGTGCCGAGGAATTGATTGCGGGTATTTCGAAAATTCTGCGGCCCACCGCATAACCCCCGTGACAAGGTGTTGTCACCCCTAGTTGCGATATTGAAGCCATCGAAGGAGACCCGGCTTCTTACCTCGCAACTTTCCGAGGGCAACACCGATGACGATCCGCACCAACCATTACGAAGTCGCGCTCGAGGCATTCCTGCGCGACGAGAAAATCCCCTACATCGCCGTCGACGAGCGGCGTCGTTCGCTGTACGGGGCTGGCTCGCTGAAGAATCTCGACTTCATCGCTACCCCCAGCGGCAGCGAAATGTCGTGGCTCATCGACGTCAAAGGGCGCCGTTTCCCTTCCGGACGAAAGAACCGTTACTGGAAGAACTGGACGACCACCGACGATCTGCAAAGCCTCTCGCAGTGGCAACGGTTGTTGGGACCGCAGTTTCGCGGAATGCTAGTCTTCGTCTACGAAGTGATCGGCGACATGGCTCCTGTCTCGGAAGATCTGCTCTTCCCACACGATGACCGGCTGTACGCATTCATTGGCGTGCGACTCGACTTGTACGTCGCTTGGGCACGGAAGATCTCGCCGCGTTGGAAAACCATGTCGATGCCGACCAAAGCGTTCCGGCAGCTCGGCGAACCGCTGCAAGTGACCCTGCGGACTCCGATTGTCTCAGGAGGCGACTTCGACCGACGCCGGGCCAGCGAATCGATGCCGGCCATTGCTTGAAGAGATCGAGGCCACCCCAAGGATGGCCCTCCTCCGAAGTAGCTTAGGCTATTTGCGTTGGCTCATTTCATGAACCATGTCGACCAAAGCTCGGGCATTATCGACGGGTGTTTGCTGCATCACGCCGTGGCCCAGGTTGAAGATATGACCTGGGCGTCCGGCAGCTTGATCGAGCACTTCCTTCGCCCGGCGGCGTAGTTCCATTTGATCAGCCAGCAGCGAAACCGGATCGAGGTTTCCTTGAACGGCGATGTTGTGCCCGACCGTTTCCCAGGCCACGTCCAAGCGAATTCGCCAATCGACACCGACAACCGCTGCGCCCGACTCGGCCAGCATCGGTAGCAGCGCGGGGTTCCCTGTGGCGAAGTTAATGACCGGAACGCCTGGCGCAATTTGCGCGACGATGTCCTTCACGTACGGCAGTACGTATCGCCGGTAATCGTCCGGCCCCAACGCCCCAGCCCACGAATCGAACAGCTGCACGGCTTGGGCACCCGCAGCGATTTGGGCATTCAAGTAACGCGAGATCGCGCGGACAAAGCGTTCCATCAGTTCTCGCCAGGCGCCAGGATCGCGGAACATGAGGGTCTTGGTGTTCACGTAATCGCGGCTGCCACCCCCTTCAATCGCGTAGCTGGCCAGCGTGAATGGTGCCCCAGCGAAGCCGATTAGCGGCATGTCGGCCGGCAAGTCGGCTCGCGTTTGCTTGACCGTTTCCATGACGTAATGCAGCGAGTCGGTGCTTTCCAATTCCAGCACACGATCGACGTCGGCCGCCTCGCGAATCGGATTGTGGATGACCGGTCCTTCTCCCTTGGCGAACTCCAAGTCGAGGCCCATCGGCTGCAAAATCGGCAACAGATCAGAAAAGATGATCGCCGCATCGACGCCCAGCTTTTCGACCGCCGTGCACATCACTTCGCTGCAGAGCTGAGGATTCGCACACAGTTCCAGGAAGCTAGTCTTCGCGCGGACTTCGCGATATTCCTTCATGTATCGACCGGCCTGACGCATGAGCCAGACGGGGGTGAAGTCGGTGGGCTCGCGGCGGCACGCTTTGAGAAACTCGCTGTTGTACCAAGGGGCTTCCTTGTTCAATGCGGCTTTGGTCGATTCCTGCAGCACCGCACGAATCTGACGTTTACGAACGAGGATGTCTTGCGAACGTTCGGCCGCCGAGGCAACCAGCGGTCCCATCTTGGGATGTTCCGGCTCAACATCGACAGGGTAACCGAGATCGCGCAGTCGTTCGCTCATCGTCGGACCGACGCTGCAGATGACTGTTCCGCGGAGTGCCGACGAGAACGCTTCCAACTGTCCCTGACGTTCGGCCAATTTCAGCACATGGTTCAACTGGTTGGCGGACGTGAACAGCGAGACGTCGATCTTGCCGTCGATCATCTTCTGAATGTTGGCGGCCAGTGGTCCGATGTCTTCCGGTAAATCCCAGTCGTACACATGCAGCGTTTCGACATGGGCCCCGCGTGCTTCCAGCCCAGCCACTAAGCTGGCGTTGGTTACGCCGTACTCTTGTACCACCAATGTTTGATTGGCGATGTGGATCTCGGTGTCGATCGTCTGCAGAATCTCGCGCCAGGTGTTCGGTTCCGGCACTTTGATGGTCGGCGTCAGTTTGACTTCCCGCATCGCCGCAACCGGCTTCGGACCACGACAGATGGTGGTGATATCGGAAAGCGCCTCGAGGAACTGCTTTTGATCCACTTTGCGATCGATTGCCGCCAACAGGTGGTTAAAGCCAACCCCCGTCATGAAAATGACGATGTCGACTTGCCCCGTAATGACTCGATTGGCGAAATCGATGGCCGGTTGATTATCGTCGAGCGGGACTTCTCGCATCGAAGGGCTGACGTGCGGCACCCCCCCGAACTTCTCGATCATCATCCCCATCTCTTTGCCGCGTCGGCTTTCAAAAGAAGCGACGTTGAGGCCTGCAAAGTTTTTTCCGTTTTCTGGCATGAAAAGTAACCGCTTATTGTTTGGGGGGAGTTTTCAGTTTTCGATGTTCCGTTTTCAGTAAGAAAGGGGATTCGGAGTATGCAATCACTCGTCACTCTTCGTTCCTGCTGGAAACGGAACACCGAAAACCGAACACTCCCCTCCCATTTCATTGACCGGGTTGAATTCAATTCCTACGATGATGATTGTGCAGTGTACACCACCGCTTGCGGCGTAACTGCCATGCTCCTCTGATTTTAGCAGTTTGCCGTGGATGTCGGCAGACCCAAGCTTTTCGCGAGTTCCCTCATGCAGCTTTCCTGTTTTTACTGCGGCAAACACCTGACCGCGACTGCTCAGCAGTTAGGAGGGGAAGTTGTTTGTCCGCATTGCGGGAATGTCGTTCGCTTGCCCGACGCGGAACAGGTACACCAAAACGAGGTCGAACATCAGCCTCGCGTGCATCACTGGCTGACCGACAGCATCTCCGGTTTCGCGTCGCTGCTGATCCACATGGGGCTGCTGTTCATCCTGGCAGCCGTTACCTGTGATTATCGCAGCGGAATGCCCGAAGGCGAGGAAGTAAGTATCGGCGAACTTCCGGGAATCGACCTAACCGACTCCGGCGGCGACGTTCTCGATACAAGCGAAGTCGAGCAAACGGCCGACACCGCCAGCTTGGACGAGCTGGTCGCCGATATCGAACCACCCACGGCAGCCAACTCGGAAATGGGCCAGGAAGTGAGTCTTTCGCAGCTGCTTCCCAGCGGAGCGGCCGGAGGCGCCGCGGGATCGCTCAACACAATCGGCGGTGGTGGTGGCTCGGTCGGAGCCGGCACCACGTTCATGGGCGTCAGGGCCGAAGGTTCCCGGATCTGCATCATCGCCGACTGCAGCGGCAGTATGAGCGGTGCCAAACTTGATTATGTGAAAGAAGAAATCCTGGAAGCGATCCGCAGCATGTCGCGGGAGAGCGAATTTCAGATCGTATTCTTCAACAGCCAGGCCGTTCCTTATAACATGCGCGGCTGGCGAAACCCCAAACGTGATCTGGACAACGTCAAACGTTGGCTGAATACGGTTAGTGCTCAAGGGGGCACGATGCCGCTGCCGGCGTTCGAGGAATCGTTCAAGCTAACGCCTCCGCCGGATGCCATCTTCTTTATGACCGACGGTTTGTTCGAGCCTGACGTCGTACAAGGCGTCAAACGATTGAACATCGGCGGCAGCGGCAAGTCGAAGATCCACGCGATCTCGTTCATCGATAAAGCGGCCGAACCGCTGATGCGACAGATTGCCAACGACTCAGGAGGCTCGTATCGCCATGTCTCCGCCTTCTAATCGGCCGCTGAGAGGTTGGTGGCGTGAGGCACTTCTGGCGTGTGCGATCGGGTTCGTGACCGTCGGCGCGGCCCAAGCCGATCGACTCATTCTGCGAGACCTCCGTCTGCTGGGCAATATCACGGTGATCGGCTTCGACGAAGAAGGCGTGAAAGTCACCGACAACAACTTAATCCCCTGGCACGAGATTGAACTGGGCACCGTCAGTCCCGACAAGCAAGCCGACTTCGATCGCCTGCGGAACGAACTTGGGCTGCCGTTGTTTCGCATTCATCAGCGGCTGAAAGTGGGCGACTATGCCGGTGCTCGTGAACCGGCCGAAAGCATCTTCGACCGCTACAAAGAACGGGACTCGAAAGTCGCCTACATGGTTTGCCAGGCCACCATGTGGGGACGTCTGGCCGAAGGAGATCGTGAAGCGGCGCTCGAGCCTTACTTCTGCTGTCTGCGAATTATGAAAAGCACCCGCAGCAGCGACGTAACGCAGCTTCCCGGAACGCGCTCGCTGGACTACGACAAGCAAACCGGACTGACTAGCGACTTAATGCCGCTGTTCTTTGATCGAGAAAAAGCGAAAGCCGCATTGGCAAGCGCTGACATCGCCGCAACGTCGATCGGATCTGGCGCGCCCGATGGTGTCTTCGTTTATATGGCGGCGTTGGCGATCGCGGCGGAAGAATTCATGCAAGCGGAAGCCTGGCAGAAACGGATTCGCAGCGGCAATCCGACTTTGAAGGAATGGCCCACGATCCTCACCGCTCAGTCACGAATCAACTCCGGAGATTTGATCGGCGCCGGGGCCGACTTGGAACCGGTCATCCACAGCCTAAAACCCTGGAATCAGCCGGTCGCGCGATACTTGCTGGGCATCTCCGGTTCCCGTTCCAGCGAGTTCCTGCGGATCGAAAATGGCGTGCTCGATCTTTTGCATGTTCCGGCTATGTATGGCAACGACCATCCCGAGCTGGCCGCCGCCGCACTCGCCGAAACGTACTCCGCACTGCAGCGAATCCAACAACCTGAACAAGCCCAAGATATCCGCCGGCAACTGATGTTGTTCTATGGCGGCACGATCCATGCCGAGCAGCTTCGCCAGGCGAAATCGTCCAACAGCAACCCTTGAGAGGCACCTTCGATATGCGACAGAAAACCACGCCCAAGGCGGGCATCATTTATTGTCTGGTCTTGCTGATGGCGTTGTTCGCCGTTCAGACATGGGCCCAAGATGCCGGCAATCCTCCGCCAGCAGACTCGGCCGATACGCTCACGCTAGACGACAACGACGACGCTACCACTGCCCCCCCGGCCGATTACGAAGAGAAAACGCTGCTCGATACGCTGATGGATGGTGGCACCGTCGGGGTGCTGATCGGACTACTATCGATGGTCGCCATCGGCTTCATCGTCGAACACTTCCTGACGATCCGCAAAAGCGTGCTGATGCCGGAAGGGGTCGCGTACGAACTGGAGGAAATGATCGCCCAAGGCCGCGTCGACGAAGCCCTCGAGGTTTGTAAGAACCCCGAATACGACTCGCTGCTGACGTACGTTGTGCAAGCTGGTTTGGAACGATTCCGCGGGGCCGAATTCGGTTTCGCCGAATACAAAGCGGCCGTCGAAGAAGCGGGCGAAGACCAAACCGCGAAGCTGTATCGAAAGACCGAAGTGCTCGGTTTGATCGGTTCGATCGCCCCCATGCTGGGGCTGACAGGCACCGTGCTCGGTATGATCAAAGCGTTCAATACGATTGCCTCGAGCGGCGGTGCCCCCAAACCGGAAGACCTGGCCGGCTCGATCGGTCAGGCCCTCGTCACCACGCTGCTGGGCCTCGTCGTCGCGATTCCCGCGATGGTTGCCTACAGCTACTTTGGCAACCGCATCGATTCGCTGGTCGCGGAAGTCGGCAAGCGGGTCGAACAAATCCTGACGCCGCTGGGTCGTCGTCGTTAATCGTCTTCGTGGAGCCTAAGCATGAAACTCTCCAAGAAGCGAGTGCGGCACACCAAGGGGATGGACATCACGCCGATGATCGACATCGTCTTCCTGCTGCTCATCTTCTTCATCACCGTCAGCCAGGTCTCGGAAACCAATCGCGAGAAGCTGGAACTGCCGGAGTTGAAGGGAGCGAAAGATCAGAAGAAGACCTCCCTGGTCGTCAACGTGAATAAAGCAGGCGAGATCGTTGTGGCCGGCAACACGTTGGAGTTGGCGGACGTCGCGTTTTTGGTCGGCAACGAACTGGAAGCCAACGGGGGCGACCCCGGACTGGTAACCGTCGTCGTTCGCATCGACCAAAGGGCGACATGCGAAATCCCCAACGCGCTCGTTAAACAGCTCGCCAGCCAAGGCATTCAAAAAGTGCGGCTCGCCGTCCAGGTACCGAACTAGACCATGAAATTATCCAGCCATAAACGTGCCCACAATCGGCAGATCACGTTGGAAATGACCAGCATGATCGATGTCGTTTTCCTGTTGCTGATCTTCTTTATCGTGACGGCCAGCTTTACCAAAACCGAACGCGATCTCGACGCGGTTACCAAGGTCAACGAAAAGTCGAGCTCCGCGGCCGAAACCGATTTAGAACCTGCGATCGTCCTGCTTGCCGAAGTCGACGGCAGTTGGGTCTACCAAATTGGCTCGAACAATATCAGCACGTTCGCTGAACTTGAGGAAGTACTCGACAAGTTTCCCAACAAAGCAGACGGCGCGTTTGTGCGTGCCCCCGACGCCGCTCCGTACGGCATGGCAGCCTCGGCGATTCAAGCCTGCAAAAACGCCGAGTTCCCCGGCGTTTCGTACGTTCCGTTGGCCCAATAAACGAAAGCATCTCGCTCGTGTTGTCCCGCTCGAAATGGCGAATGATTCGCACACTGCTCGCCTGTCTGCTGACGGTCGGGCTGGGTGATGGATTGCTCCGCGCCGTTTCTGCTCAAAGTCGAGTGCTCAACGATACTCGCACGCCGCAGCAAATGCTCGAGGAATATCGCCGAGTCGACAATTACCTCAGCAGCATGAACCTCGCTGATCAGCGTTTACTGTTGATTGAACGCTACCTCGGTTCAGCCATTCCTGCGAACGATCGCGAAGAACTGCTCGATACGGCATCGCAGCTGTATGCATCGCAGCTGATGCGCTACGCCGACGATCCAACGCGGTCCAAAGCCTATCAGCAGAAAGTGCAGCAGTTTCTTTCCGACAACCCAAGTGCCGACACGCCGGCATTGCAGGTCATGCTGCTGCAAGCCGACTACAACCGTGGCGAAGCGGCCGCTTCGCGATGGTTGAACGATCCCGCCGATAAAGAATCGCTGGCCGAAGCGGACGCGATCTTCAAACGGATTGCTCCAAAACTGGTCGAGTATCACAAGTCGATTCAAAAACGAATCGAAGAACAATGGGACGTCATCGATCGCATGCCGCCCGGTTCGGCGCGAGAGAACCGAGAGAAAATCACCCGAGAGTTAGAAGGGGTCGTTGGTCGAGCCGCCTTCTTTGGAGCCTGGTCGAACTACTATCTTTCGCTCGTTGAAGGCGTTCGTGGTCCGTCCGATTATTCCAAGATCGCCATCAGTCAATTTCGCGAGCTGCTCGACTTAAAGATCGATCCAAAGGCAACAACCCCTTGGCATGAAGAAGCCGATCCCAACCGGATGGGTCTGCAACATGAATGGCGTGCCCGCGCGCTGATTGGCCTGGCGATGGCCGAGATCTTGAACAACAACTTGCTCGACGGCCAGCGTTGTTTCGCCCTGCTCGAAGCGGGTCCGACGCCAGCTGACATCGTCGATCAGGCCGACTATTGGTACTGCCGCGGTTTGATCAATGCAGGGAAGCTGGACGAAGCGGCCAAGTTTGCCAAGCAGACCATCCAAGAATTCCAAGGCAATTCGTCCCCCGGCAAGACGAGCCTGTGCGTACTGCTGGCCGACACTGGCCTTCGCGAAGGCGAGGACAAACCTGCCATTCGCGACATGGGCGTGCAGGGACTCATTGGCTTGGCCAAGCTGGGACATCACTCGGCGGCGATTCAGCTGATCGAGAAGTACGAAATCGATTTGGAGAAGTCGAAAGGCTTTTACATGCTCTGGCTGATCGGCCAGCAAGAGTTTGCCAAAGCGGAAGAGTCGAAGTCGGACGACGATTACCGCGCCGCCCAAACCCAGCTGCGGGAAGCACTCGCCGCTCCGGAAGCGAAGAAAGACCTTTTGTCGGCTAGTGAATGCCGATACACGCTCGGCTGGTGCAGCTATCGATTGAACGAACATGCCGAGGCAGGCATGAACTTCCAAGATGCAGTCTCCGGCTTGAAGGGCCCCAACCCCAGCAAAGCGGCCGAGTCGGCCTGGATGGCATTCGTTTCGTATCAAGCGTTGGCCAAGGAAGAACCGCGTTACGGCCTGCGAGCCATTGAAGTTCTGGAAGATCTTAAGCGAGACTTTCCGAATCACCAGTATGCCCAGAAGGCTGACTATTTCATTGCCAAGTTGCAGCAGTCGCGAGGTTCGATGACGTCGTCGATCCGTCAACTGCAAAGTATCGATGCGGCAGATCCCAACTATTGGTCGGCCAAGTTCGACTTGTGCAATTTGCTTCGCCAACAAGTCGATCAGGCATCGTCCGAGGATGAAAAGAAAGAACTTGCCCGGCAGCTGAAAGATGTCGCGGATGATTTGGAGTCGCGGCTCAACAAAAACAACGCCCCGGAAGACCGGATCTCAGGCGTCGTTCGCTGCCTGTTGAACGTGGCCGACTTGGCCCGAAAGGATGTACTGCCGACAAGCGATTTCGCCAAGTACGTTCAAGCCTCGGACCCTCTGGTGCGTGCATTACCCAGTGAAGACCGCGCCTGGGTCGATTTCCATTACCAGTCGCTGTTATTGGCGCGAGCCCAAAAGGACGATGCCGCAGTCAACGAACATGCCGACTGGCTGCTCAAAAACGCTCAAGGGACACCGTACGAACAGTCCGCATTGATTGTGCGAGCGCTCGAAATCGACCGGCAAGTCGACGCCGCATCGAATCCCAGCCGACAACTGCTGGAGGAAGGCTTCGACATTTACAGCCGCTTGACGAAGCACCTGGGAGCGACCGCGAATGCCGTTCAGAAAAGCAAGAACGCCAAAGTCGCATGCTCGAAAGCGGCCGGTTTTGCCGAGCAGCTTCAGCAGTGGTCCAACGCCGCGACTTACCTTCGTGTACTCGTGGAAGCGAACCCCAACGAACAGGAATACCTGCAGCGGCTGGGAAGAGTCGAGTTCACGTTACAAAACTACGCAGACGCTTTAAAGCACTGGCGTACCTTGTTGGTGGGGCTCAATAAGGGGGATGAAGCCTGGTTCGAGGCGAAGTATTACCAGCTGGCTTGTCTGCGGCAAACCGACCCCGATCAAGCTAAAACTGTGCTCCAGCAGTTCGAATTACTGCACCCAGATTGGGGTTTGCCCCCGTGGCGCGATAAAATAAAGACACTTGCCCAGCAGATCTCCGGATAAGCAGGGCCCTGACTTTTTGCATTTCCCGAACACGTCGAATGGAATGGCGCAAGGACCGTCCTCAAACTCTTCTGACGATCATCACTCGCCACGGATCGAAGCATTCGTTCGCGAAGCGGAAGCATTTCTAGCTTCTCGCGGCGGACACGATCCGACCGCTCTGCCTGCGCTGGCATATCAGTTCGGACTTTCTCGGGAAGAATATCAGCAGGCGATGAATCGTCTCTATTCGACCCCTTCGCCAGAAAACGGCTCGCCCCCTCCTCCACCTCGAACAAGCGAACCGGTCGTTCGCACCGAACCCGCATACCCACCGCCGCGGGAACCCGCTTTGGCCGATGAGCCGTCGGAAGATGCTTCCGTGGACGACGAGTCGCTGATCTCGTCCGAAATCGTTGAGGACTCCGACCAGCAATACCCCGGCGTGCGACCACAAGACTTGTATTCCTTCACGCGGCAATCGCGGCTGATCCTTGCCGATGAACGAGGTTGGTCGGAACGTGCTTTAGCGCGAATCAACTTTCTCGCCGACCAACTGCTCATTCCGCACGACATTCGTGGGAACCTCTATCGTCGTTTGGACGATACCGACTTCAACCCGCAACCCCCTTCCGGCGAAGCGAGCGAAGAAGCAAAGACAGCGGATACGGACGCAACCGCGGAAACCGAGGACCACGAAGAGGGATCGGACGAATCAAAAGCGGAAGCGGCACCTCCGAAAAAGAAGCCTTCCCCTAGCAAAATGTATCGGCATTACCTTCGCAAAGCGATGGAAGCGTTGCCGACGAAGCGAATCAATGAACGTCGCGAAATGAAACTGATTCGTGAAGGAACTTCGAAGCTTGGCTTGAGTGAAGTGCTGGCGCGGGACCTTCTTCGGGAAGTGGCTCAACAGGAAGGCTACACGATCGCCTCGGAAGTCGAGCAACCGGAAGAGCGAGATCAGAAGCAAGCGAAAGCGGAACTGATCACCACGTTCCAGCAGCGCGCGGCGACCATCATTGCCGGACAAGGAGGCGTCAATTCGTTAACGCGTATTATGATCGCCCAAGTCGCCACTGACTTAGGGCTGAGCGACGAAGAACGCGATGCGGCACTCGCTTCGATTCAAAAGCAAAACGAAAAGAACGAGTCCGACACACGCCTCCAGCAGCGAGCCGATTCGTTCCGCGAGTTCATTCGCGAACGACTCGAAAGTATCAATCATGGAATCGTCATCGCAACGTTGGCTCAGCAGTTGGTACAAATCGGCGTCGACATGCATGGCATCCATGAAGAGCTGGCATGGAGCACGCTGCGGGAAGTTCTTCAGGAAGAAGACCTGCGTCTGGTAACCGTCCAGCAGGCCGAGTCCCACATCACTTCGCTTGTTGACGAGCTGATGCAGGACCAAGGCTTCCTCTCCATCGAAAACCGGCAACGGCTGCTCAACGAAGGGGAACAGTGGGGACTCGATCACGGCAAATGCCAACAGCTGATCGAAGACCACATCGTCGATTACAACCGTCGGCAGAATCGTGGCCAACGGCAAGTCGCGATGATCTTCGGCGCGTTCTTTGCCCTGCTCATTTTTGGGGGCGGCTATATTATTTACCTGGGTTCGATCCCACCTCAGGGTTCCCCCACCGCGCGAAACGTGCCGGGCCCTGAAGGAACCGTCCCTGGCGAAGTCGACAGCGACCCGGACGGAGGCCCCGATGAAGCCGAACCAGAACCACTCGTGTGGAAACGACAGCCATGGTGGGGTGAATCGCTTTCGCTGAATCTGTTGAAGGTTTATCAGGAGAACCCTTCGCTACAGTCTCAGCTGACAGAGATCTGCACCGACGATCCGATTGCTCGGAGCGCGGCGTATCGCAAGCTACTGCCGCGTATGGTGACCGCTTCGGTCGCCCAGGAAGGAGAATCGAAAGAAGCCCTTCGCGAAGCCATCGTCGACCTGGTTCATGACGAGCCAAATGACGATGCCGTTAAAGCGATCGCGGCCACATTGACGGAAGGCATCTCGCTGAAAGACGCTCCGATCACCGCGGCAACGCCCCTTTCGCAAATGCTGGAGAAAGGATACCTCAGCGTCAAAGCATCGCAGCAGGCCGACTTGCCTGAGGACCGTCAGGCGATGTTCATCGACGAAATGGAACAACAACTTGGCATCGTCTATTCCGGTTCAGCGGCGCCAATGGAATTGACGATGAGCGAGATGATTCGCGAGCAGTATCGCAAGATTCGCGATCTTGCGGCGAGCGAACCGAATGCGGCGGCCCGACTACATGCCGATCTTTCCAAGACCGCTCAAAGCTATTTGCCGGCCGATCAGGTCATTGCCAAAGACAGCCTATTGGTAGCCGATATCGTCGGACGTATGAATGGCAATTGGGAAGCGTACCAGCCGGTCGTCCAAAGGGTGGTCAACTCAGAAAAGCCGGAACGCTTGTTGCCGATTCTTGACGCGTTTGAGCAAACGTTGAAAAGTGAAATGGTGCAGCGGAATGTCACGCGTCTTCTCTCAAAGCGAATCGGACGAGGCCTCGATGCCGACGATCCGATTCAATCCGCTGCACTGGTTCGCACCGAGCTTGGACTCGACGCGGTTGTCGTTCGCGATGGCGAAATGTATCGCATGTTTACCCGTCGCTCAGCCGGATTTGCGTGGGAACCTTCAGCCGATATCACCGCAGGACAGATGGCCAAAGAAGTGACCGAGCTGAGCTTTCTTTCGGTGCTCGGTCATGCTGCCAGCCAGGGAGATATGGGACAGCGTGTCTTTGAAGAAACGCTGAAGGAAGGCTCTCCTGAATTCGAGGAGGATAGCGTCAGTGGCAGCAGCGCCGGCGGAAACTCGACGAAGACACTTGCCGCTTTGTCGAAAGTCGAGCAGTTGATTGGTCGCCTTCAACGGGCGAGCAATCCGCTAGGACGCATCGACGTCTACCGCGAACTTTGCTCGATCTCCGGCGACGTTCCCGATGTCGACTACGACACATCGGCCGAACTGGCGTCGTACCTGCTTGCTCCGAAACCGCGCGCCGAGCAAAACCAGATTCAAAGCGGACTGAGGGCCTTCTCGCACTGGACTACCATCAAGCTGGCCATGGCCGATCAAGTTCCTACGGCGCGACGTGCCGCAGACGATATGGCCGAGATTGTCAGCGGTATCTTGGGCGAAACGGTCGTGATCAACAACATCCGTACCGCTCGGGACGACCTTCGCGAACGCCTTCTGCGTAGTGGGCTGGAAGGTCTCGGCAGCCAACCGATGCGATCTGGGGAACTCTCACCACAATTGGCCAACGAAATGGCGATCTTCCTCGGCGATCATTATCGCGAACATGCACGTCTGGAAGGGATTGCCACCGATCAGCTTTCCAGCAATGCCCTGCCGGCCGCGGTCGCGACGCTGCTGATTGACGCTGAAAAAGCACGGCTCGAGCAAATGACGCTGACCGACAACGAAACCGCCAAACTGCAAGACATAACGCGGCGCGAGATCGCCCTTGATTACCTGAGCAATTCACCGGTCGCGTCCATGGTCGCCAAGCAGCGCATCTGGATCCGACTTCTGGTGATGCGGCACGGCAAGGAACGTCCGCAACTGCAAGGACAGCTAGGCCAAATCGTGGATCAATTGGAACGGCAAGATGCCGATGCCACGAACTTGATTCAACAACTTCGCAGCGGCGAACTGGCTTTGGTCAAACTGTGGGAACTGACAGGAGGATCGGCATGACGTTCAAAACCTATGTGCCGAGCATGGCCGTAGCACTGGTAGTACTCTTTCCGCTTTCATCCGCGCTAGGGGCCGTCGTTTATCTGAAAGGTAAGAAAGAGCCCGTTGCCGGTTTCGTGGAATCTTCCGACGACGACAGCATCGAACTGCGCATTGAAACGCCTGAGGGAGAGCCGCTGCATCGTCGCATTCTTCGTACCGAGATCGACTTACTTCTGCAGCCGGTCAGCCCCAGTCGTTTGGCACAGCTTTCTCCGGAGAATCCCAAAGCGTACCGTGAGTATGCCGAGGAACTTGTCGAGAAAGCCTCCGATCCGGAAGCGGTCGAAACGGCTGCTCGGTTGTTCATGATTGCGGCTCATCTCGACCCACAGAAAGAAGGGCGCAGTGCCCTGCTGGGTATGACACCCCTGATGACCGATGCACAAGGAGTCAAACGCCTTCGTGCGATGGCCTATCTGACCGATCCTAACCATGACGCGGCTTTGCTGGAAGGAAACGTGCAAGCGACCGCGTCGGGAACGCCCCTCGACGAGTCGATGCGGGACGAAGTGATCAACGTCCTGCAGATGCTGCGAAAGGGAGAACGTGCCGACGCGCGGCAGCAACTTCAACGGGATGAAATTCAAGCGGCACTGCAGCAAGGGACCAGCAAGATTACGCTCCAGGATTGCCTTGCACTGGTGCAAGGAAACTGCCCTGGCTGCGAGCAAGGTAAGATCCCGCCCTACATGATGCAGAAGCTTGTTGCCGCCGAGTTAGAACTCAGCACGAGCGAGACTTCGATGGAAGTTCAGCCACAATGGGGCTTCTTCATCGATCAATCGTTCCTCAAGCCGCTGCCGGTGTTGTCGCTCGATAAAGCCACACGGTTCGACCCGCGCAAATGCGTTTACCGCGATGGAAAATGGATCGAACCGGACGACAAGAACAACTAGCTAAGGGGCAATGAACTCGTCGCTGAATCGACGGACGAACGCAGGATCGATTTCCGATCCTTCTTCCTCGCCGAAGTAATAGACGTTCGAGTCGGAGATGTGGCGATCGGCCACGTGGGCGAAGAGGTAAGCGGCGGCCGCGTGACGAATCTCGTCGACCATCTCTTCCCATTCCATTTCGCCGCGACGTTCTTCGTTGACTTTCATCAAGTGAATGCCGAACTTGGTTTGAATCGGTCCGACGAGTTCACCGACTGGGCGGGCAAATGCGGCTTCATGAATTCGTGGGTCAAGCGGTCCATGATGACGAACCCATCCCATGTCTCCGCCATCTTTCGCACTCGGAGACTTCGAGTACTCCTGAACCGCTTTCTCGAAAGTGATCTCGCCTTGTTGAATTCGATCTCGCAGGAAGACCGCTTCACGAAAGGCCACATCCCAGTCGAAATTTTCGTCGGACGGATCGCCGAAGTAAACTTGCGAGACGCGACGAGCCGTGCCATCGAATCGCTGGTAATTGCGTTCGTAATAGCGCCGCAGATTCGCGTCGGTCAGGTAGCTTTTCAGATAGCGGGTCCAAACGATCTTCCAAGCCAGGTTCCGCCGCAGAATCGAGCGGTCGACTTTTCCGGAAGCGAGAAAGTCGTCAAGCGACTGCCCACGGGCGGCAAGCGACTTCTTGATTTCGGAGATGGCCAGATCGATCTCTTGTTCCGACGCGCGGAACTCGGTGGTTTGCAGGTAGGTGAGAATGACCTGGCGTCGTACCAACTGCGACATCACCGTGGAGCGATAGATCTGTAGCGACTGTTCCGGAAGGCTGTCGAATACGTTCAATCGTTCCAGGTAGCGTTCGATCTCGACATCGTAAATGGGAACGTCGTTAACGCTGGCAACCACCATCGCCCCGGTAATGGGATGAATGAGGGTTTCTTCTGGCAGATATGGACCCGCGGAAGATTCCAGATCGCCTGAGAGGCTCCACTGATTGGCGGCTTCCGGCAGGACGATCAAACAGATCATCACTAGGACGAAAGTGGGCGATCCGATCCAAGGTTTTGACAACATATGGCTTGCTCTCAATTCTTTCGTTTTCCGGTGCCGCGAGAGGAAAGCCTCCGCCAGCTCTTAGCTTTCCAGGGAAATTACGGCAATGGAATATCGGTCAGCTCAAAGGATACCGGCAACGAAATGATCGAGGCCGGAGATCGATACACGAATTGGAAATCGCCTACTTCACGTTCCAGGACAAACTTGTAGGACATGCCAACGGTATCGACGTCGCGATAGGTCTCTTCAAAACCGGCGATGTCGATACGTTCCCCGTTGGGGCCCTGCAAATATGCTTCGTTGTTGTAGACCCAGCCTCGGTGCGATTCGAGCGAGCCTTGTTCGTTGAGGACGCGGAGCATTATGCTCGCTTCCCAGATGTCTCCGTTGGGACGGAATGTCTCCAGGACAACTTCAATAGCGCCGCGGGTGTCTTTCACGTTGCGAGCCGTTTCCAGCTTGTCGAACGTGAACGTTTCCATTCGACCTGGCATGAGCGCGACCATCTCGCCTTTGAGGGTGGCGATCTTTTGCGACGAGCGGTCGGTACTTCCCAAGGGAAGCTGTATGTCAACGGCCGAAACGCCTTGAACGACTTCGGTATCGAGCGAACCGGTTCGGTCGCCACTTTGCAGCGAGTTGCCTTCCTCGTCTTCGACAGTCAACTGATCCAAAGGTAACTTGATGACAATCGGTTCGACTCGAGGTTCCCAGGCGACTTGCAAATTCAAGAATGTTCCACGTTGGGATCGATCGGAAAGATTCAGGAACGACTCGACCCGGGTCGGTTCAAAGCGAAAGATCTCGCTCGTGCGAACAAGCGGGTTTGGTTCGGCCGAGCTGTTTTGCTTTGCGACGAAAGCCAGAACATTCGCCTGACCGGCATAGTGATACGCTTCAAGATTGGTTTGGGCGAACAGATCTTCTACCGCCTCCCAAAACGGAACGTCTTCCCAGTCGACGCTGACCTTGGTGCCGTCGGCTCGCTGACCGAAGTTCGAGCGATAGTCGACAAGCTTGTTTTCGGTCTGTTCCTGGATTGCCCCTAAGACATCGGCCAGGGGTTTGTCCTTTACGGAAAGCGTAATGCGAGATGCCTTGGCGGCGCTGTCGGCTCGCTTCTTTTCCAGAACGGTGCGAATACGCTGAAGTCGAGCTTTGGTTTCCGCAGCCGTACTCGGTTTGACCTCGGGAAGGTACTCAAGAGCTTTGTGTCCTAGCTCGATGATCTGTCGCTCAGCGCGTTCGCGATCTTCCAGCGTGTCAGAGTCTAGACGGCGAGCCCAAGCTTTCACCTGGTCCGACATACTAGGTTCGACATCTTGAGCGTAGAGCGGTGCCACAAGCGCAAGCAAGAGGCCCACCCACATGATGGTTCGAAGCGCGGCCATGAATAGGGTAAGGAATTTCTTCCGGATAAGGTCAATTTGAGATGAGGTGAGCGTTCATTCTAGGGATTGTGGCGATGAGATTCCAGCGAATTCTTCGAAACTTTCCCCCTCATTTGTAGGGGTTTTTTATTTAGCGTAACCTACCCTTGTAAGGTCATAACGGTCCCACTACTTAGTAAACCCTGGAAACGGCTATGAAGTCGCTACAAATTTTCCTGCTCACGGGATTTCTTCTCGGACTGCATTCTACGCAAAATTGCACGCCGAAGGCAGAGGCCCAAGGGCCGACCTACCCCGTTATGATCCAGTTGGATCTGAAAAACGAAACGATTCAAGCCACTCCTGTGCTAGCAAGCCCGCAACGCGTCATTATGTTGGGGCGTGATGGACAGATGTGGGACTTCGCTCCGCAAAGCGCTTCCAACTATGCCCAATTGCAAACGCCGTTTCGACCGATGCGTCAGAACGAGATGCGTGGACTGCTGCTGTCGGAGTTCGGCCAAGGATACGACGTTACGGGAACCGGCAACTATCTCGTCGTGCATCCGGCCGGCCAAGAGGATGAGTGGGCCGATCAGTTTGAGAAGCTGTTCCGATCGTTTCATCACTACTTTACCGTTCGCGGGATTCAGCCCGTTAAAAGCGAGTTCCCTTTAGTCGCTGTCGTCTTCCCGGACTTCCGGTCTTATCAGTTGTATGCGGCCAAGGATGGCATGCGGGTCAGCCCAGGCACCGTCGGTTACTACTCGTCACGTACCAACCGAGTGGCATTGTACGACGTTACGCACGGCCATCACGACAATCCGATGTGGCAAGAAAACATGGCCACGATCATTCACGAGGCGACCCACCAAACCGCGTTCAACACCGGAATCCACAGTCGCTATGCCCCGCAACCGAAATGGCTTGTCGAAGGTCTCGCGACCATGTTCGAGGCGCCGGGCGTTTGGGATTCGCGGAACCATCCTCAGTTTCGAGATCGCGTAAACAAGACGCGAATGTTGGAATTTCTGGAGTACATGAAAACCAAGCGTTCGCCCGACTCGCTCGCCCAGTTCGTTGCCACAGATGACGCTTACTACAATCGCCCTAGCACTGCCTACGGAGAAGGCTGGGCCATGGTCTTCTATCTCATCGAGACCCGGCCACGCGAGTTCGCTGCTTACGTTCGCAAAGTGGCAACACGTTCGGCGGAAGAAGAATACACGCCTCAGCAGCGTCTCGCCGATTTCCAAGAAGCCTTCGGCCGCGACATCTCGCAACTCGAATCTCACTTCACCCGATACATCTCGCAGCTACCCAACAAAATGTAGAAACGCAAGCCATTCATTTCGCTGCGTTCTCTTCCTCTTCTGCATCCTTCTCGGCTTGCTCGCGTTGTGCTTTGAGTTGGCGATCGACCGCTTTGTGATGGTCCCAGTTTCCTGTTGATCCAGCGCGGCGTTCGTCGAGGTTGGTAAGAATGTCGCGCGGGCCGTATAAAATCACCGTATCTCCCGCTTGCAATCGCGTCGTTCCGCGAGGGGCACCGACGTAATCTTCCCCGGGTCGTTCGATACCGAGGACAAGCACGCCTTCTTCCGAAAGGCGAAGGCCCGCAAGGTCTCGTTCGACGAGCCAGTCATCTTCTTCGACGCCCATCTCGACGACACTGAAGCCATGTCCCAAGTGCAGCAGATTCGAGTAGTCGGCGACTTCTAAATCGGTCCAACGGCGAAGGGCCCATTCGACTAAGTTGTTCAGCCTCTGATCGATCCATTGGCTTTGAGTAACAAACCAAAGAATGACCAAGCCCACGCCCAAGAAGCCAAAGCGAAGCCAAATGTTAACGGGGTTTTCGTCACTCGTACTGACGAAAGAAAGCATCAGCGAACTGACGGCCGTCACGATCCCCGCGTTCCCCAGCAACATCAGCAGCATGATGATCTTTCGGCGAACAGGATGCTGCGTCACTTTGTCTGATTCCGACGTGGTGAAACCAGCCCCAGTGAACGCAGATCGTGCTTGAAACTGGGCCAGTTGATGCGAAATGCCAGTTAGGACCAGCGCGATGGTCGCAATGCGAACGACCATCAACGAGATGACAATCACCAGCAGAAGAGAGATGATGGGTAGAAAGGACGCCATTGTTGTCTGATATTCCCCCGACAAGATTTGAAATGTAATGAGATCTACGGTTAACGTATAAGAGCAAATCGTGCGCCGACGTCACTTCCCTTTCGGTTGTCAATGATGGTCGATCTAGATCCCTTCGACGAGCCAGACGACTTTGATGGCGGATTGATCCTGCTTCCGTTCTACTTCGGGCAATTCTTGTATCACGTATTTGCGGGGCTATTCATCCGACCTGAAACCGTAACACAGCGTGTCGCACAACTCACGGCAATTCCGTCTGCGGTGCTTGGCATTGGGTTGATTGTTACCCTCTTCATCGTTCCCATTTCGTATGCCATGCAAGGAGCTGCTTGTATCGGCGGAATCTTTCTGTTCTGCTACGCCGCTTGGGCAGCTCACGCGATAGAACGTGCTTATGTTCAGCGTCTCGAGAAAGCAGAGCATGACTCTCTTTAATTCGCTCTCCTCTAATCCAATGGAATCGTGATGCAACAACGAGAACTGTGGACGTTTCATGGAGACCTGCAACACCCTTACGACATCAGCGCGATTGTCGTTTTGGAAGGAGGACGGTTCGTTGCAATCGCAGGCGATGAAGGGGCGTCGGTGCAGATCTTTCGTCAACGTAGTCCCGGCGATTACGACCTCGTCGGCACGATCGATCTGTCGGATCAATTGGAAGATGAAGAAGAAGAGATCGATATCGAAGGGCTCGCATTCAGTGGCGGTCGACTTTACGTGATAGGATCGCATTGCAAGAAGCGACGGTTAATCGACACGACACTTACGCAAAAAGAAAATCGCAAACGAATCAGCGAGCCAGATCCTCAGTCAGATCGGCAAGGCTTGTTTGAGATCGAGTACCTAGGAGATGGCCGGTTCTCTCCGAAAGTAAAGACATGTGATTTGCTACCTCGCTTAAAGTCGGACTCACTCCTCGCCCCGTTCCTTGGTATTCCGAGCAAAGAGAACGGTATCGATATGGAAGGACTCGCTGCCGAAGGAGATGACTTGTGGGTGGGCTTTCGGGGACCGATTCTGCGAGAACACTTGGTTCCGGTCCTGCGGCTTGATTTCGATAAGCCGAAGAAGGCAGACTTGTTGCTGATTGATTTACACGGACGTGGAATCCGTGACTTAGTCCATACGCAAGATCGTATCTTGATTCTTGCAGGACCAATGCGTGACGAACCATTGTCGTACGCGCTGTATGCTTGGAATGGAAAAGATGCCGTGCCAGGCACCGATCGTGATGCGGCGAACATGCCGAAGCTTTTGGGAGACGTTCCCCTGCCCCACGAAGGCGCCAAGCCAGAAGGCTTGGGCCTGGTCGAAGAAACCGATACACACTGGGATGTGGTCGTGGTCTGCGACAGTTCACCAATGGGTAGCCCTACACTGCTTCGTGTTGCGAAGCCGGTTCGCTGAGACGTTCGGTTTCGGTACGGCTCAAGAAATAAAAAAAGCTGCCTGAGGGCGAAAAGGGTGAGAGACCTTTTCGGTGATTGTTCCCTCGGCAGCTCTCTATCCGGCGTTTGCCCTTACCGGCACGAGCTTCGTGTTGTACGTGTTATTCTTCTTCCGAATCGGCCATCGCTAATCGTCCCGAAAGAGATTCCGGCTGGCTCAATTCGCTCCGTTGTTCGATTGGAAACATATTCCGTTCGAGGACTTCCGGATCGTACGTTGTCCATGTTTCACGAACGTTGTCCGCATACACTTTGCGAAGCACGTTCATGTCTCGCCAATGACAAATGTACTGCTCCTGATTCCACGATTTGCGTGGAAGCTGTTCGTCCGTTTTCAACAGCCGCCAGGCGCGGACCTGAAAACGCTGGGAAGCACTGTCCCATTGATAGAAAATAAGTTGATTGATAACGAGACGACCCTGAAGGTCGTACAGGTGATTAATTTCGATGAGGTCGACACGGTCGACCGCATGGGTTTCGACAGGGGAAGCCCCCATCGACGCCATCGTTAAGATGGACGCGACTACGAACGAGGTCATGCTCGTCTCCCTCTTACCAGTCGTTGGAAATGGAGAGTTCCGCGACATCCGTTCGCGGAGCTGCGGTGCGCAAGGATCCGTTCGCATTCCGGAATGCTGTCGAAAGCCTTTTGCGAAAGGTGTGCCAAAACGCGGATCGGGTTTCCGCGAACAGCACGTAACTCCTAAAGAGCGTTGACTTTCAAAAAAGCGAAAGACGCTCGATGAACCCTGCTCGGCAGCTGGCCAGAATTACCAATGCTCAAGTGAGGTGCACGTACCTTTATGGATGCTTATTTCTTCAACAAGTTCGCGGGGCTGGCATTTTATGCGTTTGATTCAAGCCGTAGTCCGGAATCATTTCCCCCTAAACCCCCAACTGTTGCAACGAGATAAGTAAGCCAAACTGCGGTATTTCACCACGATTTGGCAACCATCGGCTGGAAGAGCTACGATGAAGCATCCTTTGAGAATCGATCGTGAGAGGATCGTGCGGAATGAACTGGACCGGTCGCCAATGCCTTGCGTTGATTTGGATTATCGCCGTGTTCGTTGCGACGTTTGGTGTCCTGTTGAGCAGCAATTGGGTCGGTGACGGATTTTGGTATGGCCTGACAGTCCCTTTCTTTACCGCCTCGTTGTTGGGCATTTGGCTCACCGCTGGCAGCGGACCGTTTTGGCTTCGATTGCTGAGTGTGGTCGTGGGACAAAGCCTGCTCATTGCGGCGATGATGCCAGCCGTTCCCGAGTCACCGGTTTCCTTTACCCCAGGACTTGCCGCGGCAACGGCTACGACGGCGATGGGTACTTTAGCGCTCGGCTGCATGGGAACGTTTGTGCCGATCGCTACCTCCTGGACGGTGCGTATTGCTTTGTGGGAAGTCGTGGCGAGTATCGGCTTGTTGGCCATCGCGTTAGGTATACTCCGCGCGCTGTCCGAATTCACTGTATGGAATTGGTCCAACTGGGCAGGAGTTGCCGGGGTTCACTTCCTGGTCTTTTCCATCTTTACGGGCGTCGTCTTAACGATCCTGCTGTTATCGATGGTCGTGAATGGAGTCGTGGCCCGAATTCTCTCGGTCGTTCTAGTCATCGCGACGGCTCTTCTCGTTCCACCGCTTGAATCGAGGACGTTTGATGCACTGAACTTAGACGGGGGCAAAATCGAACTCTTTTATGCAGCCCACACCGGCCACCTCGTGATGGGCCTGGCCGTGATACTTCCAGCAATACTGGCTTTTCCCGGAGTGTTGATTCGCCAAGCTCCCGCAGTAGAAGAAACGCCCCCGCAGAACCCCAAGGCGGAAACCGAAACCGATTTCACGAAGCTGCAATGAATGCCATCGCCCGATTGATTACTTCTGTCCAAAACATGTCACTAAGTCAGTGGCTGACGATCGTATGGGTGCTGGGCCTCAACTCGGCTCCTTTTATTGTGGCCGTGCTCAAAGGAGGAAGTTTAGCCACCATTCACTGGGTCGCGTGGTCGCTTCTTTCTGGTCCTTTTGCACTGACGGCAATGCTTACCTTTCAGGTGGTGGCTGGGGGTTTGCCTCCAGCGACTCGCCGTTTGATCTTTACATTTTGGTTTCTACTGATGGTCGGCACGTCGATGCTGCTATTTAACAAAGAGATCTTCGGAGCAATCCTTTTGTTTTTAGCGGAAGCGATCGTGCTTTTGCAGGCAACGCTCTTAACGTGCTGGCTCTTTCACTTACCTGCGCCTCCCCAGAAATGGTCGCTGCAGTTTTCGATTGCCGAGATCCTTTGGAGCAGTGGGCTCGTCGGCGTCTTTTTATTCATGGCCAGAGTCTCCGGCGCTTACGAACAAAGCTTCTGGCTTTCCGAAGACATCGTGGTATTCGTCGTCTTCGCGTTCATTACCGCGATCCATCTGCTTCCCTGTTGTCTGGCTACGGTCGCCAATCGTTCAAGCCGCATCGCATGGCTGGTCGTCACGACCGTTCTGCTATGGCTTGCTTACCCAGCGGCGTTGTGGGGAATCCTGGGACTATTCGGCCAGGCAGGATCAGGCGATGGCCGTCAGTTGCTGCTGCTTCTTTATCCCGTCCACGGGGTTCAGGCGTTGATCGTTTGGGGAACTCTTTTTCCGCTGCGGATTTACTTTCCCGGTTTCCTACATGTGGCGGATAGCTCGGCACTTAGTTCTCCGCAATGCAAATCAGATACTCCTGACGACGCCCTTGCGAGCTGTCCGCAAAGCGAGCATACAGACGTCCTTGGCTGACGATCGGTGTCGCGAAGATGTCATCGCCGAGTCGGTTCTCAGCGACCATCTCGAAACTTTGTGGATTCGCTTTCACGACCCAGACGTTGCCCTGTTCGTTAGTGACAAAGATGTTGTCACCGCTTAGCAGTGGCGAAGAACTGACAGGGCCGCCGAGTCGCTTCTTCCACATCTCTTCGCCAGTCTTACCGTTCCAGCAATAGAAGATGCCGTTGTCGGTCATCGCGTAGACATAACCGTTATGAGCCAGCATTGATTGCTCGTAACATTTTTCGTTGTTGGTCCATAGCACTCGGCCGGAACCATCTCCTTTCACGGCCACCGTCTGCGAATCGGGGTAGCCACCACTGGCGAAGACGATATCCTCGTCCCAAACCATCGTGCCGCACGTTGCATCGGTTGTCCCAGGTGCGGTCCACAAGACTTTTCCGGTCTTCGGATCGTACGACGATACCGACTTCAATCCACTAATCAGCATTTGATCTTTGCCGGCCACTTTCGCAACGACGGGGCTGCTGAACGAAATACCGTTACGCGGTTGCATCCAGCGCGGCTTGCCATCTTGTTGTGCGTAAGCCGCGATAAACCCTTTTTCATATTCCGAAGCGACAATGACCATGTCGTCGTACAGGATGGGCGAAGGCCCGTAACCGAATTTGTACTGCTGCGGATTGTACGAGCCTGCATTAATCTGCCACTGAATTCTCCCCTTCATGTCGAGCGCCACCAATTGGACCGCCTGATTTTGAATGAAGACAGCAAACAGCTGCTTGCCATTGGAAGCGACGGTCGAAGTGGCGTGCGTATTCTTCGGATGCATCTCGCTTTGGAAACCACCCTGCGTGATCGGCGTCTGCCAGATGAGTTTCCCATTTCTTTTGTCGAAAGCGAACACGCCGGTCGTTTTGCGATTTTCGTCGGCAGACGTCAACACAATCAGATCGCCCACGATAATCGGCGAAGAATGTCCTCGACCGGGAACTTCGACTCGCCACTGTACGTTTTCTGAATCGCTCCAACTTGTCGGAGCGGCAGGCCCAGGTGCGATGTTGTTGCGATTCGGTCCCCGCCATTCGAGCCAATCGCCAGGCATCCCGTTGGCGGCAGGCGAAGTCTCTTCGTTCGTGCCACCTCGCATCGGCCGACCACGTCCGGCCCGCATTTCACGGAGCTCTGCCCGAACCCATGTCTGATCGGCTCGGCTAAGTTTAGTCATCGGGACGGTGATCGTTTCGCCATCTTGCTTCTTGAGTGTGACGCTTCCTTCCGCGTAAGACTCGAATTCGGCTTCGATCTTGAACTGACCGGACGAATCGGTCCAGGTTCGTGTTTCAGCTTCTGCAGACGTTATCAGCAGTGCAAGCGACAGCAGAAGCGCAGTGGTGGCACGAATCATGAGAGAAAAACCTCGGCAATCAGGTCGCAGCAAGAAAGAAGATTGTGGGCAGAGTCTTATTTTGCTTCGTTTGTGTCCGTAAATCAATCAATCGACGAAACACTTCACGGACAGTCAGGCATAAAAAAATCGCTCCGACCAGGGCGGTCCGAGCGATTGGGGTAGGTCGACGTGGGGTGGGTGGGAAACTGCCCAAGTTCGGAGGGAAAGAGGATAAGCATCAGGGGCGATTAAGAGGTCGTGTTAATCGTCCCACTCACCAAAGTATTGCATCAAAAAGTCGATGTCGCTGACATAACTTTTGTCAGAACCTTTAGTCGAGTAGGCATTCACGACGTCAAAACCGGCAGCGTAACTTGTAAAATTGTCGCCTTGTAGCGATGCGTAATTTGACCGAGCGATAAGTCTGTCATCGGTTTCGGTATCGAACAGATACGCCACGTCATGCCCCCCGGACGAAGCGATCGCATTGACACGATCGAACCCACGAGCCGAGTTGGCGTAACCTTGCCCGGCCATCGAGCTTTCGACGGTGCGGCTGTAGAACGTATCGTTGCCGACGGTATCGTAGAAGAACGCCTGATCGTTGCCTCCCTTGGTCGACACGGCGGAAGTTCGCGTGAAACCTTGGGCGGCGACATAATACCCTGCTCCGTACATGGTCGCTTGATCGCCCCGAGCCACGTAGACATCGTTGCCAGCGGTATCGTGGAACGTGGCCAGGTCGTTGCCGCCATTCATGGCAATCGCCGAGACGCGGTCGTAATTGTAAACCGTGTTGGTATAGCCCGAACCGCTGAGAACATTCGACGTTCCGTACGAAGTGAACGTGTCATTTCCTTTGGAGTCGTACAAGTAAGCCTGATCGCGGCCGCCGGTGCTGTAGACATTCGTGCGGTCGAAACCATACGTCATCGTCGACGACTGCGATGTCAGCATGTAAGCATCTTCGCCACGGCCGATGAAGTAATCGTTGCCACTCGAGTCGTATAGCATCGCCGTATCGATCCCACCGTAAATGGCTCGAGCCGTGACGGTTTTTGCTCCAGTGACTTCATTTTTGTAGCCACTGCTTTGCATGGTCGACTTCGTCGGAGTGCTGGTGAACGTATCGTTCGCGATTGTGTCGTAGAACGTTACCGAATCGTATTTGCTCGCACCGCCGTAGTTGTACTCGACGTTCTCGGTGCTCCACGTGAAACCGCTTCCCTGAACCGTCATCGTGTCGGCGCGGAACGTCCACGTTTCCTTACCACTGGTGCCATAGAAACGAGCCGTATCAATTCCTGCTCCACCATCGAACGTGATCTTCTTCACCTGCGATGCACTGTAGCTGGACGACTTGCCATTCATCGAAACGGTGACCGTCGAACCGGTATGATTCACGGTGATGCTGTCGTTTCCGGCCGTTCCGATGATCGCCAATGTCCCGCTTTTCAGCTCGAACGGCGACGACTCGGTGACCTTCAGTGTGTAGTCGCCGGTGTGCGTACTGGTCGCTCCCTTCACCGCCAGGTAGACGGTGCCAGAGTTGCTGGCAGTCCAGACGATCTTCGACCCGGAACTGCTGGAATCTTGAGCCAGCTGCGAAGCACCGTTGCTGCCATATAGAGTCAGCACCGAGCCTGCGAGCGCGTTGTGCGTGGTGTCGATCACGTAAGTCGTCCCAGCAACCGCACTAAAACGGAAGTAGTCGACATCGCCAGCGTAGTTCAACTTGCCTGACTTCGAGCTGCCGACTGAAATCAGCGCGGCTCCCGAGGCGGTGTTCGCGTAGTCGTCTGGCTGCACCACGTTGACCGACGTGGCGACCATGTTGCTCTTGGCCCCATCGTTGTCGGTTGCCTGAGCGAAGATCAGCTGGCTGCCTGTGGTGGTGAATGGATTGCTGACCGTCAAGCTGGCCAGTCCGCCACTGATGGTCGAATCGCTACCAAGGACCGAGTCGGTCGAATCCCATCGGCCGTTGCCATTCGAGTCGCGATAGAACGTTACCTTGGAAACGTTCCCATCGGAATCGGAAACGTTGTTCGCAGAGATCGTGATCGTGTTCGTTTCGCCCAGATAAACGGTGCTGGGGTTTGTCGAAACGCTGCCGAGCGTCGGAGCTTTGTTCGGTTCTGGATCTGGAGTTGGTTCTGGATCAGGTGTCGGGTTGGTGCTTCCCGGGCTGAGAAGGTCAAGTGTTCCCGCGGCATTCAATCGCATGCCGGTCGAGACCTTCCCGTTAAGTCCAGAAATCCAATCTCCTCCTGACAGGATCGCGTCTTTCACTTCAGATGCGGTGGCATCGGAATCGTAGGCGAATGCCAATGCGGCCACGCCAGCGACATGCGGAGCCGCCATACTCGTTCCCGAGAACGAAGCGTAATAACCCCCAGCAATCGTGCTGTAGATGCCGACCCCTGGCGCGGCGATGTCGACGGTGCTTGCCCCGTAATTGCTGAAGCTGGCCAGGTTGTCGTTGCGATCAGTCGCGGCAACCGAGATCACGTTGCTCACGTAATAGTTCGACGGATAGTGCGGGCTGGAATCGTTATTCATTCCATCATTGCCAGCTGCAGCGACGAACAAAATGTCGGCTTGTTCGCTCGCTTTGATGGCTGCTTCCAGCGAAGCACTGTAGCCACCGCCACCCCAACTGTTGTTCAGCACGCGAATGTTCACGCCATACTGCGTTCGCATCATCGTCGCGTAGTTGATCGCTCGAACAGCGTCAGACGTATAGCCAGCTCCGCTCGCGGAGAGGAACTTCAGCGCCATGATCGACGTGTTCCAAGCGACCCCACTGACGCCGCGTCCGTTGTTCCCTTGTGCGGCAATGGTCCCCGCGACATGCGTCCCGTGATGGTTGTCGTCCATCGGATCGCCGTCGTTATTGACGAAGTCGAAGCCATGCACGTCGTCGATGAAACCGTTGTTGTCGTCGTCGATCCCGTTACCGGCGATCTCGCCTGGGTTGGTCCAGATGTTGCCAACCAGGTCCGGGTGGGTGTAATCGACCCCGGTATCAATCACCCCGACAACGACACTATCGGATCCAGTCGTTTTGTTCCAAGCTTGTGGGGCATCGATCTGATTCATGCCGTAGGTGGAAGAGTAGCTCGCATCGTTCGGCGTAATATTAAAGACCGAAGCGATGTCGAGTTCGTAGTTGCTGATGGTGCTGAGGGAAGAGAACCATGCTCCGACATCTTCCGCCGACGCCCCTTCGCTGCGAACCAGCAGCTGCCCGACGAGCCCCAGCCCGCGAACGACTTCCACTTCAAATCCGCTGCCAGCCAGTAGCGAACCAACTTGCGAAACGGACGTAAGGGAACCAGCGACATCGCTGGAAAGTTGCACGATCCAGTCGTTGGTGTACGGATCGGAAGTCGACTGCTGAACGACGCCGTTGGCATCGATCGAGTAAGCGCCACCGTTGCGCTCGTAGTTGTCTCCGGCGACGTCTTCGAACCAGATCGAAGAGATCGTATCGGCGGCCATCATGCTACGCACTTCGAGTGTCTCGATGGCGTGGGCCGAAGAATGTTTCGCGGAACGCTTCTTTTCGCGGCGCGGGCTCTTGGTCAAGCGATTCGGATTCGTTGTCCAGCCACGCAACAAGCTTGCCAGACCGAGACCTACCTCGGACTTTTCGCTATCGAAACTTCCCACCTTCGCTGCTCCTAGGTTTCACCTGAGGGCTCGATTCCAACCGAGCCAATGGTTTGGATAAGTGCTTGCTGGCCGCTGCTAGCCGACCCTCATGTAGCTGGGGTCCGGCTGCTTGCTTGCCAGCAGGAACATGGCCGTCGCGTTGAATGGCAACGGCCGGGATAAGCAGAGCGTGACGTGGGTCACCTTGCTGCCATAAGCTGGCTGCCCGGTCACGCTGGGGAGTTAGAGACTTTCAGACAGCGATAGCCAGCATTCCTTGCCTGCTATCAGCCGGTCCGCAAAATCCTGCGGAAATGTCGGTCGCGCCTTCCCTGGCGTCAAATCGAGCGGGCAGGGATTCTGAAAAAATCCCAAGAATGGCTCAAGTCCAAGTCGCCTCAATCCGACATTTGAGGCGAAAAGAAAACGCCGCGTGCGGCTAGCTGCTTCTGTTATGCAACCATGTTGATTTTTTGATTCATCAATCGACCGGCCGCGGCTGTTATCCGCTGACCAGCTTGAACAGCCCGAAACCGATGAAAAACAACCCCACCGCCAAGCGGACGAACGACGCCAATTTGCCGGTCCCCCCTTCCAGCACGTTCCCTCGCTTGTCCCGAGACACCCCGGTAAAAAGTTCGAACGCTCCGTAACCGCCGATCAACAAGCCGAGCCCGATCGACCCTAGCCCCAAGATCACCGGGTGCTCGTCCAAGTACTGGTTGAAGTCGTCCTTCGCGTCCGCCAAGAGAAAGAAAAGATCCATGGCCTGGTTGCCTATCGAAGAGAAATAAGTGCTGACCTAAGAAGCACCCAATCTATCGTAGGCCGCTGCCGTCGTCAAAATTCGAGGTCGCCCCGCTTGGCCCCCCATTCGCCGAACACTTCTCAGGTATTATCACAAATAACCTGTACAACGGTCCAAGACTATTTTAGAAGTCCATGAATTGCCGAGCGTTTCCGGCCTGGCTCAGTCTGCAAAATATTCGGCCGCTATGCCCTCTGCCCTTATTTTGAAGCTGGCGACACCCATTTCTGGGTCGAGACCTGATCGATAACCAGCGCACATTTGTCTAACGATTGGCAAAGACTATTTGTACACGTGTACAACACTTCGTTATAATTGACTTCTAACGAAACGTGATCGCCAGTCAGCGAAAATTAGGGCACCCTAAGCGACGTTAATCGAGCGTGACGTCGGTCCATTTCAGTCGCTTTCTCACTTGGCGAACGCGTGCTCGAACCGAGGCCGCTTCATCTTCCCCGGCAGCCTCCAGCAAAGTGCGGACTTCGGTTTGAAAGCGTGGCTGCTGATCGGCCAACTGGGCCAGCGCGCTGTAGGCCCATGCCCGCACCAACTTGTTGTCGTCGGCCGTCAATGGAAGCAACGTTTTCTTAAGCGTCGCTCGGCTTCGATGTGGCACCGTTGCCGTCGACAACAGCTGCAGCAAATGGAGCCGCACTTCCCAATGAGTCGCTCCGCGCAGCAGACGGCAGAACTCGCCGGTAGCGTCCGCGACGCATGGCTCCCCTTCATCATGCCAACGCTTCAGCAGCCACGTCGCCGCAACTTGCACCGGCACCTCATCACACTCGACCGCGACCAACAACCGTCGCAGCGATTCTTCCCCACGAGGCAACTCTCCCGCCAACCGCTCAAGCACGTCGGTATGCTTTCCATCAAACTGCCGAAGCAACGCAATCCAATCCACCGCCGAGACTCTCCGAGAAATAGATTGGTATCGAACACGTGGGTAGCACAGACTGGACTGACACCTCTAAAGAACTGTATTGGCCAGCCCTTTGTGACTACCCAAGATGATCGATTGTATTACAATCTAACAGACTAGTGGAACTGCCTCGCACACCTTCCTGCCAAGAATATTCTCTCCTTAACAACACCTCGTACTCTGATGGTAGAAACTCATTCAAGCATTTTAGATGACGACTTACGTTCCAAGCATAACTTGGAACCTAGCGAGTTGGATATGCCTTCGCTCAATCTTAGGCTTGATCGGGCGAAAAGTTTGAGCCGGAAACTTTGGAGCGAAGCAAGTGTTTCCTGGCAAGACATTCTTCTTCACTTTCGGGTGTTTATCGCAAAGCTTGGATTTGATCCGCCTATCGCAAGCGCACTAATTGGGTTCGCAATAGCAACGCTCTTTGGCTTAATCACTGCTATTCCATTGGGTGCTGACGACACAGCGGCATTTGTAGTTCTGATTTGCTTCGTCGTACTAGTGTGGTTGGGAGTAGGAGTCGCTACTTGGTTCCTTACGCGATTACCCAACCACTTGCCTGTCGAAGCGGAACATTACCTCAAAAGCCTGATTTCTGATCGCAATAACTATCGTGCGAATGCTCGAGAAAACGCTCTGCAAATCGACGTCAGCATTTCAGAACTAAAACGAAGTATAAAGTCACTGAATGCAGCACTTGAGGAACAACGTGTTCGTGATCAACGCCTGATTGAACGTCAACGATTGTTGTATTTAAATTGGAACACGCTGAGTGGACTAGAGTTCGAAATGCGACTCAAGGAAGTGTATGAGTTAAATGGCTACCAAGTAGAACTCACTTCTAATTCCGGCGATCAAGGAGGCGACTTAATCGTAGAGCATCGCGGTCGGCGAACCTGTGTCCAAGCAAAACGCTGGCAGTCTTCTGTAGGAAATAAGGCCGTCCAAGAAGCATATTCAGGCCAAGGATTCTACAAATGCGATGGTTGCGCCGTCGTAACGACAAGCCAGTTCACTCCAAAAGCTATCGAACTTGCTAAGGAGCTAAACTGTGAACTCATCGATAGCGATGGCCTTCGAAGGATGATCGAAGCCGGAAGAGGCGCAGAGATTCGCAAATTAGCGAGTCCTCCGCCGATTGAAGATCCACAGCCGTTCTTTAATTCTCCAAATGCATAAACTAAATCAGAGTTGAGTAGTATCAAGACGTTGCGAGTATGAATTTCTGAGGCCGAGAGGTTACCGCGATGCCGACCGGTGTTCGAGTAGGATTTGCCATAGGTGCGATGTTGATGTTGCCTATCGTACCGTTTCTCGCGATTGTCCTTTCGGAAGGCGGAAATGTTTCCGCTGATACACATAGTGGCGGATTCAGTGCAAATATCGAACTGGTTTATCTCATGATAATCGGGGGGCCGTTCGTAGCGATTGGTTCCTGCGTGATGGTTGCCGCTGCGTTCGCCTGGGGATTTTCGGCATTAAGGGCACGAAAACCGAACGAACAGTCGAACCAGGATGCTTAGAACTCAACTATGCTGCGCCACCCGGTTAACAGTGTGAATTGCGTTATTGAATATCAGAAGACGGGATCGTAAGTGTGCCACTGCCAATGGACGATCCAAAGGCGTTCAGACAACGTGATGCATCATCAACATCGTTATCAGGTCCACACGAATTCGAAATTTGCACTGCTGTGGAAAGCAGTGGTACACGAGCGGTTGGTGATTAATCGTTGGGAAGATAGGCCCGAAAGCCGAGGACGTATCGTATCGAAGGGCCGAACTCTTGGTTGTTTTTGCGGAGAAGCTCCCAGTCGAAATCGGCGAACGATTCGTCCGACTGAAGCTCTTCGCAGTCGAGTGCGATTTGGGCCCATATGTAGATCAATATGTCTACCGCTTTGATCATATTTTCGCGAATGCTGGACTTGGGTGTCTTCTCTTTCTCGATCACGACGACATCCAACTTCTCGGGAAACGCACTCGGGGCAGGAAAGCTTGGCCACGGCCTCAAGTCATCATCGTTGAACGAAATTTCACTCAGTTTGAAGACTTCAAAGTCTTTCTCTCGCGAACGCACGACGAGCTCTTGGATAGGATAGGGAGGATTCGGATCAAACGTCATGAGCATCTCGGTCTTGCCGGACAATGAGACCTTCGACACCACCCATTGACCGTCAGGTGTCTTCTGCAATATCCCCTTCTCTTCGCAGACGCCGATAATAGAAGGAATGTCAACATCGACAGGCATTTCGCCTTTTTCTGCTTTCGTTCTGAAGTTTATCTTAATATCTTCGCCGATCACTTTGAACAACAGCGAAGGATTGGCATCGGTATCTGTTTCGATATGAACCTTCCGCCGCATGGCATCGAACAGAAGCTTTCGACCTTCCGAGACAAACACGACTGGTACTCCGTCGGAAGTCGCAACAATCAGCATGCCGCATGGTTGACCCTGGGTCCAGTCGATGGTTATTCGAATCGGAACCGAATCGGCGTGAAGACGATAGTGCAGCGTCATCCGCATGCTCTTCATGCTCGGATTTTCCGAAGACATCACTGGAATGCCCTCCAACAATGTTTCGATGGAAGGCGTTTCCGCTTGCACGCTATCGGCCATGCACAAGCAGCTTGTCAGACATAGGGCCCAGAGAAACTTGGACATTACGCGTTCCTTGCTAGCACTTCTTCGAAGGAGGTAAGCCTAGAACATACTAGGATCGCTCACATCGAACCAAGACAGATTTTTTTGGTGCCAATGCCCAGCTTGTTTGGGCTGCATCGGTTCAGGGTAGTGACGGATTCCATTCCGAACTGTTACGGGATCAAGCGTCCGCCAAAGATATCGGTGCTTCGCCCCGTTTTGGAGTGATGGACGAGAACGACGTTAAGTCCCGTAGACAGGGTCGTGATCCAGGCTACGCCGCTACGCGTCTTGTGTTTCAACAGACCGCACAGGCGCGGTCATTCGCCAGCCGATGAGGAAGACGAAGCCGATGATCGGCAGGAAGATGTCGGCCCAGAACATGGTGCCGGCGTTGCCGGGGGCGAAGTTGTTGTGGGCGATCATCTGATAAACATGTCCGGCGGCCGCTCCCCACATGAAACAAGCCGGACCCAAATTCGCCGCGAGCCGCAGGCCGAAGTCTTGCCGAAAAGCGAGCACGCCAACCAGGCCGAACCCGAGACTCGCGAAACCGACTTCCAGTTGAAACGGACTGTCGGCCCAACCAATGTATCGGGCCGCCATCTCGCCAAAGAAGACATGCATCACGAAGTTATAGATATAGAAAAACCCCACCGCACTGAGGCAATAGTAAGCCAGCAACTTCTCAAACACCCCATGCTTCGTCCACGGCTGCCGGTGAACGACCAACGAAACGGCCGAACAAATCAAGCCCAGCACGAAGAAGGTGATCGGATAATTGCTAAGCACCAACCGCAAGAAGGTTTCGATCATGACGTTTGCTTTTAAGGGACGTGGCTGTCTGAACGGTTAAAGCGTACCTTATTTCCGTGCGGATGGCGGATGGTGTTAGATCGCAGGGAGGATAGGCCGCCATCACTCCACCGATTCACGAAGTCCGATCAGGTAGCGCAGACGGGGACCGAAGTGTTGTTTCGTTTGTTCCATTGCTTGCCATTCGAGTTCGGAAAAGTTCAACGGTGGCAGGCGAAGCGATTTGTTGGAAGCGGCCATTTGCGTGATCAAGATCAGCTGGACCATCCTTTTCCAACGCAGTGCGATTTGAAACCCTGTGTTGAAGTTTCGCTCCGGGATCGTCAGCACGTCCAGTTGCTCAGGCAATGTATCGATCGGAGGGAAACGTAGCCATGGTTGCGTGCACTCTTCGTTGACGCAGATGTCGTGAACGCGAAGCAACGTTTTGCCGGACTCGACGTTTTCTATTTTGATGTCGCGAACCGAATAGGGAGATTCGCGATCGAACGTAGCGGACAACTTTGACTTGCCAGAGAGCGACAACGATTCGTAACGCCAGTTCCCGTGGTCATCCTCTTCGATTTTCGGATCACCTGATTCCGAGCTGAAGAACGACGGCAGATCGATCGAAACGTCCGCTTGGGTAACCGACTCTTGGCGATCTTCAACTCCAAAACGGCATTGCCATGCTCTCGTGGTGACTTTGAGCGTCAGCGACGGTTGGGTATCGCGGACGAGTACGACTTGCTGGTTTTCAAGATCGAACATCATCAGTTGATGATCGGCGGCCAACCAGATAGGAAGTTGCTGCGGGTCGGCCGAAAGATAGAGCTGCATCGGTTCGTTTCGCTGCCAACGAAACGCACATCGCACCAGCCCCTTCTCCTGGAACGGTGATTCCAACGTTAGAGAGAACTGTTCGATTCCTTCCGACTCAGGCGAAAGAACCGGCACGCCTGCCAGCAAGTCTTCCAGCCTCGGCGGACGCTCTGGAGATTCTGCCAGCAGCGATCCAACACCTAGCGACAGCCACGCGGCAAACATAAACAAGATACGAAACATAAGCCGAGCCTCCTTGCCGCAAGAGTACGAGTAGCGATTCCTACCGCGCCGCATTGTACTCATAGCTTCAGCTTGGGCCTACTTAGAAACGTGCATGGGATGCTCTCGTCCGCGTGAGCATGGCTTTTCGATTTTGTAGGCATCCAATTCGTCAACGCTCATCCCCTGAATCGGATTGCTCTTCGCGATTTCCGAGCGCAATGAACTGGCCTGGCGGGCCCATGCGGATGTCTAGCAGGATGGCGGCGGCTCGGAGGGTGAATGCGGCGGTGCAGGCGATGATTTCAGAGGGAATCGTTGGCACGCCGAAGTAGCGGAGGCTGGCATAGCTAAGCGAACCTAACAGAGCAGCTGTCGCGTAGGGTTGTCCGCGGACGATCATGGGCTCGGTGTTCGTCAGCACGTCGCGAAGGACGCCGCCTCCCGTGGCGGTAACCATTCCCATGAACACCGCAATGATGAATGACGAGCCATGCTGCATGGCGATGTAGCAACCGACGACGCCGAAGACCGACAGCCCCAGCGCGTCGGACCAGACCATGGCTTGATGCCGCGTGATGTCTTTGGTGATAAAGAAGAACGTGATCAGCGACGTGACCATGCACAAGATCAGTTCGGTCGGGTCATGCGTCCACCAGACCGGGCGATCGAGCAGCAAGTCGCGAAGCGTTCCCCCACCAATCCCCGTGATGGTGCCGATCAGAACGAACCCCAGCACGTCCATCTTGTAGCGAGCCGCCGTCAATGCACCGCTGATTGCGAACACGACTTCGCCGAAGTACATGATTCCCAAGATGCTGGTACTAAGAGATTCCGTCGGAGCTGGCATCGGTCTCGGTCCGCTTTCCTACTACGTGAAGTGGTCAATATAACACGCAGTGGCTGATGTATGTTGCCTAATTGGTTGGCCTGGCGATGTGGGGTGTCCGTCGATCCATGGTTGGGCCCGCGCGGCGGAAGCTTAGTCCCCATTAGTGCCCCTGAGAAGTGTGCGTGAATTTCTCTATAATGGAAGAAACCGTACTGATAACCCCGGGCATTTTGCCGGAGCCGCCCCATGATGATGAAACAACACCTGCTCGAACGACTGACCCACGCGAACCCTGGCTGGCCGGTCTGGGACGAATTGATTGGCCTGGTCGTTTCGCTGGACTTCGAACCGGTCGTGATCGAGTATCTCGGCGATTTCCTGGTCAGCGGCACGCGGCTTTGCTTTGGTGTGCCAGAGATGACGGCCGAGTTCATTCCGCCGTATGTCAGTGCACTGCATGGCATGAAATGTGACGATCCCGAAATCGCCGGCGGTTATGCCGATGCGTTCACCGGCGAGATGGCCACCGAAGGTTCGCTCTTCAGCCCGGCCGGAACCGACGAAGCGATGGGCTACCCAATCTTCACCCCTCCGCCGAAAACGTACGCGTTTCAATCGACCCCATCCGGCGCGGTGTTCTATTTAAACCGCATGCTGGAAGTCACCGCCCCGAGCACCGAAACAGAATCGTTCGAGCTGGTCGACACGCTGGAAGATTTCACCCAACACTGCATCCGCTGTGTGCTGGAAAACGAAAGCTGGTCCGCAGCGTATGCCCAGCGGTTTCCACATTTGTTGGATTGAGAGTTTGTTGGGTAGGCCCAACGGTGCCATGCCCACGTCCGCGTGGGCATGTCTTCTGAACCAGGCAACGCGTTCTTTCTTCGCATGCCGACGAAGACGACGGCATGGCACCCGGGACGGATGGTAGAACTCGCGTGCCGCGGGTCGGGACGCGGGCACCTGGTACCTATTATGTTGGGCTTACGTTTCTTAAAAGCCAACCACATATCGTAGTTGCGGGCCGAAGTGGTCGAGCAACTGCCGGGCCTTGTCCCAATCGAGTTGTTGAACGAAGGGGAACTTTCGGGCTTCTTCGTTCTCGACGCCCATGTGGGTGAACAGACATTTCAACGATTTGACGACAACCATTCGCGCGTACGCCTCTGTCTCATCCTTGTTGCCCTTGGGAAAGCGAACTTCCAAGCCTTCGGGGAAAACATCGTACGGAGGAAACTGGGGCCACGGCTTCACCGACGGTTGATTCAGCTCGATCTTGGTAATTCGCAAACTGCCGGTTGCTCCTTCGGCAGTCATCAGCGCCTCGAATCGCTTCAACTGGTAGGGTGGCTTTTCAGCAAAGTAGAGCGTTTGCTTAGTTTTCCCAGAAGAAGACATACCAGTCACTTTCCATCCGCTGGGAGAATCTTTTTCGAGTTGCGGCTCTTCTTTCAGCCCCTTCCAAAAAGAAGGAATATCGAGACGCACTTCCGTCTTGTCTTCTCCCGATCCAATCCCCAACTCAAAGCCGAAGTTACCTTCTTTGACTCGCAAATGAAACGTGCCGTGGCACTTGGGGACAATGTAAATACATTGCTCGCCTAGATCGAAAACCATTCCCTCGCGATCGGCGATGAACCAACCTGGCGTACGTTGTCGGTCACAGCTGGCCAGCATCCCTAATGGCTGATCGCGACGCCAATCGACATCGACCGTTACCGCCGCATCTTTAGAAAACGCCAATTCCATGCGGAAACGAATCTGCTGGAACTGCTCGTCCGTCGAAGCAATGACCGGCACACTTTCCAGAAGCTGCTCAACCGTCGGCTCCTCGGCCGGTTTATCGGCCCAAGCCAAAACGGCCCCAAGCAGCGGCAACAGAAGACTTCCCATCCATGCCCAACGAACCATCCTAGAGCTCCTTCTCGTACTCAAGACAAACGGCTAACCTCGCCTCAAGATATCACGTCAGAAGGGGGATGTCTAAAAGTCCGGTAGACCGGGGCAATATGGCGGCGCGGGCATGGCTTTCTGGATGGGACAGCGGTTACCCGATTCGCATGCCGACGAAGACGACGGCATGGCACCCGGGGCGGATGGTAGGACCCGCGTGTCGCGGGTCGGGAAGCTGGCACCTGGTTCGTCGAACTGCGACACGCAGGCCCTACAAAAAACGGCACCCAGATTACTGGGTGCCGTTTGATTATCAGCGTCGATTTGCGTGGAAGCAAATTAAACTTCTTTGGCGTCGATCCAGCTCATCAGGCGGCGGAGGCGTTTGCCGACTTCTTCGACCTGGTGGGTGCGTTCGCGACGGCGGATTGCTTTGAAGCGGGCAGCGCCGGCTTTGTTTTCCAGGATCCAGTTGCGAGCGAACGTGCCGTCTTGGATTTCGGTCAGGCACTTCTTCATTTCGGCTTTGGTTTCTGGCGTGATGATACGTGGGCCGGTCGAGTAGTCACCGAATTCGGCCGTATTGCTCACGCTATAACGCATGTAGTTCAAGCCGCCTTCGTAGAACAAGTCGACGATCAGCTTCACTTCGTGCATGCACTCGAAGTAGGCCATTTCTTCCTGGTAGCCCGCTTCGACAAGCGTTTCGAAACCTGCTTTGATCAGCTCGCTCAAACCGCCACACAGAACGACTTGTTCGCCGAACAGGTCGGTTTCGGTTTCTTCAGCGAACGTCGTTTCGATCACACCACCACGCGTCGCGCCGATACCCTTGGCATAAGCCAAACCGATTTGACGCGTTTCGTCCGAAGCACCGTCGCCCAAGGCGATCAGGCCAGGAACGCCGCCACCCTTTTCGTATTCGCTACGAACCAGGTGACCAGGACCCTTGGGGGCAACCAGCAACGCGTCGACACCTTCGGGTGGAACGATTTGCGAGAAGTGAATGTTGAAACCGTGCGAGCACATCAGGACGTTGCCTGGCTTCAGGTTTGGCTTGACGCAGCTGTTGTAGACGTCGGCTTGGGCTTCGTCTGGCAGCAGCATGTTGATGATGTCGGCCTTCTTGGTCGCTTCTTCAGCGCTCATGGGCTCGAAGCCGTGCGACTTGGCCAAGTCGTAGTTCGGGCTGCCAGGACGCTGGCCGATGATCACGGTGCAACCGCTGTCGCGAAGGTTCTGAGCTTGGGCATGCCCCTGCGAACCGTAACCGAGAATGGCAATCGTCTTGCCCTTCAACACGGACAGGTCAGCATCGTTGTCGTAATAGATTTTGGCGGTCATAGGATTGTTACTGGTTTCTAAACTGATGGGTAAATGGACGGTGAAAATGGTAGGGGGAAAGAGTTTTCAGTGTGAGGTGTACTGTTTTCAGTAAGAGAAAGAATCGGAGCCCTCTCTTACTGAAAACTTCAAACTGAAAACGGCCACGAAGTGGCTACGCCTCGACGGCGTGCGGATCGTTGACTTGGTCGTCCAACGACATTCCGCTGCGAACCATGGCGATTCGTCCCGTCCTCACCAGCTCGCGGATTCCGTAGGGTCGCATCAAGTCGATGAATGCGACGATTTTGTTTTCGGTGCCGGAGATTTCGACAATCACCTCTTCACGGCCAACGTCAACAATGCGGCCGCGGAAGATGTCGACCAGTTCGTTGATTTCCGTGCGCGGTCCGCCTGGCTTGGCGGCGACTTTGATCAGCATGAGATCGCGTTCGACAAAGTCGGACGAGCTGACATCCAGCACGCGTACGACGGTGACGATCTTTTCCAGCTGCTTGCGTACCTGCTCTAGTACCGCATCATCCCCTACGACGACGAACGTCATGCGTGAAAGATGTGGATCCTCGGTTTCCCCCACTGCAAGCGAATCGATGTTGTATCCGCGTGAGGCGAGCATCCCGGAAATGTGGGCGAGTACCCCGGGCACATTTTGTACCACCGCCGAGAGCACGTGACGCATTGTTTTCTCCCAGAACCGTAAATTGAAACCCGCATGATAGTTTGCCCCCCTTGCACCGACAAGAGGCGGGGCTTAGCCGCGAACTAAGGTGCCCTGGGGAAGCATTAGCTCCATCGTAATGCGGGATAAAATTACATGACGTGATGGAGCTGACCGATCTTGTTAAGACACCGCGAGTTACGACGAGTTCGGGTCCCTCCGATGAGGTTTCTTTTCGCACGCAGAAACGGGCATAAGTATGCGACATCCCCTCGAAAAGGCCATATAATCTGCCTCAGATATTGACTCTTCCGTCAGGGGCTTTGATCGGGGGAATTTAAGGATGGCTGATATCTATCTACTGGGGCATGGCGAGTGGCAATCTCGTGGAACTGCCAAGGCATTTTGCCAGGTCCCTAAGAACACGAGCGTGGTCTTTTACACGCCGGTCGGACGTTTCATCAACAGTGACCAAACGGCCGAAATCATGCGCGGCGATCCGAACGCGCTGGAACCTTATCAAACGATCCGTCAGTTCAAGCAGTGCCCAAACCTGACGCTCTCTGATGGTGTGTTCGGCGACGAGATCACGGCCCTGCTCCGAACTGGCGTCCGCTTTGCCCGCGTCTTGGTGCCGACCTCCTTGGAAGACCTCATGGAGAAGTACGCCGGCAACAAACTGTACTGGCTGGCCTGCCGCGTGATGTTCAATCACCTCGACACCACCCAAGGCGGCTTCAACGACGACTACCGCCCCGGCACCGGAGTTGGGGTTTAGCTTGGCGTTGGGCTAGCGACTCGATCAGCCAATGGAAGGTTAAAAATCATGCCCACATTGGCGTGGGCATGATTCGGCGTGAACGTTACGTTCGATATACAGAGCGGAACATGTGTCCGTCTTTGAAGGACATCTCGAAGATCTCTGGCAGGCCGTTGTCTTTTTGTTTCACGTAGAAGTGAAAGGCGCTGCCTTTGTCGTCGCGGCCGGTGAAGTGGAGACAGAAACCGCCGGCTCGCATGTTCTCCGTTTGGTGGGCACCTTGCTCGATGGTGAAGACACGTCTGGAGAACGGGTCCATCGAAACATCGATTAGGCTTTGACACCAAGGATGGTTGAAGCGGTTCTTGGCATCGAACAACGCTTTGGCAATGCCTGCTTCGTCGAACGAGTCGAGAAAGGCCTGATACTCGCCATACTTGTCGGCATACTTCTTGAGCTCAGTATTCCAGCCTGGTTTGAACTTTAGCGCCATAAACTATTCCCCCGAATGGTAAGACGTTAGAACTACAATCGGGCAGTTATAGAGCAGCACGAAGCTGGCGTCTACAGAACAATTCCAAGAACGAGTTTCCCCGCTAGCGCAATGTAAGCTGGCCTACGAAAGGACGATTCCTGCAGATGCAGAGTTGACGGTAACTTCTTGAAATAATTCAGTCTGACTGCGCTCTATGGTAAACTTTCACCTAGCCTCATCCTCGGGACGACTATCTATTTAGGTACGCTTGGCTTTTTTAAACATTTGCCTCATCCACAGCTCATGCCGACATCACGAATGAATCGGGTTTCGTTTTACTTTCTTTTAACTGTCTTATGCTTGTCGGGCATCGGCGACACTGCCGCTGCTGAGTTAGATCAGGCGTTTCTTGACGAGGCGATTCAGCTAATCAAATCAGATAAATTCGATCAAGCTGAAGCATTGGCTAAGAAAACTCAGCAATCGAAAGAAGCGTCGATCGAGGCACTCACCATTCTGGCTCAGTGCCGAATCTGGCAGGACGATCCTATTCAGGCGATTGCGTATCTGAATCAAGCGTTGAAAGCCTCCCGTGACGATGCTTTCAACGCGTACTATCGCGTTTCGACCGCCTTACTACCCAAGCTATATCAGCAAAAAGATTTGGACGAAGTCGATCAGAATTATTTCAAGTTTTATCTTGGAGAGATGAACGGCAAACTCGAGCAGAACTCTCAAGAGGTCGAAATCCTAATTTATCGCAGCGACATGATTGAAAATATGGAACTCGCGTCCGGTTTTGACAATAAAATTCAACCATTAAGCGTGCGCTACGACTTTGCGATATGCGATGTGACAATGGCCCTCGGTGCGGCCTCTGAGAAAGAACTCTGGACTTGCTACCATAGTCGTACTCACCTTTGGAATATGCGCGCCGACTTGGGAGATCAATTCTGTTTTCAGCAGCAAGTGAATGATCTCCGTCAAATGATTCTATATTCGAGCGACCCCGAAGATGAAATGCCTAAGCTTGGCGAAGCTCTCTTAAATGCTGGCAAGTATCAGGAAGTAATGGATCTAATCCCTGAGCAAATGGATCACCTGACATCTTCTACCGTGGGTCAGTGGTTAAGCATCAAAGCGGATTGCTTGATGGCACGAAAGCAATTCCAAAAAGCAATCTTGGCCTACTCTAGGCTTATCATCCATCGCAAAAAAGAATCCAAAGAAGAATTCCTCGTATCTCCATTGATGCAGAGAGCTGACTGCTATTTTGAACTGCAGCAATATGAAAGAGCCATCATCGATTTGGATCGCTCTATTGAACTGGATCAAACCGCGACGATTCCAGGCTTTGAGCGACTTCAGCATGCCTCGCAGTGGTCGTCAAAGTACCGTGTCATGCTCCGCCAGGGTCGCTGGGATGAGATTCAGGTAGCAATCGATGGCGAAGAGTCCGCGTCCAATTTTCCCCATTCGGCTCGTTATCATCGAGCATGCTACTTCATGGAGCTGAAACGCTGGGAAGAGGCTGAGAGAGACTTCAATGTCCTGATAAAGTCTAAACAGAGTGACGACTATGACACCTACCGCAACCTAGCGATTGTGTGCCGGCATCTCGGAAAGAAAGACCTCGCCGAACAATACGCCGCGCGAGCTCAAAAAATCTACGATAGCTTTGATCCGTGGGAAAAGAGCTACGTTGATGAAAACGCCCCATAGCGGCCTCCGTGTTGCGCGGGAATCTATCGGGGAGCGGAACTCGTGCGTTCTTTTCGGACACCAATCATCATGCTGCGTCCGGGCGGTGGATTTAACGGCTACTCTAGTGGCTCTTTGGCTTCTTTCATGAAGTCGGCCATCATTTGGACGATCGTAGGATGATCTTTGGCGATGTCGGTCGTTTCGCCGATGTCGACGCTAAGATCGTACAGTTCGATCGGTTTGTCGGGGGCCTGACGGACCGCTTTGAATTTGCCCATGCGTGCCGCTTCCATCTTTGCGAACGACGAATACGAGATGCGGCTTTTCGGATCTGGTTTGCGATTGGCGACGACCACTTTCTGCTGTTGGTCGAGCAGCGTTGGCAACATGCTCAGGCCGTCGTTCAGCGGAACTTCCTTCGCATCGGTCAAATCGGCGTACGTTGCCATCACGTCGTAGGCATTGAAGGTGATGCCGCTTTCGGTGCCGGGCTTGATCTTGCCAGGCCAAACGGCGATGAATGGCACGCGAATGCCCCCTTCGTACACGGTTCGTTTGAAACCACGCAGCGGACCGTTGGAATCGAAGAACCCATGCTTGTGCCCTCCTTCATCGTGAGGCCCATTGTCCGACGTAAAAATGAGCAGCGTGTTGTCTTCGATCTTCAACTCTTTCAGCAGATCGCGAAGCTTACCGACATCGCCATCCATGCGGGTAATCATCGCGGCGAATCCTTTTTCGACGTTGGGCCAATCTTTGTCGGCATATTGGCCGTAGTCGGGAACTTCCTGACCGTCGCCGGTGACGCGGCCCCCTTCGTTGTTGGTGTGCGGAATGGTCCAATGAATGTGAAGGAGGAACGGCTTTTCGTGATTGCGTCGTACGAAGTCGAATGCTTCCTGCGTCATGACATCGTGCGAGTATGTCTTGCGAGCATCCAACTTGGCCACGCGACCGCGGGCCTGAGGATCGTCCATCAAGACGTTGCCTTCCAGCGGAAGCTTCTCGACTTTGTCCCCTTCGCAGCGCCAGATGTATGGCGGGTAATAGTTATGGGCGTCGCTTTGTTCGAGGTAACCACACCAAAAATCAAAGCCGTGATAAATCGGTTCGCCGCCGCTGCCAGGCGTGCCCATCGCCCACTTACCGACGCCGCCGGTGGTGTAGCCTTGCTCTTTCATCAGCTCGGCGATCGTGTGATCGGAAGGCTTCATCGTGTACGGCTTGTTATCGTTGATCGGCTGATGCCCGAGGCTGCGACCGGTCCACAACACCAACCGCGAAGGTCGGCAGACGGTACAGCCGGCGTAGAAGCTGGTCAGCTTAATCCCATCGGAAGCCATCTCGTCGAGCTTCGGCGTGGCGATCTTCTTCTGGCCGAACGAACCCAAGTCGCCGTAACCGAGATCGTCGACGTAAATGAAGATGACGTTCGGCTTGTCTCCATCGGCCGCGGAAGCCATAGCAGGAACCGCCAAAGACAAACCAATGACAAGCATCAAGAACAGGCGAAGCATGGGAGGGACCTTACGCACGAGAGCAACATGTTTCGGGATTTCGGGAAGGAGGCTGTCTAGTATTGCTTGCTCTGGGGGTGCGGTCAAATTTTGCTCGTCACAAGTTGAGAAAGATCAACCAATCGGCCGTATAAGGAAGATTCGAGCAGTGCAATCCGTCGTTTATTGTTCGGAAACAAATGACCCAATGAAGTTGAAAAGATCATCCGCTTTTGGTGGAGAATACCTAGGAGATCTACAAACAAACACTCGTTCGGGATTCTGGTGCAACTTAAAATTGGGTTCTTGAATCTGGATCCAATTGACTTCTGGCTCTTCAGACTCCACCTCAGAACAAATGTGACGATCTTCCCGGATCTTCCAGAGTTGTTCCTCGTTTAATGGACGCATTTGCAGTATTGACCAGTCATTCGATGAACAGAAATAGCATGGCAATAAATCATCATATTCATCGCGTGAACAATATTTGTCTCTCAAGAACACAACTTCGCCAATCCAACGATTCGCAATCGCATAAGCGAGCCAATTGCCAGGGCATAGGGACTCTAAATCCGAAGATCTGCTAGAAATATCTCGATGAAGGATCTCTGAAACGATTTCAATATATCCAGAATCGCCCATGCCAAGATCAGCATGAGCATCTAGGTGCACTAAACGAAAGGGTGCTTTCAATTCGCCGTTCTCTATCCACTTCTTAATAGCGTCAAAAGCTTTATCGTGATCTTCGGCAATGATTCCCGCAGTCGGTCGCTCAGAACAGAGCAAACACTTTGTCTTGAGAAATTCCTCAATTTCATTCGTCGCTCTAATTTGATATTGCGAATCGTCCGGTCGTGTTCCTGATAGAGGAAATAAGCATCGAGGCGTTACGAAGTAGTCTAAATCGATAGACAGCAGATTTTGCATTTTAGAATCTCTATTGCTCTGCGACTTTCGGTTCGATCCCCAACAGGCCTGAGAATTCCAACAGCAAGCGTTGGGGGGCGTTCATTTCGGCGCGCTGTTTGAGGACCGATCTAGCCAGCGCCGGCTTGTCGGTCAGCAGGCCGTCGACGCCTCGGCTTATCATCGCCGACATCGTCGCGGCGTCGTTGACCGTCCAGACGAAGACCTGTTTGCCGTTGTCGTGTGCTTCGTCGATCACCAGCGGATCGGCGAACGTTGCGTTGATGGCCAGGAAGTCGGCTTCCAGCTTTTTCATGTTCCCCGCGGCGACCGACATCAGCAGTCCGACTTTCCACTCAGGCTTGATCGATTTCATCTTTTCCACGCCGGGACGTTTGAGCGACATGGCCATGACTTGATCGTTCATTCCCGCTTGATCGACGATATCGGCGACGCGTTGTTCCAGCATCTGATCGTGACCGTAGTACTTCAGCTCGATGTTCACGCCCACTTTGTCTTTGCACAACGCAAGCACTTCGGCAAGCGTCGGTACCCGTTGGTCGGCAAAGTCGGGCGAATACCACGTGCCGATGTCGATCTCTTTCAGGTCCTCGACGTTAGCGTCCCAGATTTTCAGTGGATTCTTCGAGAGCTTCATGAAGTCGCTATCGTGCATCACCACCACTTCGCCATCCACCGTTTCCTGGACGTCCAGTTCGATCCAATCGGCACCGTCATCGATCGCTTGCTGGAACGAAGCGAGCGTGTTCTCAGGCGCTTTGCTGGAAGCTCCGCGATGGGCCATGATCTGTACGTTGTCTTCCAGTTGAATCGATTCGACCGCGGCAATACCGATCAACACGGCGATCAGTATGCCAGCCACGGCGACGACCGTCAGCCGCAGCCGGGTGATCTGCGGGATGGCGTATGTCCCTTCCTCGCCGAACTGCACCAGTTCAAATTCCTCAGCTTGGGCCCAGTTTTGATACAGCGTGAACAGCATCGCCGTGAACGTCGTCGTACCGAGCAAGTTGCCGGCCAGGTTCACCACCGTCAGACACAACAGCGCAAAGCCGATCGCCATGACTAACGACTGCAAAGAGGTCGTCGAATCAGGTGCCACTTGTTGCCACAGCCATGTCACCACCGCCGACGCGATGGAAGAAATCACCATGATGGTGACGGCCCAGCCGATAATCCAAAGCACAATCGGCCGCCGCTTGCCGTGCGATCGCTGTCGACTTTGGCGTAACGCTTCGGTCGGCGAAAGTCGCTCGAACACCAGCAGCGGTAGCGCGAAGAAGTAACTTGCCATCAACCACAACACGACACTGACCAGTCCAATCGCCAGCACAACACCAATCCCCACCGCAACGCGAAAGACCGGTGGATTCTCTTTCAAGTAATAGTTGATGTCATATTCCGTCAGCAGCGAGAAATAAACGATTGCCGCGATCACCAAAAACGGCGCAATCGCACCGATCAAAATCACAATGATCCGCAACGTCAGCCGCACCACCTGCAAACCATGCAGCATGGCGAACCGCACCGCACCGATCGGCGACAACTTCTGCCCTGCCGATCGGGCCATCAACACGCCCAACAGCGACGTCTGTTCCAGAAACACGATCCCCAGCCAAAGCGATCCAACGACAATCAAGCAAACCCATCCGGCCGGGCCGAGAAAGAACAGTGCGATATCGACGTCCGACAGAACGTCGTCGCCAAACGTTGCTAGAAACGTGCGAAACAAACTACTCAACAGCGGAGTCAGCAGAATGAACGCCAGAATCTTGTAAAGAATGTCGGTAGCGAAAAGCGTTTTCCAGCACGCAGAAAAAGATTTCGAGGCCTGGGCAATCATAGTCAGCTCGTCTCTCGGAAATTCGTCGCGTGATGCGGAAGCCTCATGCTTTCGCTTTAAAACAAGTGATACGCCTTCGCATAGAGTGTCTCGGCCAGCGTTTCGTCGTTGGCCCGACGGAGCAAATCATAGTATCCGTACGGGTACTTGAACACATGTCCGATGCCCACCGCTTTGTCCCCTCGCTGCTGCCAATATTTGGCCTGATTTGGCCGCAGCAGACTAGGAGCATGATCTTTAATTTTCCGAGCGTCCCGGCCAGGTCCTTTTCGTGTGACGGTCACATACTTGCGAAACGCCGTACGACAGCCCTCGGCCAGTTCTTCATCGCCATCGGCAGCCAACTCAACCAATGCCTGGCCAAACGTCAGCATGTGACCGGCGAATCCTTGCCCATGGCCAACGAATCGGTCGATTGCGGTGCTGGCCTCTTGCAGGACAAAACGCGATGCCGCAACCGAATCGGCAAACGGTGGCGGTTGAACCTCTTCGTCCGGCGCTTCGTCGCGCCATGGTTTGAACTTGCGAATCATCTGGCAGATCCCATCCACGCGCTGCGGCGTCGCTAACTGCGGCATGATCGTGAACGACTTGATCGCCAGACTCGTGAAGATCACGTTGTGTCCTACTTCGCGCAATGCCTCGCGCCCATCGAGCAATGCCAGGCGAACTTTTTGAATCGCTTGTGGATCGGGGTCTTCCTCGGGAAATGGTTCGCACAGCTTCGTTTTGCCCCAGTTCAAATCGAACAGCTGCGAAATACGCGCGGTTGCTGCGTCGTCGAAACCATTTTCGACACACATCAAGTGAGCCGAAATCATCGCCGCGCCTCGATGCCCGTCGTTGAAATAGTTCATCTGATGGCAGCGCGCGAGGGCATTCATTCCTTGGCGAATCAGATGCTGGTCGTCCAGCGGCGATGGATCTTCGGCCCAAAGCTGGACGGGAACAATCCCTGCCGCGCAAAGACTGCCCGAAAGCGCAAGCTGCGAAAAGCGGCGACGATCGACGTGGCTATCCATGGGGCTCTCCGAGAGAAGATCGGGCGTGGAAATCGCTTAGGCCCATTCTAACGTCGGACGCACCAATCGCGAAAAGTTAACTCGCCGGCTGCCAATCGAGCACAAACTGACGTTGTGTCGGAGTCTGAGGAACGACAACGCTGCGGCGCTGGATGTCGACGTGTCGCAGCTGAGCAATGATCTCAAGCACGTTCTTCGAGTTGGCCAAACCATGCCGCATCAGCCAGCAGCCGATTACTGTTCCGGTACGTCCCATTCCACCAAAGCAATGCACGTACGTCACATGCGGCCGAAGCAGAAACTGATCGAGCGTATCGAGGATCGCGGTCATCTGCTGCGTCGTCGGAATGTTCATATCGACGATCGACATCCGAACCATTTCAATCGGTTCGCCCCACTGCTGGATCATCGGCAGGTAAGGGTTGAATGGGTTCTGGTCTTTGTCGGTCTCGTCCGCTTCCATCAGATTTAAAAACGTCCGAACGCCAGCCGCGTACATTGCTTCCAGGCGCTGCAACTGCAAAGCCGTATCGGGATGTCCGGGGTAGGAACCTGCGAGGAGCTTGCCAGGCACCACCCAGTAACAACGTTCGGTCGGCGGTGCCTGGCCATTGGCCAGCGATGTTTCAGCGAAATGCGTCATGGGTGCCAATCCGTTTCAGGTTCGATACTTGTTCCCGTCAAACTTCCGGCGTCATTCTAAAAGGAGAGCCATTTGCCACAACATGTTCGCAGGTAACTACCTCGGAAACCGGGACGATCAGGCCACCGACATCGTTTTACGGGATATCTAATTTTTGTTGAGATTCCACGTGACATCACTTGAGGCATTTCTTATAGTTCGAATGTACGGAGAAGGCTTAGCCAAAATGGTGGTTCCCTGCGGAACCGTTTTCCTTCGCGACAACTCCCCTCCATCGATCATCCACCACGTCGATCGTCCTGCCGGTCCTCGTGGTCCCCACGAATATCAATAACGCTTCATCATGCGGCGTGTTATTGACTGCTTCCTTATCTATTCTTCCTTTGGAGATGGTCTCGATGTTGACGACAAAGCTGCGCGGCGTGCGCCGCGGTTTTACGCTCGTGGAATTGTTGGTAGTGATCGCTATTATCGGCGTGCTGATCGCCCTGCTCCTGCCGGCCGTGCAACAAGCCCGAGAAGCGGCTCGCCGAATGACCTGCTCGAACAATCTCAAGCAGTTAGGCCTGGCGTTGCACAACTACCACGACACACATCTTTCATTTCCGTACGGTGGGCAACATTACATCACCCACGCTGGCACCAGTTGGCGATGGTCGCTCCTTCCGTTCATGGAACAGAAAGCAATCTACGACTTGGAACGTGCCTCGGGATACGACTTAGACACGTACGCCGGCGGTCAGTCGAATACCGACATCAATGCTTATAACGCTGAAACGCGGCAGCTGTTTGGCCTGGTCGTGGAAGGCTACGTCTGCCCTTCGAGTACCGAGCCTACGTTGCACGTGCCGAACAACAGCGCTTCGATGCAATCGATTGGGGCCGTTACCCAGGCGCATCATTACGTGGGCATTATGGGTGCCTATCCTGATCCGGCGGCACGATCCGACACATTTTACGCCTTGCAGTATGGAAGCTACGCGACCGATAACGGCATCATGACCATTTCGGAAACGAAAGCGATGCGCGACGTGACCGACGGGACGTCCAATACGATTATCGTTTCCGAGCAATCAGGTAATACGAACCCGAACGCGCGTTATCGCCGCGTTTCAAACTATCACACCGGCTGGGGCGGTATTTCGCATGTCGGCACCGTCGACCAATGGCGTGCCGGTTCTGCGAGCCAGCACCGTTACGGCAGTGGATTGACCTCCGTGTTTCATTCGCCGAACCCGAGTTCGACCGGCGCCGAAGCGGACGCGTTGTGGGATTTCAACACGCCTCTTACGTCGTTCCATCCTGGCGGCGTGATGGTTGTCTTGGCCGATGGCTCGGTTCGCTTCATCACCGAAACGATCCCGCTGACTACTCTGCAGCGACTTTGCGTGCGAGACGACGGACAAGTGGTCGAAGACTTCTAAGTCGCTCGATCGCATCCTGCGACTTTCTTAGTTTGCTGGTTCTCTTATCCGGGTCTAGAGATCATGGTTCGCATTTCATTCGCAGCATTCCTGGTGTTGTCCGCCACACTGACGGTTGGCTGCACCGGGCAAACGTCGCGTCCTTCAGCCACCATCGAAGGAATCGTTCGTTACGATGGCAAACCGCTGGAGCAAGCCAGCGTTCATTTCACGTCTCCCTTAACCGGCGAGTCGGCCGTGGCCAACGTAGATTCCAGCGGCAAGTACACGATCGAGTTCCCCAAAGCGGACGTCGGTCAGCTGTACGAGATCGCCATTCAACGGCCTTACGTCGAAGTGGAAGATGCCCATGCGGTACCGAAGATTATTCCCATGAAGACAAAGATACCCAGTAAGTATCACCTGCGAACGACCAGCGGGCTGACCTACAAAGTAGAAAAGGGAGGTCAGCAAACGTTCGATATCGAGCTACAAAGCAAGTAGCTTTTCAGAACAACGAAAAGACGTGAGGTCACCCTGGAAACCTAGGAGACCCCACGTCTTCGGACGCTCGCGCGAGCATTGTTCGTTAGTGGTGGATGGCTTTTCCACCGACGCACAGAACTTTCGTCGGCATGCCGCCTACTTCAAACTCGCCGACGAATTCCAAGTCGTTCAGCGACAGAAGCTGCAGCTTGCCGCTGCCGGGATTGGTGACGACGCCGTAGCGGCCGTCGGCATCGATGTCGATTTCGTGATGGCCATAGTGCCCTGTCACGGCACTCGCTGCGACCGGCAACTGCTTCACCACTTTCGCATCGCTGAAGTCTCGGTCGGCGTTCGGATCGAGATCGACGACGACCAACTGTTCGGCAACGTCCCCTTCTTTGCGATCTTGAAACAGAAACGCATATCGCTTGCCGGCCGCAGTAACCGCCACGCTCGGCGTCGTCAGCGACAACCCATCCGGCGTATCGATCGGCAGCTTAACGACCGAAGGCTCTTCCGCCGCGGCGTCGATCAGACAAAGCGCCGACAAATCATGCTTCCCTGTTGTGCACAGCACCCAGTTACGATGCGTTGCGAACGCGCCGGTTCGATAGGGACGCTGGTTTTCTTCATCGGTACCCAGCGAAAGATGCTTAGGCTGAACGTCGTCGGCCGATTGCTTCAAGTTGACGTCCGCATCGACATAGTAAACGCCATCCGAAGGTGCAAAGAACACGCGGCCGCTGTTAGCTGTCGCCCCGTGCAGTCCGCCGACAGGAAGCTGAAACGAGTAAGCAATCGCGTCTTCACCGCTGCGGGAAAGATCGCTGACGTCGATGCGTCCGCTGTTCTCTTCCTCACGCGAAGCCCACGTCGAATAGCCAACTTTGCCTTCGACTGCCGCCATGGTGATGTGTCCGCCGCCACCGCGATAGAACGTTCCTTCTTCGTTGCCAGACTGTCGCAGCAAGTCCATCGGGACCAGCTTGGTATAACCATTGAGCTTGTCGTTGGCCAGATAGAAGTTACCGTCGTACTGATACAAGTGGGCCGGGTTTCCCTGCGACTGGTTCACCACCGAGGCCAGCACTTTCGGTTCTTCGCGGTAGTGATGATCGTCGTGATCGCCATGCGAATGGCTGCGAACGCCCATATCGATGGCGGCCCAACCACTTTGGTACTTACCTTCGTCGTCGTCACGAATCCCCACGACGACCACCCGGCCGATCCGATCCATCTGGACCAGTTCGTTGCGTTCGGCGTCAAGTTCGGGAAAGCCTTCGACGGCGTCATGCTTTTCAAACTTGATTGCGGAACCTTCCTGGAAGAATTGCCCCCAGCGTAACGTCTTACCGTCGCGATCTTGCCAGACGATCCGCGTCAGAGGAACGCCATGCGAATGGCCATCATGAGCCGCCAGGGGCGCGGCGAGTACGCCGATAAGCAGCAGTACAGCGATGCTACGCAATCGAATACTTCTTTTCATAGTTTGATTCTTTCGTCGAAGATTATGCGAAATGTTTTAAAGCGATAACTTGGGAGTAGGAACTTCGAGATCGATCTTCTCTTGCTCTTCCGTCCACTCGACAACCAGCGGTGTTTTCTCTGGCGATTGGTACTTCCGCGGCCAGACCATATGAAACTCGCCCGCCGATTCGACGGTGACGCGATAGGTTCCTGGGTCCAAGTGAACCCCTTCCAGCGACGCCTCCGTGCGAAGCTGGAAGTTCCCCTGCGGATCGCTCACGGCGAACGCCTGGGGTTGGCCGGCGCCGTCGTACAGCGTCAAGCGAACATCACGAAGCGGTTGTCCATCGGCCTCCAAATGGCCTGGCGTTCCACCTGGAATCGCGGGAGGTTCTCCACAGCCGGGCAGCGTCAGCAAAGCAATGGCTGCGAAGCAAAGTCTTACGTCGGGCACTCGTTTCTCTCCCTTAGTAAGGCTGTGGTACTTCGCCACCGCCGCGTGTAAACAACGCCCGCCAGACGGCCAGGTTGATCGTTTCCGGAACGAAGTTCACCGCACCGTCGGCCAACACAATTTGCGTTCCGCCGGGGTGATTACTGCGGCTGCTGGAAACGATATGGCCATGGTGCGAGACATCCGGACTGCGGCTATTAGGCGTATAGAAGCCATTGATCGTGATGTGATATCCAGTGGTACGAATCCACGAACCAGCACGCACGCCGGTGTAACCCGAGGCGGACGCTGCGTCGAGATCTTCTCCTGTCTTCGATCCAGGAGCACCACCGCTGACTCGCTTAGTCTGTCGCTGAGGATCGGTCAGCACGGTAGTCGAAACGGAATCGCGTCCACCGAACAACGTTTCCGCCATCAAAATCGTATGGCTCGTTCCGTCCGTAATATCGCGAAATGCCGTATCGCTTCCGCGCCAGAACAGCCCGTTGGGATCGCATCCTTCGCAAAAATTCAAACCGTCGCCGCTACCAACATTCACCATATAGTTGGTGCCAGCCCAGGTATCGGTTCCGTCGTTGTAAAGCGGATCGCCGCTGTCGGAAGGACAAAGCAGCATCGGAAGCAAGCGATCTTGAATGCCGGCATGTACCGGGTTCAACGAAACGCTAGGGCCGCTACCTAACATCAACGGTTCGCGGAAGTCGATCAAATCGTGCAAGTTTCCCTGCTCCAGATACGGCAGCATCTGGGCTTGTGCCGAGAAGCCGGTGCTTTCCGAAGAAATCAAAGGAAACTTGCGATGCGTATCGTGATAGTTGTGCAGCGCCAAACCTAACTGCTTCAAATTGTTCTGGCACTGCATCCGCCGAGCCGCTTCCCGCGCTTGCTGCACCGCCGGCAACAACAGGGCAATCAAAATTCCGATGATGGCAATCGCCACCAACAACTCGACCAACGTAAATGCGTTTCGACGACGCATGAGCTTCTCCGCAAACCAATCAATAAAATCTCGCGCGATCTTCGCACGACATGACCATATGTGCGACTTTATTGATATTGCAACTTAATTGCAAGTAGCTTCTTGGAGTATTTATATTCAGAGGCGATTTAATTGGCGAGAAGTTCTAAGAATCCCCCCTGTCGGGCGAATGGTCTGCTCAAGAAATGCACAAAGCCCCAGCGGAACGATGGCAACCCAATTACGATTGCCAGGCGGTTCCGCTGAGGCTTTGATCAGCTGAAATAGATATGTCGGAAACTAGTTGCCAGTCAAAGCTTCCGGTTTATCGATCACCAGGTAATGCCCGTGATCGGCCGTCAGGATCAGGCACGTATCGTCCCAACCACCATGGGCTTCAATCCACTTGGTGACTTCGTGGAACGCTTCGTCGCCGCTAAGGACAGCGCCAATCGAGTTGTCGATGTTGTTCGAGTGATTGGCCCAGTCGACGTCGCCAGATTCAATCATCAACCACCATGGTTCCCCCTTTGCTTCCAACACCTCAAGGGCGGCAACGCTCATATCGGCAAGCGTTACGTTTTCGGTGATGTCGCTCTCGCTATATTCTTCTGCGTCGACAGGGCCTGAGCTTTTCGCACTGACGACGGGATCGAACTTGCCGTCGGCCGTTTGGTAAGGCAAGTGACCGCCAGAGACACCGAAGAAACCGAACAGCCGCTTATCCTGCTTGATGGCCCCATCGACCCCTTCGCTGAGAACATCCTTACCGCCACGGCCAGGCGTTCTCTGGGCGACTATATACTTGCCACCATTTTCAACGTCGATTGCTTTTAAATCCGCGTCCGGCAAGTAACGATTCCCATCGACGTAATTCTCTCCCTGGTTTCCATCCTTCTTCTTCTGGTCGCCCCAACCGCCACCAATCAAGACATCCAAGCCAGGCAATCCACCAGGATGAAAGACCGAAGGACGTCCGATCAAGTCGCGTGTGATGTCCTGGTAATCGTACCGATGCACATTGTTGGCGTACGCCGCCCCTGGCGTGGCATGGCAGATCGGCACGCTTGTCACAACACCGACGGTCCAACCTTTGTCTTGCAGCTGTCGCGAGATCGGCAGCACTTCGCGGCCCATGAAGTCAACATTGATCGAAGCATTGTACGTCTTGATGCCTGCCGTCATCGAAGTGGCTGACGATGCCGAATCGGTATAGGCATGCTTAATTTTCTTACCGCCGGCAATCAAGTATTTGTCGTCGGTCGGAACGCTCCAAGGAAACTCGCCGCCTGTCTCGGGGTCGTAACCCCCTTTGGTTTTGCCTCCCGGCGACGTGACAATCTGACGATCAACATTCACGTTGGTACCGTCGTTATGCGGAGTTGTCACGAAGTAACCGAAGTCGGTCTTCGCGCCGCGATAGTCTTGGAAGTGCAGGCCTGTTCCGCGACCTTCGTCGTAGCCAACGTTCCCTGTCTTGTTGATCGCAGCGGCCCAAGTGGTTTGCCAATCCATGCCATCGAACACGAACAGAATGATCCGCTTCTTCCCGTCAGCTACCGCTTGCTGCTGCAAGCGATAAATGTCGGTTTGATCGAGATATTCTGCTTGCGAATTGACGGTTTGCGCAGGCAGGTAACCAAACAGTTTTTTCAGTTTCTCTTCGCTGCGATAAATGCTGTTCTCGCCGCGGAACTCGTCCAGGCCGATCCCGAAAGAGTAAACGGGAATCAAACGATTCGAGTGAGTCGTCCAGCTTGAGTACTTCTCGGTGTTGGGTCCCCAGCGCAGTGCGTTGGGACGGTTGGTTTCGGCGTTATTCTTCTGAATCTCAGATACCGGCGTCTTATCGAGCTTTTCTGCTCGAGCAGGTACCGAAATACAGGCAATCGTCAGCAACAACGACACAAAGGATGAAGACTTCAACACAGGTAGGTCTCGTTCCATAGGTAAGGCGGGGGGAAATTCATCCGAAGATAACCCTCTATTGAACCTCTCGGCGGCTGGCTTTCACACCCCCACTTCGCGCAGTCCGTACGTCTTTTTGCGCAGTCCAATTCATACACCCTTAATCCTCTCGGAAATGGTTCGCTCCTTCCAGGATACCGCACCACAAAACTGCCAATTCGCTCTCCACTCACTTATTGGGGGCTGACACAGTCAATCGGAAGGATTCTCAAAGTGACGTAGGACACGAAACCGATTTTCAGCGTTGTCAACGATCTGTGCAGCGGCTGCTTTCGAATTAAGCGAGCCTGTGTGCCGTTGGAAATTTGATGATCACCCTTCCTTTGGAAAGCCGGCGAAATTCGCTTTTGTATGAAAACCCGCAGAACGCGGTTATTCGCCGGGGATCTGTCAGAGATTCTCCCTCCCTATTTTGGATGATTTCAATTTTTTGCTTTTTGTGTGGCACACTCTTTGCCCTGTCTAACACCAGACGATATCCCGATATATCTCGGTGATGTCGTGCTCAGGAATCGGAAGAGGCTTTATCGTTCTGTTTTTTTCTTCTAACAACTTCCGGAGATAAACTCTCATGATGTGCTCGAATCGAACACGTCGCGGCTTCACCCTGGTGGAGCTCTTAGTCGTCATCGCGATCATTGGCGTGCTGATCGCCCTGCTCCTTCCTGCCGTCCAGCAGGCCCGCGAAGCCGCGCGGCGCATGCAGTGCACAAACAATCTCAAACAGCTTGGGATCGCATTGCACACTTACAACGATACCTATCGGACGCTACCGATGGGCGTGCTCGAAAAGCACAACTGGCGCGTGGCCGTACTTCCCTACTTGGAACAAAACAATCTGTACGACCAACTCGATTTCTCGGAGAACTTCCGCGGCGATCAGACAACCGCCAACACGCCGCTGCTGAGCGAGAACGCGGTGGAGATGTTCGTCTGTCCTTCGAGCCCGCTCGATCCCGTCATGAACCCTGGTTGGAACGGTAACAACTATCAGTACCACCATTACATGGGCGTCAGCGGCGCGGTCGGTACGAGCGTCGGAACATGCCAGAAGTTTTATGGCTGGAACTGCGACAACGGGCCGTTCTCGGTGAACAAGAAAGTCCGCCTCGCCGAGCTGACCGATGGTACTTCCAACACGATGATCGTGGGTGAGCAATCGGAACGTGTGAAGTACACCGGATCGGGAGTCGGATCGTGGCCATTCGCCGAAGGCAAGACGATGTCGCCAGGCGGATACCATGGTGGCTGGGAAGGCCCCGGCAACTTGAGCGAAACCGGCTCGCAGTATGGCATCATGTCGGGAATCGTGCCGATTCAATATGGTCCGAACGCCACGTGCCCTGATCCCTGGGACTGCGGCTATTGCTATATCAACTCGACCATCCTGGCTTCGGCTCATCCTGGCGGGATCAACATCTTGCTGGCCGATGGTTCGGTTCGTTTCATTCCGGAAACGATCGATCTGAACAACTTCAAGTTGCTGGCCCTCAAGAGCGACGGCGAAGTCGTTCAGTTTGATTAAGAAGCAGGAGCGAAGAGTTAACGAGCTATGGTTTCATCCACAACGATTCTAGCCCGGTTGAAGTTCCCCAGCACGCTGATGGTGCTGGGGTTGTTGGCGACACTGGGATGCAGTTCCTCCGAGCAAGGAGGCATGGTCTCCGGTCGCGTCACGCTGAACGGCAAACCACTGACCGATGCAAACATCAAGTTTCACAACGCGGACTTAGGCGTCGGCATCACGTGCCCGCTGAGACCTGATGGTACGTTTGCCAGTGATACGAAGATTCCTGAGGCGACCTACCAAGTTGCCATATCACCTGCCGCTTCGGTCCACGAGCCTGGCGCGAGCGGCATGCCGACGATTCCCAAGCTGCCCAAAGGGCTGCCCAAGAAGTACAGCGAACCAGAAACGAGTGACCTCTCTGCCGAGGTCCGCTCACAAACGGAGAATGAATTTACGTTCGAGCTGTAATTCGGCTCACGCCCCTTTCCCTGGGGGAATGTTGTCTCGTACGTCTCGCAGGCAAGTCGACCTGCGAGACGGTCACCGTGGAAATCGCTTCGAGCGCCCAACAGGTGATGTATGAGCCGTGACGACTCAAATAGTCTGCGCGAAGTTTGCGCCTAGTTTCCGCAAGGCTTCGCCTAAACGTTGAACAATCTGCGCGTTTCGGTAAGCAGATGTCGATTATTTTGCGCGCTATTTAAATTTGTTTGATCTCGTTTAATCGCCCGTTATCGTCCGTCTCGGTCGATTGATGGAACGATGATTACCTCTAGGCGTTTCTATCCGCCCAATTTGCAGCGCATCGACCCGAAACGCTATTCACAGCGTTCGAAATTGGTCTAAGCTTTGCTGATATCCCGGTATAGCTCGAGATGGACTTCTATCTGGAAGGCTCCATCCACCGCATTGTTTCCATCCTTACTACCTTCCCTACCCAAGAGCATCTGTCCCATGAAAACCTATCTGTCGAAACGTCGTTTCGCATTTACTTTGGTCGAACTCCTGGTGGTGATTGCCATCATCGGCGTCTTGATCGCCCTGTTACTTCCAGCCGTGCAACAGGCCCGCGAAGCGGCTCGCCGGATGCAGTGCAGCAATAATTTGAAGCAGCTGGGCTTGGCTCTGCACAACTACCACGACACCAACCGTGCGTTTCCGATGGTTACTTACATCGATAACACGCATCGTCCGGCAAGCTGGCTCGTGCGACTCTGGCCATTCATCGAACAGTCAGCCGCCTACGACCAATGCACGTTCCAAAGCGATTGGACTGGGATCGGCTTCGATAAAAACTGGCGTGTCACCACGACGCTGTACATTGACTCGCTTGTCTGTCCTTCAAACCCAATGGAACATTTTCTGGAACAAAGCTCGAGCAGCGCGACCCAAAACGATGGTGCTCCGGCCCAAGTTCGCTATCAGCGTGCCGACTACGTCGGTGTCGGTGGACGATTCAAAGGGAACTCTGTTAATCATTCCGATCCAAAGTCGGTGTGGATCGGCTACCACGGGATGAATGACTACAACGGCATCTTCGTGGCACTCGATACCAATTACAATCAGATCGTCCGTTTCAAAGACATCACCGACGGTACAAGCAACACGCTCGCCATCGGCGAACAATCCAACTACGTTCGTGCTCTCGATCAAAACACGGGCGAAATCACGAAGCACGATGCTCGCGAATATGGTCATCGCGGTGGCGCTTGGAGCGGTGGCGGTGGTCACAGCGGCTACAGTTCGTGGTATGGCAACTGGGAAGGTCATTCTTCGTTCCGCAAGGGCATCAACTATTTCCATGCCGCTGGTTACAACGCCGATTCCGGCACTGGAAACAACCCAACCTATAACGGTCGTTCGGGGCACCACACAACGTTTACTTCGGCTCATCCCGGCGGCGCGATGTTTGTCATGGGCGATGGTTCGACTCGATTTGTCAGCGAGAACACACCGCTGAATGTTCTGCAATTCCTAGCCGATCGAACCGACGGCGAAGTCATTCCAGAGTATTAATCGAAACCCATCCCTAATCCGCTTTCGATGAGAACGACAATGTCCTCCTTACAAAGTTTCAGCGCGGCAATGCTGTTGGCATTCGCAGCAACTTCGCTAGGTTGTTTCAGCAGCTCGTCGGTCGATCTGTTGGAAACAACAGGAACGGTCACCAAAGATGGCGTTCCGTTGGTCAAAGCTCGCTTGGAATTCCTGCCGGTGAATGGCAACGGCGCCACCAGCCAAGGCATCACCGACGAGAACGGCAACTTCAAGTTGTACTACTCGACTGGAAAGCTTGGCGCCGTTCCTGGTCCACATAAAGTGACCGTTCAAGATGGTTTCAAATCGGGAAGCAAAGATCCTCACGCGGCTTCTCAAAAAGATCCCACCAAAGCGCCTCCAGCTCCGAAGGAGCAATCGGGCCAAGAGATTCTCGTGACCATTGAACCTGGTCAAGAGAACCACATCGAGATCGAACTTTAAAACAACGTCCTTCTGTAATCGCATTACAGGTGGACACAAAAGACCCTCGCGATGCCTTTACGTGGGGGTCTTTTTTCGTGGAGTCACGACAACTGCTGGAACGTTGCGCAGCACGCTGCGAAATTCCAGGCACTCTCTACCATCTCGACTGCCCCTGCTGTTTTGCTGAGGAATCTTACGGAATTCCACATACATCGCTGATGTGGAGCCATCTTCCCTGAAAGAGTGATTAGGTCGCTTCATATTGCCTTAGCCCCTTATCACCATGAGGTTGCTTTGGATTGGTAACGCGCCGAGGAGAAGGTCAGCAAAAATGGCCCTAATTTTGCTTACTCGGGATATCGAATTCATCTATGTACCGTTAATCGATTTGTTCCGAACAGAAATTTGGAGGCCACCATGAGCGCGTTTACTCAACAACGAAAAGCGTTCACTCTTGTGGAACTGCTTGTCGTCATCGCAATCATTGGCGTTTTAATTGCCCTGCTATTGCCAGCCGTTCAACAAGCACGCGAAGCCGCGCGGCGGATGCAGTGCAGTAACAACTTGAAGCAGTTGGGGCTCGCTCTGCACAACTATCACGACACGCACCTCTGTTTTCCGATCACCTATCATCTCTCGCCGAGCAACCGAAAACCGGCCAGTTGGATGGTTCGCGTGATGCCGTTTATGGATCAAGCAGGCGCCTTCAGCCAACTGACGTTCGACGATACCGACTTCGGGGCTTATAACCTCGATCGAAACTGGCAGATCACGCAAAACTTGTACATGGAGTCGGTCCGCTGTCCGTCGAATCCGATGCCGGCGAAATGGACCCAAGACGTTCCTCAGGAAACGCAAGATCTGGGTGCCCCTTCCGAGACGGCCGAGTACCAGATCGCCGACTATACCGGCGTCGCTGGTGACTACAACGGATCGAATCCGAGTCATTGGAATGGCTACCGCGGTCGCAAGGACTACAGCGGAATTTTCATCTCGATCGACGACTTCAACAGCAAGACTTGTTCGTTCCGTGACGTGACCGATGGCACGAGTAATACCTTGGCAATTGGCGAACAGTCAGACTACTTCCGCTATCTCGATAACAACGGCGAAGTCCAAAAGGCGGATCACCGCAGCTGGATCAACGAAGCTGGTCTGTTTTGTGGCGGCGGCGGCGGAACCAAAGGACAAGCTCGGGCCTACTGGAAAGGTGTTTCCTCGGTTCGTGCCGGAATCAACGTGCTTGCTCCGGGAGTCAACAATCCGTTTGGCGTGGGCCTGATGTACACGCGTCCGCGACATCACACGCCGTTTGTATCCGCTCACCCAGGCGGTGCCATGTTCACGATGGCGGATGGATCCGTTCGATTTGTCAGCGAACATATCGTGTTCGACACGCTCGAGAATCTGGCCGACCGATCCGATGGCCAAGTGATCGGCGAATTCTAAACGTGTTGAGTTTCTCAACCACTTAACCTCAACTCGAGAAGAATGATGCAACGATTCCTGCTCGCGATTGGCTTGGCTCTCGCATTGGTCGCAATGGGCTGTAGCCATTACGATGGCCCGCCGTTGGACGAAGTGACTGGTACCGTCACTAAAGATGGAAAGCCGTTGGCCGGGGCAACGCTCGAGTTCTATCCAACCGTGGGTGGAGCTCCTTCCTATGGCAAATCGAATCAAGCTGGAGAATTCAAACTTCGCTATTCCACCGGCGAATTCGGAGCCGTCGCTGGTACGCACCGTGTCAGCGTCATCGGTGGAAAAACGTCCGGCGAAGCAGCGGTGAAAAATGTCGACGCCGACGGTAACGAGTTCATGGCCAATCCAGACGCCGCCCCCAAGCGAGGTCAAAAGCCACGCCAGGGGATCGAAGTTGAAGTCAACGCCGGCGAACCAACCCACTTGGAGATCGCGCTTTAAACCGATCTCCTACCAAAAGCCACCCGCGGAACCAGAGAAGGTGGCATCCAAGAAGAGGCTCTCGCGATCAATTCGCGAGGGCCTTTTTGCATTGGTCGTATCAAAACAACGTCGCAACTACTTGGGTCCGCTGGCGTTGATTTTATCGGCGTCTTTCGATTGGCCGGACCAGTTGCCGTAGGGTCGATCTCCTTTGATTCGCTTGCCGGTTTTGCTGTCGGTATAGCCGGTGACGCGGTCGTAGAAGTCGACGGTGTAATCTTCCGGAACGCTATCGCCGGTTTCTTTTTGCCACTTGTCCATCAGCTGACGCATGACGACCAACTGCTTGGCATACTGCTGATTGCCGACCAGATTGTTGGTTTGCAGCGGGTCGTTCTCGGTGTCGTACAACTCTTCAGCCGGACGCGGGGCGAGCAGGACATCGGCTTGGGCAGCGGTCAAATCGTCTTTCGCTTTCACCAGGTCTTCGTGTGAAGGGGAACTGACCGAATCGGCTGGGCCGAGCCAGGCTTGTTCCGGACGAGCATTGCGAACATACAAAATGCCCTGCTGATTGCGGACGGCCCGGCCGTGGGCTTCGTAATCGTGCCAGTTATGTTCGCTGAACGCATAGTTTCGCGTCGTCTCGCCGTGCGGGTCCTTCAGTAGCTTCGCGAAGCTTACCCCTTGGGCCTGCTGTGGGATGGTAACTCCGGCAAGCGACAAAAACGTTGGGCAAATATCGATGGCGCTGACTAGCTTGTTGCACGTTTGGCCGGCATCGCTGATTCCCTTTGGCCAACTGACGACAAATGGCGTTTTCATACCGCTGTCGTGCACACGCGTTTTGCCACGTGGGAAAGGCCGGCCATTGTCGGCCATCACAATGATCAGCGTGTTGTCGAACGCGTCTTGGGCTTTCAGTTCTTCGCAGACCTGACCGATGTAGTAATCGAATCGCGTGATCTCGTTGTAGTACGAAGCAAGATCTTTTCGCGTCGCTGGCTCGTTTCGCATGTAGGGCGAAACCTTCACGTCGTCAGGATTATGCTTTGGGCCGTAGTTGTCCTTTTGCCACTGCGTGTCGGCATCCCATCCGCGGTGGGCGTCGGTCGCGGCGAACCAAAAGAAGAATGGTTTATCCTTGGGACGCTTCTGAACGACATCGACCCAGTGCCCTTCTCCGCCAGAATTGCCCGGGACCCGAATGCCACGCTTGTCATCCCAGACGGCTGCTTCATCGGCGTTGTCTTGCGGCATGTGATCCTTGCCGGCCAGCGCCGTGTAATAGCCTGCTTCTTTGAGCAGTTTGGGAAACTTCACCAGGTGTTCTGGAAGCGGTCGATGCAGTTCGCTCGCCGCGCCGTTGTTGTGTGGGTAGCGGCCGGTGATGATGCTACATCGGCTCGGGCTACAACTGCTCGCCGTTAGATACGCATTGGTGAACTTCAACCCATCGGCAGCCAACACGTCGATGCTGGGCGTTCGAGCCGTTTCGCTGCCGTAACAACCGAAGTCGTTCCAGCTGACGTCGTCTGCAATGAAGACGATAAAGTTTGGTCGATCGTCCGCCATGACAGGCATCGCCAACAGAAACAGCAGCAAGAGTGGTGCAAGGCAGTGAAGTCGTGGCATGAGTATTTCCGCGCAGAATCGAGAAATGAGGTGGGTGGTGGGACTCAAGGACAGTATCCTTGATGACGATTTGCAGGTCAAATAGGGGCTGCCGACATGAACTTTTTCGACGTCTTCTTCCTCGTCGCATTGCCTGCAAGTCTCTTTGCCGGACTCGCTGCGATTGGGTATGCCCTGATGAAGTATCTGCCGACGGCACGCAAGCTGGGCTGGTTGTCGGTTGTATTTGATGTTTACGCCCTAGGCTTCTTCGCGATTCAGATTGCCGACGGAAGCCCGTTTACTTCCGATGCAGAGATCTTTCTGTTTCTTTCCATCCCCGGAGCCTTGGGGATGTTCGCACTGGTTTTGTGTTGGCTTTACCGAGGGCAAGACCCGCTACCGGATGGGAAGATTCCCCTGACCATGATCTTCTATCTAACGGCTGTGGTGGGACTTATGATGTCGTTTTGCATGTGTGCCGGGGCCATATCCGATTGGCCGTAAATTGTTTTGTCAATGAGCTGCGTACTTCTACTTAATTATCGCATAATTCCTGCACAGTCGTCCAACATTACTCCAGCGTGTGGTCGTTTCTTCGCGAGTGATTTTCTCGATTGGCGCAAAATTGTGTGTGCGTGAATCACTACCACTATTTCTGGCTGATCGTGTCCCGTTTCACAGGTAGAAACCGGCTATGTGGGGCGCATGTTCGTTGACATTTCGTGAATATTTCTTGCATACTGTGCGCATACTTGATTACAATTGATCAAGTCCCCACTCTGACACGCACAGTCAATTCTTAAGGGGACTCCCAGCGGCATTATCTTCTTGAAAATTCGCTTGACGATTGGACATCCGGATTGCTCTCGTTAAATATGCTCAATCGAATGATTGTGTTAAAAGACTGATGCTCCTTCGGTTTTTGTGTGATCAAGTTAGATGACAGGAACGACCCCATGCGACTTCCCGTGATTCGTGGAACGATCGATCGCCGCATTCTCGCCAACTATCGAGTTGTGCCTGAAGTGCTTGAGAGCATTTTGCCAAAACCTTTCCGACCGCAGCTTGTTCATGGCTTCGGAATTGCTGGGATCTGCTTGATTCGACTCAAGCAGATTCGGCCGAGTGTGTTTCCGGCATTCCTTGGAATAGCTTCAGAAAACGCGGCGCATCGGATTGCGGTGGAATGGGATGATGGTGGTGATATTCGAACCGGCGTTTATATACCTCGCCGCGACACGTCTTCCTCGATCAATGCTATTGCTGGAGGAAGGATTTTTCCTGGGGTTCATCATCGGGCCAATTTTGATGTCCGTGAGACCGCGAACCATTACCGCGTGAAAGTGACGAGTCGCGATCGGCAAACCCACTTTTTGGTTCAAGGAGAGTTGTCCGATAAATTCCCAACAGGATCGATCTTTGAGTCACTCGACGATGTTTCGCAATTCTTTGAAGCGGGATCGCTCGGCTATTCACCGAGTCATCGCTTAAACCATTTTGACGGTCTAGAACTTCGATCGCTCAATTGGCGGACTCTGCCACTGGCGATTGATAAGATCGAGTCGTCGTTTTTCGATAACGTCGATCTTTTCCCGCCCGGCTCGGCTACGTTCGACAATGCTCTCCTCATGCGCGGGATTGATCACCAGTGGCACGAGCGGGAACCGATCTGCTGCTCGTCAACGATTTAGCAAGGAAGATGGCTAACGCCTCGGACGGCGTAGCCATCCTACAACGATTCCGTGAAAATTCGCTCAACCACGGGACAATCCAGTTCCCGCGTCCGCACAGCGGACCCTACTGCCAAGGCACCGCGCCGGCCGCTTGAATTTGCGTTTGCAGGGCTTGCTGGAGCTCGCGGAACTTTTGGCGGTTGGTTTTTGCCAGGTCGTTTTGTTCCTGTGGATCTTCTTTTAAGTGGTAAAGTTCCAATGGCGAGTAGGGATCGTTCTGCATCAGTTTCCAGCCATCGCGAATGATCGCCTGGTAAGCTTTGCCGCCGTAGCGCTGGCCTCCTTCGCGGCGAACGAAGTAGAGATCGCGCTGCTTTTTGGGCATCGGTTTGCCCTCGAACAGCGGGACCAAACTGACCGCGTTCAAGTCTTCGGCCGGAGTGCCACCGGCGAGTTCGACGAAAGTCGGGAAGACGTCGAAGTTCATTCCTTCGTAGTTGGTCGTGCTGCCTGGTTGAATGTGCCCTGGCCAGCGGACGAAGAAGGGAACCTTCAGCCCGCCGTCGTAATGGCTTTGCTTGCCGTCGCGCCAAGGGTCGTTGTTCTGAGCATGTGGCAGGCTGCCGCCGTTGTCGCTGCCGAAGTAAACGACCGTGTTCTCGGCCAGACCAAGCTCTTCGAGCGAAGCCAACACTTTGCCGACGGCATCGTCCAAATGCTGTACGAAGGCGACGTTCATGGCTCGCTTTTCGTTTAGTTCCGGCTGCGCTTTCTTCACCGCATCGAGGTACGCTTGCGGCGGCTCGATTGGAAAGTGGGGCGCGTTGTATGCGAGGTAAAGAAAGAACGGCTCCTCCTTGGTTTGCGAACGCTCGCGAAGGTAGTCGGTCGCGAACTGCGTGAACAGATCGGTCGCGTGCCCTTTCGGGTCGATCTCTTTCTGATTCAACCGCATGTAATTGTTGCCTTGGCGGCGATGCGTGATATAGCTGTCCATCATGTCGCCCAGGAAGCCATGGAAATGGTCGAAGCCGCGTTCGTTAGGTGTGTTGGGCGACTCCAATCCAAGATGCCACTTACCGATGCAAGCTGTGTGGTAGCCTTGCTTCTTCAGTTGATCGGCCAGCGTCGGGACGCCTGGTTTCAGGAAGCCCCACGAGTTGCCTGGCGTCGTGCGAATCACCCCCGGCACACCAACCAGGTCAGGATAACGTCCGGTCAAAAGCGCGGCCCGCGATGGAGAGCAAACAGTGCAGTTGGCCCGCATCTGCGTGAACGTTAACCCTTCGGCGGCCAATTGATCGATGTGCGGTGTGCTGACGTCCGATTCGTGATAGGTCGAGACGTCGCCGTAGCCGAGATCGTCGGTATAGATGATCAGAAAGTTAGGCTTCGCCCCGAACGTGGTCGACGCGAACAGCAGAAGAGAAAGCAGCGGCACGATGTTCTTCATGGTGGGGCTCGGACGGGAAAAAGGACGAAATGCGGATGTCGTTTTCATGCTCACGTCTGCGTGGGCATGTTTGATTTCAAGGGATGGAAAAGACATGCCGACGAAGACGACGGCATGGCACCCAACGGATCGCATCGAACGACAGCATGCCCACGCGGACATGAGCATGGCACCCGAAATCGATGGTGCGTTGATCCGGTGGGTCGTTTACTCGGCGAATTCTTCTTCGTGAAGTTTGGTCAGGCGCTGGACGACGTCGGGGTGTTGATCGGCCAGGTTGTTCTTTTCGCCAGGGTCTTCGGTAATGTTGGCAAGGAACAGTTTGAACGACGCGTTCTTGGCATCTTCGTGGGTGTCGCGGGTATTGGCGATCAGTTTCCAATCGCCGGCGCGGACTGCCCAAGCGGCATTGGGCCCTTTGCCGACTTGCCAATGCAACGGGTGATTGAAGTGTGCCGTTTTGGCTTGACCATCCTTTAAAACCGGTACCATGCTGCGGCCGTCGAGATGTGTTTCGGGAAGCTTCACCCCGGTCAGTTCGGCCAGCGTCGGCATCCAGTCGCACGCGTGCGTCATCTGATTGCGGACTTCCCCTTCCGGCAAATGGCCAGGCCAACTGATGATGCCTGGCAGGCGGATGCCTCCCTCGAACATGCTGAACTTGGCACCGCGATACGGCCCGCTGTTGCCGCCGCCGAAGTGAGCACGTTCTTCGGTCGAATAACCGTTGTCGGACTGATAGATGATGATTGTCTTCTTGCGGAGGTCGAGCTTATCGAGCTTCGCGAGTACCTGACCGACACGTTCGTCTTGCGAAGCGATGAACGCGGCGTACAAGTTACGGGGATACTCGACATCCTGAAACTGCTCTAACCACTTCGCTTCTCCCTGGTAAGGATAGTGCGGCGTGTTCATGGCATAGTAGATGAAGAACGGCTGGTCCTTGTTGTTCTCGATGAACGTGCAAGCTTCGTCCGCCATCAACTGGGGAAAGTAGGTTCCATCTTCGTACACTTCTTCGCCGTTACGCCATAAGTCGTGACGGTTGGGACCATTCCAGTAGAAGAAGTGCGAGTAGTTGTCGATGCAGCCACCCATGTGACCGATCGAGTAATCGAACCCCTGGGCCAGCGGCATCGTCTCTGGCGTATAACCGATGTGCCATTTGCCGATGTGGGCGGTCGCGTACCCTGCCGACTTGAACATCTCGGCGAGGGTGATCTCTTCGCTAGGCAGCGCACCGCCGCCCCCCTTCTTCGACGAGCAGTTACTTGGCACGCCAGCACGGACTGGCCAGCGACCGGTAAGTGCCCCGGCCCGGGATGGCGAACAGACAGGCGCCGCCGAATAGAACTGCGTCAGCCGGACGCCATGCACGGCCAGCGAGTCCATGTGCGGCGTATGCAAATCCTTCGCCCCATAACACCCCGCATCGACGGAGCCTTGATCGTCGGCGAGGATAAAGATGACGTTGGGCTTTTCATCCGCGAAGGCAGACGCGAGATTCGCCAACAACAGAAAAGCCGCGGCGATCAGGGAAACTCGTTTCATGGAATGGAGACCTGACGGGGGAACAGGAAGGATATTTGCTGACCGTTTAGTATCCTTGACTGAAAGAGTAGGGTCAAATTTCGGTGACTCGACTCGCTAATCTGGCTCTACGTCGGATGTTTCCGATTTTTGTTCGGCTAGTTTTGTGCTGATTCGTTCGAGATGGTCTTGGATCTCTTCCCTGCTCGAGCCGGTTTGTGGATCAAAGGACCATTCTTCTTCGAGTTGGCGCATGCTGCCGTCTGGATTTACATACACGACTGCCCCAATCGGAAACTCCGTTTCGTGACCATTGACGGAAACCAGGAAGAAATTAGTCGTTGGAGTAATCCTCGGATCCGACCCATGAAATTCTAAACTGGCGTCGTAAATGACAAACGCTTCGGGATGGATCAACCCTGTTTTACGATCCTCTGACGTGACGTACAAAGCGGTCCATTCGGAGCCTTCATGCTGAACAACTACCGGCTTCCAAAACGACCAAGCACGCGGCGTACTGGGTTCTGCCGGAGGTGGTTGCCGCTCAATACAGCCACCTATAAGGACGATCGTCACGATGGATGCCAAATTGAATTTGTGATTTGGGATCATGAATGGCGCTAGATATAAAGATGGGGCGAGATGTAAATCAACCTAACGCACGCACACCGGACGTGAAACCGTGTTAGCAGGCGAATCCCGACAATAGCGTGGATAGGTTGCCAGCTTTGGAATGAGTAGAATACAATCTCGAACGCTTCCTTACTCTACAAGGACCTACAGCCATGTTCGACCCCGAAGCAAAAGCAGTCACCGCCCAGGCTCTCGAGCACATCGAGGCGGAAGGGACCGATCTTTCCAAGCCGATCGAGATGGACTTCTTTCTGGCCGTGCCGAGCCAGGAATCGGGTGAACAGTGTGCCGCCGAGGCTCGCAAGATCGGCTTCGAGACAAGCGTTGAACAAGACGAAGAGTCTGGCGAATGGACGTGCTATTGCACCAAAACCATTTTGGCGACGGTCGATACGGTTTTCGAGATTGAAGAGAACCTCGACGATTTGGCCCAACCGTTTGGTGGCTATAGCGATGGGTTCGGCACGTTCGGCAACCAGGACGACGACTAGCTAGTTACCGCCGGGTGCTTGCAGCATCGCATGCACATGTTTGGGATCAAGTCCCAAGATATCGTCGATCGGTTTCGCAACGCGGCGTTCGAATTCGGTTGGGCTGGTTTTATCGCAATAGACCGCACCGGCATGGATCGGCACGCGTAGCTGTTGCGGCTGTACGGGCGATTGAAAGTCGGCCAAGTCGATGTGGTACATCGTCACGTGGCAGACCTGACGTGACTGCGGGCGAAAGTCGAGAATCAACTTCGGCAATTGAAACACACATGTCTCGCACGGCGGCTGCAAATAGAAGTGCAGCGAACAGCTGATGACGCGGCCACTATCTTTCTGCGTGACGATGTTGGCCCAAATGGCGTCGTGATCTTCGTCGGCAAGAACCCAGTACTGAACCTGGTTGAAGTGAGCGAGCAGGAAGTTGTGACCGGCGTGCGGCTCGGTTTGGTAGTTGCGATCGAGTAACTGTGAAGTGCGACCGAACAACTGACTGGGGTGGATGCCGGTGACTTGGTTTGAGTCGATCGAGAAGTGATCGATCGTTTCCAAGTTGCCGCTGCGATAAAGCGATACTTGAGAGACCGGCGAAAAGGCATTCACGCGATGCGACTTGTCGTACGAAGTTCGATCGACGAACGTATCTTTGGTAAAGTCGAGCTGTGACTTCGTCCATGCCGCCCCCTGGACCATTTCGATTTTCACCCCTGGAGGCGATGGGGGGAGCTGATGCTGGGCAGCACTAAGGCCAAGCTTCTCGAGAAACTTCCACTGCAAGATCGACTCGCGATCATACGGAATTGCTTCAAGTCGGCTACGAAACTGAATGACGTCGGCGATCGTTTCCAGCTGAACGCCATCCAAGTCGGCGATGATCGCCCGCTGCAGTTCGATGTGCCCTTGCTCCGGCAGCGCAAACCGATCGCGCAACCGCTTCTCTTCAGCGAAGAGAGGCGACACGCCAACGATCAGCAACAAGCTTAGCGACAACAAGCGACCAAACATGGTCGATTCTCCGACAGGTTTTGTGGGGATGCCGATAGCGTAATCCAAAGCGATCCCTGCCGCATGGCCTGCCCCCCGCTGGAAATCGGTTTACAGCTTGTAGATCGGATGCTGGCCATGTTCCTTCCGCATGATGGCTTTCATCTTTTCGATCAGTTCAGGATGCTCGGCGGCGAGGTTATTCTGTTCGCCGGGGTCTTTCGCCAGGTCGTACAGCTCCATGTCGGCCTTCCAGCCGCCGTTTCGGTACGCCTTCCAATCTTTCATCCGAACCGACTGCTGCTTACCGTTTTGGTAGTACTCGAAGTAAATATATTCCCGGGCCGTTTGGTCTTCTGGCTTGCCGGCCAAAGTGGGCAAGATCGAGATGCCGTCCATTTCCTCGGTCACCGGCTGACGACCAGCATCGGCAAGCGTCGGCATCAGATCAACTTGCGTGGTGATCAACTCCGACGTGCTTCCCGGTGGAATCGTCCCTGGCCAAACAGCGAACATCGGAGCACGAATCCCCCCTTCGTACAAATAACGCTTCATCATCCGGTAAGGGCCATTGCCATCGAATGTCCCAGTCCGCTTGTAATAGCTATCTTCGTCGCCGTTGTCAGACGTCCAAATGACGATCGTGTTTTCGGCCAGGCCAAGTTCGTCGAGCGCCTTTCGAATGCGGCCGACGTTGCGATCGTGCCGAGTCATCAGCGCGCAGTAAACCTGCTCGTATTTTGTGAGTCCTTCCACTTGGTCGTAACCTTCAAGCGAAGGAACCCGCATCCCGCCGGGAGGGCCACCATGCGGCACAGTCGAAGCGAGATAAACAAAGAACGGCTTGTCCTTGTTGGTGGTGATGAATTCGATCAGTTTGTCAGTGTAGAGATCTTCAATGAACGTCCCTTTCCCTTCCCCGACAACACCACTGCCCCCTTCGGCTAAAACGGTTCCTTTCAAAACGTCTGGCGTGTTACGGGGCAGATCGATCTGCTTGCCGTTCTCCCAGATTTTGCGGGCATAGTAATCGCGGCAATCGATGTGGCCAAGAAAGCCCAGCCAATAGTCCCAGCCGCACTGGGTGATCTCTTCCGGAGTGTTGGAACCGCCGGTGCTTAGCTTGCCGAAACCAGCCGTCGTGTACCCAGCGTCGCGTGCCACTTGCCCCAACAGCGGATATTGGACTGGCCATACTTCGGCAGGCATCTTGCCGCGGTTGGATCGCCACGCGGCATGCCCGGGGTGCTTCCCGGTCAGCAGCGTGCAGCGCGATGGCCCACACACGGCATTGCCACAGTAAGCATTCACGAACGTCATTCCATCGGCCGCCAACTGATCGAGATTCGGCGTCTTGATGATTCGCTCGCTGGCAGGGTCCATCTTCAACGACGGAACTTTGCCGATGCCCCAGTCATCGGTGTTGATATAGATGATATTGGGCTGCTGGGCGGTAGGCTCGGCCGCTGAAAGAACATTTGCTGTCGCAGTTGCCAGCAGCACCGCAAGGGAAAGTGTCAGACGGATCATGGCATCATCGTGGCAGGAGAAGCGATGGTCACTTGCGCCAAAGTACGAATTGGCGCACTGCTCTAGCTTAACCCAATCGGTCAACCGATGTGACGACCTTTTCCAGAACTGGTCGCCACAATTTTGAAACGTCCGGCGAAAAGCGGCTTACACGCCGTCGTAGCTTTCGACCGCCTTGGTGATGTCGGCCAGCTCGGCGTCGCTCAGTTGGATACTGCCGGACTTGGCGTTATCGACCGCTTGCTCAGGCGTTCGTGCACCACACAAGACGTGCGAACAACCTCGCTGGGCAAGCGTCCAAGCCATCGTCAGCTGGGCGAGCGTCGCGTCGTGCTTTTCGGCGATCGGTCGCATGGGATCGAGCATCGCTTGCACTTTGCGAACGTTTTCCGCTTCAAAGCGTGGCTTGAAGTTCCGCTGATCTCCTTCGTCGTACTTTCGCTCCGGCGTGATCTTTCCAGTCAGCAGCCCTTGGCTTAGCGGACTGTAGGCGAGAAACGCGAGATCTTCCTTCGCACAGTAATCGAGATTGGTCTTCTCCATGTCGCGATCGAGCATCGAATACTTTTCCTGATCGCAGTCCAACTGACCGAACTGGCGATAGGCGTTCATCTCGTCCTGCGAGGCGTTGCAGACACCGATGGCGCGGATCTTGCCTTCTTTTTTCAGCTCCATCAGCGTTTCCATTCGCTCGGCGATCGGCGTGTCGTCCATTTGCCAGTGCGTTTGGTACAGATCGATGACGTCGGTGTTCATTCGCTTGAGGCTGCGTTCGACTTCTTCGCGAATCCCATCTTTGCCGCTGTAGATATAAACGTCGAAGCTTTCCTCTTTCGGCTTCCCGTCCCAGTCGACATTGTGCTTGGTGGTGCTGAAGCGTTTGGCGGCTCGCTTCTTCTGTTGATCGCTGAGGTCCCATCGCATGCTGCACTTGCTGGCAAGAACCACTTTGTCGCGACGATCGGCAATCGCTTTGCCAACCACTTCTTCGCTGACGCCGAAGCCATACATGGGGGCCGTATCGATCAAGTTGCCACCGGCATCGAGAAACGCATGAATCGCGGCGATCGATTCTTTTTCGTCCGCCCCACCCCACGTCCATCCACCAATGGCCCAGGCGCCGAACGCAACCACGGAAGCTTCAATGCCAGATTTGCCCAAGGGTCGATTTTTCATGATGCTCTTTCTGTTCGGAGATTTTTTTGGGGAGTGTATTGAGCGGGACGTGCTAATTACAACGGGGTAGCCCAGTTTGCAAGCAACCTGGGCTAACTGAAAGGGACATGGCGCAAGCTGATCGCTGGCTCACATACGCAGAACGATCTTACCGAATTGCTGGCCTTGTTCCATCCGGGACAACGCTTCGTTCCCTTGGGTGAGGCTAAAGACTTGATCGATCACCGGGCGAATTTCGTGCTTATCGACCAGTTGGAGCATGCCACGGAAGTCGGCCGGAGAACCCATCGTCGAGCCGATCAGCTTCAGTTGGTTCCAGAAGACTTTGAACATATCGATCGACTCAGGTGGTCCGGTCGTCGCACCATAATTGACGATACGTCCCCCAGGGGCCGCCACGGAAATCAAGTTCGCGTACCCTTTGCCGGCGGCGCTGTCGATGATGACATTGGGTCGACCAAATTCTTCGATGGCTTTTTTGTGCCAGTCTTCTTCGCGGTAGTTGAAACCAGCAACGGCCCCCAGCTCTTTCGCTTTGGCGATCTTTTCAGGACTGGAAGAAGTAACGGCAACTTCTGCACCTGCCGCAACAGCGAACTGCAACGCGAACGTGGCCACACCACCACCGATGCCGCTGACAAGAACCTTCTCGCCAGGGCGGAATTGCCCCTGCGACATCAGCGCTCGGAAAGCGGTGACGCCCGCTAATGGTAACGCGGCCGCTTCTTCACAGCTGAGGTGTTTCGGTTTCGCGCGAAGGGTGTCGACTGGGGCGAGCATATGGCTCGAGAACGTCCCGTTTTTCGGCATGCCCAAGATGGTGAACTCGGCCGACTGAGCAGCCTCGCACGTTCCCCAATCCCAGCCGGGGTTGATAATCACTTCCTGACCGAGCCAGCTCTCATCCTTCTTATCCCCCACTTCGACCACGATGCCGGCGCCATCGGAACCAAGCACTTTGGGAAGCTCGATGCCGGGGTACATGCCCTTAGTGATCCAGACGTCGCGGTGATTCAGGGCGGCCGCCTTCAGCTCGATTTTGACATGGCCGGGAGTCAGCTCTCCCATGTCGAAGTCCGAGAGAACCAGAGGTGCGTTGAGCTCTTGAATCAACAATCCAGGCATGGAATGGTCCTTTGCTTGCGCGAGAACAGGAAGGGTGGTTGCCGAGATGAAACCGCCAGGCGGTTGGAAGCATCTTAAAGATGGGATGCCGGCAAACAACCTGGGGTTACGAGACCCCAGGGTGAAGATTTAGTGTGGGCGAGGCCTCTTCCAGCGGAAAAGGTGATCGGCAAGACAAACCGAGCACGTTTTTTATCGCACCGTTATGGTCACTTGGCCTCGCTCGGCCGAGCGGTATTAAACGTTCGCCCCTAATCGCTTGCTCAGCCGATGAAGTGTCGAGCTAGCGTCGTCTTCCGGTAAGTGAACATGGATAATGCTCATCGCCTGGCGATCATTCCAGGCCGTATGCAGTGCTTCGTGAAACTCTTTTTCAGAACTGACTTCGTAGCCGGTGCCGCCGCGAAGGACTTCCGGCAGTTTGCTGTAAGCCCACGGATGGATTTCGTTGTAGTGCCAGTTGCCGGGATGTAGCCAACGTTCGGTCCCATAACCATGGTTGTCGAGAACGATGATCACCGGATCGTAGCCATGCCGAATGATTGTCGACAATTCCATGCCAGTCATCTGGAAAGCACCGTCGCCAATGATCGCTAGAATTCGAGCATTGCGATGAGCCGTTTGCGCGCCGAGTGTGGCAGGAACTGCGAAGCCCATCGACGTGTAATAGGCCGGGCTCAAAAATTCGCTTCGTCCCTGGGTAACTAACTCGGTCGCCGCGAACAACGAGTCGCCGATGTCCGCGATCACTAAGGTTTCGTCATCCAACAGCGGATTGATCATCTGCATCATGCGCCGCGTGGTGATCGGTTTATCAGTCACGTCACCGACTGGCAGCATCTGCATGCGAATGCCATCTGGTATCGCCCGCTTGGCACAAGGAATGTTCCGCTGCGAAAGCTCTCGAACAAAGTCCGGCAGCGTGATCCCGTGGTAATGATGATGTCGCAATCGAAGCTGTTCGCTGGTCGCATAGATACACTTCGCAGGATCCAAGTTGGCCGTGAACACGCCCAGATTGATGTCGGTCATGAACGTGCCCAGCAGCAGCACGAGATCGCTTTCCTCGACATACTGCGTCACTTCTTCTCGCCCGATCGCTCCTTCGTACAAGCCGACATAAAGTGGATGCGTTTCGCGAATGACACTTTTGCCTAACACAGTTGCTGCGACCGGAATCTTGGTGTGCTCGGCGAGGGCAACCAATTCGTCCTGTAGATGAAATCGATGCAGTTCGACGCCGGCAAGAATCATCGGCTTCTCGGCGTTCTCGATCAGTTGAGCCGCTTCGCTGACGGCTTCGGTTAAAGCCTGCGGATCGCTGCTGTTCTCTTGCGAAGGAAAGACATGGCTGATGTGCGGAATGACGTTGACCATGTCGCGAGGAAGTTCGATATAGCCTGGCCGTTTGAATCGCACGACCGCGTCCAGCACTCGATCGATCTCGCGAAACGCGCTGACGGGATCTGACAGTTCAGCCCCAGCGATGCAAAGCTTTTCAAACACATCTTTCTGTGTACTGAAGTCGCGCACCATGTGATGCAGCAGCGGATTGTTGGTCCGTTCGCGAAGTCCAGGCGATCCGGTCAAAATGACGACCGGGGACTTCTCCGCGTAGGCGCCAGCGATACTGTTACAGATGCTTAATCCCCCCACGCAATACGTCACGCAGACGGCTCCCAGCCCTTTGGCTCGCGCGTACGCGTCAGCTGCGAACCCGGCACAATCTTCCCGGGTACATCCCACCACATTGATGGGACTTTTCTCGAGCATCCCGTAGAACGAAAGAATGTAGTCTCCAGGGATTCCGAAGATATCTTCGAGCCCATATTCCTGGAGCCTTCGGATCAAATACTGACCGATGGAGATCCCGCTGACCGTTTGCGAAGCAGGCACACTGGGTGAAGGGGCGGAACGATTCATCCTGGTCGACTCCGAATCATAAGAAGTTTTTTAGCCGTCTATATCCATTCTAGGAATCGGCGGCTAAAAGAGCACATAAATATTGGGATCGCTAATAGACACCCGCCAGCTAGGCGTTTTGCCGAGCAAGCCAAACCGCAATCTACGAGCGCCAGTCGTTCACGTAATTGCTGTCTATCAGGGGGTTTGCGAAGATTTGAGACATTTCTAGTCTCAAATGTATTCATTTTCACAGAAAAGACCTTACATGAACAAATAAACTACCGCTGTTCAATTTCCCGTGAAATCCGACGGCTGGGCAGCGTCGGTCGGAGCATGGGTTGGGGGGTGAAATGTTCCGGTTGTCTCCCTGCCCCGAGGCAAAAGGTGTTTCGCCTCCCCCCATCTCCTATTTTTAATCTGGCGCATTGTTTGCGGTTCTATACCACACGGCTGGCAATCTTGGTCTCAAGATCCAAGGCTAAGTCGTCTCATTTCCGATGGTATTTAGGAGAACCGAAAATGGATAAGCAACAAGAACTCGATCGTGGGTATCCCCAGTCCGATCCTTACTCGAAAGCACCGCCGCAAGGGACTTCGTGGCTTGCGATGGTCTTAGTTAGTTTGGGTCTGATCGCTGGGCTTCTGATTCTTGCACCCACATTGCAATTCATTCTGGGTAGCTGATTTAATGGCGGTGCGTGACGCACCCCATGAATCTCTTACCCCCAGAATAAACGCATGACCGATTCCGGCCGCGACTCGGCTCCTTCCCCTTCAGAAGTTGTCGAAGACCACGAACCTAACCGAATTCCGTGGATCGTTGCCGGAATGGTCCTCGTCGGATTATTTGCCGCTTGCGTCGTACTAGGGCCGCTTAGCTCGCTCATTCTTCAGAAGCGCGAAGCGGCGCGACGAACGGCCTGCATGAATAATCTGCGGGAAATCGGCATGCAGATCGAGGACTACTACGAGATCCATAACGCGTTCCCACCCGGTTGGGAAATTAATAAGGGGGACGATCCGTCGCTGCCGGCATGGGGCTGGCCGTCTAAGCTGATCAGCCTGACCGACGTGACCTACCCAACGCCGGAAGACCTTCAGCAACCGCTGAGCGAAGTGTTGATCGCAGACGACCAGCGGATGGAGTTCCTGCAAGTCTACTTCGAAGGTTATCTCTGTCCTTCCGACAACGCATTGGCGTTCAATGGCGAAAACCATCCCGACCGTCGATGGATTCATGACGACGTAAAGGTGCCCGTCGGTCTCAGTATGTATCTCGGCAATGCTGGGCATCGCCACGATGCAGTCGGTTCGCAGCCGAACACGGGAATCTTCTTCGGAAACTCGGCAGTGACGCTGGGCGACATCACCGACGGGATCAGTCACACAATCATGGTCGGCGAGCGCGATCTTACGCAGTGCCGTGCAGGGAGTTGGCCTGGCGTGCCAGATCCGATGACGCACGACGGTGGGCCTTCCATTTGGAGCGTCGTTGCCGGAGCGAAACCAAAGATCAACGCGACGCCATGGGATGGCGACACGCTTTGTGGTGAAGGCTATTCCAGTCTTCATCCGGGCGGGGCGAACGTGCTGTTAGTCGATGGCTCGGTGCAGTTTCTGTCGACCGATACCGATTCGGCCTGGGTCGAGGATCCTACGGCGGGAAGCGTTGGTGTGCTCCAGCAAATGATGATCCGCAACGAAGGCAATACGACGGCTGCTAACTGAGTTGATGCTCAGCGGTTGTCGGTAACCATCTTCAGCCAATCGATTGCCATCGGAATGCCGGGGTCGAGCATCGGCTCGTAATGGCCACCGCGGGGGATGCGAACGACGGTGACATCTTTGCCCATCTCGCGAAGCTTCTTCCCGAACGATTCGGCCGGGTCTCGCAAGTCCTCTCGATCGTCGCCAACGATCAGCAGAAACGTCGGCTGGCTGATCCGATGGATGTGCGTGATCGGTGAAATTTCGTTCACATAAACGCCAGCGTCCGAGAGGATGCCATTATTCTGAACGTACGAAATCGCCTCGATCCCGAGCGATTCACGCACGTCGACCGCCGGCATGAAGGCGATCGTTCCTTTGACTTGCGGTTCCATCTCAGCGACGTACAACGCCATCGTTCCGGCCGAGCTATGGCCGGCCGTATAGAACTGGTCAGGATCGACGAACGAGACTTTTTCGCGAGCATAAGCCATCGCCACTTGAGCGTTGAGCAAGCCAGACTTGGCCGCGCGGAATTTCTCGGCCGCTTCTTTGAATTCAGGATCGGTCGAACTTTCAGCATCGGCCGGGCCACTCAGTTCGTAAGCGACGACAGCGAATCCGGCGTTCACCCAGGGAATGTGTTCCGGCGAGTCTCCTTCGGCAAGTCCCAGCCCATGGATCATCATGGTGCCAGCGGGAGCGATAAAGACGCACGGCACTTTCGCTTGCGGTAACGGATCGGGCTGGTAAATCCACAGCGTCATCGGTTGACCGTCCGGCAGCCGTGTATTGACGATCGCTTTCCGGCCGCCACTTCCCCGCAACTGAAACTGAGGATTCGGCATCGTCTTGGCGAGATCACGCCAATAGTTCGGCGGCGCAAGTAGTTGATCGGCGACTTCGGTTTCGATAATCGTTTCGTTGACCGGAGGGTTCTGAGAACAAGCCAAGCCGGCCAAGCCAAGCAGCGAGATTCCCAGCAGAACATTCAAAAAACGTGGCGACATGAAACGAATACCTATGGATGCGGACGAACGATCCCCCTTATTGTAACTCGGGGGCCCGGTCGTTTGAAACGGTCGTCCTGAACCACCTTTGGCGTGGTTGTCAGCCCTCGGGAAACGACTATTGTTGGGGTTTTCCTCGTTTCGACGTTCCCATGGCACGCACGAAGTCCGCCCAGAAAAAGCCGAAAAAGACCACCTCGCCGGTGTTGGGATCGTTGGCAACTTTTCAAGCCAACGTTCTGGCCTGGTTTGCGGCGCATCAAAGAGATCTCCCCTGGCGAAAGTCTCGCGACCCTTACCGTGTCTGGATCAGCGAAATCATGCTGCAGCAGACACAAGTCGCGACAGTGAAGGAGTACTTCCGACGCTTCACCGCTGAACTGCCGACCGTTCAAGACTTAGCCGCGGCGGAAGAACAGCAGGTCTTGCGACTGTGGGAAGGGCTTGGCTATTACCGACGAGCCCGCCAGTTGCATGCGGCGGCAAAGGAAGTGGTCGAGCGGTTTGACGGAACGTTTCCCGGCACAGCCGAAGAGATTCAAAGTTTGCCAGGCATCGGTCGATACACGGCCGGCGCCGTCGCGTCGATCGCTTTCGGAGAACGGGCTCCGATTCTGGAAGCGAACACTCAGCGACTTTTCGCCCGATTGATTGGTTTGGACGACGTGTTGACGACATCGGCCAGCCAGAAACGGCTTTGGCAATTTGCCGAAGATATCTTGCCGAGTGACGACGTCGGCATTTTCAACCAGGCACTGATGGAGATCGGCAGTCTCGTCTGTACGCCGAAAAGCCCTGCTTGTTCGCAGTGTCCGCTGTCCGCCCATTGCGAAGCTTATCGACAAGACCGCCAAGACGAGATCCCGCGACCCAAGAAGAAGATCGAGTTCATCCCTGTTACCGAAATTGCGTTGGTCGTGCGGCGGAAGAAAGAAGTGCTCGTCCGGCAATGTGGCCAAGACGAACGATGGGCCGGCTTGTGGGACTTTCCACGATTCTCTGTAAAGGAAGGAACCGACCTCAACCAAGTAGAGCAGCAGTTGGCCGAAGCGTCAGGCGTTCGAGCGACGTTAGGGTCTCACCTGACGACGATCAAGCATGGCGTGACGAAGTACCGCATTACACTGTTGTGTCACGAAATGACGTTCGACAGTGGCCGACTCCATCCCGAGACCGGCCCTGACGGCCAGCCTCGCGTGTGGCAATGGCGCGATGTCGATCACCTGACCGAGTTGCCCCTTTCGACCACCGGACGCAAGCTGGCAAAACTAATTGGCAAATGATCGAACCGAGATCGACTTGGTAGCTGCCGCTATCTAATTCAGGCTCAAACGATCTGCCTCTTGTCGGCTTGGCCGATCCGTGTTCAAAACCTGGACCATCCAGCACCACGGATCGTGCGTTATCGTCGACCGCGGGCATCTTCCGTTTTCACGAACTCGTCCCACAACTGTTCGACATGCTTTCCGGTTAGCTCGCGGATCATTGTGTTTTGGAATTCGCGTTTGCGGATTGCTTCGTTCACCTTCTGGACGAAGCCAGGGTTCGTTTTTTCGAGCCAAGCCACGAACTGGGCGCTGGTACGGTAACCGTCGCGATAGCTTTGACGCTCGGGGTTGATCCCCCGCAGACGCGTGTTGGGTTCGTACTTATAGAAACGAATGTAGTCCGCGATTCCTTCAACCAGCCAGAAAGGGCCACCACGTGGATAGGCTTGAACAACGTGGACAAGTTCGTGGACGACCATGCCGTTGTCTTCCGGATGCTGTTTGACCCAATTGCCTGCGATGACAATCTGGTTGCGAATCGTATGAGCGACGCCATCCATGTCCTTCTTGAAGACCACGCGGACTTCCTGCGGAGCGGTGAAACCTTCCTGCTTCAACATCTCGGCAATCTTTGGATGCCACTCGCGAATCAACTTCTCGGCGTTCTCGCTCCATGCTTTCAGCTCGGGTACTTCGCTGACGTCGATCACGACTTTCAGCGGTTGCTTCTCGGCTTGATTTTCGGCGAAGACCGCGCCAGGAAGACTTAGCAGGGCGATCGAAAGAAGGACAGGAAGTCGCATCGAATGGCCTCTTCGGTTGCGATAGGTTTGTGAGTTATCAGGGGAGAAACGTGCCCCTATGTTAGCCCACGCAAATCTCTATCGCATTGAGGTCCATTCCGGATTTGTATATTTTTCCGCAACTAGTTTTGCCGTTGCTTCGGCCGGCCAATCGGTCATTGGCCCGGTCGTGGGAAAGGCTTCCGTCAGTCGCCGACGAAGTGTTTCTCGTGCGATGGGAACATTGGTTACGAACGTTTCGTGCGAACGTTTCTCGCGATAGTCAGGCATCCTGGGTGGCGTGCCGAGAAGCTCGTGGATCAGTGCCAGATCGAAGTCGTAGAGGATTGTCCCGTGATAAATCAGGTGCGTTCGTTTGCACCGCAGGCTGTTGCCGGAGAATTTTTTTCCTCCTAGTGTCAGATCGCAAGTTCCCTGCAAGCCGATTTCCGGGACTTCGTTGGCGAGCGCCTTCTGGATTCGCCCCATCACATATTGATGGCAGATATCAAGCGCGGTGAGCTGCGGGTGAATCTCGTAGCTGAGCACGACGGCATACATGAGACAGCCATGCCCAGTGACGACGGCAGCACCGCCACTTGCTCGGCGGAGATAAGGGACGCCACGTTGTTGGCAGTGGGCGACGTTCACTTCTTCGTGCAAGCGAGACGCGCGACCGATGACAACCAACGGATCGGCTGGTTCCCAAATGCGGAGGATCTCTTGAGGTGTGTTCCCCTGCTCTGCTTGATCGAGCAGCGCTTCATCCAGCGCGACATTTTCTTCCGGGGTCGGAAGCGTCAGATCGAGAAGTTGCATCGGCGGCCGAACTCAGTCTAGCTTCTAACGCGTCCGGGGATGACGAAGGCAACGCCCATCAACACCAAGCCAACGACGACACCAATGACCGAAAGCAGCAGAAACGTCTGACGTCCTTTGTAGACGTCCAGTGCGTAACGTTCGCCGGTCGCACCGCCGCGCATTTGGCTTAACGCATTATCGCTTGTGGCGAATGTCCAGAAGCTGAGCGTCTGCTCCATGTTCCACTGGCTGACGTCCCCTTCGATCAATTCAACGGGAACTTCAGTCGCTTTGTCGAGCGATTCCAGCGGCGTGATGCGGTACAGATAGACCGAGCTCACAAGACAGCCCAGAAACAAAAGCAGACCGATCACCAGGCAAACCGATTGCCCGTTGGACCATTCACGTCCCTGAGGTCCTTCGTTGCCTTGAACGACGGGCAGCTTCTTGAGTTCTCGAAGCGTAGGAACTTCGATCGTCTTGCCGCTAGGAGTTGTAATCGTTTCGCCGGCCTGAGAGGTCTCGACATGAACCTCTTCACCATCGGAAGTCGTCAGCAGATACGTTTGAGCCATGGCGCGTGTGCGATCGCAGGGTTTCTATCTAAGCGTGAATCGGGAAAGCCGAAACCGTCCAGTGTACTCCCCCGACCGCCTGTGGGGAAAACGGCTTGTGAGAACAGGGGCGTTTTTTACCAATCTTTACAGATTGTGCCGATTCTCGCCTAGCTTGGTGCCGCGCGACCCGTTTTCCCCCACCATGGAAGCGAAATGCCGCCGTCGACCAACAGCGTTGCCCCCGTCATGTAGGTATTTTTGGGGCTGCTCATGTAGCAGATCGCGTCGGCCATTTCTTCAGGCGTTCCGAGTCGACCGGCAGGGATTTTAGCGCCTCCTGCTTCCAAGACATCGTCGGTGGCAAATTTCCGTTCGCCAGGCGTATCGGTCCAGCCAGGCTGGATGATATTCACGCGGATCTTGAAGTCAGAAAGCTCGATGGCGGCCGTTTTGGCCATGTGCTCGATGGCTGCTTTCGACATGTTGTAGGCCATCGCTTTAGGAGCCGGGATGAACGCATGCGGCGAACTGATGATGCTGACCACCCCAGGTGTCTTTTGGGCAATCATCTGCCGCGACGAAGCACGCAGCAAGTGAAACGCACCCCACATGGTGACATCGATCGTACGGCGAAAACCTTCCATATCGGCTTCGTAGAAGAACTCGCGGTCGCTATAAACCGCGTTAGAAACGGCAACGTCCAGCTTACCGAATTTTTCGACCCCTTTGGCCACCATCGCTTCGACAGCTGCGTAGTCGGAAACGTCGCATTTGACGGCGATGGCTTCCGATCCGGCTTTCTCGATTTCGGCGACCACTTCTTCCCCTTTGGCAGGACTGGAGTGGTAATTCACGATGACTTTGGCCCCTTGCTGGGCAAAGGCGATCGCGGCCGATTTGCCGATCCCCTGGCTCGAACCTGTTACGAGAACCACTTGTCCTTCGAAATCTCGTTGCGTCATGGTTTTGTTTTCCGGGGTGTGATGGGAACTGTCGGCCAGTGCGATGAAGTCATTCTCTGCTGCGTAATGCTAACGACGGTTGCCATTAGCCGCAATTCGCGGACGACGCCAGCTTCGGGGAAGAAGCTGGAATGCTACCAATTCAATGGAACATTCTCACCCAAGTTGAGATTTTGCTCGAAAATGAGGCGTTTTTGCGCCTTTTCCGGAGTGTCCGATGGTGTGTGCGGGAAACATCGCAGCCCAGAAATCGAAACGCTGATGCCCAGATGCCACACACCGGGGTAATCTTCCCCCAGGAGCGAAGCTAAGGGAAAAGAATTGCCAGCACAGAGGAAAACCTGAGATAGACTGTGGTTGTCCGTAGATCGAAAAGGGACGGAAAGTCCTATTTTCCCGAATGAAACTCTGGACCCTGATTAGTGTCTAGTTAGAATTGGGTGAATTCGATCGACCAGTAAATGCTCGATGACTAGCCCAAATTTCGTATCCTCCAAACCCTCCATCTCTTAAACGAACAGCTTGCCCCCGTGGTCTGATTAAGTCCCACGGCTCCGAAGACGGAATTCTACTTGTCGTGAAACGAGTTGAGGTTTGGTTGCCATATGTGAATGCGGAGTGTCGCCCATATCGCAAGATGCAGACACTTCGATGGAAAGGATGCCCGGGACGATATCGTCTTGCCGGTTTTAATTTGCCTTGGTGGTTCTTTCAGTGAGAACTGTTGAGATTGAGATCAGCAAGACGTTGTTGAGTTTATATAAACTGCGGAATTTAGGTAATTGATAGCAAGCTTCCGGAAGGTTTTCCAGGCCATTACAGTCGCATAGAAGCGGTAAACTTCGTGGAAATGCGGCATTCCGGTTGATTACACTAGGGAATGAGACCGATTTTTAGGGAGTTGAAAGTCTGGTCGTTAACAAGGGTTAGAGTAATTCTTTGGCATAGCAAGATGCTGTGTCGGCCAGTGGCAAGAGAGGACTTGGTGCTGGTGGAAAGGGGCACGGATTACCACTGACACGTCGCACGTCGCTGCCGGCCATGTCCGTTTGCTGCTTCGATGCCGCGAAAGATCGCAAGATTGGCGAACTTCCGTCTGGCTCAGCACTGAACTTTCAGGATTGGGCAAGCCACGCAGGCCGCAAGCACGCGTCAGATGTAATCTCTTTCCAAATATCCACGGAAGGCAGTCGTTCGCGCGTTAGGTGGTAGACTTGCGAAGTTTTTCATCGCAATGAATGCCATCGAAAATAATGTGCGGAATGGGCGGGACGACCGCAAAACTTATCCCGTCACCCATGGGTTAAACCAGAAGAACACCGGCCTCACTTTGGCGAGTGAAGGAGTGATATGTTGTACGATTCGTTGATTGACGATTTCGAAGATGATGATGCACGTGTACGTCCACGGAGCTTCGACGATGCTGCCGTCGATGTAATAGACGACTCTGATGACGATCGCATGATGTCTACGGACGATATGTCGAATGATTCGGCAGATGATTCGTCCGAAGAGTTCAGCGAGGATAGCGAAACGTGGTCCGACGACCCCGTTCGTATGTACCTGACGCAGATGGGCGAGATTCCCCTGTTGACCCGCCAACAGGAAATCTATCTGGCCCGCAAGATCGAACAGACCCGTGCCAAATTCCGCCGCTTGCTCTTGGAGTGTGACTACGTCGCCCAAGATTCGTTCAAAGTATTGCAGCGCGTGCAGGATGGCGAACTTCCGTTCGATCGTACCGTTCAAGTTTCGGTGACTGATCGTCTGGAAAAAGAACAGATCATGGGTCGCATGCCGATCAACTTGATCACGATCGATCGCCTGCTCAAGCGAAACCGCCGCGATTACATCACCGCGCTGAGCAAGTCTGCTTCGGCCGAAAAGCGCCATGCTGCTTGGAAGCGTCTGGGGCATCGCCGCCAACGCGTCGTTAAGCTGATCGAAGAGCTCGGTCTGCGTACGCAGCGTATTGAAGCCAAGATTGGCGTGTTGGAAGAATTCTGCCGACGCATCAACGAACTGAAGGCTCGCTTGGACGATCACAAAGCGGCGAACACGCCGATGGAAGATCGCGAGCCACTGCTGGCTGAATATCGCAACTTGTTGATGGCGACCCAAGAGACTCCCAAGAGCCTCAACCGTCGCTGCCAGGCCGTCAAAGCGATTTACTCGGAATACCAGCAAGCCAAACGCGAGCTGTCCGAAGGTAACTTGCGTCTGGTCGTTTCGATCGCCAAGAAGTATCGTAACCGTGGCTTGAGCTTCCTGGATCTGATCCAAGAAGGTAACGCCGGTTTGATGCGTGCGGTCGACAAGTTTGAATACCGTCGTGGTTTCAAGTTCTGTACGTACGCCACCTGGTGGATTCGTCAGGCCATCACGCGTGCTGTTGCTGACCAAAGCCGAACCATTCGTATCCCGGTTCACATGGTCGAAACGATGTCCCGCGTCCGCAACGTCGCTCGACAGTTGCTGCAAGAAAAAGGTCGCGAACCAACCATCGAAGAAACGGCCCGTCGTGCTGGCACCACTGTCGAGGAAGCTCGACGCGTGTTGGCTATGAGCCGCTACCCGATCTCGCTTGACCGCCCTGTTGGTAACAGCGAAGACAGCCAGTTCGGCGATCTGCTTCCCGATGGCGAAGCCGAAAGCCCAGCCAACGGTGCAGCTCAAGAAATGTTGCGTGGTCGTATCGGTCGCGTGCTGAAGACTCTCAGCTACCGCGAACGCGAGATCATCAAGCTGCGTTACGGCTTGGGCGATGGCTACAGCTATACCCTGGAGGAAGTTGGTCACATCTTTAAAGTGACGCGAGAACGTATCCGCCAGATCGAAGCCAAAGCAGTCCGCAAACTGCAGCAGCCAAGCCGCAGCCAAGACCTGGTCGGGTTCCTCGACTAAGCCGCTGCCGCGACAACTTTCGAAATTCAAAAGCCGGACTCAAATGGGTCCGGCTTTTTTTGTTGTTAGTTTCCAGTGGGAAGTGTTCCGCTTTCAGCAGGAAAGAGGTTTCCTCAAACCACATCAGGTATTGGGTGGCCCACGGTTGCTTGCAACCATGGGCCACCCGGCAGATACCTACCCTCTTACCGAAAAACAGAACACTTCCCACTGAAAACTAACCCTGTGGAAAACCGGTCGATAACCTGTCACTATGCTGTCTATAGCTTGTCGTTAACTGGTCGATAGCCGTTTGATGAATTGTTGATACTTGTCGATAACTTGCGCAAACTCGAGACATGCCTGAGCAGGAATCCAATCCGTTCACTTCTCCGCACGGCGACGATGATTCGACGCCGCAAGAGATCTCGTCGTTTCCCGCGGCGTTGGCGATTGCGATCTTGCTTGGCTTGGTACTCACCGCTTGGCAGATTGGCGAGTTCTTCGTCATCGGCTACACCGATACTTCGCAGCAGTTCAGTTTGTTGATCGGAGCCGGCTTCTCGTTTCTCATCTCGCTAGGGCTGATCGCACCGAGTACGCCGACTTGGGCCGTCGCGCGGTTTTACTTTCTGTTTCATGGAGCGATGTCGATTGGCTTTTGTGTGATGGCATTCGTCTTTCTCAAGCCACCGCTGGCAATCGTCTCGGGGCTGGTCCAAGCTGGATTTTGCCTGGCCATCTTCATGGCGTTGAAGCAACAAGCGGCCCGGCGATTCCATCTTTTGAAATGCCCTCAATGCGAGTACGTCAATTCGCGCGGGGATGACTTGTTATGCTTCCAGCGACGATGTACGCGTTGTGACTATCGCTGGTAGAGAAAATGTCTGATTCCCCTGACAACCCGTTTCGCTCGCCGCGCGTCCCCTCGCAAGCCGATGAAGCGGCTCCCATTAAGGGAATGGGTCTCGTCGGGCTCACAGGCCTGCTTTTCCTGATTGCGGCCCTTATGCATCTGGAGGCAGCCATTCTTATCGGCTATCGACTCCAGACCGTCGTCGGGGTGCTTACGTTAACGATCGGATTCATCATATTGCTGCCGTCGCATCACACGTGGTTGATCGGTCTCGCATACACCACGCTGATGGCGATACTTTCGGTCTGGCAGATTTCCACCGGAATGTTTGAGGACCACCCACTGCTGCTGTTTGGCTATGCCCCGCTGATCGTTTACATCGTCATCATGGTACTGCTCATTCAAAACGCGAGCGTCTATTACTGGAAACAGAACAGGAAAGAATGAACGCACGCTCTGACAACCCGTTTCAGTCGCCTAAGGGAATCGATCAAGATCCGCCCTCAGAAAGCAGCACCGACGAATCGAATCATCAGATGACCATCCTGCTGTTCATCACGTGGTGTTTGTTCATGTTGGTCGCCTCGCTGCACTTTGGGATGAGTTGGGTCGAGCGAGATGTTCTGCATGGCGTGTTGTTTTGCTTGACGGGAATCGTGGGCATCATTCTGATCATTCCCACGCCTGGTACCCGGCTGATGGCGATACTTTATGCGGCTTCGGTGGTGGCTTACTGCGGAACATTCGCCGCAATGCAGGAAAAAGGCTATCAAACGGTCGTCTTGCTCAGCTTCTTGGCCGTCTATGCCATCATGACTGCTCTACTGGTTTATATTGGAAACCAGGAAAGGAAGCAGATGACACGTGGATAACCCGTTCGAGTCCCCCAAAGCGATCCGGCAATCTCCGCAATTCGCCCCACTCTCGGTCCCCTTCGTCGCAGCGTGGGCGCTACTGATAACGTTGTCTGCGCTTCATCTGGGGTTTTACCTGACCTGGCAAAGCGTTCCTCAAGCCGTTCTTTTTGGATTGTCGCTGCTGGTCGTTTTGTTGATGGCCATCCCCGGAAACTGCCGGAAAGTTGGAACGATCACGTTGTCTCAGGTGCTGCTGGTCCTCTGCTTCGGCTGGTCGGTCACCGAAGTTGCCTATCCTGAAAACGTTAGCTTGATCCTGTTTGGAATCGGATATCTTGTCGTGCTTGTCACGCTGATTTATGCCCAACAGCCGAAGGGAGAGACCAATGGATGACAATCCGTTTGAATCCCCCGAAACAATCGAAGAACCTCCCGTCGAGACCGAAGTAGTCGAAGAGGCTGGCGATCCTCAGGCCATTCGCGTGCCAGGCCCCGTCGCATTGGCGTGGCTGCTCAGTCTGGGGCTTTCCGTGGCACTTGTCGTCTTAGTCGAATCGCCGATCGGACCGATCACCAGTTTGCTGTCGACGGTGGCCGGGTTTCTGCTGTTTTGGAAACACCTTTGGGCGTACCGCGTGTCGGCCAACTACTTCGCGGTGCTCTTTCTGATTATGCTGGCCGGCACCGCTCTCGCATTGCTGGAACAACAATGGTGGCGTGTCGTTCGAGGCACGTTCATTCTGTTAGTGACAACGCTCATTCTGTTATTGCTGATGCATGTCCAATCGCGGAGATTCTACTATCACGCCAACGAGTGAGAATCCGTTCGAGTCGCCAAAAGTCGTTGACGAAGATCCGGTCGTCGCGGCGATTGTCGAAACGCCTCGTCGCAGGAAGAAAGACCTTGCCCCGACTTCTGTCGTGATGTCGATGACGGCCGCCCTGTTTCTCTCTCCCCTGGCACCGCTCGCGCTTTCTCTGCTCGCGATACCGTTTTCGTTTGCCGTAGTAGGGACGATCACACTCGGTTTCGTTTTGTTATTCGTCCGCCAACCATTGGTGCGCTGGTTGGGGATGACCTACTTTGGCTTGCTCATTCCTGGGTTTGTCCTCTCGATGAAACCCGTGCTGAAGTCAATTCCCCCTGGCTATGAGGTCTACGCTCCCCTAGGAATTGTTTTCAGTTTCGCCATCGTACTGATGCTGATGAATGATAGCGCGAAAACCTATTACCGAAATAATAAGAGGCGATCGTGATCGATCCCACGAAGGATAATCCGTTCGCATCGCCGGTGGAAACTCAAAGTCTCGCGGAACGCCAAGCCGATCAAACCTCGAAGTCGATATTGGTAATCGCTTGTGTATTGACGATCGAGACTCTTTTGAATGTGCTTATCCTCGCAGCGATGTTGTTCCTCTTGCTGGGAACTGCAGGACTCGCACTCGGCGTCGTCTCCGCGGTAATCTCCTTTTCGGTGCTGATCCCCTATGCTAACTTTTGGAGGCTCGGCGTGTTGTTTTACAGTATGCAACTGATCTCGCACATGTTTTGGATCGGCACGGCCGTCGGATTTGGCGAATACGATTTCCTACCGATTTTGCCGCTTCTTTTCAGTGCGTTGATCCTGGTTTGTCTACTTCATCCGCTTGGTCGAGCTTATTACTTCGGTAGCAATAGTCACCAAGCCTAGCTGGAAATTGAAGATTGAACGCCCCTGCCCCTCAAGAGAACTCGCCTGCCAAAAAGCATAACCAAGGTGCCTGGGACCGGATGGCTCGGGGTGGGCATCGATTTGCTCAGCCGGCAAAGGAGGATGACTTCAAAGACCCGCTGAAAACGATCGATCGGTGGGGCTGGCTCGGGGCGAGTATTTATGGGCAGCGCGTTCTTTGCCTCGGCGCCGGCGGTGGTCGACAAGGCCCCCTCTACGCCGCCGCAGGTGCTACGGTGACAGTCGTCGACATCAGTGGAGCGCAGCTGGAAATCGACCGAAAAGTGGCGACCGATCGTGGGTTGCAGCTGCGAACCGTGGAAGCCTCGATGGACGATCTGTCGATGTTCGCCCCGGCCGACTTTGACATTGTCATTCATCCGGTGAGTACTTGTTACGTGCCGGATGTCGCGCCGGTTTTTCGCGAAGTCGCCAAAGTCTTGTGCGCCGGCGGGCTCTACATCAGTCAGCATAAAACGCCGACCAGCCTGCAAGCCGACATCAAGCGTAGCGATCGCGGCTATGAAGTAACCGAGCCATATTACCGCGAAGGCCCTTTGCCGGAAGTCCGCGGCAGCCGCCATCGCGAAGAAGGAACGCTCGAGTATCTGCACCGTTGGGATCAACTGCTCGGCGGCATGTGCCGAGCCGGACTGGTAATTGAAGATCTCGTCGAACCGCTGCATGCCAAAGAAGACGCCGAACCGAACAGCTTCGAAGACCGCAGCAAATACATCGCCCCCTACGTCCGCATCAAAGCTCGTCGAGTGGGTCAGGAGCAAACTCGGACCGAAGTGGGTTCGCTGTGGCTTCCTGGTTAAAACCAGCCGAGTCCGTTCTTTCTAATTCAATGAATAGCAAGACGTAGGCTCCTAACGTAACCATTAACGTTTGAGCTAGAAGGTAAATCGAAAACGCGTAGGTCCAGGGAAAGCTGATCCATACGACGCAAACGATTAGTGCGATCGCTCCCATAACTGGGTAAACGATCCTGGCCTTTGAGAAGTTGCCAACCAGAAAACAGCAGATCGCAGACGGAGCTACAAAGAGTACGGCCACAGGAACAGCCACAAGGATAAGGACATCGGTAAGGGAAACGATTAGTGCTCCTATGCCCGCCAATGTCATTAGCAACATCATCTGAAAAATTGAAAATTGAAAACCGTCATAGGAAACAAACCATCGCATTACCATCGTTGGAATCAAATTTGTCGCCAGACATATCACACTAACGATCACAACAGATACGAGAACGTATCCGAGCGCGTCAAGATAATTTAAGACAACTGGCATCGCCCCAGAAAAACTAGCCAATAAGGCCATTCCTCCAATTGCTTCGACACGCAGTGTCGGACTTCGAAGTATCGCCCCGCAGCAAACTCCAAACTGGGCAATCAGCACGCCCACCAAAAACGAAACGCAATATTCGACGTGAAGACCTGGTTTGGCAATCGTTAACGCCAACAAAAAGTCAAACACCAAGACGGAAATGACGATCCGGCTAATCCAACGATTTTTGCGTTCTTCTCTCATGTTGGCATCGAATCTATCGAGAAAGCTTCGTTAGGCGTCTTCAATAAACGGGAATCAATCTCCGGTCGAAGCTAGTTCGCTGCGGCTTCTTGTTTGACGTTGGTAGAGGCTTGTTCGCCTCGAAAGAGGTGTACCAATACGGCGCCTGCCAGGTTGATGTAAAGAGTCTGAACGAACAATAACTCACTAACTAGTATCGGACCGATGGCGATCAAGGAGACAAACACAAAGAACATCACCGCAAGGAAGCCCCAGACTCTGCGTGATATGGCCATAAAAAAGCAGCCAATGAGTGCCGGAAAAACGACCAACGTTTCGCTCAATAACCGAAGTACATTGGTGGGTGCTTGAAAAGTGGCGACACACCCCAGCGCGATGCAGGTCATGAAAATGAAAGCATACTTGAGTGTGAATTGGAACTTCGTTCGCGTCGCTAACCAGCGTGCCGAATACGCGGTTCCCAGGCAAATTGCACAATAGAAAAGCATCCCTAGGGGTATGAAGACAACGGCGTCCAGTAAATGGTCGAGACTCTCGATAAGCACAAACGCACTCCAATAAGTCCATACCGCGACCAACGCGAATAGAAATGCGTCTGCAATTTCTCTCCGACGAATGTAAGTAGCGCAAAGAACTGCCAGATAACCGGCGGTTAAACCGATTAGCGCGCCGATTCGAAATGGCAAAAACCAGTCGACCAACATCGACGACACTAACAGATGGAGGACGGCCGTAAAAACAAGCAGTACGCGAAGAAATCCACGAATCTCGCTGGTCGTTGCATGGTGGTCTCGATCGATTGCCGACTTGCTTTCCATGGTTGTTAAGACTCGTCCAAAGATTCTGGGATGAGCTCCGGCCGAAGCTCATTGTCTGCCGCTTCCGTGTTGGCGTCGGTACTAACTTCCAAGTCTCGCGGAACTTGTCGTAATAGCACGCCGCCGAGCATTATCATCAGCCATTGAGAGAGCGTTCCGATCATCAGTTCGCTGTTTGGGATTGCCAACCCATAGAGGATGATCACCACCGCACCACAGCCGAGCATGGCGCCGACGAACCGTTTCAGGCGACTTGTCAACGCAAGCGTGACACAGGCCGTCGCCGCGGGAAAGATGCCTGGCAACAGTCGTAAGACTCTTGGCACCGCATCGGGAAACGTACTCGACATCACAGAAACCAGCGCGACGATCGCGGTCAAACCAAAGACCTGGCTTAACGGGAATTGGTACTTGTTTCGAGTCAGCTGCCAGCGTGCGTAAAACGCGATCCCGAGACAAAGCAGACAATAAATCACAATCGTGCCGAACGTGCTGATCAACGCATCCAGGATCGTGAACCGGGAGTTCTTCCATAAACTCAGCACAAACCAAAACATCCACGTGGCGATAACCGCCGAGTAGATCGACGAACGGGCCTCTTCGTTACGCACCACCGCGACGGACACCAAAGCCAAATACCCACTGGAAATTCCCAGCAGCACACTGAACAAGTAATACCCCGGCGTCAGCGCGGCCGCGACGAAAAGCTGGACGACGATACTCGCCGCCATCAGAAGAACGAGGTTCCGTTTCAGTGAAAATTCCAAAGCGGCAATTATTCCTCTGGTAAACCAATCACCACGTTATGCGACGACAATTTGCGGAACGATATGAGCTGAATGCCGCCTAGCCACAAGACAAGCAGTTGCGCGGCGAACATGTAAAAAACATCGGGAGGGACAAACGGTATCGTAACAATGCAAAAGAACAATCCCATAACCATCTGCCCGCTGAAGATCCACAATTGCTGGGCGTTTGCCAGTAAGTTGCATCCGACAATTGTGGGAAGGGCTAAAAAGAAAACTCCCAGGGCTACGCCTAAAGCAAGTTGGACATTCATTACCAGGATGCAACCGAAGGACACCAACAGCGTGCCGGCGAAGAGTTCCTTCATGCTGAATTGCCGTTCGTTTTGATGCGAACTGAGCCAGCGAAACAACGATCGAGGACCAAGACAGTATAGTGCTGTGAACCCGGCCGCCAACATCACCATCACCGACAGGTTTTGCCTTGCGATTCCTTCGGCGCTCGTCAGCAGGGTGGCAATGGCAATCAACGGACAGATTGCCATGCCGGCATACGCAGCGAGTTTCCACGAATCGAAACGAAGCCGCGCGGCACAGCATAAACCAAACTGACCACATATCAGTCCAATGAAAATGCCATGATAAGGCGTTTCTGCCACGTTACTCTCGTGCCATAGGACGATCACTGCCATGACCACGTCAAGCAGTACAATGATCGCAACTAGAAAGAGCAATGATGCGAGTTGAGGGGTCCGATTCATCCCCCCAGCATAACGAATCCCGCCGTTAGAGGCGTGAAATTGTTGGCGACTTGATGTCTTGTTCCTGCGTCAGTGCTTCATCGTTGGCAATCGCCTGAAGCGCGACGATACCTGCGATCAGCAGGTAAAACGTTTCCCAGGCAATCACCAGCGGAAGTCGATTCCACAGCGAGGGAAGCATCCATGCGGCAGTGAGCGAGAGTGCCAAGATTGCGCCGAGTCCGATCACCAGTTGCCGTTGGCGATCTTCTTTCGTTTCGGAAAGCGTCAACGCAACGACCATCGCGGGACATGCCCAAACCATCAGCCCAGGCAACGCCACCGGCAGTTCCTGCCAGGGAAAGTCGCTTTGCAGCACCAGCATGCAGACCAGCGTCGCTGCGGTTGTCAGTGCGAAGATTGCGGCGAGAGAAAACTGCGACGTCGCTTCTTTACGGCTAATGCGATAGGCCATCGGCAGCGCCACGCTTAATACGGCGAACACCCCCAGCACCACCGTCCAGTGGAGCAGCGGAATCTTATCCATCGTCGCGAGCAGGACACTCCCCAAGCCGAGGCTGCCGAGCATGGCGAGCGACCACCATGGCCAAGCGTCCGGTCGACGAATCCAGCCGGCCGCGATCAATCCGATCTGCCCTAGCAGCAGTCCGAGCATGCAGCCGAACAGGCCTTCCGACGGCTCGGAACCAGCCAGGTTCGCCGCGAGTGCCACATCGACACAAACGCTGGCGGCCGCCAATAACGAGAGCAGAAATTTTCCGGGGGTGATCATCCCTCTATCGTGATTCGAGCGGCCACCGTTTGCACGCCTTGGCAGGCAAGTTCTTTCCGAAGAAACAAGCAGCGGCGTTCCGGTTATAACGATTAATCGCGAGTCAGTTACGTGTCGAACGAATCGTCGATGGTTGATCGTTGACCTCCACCGAATCAGTTGCTTGGTCTGATTCATCGAGTCGCTCGGCTTGATTCAGCAGAAAACCGGCGAACCACAGATACAACGTTTGAAACGTGAAGAAGAGCAAATATTCCGTGTGCGGCTGATACCGGGAAGTGTTAAACATGTAGGCATAACTGAGCATGCATGTCGCTCCGAGAACGATGGGGTAGAGTCCCGATCGTTGGTATCGCGGTGACATAAGGACCGTTCCCGAAAACAGGCTAATGAACGCACCGAACAAGATGATCTCTGGCTCAATGAGTCCTCTTCCGCTGGGCATATTGCCGTAGATCAGTACCAAAAAAAGAATCGCCGTGAACAGCAACCCACCGAGAACAACGGACAACTTCATTGACGGAGTTGTGATTTTCTCGGCCGCTTTTTGAAAAAGATTAGGAAGCACCGCCGGCAGACAAGCCGCAATAAAGACGGCCGTTTTCAGATTGGTGCTTAGTTCTCGGATATTCGCGAAGACATACATTCCGAAGGCCATCACGACCACAGCCATCGGCAGCCATAGCATCCACGACCGACGGCGAATCGAAAGCACGATCAACCAAAAGCTGCCCTGCCCGACCACAAATCCGATCACGCCATATTCAGTTTCGCCACCAAATCGTGCTCCGTCCGTGAGCAGATGGAAAAGGTGACGAAATATCCATACGTCGGCGCAGAGCGTCGCCGCGGCAAGTATCGCAAGCAACAAGTTTCCTGGCGTCCACCGAATCATGCTTATGAGGATGCCACAGATGTGCAAAAACTGCACGAACTTGGCAACATTGCAAAATGCGGAGACTCGCGGCAAAATTGAGCGTGACAACACCCACCCAATCCATCCCAATCTCGCTCGAATTATGACGCACGAATCACTTCAGGAAATTGTTTGTTGCATGGGCCTGCCGGTGGCCGGAAACCCTTCGCAGTTCATGATGGAGCGTGCCTTTGCGGCGGCGGGGCTCGATTGGCGATATTTGACGTTGGAAGTAACTCCGGAAGATCTTCCCGCGGCGGTGGCCGGAATGAAAGCGATGGGCTTTCGTGGCGGGAACTTTACCATTCCACATAAAGTGGCAGTCATTCCCCATCTGAAACGACTGACCGAAGCAGCCGAGTTGATGGGTGCCGTCAACTGTATCTTCGCGGAGGAAGATGGATTCGTTGGCGAGAATACCGACGGCAAAGGGTTTGTCTCGGCACTCAAGGAAGTAATCGAACCGGAAGGGAAAAAGGTCGTCCTGTTTGGAGCCGGCGGCGCGGCCAGAGCAATTGCCGTAGAACTCGGTTTGAACAAAGTGGCCAGCATCGACATCGTCAACCGCGATGCCGCGCGAGGCCGTGATCTATCGAACCTTCTATCAGAGCGCATCGGGATCGAATCGAAATGGATTCCTTGGAACGGCACCCACGAGCTTCCGGAAGATGTCGATTTGGTGATCAACGGAACGAGCATCGGGCTAAGCGATGCTACGGCGATGGTACCTGTCAATCCGGAAACGTTCCGCGACTCGATGATCGTCGCGGACGTCATGTTCAACCCACCGCAGACCGCTTTTCTGCAAGCGGCTCAAGACGCCGGATGTAAGACAATCGACGGACTTGGCATGCTGGTCAACCAAGGAGTGATCGGTTTCAAGATCTGGACCGGCGTCGACCCCGATCCGACGGTGATGCGAGAAGCGCTGGAAGAGTATCTGGGGATTTAGCTCGCTCAGGAAAGTAGGGTCCGCTGTGCGGACGCAGCAATACTCTGTCGCAGCTAAGAACGCTTCGTAGTTCAATTACTACCCGACGATTCTTTCTATGTCTGAACCGATTTACCGCGTCCGCATAGCGGACCCTACGTGGTTTCACCCCGCAAGAACGAAACAAGGCCGCTGCTTTTGGGCAACGGCCTTGCTCGAATCATTCCGAACATTCATGAACGTTCGGTTTGCCTGTTAACGATTACTCGCTTGGCTTGGCGATACCGATGACGCCGACACCAACGCGAGGACCTGCGTCGCCGGATGGCTGGCTCTTCAAGTCGTCTGCTTTCGCGTGAACGACGATCGAACGGCCGAGCACGATGTGCAACTTCAGGCCTTCAGCTTTGACGTCGATCTTCGCGACGCCGCTTTCGTCGGCGGTGATGTTGCCGAGGTCACCCACGTGGCTTTCCTTTCCAGGCGCGCCATGTTCGTGACCATCAGGATTGAAGTGGCCACCTGCAGCGGTACCGTCCGCTTTGGTCAAGTCACCGAACTCGTGGATGTGGAAACCATGTTCGCCTGGTTCCAAGTTGATGATCTTGCCGGTCAGCTGAACGTAGCCATCTTCCTGCTTCAGCATGATGACACCCTTCACGTCGCTACCGCTGGTCGAAGCCAATACGGCGACTGCGTTGGTTGGCATGTCCACCATTTCGGCGTCGTGGCTATGCCCATGTTCTTCTTTTTCCTTGCCGCCTTCTTCCTGAGCCATTACCAATCCGGGGATGGCCAAAAGCAGAATGCTTAGAGTCAGGATGGTCGATTTCATGTTGCTGTCTACTCCTGCAGGGCGTTGAATTCATTCTTTCGGCCGGTGAGAACCTTTCTACCGACCTAGGGACTCGCGCGAGAGTCTGCCCCTATTGTTACGCATCCGCAGACCGCATTCCACCGAGGCAGTAAAGTTTGGCCAACCGGTCCCAGTCGATCGAGATTCGCTATACGCGACACTTTGCGCCGTGAAACATCATGCAGCTTGCTGCACTTTTTCCTGCACAATTGCCTTCATATGGGCAGCAGAGTCATGGGCAAACTGCTTTTGCAGTTTCCTCATGTAGGGATGGACCAAACGAACGATCCATCGTTTCGGCTTCGAGAAAGCCAGAATGTCGTACCACACGTCCCCGTGGTCATCCATTTCAATCAGAAAACGCTCTTCGCCTGCTTCCATGTGCCCGGGAAGTGTCCCATAAGCGAAGCCGAACCGGGGCGTATTCATGGGATCGTCAATCACGTACACGATCCTCGCGGCATTCAGCCAATACAAGCCTGCCGCTTTACCGATCACGCAAACGACTTCCCCTTCTCGGATGGTCGTATTGCTTGGTCGTGCCGCAACCCAGCCGAGCTCGAATTGGCGCCAATTCCCCAGCGCCGCTTTGGCGGCCTCGAAGATTTCGATTCCATGCCCCAGCTTTACCCGGGTATGATCGACCTGAAAACCGTCCGGTGGGGTCGTCGCGGTCTTGCCCTGATGACAATACGAAAACTTAAGTGGCCGCTGGCTACTTAAGAATCGCTCGACACATTCGGCTTCCGGCAAGTGGAATCGGAACATAGATGTAATGGGAGTCTGGGAAAACACTTCCGATCAAATTGGTCAAACCGTAAAATCTTACGAAGTACAACTTGGATAAGCTGCCTGATATAACTAGATGACATGACTTCCGCCGATCATCAACCTACCAACCGACGAAAAAAAGTTCTCGTAACGGGAGCGACCGGATATGTGGGTAGCCGTCTCATCCCCCGAATTCTACCTCATCACGACGTTCGATGCCTGGTTCGAAATCCGGACAAGCTCGATCCTGCCGTCCGCGATCGAGTCGAGATCACTCAGGGGGACGTCCAGCACTCGCACAGCTTGCGGCAATGTCTGGAAGGGGTCGATGTCGCTTATTACCTGATCCACGGGATGGGCTACGGAGACGACTTCCAAAAGAAGGACCGACTCGCGGCCGAAGGTTTCGTGCAAGCGGCCAAATCATGCGGCGTTGAGCGGATCATCTATCTGGGAGGGCTCGGCGACGACAACGACCCTGGGCTCTCTCCGCATCTGAAAAGTCGGCATGAAGTAGGCGAGATCTTCCGCAACAGTGATGTCCCCGCAATCGAACTGCGTGCGTCGGTTGTCCTGGGGCCTGGCAGTCTTTCCTACGAGCTAATCCGTTCGCTGACGCAACGACTGCCGATGATGATTTGTCCCCGGTGGCTCGCGACTCCTACACAACCGATCGCCACAGAAGATGTGTTGGCTTACTTGGAAGAAGCGCTCGACTTGCCCATGGAGAAAAGCGAAGTCTACGAGATCGGTTGCCAGGACGTCGTCACCTATGGCGACTTGATCAAGATGTACGCAAAGGAGCGGAACCTGACGCGGATCCTGGTAAGCGTTCCCCTGCTTACTCCATACCTGTCCAGCTTGTGGCTCGGGCTCGTCACGCCGACCAGCGCGGAAGTGGGCCGACACCTGATTGAAGGCCTCCGAAACCCAACTGTCGTGCGCGACGATCAGGCCCGAAAAATCTTTTCACACCAGCCAATGACCACAAAAGAAGCCATCCACCAGGCTGTCCAACAAGAAGCATAGCTGGCATGGACATTTCAGCTGCGAGTCTCTTTCTGGCTGAAAAGTGACCTCCGATAACTGAAAACCGATCCTCATGTTGCGTTTTGGCAACGTCCGTTTCGATTGTTCATCAACCAACCAGTTGGGACGTTGGATTTCGTAAACTTTTCCTTCTGGTTAAGCTAGCTGGTAGCAACCTTTCCTAATGCATTCAGTTTGCCAGAAAAGCGGATTAGTTCGTCGGCAATTCACCATGAAATCTTGAAAGAATTTGGTTTGCTGTAAAACTAGACGAGGTATGCTTTTCCAGCGGAAAACGATCATGGTGGTAAACTTTTATGTTTGCCAGGCAGCACGATTTTTGCGAGTCTGTAAGACTCACCTGCGTGGAAGAGGCGCCCCGTTTAAGGGAGTAGAACCGATCTGGAGCGAGATGGATTTCGTCGGCGGATAGGCCTCGGTGGTCGTATTCGATAACCAACTTGGTCAGGAAACTTGAACCATGAAACTCGCTCATCTTAAGAAGGTGCTCGTTGCGCCGGCGCTGCTTAGCGTCGTCGGTATGAGCATCGCCCCGGCTCCCGTACTCGCGCAGAGTTGCGGTGGCTGTGGTCCGTCGTACAAGATCGTCACTCAGACCGTTTACGAAGAACAGCCCGTTACCGCGATGCGCACGGAATACGAACGGGTCGAAGTTCCGAAACAGGTCACCACCTATCGCCCCGTCTGGGAAACCCAGCGTCGCGAGCGCACGGTGACTGTCGCGAAGCCAGTCACTGAAACTTCGGAACGCGAAGAACGCTACACCGTGATGAAACCGGTGTGGAAGGAACGTGTCGAAGATCGCAGCTACAATCAAACGCGCTACGTCACCGAAACCGAAATGCGTGAGCAACGCAACACGGTTCTTCGTCCCGTGACCGAAACGCAATATCGCGAAGAACAACGCGTTGTGCGTCGCCCAGTTACGGAAACGGTCATTCAGAATCAGACCGTGACGATGTACCAGCCGCAGACTGTCTGCAAAACGCAGTACGTCGATCAAGGTGGCTATCAAACGACTCAAGTTTACACGCCTGGCCCAACGCGGAATCGTTTGCGTTGGACGCAAGGCCAGACTTACTTCGACCCTGCTACCGGTCAGTATCAATACGACCGCGGCGGTCTGCACTGGATTCCGGAACAACGCCCCGGCAACGTGAGCAACGTGACGCAGTACGTTCCGAATGTTGTTGCCCAACAGGTTCCTGTCACCCAATACGTGCCGACCCAGGTTCAACAGCAAGTTCCTGTTCAGCGGGTTCGTTACGAAGACGAAGTTCAAGTCCGTCAGGTGCCAGTCAATGTGACTCGCTACGAACAAGTCGAACAGGTTCAGCAGATTCCGGTTTCCGTGCAAAAGCCGGTCACCGAACGTGTCGAGAACATGGTCACCGTGAAGTACTGTGACTGGGTTCAAGAAGAAGTCGTTCGCAAGGTTCCTATCACGACCACCAAAATGGTCTACGAAGAACGCACCGAACCTTATGAAGTGAAGGTTCAAAAGTGGGTTGCCGAAACCAGCACAGTGACGGAAACCAAGTTGGTGCCGAAGCAGGTTCAGTACACCTACACGCGTCGCGTTCCTCGTACGGTTACCATGCGAGTTCCTTTGGATGCCTACGGCAACCCAATTTACACGGCCCCTGCCCCGGCAACGTCGGCCAGCCGTGTGATTTTGCCTCCGGCGAATCCAACGCCAGCCGTTCGTGAAAGCGTTGTCGAAAAGCCTTCGACGATCATCGAACGCCGGATCATCACTCCTTCCGAGCCACCACCGGCTCCGTCGCAGGAAGAGGAAGATGCCGCTGGTAACAAAGCGACCAAGGAAGACGACACATCTTCCCCCAGCGATGATGATCCTACGGGTCAACCCATGCTGTAAAACCCACGCACAAGTTGGTTTCGAGAAAAGGTCCAGCCAAAAGCTGGGCCTTTTTTCATGCGCCGAGGTGGGAATTCCGACTTTGAGGTCCATTTTGCCAGGAAGTGGCTATTTCAACATGCCTAACGTGCGTAGAATGGGTGCTTCATACCTGCCTCATCAATCTCGGGGAAACATGAGCAGGGGGCAAACGTCTTTCCCGTGGCTGCGCGCTGTAGCTTAGTTCTTTGATGGCCTGGCATGAACTTTTTCTCGAATCTGTTCGATACGTCTGACTTTCCTCAGCGGTGGTACTGTGGCGAGTGGTCGGCCGGTCATGGCTGGCTGCATATCTGCTCAGATGTGGGAATCTGGGGAGCCTACTTCGCGATACCAGCTTTGTTGGCTTATTTCCTGTCGCAAAGAAAAGACCTTCCCTTCCGCCGAGTCTTCATCCTGTTTGTCGCATTCATTCTGTTGTGCGGCATGACTCACCTGATGGATGCGATCATCTTCTGGTGGCCAGCCTATCGATTGGCCGGCTTGTTGAAGTTGACGACGGCGATTGTCTCGTGGGCAACGGTAATCGCGTTGGTCTATAACATTCGCGAAGTCCTCAGTCTGCGTAGTCCCCAGGAATTGGAACGAGAAATCGAGGCTCGCAAATCGGCCGAACATGCCCTGCGAGAAGCAAACGAAGCGCTGGAACTGCGCGTTCAGGAACGTGTCGATCAGCTCAATAAAGCCAACGCAGACTTAAAGGAACGCGAAGCCCGTTGGCGAAAGTTCGTCAGTTCCAACATTATCGGCGTGGGTGTCGCCGACGCCGATGGAAGTTGGTTGGAAGTCAACGGCGAGCTCTTACGGATGCTTCACTGCACCGAAGAAGAGTTCAACCGAGACGGACTTCGCTGGTACGACATGACGCCGCCAGAATACCTTCCGCGTGACATCGAAGGCATCGAGACGGCCGACAAAGAAGGTGCGTGCGCCGCCTACGAAAAGGAATACATCACCAAAGATGGTGCCCGGGTTCCTATCACGCTTGGCTATACCCCCGTCGAAGATCGACCTGGCGAGTACATCTGTTTCGTGCTCGACCAGTCGCGACTGAAGGAAACCGAAATGGCTCTGAAGCAGAGTCAGGCCGAATTCTTCCAACTGGCCGATGCCATTCCGCAGATGGCGTGGATGACGCGTGCCGATGGTTACGTCGATTGGTTCAATCAACGCTGGTACGAATATACCGGCACCACGCAGGAAGATTGCCTCGGCTGGTCGTGGACCAAGTGCATCGATCCAAACGAACTTAATCGCGTGAAAGCAGCGTGGGATAAAAGTATCGCCACCGGAGAACGGGTCGATATCGTCGCTCCGATTCGTGCGGCCGACGGCACTGTCCGCCCATTCCTGACACGTGCTTTGCCGCTGAAGAATGACGAAGGCGAGATCGTCCGTTGGTTCGGTACCAACACCGACATCAGTGAACAGCAAGAGATTCAGGAAGAACTCCGAACGGTGGCCGCGCAGCTTTCGGATGCCGACCGCAAGAAGGATGAATTTCTAGCGACACTCGCCCACGAACTTCGCAATCCACTCGCCCCAATCCGCATGGGTTTGGAATTGATGAAGATGGCCGGAAACGATCCGGAGTTAATCGACGAGACGCGGGAAACGATGGAACGTCAAACGCAACAGTTGATCACCTTGGTTGACGACTTGCTGGATGTTTCTCGCGTAACGCGCGGCAAGCTGAACTTACGAAAAGCGGACGTCAAGATTTCCGATGTGATCGAAAGTGCTGTCGAGACTTCGACGCCATTGATCGACGACTCGGAACATGCCCTGGATGTCAACATTAGCGATCCCGACATCACCATTCATGCCGATCCCCATCGTCTCGCTCAGGTCGTCTCCAATCTGCTGAACAACGCCGCCAAGTACACGCCGGACGGAGGCAAGATTTCGCTGAGTGTCGAGAAGACCGACGCGAACCACGTTGCCATTCAAGTTCAAGATACGGGGATCGGTATTCCTGCCGATATGATCGATAGCATCTTCGCGATGTTCACGCAGATCGATCGTTCGATGGAACGAAGTTATTCAGGACTGGGCATCGGTTTGACATTGGTGCGTTCGCTCGTCGAAATGCATGGCGGAACCGTATCGGTCCGCAGCGAAGGACAAGACAAGGGAAGCACATTCACTGTCATACTTCCGACGAAAGCGGAAGACCAGCCGCAGCCAATCGCGGGACTGCCCACCGAAGGTCTGGCACTCAAACGAGGCAAGCATCGCGTCCTGGTCGTCGACGACAACAAAGCAGCCGCCGAGATGCTGAGCAAAGTGGTCAAGATGCTCGGCAACACGGTCGCTACCGCGGAAGATGGCCAACAAGCGATTGAAGTCGCTGAGAAGTTCCAGCCTGAGATCATCCTGATGGATCTCGGCATGCCGAAGATGAACGGCTACGAAGCGGCGCGACATATTCGCCAGCAAGATTGGGGCAAAGAGATCCTACTGATCGCGCTTACCGGCTGGGGCCAACAAGAGGATCGTGACCGTACCAAAGATGCCGGCTTCGATCACCATCTCGTTAAACCGGCCGAGCCTTCCGAGCTACAGCGGATTATCAGCCAGCACAAGTCGACGTAAGCCTTGGTCTGCTGAACGATCAAGCGGAACGTTTTTAACGTGATGGTCGATGCAGTATCAACTCGTTGAACGACTCGATCACCTCTTGCGATTCAACGTTTTCCGCCAATGCGGAAATGTATTGTTGATTCGGGTCGTTCGGTTCTTCGCGCCACTCGTGCGTGCCATTGGGAAAGATATGGTTATGTCCTTGGGTGACCAACTTCCATGGATTACCGGTTCCACGAGCAGCAACCATCACCGCGATTTGATCGGCGCTGTGGCGGTCTTTTGCCTGACCTCCAAAATAAATCTCGTAGACGCGTCGAACCGGATTGTCCTCAGGTAGTTCGGTCAGCCGCTTTCCTGTTGAGACAATGCCGGCAAACTTTCCGCCGCCGGTAAACGTGATAGGGGTCGGCCACGCCGCGATCGCTTTCACCGTCGACTCTGCATCTGGTTTAAAATTCCCGAACTTGCCGGGATCGGTATCCTTCGGGTATCGTCCCCCCATGCAAACCCAATGAGCGACTTTCTGCCGCACTAAGTCTCGGCCATTCAATGAACTGATCTCGTCCGCATCCGACTCGATCAAGTACCGAAGATTCGTCAGGTCCCCCACCGTCAAGATCGTAACGCTTTGGTCAGGCTGCTCGGCCAAGATTTCGCGATACAGTTTCGTCGCGTCGGGTGCTTCTTCATAAGGAGGACAGTCATGCGGAAACTCTTTGGCGATCTGCTCGGCATACTTCGATTTCTGCTGGAAACCTGCTTTCCCCTTCGGCACGCCGATCGGCAAGTCAGGCCGGCCGTAATAGGTGTTGATCGCGTCGGTACAAGGACCAGACCAAGGATGCTTCGCCGAGATCATCGTGCCGAGCAATTCAATTTCGCCCCGATCAGCCAGCGCGTGCAGCATCGCCAAACAAGCGGCATCGTCGCAGTCACTTTCCATATCGGTATCGAAAAGAATCTTCACGGGCGCATCGGCACGCAAAGGATTCGCGAGGCAGGTGAGCGTCAGACACGACAGCAACAAACAACGCAACATGACACGATTCACTAAGAAGAAAAAATCGGGAACCTGGCGTTCACTATAATCCAATTTCGCATGAGGGTCATTTTGATCATAGCGCAAAAAAAGATGGCTATCGACCGTTTCGGTGGATAGCCATCTTTCGATACTTTCAAACCTGCTGATGAAGCAAGCTGTCGAAATTAGACGTCCAAGTTGCGGACTTCCAACGCGTGCTTTTCGATGAACTCGCGGCGAGGTTCGACTTTGTCCCCCATCAAGATGCGGAACATGTCGTCGGCGGCGGAAGCGTCGCTCATCGTGACTTGCATCAACGTTCGGTTTTGCGGATCGAGCGTCGTTTCGCGAAGCTCTTCCGCGTTCATTTCACCAAGACCTTTAAAGCGAGTCACTTGCAGGCCACGTTCCCCAGCCGAACGAACGGCGGTCAGCAGACCACGCAGGTCTTCCAAGCCAGTTTCGTTTTCGCCGCGGCGAAGCTTGTAGCGAGCCTCGGTGCTGCCGGTTCGCTCTTGCGGAATGAGCGACTGGATATCGAAACCAAGCTCGGCGATTTCGGCCAGCTTGATGTTGATCGTCCGAACTTCATGTAGTTCGGCGATGTGGGGTGCTTCGATTTCCGGAGTATCTTCTTCTTTCGCTTGCCCGTTTTCGGAAGCGTCCGAATCGATCACGCTGCCATCGACCACTTCCCCTTCGTCCGGGATCTTGGTGTCTGGCTCGGCGTTCAATCCACGTTCGTTCAGGAACGCGTCGAGTTCCTTCTTCGTGGGGAACCAATGCTCTTCGCGGCCCATCACCAGGTGGAAGACCGGCAGCTTCTGAGTGACAGGGTCTTGGCGAACGGCATGAATCTTCAAACCGATACCGCGACGTTCGAGTGCGACGATTGCTTCTTCCAACGGTGCCAAAGCACGGCACAGCTTTTCCATCTTTTCGCCATCGATCACGTCGCCGTTGTCGTCGACGAACGCACAGTCGGACAAACCGTTGTCCAACAATTGGTTCTTCATTTCTTCTTCCGACTGGACGTACCAGACGTTCTTCTTCTGCACCACGCGGAACAGCGGCGGCTGAGCGACATAGACATGTCCGCCGGCGACAAGTTCGTTCATCTGGCGATAGAAGAACGACAACAACAGCGTTCGAATGTGCGAACCGTCGACGTCGGCATCGGTCATGATCACGACTTTGTTGTACCGACGCTTGTTGATGTCCTGGTCTTGCCCGATGCCCACGCCGATGGCCTGGATCATGCTGCGGACTTCTTCGTTGGCCAGCACTTTATCTTCGCGGGCCTTATAGGTGTTGATGATCTTACCTCGCAGCGGCAAGATGGCCTGGAAATCTCGCAGGCGTCCCCCTTCGGCCGAACCACCGGCCGAATCACCTTCGACCAGGTACAGTTCGCAGCGTTCCATCTGTTTGCTGATGCAGTCACGCAGCTTGCCTGGCAAACCACCGCCACTGAGGGCGTCTTTACGATTTCGCAGCAGGTCACGTGCTTTGCGAGCCGCTTCACGCGCTTGTCCGGCAAGAAGCGCCTTGCGAATGATGACTTTGGCGACCTTTGGATTTTCTTCCAGGTACTTCGTCATGAACTCGCCGAAAGCCGAGTTGATATAGCTTTCTACTTCGCTATTACCCAGCTTCGTTTTCGTCTGCCCTTCAAACTGCGGTTCAGGAACACGCGTGCTGATAATGGCAGTCAAACCTTCGCGGAAGTCGTCGCCGGAAAGCGCGACATCCTTGATCATGTTTTCCTTCTTGGCGTAGTTGTTCAGCGTACGCGTCAGTGCGGTCTTGAAACCGGAGACGTGCGTACCCCCTTCGTGCGTGTTGATGTTGTTCACGTACGAATGAAGGTTTTCGGTGTACTCTTCGCTGTACTGCAGCGCGATTTCGTAACCGACCCCTTCCGTGACGCCATTCAGGAAGATGACATCGGCATGCAGCGCGTTGGTCGAACGATTGAGATGCTCGACGTATTCGATGATCCCTTTTTCGTAGACGAACTCGTCTTTTTCGTCGGTTCGTTCGTCGATGAAGATGATCTTCACGCCCTTGTTCAGGAAGGCGAGTTCCTGCAGACGTTTGGCCAGCGTGTCGTGATTGAACTTGCTGACGTTAAAGATCTGGCTGTCGGGCTTGAAGGTCGTTTTGGTGCCACGCTTCTTGGTCGGCTGACCCTTCTGCACAGGCCCTTGCGGCACGCCTCGTTCGTATTCCTGCTGCCAGACGAAGCCTTCGCGATAGACTTCCACTTCGCACCATTCCGACAGGAAGTTCACCACCGTCACACCGACGCCGTGCAAACCGCCGGACGTTTGATAGGCACCTTTGGAAAACTTGCCGCCGAACTTCAGCACGGTCATCACCCCTTCCAGGGTCGAGACTTCGCGGCCGACTTGTTCGGAAAGCTGCGGGTGCTGATCGACAGGAATACCGCGACCGTCATCTTCGACGGTTACTGAGTTGTCGTTATGAACCGTAACGATGACGCTGCTGGCGAATTCCGCCATTGCTTCGTCGATCGAGTTGTCGACCACTTCATAAACCAGGTGATGGAAACCACGCGTCGAGCGGTCGCCGATGTACATACTCGGACGTTCGCGGACGTGTTCCAAGTCAGAAAGATGTTCCAAGTCGCTCGCACCATATTCCGACTTGGCTTTCGCCTGTTCGGCCTGTTGTGCGGCTTCCTTGTTTTCGACATCCCCAGTCGGTTGATCTTGAGGTTCGTTCGGTTCGGTCATATTCGCTTTTCGTTTCGTCGCATCGTTTTCCTCACCTCTCTTGTCCCCTCTCCACCGAGGGGAGAGGGTAAGGGTGAGGGGTTAACGATTTCGGTTAACGTGGTGAATTCGGTTGTTGGTTTTGATTGGTTCGGCGATCATCGGCGAGGCTGTCTCTTCGTTCGAAGAGCCCCTCACCCTGGCCCTCTCCCCAAAGGGGCGAGGGGACAAGAGGAAGACTAGTCGATCCGGCCCACTTTAATTTTCAAATCGGTAATACCATGATCCGGGAGTTGCTCTTGCAGCGACTTGAGGATCTTCGGTTTCTGAAAACTGATCATTTGGCTGATCGTCGAGTTGGCGACCAAAACCAGTAGCGTTCCCCGCTGTACGTTGCCGGCAACACTGTGCTGGGCCAGGCGATCTCCGGCGGCCACGTCCCAGGCCTTTTGAGTTGCGTCGGCCGTTTGAACTTGGGCATAACCCTTTTGGACCATCAACTGGGCCAACGTCCCTTTAATCGACTGCACTTTGCCCGGCTGACGCTGGCTCATGTTGTTTCCATTCCGTTTCGTTCTTCTGTAGGGTGCATCTCGACGCACCATGTTTTGCCAAAAACCTCTCAGGACTAATTGGTGCGTCAAGACGCACCCTATCTGGCAGCTAATCTCACAGCATGCCTAATCGTTTCTTCTTACCGGTCCCGGGCCAGCGGCATGACGACGTAGTCGTAGTTGTCGTCTGTGCTGAACAAAGCGGCGCTTTCGGCGTTTTGGATGTTGAGCGTGAAGTTGCTTTCGCTGCCCAACACTTTGTAGAAGTCTTGCACGAAGCGGTGGTCCATCGTGATCTCGACATTCTCGCCGTCGTAAGGGATCGGAATCTCGACGCGAGAATCGCCCACCTCGGCCGTAGCGCTGGAAAGGACCATCGAGCCGTGACCGAAGGTGAAGTCGATCCCACGGCTCTCGTCGGACGTCACAATGGCGGCCTGGCGAAGCGCGGCGAATGCAGGACCAACTGACAATTCGATGTGGGCCGCTTCGCGCTTCTCGGGAAGCACATCACGCCACTTCGGAAATCGCCCTTCGACCAAGCGGGCATAGATCGTAGCTGGGCCAACTTTAACGAGTACGTCATTGGTGCGCGATGCAATCTGCACAGTCGCATCCAAGTCGGTCAAGCTGCGTTCGATTAGCTGCATGGCTCGCGATGGAATGATCGTCATCGCGTCGCTGTTGCCGTGCCCTTCGACTTGCGTGGCCGGCCCTTCCATCTTGGCCAATCGGCGTCCGTCGGTTGCAACCGCGGTGATGCTGCTTTCGCCCAGTTCCAACAGCACGCCGCCGAGTGCGTATCGACCACTTTCAGTATCAGTGGCGAAGAGCGTGCGGCGAATCAGTTCTTTGAGAACCCGAGCCGATACTTCATGGTACTTACCCTCGGCGAACGTTTGCACGGTGGGAAACTCGTCGGGGTCTTCGCTCGACAATGTGAACTTGCTGTGCTGTGCTTGCACGACTGTCCGCGATTCTTCGCGTTGCATGCTGAGTCGCTCATCGCGAACCTCCTTCAGGATGGAACCAAACCGTGCGACAGGCAACACCATGCTGCCGGCTTGTTCAACTTCAATGCCTTCGACCTCGATGCGAACCCCGATTTCCATGTCGGTGGCCATCAGGATGGCGGCCTTTTCGGTGGCGTCGAGTTTGACGTTTTGCAGGATCGGCTTGGGACTGCGGCTAGGTGCCACCATGGCTGCCGTCTGGAATGCCGTCTGAAACTTCTCGCGATCGAACGTGATTTTCATGGAGCTCGTGAATCCAACAAATGTCTTCTTAGTAGTTTTTCGAAAGAGTAGTAGTAGTAAGGCGACGCCTCGAGCTGTCGATAAGTGTCATCTCAGTCATGTTTCGCTCGAAAACGTTCGAATCAAACGATACCTGAGTGGGTGTGAAAAACCTGGCAATATCCCGTTGGCTTCCTGTCACTTCGGCGTCGACAAGTTCGCTAGCGGTGTCGGTCGTTTCTCGCGGCGTCGATAACCCATTCGCTGTCGACATCCACGCACACAATACCAACACCTTTTCCACTACTCCGTGTGTAGGGTCCGCTGTGCGGACGTGTTATTACGTTTGATGTAATGCTCTCATCTTCCGTTTTCCTTCGACTCGAATGCAGCTTATGCAAACGGTTCGAAGGAGGCAGCATGGTGGATCCACCACACTGAATCTCGGTCCGCATAACGGACGGTACGGGGCGTTACCCGCTTCGAAATTCATGTCGCCATGTTCACTCGGCGCTACGCTGCAAGATGCTTTCTCGCAGCTCGGCGACCGCTTCTCGCAGGGCGACATCTTTCTTCAGTTTCGCTTCCACACTACTGACCGCATGCATCACGGTGGTGTGGTCGCGTCCGCCGAAATGTTTTCCGACCCCCTTCAGGCTTTCCTCGGTCAGTTGCCGAGCCAGCAGCATGGCCACGCTGCGTGCCTGAACGATACTTTGCCGCCGCGAACTTCCCTTCATGTCGGCAACCTTCACGCGGAAGTACTTGGCCGTCATGTTGGCGATGCTGCGAAGGCTGATCTTGGCTGTGTTATGTTCGCTTTGCAAAAGGGAATCAACGACGGCCGTATCGATCACCTGGCCGGCCGACGTATTCGCGATCAGCCGATTCACAATTCCGCTCAACTGAAGCAGCCCGTGTGGAAACGCGGTGGCCAGCTTCTGGGCGGCCATCTTGGTGATCTGTCGATTATGTCGCGTCGCGATTCCTTGAATCAGGACTTCCCGCGTTCCCTGCTCTGGCAACACAACAGGAACCAACAGCCCGGAAGATAAACGGCTGCGAAGTTCGGCCGAAAAGCCTTCCATCGCAATCGGGTTTTCGCGGCACGAAACCAACACCGTGCATCCGCGACGTTCCAGTTCGTCCAGCAAATGCAGCAGCACTTGCTGCATCGAGGGGAAGTGCAACAGTTCGTGCAAGTCTTCCAGCACCAACACGTCGGTCCCGAAGAACTCGGTCCGTGTCTCGTTGGCGGTCTCTTGCCGCAGGGCAGCTCCATATTCTCGGGCAAAGTCGCTTCCGGTGATTGCCAGGATTTTCAGATCGGCGTCTTTTTCGACCAGAACGCCGGTCAATCCTTGCAACAAGTGCGATTTGCCACAGCCGCTAGGGCCATACAGAACCAAGGGAGAGAACTGCGAAGCATCCTGCTTCAATGCCTCGACCGCTGATTGAATCATGCGGTTCTCTGGCCCCGCCACGAATGGGCGCAAACCTTCAATGGATCGCTTGACGGATCCGTTAAAGGCTGGGTCCTCCTGGCGAACCCAAGGCAAGGCAATGGTGATGATCTCCGTAACCACCGAAACTCCGTCTGTGTCTAGTCAGACAACGTGGAAAAGCTCATTCGGTGAAGTTCGTGTCCTTGCCTATCTCGTTTTGCACGTGGCCGCGCAAGGATAGATAACAACACAAACCTCTCAAACCCCGAAGGGGTGGCAGATAATAGCCAAGTGCGTCAGCCCCTTGGTATCGATCCACCAATCTGTTTGAGCCCTGAAAGGGCGACCGAAATTCCAATGGATGCCTTCGGTCGCCCTTTCAGGGCTTTCGCGAGAAGTAGGATCGACGCAGACTCAAATCAATGGGCGGTACCGATTTTTGAATCGCGACCACCCTGAAACGATCGAGCCATTCGTCCCTCCGAGGAACCCTCGCGAACGAAGCTCCGATTATAGAGGTTTTCCACAGGGAAAACTAGTCTGGGAAGCCTTTTCGAGTCGGTTTTACGATCGACGTAAACGTTTGACACAATTGAAGATACGACTTGCCACTTCGTCCACCTCGGGCTCGGTCGTGAAGCGGCTCAAACTTAAGCGAATTGAGCCAGAAATTACCTCTTCCGGAAGCCCCATCGCAATCAGTGTCGGCGAAGGCTCCGAAGACCCGCTAGCACATGCCGATCCCGTGCTGCAGGCCACCCCAGCCATGTCCAATGCCATCACCAATGCTTGCCGATCAAGCCCTGGAAATGCCACGTTCGAGGTATGCGGTAGCCGTGGGGCATCCTTACCGACGATGAAAACCTCGTCTTCGCCGATCAAATCGACCAAAAGCAGCTCCAGTCGATCGCGCAGCCGTTCCATTTCCGCCGCAGCGTCAGGCAGCGACTCAATCGCCAACTGCAACGCTCGCTCGAAGCCGATCGCCAACTCCACGCTTTCGGTCCCCGGCCGCATGGCCAATTGCTGCGAACCCCCAAACATGCTGGCGTTCAGTTTCACATGATCGTCGAGCACCAGGGCCCCGATCCCCCGCGGGCCATGAAACTTATGGGGCGTCAGCGTCATCGCCGAGGCTCCCAGATCGCGGAAATTCAGGGGCGTTTTGCCGATTCCCTGAACTGCGTCAACATGCAGCGGGACCTGTTTCGCTCGGCAAATTGCGGCAATTTCGCGTATCGGCTGAAGCACTCCGGTCTCGTTGTTCCCCAGCATCACGCTGACCATCCGAGTCGGTTCGTCCAGCCATTGCTCTAGTGCATCGAACTGTACCACTCCGTTCCCATCGACAGGGAGCCGGCGAACGGAAACACCCCGCGATGCCAGTTGATCGGCCGCTTCACTGACCGAAGGGTGCTCGATTGCCGAAACGATGACCTGGCCGCTCGTTTCTTTGCCGAGTCCAAACAACGCTAAGTTATTAGCTTCCGTCCCTCCGCTGGTGAAAACCAATCGATCGCTGGCAAATCGCGTGATTTCGCCGCCAACTAAATTGAGAATGGTTTCACGGCAGTCATCCAGCCGACGCCGCGACTTCTGCCCGGCTTGATGTTGGCTTGAGGGATTAAAGAAAGCCGACTCATAGGCCTGGCTAATAGCTTGGGCGACTTCCACGGCCATCGATGTGGTCGCATTGTTATCGACGTAAATCACTTTTCAGATTCATCTTCCGAGGATTCTTCTGCATCGGAAGTTTCGTCTTCCGCCGTTTCTTCCTTTGCCGCCGCCGGCAGTTTATCGAGAAGTTCCTGGGCTTCTGTCGATGTCGGGCTGAGCCGCAAAACTTGCTCGAAGCAGAAACGAGCCCGCTTGGCGTCCTCGGCGTCTTGAGCTGCTTTGCCGGCCTTCAGATAGAGATCTTCGAGGAACGCGTTGAGGCTGCCTTTGCCGATTTGTTTCTGCTCGTTGGTGCGACGGTCTCGCTGATTCTTCGTCAGGTTGGCCAGTGCAACGTCGGTGGTGTCGGTCTTTTCGAGCCATGCCTGCGAGATCGGGTTATCCTTCTGCCGACTCAAGTCGAGCATGTGGTGCAGGATATCTGGCACCAGGATGTACATGTTCCCTTCGGCCGCCTTTTGAATTTCTGGCCACATCACCGCCGCATAGCCAGGATTGACCTGGTTCCAACGGTCTAAGTCGATCGCCCCAAAGCCGTTGGACATCTCGAGATAATCGACCAGGATCTTGGCATCACTTTCAAAGTACTCGCCGCCGGTCATGTGCGTGACGGTGACCCATTCCCGGTTTTTCGGTTTCTTCCCGGATGAAGTGATCCACTTATTGCTGATCAGATCGAGCTCGAGATTTCCGGTCTTATTGAAATAGTCGGTCGCCGACATCCGCATGCCAAACGCCTCGTAGTAGGTAAATTGCCGTCGCTGAAACCCGTCCGGCGAAAACTGCACACCAGTATGCGCCGACGTACTAAGCGTGATCGTTCCCCCAATGACAAGCACGACCAACCCAATCAGAACGACGACAAACACACGAATCATCGTCTGATTCTGAGAAGAAGCACCAGGCGTCGAACTTCGGGCAGCAGAACTCAAGTGATTGGGGCCTGTTTTTTATAGGACTAATAGCGCGTGTCATGCTCGCGTTTGCGACGACATGTGCCGGAAGTTAGTTTTCGGTGTTCAGGTTTCAGTCGTGAAAGATACTGAGACGCCCGAGCGATAACCTGGGCGACCAACGGAAACGGGCAGTTTCCATCTCTCTAGTTTAGTATCTCGCGGCGGCGTTGACGAGAATCTACTTACAGTTCGAAGAATCCCATGATCCCCTGCTCTTCCCCGTAATCGTGCCGCGAGAACAACTGGGCGGCGTAGGCGGCGGGGTCGATTTGGTCGGCCGGTTCGCTGGGGTGCCCGGTCCATGCGAGCCATTCGTTTTCCAGCGTGTCGAGCCAGTCGTTGTTGACCGTCGGCAGAAAGACGCGGCCATGGTCCAGCATATGGATCAACTTCACCGATCGGGTCACTTTGTCTTGGCCGCCGGTTGCGATGGTGCTTAGCGGCAGTTTCCCGCCCAGCACGTCGACAGTGGCCTGACCGAGCTTTTCGTTTTCGATCCACATGCCCGATGGTTTCCACTGTTGATGCGTATCAGCGATGGCCTGGCAAAGCTGCTCGAAGCCGACTTGCTCGCGCCAGCAAGATCGCAGGGCCATGCCAGCCCAGGGGCGATAGAACAAATCCCACACTTGAATCACGCTGTAGCTAGGCATGCCGCTGGTGCGCTGCTTCGCTTTGTCGCGGCTCGTTCCCGCCGGATCGATGGTCGCTACGCGAACGCAATCGGCCAGGTTCACTTCCGTGAGAAACAAGTCGTTCTTACGATAGAGCAACAGCTGCTGGCCATTCTCGGAAAGATCGAACCGACGCAGCCACGACGGTTTAATCAGCCCTTCCTCGCGCACTTCCCAGTCGCCGGAAAGAAGCCGTGCACGCTCGATCGGATGTAGCATCGCGAGACTGGCGGCGTATTCTTCTTCCAACACGGCCGGGTTATCGCAGATCTTCGCAGGAACGAACGCCCGATTCTTTTTCGTGAAGCGTCGTCCGCCGTCGCGTGGCGTTGCTCCAGTAATGAATCGCCGCTTGACCCACCCATGGCCAGGACCGCCGGGGTTAGTGGCTCCGCGCATTCGCAGCGGTACGTCGATATCGCTCGATCTTCTCAGCCGACTGAAGAGAAAGCGGTAGTCGTTCTCGTCGAACTCGGTCAGTTCGTCAAACGCAATCAGTTGATACTCGCTGCTCCCGTAACGAAATCGGTCGCGGCTGCCGGCCAGGTAACCAAAGCTGATCGATGCGGCCGCTCCCTTGGTCGGGAAGATCCACCGCTGCGACGTCGCGTTCCACTTCGCATCGGTTCCGCCGAACCATTCCGCGGCGCGATCGAGCAGCCCGCCAGAAAGCCGCAATCGGGCGAGCGTCTTTCGTAAGATCAACGCGCTGTAGCCTGGCACGTGTACGTACTGCAGTGCCGCCATCAACAACGCTTCGCTCTTGCCGCCGGCCGCCGCTCCGCCGTAAAGCGCTTCGGTTTGCGGCAGCGAAAGAAAATGTTGTTGCCGCGGCCATGGCTGATGAGGGCAATACTTATTCCACTTCGGCGGTTGGCTTCCCGTCAGAAGTCGTTCGACTTGGGCCAGCTGCTGCGGCGTCGCTTGGGTAACCCACGATGCTAAGAATCGCTTCTCGTCGCTGCTCAGGCGTAAGCTGACACTCATCGACATTCTCCTTTAGCTGAGTGATTCCCGATCGGGTCTCTTCGCGAAGTTTCCGAATATCGGCCAATAGCCGCTGAGCCAATTGCAAGAAGCGAACGTCGGCTCGTGTGCCGTCTCGCGCCGCTTCCTGCTGACTACGACGCCAGGCCTGCATCGCTTCGCTGTATTGCATTTCCAGTCGCAACAAGTCGGAAACGGCCGTCAATTCCGGCTCTTCCGATTCCTCTTGAAAGACCTGTAAGCGGTACGCGCGAACGCTTTTCACGTTGGCACGAACCGTCGACTCGACCACGTGATACTTGGTCGCCGCCTCGCGATACGACATGCCGTTCAGCTCAATGTCTTCGTACATCGACAACGACTTGATGCTCGGCGTGTTCTTCCGTTTCGCCATCCTGCTTCCTCCTTTCAACCTTGTAGGGTCCGCTGTGCGGACGCGTTAAATGGTTGTCACAATCGGTCCCTGTCGATTCCAAATCGATGGGTAGGGTGCGCATGCATGACGGACCCTGCGGAATTACCCGGCGTATCGAAACGACATCACCGGGCGACCGAACGAGCTTTTCACCGGCTTGCCGTTCTTCATCCCCTGCCCTCGCCGGCCAATCGGACTTCGCTTGGTCAAATGCCAACGCTCGCTGCGCTGGCAATGCCGCAAAATGCTAGGGTGCCCGGCGGTGATGTTCAGAACGAACCCTTCGCCGCGTTGCCGCTGGGCCACTTCATCCAACAGCCGCGAACCGATCCCAACGCCTTGAAACTCCGGCAGCGTGACAATCCGAGCGACTCGCTTATGTCCGCGATGTCCCCACAAACCGATCAGGCCAATGATCGCCACTGGACGTCCTTCGAAGCTGGCCGCAAAGAACTGCGCTGCCGGCAAGTCGCCGCCGCACAAGTAATGATGCGGCGCGAACGACGCCCACAACGAACGCGAACAAACATCGATCTGCAAATCGATTGACTTTGGCGAAAACGCATTCCACGTGCAGTTCGCTTCATCCAAGTCGACCACCCAATCAGGCGCCAACCAAGGAAGCACATCGCGGTGGCAACCGACGGCAACAAGCCGTTTCGCGAAGCGTTCTTTTCGCAGCGCGTTGCCGATCGCCAGCGCTCCGAACTTGGCCGTCGTTCGATCGAGTACGCTGGTAAATTCATCGACAACAACCAGCTTGTTTCGCCGCAACAGTGCGTGGGCCATCTCCGCACGAAACTGCTCTCCTCCGCTCAACACACCAAACGGCCGCAGCCATGTTGGCGTGCTGCCGAGGCCAACGGCCGTTAGCGCGGCGGTCAATTCATGGATCGAACGCTTGGGCAAACCATCGATCATCGCCAGCGCTGGCGGCCAACGTTTTCGCTTGCCGATGGCGTCCGGGAATGCGGCTTCGGCGATCGACGTTTTGCCGCTGCCCGAGTTCCCCACGATCGCGCCGATCGTCCAAGATTCGTCGAGGGAAGGAACGTCCGCATGCAGCTGAATCGTGGTCGCTTGTTCGGCCGAAAGGTCAAACATTCCTTCGACCTGGGCGACGCGAAACGACCTTGGCACGGCGCATATTTTCTCCGTCATTACACAAGTCATCACCAACTCCTCTGGCGTCAAGCGGACGCAGAATGCCTAGAACGTTTCAGTGCAGAATGGGACGTGATTCGACACGCCGCGCTTTGATTGGGTAGCCCGTGGTTGCTTGCAACCCGGGGAGCGAAGCGAATCGAGGTTATCAGCGTGAAGGTCGAAGCAGCCGAATCAGAAAACCTCGATTCGGCTGCGCCTCCCCAGGTTGCAAGCAAATTGGGCTACCCAGAAGTGCTCAGCGGCGTTTCGCTTACTTCATATTCCGCATGAAGCCGAATGCGATCAAACCGAGGCCGGAAAAGCCAAGCACGCTGAAGAAGATTGTCATCATCATGTCCCCTTGCCCCATGAAGAACCACAAGCCGAGGGCCATCATAATATCCATCACGCCGGCCATCATCAAAATCGTCCCCATCGGGACCTGACCGCGACGTTTCCCAAAACCAAGCTGCCGTTTCATGTTGTGTTCCTCAAAAGGTTTTTTGTAAATGTTGTCAAATGTGTGATTGCAAATTTCGGATCGGATAGCCGAATTGTTATCACCACTCCGCTATCACTCTTCCCGTCTTAAACGTTTTACAACGTGAGCACGCGGCATTTGAAGTTCTGTTGGGTTAAACGTTCGTACAATTTTTGTTGTTCCGACTCGCTTTCGCAATCGATCAGCAAGTGGTATCGCACCGTTGGGGAAGTTGGTTCCCCTGATCGAACCAGCGCCGCTCGAGTTTCCTTGGTGATGCAGCGGTTATTCGTTTTCTTCGTTCGTTTCTTGGTCGTCATTCCGAATTTCCTTCGCGAATCGCTTCGATCCATAACAGCCGCAATTCAATTTGTTCGATCCGTTTTGCCGCGTCCAGATTTTGGGTGAGCGACGTTTCGATGCGCGACAATCGTCCTTGCACGCTGAAGGCCCACGGAATGGCGGCGGTCAGGATGCTGACGCCGGTTCCGACAAGTAGAGTTAACGCACCAAAGGCCAGTTCCGCACTCATCAGTTGGTCTCCTTCGGAGGAATGGGTTCGACTTGATTCACGTCGATCGGTCGGCCATCTTCGGCATAAAACGTGACGCGAAACTCGGTGCTTTCGGGATCGAGGGCGACCGTTTTTGGCGGTGGCTCTGACGCTTTGGGTGGGTCAATTGCCGCGGTTGCTGGTTCGTTCCAAAGAGCCGGCAGACCAAGTCCGATCCCTGTTCCACCTGCCAGCAAACCGCCTGCGAGGACCAACAGCGAAACGAGGTTGGGCCCATGGTTGGTCGTGGTTTGCGTGATGTTCACGTCATCATCCAGCGGCAGGTCGAGGGCTTTCCGCGTTGCCATTTCGCTGAGTCGTTGTTGCCGCTGGTGACTCTTCGTGAATGCCCCGTACAGTTGTTGTTTGTCGATGCTCATCGGCAGTTTCCTCGGAAGATGGTGTAACTTCGGGAAGCTCGTCGGTCTCAGGCAACTCGACTTCGTCCGGCTCAGATTCTTCTTCTTCGCTCGAATCTTCGTCGACTTTGGCTGCCGTTTTCCGCGCGATCAGGTCGGCCGATTCGGTCCAACGATCCATGAGTTGCCGCCGATCTTTTTCGCCCCCCTGAACAATCCGCCAAGCAAGCGTCTCGGCCCAATCGGTGTCGGTGGTCGTCATACGTTTCGCCTCAGTAAGGTCCGACATGCGGACAGAAACGAAGTGGTCAATAGAAGATGTTATGCATTGCAAAATCATCTCGAGGAAATCCCGAGAGCGATGCAGCAGACCCGACGGGATGAAGCGGCATCCCGCCGGTTTCGCTGCGAAGTTTACGCGGTCGGTGGCGTTTGAACGCCGGCTCGGAAACCGGCCAGGTCGGTCGCGACACCACTCTTGGCGACTTCCTTCGCCGCGGCCGCATCCAGCAAATCGGTGGCCGCCCACTTGTCCAAACTGACTCGCTGCTGCAAGTCCATGACATTGGTGTGGGCACGCGCCATGGCAGCCAAATTGGAGGCCTGTTCCCCCATCAACAACGTCTGCAAATCGATGGTCATGGTGAAAAACTCCTGAGAAAAAGGAAGGGAAGTTTGGGTTTAGTTGTCAATTTTCAATGTTCAGAAAGATCCGATCCCCTCTACCCTCAGGGGAGAGAGTTAGGGGTCTTCTTTCGGAATCGGATCGAGCGTTACCTCTTGGGTGCCATGCCCACGAAGATGGGAATATGACATCCATTCGTTCAGGCTCTGACGGTCCGGTTACTTCCGCACCGGTTCCACTTTCACGCGGATACTTCCGGCGATTTGTTGGCGGACGAGTTGGGTCAGCCGCGTGAGATCGACGTCGGCAGGATTACCTGGCGGTCCTTGCGGGCCGCGTGGGCCTGGTTGGCATTGGATTGCCGCGAGCTGCTGCTTCAATTGGGCCAGTTCCTGCCGCAGTTTTTCGAGTTCCGACGAAGGTACCGCTGGCTGTGAAGGAGTGGCAATTCCCGAGGAACTGGGGCCAGAAATGGTCGGTGGTCTTCGCGTAACAGGTCGACTCGGGGCCACATATCGAGGTGGCGAACAACCGCCGGCCGGGCACTGCCATTGCGTCAGAATTTGCCGGCATTGACCCACCTGCGTACCAACGACTGAACTGCCATCGGTGCCCCAAAGCACGCCGACAAGCTGACCATTTTCGCTGAGAATCGGCCCTCCTGAATCGCCGCCGCGAGCCGATCCGGTCAGCAGCATCGTGTCGGAAAGCTGCGTGGCGAGATACTTGTCGCGGCCGTAGCCGGTGACTTGACCGACGTTGCCGAGTAGTTCTCCGGAGCGACCATAGCCGACCGATATGACGGTCGTTCCAGGGGATGGATAACTTTCGGCCAACGAGATTCCAGCGACATCATTCGGCGGCGCATCGAGCTTCAGCAAAGCCAGATCCCAAACGCGATGCTGCTTCAAAACGGTCGCGGTGGAAGCGGCTCCGCTGGGGAACGAAACGACGACCCGCCCGATTTCGATCTGACCATTATGACTGTCGCGAAAGAGATGATCGCAAGTCAGCACGTAGCCATCGCCGAGGTAAGTGCCGCTGCCGCCGCCATAACCTCGATTGTCGATCTGGACAATTGCCGAACCGGCCGCCGGAGGGATGGGACTTTGAGCGGCTGCCACCTTTGCGAAGATGAGCAAGGTGGCGAGCGCGGAAAAAAGACGTAAAGCAAGCATGACAGACACCTCGTTCGCAAGAAGGAAGAACCGATGCGAGTTTGATGTCTGTATTCTATACGAATGTACAGGTATTCGTCAAGAAGTATTTAAGACTATTGCACGTCTTACTTATAAAGGAATAACGGGCAATTGGCCGTTTCCAGCATTTGGTTGGTCGACGAACCGAACAGTGTTTCCTTGAATCCGCCACGTCCGTAGGCCCCCAGAACGACCATTCGCGGGCTGAGTTCTTTGACTTTCTCGGCAAGCATTTCCACGACGCGACGTTCTTTCGGAACGTAGTGCAGCTGGGCGCTTAAACCGTGGAATTCGAGAAACTTAGCAGCTTCCGTCAAACGTGCTTGAGCCTTCGCTTCTTCACCGGAAATGCTGACGACATGGATCTCGGTTTGCGGCCCGCGGATTTCCAAAAGCGTCCACATTTGCAGCGCATGTGCAGCCGGATTGCTACCGTCGTAAGCGATCACAACGCGATGATTATCCGGCATCTGCTGAGGATAGACGACGACGGGTCGAGCGTTATCTACCAACAACTTACGTACCGTCGCACCGACGTCTTCGCTGGTCTCGTAATGGAAGTTTGTGTCCCGCCCGATCAGGATGACATCGTGACTTAACGCTTGCCGTTCGATCTGCTCGTACGGCAAGCCTTCGCTGCGAATGGCCGTGTGCGGAATGCCGACTTCATTACAGCGTGCTTCGAAGTACTGAAGGATCTCGTCGGTGCGTTCCTGGGCTTCTTTGATCAGCGTTTCATCGCGTTGTTTCTTGTACGCGCCGGCGCCGATCGGCAAGCTTGTCGGAGCTTTAATTCCAGGGATATCCACCACTGCAACACCGGACAAATGGATGGCGTCGATTCGGCCTTCGTTGCGTGCCGCGTACCGTTGGCAGAAGGAGATCGCCATTTCCAACGCGGTTTGACTAGAGGGAGAATTGTCGAGGGCGATTAGTGCGCTGCGGATCATGATTCTGTTTCCTTCCTCAAAGGCCAATTCGGACCGATATAAAGCCGCGAAAGGAGTCGTTGTTTCCTACCAACCAAAAGACCTCCGCCGCCTATATTTATTGTAGCATTCCAGTGACCGTTCCGGGATGGCTGCGGGGCCGATTTCGACAGATCGTTTCCCATCCCGATGGCTTAGCCGGCGGCGATGCCACGGACCAATTCCGGGTCGCCCCCTTGGATTAAGAAGAACATCACCGTAATGCCAACGGTCACGGAAAGCCACATCGCTCCGAGGGCGACGAGCGTGAACATGCCACTGTCGATGCCGGGAAGCAACGTACTTTTTTCGGGACGCAGCGGGTCGTAAAACACCGTCAAATGAGGCATTTGTTTCAGCGATTCCTGCAACAGGCGATGCTCTTCTCGTTCGCTGGTCGGCCCATAACTAAAAGCAATCGTGTTGCCCTGCTGCGGCCGGCCGCCGGCATCGTACTCGTATGTTGCTATCACTTCGTAGACGGTTCGTCGCGATTTGCTGCTCTTTTGCACGCTTTCTTCCACGATGGCGTCGGTAAGTCGACCGGACGTTTTCTCCCAAGATCGACTACGCCAACCGACGTATAAATCTCGCAATCCAAAGCCAACAATGACCAGGCCAATCAGATTGAATCCGCCCATCATCAGCGCTGCAATTATCTCTTTCATCGTCGTTTCCTTTCCAGCTATCGGACAGCGCTAAATGAATGGTGATTGAGTCGAGCCAGGCGGCTGGGAAGTTCTTTCACCGGGCTTTGCAGAAAGATCAATGAGAACAGCCCGCCACAAAATCCGAGCCAGGCACCACCGAACACAATCGGCAAATAGGCACTGCGATAAATGCCAACCGCAAGCGTACTTTCGCGAGGATCGGACGGGTTGTAGTACACGCGAACGTATTCAGACTTGTTCAGCTTTTTATGCAACCAGGAGTGCATGCTTTTGTTGTTGGTGCCGTTGTAGCCGTAGGCAATTCGATTGCCCTCGAAAGTTTGTCCGTCGACGTTGTACGCGTAGCGAACGTCGCACTTCCAAGTCGTTTTATGGTCGCTGGTGTGCGAGTTGAGCTTGCATTCGACGACGTTCCCCTGCACCGCAGGCCATTCGGTTGTCTGACTTGCTTGAACCAATTGCAAGATGCCGTATCCCAGAAACCCGACCCCAAAGCCAATGAAGATCAGCACGAACAGAATGGGAAACAGTTTGGACATGGGTCTCTCAAAAGAACACGTATCGAACAAAGCATTGCGGCGCCTCACTTCCTAAAGTTCGATCACGATGCGCAAATGTTGCCTAAATTTCGAAGTTCAGCCGACATTCCCCAGACGAGTGCTATCAGATGATTCCGATTGTAGGGGAAACATGGCCGATCCCCTCGTGTGAGGAGGTCGTGGTCTCAGTTCAGCAAGAAAGAAGGGATACAGGGCTCTCCGACACGAAATTCATGTCACCTACCCCATCGCATCGTGTCTCCAAGGGGCGTCGGGCAATTTCCCCAAAGTTGTCAGCGACCGCGCTTCCCCCATTCATGCACGTGAGGTTTTGATGATGATCGTAACTACCCTTTCTGCCGGAGCTTGTCTTTTTTACGCGTTAACGTCCATTGGAATGACGGCCTATTGGGCATGGCGGGTCTGGGGAAAATGACGACCCTGATTCGACCGAGCATAGAGGTCAAGAAATGATAAAGGGCGACCGCTTTTGTCGCCCTCGTTGTTGGTTTTCTGTCGAGACTGTCGGCCTGCTAGTACATCGACCGCTGTAGTGTCGCGAGCTGTTCTCGATGTCGTGATTCGCACTCGCGCATCTGCTGGTCGATTGCTGCTTCTTCCTCGGCAGAACGAGCGTGCGCGAGAGCTTCTTTTAAACGCTGCATTTCAAGTTCAAATGCCTCGTTCGCGGCGGCTATCGCAGGATTTCGACCGAGTTCGGGAAGACCGTTCATGACGTGTCTCCTTATTCAGAAATAGGACGAATAAGAGCTCTATATTCTGGTTTAATCCATGACTTCGTTTTCCGCAAAGCCCCTTCTTCCGGATTGCTCGATATCGCGAGCAAAAGGTAGAAAGTTACCGGAAAATTACTCGCCCGAATTGCAGATTTCCTTTACATTCAGGCGCAACACCCACGCTTCCCCGCAATTCTTATCGACCCCCATCTTGTCCTGATGGAACTCGCCCCATGAGTGCCTTTCTGATCTTGCTTTCCCTGCAAGCAATTGCCTGGGGAATCGTTGGCTTTGGGGTCGCGACGTTTTGCCTTCGACTGCGTTGGAATTTGGTGGGCGGCGTCCTCCTGATTTCTCTGGGTTATTGTCTTCCCATGGCGGTTGGGCAAATCGCGTTAGCTCTTAGTGGCAACCATGCCCGCATGCGACTCTTGGACGCGATTTGGGTTATTGGCATGATCGAGTTTTCGTACGAAGTAATGCTCTTGGCTTCGTGCGCAGGATTTTTGCTAGGGGCTCTCGTGGGAACCACCGCAGGTCTGTGGCCAACACGCGACAACGAGGGAAACCGCTGCCGAGGAGCGCTGCAGTGGACGCCATGGAAGTTGGTCGTCGCTGGTCCTGTGGCACTGCTTATGGCATGGACATTGTTCTTTCTGGCAGATGTTCGCGCGAAGTCTCGCTTGGCTGAAATTCGTACGAAGCACCAAGCGATTCTTGACGTTCAAGAAGATGTCGCTCCCAGACTTCAAAACGACGCCGCGATGGTGCATGACGCATTGATGTTGGCAATCATGGAAGATCAACAGCCAGACTGGGTACTTGCCGGCTATCGACAACGCGCCGCCGAGAGAAAACAACATGTTGCCGTTTCGTTCTACGACTACGAACTGCTCAACTTATTGGCCGCTAACTACCGAGAAGCTCAGACTGGGCGAGACTTTGTGACGCGTCATGAAGAGCCATTTTTGAAGCTGCGGCGGAGTGTGCTCGACGATGGTCTTGAGTATCGCCACTGGGATGTTCAAGTGGCGCGCTTCGCTGCGCTACATGCGATCGTGCAAGTTGAACAGAACGATCTCGATTCGGCGCTGCAAGACTTGAAACTGTTACGCATCATGGCCATGCAGTCGATCGACAAGCGAATTGAAGATTCATTTGTCTTCGTCGAGATGGAGGACTATCGCAAACTCGTTTTTCAAGCCGTTCTGGCAACACAGAGTCCTGTGCCGCCGGCATTCTACGAAGAGATTCTGAAAGACATCGGTGACTTTGGTCCCAGTTTTCGTCGTGGGTTGAAGCGGCAACTCAGTAAGAAGACCGTCGAGATGATTGATCGACTTCTGAACGAAGGGAGCCAAGCCGAGTTTCGATTTCAATCGTGGTTTCAACAAGCGGCCGAGCGAATCATTTATCAAGAGCATATTCCCCGTTCGCTGCCCCGGATTGAAAACCAAATCAACCAGGCGTTTCTGCCGAGTGCGGATCCAATTCGTGCGAACCTGCAAGCAAGCTTTCCATCGATGTGGGATTTGAATGAAGCGTGGATGATCCGCTCAGGTTTTTCATCGTATGCTTATTCGGCGTTTGACTACCGAGCCCGCTATTACACCCGGGAAGAACTGATCAAAGCGGTTCGTGTTCTTGAACAGCAGCGTGACGAGAAAGGACGCTTTCTTACGCAACAAGAGTTTCTTTCAGCGACGACATCCCAAGACTTCAATCCGGCGGCATCGATCCTTTACGTGACGCTTCACGACATGGAATCGGGACAAGCCGAAGGTGCCGTCGTGTACGGGAAAAAACATCACTTGGTGTCGGATGGACTTGGCTTTTATCTCGGCAAATCGATCTTGCCGATCATCCAGTCGACGGCACCAACGTATCGCGTTCGACCCCAGTCATCGATGACTGCCTGGGAACTAAAGCACGTGAAGAACAACCCGCTCCGACTGTACATTCCGCACCCGAAAGCTAGCACGACCGATCCGGGCCAATCGATGGATTAAAAATCGCATCGAACTCTCTCGAACTGTTTGATTCTTCACACGTATGGAGCGTTCAAGGATTCGCTGCACCGTTTCCATAACGTCTGTAAGAAACAGCGTGAAGGAGAAGAGATTCTGTGAGAAAGATCGTCTATTTTGTCACGGCCAGCTTGGATGGATACATCGCTCGGCCCAACGGAGCCATCGACTGGCTGATACAAGCTGAAGGAGATGAAGACTTCGGGTTCTCTGAGTTCGTCCGTTCGATCGACACCGTCGTCCAAGGCCGCAAGACATACGAACATGTGCTGGAGTTGGGCCCTTATCCCTACGCCGAGCAGAAGAACTTTGTTTTTTCCCGCAAGATGCTGCAATGCCAGCATGCCGAAGTGGTCCGGCAACCGGTCGCTGATTTCGTACGGTGGATTCATACTCAGCCAGGCAAAGATGTGTGGCTAGTCGGCGGCGGGCAGCTTGCCGCATCGTTTCTTCACGTCGGTGCGATCGACGAGTTGAAAGTATTCATACAACCGATCCTTCTCGGCGAAGGCCTTCCCTTGGTAACGCATATTGGCCGAGATACACGTTTGAAAGTGAAGAACTCGCATACGTTCCGTCAAGGATTGGTGCAAATTGACTACGAAGTGCTGCGCTAAACCTGCCAACGCTACCGTTACAACTTAACGCGTTGACCTGCCTTAATCCCTCCAACGAATAACATTCGCTGTTTCCGTTATCCTTTTGCTGCCGAACGTTCTATTACAGTGCTTGGGCGGATTGTTCCCGTTAAACGGAATGCAGGCACTGCTATTAGAGAGGGACATCGGATGGCGGTAACGAAGCAAAATCGATGGGGCTGGTGGCTAGTTCTCGGAACAACATGCTGCACCGGCTGCGTGCTGCCTTACTCCGAACCGGTGACATACACCGAAGAAGTCGTTCCCTATGCTCCGCCTGTGGTGTCGCAAAAGGAAACGGCCTCCGAAGTTCAATTGGTCGATCACCAAACGGTCGCGAACGATGCGCCTCCGTTGGACCTGATCCCGACAGCCATTCTTCCGCCTCAAAATGATGTGGTGGAAGAACCTGTGTTCAGCGTAGCCAAAGTTTCGCTGCCGCCGAGTTTGCCAACGCTGGCTGACGAAGGTTTGTCGCTCGAGCAGTTGCAAGACATCGCACTCGCGAACAATCCCACGATTCTGCAGAGCTCGGCTTCGGCGCAAGCCGCTTCCGATTATCGACACCAGGTAGGACTTTCTGCGAATCCGATCGTTGGTTACTCTGCCGCGCAGTTGGCCGATCAAGGAACCGACCAGCACGTTGTTTCGGTGGAACGAGAATTTGTCACCGGGGGCAAGTTAGACCTCAATCGCAACGTACTGGGACATGCCGTCGAAGCCCAGCGCTGGGATGTCGAATCGCAGCGATATCGCGTGCTGACGGATGTTCGTTTAGCGTTTATTGATGCCCTGGTCGCTCAGCGGCGTATTGAAGTGATTGACGATTTCCACCCGGTCGTCGCCCAAGGGGTCACTGTTGCCGAGCAGCAGTTCAAAGCAGGCGAAGCGGCCCAGTCAGATCAACTGCAAGCCGAGATTGCTTTGAACGAAGTGGAAGTACTTCGTCAACAAGCCGAGTTCGCCTGGGATGCGGCCTGGCAAGAGATGGCCGCCACCGCAGGCGTTCCAGACATGCAGCGAAGTTCGCTTTCCGGAAAGCTGCATCCGCAAGTCGGAACACTCAATTGGGATGAAATCTACGGCAGTCTCTTAGGTAGCAGTCCAGAGCTTCGCGCGAGCTACAGTCGAGTACATAAAGCTCGATCGAACATGTCTCGGCAAGAAGTGCAGAACATTCCAAACGTCATCGCAGAACTGCAAGCCGGCCACGACAACAGTACCGGCAGCGGGATGATCAATTTGTTTGTTGGAGCTCCGATTCCGGTCTTTAACAACAACAGCGGGAACATCTCGGCTGCCTATCGCGAATACTGCCGAGCGACGCACGACGTGAAGCGTGTCGAGATGTCTTTGAAGGCTCGACTTGCCGAAGTCTCGAAAGAATACGATTCGGCACGCATCGCTGTCGAACGTTACGAGCAACAGATTCTGCCGAAGGCGAAGCAAACGCTTGATCTGGCCGAACGAGCCTATTCGGCCGGTGAGTTCTCGTTCATTCAAGTGTTGATCGTTCGTCGAACTTACTTCGACACAAACCTTCGGTACATCGCCGCACTGGGGGACTTGGCCAAAGCCCACGCTCAGATCGATGGCCTGCTTTTGACCGGCGGTTTGGATCAGCCTGGCGAGTTCACCGATGGCGACGCACTGCGTGGCCAGACATTCGGTCAACAGTAACTTTAATTGCTGGCGAAGCCATGCCGACGTCTGGTTCGGCATGGCAAAGTTCTATCTTCTGCATGACAAAATAGCGGAGCACAACTACGCGTTTTCGGATTGCCGCCATTTGTGGGGGAGCTGAATAATAGAAGCCACCGAGCCTGACATGCGAGTGTCGCTCAACGCTTCTTCCTTCATCCCCCATCTCTCTTCAAGGCCTTCCTATGAAAACCCCTTTGTCCATGCGCCGCGCGTTTACTTTGGTCGAATTGTTGGTGGTGATCGCCATCATTGGTGTATTGATCGCGCTGCTTTTGCCTGCCGTGCAACAGGCTCGTGAAGCGGCTCGGCGAATGCAATGCACGAATAATCTCAAGCAGTTCGGTCTCGGGCTGCACAACTTTCACGATACCTTTGGCAGTTTGCCGGCAGGAAGCTATACGCCAGATACGCCGCTGAAACATGATCGAATGAGTGGTTTCGTGACGTTGATGCCGTTCTACGAACAGAACGCTGCGTACGAGTTATTCAACATTGAAGAGTCAGTTGATCACGCAACCAACGCGACCGCCATTGTGACGCTGGTCGACATGCTGTTCTGCCCGTCCCGGCGCAGCCCAACCGATGGTCCATCCTCCAGCCATTACATGCAAACTTGTTCTCGGGGGGATTATGCCTTTTCAGCTGGGGGCGAAGGGAGTCACTGTAATACCGACAATCCCGAATTGTTTGATGGAATGTTCAGCCGTTTCGGCAAGATGCAGTTCTCGCAAGTCACCGACGGCCTCTCGAACACGATTGCCATCGGAGAAAAACGGATCGAACGCCGTGACGATGTGGAAACCGATGCCACACTTCGCAACATGGATGGCCCTGCGTATCGTTGGGGCTTTCACTCGACACGTAACTTCAAGTCTCCGTTGAGCTCTCCCCTGCTGACCTCGTTGAACGATCTTGATGCGAACTTTGGTAGCTCCCACGCTGGCAAGGGTGTGAACTTTCTTTTCGGAGATGGCTCGGTTCATTACATTCCGCAAACGGTCAACTGGACGGTGATGCAGAATCTTGCTAACCGAGCCGACGGCAATCCCGTGACAATTCCTTAACGTAAGCCGACTGATTGTTAGCTTTTCATCCTATCTATCTGCAGCGAACGGGAGGCTGTCGTGTTTACTTTTTCTTCGAGGCGTCAAGTCAATTTGACGCCCATGGCTTGGTCGATTGCGTGTCTGATTCCTTTGCTGGCCGCATTCGGCTGTGGCAACGAAAATGAATCGATCGTCCGCGGTAAGGTGACCTATCAAGGGAAGAACCTGACCGGCGGGACGATCTTGTTTAATCCGCTCGACGAAACGCAGCCCTCAGCTCATACGGCCATTCAAGAGGATGGGTCGTACGAGATCACCGCGATTGCCGGCGAAAACAAGGTGATCATCAACTGGTATTCGGAAGTTGATCCAACCCTTGAGCCTGGTGATGCCGGCTATACGATTCCGAAGCCACTGATTCCGCCCAAGTATTCCAGTATCGATTCGACTCCGCTCGTGCGAACCATCGACAAACAGGAAGCGGTGATCGACTTCGATCTGGAATAGGGTCAGCAGCTAAGCTTCGTCTTTCAAGCCAAGCTTGTCGTCCGAAACGGCCGGAACCAGCCAGCCGCGTTGCCCATTTGCTTCGTTCTTTCCACGGCCGATAAGAAACTTGCCTGGTTCTAGTGGAACGATGCCATACGAAGCAAAGTAAGGAAACCGTTGCGGCTGTTGAAAGTCGGCCGTAGTTCGCAGTAGTTCATTCGGCTCGCCATAGCATCCGAACCACCATTGGTCGTCATGAAATGCGGCCGTTTGAATGCCGAGAAATGTCTGGCCGCTTTCGATGACGTGACGCTTGCGAAACTTGAAGCGGGGATCGTATTCGTAAACGTAGTTCACCTCGATATTGCCAGGCAAACCTCCGACGACAAAGAAGCTACCGTCTTGATACTCCATGCCGCCGGCGCCATGGACGACCTCTTGAACGGGATGCTTGTCGACCAGTTCGAGCGTGTTGGCGTCGTAGACATAAACCCAAGAGTCAGCCTGACCAGCCGGTTGATTGAATTTGCCCAGATTTGTAGCGACAAAAATCTGGCCTGCATGATGGCATAGATCGCCATGATGATTCGGGACATCGATGGCGTGAAGGAGGTTTCCTTCGGCATCGGTCTTTACCAACTTCGTGGTAAACGACCAATAAAGCTGCGCGTTGTTATCGGCGCAAACTCCTTGCAGATGGCCAGCGTAGTGCCCTGGGCAGTCGATCTTTTGAAATGGCAACCGCTTGGTATCCGGGGAATCGGCAAACACGTTCGGTGCGAGTCCGAGCAGCGCCGACGTGACAAGCGTGTTCCGCAGAAGCGACCGGCGGGACAAATTGTTTTTCATGGTCACTTAGTCCTGCATTACGCCAGAGGCTCGAAGTACGGTTTCGTGCACGGCCAAGTCATGCTGGCGATCCCAGGCAAGTTCTTTCTCGCCACGAATCACTTTGGCCAAGTCGATGAACTCGCCATCGTAGCGACCACCCTGACGCTTCAAACTGAGGTGCTGCGTTCCTTTTTTAAATTCGCCGTGTGCCTCGGTTAACGAGAGATCGACTTCGCCGGATTCGAGGGGTTTGATTTCGATCGCACCACCGGAACCAGCGACTTGAAATCGCCGACGAGGGAAGCCAAACGGATCGAGATGATTGCAGCGTACCGTCGCCGTTGCTTGCGGATAATTGAGCACCGCCAGTTGATTGTCGGCGAAGGTATCTTTCGGAGCTTGGGTTCGCTTAATGAACGTAACAACTTCTTCCGGCTTGCCTAACAGGGTGACGACTGCATCGATTAAGTGACATGCCAACTCGAACATGCCGCCGCCATCGTACTGGGCTAGATCGCGTCGCAGAGCGGGGGAAGCCAGCTTGCCCATCATCGCGTCGATTTCGTAGATCTCGCCCAACCACCCTTCCCTGGCAGCTTGAAACAGCAGTTCAAATGCCGGGTTGTACCGCAGCATGTATCCCATCTGAATCGTTCGCTTCTTCGTATCGGCAGTCGTGCACAGTTGCTGAAACGCGGAAAGCGATTCGCCGGCCGGCTTGTCCATATGAATATGCATCCCGGCATCGATACACTGCTTGGCTGTCGGAACCAAATTCCGCACGTCGGTCTCGACCGCCACTGCCTGAAGACCTGGCGTACTGAGGAGTTGTTCGATCGTCATCGGCTCGAGCCCTTGATAAGGCTTCCGCTGCACGGCTCGTTTCGCCGCCGCAAGATCTGCCTCGGCCAGGCCAACCACTTCGTAGGTGCCAGACAACGACCGCATCGCATCCATCTTCCCCGAAGCATGCGCATGCGAAGCCCCAATCTGACCCACTTTAATCTTGCCGCTCGAAGAACTCTCAGCCGCATGGACACGCGTGGCCAAAGCTGCAACCGCGGCTGTCGTAGCCGTAGAAAATTGGCGTCGGGTAATTTTCTTCATGATGTTCGCCATTGATAACTAGTTAGTCGATCCAAAGTCCTTTGGTAGCTTCCCTCCACTTCTGGTGATTTGCATAGCGCCAGAACAAGCGGTCGCCGTAAATTCGTTGGTACAGCTTGAAATGGCCACCGTCGTGGAAGGTCTCGATGAAGTAGGGAGTCCGACCAAGTTCAACATGAACCCTGCGTTTCAACTCCCCTTTGTCTTCCCAGGTTTCTAACCAACGTCCATCAGATTGTCGTCGAAAGACCAAGCCTTTTTCGCCATGCCATTCGACGCGCTGAGTAGGTTCCGGGCTTTGGCGTTCAACCGCTTTCAAAATTTGCTGCCGGATAATATCTTCGCGTCCGATCGCTTTGAAAAATTTGTTCGCGTCGGCGTCGGTTGCATCGATTCGGACGACTTCGGTCCAAGTTTCGGTCGCTTCTTTGATCTTGCCATTGCCGGCTTCGGAACGCGCGAGGGCTTTGAGCTCTTCAATTACTTTTTGCTCTAACTCTCGTGTAGCTTTGAGATGTTTATCACGCATGTCTTGGAGAATCTTGTTGAACTTCTCCTTTTGCTCTTCCAACTCTCGGCGAACTTCGTCTCGCGGAGAAGGATCTTGCGCGATGGCCGATGACACGGGCCATTGCCCGGAGAGCATAATCACCGTAACTACAACAATAGTTGGCCGTCGTAAACGGTTCATTCGATCCATGCCCCATCTTCTCCTAGATTCCATTCCTTATCGAGATAAGCTTTCCAATAAAAATGGTCGGGATAAAGGATATGTTGGACGCGAGAACTGCCATTGCGATTAAACAGTTCGACGTGATACGGTGAACGCGACACTTCCCGGTGTACCCTCTGACGCTCTTTCGTTGCCCACGATTCAAACCATGTCCCGTCCGGAAGCAGGCGAAAATTGATTCCGTTTTCTCCTTGCCATTCCGTGCGACGCTTAGGAAAAACGACCTCGCGTTGCGACGCTTTTTCCAATTGCTGCTGCACAATGTCCAATCGCCCAATTGAACGGAAGAACTTTTTCGCTTCGATATCGGAGGCGTCGATTTCCAGGACACTGGTCCAAGTTTGCGTTGCCTCGGCGATCTCGCCTTTGCCCGCTTCCGACTGAGCGATCGTTTTCAATTTTTTGACGGCTTCCGCTTCCGCTTCTTTAACCGCTTTGGAATGCTTCTTTTTCATCGCGTCGAGCGTATCGTCCAGCTTTCGCTGCTTCTCGGCGAAGTCTTTGACAATGTCTGCGCGCGACTTCGGCGGTTGAGCCGGCTGTTGTGCTTCGCAGTGTGAAGAAACCGCATGAAAGACGACGAGGACGACCAATGCGACTAGGGGCCATCGCATAGAGGAACTCCTGATTTTCGGAAAACCTGGCATGGTTCTGGGTGGGGCAGGAAGCCCACGCGAAAGGAGGGATTGGAACGTGATTAGAAGTATAATCCATATCCTGGCGAATTTCTCGTCCAATCCTGTCACACGTCTTCCTGCCAATTCGTCTGTTGGATGAGTCCCCTTTTTCCCCTCAATTCATTAGGAAAACCCCAACATGCTGCGAACTGCTTTAACTTTGGCTATGGGAATTCTCTTGGGCACGGCCGGACTGTTGGTGGCCCAGCATCAAGCGAAGTCGACTGTCGTGCCGATTTCGAGTCGTGACATTGTCGAGAAGTTGGATGGGCACGACGCGAAGGTTTCAGTCGTCGAAGTCCAGCTTGATCCACTTGGCGAAGGGATGCCCCATCGCCATCCGGGGCCTGTTTTCGGTTACGTACTGGAAGGCAAATACGAACTTGGAATCGACGATCAACCGACCAAGATCTTCGAGCAAGGCGAAACGTTCTACGAGCCGACCGGCTGTCTGCACCGCGTTTCAAAGAATCCGCAGTCGAACGCCAAGACACGTGTGATCGCGGTGGTGTTGCATCCGCGCGATGCCAAGCAACTGGCGATTCCGGAACCGATGGACAAGCCTTAAGATAAATGTCCATGGCGTCGGCGAGCCAAGTCTCATCGGCGCACTCTCTCCCTCTGCGATTAGATTGACGCCCCCAATGATGAATTCCCCAACGCGAAGTCTGTTTCTTGCTCAATGGTTTCTTCGAGTGGCGCTCGCTGCTTCCTATCTGTCAGCGGTGGCCGATCGCTTTGGAATGTGGGGATCGCCCGGCGAACCTGGCGTCGCTTGGGGAGCGTGGGGCCCGTTTATCGAGTATGTGGCATTACTCAACTGGTTCGCCCCGGCGGCACTGCATGGACCGCTGGGCTGGATCGCAACGATTGCGGAAGTGATCATTGCAATCGGCCTGTTGATCGGTTGGAAGCTTCGCTGGTTTGCCAATGCGTCAGGCGGTTTGTTGCTCGTCTTCGCGATCACCATGTCGATTGCGACTGGTATCAAGTCTCCGCTCGATTACTCGGTGTTCACTGCGGCTGCTGCGTCGTTTCTGCTGGCGTCCCTTCCTTCGCGAGACGCAACGGAATGACAACCTGCAAATGAAAAAGAAAACGCTGGAACCGATTGCCTACGCTTGTTAGATTCTCGGCATCTGATCTCCAACAGGCGTTCCTGGGCTCCCTATGTTTCTTTTCCATGCCGCGGCTTATCGAATCATCCAACGATGCTTGGTTCTATGGCTTCGTTGTTTCCGTTTTCGTCGGACTGACTTTTTTCAGGTAGACCGATGATCACGATTGTCCGCCGTTTGTTGTTTGTCACTTGCCTCTTGGCGATCGGTCCGGCTCAGCAGTGTCTTTCTCGTTCGACGTCCGACACGATGGGACCGCTGTGGATATTTACCTGGGGAATGGACTCAATCGGGGTCGTACTCGCGCTGTGGTTAGTCGCTCGGACCGCTGTTTGGAAGACCTGGCAAGGATGGCTTCGTGTTGCCATTTATGTTGCTGCGTACACGTACGGTCGAATGCTCTTTAGTGCGACGCAAGATTGGTGGGTCGATCAAAATGCTGGCTTTCGTTGGCCAGGGCTCGACTACCAAGACTATGCTCGACCGGCGATTGATTTAGTCTCGATCGTGATGCTGACGTGGCTTGTCATTCCTGTTGTCGTCTTTCTACGAATTCAACTCGCTTCGCCAGAGGAACTTGCTCCACGAGAACGGCGGTTCACCATGTTCGGACTGATCGGCTTTGTTACGACGGTCGCCGTTGGCATGGGCATGATCCAGTTTCTGGCAACCGAGTATGCCCCGGAAACCGCCTACAGCTACGGATCCCCTTCCAGCGTTCTTTGGAACTGGTTGACGACGAACCTACCGTACAAGTTACCACCCCTGGCCGCAGCCGTGCTTGTGCTGTGGGGACTGACGAAACGGTGGTGGGTGGCGCCGCTTGTACTGGGACTTGCTATCTGTGTGGATGCACTGGGAACCCAGTTGATTGCGTTCATCATTGAGCAAACCACGGGTGAATCTAAGGGAGGTATCCTTGGCGACTCTCATTCCAGCCGATGGCTTTACGTGGGCGGGCGAACTTTCACACTATGGGGCGCCTTCGCGGTGGCGAGACTTCTTAACGTGCGCCCGTTCTTTGGTGGCGAGAAAACCGACAGCGAGTAGCTTGCTTTGTTTCGTTTCTAGATCGACGAGCAGCGCCCCGAGTTAATTGGTTTGCTGGCATTGCTAATGAATCGTGACAACGGCTTTTTTAGTAGTTTGCGGAACTTTGACTCGTTACCGTGGTTCAATGTTGTAGGGAACGAGGGATGCTCGTTCTCCGCGGTACAAGTCTTGTCTGAAAAAGGGAATATCCATGGATCATCGCTCGAAGTTTGGTCGCGGTCGTCGAGCATTTATGGGGCTGATGGGAACGGCGTTTTTTACCACGCCGGGGCTGTTCGCCGAGGAACTGTTAAATCCAACTCCGTTTCTCACTGAAGGGCCGTTCTACCCCGATAAATTGCCCCTGGATCAAGATAACGACCTGATCATCATCAAAGACAGCACGACGCCAGCGGTCGGTCAGATTACCCATTTGACGGGTCGTATCCTCGACAATAGTGGCAGTCCGATGAAAGACGCCACCATCGAGATCTGGCAGTGCGATGCTAACGCGGTTTATTTGCACACCCGAGACAGCAGCAAAAAACAAGATCAACAAGATCGAAACTTTCAAGGCTTCGGTCGGTTTACCACCGGGAGCAAAGGAGAATACCGCTTCCGCACGATCAAGCCGGTCCCTTACCCTGGTCGCCCTGCCCCGCACATTCACATCAAAGTGAAGCATGGGGAAAAGGAACTACTGACAACTCAGTTGATGATTCGGGGTTTTGAAGGCAACAAGCGTGACGGAGTTTTCTCCCATGTTCGTGACCCGAAACAGCGTGAGCTGCTGGTCACCGACTTCAAGCCAATTCCTGACTCGAAGATGAACGAGTTCGCGGCATCGTTCGATATTGTCCTCGGTGCGACTCCTGACGAACGCGATATGCGTCGGCCTGGACCGCCACCGGGAGGACGCGGCCCTGGCGGACGACCTCCGGGACCACCGTCGCGAAATTCGTAAAGCGACAACTCACTGCGCGGGTACGTTACCAAACTTTACCCACAAACCTTTTCTCCCCATTTACTGTAAAGAGTGAACAGAATTATGAAGAATGTTTGGAAAACATCCCTGGTTATGCTTTCGCTGATGTTTGTCGGCGTAGCGATGACTTCAGCGAATGCCCAAGATCGCGAACGTGGCCCGCGCGGACCTCGTGACGGGGAACGACGCGAAGGCGATCGTGGTCCTCGCGAGTTCAATCCAGAGCAAATGATCGAGCGTTTGATGAACGCGATGGATAAAGACGACGACGGCAAGATCACCAAAGAAGAAGCCGGCGAAGGTCGCGGTGCGGCAATGATCGAACGTGCCGATGCCGACAAAGATGGCGTTGTCACCAAGGAAGAATTGACGAAAGCTTTCAGCCGTCGTGGCGGGGATCGCCCTGGTCCACAGCGAGACGGCGAACGTGGCAATCGAGGCCCACGCGATGGTGATCGTCCGGAAATGCGTCGTGGTGAAGGCGACCGACCAGGCCCTCCACGCGATGGCGAACGTGGCCCCCGCGGTCCTCGTGATGGGGAACGTCGCGAAGGTGACCGTGGTCCGCGTGATGGCGATCGCCCTGGTCCACGTCCTGAAGGTCGTCCTGAATTTGGTGCCATGATGGGCCCTGGTATGATGCCAGGCTTCGTGATGGAACGTCTTGAACTCTCAGAAGAGCAACGCCGCGAAGTTCGCGCTTTGCAAGAAGAGATGCAGAAGAAGTTCATGTCGATTCTGACCGAAGAACAACGCGAAACGATGAAAGAAATGCGAGAACGACGCCCCGGTGGCGATCGTCCTGAAGGCCGACCACAGTTCCGCGGTCCTCGTGACGGAGATCGCCCAGAAGGTCCTCGCGGCCCTCGCGGTGGAGAACGTGGTCCACGTGGCGGCGATCGTGAACGTGGCGAAAAAGACAATGACGATGCGTAAACTCCTGTGACTGCGAATCGTGGTGCCGAACTAAAGATCGATTCGCAGGACACTGTTCCGGAGACCGGCCGTTTGATTTCAGACGGCCGGTTTTTTTTGCGCTAGCACCCTATCTTCGCCACGTTAAATCCCTATTTGCTGGAATGCGCACGTGGTTTACCATAGAGAACTTGAGTAGATGGACCTACGCGAGAGAAGTGCTTGTGAATTCGGAATATACGACGATTCGTTCCCTGATCGTGCTCCTGTTTCTGATTGGGCTGCCGGTTCTGGCGATCATGCCGGACGGCGTTCAAGGGGCACTCAAAGGATTCTGGCCAGAAGAGCAAGCGGTCGCTGATACCCCATCGCTTCCCGTGATTGCCCCCCGGGGTGATTTGGGGAACTTCCCGGTCGTTCCCCCTGCTACAACAGAAATGACCGAGCCATCGGCGATGGCTCCTGTCACTCGCGTCGCCGACTTCCAACAGCCGACCATGGCTCGCGAGCCAGAATTCCAACTCGCTCAGTATGAAGTTCCATCGGAAGTCGTCCAACAGCCAGGTTCTCAGCCTGCGTTCTCAGCTCCTGCAGAAGATCGAATTCGTGACCTGCCGATGCCAAGCGATCGTTTAACGGCACCGACAAGCGGAGAACTGGGGCTTGTCACCAGCGGAACGCAAAGCCTGCAAGCCGAGCTTGATCGTCTCGGAGCGAACTATTACCGGCTCGAATCGTGGGGGAACTCGCCTAGGGTTTATCGCTTTCACTGCACGGTGGCTATCAAAATAGGTCAGTCCGAGTACTCGCAGCGTTTCGAGGCCACGGCCGAAAGCCCCGAAGTGGCCATGCAGAAAGTCCACACCGAAGTCCAGACCTGGCACGAACGCTTTTCGAGTCTATCTCTCTCGAACGAATCTCACTGAGACGTTCCTCATCGACGTTCACGACCGTACTTCATGGGTTGCTTGATACGGCGTGACTATTTCAAATCGATCGCCAGTTTGTTTTCGCCATCTGCGCTGATGGTTTCTCGGATCTGCGAGTCCCCGTTGTACTTGGCAGGAATGTACGACTCGGTGATCGCTTCGCCATACTGATCTTTCTTGTCGAGTGTACGAACGGCACTGATCCGTAGCACTTTCTCGCCTGCGGTTACTTCGGCCGAAAGAACGCCGTTTTCAATCCCACCCATCGCGGATGGGCCTTCGCCGTCAACAGGATCGAAGACGACCGACCCTGACTCAATCGGTTCTCCCGCGTAGGTAACTGTGCCTGTAACAGGATACTTACGTGGACCGTCGGACGCATTGCAGCCAAGCGTGGCCATGATGGTGAAGCAGACCAACAAACCAAAAATCAACGAACGCATGACAAAGAATCCCCTTGAATCGCCTGAAACAAAAAAGCAAGCCGGCCCAAGACAAGCCGGCTTGCCAAAGTGAAGAAACGGCAACGTTATGGAAGTTCCACCACTTCCCCGCCGTTCCGCGAACCAATGGCTTGAAACACGGTTTGATTGACTGTTTCAGGAATGAATCGAATCGAACCGTCCGCTAGTGCAATGTGTCCGCCGACGGGGTGATAGCTGCGAATATGCGTTTCCATGTTCGAGCTCGTACATTCTCGGCACGGAGCGGTGGGTGTTCCGTTGCAATACTGCAGGCGGTCGCCGACATCGGTGTTGGGTGCACGGAGCGTGGTGAAGTAAATGTTGCCGTGGTAGGGGTTGTGATATCGACCACGTAAGTCGTGTGTTCCTCCACAAACAACGTTGCCTGTACCCGAAGCGGATGCGTGATCGACTTGAAGTCGAATTTCGCCAAGCATGGCCGTGTTGGAAGTCCCGTCGGTAACATCCGCGAAGCTCGTGTTGTTCCGCGGATAGAACATCCCATCGCTCACATGAGCTCCACTACCGGTATGGCTTGATCCGTTGCATACCAAGTACGTTCCGTGGAACCCTTGCTGATCGACTTTGTCCCCCAGTGGTTCCGAAGGGCAGACAAACGCATCGAAGACCACGTTTCGAAGATTTGTCGGCCAGCCGCCGGGAAACTCGTTGTTCTCCACGCGCGGCATGATCTGATCGTAGTACGCGGTTTGCTCGATAAACGGCATGATCAAGTGAAAGAATGAAACACGTCGATTCGACGAATGCCCAGGATCGGCGGCGTTGATGTTGCAGTTCGTCGCCATGGGGAACTTCTGAAACGTGTCGTGATAGTTATGGAACGAAAGAGCCAACTGCTTCATGTTGTTGGTGCATGACATCCGTCGAGCGGCTTCTCGCGCTTGTTGAACGGCCGGCAAAAGCAGAGCGATCAGCACGCCAATAATTGCGATGACCACTAAGAGTTCCACCAGCGTAAATCCTCGCTCGCGGATCTTGGGGACCGAGATTGTTCGGTTCATAGACATAATGATATTCCGATAAGAATAGATATAAGAAGAGTGTATACCTATGCGGACACGACGGTGCCGCACGAAACGCCTGCGAAGAGGTTGAAATTGGGCGAAAGACCCGATGATGAGCTTGTTAAGTCACAGTGTGCGCTTATTTGCGAATCGGGTCAATAAAAATTATCAAAAATTGCTTTGCAGACTTGTTAGGTTAGATATCGCACAAAATTTGCCTGATAAAAGCCTATGAGTCTATAGGAGTTGACCGATGACACCCAAGATAACCGAAATGCATAATGGGCCGCGCCCAAATTGCGAATTTTGAATCGTCGGTTTTGGATCGCCAAAGTCCGATGGGTAACTCGACTGCCAAGAAACAAAAACACGCCTGCGTATATCGCAGGCGTGTCAATGACGTTATATCAGAGATATATCAAACTCTAACGAGTAAATGTCGCTTTCACGCGTTCGGAAACCAGCATGTAGGGGATCCAGATCAACGCGGATACGGCGCTTCGGGTCAATTCTTTGATAGTGTCTTCGTCGAAGATGGGTTCGTCCGGCAGAACCAACTTCACGACATTCGCGTCGACCACGATAAACGCAAGCACAAACAGAGTCAGGCCAATGTACACGGCCGGAAATGCCTTCTTCTTACCGAAGTAGAGATACATCAAGTACAAGCACGCTACGAACTGCAAGCCGTTAACGACAATCTCGCCAATCAAAATCGGAGCCCAGTAAGGGCTGTAGAATTCGCTGCCAGGCGTTGTCAGACTGGCCCACGTATCGCTGAGGAAAATCCCGGGATACGTCATCAGCATCAAGATGGCCAAACGAATGGGCGAAAGAACGACACCAATCCCAACTAAGATCAGCCAACCCCCGAGACCGTCTAGATCTTTCCGTTCGGTTTTGTCTGACTGGTAACTGTCAACATTTTGTTCTGCTGGCGATTTGTAAGGATCCATGGAGCTTGCCTACGGTGTATTCCTGTTGGTAAGAGAAGAGCAAAGTCGGGTCGCATTGTACCCCTCGGCAAGGCCATCTCGAAGCGGTATTTGCCAAATTGCTCAAAAGTGGCTCACTACCAACGCCTGTGAGCGAATCGAATCGTTAGAGGTCGACCTGAATCGTCTGCGAACCTACATCGCGGACGCATTTCCGTTAGCAGAGCCAAAAGCTATTTCGGCTTGCGAGGAATGTCGAAGTCGTGCTGCGAAGATTCTTCCGGCACATCGATTTCATCGCTGTAGACAGGGAACAACATGTTTCCCTTGGGATGAAAATCGTTCTTGGCGGAGGACTGCCCGTCGAAGCCTTCGACACGAACTGTGTGCGGTCCTGGGACGACCCCTTTCGCGCTACCGACGTTGGTGTCGTAGTGGCCGTCGAAGATATCGGCATAGCCGCCGGGGCCGCTATTGCCGGCTTCTGTATCGGGGGCGAAGAAGATTTTCCCGGCCGGCAACGGCTTGCCATCGTAGATAACGTCGCCGGAAACCTGATACCGTTTCGGACCATCATCTGCAGAACTGCAGCCAATCGTAGCGAGCAAGACAACGCTTGTCGCTACGATTGGCCACAGCAGCCCCTGCCTAAAGTGAACTTGCGTAGTGGGGTGGCTCACGGGGTGGTACCTCCGATCGGACCGCCATCGCTGCGGCGTCCCATCGAACGATAAACGGCCAGGTCCATGTTCTCGCTGAAGAACCGCGTCGAGGCATCTCCCAGCGTAAACATACAACCGCCAGGATGACGACTCCCATAGGTCGACGTCATCTCGGAAAGTTGATGCGACGTCGAAATAGGCTCTGCACTGTTAATTGGATTCGCCGCCGCGCAAAGAGTGATCGGGGTCGCATAAACCGAATTGACCAACTGCCCAGAAGCCCAGCTTGTCTCGCGATTTGCAATCCCGGGATGCGAGCCGAGCAGGAAGTGATACATCGATTCACCCACCATGAACGTGTTCGTCGTCCCATCGGTCACGTCACGAAAACCAGTGGTCGAATTGTTGTAGAACATCCCGTTGGTGAAGAAGTATCGCGTTGGGCTACTCGTTCCCGCACAGGCCACATGCAGGTCTGCATCGACGATGGCCGGATCACCGCCACCCTGACAGGCCAGGTAATTCAGCGTTGGGGCATCACCACCAGAGTTTGGATCGGATGGGCACTTGTACGCTTCCAGTGGTTCAAACTGAAATGCTTTATTCGGCGAGCTACAACTGGAACTGAATGGCGAGAAGATTCGAGTGAAATTGAAGTTGTCGTGCAGATTGTTCTCTTCGATGAAAGGAAGAATCAAAACCGTCCAAGGGGCGAACGTTTGATTGCATTCCCCTCCTCCTCCGCCTAACGGAGTCGTGCCATTCACACAGGTAACATGCCCACTGATTGCCCCGGCGGGAAACTGACGATGGGTGTCGTGATAGTTGTGGATAGCCAATCCGATCTGTTTCATCTTGTTCGAGCAGCTCATTCGTCGAGCAGCTTCTCGTGCTTGCTGCACGGCCGGAAGGAGCAGCGCGATCAGCACACCAATGATGGCGATCACCACAAGTAATTCGACAAGTGTAAAGCCTTTCGCACGGGATTGTCGCGGTACCGCAACCAACCTCTTAGAGAACATGGCGGATACTCCTAGTCGCCTCGGTCAATTGGGACCGGCAGGAATGCCAAGGGGATGATTGGCCCAAACAAGGCGACAGTGAAAAAGAATAGAAATATGGAAAAGTTCTTTTGTCAGTGTCGGCGTTTAGACAATTCGGGTCAACAGAAATCCCTGGAAAAGGTATCTTTCTCGTCAGAGATGAACACTAATGGGGAATTAAGCGTTATTGTAAAGGGTTTACGTGTAGATAATTGGCTATTCTGCTGGCATCGGTCCATCTTCACGGTCAAGACCTTAGAGCCCCTTGTCTGCTCTTGTATCAGGCCAATCATGGTCTCAAGTCACGAATCATCAACCAACAGTGATGATTCAAACGGGCGGATCGACCACTTTTTTGAGTAACGCGTCTCAATCGGGCTGAGCGCATCCGGATTTCGATAGCCAGCGGCTTGTAGGTAGGTGATCATCACAAGCGAACCTGCTTACTGATTTATCTCTGTTGGAGCCCCACTCATGCCGCTGCACTCGCGCCGTGATTTCCTGAAGACATCCGCTTTGGCCGCCTCGGCGATTGGCCTGGGAAGTTCGCTTCCGCGAACAAGTCATGCGGCCGATCTTTGGCCGATTCCAGATGTCGATGTCAAAGTGACCCGGGCAATGAAGATTGAAGTGCAGTACAACCGACCGCGGTTCGTCGCAGGGAACTCTCAGTATCGCGTCGCAGGGGATGTCCGGCGGGAACCGATCCTGGTTGTCTTTGGCGACAACGGCAAGATCGGCGTCGGTGCGTGCAACTGGGGAGCCGGTCAACAGGACGTTGAGTATGCCGTTGGTAAGACGGTCTCGCAGTTGCTTCGAGATCATGGGGCCGTCAATGGTAAGATCTGCACGTCATCGTTCTGGGACTTAGCCGGAAAGACGCTCGACAAGCCGGTCTACGAGCTACTCGGTGGTACGCTGATCGAAGAAGGCGTACCTGTCTACGATGGTTCTATCTATCACGAAGAGCTTCTACCTCGCGACCGCGGCACGCCTTATCGCCATCCGAAAGCCGCCTATGCCGATCGAGCTGGCTGGCAAGACGCCATCAAAGAAGCGATGGACAATACGCTACGACTGGGCCATACGTTCGCGAAAGTGAAGATCGGTCGCGGCGCACTGCATCTCAGTCGGCTGGCAGGCAACTATCAGGACGTCGCGGTCTTGGAATTAATCCGAGAACACGCGGGTGCCGACTTTGGCATTGGTGTCGATGCGAACAACGGTTATCGCATGGAAGATGTCGTCTGGTTGCTGCAAGAACATGGCGACTTAGACTTGGCGTTCATCGAAGAAATGATTCCAGACAACGTCGACAACTACCGCAAGATCCAAAACGTCATCCAAGAGCGAAAGTTGAACACACTCGTCGCCGACGGCGAAGGTTGGCGTAATTCCTACGATCCTCTCGCAGCAGAGATTATCGAGTCTGGCACGGTCGATATTCTGCAAGGCGACATGCGAGCATTCCACTTCGAGGGGATTCGCCGCGAGTCGAACATGGCGTTGGAAGCAGGCCACGGAAGCCGCATTGCTCCTCACAATTGGGGCAACGAGTTTGGTTTCCTGATGCAGATTCACGTTGCATGTGCGATTCCAAATTTCTATCGCGCCGAGCAAGATCCCGGGAAACTGGCTGGCGAATTGCTCGTGAACCAAAGCACCTACGACATCGCCGAGGGACGTTGCCGCAATTTCTCGGCCCCAGGTCTCGGAATTGAATTGAACCCAAAGACGCTCGATTCGGCGAATGTCATCCACGAAGCCAGCGTTTAGCGTCGCTGGGTCGTATTGCCGTCACGAGACGCGTTCGGCGCGGTGGCCATGGCTGGATTCGATGACGACAATGGCGAAGGGTTCGGCGGGATGATCGCTATGCCGACCTTCAGCGGTGCAAGATGCGGCGCCTTTTGATGCACGATCTCGATCGGCTGCTGAACCCTGGCATCTGGGAATCGTTCGAGCCATGCGTCGACGTCGTCTTGTTGCATGTCAGGAGCCTCCCACACGATGACCCCACCCTGCCGGTGGATCGCTTCTTCATCAATCCAAGGAGCGAAACGGGCGTTGCATTCAGGGTAAACATCGATCGGGCGATCGGCATAAATCGAAGCATTTCCAGCGGGCCACCAGGCTCCGGCAATCGTCGGTGGCTGGCCATCGGCAACACTTTCCCAGCGTCGTTGAACTTCCGCGGCCAACGCATCGCCGGGGTAGTCGACGCGAAGGTGTCTTTCCCGCATTGCGGTGCCAAACGTGTTGCGCACGCCAACCGCCGTCGCGAAAACAATGCTTAGCACTGCACATGTCATCGCGATGCGTCCACATATCACCGCATCTTCGCGACGACGCTCGAAGCACATCACCAACAGTGCCGGCAGGAAGATCCAGATCGGAGCGCCGAGCATGCTGCGAATCATTCCGCCGGTCAACAGCGAAGCGGTCACCGCAATGGCGAGCGGCCCCAGCACAACGGTTGCCAGGTAATCGCGCGTCAAACGATCTTCATCGCTCAGATCGGTTCGCCATTTCCAAAAGCTACCTAGCAGCGCCATCGAGCCTAGTAAGATTCCAGCGATCGCCCCGAGTTGTTCCCCTAGAAACTTGGCCGGCATCAACAAGTGGTTCCACGCGTTTGGCTCGGTTTGGGTTCGATCCTGAATGTACTTCAGCGTGATGAAATCATTTTCGACCATCCACCACGCATGCGGCGCGAACAGTACCAGTGCGACGCCGATCAAGACATAAGGACCAGGCGTTTTCCACAACTTACGAACTTGTGGATGAATCGCCGCGAAGGCGACCAGGCTGAGCACAAGCATTCCATGGTCGTACTTCGATAACATCCCCAGCGCGACAAACAGTCCTGCCGCGGCCCAATAAGCGGTTCGTCCCCGCGTAATAGCCCAGTACAAAAACAGCACCGTCAGCGCGGTCATCCCGCGGCGGACCATATTGTTGTTCAGTTCAATCGTCGTGAAGTTATAGAACGCGCACGCTTCCAGCAGTGCTGCCGAAGCCAACGCGATCCATGGTTTGTTGCGGTCGCGAACGATTTCCCACACGGCCCATAAGCAAGCCAGAATGCAGCACTGCGCAACGAGATAAGTTGACCAGGCAGGGTCGCTGAACCATTGACTTGTTCCCGCGGCCAACCATGCCGGCAGCGGCGGATGTTTGTAGTATCCCCACTGCCACTGGTTGCCCCAATAGATCATCTCGATCGTATCGAGTGGAGCATTCGCAGCAGTCAGAATGGGCATTAATGACCAAACGATGACATGCGTCAGCGCAAACAGCCAGAACCATCGGGTCCATACCGAATGCGAAGCGTCTATGTCCATCCGTGGAGTCTTATCCGTGATTAGTGGAGTGCTGTCCAAATTCGGACGAAAAGGTACCACGTGCATGCTGCCAGGGAAAGATTGATCGCGAACCATCGGCCGATTCGTTACGTTAAGTGGGAAAGTTCACCGCCAAATGGTTGGGTGGTGCTAGCACTTCTTCCTGCGACGTCATGGTCAAAACAATGCGGCGACTGTTTCGATTCCGACTGATAACGCTGTTTAGCGTGGTCGCCGTGGCGTCGATCTTGCCGGCGATGCATCTCAACCGTGTCTATCGGGCCCAGCATCAAGTGAATGTCACGCGAGAACTGATCGACGAGGGATGCTTCGGGCTGATGTGGGAATGGCAATATGCGGACAACTTTGCGCCGGTCCAACAGCGACCGTATTCCCCCTGGATAGAAAATCGACTCGGTAGGGATTATCTGTACAGCGTGGCGACGTTCGATTTGGATGGCCACGACGATCCGCAGCGTGTCCTGCAAATGGCGAACTCGCTTCAACAAACGCGCCGAATTCGATTGCTGGATTGCCCTGTCGATTCAACATGTTGCCAATCGCTGCAGTCGTTTCCAAACCTGCAATGGCTCGGATTGCTGCTGAGTCCTGTCGACGATGCTGGGATGCGCGAGATCGCCAAGATTCAAAGCCTCGCGATTCTCGATATCCGTAACACGCAGATCACCGACGCCGCAATCGATGACATTTGTTCGCTACCGAACCTGGCTTGGCTGGTTGTTGAAGGCTCGCAGATCAGCGACGAAGGGGTTCAAGAGCTGAAAGAACGTCTTCCCAACTGCGTGGTGTTGAACCAAAGTGGCTTTGCGGAATGGCCAACGATACCGACGAGTGCGAACGATTAAGCGAGGTATTAGACGTCCGGCTTTTTCAGTCGTTCGGCCAGCATCGCGATCGCTTCGTTCGCTTCCCCCTGCATCAGCTTGACGCCGGCGCTCAAAAGCATGGAAGCCACCGTTGTCGGAATGATCAATAGGAAGAACGTCAACACTAACAGGACGGTCTTCAGGAGATCAGGAGCCAGCTTGATCTCTTGTACGTTTTGATTGGCTGCCTCGGCGGCGACTTTTTCGGCGGCCATATCGGTAATCTGCTCGATCAGCGGGGCCGGTTCTTTGCTGTAGATCAACTCGATCGCGATATTCGCCACGTAAATGCCCAGCGCCACGCCAAGGATCACCAACAGCGATCCGGCCAACAGTTTGAAGATCGTGACTGCACTCAAACCATCGGACGAACGGACCGCTTCGTGTCGAAAGGGATCGTTGCTCATCGCTTGCTCCGCTTAGGTGTCCGCTTGCACGTACTGCGCGGCACCTGACTTTCCATTGCCGCTGTTCAAGTTGAACATCACGTTCGATCCGCGCGGAATGATGCTGACTTCCGCTTTCGAGTTCAGCAGCTTCTCGGTTTCCATCACCTCAAGCACCGACTCCAGGATTTCGGGGTCGCCTTTGCTGATCTCGTTAAGCATTTTACCCACGATGTCAGGTCGCATCGCTCCGGCCTCGGCCATTTTCTGCGAGACTTCTTTAGCCGTTTCGCTTTTGATCAAACCAACGCGGTTCTCACCATCCTGCTTCATCGCACTGGTGACCTGAATCAGACGCTTGACGACTTTATCGGTAATGTTGTGCACCATTTGCATGTCGGTGAAGAACACCTTACGGATGTAAACCGAGCCCAGCCGATAGCCCCACTTTTCCGAAAGAGGCGACACCGTCGCGCGAACCGTACGGCTCAGACTGTGACGGTCTTCCAGCATCTTGTCCATTTCCAAGTTGCTCAGTGTGCTGATCGCGCTGGAAGCGACGTTGGCTTGCAGCGAGCCTTCCGGGTTCGTGTTGATGAACAAGTAAGCGACAGGATCGTTGACTTCCATCTCGTACCAAAGGCCGACACCCATTGGGGTCCCTTCTTCCGAGTTCACCATCTGACCGCGAAGGTAATGCTGACGCAACGCCGTGCTGACGACGTGCCGTTTGCCAAAGAATGGAACCAATAGTGCGCCCAGCCCGAACTTCGAGATCGGCAAGTGTAAACCAGGCTCGTCGATCGTGCCGATCACTTTCCCGAAGAGCGTGTAGACGTGGGCTTCGCATTCGTTGACGACGACATACAAGCCAAACATCGTGGCCAGTTTTAAAAGAATCGGTATGGTAACCAGACCGACGAAGATGCCGAAGAAGAACATGGGTTTATCTCTTGAATGAGTTCGTTTTAAGTTTTCAGTGTTCCGCTTTCAGTTGCGGAGAAGGATGAGTTCGCGGAGCGGCGAATCTGTTCCTCTCTCTCGCTGAAAACGTCCGCTTACTTTTCTTCTCGCGTTTGCACCACACTGACGGCTCGGGACAGCAAGGGCACTTTCAGATCTCGAATGTAAGCCTGAAGTGCGGTCGAGCCTCCTTCTTGTTTGATTTGGCTGAGTGTCCGAGCCAGTTCGCGAAGTGGCGCGACTTCGGCTTGAGCATTATTCGAGGCGATGTCGACCGCTCGCTTGCTCATCGTGATTTGCTGCTCGGCGTCGGCCTGGGCTGTGCTTAGATCGGCAGCCACCTGGTTTCGCGTACTGTTAATGGCCGACAAAGCCCGGTCGACTTCCGGCGGGGGATCGATGCTGGTAATCAGAGCCGCGTCGAGTTCCACTCCGTAACGTCCCGGCGTGCAGCGGCATTGCTCTTCCATGTAAGAGTTCAGCAGCGGTAAGTTCTTTCGCAGGTCGTTAATCGAAACACCTTCCGACAAGTCGACGCTCGAAGGGTTATCGTCGTCATCGACCCCTGGCTTGGCGAGCAAGCTGGCCCCTTTGGGATCGCTGAACGTAGCGATTCGTTCACGCAGTACACTCACGAAATAACCCATGATGTGTTCCAGCGGGCTCTCGACACCAAATAGAAACGCGTACAAGTTGTTCTCGCACACGCGGTATCGGATCTGGCCGTTCACGCCGGTCGTCAGATTATCTTTCGTGACCGCTTCGATGGTTTCTTGCTTCTTCGTCGGGTCCCACACCAAGTCAACGCTTCGTGTGGCGACACTAATCTTGTGCACTTTTTGCCACGGCATTTTGAAGTAAGGACCGCCGGGGCCAACGACGCGAACCTTGGGATAGGTGTAGCGTTTCTTTTCGTCTTCGCTCAAGTTCGGATCGTCCAGCGGCTGAACGAAGTCTTCGCTCAATCGCTCGGCACGGCCAAACGTGGTGATCACTGCACGCTGATCAGGCGGAATGATATAGAACGCAGTCAAAATGACGCGGAAAAAGACATAAATCATGAGCCCGAACGCGAGCCCCATGAAGAACATAGTCAACCAGCCCATGCAGTTTCCCCCTTCGATGTCATGGTCAAAATCAGGTGTCCCCCCAACAATAGCACCGCGTCAGCACGATGCGCATTGAATCGTACTGCGTCTCGTTCCACTTGCAACGGTTGTCCCCTCTGTAGGGCCTGTTTACGGAGGCGTGGCCGTCGCTTGGCGCGGAAAGTTAACGCAGCTGAGGCCAGTTATTCGCTGGCAGTTGGGGAATCTTAGGGAAGAAAAACTTTTTGCGGCGACGGTTCGATATCAGTGACTTGGTCTTCGTCGTAGCGACGCACGGTAATATATCCTTGACGCACGTTTACGACCCTGGGGCCGTTCCTCTTCGGTTGAAACCCGCCACATGTTCCGCAAATGGGAAAGAGAAATTCCGGCACGCGCACCGGCTTAAGAGTATCCAGCCGCATCATTCCCCATTCATAGATCGCAACGTCCAACTCATCCGGGTCGATCGAAACATCATCCAAGTGTGGGAGCTTTTGCAGCGTATCGAGGCAGCCTTCATCGATCGATGTCGCCGAAGCGTTGAACGATACCAGCTTTTGGCAATCGGCCAGCGAGGCGAGACCTCGGTTGGTGACCTCAGGAGCTCCTTCAATATCTACGTACGTCAGATGCGGTAGTCGACCGAGCGAATGCATTCCTACGTCGGTGATCGTCGTTTCAGCCAGATTTATTTCTTCCAACTGCGGAGCGAAAGTTGGTAGCAGTTCCAAAACCTCGTCCGATGCCAGATCGTTGCTTAGCCAAATCGACTTCAGCTGAGGTGCCTTCAAAACGACCCTCATTTGCTCGATCGTCAGTTCTACCTTCGAAAGATCCAGCTCGCGCAGCGTCGGTAGCTGAGAAATGACTTCGACCGATCGATCGTTAAGCGGTGCCTCCGGCAACGAGAGAAACTCAAGCCGATGAAAATGAACGAGCTGCGGAACGATGGAGTCGACACCTTCCGGTTCGTACAGCGAGACGTAATCGATGTGCGCATGCAGATGATCCCCAAACAACCTTCGCAAAATCCAAGGTCCCGGCGGTTCCGGGGTCTCGCTCAAATTGATCACACTTTGATACTGAAACGAGGCAAACCCGCCGGCGTTTTCTATGGCCGAAATTACATTCGCTTCGCGCTGAGCCCGGACCACATCTCGGGCAATCCAGCCCATCGGCAACGAAAGCAACAGCACCAAGATCATTAGCCCGCGCAGGCTTAACGTAAGCCAACGGCGACGTAATTTCGCACTGGGTTGCACATCGCTACTCATCGCTTGAGTCTCTCTTTTTCGGAGAAGCTATCCAACGTTTGGGACTTCTATCTTTATCGCCTGTTGGCTGTGTCGGCACTAGGCGAGGAGGTCCGCTGACGAACTGAAGCGTTTTGGAGATATCTTTCGGCGGCTTAACATCTTCGCTGATGACCACGGTTTCGAGTGCCGGGAAGGTTTCCAACTGTTGGAGTCCTTCGGTAGTCACGAAGTTACCGCACAAGCCGAGAGTCTTCAGTTTAGGAAGCTGCTTGAGCGTGGCCAGGCCGGCGTCGGTAAGTTCGTTGTCAGAAAGCGTCAGCGATTCAAGCTCTTGCAGTTTTACAATCGTTTCCAGCGAATGATCGGTAAGTTGCGCGCGAAAGAGTGTCAGTTTCTTCAACTGCTTCAGTTTCGCAAGATGCCTCAGGTTCGTATCCAACGACTCCGAAGACTCCGGCGTTAGACCAATCGAAAGCTCTTCCAACTGCGGCCAACCTCCGATGGTTTTAAGGACCTGGTCGGTGAGCTGCACACTATTTGTGTGAAAGACTTTCAACTGTTTCAGCTCGGCCAGTTGGGCAATCCCTTCATCGGTGACCCACGTGGCGTGATCGAGCGAGAGCTTTTCGAGTTGGGACATCTGCGCCAGTGCCGATAGTCCCTCGTCTGTGACGGAACCGATATTCGTGCGGATACTAGTGATGCGTGGCATCTTGGCGATTTGGTGCAGTTTGAAGTCGGTTGCCGTGGTGCCGGAAAGACTGATCTCGCGGAGCGATTCCGATTGGCCGAGGATCTCGAACTGCTGGGGCGTAACAGCCGTTTGATGAAACCAGATATGCCGTAGTCGCGGTACTTTCGCCAGCTCCGCGGCCGACTCGTCTTCTAAATGGAACCAGCCGAGATGGACATAACGCAAGTCCCCCAGATGCGGCAGCAATCGAACTTGTTCGTTGTAGTCTTGCTGCGGATTGCCAAAACCAACTGAATCGACTCTGGCATACAGATGATCGCCAAACCAACGCCGCAGCGTCGCATTGCCCGGAGGTGTTCCCCTACGGCCAAACCCTGGTGCAAGGCTTCCTTCTTTTCGTTCGTAGTCGTACGAAATAATGACGCCGCCAGCTTTCGTCAGTTCGTCCACCACCGACTGCTCCACCCGCATCCGAACGATATCTTTCCCAATCCAACCGAGCGCGATACACAGCAACGTAACGACTACCAACAGCCCACGAATGCTAAAGCTCAGCCAGCGGCGTGACCGTTTCGGTTTGGTTTCACAACTGGTCATGGCTTGTCTGATGCTTCACTGAATGGCTGGAAGGGATCGTTGATTGTATCGGCGAAGTTGTCTGGCAAATCGGTCAAAGCTTCAGGCGAGACGAAGGGGTCTTCAGAGTCGATTGTATGTGTGGCTAAGATTGCTGAAAATGTAGCGTTGTCCTTATCAAACTGTGAATTGTCGGCGAAGTCGAATGGGAGGGCACACGTTCCACAAAAGACTTGGCGATGGTTGCGAAGAAAGACCTGAAATCTTCCGCCGAGGTAGACCTCGTCGAGCGTCGAAGACTGCGACAACTTGTGTAGGCCATGAATCGAGATTCGCGTGCCGCTCAGGTTCGCCTTCGTCAGTTGGGGTAAATTGGCCAGGTGTTTCATGCCGGCATCGGTAGTCCGGCTTGCATCACAGGCCAGTACCTTCAAGCCAGACAACTTGCCGATCGTCGCCAGAGCATCATCATCGATTTGAACTCCATCGATCGTCAAATTCTCGAGTTGAGTCAAGTTCGAAAGCTGATGGAAATTCTCTCCTGGGGCGCGATCTGTCTCTGAATGAAAGGAGAGGTGCAGACTGCGGAGCGATGTTAAGTTCCCAGCGGTCTGAAACCATTGATCGTTGTATGAATAATTACAAACATACAAGCTAGTCAACTGCTTCAGCTCTCCAATCGCCTCGACTTCCTCGGTCGTCTCCTTCTGTTTCCAATAATGAAACGAAAGACTACGAAGTTGCTCAAAGCCTGCCAAAGTTTCAATCGCTTGCCTCGTTATCGGCACATCATGTAGGGAGATCGTTTCCAGCTTTCGAAAGTCAGAAAGCACTTTCAAATAGGGCAAGCTCGACCGTGACATTGGAAAGTTAATGCACGTCACGTTAGGTAGTACGGTTAGCTTTCGCAATTGGGCTGGGGAAATCGCGACGCCACTCAGATCAATCATTTCTAACGTTTTCAGACTCGCTAACAGTTCAAGTTCTTCCTCCAAAATCGGTGCCCCATGGTCATCCGAGTTTTCCATGAACAGATGAATACTCTTTAGCGAACGCAATTTTTGCAACTCGGGACCAAGCCGAACCAACTCTTCCAATGGCATATGGACACTCTCGATGTCTTGGTACAAATCCTCGTCATGGCCCCAATTCATCGTCCTTTTCCAAAGATGGCTCGGGTACTCTTTCCAAGTAATCGGATCTGCTTTGCGAAGTCGCGGTCGAAAGGTCCATCCATTTGCTAAATCAATCTTCGAGTCAACATCTTCCTCGACGCGATATTGAGCCAAATCATGTTCGCGCCACTTGATCGGTAACACAACGCCAACGGCAATCAGCAGCGTGAATATCAACAACCCTCGAATACTAAAGCTCAGCCAGCGGCGTTTCGCACGGGGCTTTTGTTCGATCGTGTCGTTCATGGCGAATTCTCCTTGGGACGGTTCCGCACGAAGTACATCGAATGATCGGTTTTGGCTTGGGTGGGGGTTAGGAATCTCATTTCGACTAAGCAATCCATCGTCACCGCATCGCCCCAGTCAGGTCGAATCCAGAGGTGTCGAAATGTTGCCACGTTATTCAGCGGCAGCTACCCGCGGTCGGTCACTCGGGTCTCGCGTAAGTCGAGCGCTTCGAGGGATGGGTGATCTTTCAGCTCGGCCAAACCGGTGTCGGTGATCCATGTGCCGCGGATCGACAACTCCCTTAGCTTCGGCAATCGAGCGATGGTTCGCATTGAGCGGTCGCCGATCCTGGCTTGGGGAAGTTCCAGCGTTTCCAGCTGCTTAAGTGCTTGCAGCTTGGTGAAACCTTGGTCGCGAAACTTCGATTGGAAGTCAGGTCGAATCGATAAATGCTTCAGGCAAGTAAATTGAGAGATCGTTGTAAAATGATCGTCTTTGATCGGGACATATTCGATCGCCAGCGCTTCGAGCTGCGTAAGCGTCTTTAGCTGATCGAAATGTCTCAGGCCCTCGTCCGGCAATGCTTCCAGCCGCAGCCGACGAAGATGCGGCATTGCTCCGATTGCCTGCATCCCTTGCCGCGTGATCGAGTGTTCGTCGTAGCGACCGTTGAGAAATGAAAGATGCAGTTCCTGCAAGTTGGCAAACGTCGGGAGCGAAGCGAGCAGCCGGTCGTCCATCGCTTCGACTCTTAACCACACCGCTTGCAGCGACGGCGATTGGGCCAGCTTTGCGAACTGTTCGGCTGATATTTGTCCCTGCATCAGCCGCACTTCTCGCATCCGCCGGAGAACTTCGATTTGCGGATCGCCCAGCGGAACATTTCCCAGGGCGACCCGTTTCAGATGGGTCAATCCTTTCAGTCGGACGACGTCCGCGGCGGCTTCTTCGGCGTTTTTCGTTTGGGCGAAGATCTCGACCGCTTCTACCCTGGAAAAGAGATGCTCGCCCAACAAGTCGCGCAGCCACTTCGGCCCTGCCGGATCTTGGGGCTCGCCGAGCTGCTGCGAACGCTTGTGGTAGTCGTAATAAACTTGCCCGCCACTTTGCATCACTTCGTCGACAATCGCGTTCTCTTCGATCATCTGCACATAGTGCCGCCCCAGCCAACCGAGCAACAAACAGACCAACGTCATCCCAATCAAAAGCCCGCGAAAGCTGAAGCTCAGCCAACGGCGGCGTGGTTTCGCAGAGGGCTCTGACGTGTGGGGCATTGGCTTGGTAGACGAAGGACCGGGAAAACCACAGCAGCGGGGGACATCGAGATAGTCCTGATCGTACCGGATGTGATGATTGTCCGCGAAGATTTTGTGGTTTGCTTCTCCCCCGGACTATTCGTGTGACCTAAGGTTTCCCAGCGTTTCGCATCAACGAACACTGCTGATTGAACCGCGGCCGTCGAGGAAGTCTGCCGCGAACTGGCCGAAAAGAGTTCTCTTCATGATCGACATCGAAAGCCAAATGCTGGATGCCCTCGCGCTGCTTTACCGTGGTTTGGAAGAACCGCTGGAAGGTCTCGACGAAGAGATCCGCGCGATGTGCTTCGAGGAAGTCAATCAACTGGGCGACTTGACCCAGGCCCAGCGCATTATGCCTGAACCGGAAATGCGCGATCGAACCGTCCTGCGGCATTGTTTGAATCGCCGCTACTTGCCGATGCCGATCGATATTCTGACCGAGCGTTTTCTCGACTTGTACGAGAACGCTCCGATCCCGCAGCACAATCAGCTGATCGTCGATACGCTGCCAACTCACTGCGAAGTTCCGTTGACGCGTGTGCGAAACATTCAGTGGGATCGGTTCACTTACGAAGCGAGTGTCGGCGGCAAGTTCCTCACGTGGGCCCACTTGCTGACCAATGCCGACATGGCCAATCCAACGGTGGCCGATCGGCTTTACGCCCAACATATGCAGCCTTGCTACGAACATGACACCGCGTCGCTGCAGTACAAGCTGTATGCCCGTTGGAACTTGTCCGACGCCCTGCCGAGCTATTCCCAAGAGATGGGTCTGACCGAAGGGGTGTTCCTGGCAATGCATCCCAACAACCCCGCGACCGACTTTCTCGTTCACTTCCAGTTCATGCTGACCACATGGATTGAACTGAACGTGAAGGAGAAAGGAATCAACCTTCGCGAGGCGGCGTTAAGCTACTGCATGGACTTGCCGGAAGATGTCTTCCAGGAACTGATGCCGCCGCTGTCGCAGATTGTCGTGATCGACTACCCAAACCAAACCCTCTACCACTTCGGTACCGACCCCAGCACGATCTGCCGCATGATGCACGATTCGCACCCTGAGTTTGTTTAGGGCGAACGGTAGACTTGTAGGGTCCGCTGTGCGGACGCCGTGGCAAAAGTAAGCCAACAGAGCAACGTCAAGCAGCCGATTCGGTAGGTGAATGACGTCAGCCAACTTCAGTCGCTTCACTAATAATATCGCGTCCGTAATTCAAACCTCATTCGCCAGTAGAAAGTTCTTTGAAACGTTGTATGTCAGGCGGAATGGTGCCCCAATCTGGATGATATTGTCCTTTGGCAACCCAGCGATGGAAAGTTGAGAAAGGCCATTGGCTGGGTGATTGAACATGGCCATGTTTGACGGGGTTCCAATGGATGTAGTCCAGATAAGCCGCGAACTCTTCCTCATCACGAATCGAGCGTTCCCAGAACTTTCTTTGCCAAACGCCAGCACGCCGATGCTTTTGCTGGGACATCGATACGGGCTGCGTGCTTCCTCCTATTTTCAAATAGGCCTGCGTAAATTCTTTTTTGATCCATCACCAACGCATTGAATACGCAAAATCGCCTCGGGGCAGACTCCAGATCGCGTGCAAGTGATCGGGCAGAAGAACAACCGCAGGTACCCGAAATGGCCAACGACGCTGGGCCTCGCGAATGATCCGACCTAACATTCGAGCGATGGGTTCGCGATGAAAAATAGGGGCACGATTCTCTGTCACTACCGTGAAGAAGTACATTCCACCCGCAATCTTGGCACGACGATAATTCGACATCCATAGAGCCCGCTGTGCGAACGTGGAATAAAGTTGAAAACAGATAGCAGTGTCGAGTTAAGCTTAGCAGCGCGAAATAGTAGCGAGCAATTATTGATTTTGACAACGTCTAACTGCGTCCGCACAGCGGACCCTACGCTAACTCGGTACCGACCCCAGCACGACCTGCCGCATGATGCACGATTCGCACCCTGAGTTTGTTTAAGGCGAACGGTACGTTATTGCCAGCGGAAGAACTTCAACGCGACGACAAACGAAATGGCTCCCCACAGGACGAGGACGGTTGTTTCGTGCATCAGCGAGAACAGCCCCATGCCTTCCAGCATGACGCCGCGCAGGGCATCGTTCAGGGCGGTTAGCGGCAACAAGCGGATCGCCGGCTGAAGGAATTCGGGGAAGCGTTCGCGGCTGAAGAAGATGCCCGACAACACCCACATCGGCAGCATCACCAGGTTCATCAGTCCCGAAACCGTCTCGACCGTTTTCGCGCGGCAGGCAATCAACAGACCCAGCCCGGCGAAGCTGACCGCACCCAGCAAAATGAACAGCAACAGCGTCAACGGATTGCCGGCTATCTGCACGCCGAAGACCAGCCACGAAAAGATCAGCAGCAGCAACACTTCCGGCACCATAAACAACAGCCGGCTGATCATCAGCGACCCAAGAAAGTCGCTCTTGCGCATCGGTGTGGCTAGGAACCGCTTCAGCAATTTACGAATCCGCATGTCGACCGTCACGAAGCCGACACCCCACAGTCCGCCACCCATCAGCCCCATACCCAACAGGCCTGGAACTAAGAAGTCGATGTAACGTCCCCCCGGCATGTCGAGCACGGTCGTTGTCACCTCGGCGGCATCGACGCGTCCGGCCGCCGTTTGCAGCATCAAGTCGACTTCATTCCGTGCCAGTTGGCTTTCCGGTCGTGTGGGCACATATAAGTAGTCATACGTTTCTGTTTCTGTAGCGGTTACGACCAAGTCGGTTCGCCCGGTGCGAAGTCGCTCCTTTGCCGCCGCTTCGTCGCTGTCGCCCAACTGAAAACGAGCGTCTTCCCCGAGCGCCGTGCGGGCCACGTCCGCTTGCGGTCCGATCACTTCGACACGAAACGTCTGCTCAGGCTGCTCGCGAAACGCGATCCCCAGCGCCACCGTCATCATGATCGGAAAGCCATACACCCAGAACACCGCTTCCGGTTCGCGGTAAAACTCTTTCAGCCGAGCAATCACCAGCTGCGTCAGAGGACGGATCGACCAGGCCATGTTACTCTCCTCCATCTCGCAGGTGACGACCAGTTAGCGTGACGAACACATCTTCCAGGCTTGCCTGGCGCGTTGTCAATTGAGCTAACTGGGCTTGTTCGCTACGCAGCTTATCCATCACCGCCGGCAGCGCGGCATGCAACTCTTGCACATGCAGCACGATTGTTCCGGCGTCGTCATGGGTCGACTGCACGCCTGGCAATTGGGCAAACGACTCGTGCGCAGGAACGGGGCTCTCTTCATTCACGCGGAACTCGATGACCTGATCTCCGCCCAGCCGAGTAATCAAATCACGCGGCGTTCCCAGGGCAATCACTTTCCCTTGATCGACCACCGCGACGCGATCGCACAGCCGTTCCGCCTCGTCCATGTAATGAGTTGTCAGCATGATCGTACGGCCGCCATCGCGCAAATCTCGTACGATATCCCACAGCTGCCGTCGCGATTGCGGATCGAGCCCGGTTGTTGGTTCGTCGAGAAACACCAAGTGAGGATCGCCCACCAATGCCGAAGCCACCGCGAGCCGTTGCTTCTGACCGCCAGAAAGGTTCTTGATACGTGCGTCCGCTTTTTCGTTCAGCGAAACCAGATCGAGCGCTTCGTCCGCTGTGATCCCTTGATGATAGAAGCTGCGAAAGAGCACGATCGTCTCTTTCACCGTCAGCTTCTCGCTTAACCGAGTCTCTTGCAGCGAGATGCCGATCCGTTGCCGAATCTCTTCCTCTTCGCGGCTGCCCCACTGCTTGCCGAGCACTTCGACTTCACCGCTGGTCGGTTTCAGCAACCCTTCCAGAATCTCGATCGTGGTCGTCTTCCCAGCACCATTGGGACCCAGCAGCCCAAAGCATTCGCCAGCATGAACTTCTAAATCCAACCCTCGCACCGCCTCGACCGGCGGCTTGCCGGGATAGGTTTTGACAAGGTTATGACAACGAATCGTAGGGGGCATCGACGAACCTTGATTGCGGCGGGGTTGGGCGAATGGCTGACGCAGTCACTGTTCTACGTTGGCTTCCAGAGAATGAAAACCACCGCCATGAAGATCGCTACGAGGACACCAAATTGCCGCAAAGGTTCGCATATTGCCCGTGAATATTGTCGAAACGCGACATAATCTGGTCCCATCAGGGTGTCAAGTAATAAAAATTCTCATAAAGAATTAGAATATTGACGATGCATTAACGCCTGCCTATATTAGGGGTCTCTTATGCCTCTTTCTTACCACTGCTCTACTTTCTCGATGAAGGTGCCTGTCATGTCGGTTACACCTCTAAAAAAGACGGGGTTTACGCTCGTCGAACTGCTTGTCGTGATTGCCATTATCGGCGTTCTGATTGCCCTCCTATTGCCAGCCGTGCAACAGGCCCGCGAAGCCGCACGTCGGATGCAATGCAGTAACAATTTGAAGCAAGTCGGCTTGGCTTTGCACAATTATCACGATACCTACCTCGCTTTGCCCCCCATGGTCATTCGACCGATCGGCGATGCCGACGATAACGGTGGCGGTGCCGACGAAGTCGAAGGTTGGGGCTGGGCCGCGTTCCTGCTTCCTTACATCGAACAGAGCGCGCTGCACGAAACGGCTGGCATCGGTACTGGGAACCACCTCGAAAACGAATTGAACAATGCCATGCTGGTAGTCGTCGACGGCTATCGTTGCCCTTCCGATACCGGCAAGTCGGTTGGCGATGCGGCTCAGCGGTTCCTGAAAGGGGGCGGCATGAACTACGCCGTTTACAACCATTCGCGTACGGCTCGACTTGATGGAGGCGATGGTGCTTTCTATCGCAACAGCGGCCGTAGGTTTCGCGACGTGACGGACGGATTGAGCAACACGCTTGCTGTGGGAGAAAGCTGTTCCAAGCTCAACGGGCAAACGATGAGCCTCAAGTCGTGGGCCGGCTGTCAGCAAAGCTTGGGTGGTAACTGTGTTGACGAAATCGCGATCTCAGGACGTTGGCCAATCAACGACAGCACGGGGACGGTCGATCAAAAAGGGGAAGCGTTAAGCAGTCTTCACCCAGGCGGCGCAATGACGCTGAAGTTTGACGGAAGTGTGAGCTTCTTATCGGAAAACATTCAGTTCATCCGCTCGACCCCGGCAACGGCCAACAATGATAGCGCTTGCGACAGTCTGTATGAATACATGATCGCCATCGACGATGGAAACCCGATCAGCATTCCGTAACACTCTGTCGGCGTCCATTCCTCTCCGAGCCGGAAGCGTCACTGTTGGCTTCCGGCTTCTTGCCTGGTGCTACTTCCCTACCCTGTCACTTGCCATATAAAGGAACCAAGCTGATGGTTCGCGCGGTTACCCTTCTGTTGACACTGATCATTGTCGTTTCGACGCTTGGCTGCTTCGAGTCTGGCGCGAAAGATTTGCCCCCTTTGGGTTCCGTCACGGGTAAAGTTACCCTCGATGGTGCTCCTTTGTCCGGGGCTACGGTAACGTTCCAATCGGTGGAGATGGGACGCATGGCTTCCGGCAAAACTGATCCGTCTGGCAATTACACGCTTTACTTGTTGAACGACACCAAGGGAGCCATCTTGGGCGAAAACAAGGTTTTTATCACCACGTTTGAGCCCGCCGACGATTCGGTGAAAGGAAGTGGCAAACCAGAGACATTGGCAGCACGTTACCACGAAAAGACCGAGCTTTCGGCCAACGTTGCCGAAGGCTCGAACCAGTTTGACTTCGACCTTAGCACGAAGAAGTAAGCCCGTTCTGGAAACTTTTTCCTGCCGCCACGGTTTTCTCACGGCGTCAGGAATGCGAAAGTGGGTGAGTCCTCCGGCTGTGCCGCATCGGTCGGACTATCTTCCCTCTCACCCAATTCGCGCCGCCATGGGAACGTTCGAACTGCTGATCATCGTCTTGATGATTGCCTTCAACAGTGTCTTTGCCGCCTACGAGATCGCTTTGGCCTCGATTGGTTTGGGCCGCTTGCATGCGCTGGTCGATGCCAAACGGGTCGGGTCCGGGGCGGCGCTGCGGATGAAACAGAAGATGGAGGCCAGCCTCGCGGTGGTGCAGCTAGGCATCACATTGGTTGCCGCCGTGGCCGCAGCGACGGGAGGTGCCGGAGCCGCCGAGAAAGTCGAGCCGATGCTGATCGAGTCAGGCTTCTCCGAAACGGTCGCCGCGCTTTTGGCCATTGTCTTAGTCGTCGCGCCGCTGACGATGGTGACCATCTTGTTCGGCGAACTCGTTCCCAAGGTGTTCGCGCTGAAGAACAAGGAATGGATTTGCCTGAAACTATCGCCACCGATGGAATGGTTTTCGTACGTCGTCTGGCCGGCGGTGTGGTTCTTTGAAAAGTCGGTGACCGGAATCGTTTCCCTTTTCGGCGGAAGCAACGGCGACAAAGACAACGTTTCGGAAGCAGCCATTCGCGAACTGCGCGGGGCCGCGTCGCTGGCACGTATCAGCAAACTGATCGGCAAGCGGGAAGAAGGCATCATCGTCAGTGCCTCGCGGCTGTCGGCGACACCCCTGACCGAGATCATGTTGCCGTCCGAATACATGGGCACGCTACCCGCCGACGAAACGATCGAGAATGCCCTGAAGCTGGCCTATCGCACGATGCACACGCGGTACCCCATCACGCAGCGAAATGGCGATCCGCAAAGCATCAACGGATACGTCAACCTAAAGGACATCGTCGCCGAAGAAACCAACGGCAACACAACCGCAAAAGTAAGCACGCTGATTCGTCCGATCATTTCGTTCGGAGCCAAGTCTTCTGTTTCGGAATGCTTGGAACGCCTGATGCGAGAGCGGCAGCATATCGCCGTCGTTCGCGACGACAACCGCATCATCGGGATGGTCACGCTGGAAGATATCGTCGAAGAAATCATCGGCGAGATCCACGACGAGTTCGACAAGTTGCCATCCTTTCTCCGCCGCTCCGGCGAAGGCTGGGTCGCCGGCGGTTTTGCCTCGCTGAGCCACGTCCGCGATGCGACCGGAATTGTGTTGCCCCCTCCCAGCGAGAAGCCGGTGCTGAACGTCAACGACTGGATTCTGCAGCACTTTGAAGACCCGCCGCGTGTCGGTCAAACGGTCGAAGCGGATGGCGTGCGCGTCACCGTTTGGAAGACGAAAGACGCGCTGGTTCGCGAAGCCTACCTGGCCGCGATCCCCACGCAAGAACCAAGCGAAGCAGAGAGCGACGCCGCTGAATGACATGCGACCAGCGCGGACAACTTCGTGCCACAGCAGATTTTGATCGATTGACGATAAACGCTTAAACCGCAGGCAGTTTCGAGAAATCGACCGTCCGGCATTCACCATCTCGGCATGACGGTTGCAACTTAGCTTCGGCAAGTTGGTGCCGTGAGCGAACAGCCACACCACACTTTTCCGACGTGCGACATCGTTTGCACACCGGACTCCTTTCGGCACTGGATGACGCAAGATTCCTCGCACAGGAAAGGATCGTCCGATGAAATACGGACTCGCAGCGGCCTTATTGGTCGTGCCATTTTGGATTGCCGCCGGCAGTTCGGCCGAAGCGCAGAACTGGAGCAACTTTTCGACTCCTAACGAGTCGTTCGCTGACGAACCCTACGACGCGAACGTCTACGACGACAACCGTCAGCAAACCGCCAATACACGCTACAGCGGCTATACCCCGCGACATAATCAATTGAACGCGCCATGGTTTGGCGAGTCGCCGACCGATTCCGATTGGACTGTCGGTGGAGCTTACCGCACCGGCAACTATTGGAAGACGGCCGACTTCGCCGAACCTGTCACGCGGTATCGTTTTCCGCTACGCGAACGTTCGACGATTCGCGTTCACACCAATTACGTCTACCCGACGCCGCTGTACGATCCACCCATCTACAGTCCTCCGGCACCCTATCCATTGCACCCGCCGGTCGACATGGATTTAGACATTGACTAATCCCTAATCTGGATAAGTCACTGGCCGACGCGATTCCAACGACGCGCCGGCCAGTTTTTTGCGCGGTACCATTTCCGGGCGAATACTACGGCAATAAGCCTTGCAGAATTTCGACCGCTTCTTCCTGGCCATCATCTGGCAATGGAAGAGAGATCAGGTGCATTCGAATCAGTCGTTGTACGCCCAAGTTTCGGGAACCGTCCAGCAAATCGCCGAGAACTTCTCGCCTTGCTTCCACGTCAGGCACAATCCGAATCAATTGATCCAACGCGAACGCAGCCGATAGATTGGTATCGTCCGCCATCTTGCCCATCGTATGAATTCTCGCCAAACGACTTCCATTCATCTCTGTCTCGCGATGCGTTTCTGCTACCTGTCGATGTTCGCGTAATTGACCGAGCATCGCCTCCAACTCGCGTCGTTGGTTTTGAATAATCTCTTCCTTCACGCGCAGTTCGTTCCGCATCCGTTCCATTCCTTCGCGCAACTCGGCCGCGTCAGCACGGATCTTTTCCATTTCCTCGGCCCTGGCACGCTCGCGTTCTTCCCGCTCTTGCTTCTCGCGCTCGATCGTCGCAGTCGATCGCGGAATATACTGAGCCATCGCCCCTTTCGACATCCCCAGCGTGACCAACAGCCCGACGACGAACGACCAAAACAGCTTAGTTGAAATTGAATTCCGCATACCGAGAACTCCGCCCAAAGAAACCAACAGAAGTACCACAACCGATGTTCTACCACCGCCGATCACGAAACGCCAACGGTACGGCCCGCTGTCCGGACGCGGCAAAGTGCTATCATCGAAAGAAAGCGTTGGTCAAGGATTCGGCCTGAACGCATCAACGCGGCGCTGGTGTTCAGGTTCGACCTGTTTTCGGCGTCCGCACAGCGGACCCTACTGGAAAGAAACTCAGCGGGTGTTGATGAATATGTCTGAAAGAAGTGGGAAGTCGTCCGTGAGAATTGAATTATAAACAAATATGCGTACAGTCTGCGAGAAGTATTTAGCAAGTTCGTCGTACGTATACGCGTGGGGTACGCAGGAACAGGACCAAGTCTCGCAAGAAAATGACGTAAATCAGTGCGCAAATCGTCAACCAAAAAGTCCTTTCGGTACCTGGAAACTCGTAAACAATCTCCAGAAGCCAGAGCAGCACGGACCCGTCTTTCTCACTTCCGCTTTCGATGAAATTCACTTCGGATTTCAGGATCTTGCTGGTAGCCGAGCGAAGCCATTTTTTGGGGCAGCTGTTCGTCGAAGAGATCGACGTGAACGGTTTGCAGCGATTTCAAACCACCCAGGAAATCGAGCCCTTCCCGGTCATATTTCGGTTCATAGCTTGAAAGATAGAGGAACTCGAGCGCGTGCAGATTGGCGAGGTGGCTGAGTCCTTCGTTGGTCGCGTGGTGATCGTGGAGACGAATCAGTTTCAGCTTCGTTAGCTGACCTAAGACCTTCATGGTCTGGTCGCCAGCGTTTACGTTCAGCAATAAAACCTCTTCCAAGTCGGTCAGGTTTTCCAGGGACTGGAAACCACGATCGCTGAACGAATCGAGGTTTTGATTGCGACTAAGGGTCAAGTGACGCAGATTCCGGAGCTTGCCGATGACGGCGAGCGATCGATCGGTGATGTCGACGCCGACGACTTTAAGGGTTTTCAGCTGCTGCAATTTTTCGACGACCTGAAACCCTTCGTCCGTGATGTCAGGCAGCCCGAGCATGAGATGCGTGAGCTTAGGCATCTCGCCCAATACGGCGAGCCCTTGGTTGGTGACACGGCTCGGCTTCAACTTAAAATCGGAAGTGAAGTGTGCATCGGTAAGATACAGCGTTCGAAGGCTCTCGATTTCGTCGAGCGACCGAAGGTGTTCGTCGGTGAGACCTCCCTCGATATCGATCAGGCCCAAAGTATCGAGCGTTTTCGATTCGGCGAGTTGCTGCACACCTTCAGGAGAGATTGAAACATTGACCAGTCGCAGCCATCGCAAGTTGGGAATTTTGACCAGCATTTGTATGTCTTCTTCGGTGAGTGTGACACCTTCCAAATGAAGATAGTAAAACGCCGGCAGCGTGGCGATTTCCCGAAAGAGTGGGCCAAGCGGATTCCACTGGTCAAACTGGGCACCGATGACCCGCGAATGCACGTAAGGGCTGAACTCCCGTTGTGCTTCGGAATCGCCTGGTGGTTCCATGTAGCCAATACCCCACCCTTCGACCAGTTGAAAGTCGTAGACCGGTCGAACGCCATTCGCTTCCAGCTTCTCGACGATCGGCTGTTCCTGCCGCCATAGCGCGATGTCGCGATCGTCATCCGCCATGGCCGCGGACACAGGCCCAAGCAGCAGCAGAGAGACGGCGGCAAGAAGGGCGATTACCGGAACATGGATTCGACGCATTCGATACATGGAAAACTCTTGAAGGTTATCGAAACAGGGAACCGACGGCGTGACACGGCTTCTTGGAACGATCTGACGTTAGGGCTGGCGCGGAGATGCTATCACCATTTGACGTTTCTTGGCGTTCCGCTAGAAAGTAGGACTTGGCACTTTCTTTCTTGGCGGGGCATCCCCACTTGCGGCGTCTGAATTCCCATTTTGTGAACCGACTTACCGCCCGACGTTGGGGGCAGATCGCAACTTGCGCAAGCAGTTCTGGAAATGCTCGCAAGTTTCTTACCTTAGTTTACCGAAGAAAACGGCGACGACAGCCGAAAAAGGCCAAAGGTCCGGTTGTACGGAACCGTCGAATGCAGCGGTTGGAGGCGATTTTGTTTCTCGCCAAGCAACCGTTAACTTCTCGCAAATTGGCCCAACTTGCCAACTTGGCGGACGGAACCGAAGCCCGTACACTAGTGCGTTCCCTGAATAAGCTTTACGACGCGGCGAGCCGAGCTTTCCGTGTGGAAGAGCTTGCCGGCGGCTATCAGCTGGTGACTCGGGGAAAGTTCGCCGATTGGGTTCGGCGCGTGGTTGGGGGCGACGATCCGACACGGTTATCGACGCCAGCCATGGAAACGCTAGCAATCATCGCGTATCGGCAACCGGTCCTGCGGGCCGATGTCGAGGCGATTCGCGGCGTGAATTGCGGCGAGATCATTCGCCAATTGATGGATCGGGATCTGGTTCAGATCAAGGGAAGAAGCGAAGAGCTGGGGCGACCGTTCCTGTATGCGACATCGCCCTCCTTCCTGCGAATGTTCGGGTTTCGATCGCTGGAAGATTTGCCCCGTAAAGACGAGTTTCGACGATTCGAAGCCGAGACCGACGCGTCTGCGGCCAGTCAGGTTGACGATCCAAAGGAGACATCGGTGACGATCACACTTGCCCCACATAGCCCTGCCATCGATAACGACGACGTGGTCGCCGAAAGTGCTGCTGCAACTGCCTGGAGCGCGGACCAACCGCTGGCACAAGCTCCGCCGATCGAAGACGAAGAGGACGAACTGTACGAAGACGACGACGGCTACGACGACGAGATCCCAGACGAGGATGCCGACGAAGACGACGACGATGATGATGATTACGACGAAGACTGGGACGAGGACTACGAAGACGACGAGTTCGAAGACGAAGAAGAGCTCGACGAGGACGACGAAGAAGAGAGCGAGTGGGAAGAAGTCGAGGACGACTGGGACGACGAAGAAGACGACGACTTCGACGACGATGATGAAGAAGACGACGACGACGATTGGGGCGACGACGAAGAGGAATAAACCCTCACTCTGTCATACGATCGTTCGAGTTAATCGAAACGCAAAGGGACTCCATAGCGAGTCCCTTTTTCGTTGCGCACGAGTACATCACTCTTCGAGGAACTGAAAATGGTAAAAACCGATCATTTCGACCTTATTTTCAGGTAAAACCTCGCGAATTGCACCCGATAAAGCCTCGCGAAGTTGGGTCAGATCGGGGTCGTTGAGCGTGGGCCGGTCGAACTTTCGGACGTGCAGTAACACGTTGTGGCGAAAGCGGTTATGATGCGACTCGAGAAGCGGTTCGAGCTCTTGCGATTTGTACCGAGGCATCTTCGCAAACGCGTGAAAATCTATCTGAATGGTGCTGTTTGTCTTGTCATTCGGAACCGTGCATTCAAACTTCCCCAGATCGACTTCTACGGGAATTAACGCATCCGGCATGTCTTTCGCCGCCCGCTCGGGCTGAGCGTAAGGTGTGCCGCAGCCGATGGTTAGCGTGACCACTGACAGCGCAGCGATGCGTACCCAAATGGTTGTGTACCATCGGGTTAGCGTTCGTCGTATTGCGGGCGTTTCGTGGGCCATAGGTAGATTGGTCAGGTCGGTTTCTTGGTTCTTTACCAAGCAAGTTTAGGACGCGATTGCGGCTGGTGTGCGTCTTTTCTAAGTCCCTTCTGGATAAAGGGTTACGCGTGTGTTGATAGAACCCGTAACTCATCCTCTGCGGTTCCGTGCGAAACGATCGAAATCGGCTCGACGACCACGCTGTGTGACCTATGTTTACGAAGGTGCACGAAACTTATTTCCTGGTAACGAGTTACGCTTCCATGCACACCGCTCTGAATTGGACGAAAGCGATCGACGAAAAGGCTTGGATTGCTCTGCTGATTTTGCTGGGCAGTGTGGCCATTTTCGGCTGCGAAAAGTCTGCTTCCGCCGACGAAGAACTGCTGTTTTCCCTGGAAAAACGGGACTGGGTCGAGATCGACTTGGGGCAGTTCACCATCAGTGTTTTGATCGCCGACGATCCGACCCGGCTGCCTGATTTGACGACTTATCAAGAGAGCGTGGCGCTGCATTATCAGCTGCATTGCCTTGTTGCTAAGGAAAATGAACAGCGCGTTAGAGACTACCTAGATGAGCGTAAGGGTGAACTATCGGACGAAATCATCCGCACTTGCCGGCACGCCAATCTCATCGATTTGGCCGATCCGGAACTGCAGCTGATTCGCTCGCAATTGCGTGACTATACCGAGGAATCGATCGGCCGCGGGGTTATTAAGCGGTTTGTCTTCTCGAACGTAACCCTGGAGCGGTTCTAATGTTACGACTTACGATTCTCGCCACATTGTGTGCATTGCTGCTCTGCGGATGCGCGGCGGAGCCAACGGACGCTTCCGCGCAAGGTGAAGCCGCACAAGAGCTTCCGCCGCAAGAAATCGCCATCGGCGACTACGCGTTCCGGGCCTACGATCCGGCTGGCAATACGCAGACGCGATTCGACTTTTCGCTGGCCGGACTCGTCGACCCTAACCAGTTGTCCGGGCTCGAGAAAGAGCTGGCCAAAAAGAAGATTCGCATCCGCGATCGCGTCATGATCGTCTCTCGCGAATCGACGATCGAAGAGCTCGAAGATCCTGATTTAGTCATGTTTCGACGGCGACTTTTGAAGGAAGTCAATCGACTGATCGAAGATGGGCAACTCGACGACATTTATGTCAGTCATTTCAGGGTTAAAACGCGCTGATTTGACCCGATTCTTGTACACACTTCATGTAGACTTCGTCAATAAACCTGCATGATTCCATCATGTTAGAATCGCCTTGTTGCACCATCGCCAGGCGACTTATTTCGCGCGATAAAATAGTGGGCGCATGTACACTATTTGCATAAATTAGTCCTCAACAATTCATCACCAATGTTGAGGAGCACGCGATGGAAAAGCAGCAGGTCTTTCTTGCCCCTGGAACCTACGAACTCGCTTCCGGTCGTCGCCACGTTTTTACCGCTCAAGAGCTGCGAAAGATTGTCAGCAATACGCTCGACATTCAAGCTCGTGGCTATCAGATTCCGGTGCTCTTAGGGCATCCCGAGCCTGGCAGTGACGCTGGCTCGCCGAAGCTTGAATTCCCGCTTCCAGATGCGTCGGACGCTTACCCCATCCTCGGCCGTTTGGAAGACGTCTGGCAGAACGAAGATGGCGGGCTCGAGTTCCGTTTGAACGTGTACGACGACGAAGCCGAGCTGCCGGAGTTCACATCGCCTGAGATCCGCCGACGGTTTGTGCTGCCGGATGGTTCGGAAGTCGGTCCGGTGATCGCGCACGTCGCGTTGACAGATGCTCCGACCAACACCGATCAGCAGCCGCTGGAAGCGATTCCTGATGCGGTGCAGTTTTCGATGACGAACCTCGTCGAAACGCTGGTCGATCAAGAGGTCCGCGTTCGCGACAATCTCCGCGAACGAATCGACACCGCGCGGTATCTTCCGCTGGCATTGCGCGAGCGTCTTCACGATGCCGTGGGCACGGTTCAGCTTTCGCAAGAAGCGGAGCCGGTTCTTTCGCTCGGCGGACTACTGCAAATGCTGGAAGAAACGTTGCCGGCGGCGGTCACGGCCCCAGCGACGGTGGCGTCGCATCCTTCTGGCGATGCATTCTACGGCGAAGAGAGTGGCCAACGCTCGCGCGACTTGGCTCGGCAGCAACTCTCGCATGCTGGGTTCTTGAAGGCGTAACACGCTCGTTACGCAGCCACATTCTTCCTCGTCCGGTCCCCTTGCCCTTGCCCTCTCCCTTGGGAAGAGAGAGGGGACCGGACTTGATGCGCGGGATCAAAACGAACTCGCAACGTACTTCGATTACTTTCACTGTTCTCTTAAGGAAACCGACTATGAGTTCCCTTGGATCTGGTAGCCCGCCTGGGTTTCAGGCTTCGACTTCTGCTTCGCTGACGCCGTTGATTTGGAGCGGCGAAGGTCAACGAACTCGCATGATCACCATCGACGCGGCCAGCGAAGATGCCGACCACTCACCCAGCACTTTGCTAAGGGCCGGGTTAGTGATGGCGCGGAACGATGCGACCGGCAAGTACCATCCTTACAACGCCACTGCCAACGACGGAACGCAGAACGCGATCGGTATCTTGGCCGAAACGATCGACATGCTCGCGTCCGGAGCCGCCACCGATCGTGTCGCACGAATGCTGATCGGTGGAGCCGTACGGCAACGCTACGTGCCGAATCTCGACGTCCGCAGTCGCGACGCGTTGGGTGGTTCGTTTCATTGGGATGAAGTTCCCTTCGCACCGAACGATCGTTCGGCGGCCAGCAGCAAATTCAAACGATTCACCGGCAGCCTGACACTCGCCAAAGAAGACCACGGCGGTACGTTTGTCGCCACTGGCACCGGTGCGGTGACGTTGCCGGCGGCCGAGCCGGGTTTGATGTTTCGCTTGGTGCAAACGGCCGACGCGGTGCTTTCAATCACCAGCGCGACGCCCATGCTGAGCAAAGGTTCGATCAGTGCCAACATGATCGAATTCTCGACGGCCGGTCAGCAGCTCGGCACCAACGTGATGGTCGAATGCATCATCCGTGACGGCGGATCGATGGTCTGGCTGGTCAGCAACTTGGGCGGCACGAACTACTCGACAGCCTAAGCGAAGCAATCGGATAACGGCCAAGGATAACTCCCTCCGCTCCAGTCTCCTTTCGTCTATCCGGTCCCCTCGCCCCTTAGGAAGGGAGAGGGGGCCGAAAGCAACAAGACCTGGCGTAATTGGCCGATCGATACCGTTTTCAATCTTTCATCTCTTCCCTTTCGAGGTTACTCAAATATGGAAACGACGATTCAAGATTTGCTGGCTCCTTCGACGGTCGTCGCAGCGATTTCGCAATTGGATCTGCCGGGCAGCTCGCTGCAGAAATTGTTCGGCTGGGGACTTTCCGGCACGAACAAACAGAAGCATCGCGGTCGCGAATTCGCCTACGATATTTTCAATCACACACGGAAAGTTGCCACCGCTCGCGGACCTGGTCAGGCCTCGGCCCGCACATCGCCGCAATCGATCGGCAAGATCACCGGCGCGTTTCCACGTGCGGCGGAAACGATCTCGCTGCTGGATGAAGACCTGCTCAACCGTCGTGCGTTGGGCGAAAGTGGCAATACGCTCGACGCGATGGGGCAAAGCTACGTCACGCGTCAGGAAGCCTATTTGGCCCAGCGGTTTGTGAACCTGGTCGAACTGCAAACGGCGGCCATGTTGCGGGGCAAGTATGGCTATACGGCGCTGGGTGATGATCTGATTCATGGTTTTGGCAACGGTGATGTTACCGTTGATTTCCAAATTCCTGATTCGCATCGCGGCCAGCTCGACATGCTGGGTGAAGGCAATCTGCTGGATGCCGATTGGGCCGATCCGCAGACCGACATTCCTGGCCATCTGCAAGACATCAACGCGGCGCTGGTGCAGCGATGCGGCATGGGGCTTTCGCATGTCGTGCTGACCGGCATCGGTTGGCAGCATGTCGTCAACAACGAAGTGGTGCAAGACATGGGAGGCTCGACCAACCAGGTCTACGCTTCGCTCGAGCGGGCCTCGGCAGGCGAGTTCCGTGCGACGCTGCGAGCTTTGCCATGGGTCACTTTCCATGTGGTCGACTACGGCCTGGAAGTGTTCGACGGCAGCGAGGAAGTCTTCACCAAGCTGGTGGAAGACGACCACGCGGCGTTCCTGCCAGAGATCTCGCCTCGCTGGACACATTATCTGGAAGGAAGCGAAATCGTTACCGATGGTCCCGGCGGCAATCGCGCCGAGCAGTACGGATTCTACGCGACCAGCTACGCCACGCACGACCCAAGCGGATGGAACCTGATGGCGGTGATGAACGGCATTCCCGCTTTGACGATTCCAGAAGCCGTGGCCTACGGGCAGATCAGCGGCGGAATGTACGCGTAAGGAGAGAGTGTTCAGTTTTCAGTGTTCGGTTTTCAGTAAGAACGAAGAGCCGGGATGGTGCTTCGATCTGCTTTCTGAACACCGAGACTGAGCACTAGGCGTGGCCCTTGTCCCGAGGCACGACCCTCGGGACGGACCATGCCACTTCAATCCCTCTTACTGAAAACTGAACACTGAAAACTCGCATAGAATCTTTATGTCTATCCAAACTTATTGCGACCGTGCGGACCTCGAGGCAATTTGGTCGGCTCCTGCCGTTCTTCGGGCGGTGGACGATACGGGGAGCGGGTCGCTGGGCCCGGCGGAAGAAGCGATCGTGCTACATGCCATCGAGCGAGCCGCGAACAAGCTGAACGCTTCGCTCGAGATGCAGTACACGCTGAGCGACCTGGCCCACAACGGTTGGTGCCGCGACGGCAACGCGATGATCGCGGTGTATCTGTTGGCGACGCGCCGCGGCAATCCGGCGCCTGATCAGATTCAGGAACAGTACGAGGACTTAATGAATGACTTGAGCGAGATTCGCCATGGTCGTCTGAAAGTTCCGCAAGCGGGCCAACGCGACCCAGCCATACCCGAAGTCACCAGCTTCGACACCGACCTGACCAGTAAGCCCCCCAAGATCGTCCGCCGTTGAATGGTGGTTTCAAGGGGGTGGTCCCGGTTTGTAAATCCGGACCGCCCCGATGTAAGAGATTTTCCAGCTTTCCCAAGGAGCCTTACCGATGATTGTCGGAGCCATTCTTACGCGTGTGCGGGATCATTTGCGGCAAGCGTTGGACCTGCCGGACGACCAGGTCGACATTCGTTACGCCGGGCTACCGCCAGCGACGGCCGCTTCGCCTTACGTGGCGATTCGCGAGCTCGGCGTGAAGAGCGATGGCCGCTCGTTTTTGCGAGAAGAACACCAACTGGAGATCAGCCTTTGGCGGCGTGCGACCGACCTGCCGGACGATGTTTCCGCCGACGCGTTGTACGGTGACGACGCCGTCCTGCCAGACGTGGCGACGATTGACCAGCTGGAACGCCTGACGATTGCGGCGCTGCATGGCAACGACATCGCCATTTCTCAGGCACTAAACCAATCGCTGGGGCTGGGTAGCGGCTCGGCGGGGGATCGCTTTCAACTACCGCTCTTTTATACCGGCCGCAAAGGAACGGAGCTTTCCCGCCCTTGGCTCGGCCGGCGATTGCACTTCACCGGCCTGACGCGGGTTCAACCACTCGACGTGATGCGATAAGGAACCGATCGATGCCGCACGCAACTTTCGCCACGGGAATCTACCTGGCCAGTTACAACGCCGACGGAGCCGAAGCCGCCGCCGTCGGTAAAGGCCTCGGACCGCGCAGCTTGGGCGTCGTCGAAGATGTCATTCATTGGCGACGCACGCTGAAAGCGGACAAAGTTGTCAGCTCGCTGTATGGCAGCGCGACGCTCGATGGCGTGCTGAGCGGGGCTGAGTTCTATTGCCGCTTCACGCTCAAGGAATGGAGCCCCGCGGTCAAAGCGATGCTGTTTCCCTGGTCGGAAGACTTGGGACTTGTCGGACCGCTGGGGCAACGGATGGGCCGCTATGCCGGCGAACTGCTATTAACCGCGAAAGAAGGAACCCTCGCCGCCGACAACGGCCCAACGACGATCCGCTTCGGCAAAGTTTGCGTTGCCCCGGACATGCCGATCGACATTCCGCTGGGGCCTTCGCCGCGCGATATCGAAGTCACGCTGCAATGCCTTCCCTATCAAGATACCAGCGACGCGTGGCGCTGGTTCGAGACCACTTAGCATAAGGAACCGCTGCGATGCGTAACGAAGTGATTCAAACCGGACCACCGGTCGAAGAGGCAACGCCCTCGCGGCAAGGTCGTTCCATCAGCCAGTGGCTGAGCGACATCGAAAGCCGCGTCGAAGCGATGGAAGCCCGTCTGCAAGCCAAACTCCGCCGCAAGCTGGAAGGAATGAAGCGTGAACGATCTGCTGGTTAACACTCCCCTGCCTGGCACGTTGAGCTACGGCGACTTTACCTTCGGCCCCGACGGCACAACGCCTCCGCAGCTTAGTGTTTCGTCAACGGTTCGCTACGACGAAGCGGCCAGAGTTGTGATCGGCATTGAGTATCTGTTAGAGGTCGAAGCGATCATCGTCGACATAACCGAAACCGCCACGGCCGACCGCCTGGAAACGCTTCGGCAGCAACTTCAACGCCCAGGGCAATCGCTACAGATCACTGGGCTGGGGTTCGGCGATTTGCAGATCGATGGCGACACGCAATTTGGCCCGAAACCACAAAGCGTACAGCTCGTCCCGATCGCAGGGACCACCAGTTGGCAGCTGCGGTGGAAGGTCGCTTTCACGGTGATTGAAGGGGCAGAAACGGCATCCGGCGATTGGCTGGCGATCAACTTTCGCAGCCAATACACGATCGACCAGCGCGGTTTCACCACACGAACCATTCGTGGACATGTGCAGATTGTCAGCAAGCGGGACGGGCTCGGTGGAATCGAAACGACCGCCGATTCGGTTCGCGATGCGATCACCATGGCCCTGCCGACTGGCTTCCGCCGCGAACGAAGCACGTGGACCGAAGACGAAAGCAAAACGCGGCTCGAGTTTGAAATGGTCGACCGCGAACTGGACCACCTCCCCTTCCCTGTTGGCATTGTCGATGGCGAAGTCGACGTCACGACCCAGCAGCAGACCATTCCCCAAACAAAAGCGGTGGCGCGGCTCGAAGGTTGGCTCGAAGCGTCGCCCGAGTATCCGCATCATCACGCCGCCGAGCGATTGCTGTTGATCGCCGCCGATCGCGCCGCGAAGCTCAACGCCGCCGCGAGTGGTTTGGTGTGGCCGACACGCATCGAAGTCCGACAGCCAATGTTCAAGCGGAAGGCGTTTGTCATCTGCCAGTGGGAACGGCTGGGTTGTTTGTGGGACGTGCTTGCGACCAGTGGCGTATGGGATCCGCTGGAAGGAACCAGCTACGCGACATGGAAGCCTTCGGTCGAAGCGTTGTGGGGCAATCGGGGCACGGCGAACCTGGCCAGCCGATTGGCCGACGGAGTGATTGTCGATCTGGTCGAGCATCCGCACAGCGCGCTGGAAATTGGTTCCAGTGGTGGTTCGATCAGTTCGCCGGTCGAAACGTGGGAGCTGCCGGCGTTAATCCCCACGGTGACCGAGACGACCAGCTGGCGAGACTATGCGGCGAAACTGGAAGTGGTTCGCGAAGAACAGACCACGATGCATTACCCGGCCCAAGCGGTGACCGATGGCGAAGTGACCAGCGGCGTTGGCACTTCTTACACGGTGGCGCATCCCGCTTTACGAGAACGACATGGCGAACCAAAGCATGTCGTCAAGTTCAGCGGACACGCGGAGCGGATCGGATTCGTCCCCAGCGTGCCGAGCTTGGTAAGCGTCGGCAATCAACCGCTGCTGGAACGCGAGCGGAAAGAGTCGCGGCAACAACTCAGTACCCTTTGCGGCCAGCCACTCTACCGCACCGAGTGGACAATCACCTACGACGCGGCCGGGTACATCGAACAACACGACCCGCCTCCGATTCCCGCGGAGTTGACCGAGATTGAATAGGCCTGGGCGACCTTCTCCGGTCCCCTCGCCCCCGTGGGTTACGCTGCCTGCTTTTTAACGACCAAGGCAGGCGAAATTTTTATCAACGCACTCAAACTTCGATCGCCATTTCCAACGCAAGGAATTTGAAATGAAAATGCTTGATAAGCTTCGCGAGATGCTGCTGGGCAAGACCCCTTTGACGGCGGAGAACACGCCGCCTCATTCTAGCAGCGTGGCGGCTCGCGTTGATGAGATTCCACCGTTCTCGCTGCCTACGGCCGACTTGATGCGGTTTGATCCTCAGGTGCGGATTGGTCTCGGGGCACGCAACGGGATGCTGTTGCAAGGCAAAGTCAACTTCACCGCCGAGCGACCCGAGGTACAAGTTTGGCTGCAGCGTCAATGGCAACGCTTGTGGTCGCAGCATGGACATCAGCTGATCAAAGCGAAGCTGTACGGCTATCTTCCGTTGGAAGTGATGTACGAGGAAACGGATGCCAAGGGGACGATCGAAGTGGCGAGCCTCCGCGATCAACATCCTCGGAGCGTCAATCTGCTGACGGCGGACGGACGTGTTGTTGGTTTCGAGACGAAAACGGCCGCCAAAGACAAACCGGTGAAAGTGCTTGCCCCGAAGGCTTTAGTGTGCACGTTTGATGCGGAGTTTGGCAATCCGTATGGCTGTTCGCTTTTGGAACGGGCCTACCCGGCCTGGTTCGAGAAATGGACCGACGGTGGAGCGAAGAAGGCGCTGCGACTGCGCATGATGAAAGATGCCTACATCGGCGACATCTTGTGGTATCCGGCCGGGCGAACGATTCATTACGCCGACGGTCGCGAGGTGAGTTGGCGCCAAGTGGCCAAAGAGATTCTCGATCATCGCATGACCGGCAGCGCGATGACACTGCCGATGATGTTCGACGATCAAGGGCGAAAGCTGGTCGACTACACGCCGCCGCAAGAAGTGAAAGGAGGCACGCAGATCTTCGCATGGAAGCAAGATGTCGATCACGAAATTTGGAAAGCCCTGGAGATGCCGCCGGAAGTGATTGAAGCGTCGACGAGCGGCAGCGGTTATTCCGGACGATGGATTCCGTTGACGATCGCGCTGGGTGCGGTGCAAGCGGAGTTCAATGAACTGCTGGCCTGTGTTGATCGAGACATCCTTCGCCCAATCGCTCAGTGGAACTTCGGCAACGTGAAATACGACGTACAGCCGGCGTCGTTCGTGGAACTGTTTTCCGAGATGAACTGACCTCGGTTTGGCTTCGCCTCCCCAAGGTTGCAAGCAACCTGGGCTACCCGGTTGGGGACGGCGGAACCGGGAACCTTTTCTAGCTCAACGTATTTCATCCGCATTGGTCCGTAAGCCGTTATCGACAGGAATTAGCTTCATGGTTACGAACTTTACGACGCAGATCACCTTGGATGGTCGCCCTGCTTTACTGCCGACTGGTGGGGTGACGAGTCGGGTCGTTTGCCCGCGCGGGAAGCGGCCAGGGATGGCGACGGTCCTGCTCAGTCGCGCGGATGTCGATGCGATTTTGAGTGAAGGGGAAACGTTTCATTCCCTCAGCTTGAGCACAACCGGAGACGTTACCAACTCGGTCACGCTGCCGGGGCTGATCTGGCTTTCAGCGAAGCGGCTACATCCGGGGAAGCCGAACGACGCGGAAGCGGCTTACGTTGTGCGTTTGACCGATCGGCGGCATTTGCTTTCTCGCTTCAGCGATACCGGGAAGCTGCGATTCAACCTCCGCAGTTTCGCCCAGGAAGAGGACTTTCTGCCGGAAACGGCCGGACATAGTTGGTCTTCCGCGATCGGAACGGTTTGGCAAAGTATGGGTTCGCTGCTGGGTAGTTTTCCAGGACTGCCTGCCGGCGTCGCGCCAGCGTCGGCCCCGGAGAACTTGCACTTTCTGGGAACGAGTGCCTGGGATGCGCTGCATACGCTGTTGCAGCAGATCGGTTGCGATACGGTCTACGATCCGATCAACGATGCCGTTCAAATTGTGAACCTGTCCGCGGCGCAAACAGGCCTGCCGACCGCTACCAACGTACTGTTCGACGACGAACCGCAGTCGCCGGAGATGGTACCCGAAACGATCCGCGTTTACTTTCATACGCATTACAAAAGCCATGGGCAGCAGCGTGATACGCAGCTGAACGCCAACTTTGTGGAAGGGGCTCATTCCGCTTATCGCGAAGTGCCCACGAATGTTGCGGACGCGGTGCCGGGTACGGTGTTGAGCTTGTGGGACGACTTGCCTCAGGTGCTCGACGAAGACAACCTTCTGGTGAACGATGCCGCGCTGACCTCCAAGGCCGCGGCGAGAGCGGCTCGATGGTTGGCGGAACATTCCAGCGGCACGACGCGCCGGCGAATCTATCCTGGCATTTTATCGGTTATGCCAGGTAGCGAAGTCGCCTCGGTCACGTGGAGTGCCTCGGGACCTGGCCGCGAAGGAACGACGACCGAGCTTGTGTTCCAGCGCCGCGTGATGGATGACATGGGGGACGGGAACGATGCTTCGAAGGATGAGAACTTTCGGTCGCCCGACGTGGCTCGACGATCGACGCCAGGATTTCCGAGTTTGATCAACGGCGTCCAGGTATGGGTCGAGGGTGTCCCGCCAGGCGAATCGATTTCGCCAAACGACGACGGGCTGATCCCAGGCCGCGTCGTTCGCTGGGTGGCGGGGCAATTAGTAACGCTGGAAGCATGCTGGCTGCGGCCCTTCTCGTTGCCGACGACCTCGGACGACCCGGAACAGATTCTTTCGCTACGAAACGCCGACCGGTTCATCGCGCGGCTGTCTGGGATTGAAACTTCGACCGGCGAAACGAAGCCGCTTTACCTGGTGCAGTCGGATCAGCCACGACCGGCAGGGGAAGTCTTGTGGGGTGCCTGTCTGGCCGACAAAACCGTGTGGGACCCCAGCGACTGCACGAAGGTCAACGTCGAGCCTGTCGACGGGTGTCATGCTGTGGCGACGCTGGAAGGAGGCGTCGTAGAAGTGGTGCTGCCAAGGATTGCCGATGTTTTACCGAATTTGCACGCCGGCGATGTGATCGCGTTTAGCGAAGCGAAAGATACCGAAGGTCAGCCGGCCGGCTACGTTTGCGTGAGCGACTATACCAAAAGCCCCGGCAGCGAGTCGTTCGCGGCACTATGGGGTAAAGTCGTAGAAGGAATCGGCGATTGGAACGGCGCCGGCTGCACTTCAGTGGAGGTGATTCGTGTGGCCGACTGTGCCGGTACCGCGCTGCCTGGCGGACCGATCAGCTACGAAGTACTTCTGCCCAAGGTGCCTGGCCGGGTTCCTTACCTGGTGCCGGGAGACGTGATTGCATTCATCCCTGCCCCGGCAGAGGAGCTGGGGGCACCGGAGCATGTCATCGTCAGCGACTATACGATCAGTTTCGGCGAGAGTGGACCACGCTGGGGCGTCTGCGTTAGTGATTCGCAAGAAGGCGGCGCGGCAACGGACGAGGTCGTGGTGCAGCCGACGCTCGATCGATCGGGTGCGGTGGCCGATCCGAACTCGCTTCCGGTGACGGTCTATCTGCCGCGGCGGGAACTGTTCGGCCATTCGCTGAAGGCCGGTCAGGTCGTCGCGTTTGAAGAAGCGGCCGACGGAAGCTATGTGATCCAAGCCGACTATTCAGCTGGGCCACGGGTCGAAGACGCATGCCTGACGACGGAACCGAGTGGCGGCGGTATCAATGGCCCGGAACGTGTGCAGTTCGATCAGCGTGTCGGGTTTCGCGTCGGCCCAGGCTTAGCTGGTGCGCAAAGTGTCGCTGTATCGATCATTGGCGGCGCGAACGATCGACTTTGGCAAGCGGAAACGACCGCGAAATCACCTCAATGGACCGATACGGTAAAGCTGGCTCGGCTGCTTGCCTTAGGTGCGACAGAACAGCCAGGGGCAATCGCTTTCGATGGAAACGCTGGCCTGGCAGGACCTGATAGCCCGGCCGGCAAGTATCTACTGCTTCTACCAGATGAACTTCCGGATGCGGCCGGCCGGGTCATGTATATCACCGATTGGAATTCAAGCGGCGGGACCTGCGACGAGCTGGGCGGGACGGTCGGTGTTGGGAAACTCCGCTTTTCCAAGTCAGGGATCAGCGGAAGCGAATCGGTTTCCGTCGGCGATACGCTGGAATTCGAGGCTGGCATTTGCGTGAAGTGGGAAACGGCCGGCGGGACCGACAAGCTGAACCCTCCAGAAGCGGAAGGCGAGGTAGAAGCCGACCTGGGAATGGCCTCGCGTGGGTACTTGTGCTCGGAATAGATCAGCGAATGATCGCTGAAAGTCGTCTGCAAAGGTTATGCGAGAGTGAATTTTTAACTGTTTCGAACAAACAGGGCCAAACCGAACGTTTTCCCATTGACGCCACTTCTCGGGGGTCGATACATTCACAATTGAATCTAAGCACGGCCGTCAGCCTGCCTGCAAAGTTCGACCTGTTAGATGTGTTTTTTGAGAGACGTAATGGCGGATGGGGCCTTCTCGCCCTGGTTCGTCCGTTTGTTCGGATGCTGTATTAGCATCGCTCGAGCCACCTACTAGTTGACGATTTTGGCAACGGAAAGACGCGGTGGGCCCAGACGCCACTGCATAGATGATGTGAATGGCGCACCAAGCCTCAGGGTGACGGTGTGACGCCCGATCGAGCGAATCGATCATTTCCGATTTTCTGTCTCTCTTGCTAGTAGGTTAAGATCTGTGAAGAAGAAATTGTACGTAGGGAATCTCCCTTACAGCTACACCGGTACCGATTTGGAAAACCTCTTCGGTGAGTATGGCCCAGTCGCTTACGTGAGCGTTATCTCCGATCGCGAAACCGGCCGTTCGCGCGGTTTTGGTTTCGTTGAAATGGACAACGACCAAGACGCTTCGGCTGCCATCGACGCCCTGAACGGTTTCGACGTCGACGGTCGTAAGCTGGTCGTCAACGAAGCTCGCGAACGTGAACAACGTCCCGGCGGCCCACGTGGTGGCGGCGGCGGTGGTCACCGTGGCGGTGGCGGCGGCGGTGGATACCGCGGCGGTCGCTAAACCATAGCGGCTTCGATTGGGGGCCACCCCAAACGAGCAACCAAAACAACGAAGCGGCCCGAGAGAGTTTTCTCTCGGGCCGCTTTTTTTGTCTACGGTCTCTTACCGCTTTCTAGTATGACTCAACGAACATAATCACCACATCTGGGTAACGCTGGTTCAGCTCTTGCTGTTGCTCGTAGGATACCGACGAATCGAAGATAGTAACTTGCTCTATGCCGGGAAACGTTGCGACGATCTCAACATCCTTTGCTTCAATGGCCTCACCACGAAGGCCGATTCTCTTTAAAGCTAGATCTCGCAGCTTTGACAAGTGTTCGACCCGAAATAAAGGATCGTCCGTACCAGCAATTATGGCCGGGTCAATGAGCCGCAATCTTGGTAATAAAACCGTTTTCAAACGGGGGCAGTTCCTAATTTGCTCAAGCGCTTCAAGTGGAAGGCCATCACGTATATCGAGCGTTTGAAGATAAGGAAACGTTGGCAATAAACCATACATGGCTCGCCAGTTATCATTCAGCCTTACGGTGGCTTGCGTGTTATGTCGGAAGATCTCTAGATAGGTATCGCCACCTAGCAAGCATCGCAGCCAAACCGGACCACAGTAACGTTGCAACGGGCGAGGTTCACTTGGGAGGTAGGAGCCAATCACGGAATGATTAGGCGGTAAGAAGAATTCTTGGTACATCAACTGATCTTCGCGTTGCGAAACGCGCCAATGGTACGTCACATAGCCGAGAACAACACCAACGATTGTCAGCCCAACCAAAAGATCGGCCAGGTTGAACTTCCATAGTTTTCCGCGACGATAGATTCGCCACTCGACAAGTCCGCCGGCACCACCGATCAGTGTCGCCGCCACGCATAGATCGAACATCAGCGCCCAGGGGTAGAAGAGCCATCGCTCGGCACCAAGCGGCCAGCTATTGTAGTGACACCACGAGATATAATTGAGTGTCTCTGGCCAGTTTGAAGCCGGCGGCGTCAGTTTTTCCACTTGAACGCGCGCAAGATAAACATGGGGCCAGCCATGCTCGTATGTCCGAACATGTTGTCTCTTATTGGGAGGCAAAAGGAAAGCCTGCCTCATGATGCCGAGCCGCTGATCGGTTTCGCTTTCTAGCGCGAAACAAGTATTGATCCAATTTGCCGAATCTTCTCGGGGACTGTCAAAAAACCATTCCCCCGGGACGATGATCAGCACCAACGGTACCGCCATCAGCAGCATCGCGCACCAGGTTGCCTTGTGCAGACGTTTGAAGAGAGACACAGGGCCGAGCCGGTTGGACATGGTGCTTACGCCTCGACCGTTAATAGCCACGTGGCGAAGTTCTCGAACTTTTTGAGTGTGTGGCCGTTTTGGTGGTGGGTGTTGTTGCCTTTAGAGAGCCATGCGAAGCCGGGGCCGATCAGGGCGTTGGGGCTCCGCATGTGCAGTGCGATGCAAAGGGCACGGAAGTTCATCTCGCGGTTGGTGTGCATCTTCAGTCCGGTCGATTTATAGCGAAAAAGGTTGCGATCGATTCGCATCCGCAAGACCGGATTGGAACAGACGATTTCCAGAAAGACGCTGACGTCGAAGTGGGCTTTGCGTTCGGTCTTCTTACGGTGTGACTCGCCGTCGCTTTCTGTCACGGCGATGATCTCGACTTTCTCTTGAACGTCTTGCACGATGTCCAACAGGCGAATGTTTTCCCAAGGGACATACCCTTCCCACTCGGTGCTGCGAAAGACAAGTTGCGTCTGCTCGAACGCCATCGAGCGAATCGTCGAGCGTGGCATGTCTGGCACGACGACCAGGTGATCTTCATGCACGACGCGACATGGCATGCCGGCGGATATGAGGGCTTTAGCCGTTTCCCGGGCAGCATCGTAAGAGACGTTCTCAGCCAACAGGCCTGGCCGGTCGTGCAGCGTTTGCAGCATTTCCGCTTTCACGATTCCCAGCGAAGCCCCCATGATTGCGGAGGCTCGGTCGAGATCGAGTCGGCAGTCAGCTTCGCGAAGAATGGCGTAAGTATCGGGCATGAAGGTTCCTGGACGCAGAGACTGGACTGGTTCGTTGTACCAGCGTTCGGCGAATTGGGCAAAGCTTTCTGCACCATGTGGCGAACGAGGCGGAGATCGAACTAGAATGAAAGCGACATTCCTTTCCGCTTACGAGGATCCCTTCCGATGAAACTTCTGCAACTGTCTTGTTCTGCTTTACTGATGATGTTGATGCTGGGAGCCACTTTGCCGGCCGCCGAGAAAGAAACCGAAGAGAAGCCTGCCGCTCAATCGGAAGAGACGTTTGACCTGCCTAACGGCAAAGAAATGGACTTCCTGCTGTACTTGCCCAAAGGTTACGAAAAGCAAGAGAAATGGCCGCTGGTGTTGTTCATGCATGGTGCCGGCGAACGAGGTGACGATCTTTCCTTGGTCAAGAAGCATGGTCCACCGAAGCTGATCGAGAATGGAAAAGAGTTTCCCTTCATCGTCGTTTCGCCGCAGTGTCCGAAGGATACCTGGTGGATCACGGAAGATGTCGTGGCATTGATGCGACACATTATGCAAATCCACAATGTCGACAAGAACCGCGTTTACGTCACCGGACTAAGCATGGGAGGCCGAGGTACCTGGCAAGTCGCTGGTGCGATGGGAGACGAACTGGCAGCAATCGCCCCGGTTTGTGGACCGTCGCATAAGGAAGGCCTCGAGAAGATTGCGTTGCTGCCGATCTGGGTTTTTCATGGTGCGAAGGATCCTGTCGTGAAGATCTCGCACTCCGAAGAGATGGTCAAGCTGTTGAAGGATAAGGGGAACGAAGCCAAGTTCACCATCTATCCCGAAGCAAAGCATGACAGCTGGACCGAAACTTACGACAACGAAGAGCTGTACGAATGGCTCCTCTCGCATGAACTGAAGAAGTCGAGCGAGTAATCGCTATCAACAGTTTTCTGAACGACAAAGGGTGGTCCAAGTTCTGAAGTGACCACCCTGGTCAGGCGATTTGCTGCAAGAGTTACGTGCTGAACGCGGCGTTCGGCCCGCCAACGACCCAGCGAGCCGCTGGCAAGATCTTGAACTTCATTGAATCGAACGTGGCTTTCTCGCCATCGAGACTGCAGGGAATTTCTGGCGACGACTCGAACGCGACTTCTTTGGCATTGTAAGTCACAATACGGCGTTCGGCGTCTTCGTTGGTCAAGACGAAGTTGAGTCCCGACTCGAACATCTCGATGGTTGAAATGGCCGGCAACAAGGTGACGTGGATCTTGCCATCGTCGAGCTTTGCTTCCGGAGCGATCACAAATCCACCGCCGGCGCATCGGCCATTGGCGACACAGAATGCGTAGACTTCTTTTTCAATGATCTCCTGCTCGTCCAGCTTCAACTGCACGCGAAAGACAGGAGGGTCGGAAAGCACCGACAATGCCGACATCCAGTAGGCGAGTGCCCCGTACGTTTGCTTGGTTTCCGATTGAATCTCTTCGGCGACGACTCCCCCGATTCCTGCTGTTACGGCGTTCATCAACAGCTTCGGTTCGTCGACAGACGTTTGGACTAAGTCCATCGGTTTGGCTTCGCCATCGATGGCCAGATTCCATGCGGCTTCCACGTCGCCTAGCGGTATGTCCAGGGAACGGGCCAAATCGTTTCCGGTGCCTGTCGGAACGATGCCAAACTGAAGATCGCTCGGCGAGTCGAGCGTGGCGAGAGAACGCGAAACGGTTCCGTCGCCACCGACAAGAATAACACGATCAGGCTTTTCGGCCTGAACGATATCGACCAACCCCTGATCGCTGGGGAGTTGGTCGATGGGAATCCAGCACGCCGCATCCCGTTCGGCAAGTTGCTTTACTTGAGGGCCGATCGCTTGGGCTCCGCCAGATCGGCCGTTGAAGAGCGTGCAAATTTTCATCGATTCCATTCACTCCCGGAGACTATTCGTCCAGCAGCATGATTTCCACTTTACGGAATTGAACCGGATGGCTTTCCGATTGCAGCGAGATCGTCCCGCCGGAGAGCATCACGTCGCCGCCATTCTTTTCGATCAGCGCCTTGGTGTGAGCTTCTTCCGAGATCGAACCGTTGCCCGGGTCGAGCTGAGCTTTCTCGTATTCTAAAACGGTCTTGCCATCCATGATGTGCTTAATCGTACCGTTGCCGTGAACTTCGATCTCGCAGGTCACCCATTGATCGCCACGGTAGGTTTCCGACGAGCTGTTGATGCAGTGAGGCTTGAACAGCTTGTCGTTCATCACGACGTGCGTGCCTGGCGTGCAGAGGTTTGCCGTAGGACGCGATCCTTGTTCGCGGCCGCCGAGCAGTTGCACTTCGATGGAAGCGGGGAAGTTCTGGTCTTTGCCCATGTCTTCGGCCGACTCGCCATGGATCATTACGCCGCTGTTACGGAATGCCCAGCCGGGGCCATCTTTGCATTGATCGCCAATGAAGCGGTATTCGAGACGCAGGCGGTAGTTGCTGAACGGCTTTTCGTAGAACAAGTGGCCGAACGTTTCGTTGAAACCATCTTCATAGCCATCGGCGTAGGAGACGGTCAGCAGACCATCTTCCACGCGGAACGTCTTGGCCGGATCTTCACCAGCTTCCTGATAGCGGATTTTAGGAATCCATCCGGTCAGGTCTTTGCCGTTGAACAGCTGAATCCATTCCCCCTTCTTCTCAGTTGCTTCTTTTTCCTCAGCAGGCAATGCGACCACGCACGTCAGCAAGAGCAACAACGACAGACCAAACAAGCGATGCAATTTCATGGGGGAACCTCTTGGAAATCTCGGAGCCGACTCGGAACGGCACTCGCGGCGATGGATGCCCGACGTGGGGCGTTGAATGGAGTCCTTCCAGTGTAGTCGACGGCAAAACGCATCTAAAGTCGGCTATCGCTTTTCCAACCACGAAAAACTGCCCACCAAAAAATGGAGGGCAGTTCGAAGTTTTTTGTGCTTGCACGAGGACTAGTAGCCGATGATAGGCATCCCGACCGATCGTGGAACAGGCGCGGGGGTGCTGTACCAGTACGTCTTGGGATAGTAATTCACCGTCGTGGGAACAGGAGTTGTTACCGTAGCGGGAACCACATTGGAAGTCGGTGCGTAATAGGTCGTAGTCGCTGGAGGAGCGTAGTACGACGTGGTCACTTCCGGCGTGTAATAAGTCGTCGTCGGAGGAGCGTAGTAGGTGGTCGTCGGCGCGTAGTTAGTCGTCACCACAGGACGATTCACTACCGTTGTGGCCGCTCCCGGAACGACAACCGGCTGTAGTTCCGACCGAAGTCCAAACAGGCCGCGACGTACGGGGATGTAACCCACCGCAGTTGGTGGCGAAACCGTGGTGTACGTCTGCGCTTCTACAGCGCTTACTGCAAACAGCGGAGCAAGGGCGACGGCCCCCGCAAATAGAAGTGTGCGAAACATGACGATCCCCTTAGGGTATGGAAAGTTGTGTCGGTGATTGCATCAGGGAACAACACAAACGTATTGTTCCGCGGCTCGTGTTACAGACAAGGCAAAACGGATGCCAATGCCTGAACGTGGAATGATTCTTCACCAGTTTAGGACACGGTTGGTCGCAAACCCGTCAGATTGATCGCACGAATGCAGTCCTTTTGAGCCAACGTCCCTAATTTTCTGGGCTGGGACGTCAAAATGAAACAATTGTTATCAATTTGATCTCCAAACTTCATGAGCCGTCACAGGCTGAATCGTTGTAATCGCTATAACTTCCCTTGGGCTTTGATCTTTGGGCGATTCAGGCAGTTTGCTGTTGGTTGGCATGTCGGGTGCTCATTCAGTATTTGCGCTTCGTCCATTAAACGTACGCAACGATCGGAAGGTGCCATCGATAATGGCACTGACGCCATGCACCGCAGCGAGATCCAGTGCGGTGATCCCCCCCTGCCATTCTCCGATCATGGTTGCAAGACACCCAAGGAGTTTTGATATGTACACCCGCTCAGTCTGGCTCGCAGGTCTGATGATCTGCCTGATCGGACTCCCCGAACTCGGCCAAGCCCAAGACAAGGGCAACGGCAAGTCGAAAGGGTCCGAAGGCCGCAGCAGTGCTCGATCAGAACGTTCTCGACCCACACCAAGTGTGAATCGCAGTCGAGGACGTTCGCCTGAAGCACGGCCGTCGCCAAGCCGTACGCCATCGTCCAGTAGCCGAAACCTACAGCGACCGACGCGGTCTGCCCCGACCCCTTCGTCGTCGCGAAGCACGCCATCGATCATTCCCGATCGAAAAACACCAGAAATGACTCGACCAGGTCGAATCGATAGTGCGCGACCCAGCTCGCCGTCGTCAAATCGCACTCCGTCGATTGATCGCGGTCGTACTCCTTCCTCGCTCGAATCGCTGCGTAATCGCTTACAGCAGTCTCGACCAGCCGACACGGCTCAGCGTTCTAACGACCGCACGCCTCCGGCCAACCGAGATGGCAATCGTGGCTCGTCGAGTTCGATTCGTGATCTGATCAACGGTCGTTCGCCGGCCAACCGAACGGAAGTCAATCGACCTGACTTGAATCGAGAGAACCGACCGTCGACACGACCCGATGCCAATCCTGGTTCGCGTCGACCTGATGGTGCCCAACCGAGTCGTGACTTCCGCGACATGTTCAATCGCATGAATCGACCTGATACCAATCCAAACGCGCGACCAGGGACGCCTTCGACCGAACGTGGCCCAGGAGCAACTCCAGATCGTACGCCTGGCTCGTCGATCCGAGACCGATTCCGTCCCGGCGATGCAAGCGACATTCGTGATCGATTGCGAGACATGAATCGCGGAAACACCGATGCTCGTCCATCGATTCCTGGCCGTGGCGACCAAGACCGTCCTGATCCGAGTCAGCGCGACCGTCGTCCTGGTATCGACCGAGATTCGATTCGAGACCGATTAAATCCAGGTGCTAGTCGCCCTGACGTGAACCGTCCAGAAATTGCCCGACCGGAGATCGATCGACCAGGACGCGATCGTCCTGACGGGGAACGCCCCAACGGAAATCGCCCTGACATGAATCGTCCCGATCGAGACCGCCCAGGTGCCGACCGACCAGGGCCACGTCCCGGAACGCCTAACGATGCCGATCGAAACCGTCCTGATCGTGGTGACCGAGATCGTGGAGATCAAAACCGAGGAGATCGTGACCGTGTTGTGAATCGCCCAGAAGTCCGACCAGACTTCGACTGGCGAGACCGCGTGAACCGTGATCCTCAGTTCCGTGAACGCCTGGAAGACGTACGTCAACGAGGTTCGTTAGATCGTGACTCGATCCGAGATCGACTTGCGAACGTTGAGAACCGTTTCCGCGATGGCGACGGCGATCGTGATCGTGGACCGAATCGTGGTGATCGAGGCCCTGATGGAGATCGCGACCGTGACGGAAACCGAGACCGAGATCGTGATGGCGATCGACGCCGAGGTGATTGGGATCGTGACCGTGACTGGGACGGACGTTGGGACGACCGCCATCGTCGCCACGTGCCGGATAACTGGTATCGCCATGCACACGACGTTCGCCGCCATGGACACAACCATTTCCGATATGGGTGGAACGATCGTTGGTATCCACGACATCAGTACTTAGGTAACTGGTACTTCCATCGCTATCGACCACGCCCTGGTTATTGGTGGTCGTGGGCGACCCCGTATCGCCTAAGCACTTGGAGCTTCTGGGGAACCTATCCGACGTACCCTGTCTATTACGACTACGGTTCGACGATCGTGTACGACACCCAGTACGTGTATGTCGAGGAAGAACCGATCGCGACGCGTGAGCAATACGCACTCGAAGCGATTGCACTAGCCAATGAAGGTCGCAAGATCTTGCAGAGTCGTCCACCTGTGGAAGGCAACGGTAACCCAGAGGATTGGTTGCCAATGGGTGTCTTCGTGCTGACCGATACCGAGTCAGGCGAAGGAGATATCTATCTGCAGCTGGCTGTCGATAAGGAAGGCTTGATCGCAGGAACGTACTTCAACGCTACGACCGAAACGTCGCTGCCGGTTTGGGGTAAAGTCGATCCGCAGTCGCAACGTGCGGCTTGGCTCATCGGCGAACGTTCGGCCACGGTCATGGAAACGGGTATCTATAACTTGTCGCAGGAAGCTGCCTCGGTGCTGGTGCACTACGGTACCGATCGCGACGAGACGTGGATGCTGGTTCGTCTTCCCGAAGACGAAGTAACCGAAACTGGCAATTTGTAACCTAACGATAAGGTTACGAATCGTAGCAAACGAGCTCCTGGGTCTTTGACCCAGGAGTTTTTTTATGCGCGTTTCGCGTAAAAACGAGACATTGTTTCGTCGGTTTCGAGAAAGAAAGTTTGCAGAAAAGCAGCGGACTCCCGCATTTTTTGCTTGGGTTCGTCAGCAATATTCCTCAAAAATTAAGATTGAATACAGCAACTCGCCTACTCGATTCTCATCTTAGTCCGCGATAAGTTGCGTAAGCGCAACATGCTGATTCAGCAAGCCATTCTGGAAAAAATTGGACCTGGAAAGGATTACGTCCAAGACGAAGTAGAAATGGAACCTATATTTACGATGGGCCGGAAATCTCCAGTGGGAAGACTTTAATGGTTGCGGGCCAAGCGCAGAACGAGGCTTAGTTTGCCTGTTTTGTGCAGCTTTTCCTGTCAAAACAGGAATGAGATTGCTTTTATTTGAGGCGATTTCGCTCGTGACCGATGACAGTTCTGGAAGTACGATCTGGCTCAACAATCGTTAAGGTTTTAGTGACACTGGCAAAAACTAACGACCGTTCTAAAATCGCTCGTTTGGTTCTTCCCGGTTCACAGCATTAACGTGCCGTAAGAAGTTCTGACCAAGATCTCGCTGGAAGTTGTCGCGAAGGTGGCACTTCATGGGGCAGCGAGACCCACCATCTTGGCAACGAACTGGATCAAGGGCAGCAACATGACTAGGGGTAAAACAGGCATGACCGTTTTCCTGGGTAGACAGTTTGCATCCCATGACCTCAGAATCGATTGTTTATTTTGTCGACGATGATCCCGCCGCGCGCGAATCGCTCCTGCAACTGGCAAGGTCGGTCGGGCTGACTGCCTACGCCTATGCCTCCGGCGAAGAGTTCCTCGACCAAGTACCACCGGATCAGCCTGGCTGTGCTGTGCTCGATATCCGTTTGCCAGGTATTTCTGGGCTGGAAGTACATCGTCGCGTGAATCAGGCGAACTTGCCGCTGATCACCATCTATCTATCAGCGCATGCCGATGTACCAACAACGGTTCAAGCGATGAAGCTGGGTGCGTTCGAACTATTCCAGAAGCCGTGCAACACAAGCCGTTTGATCGACGCCATTCGTCAGGCGATCGAAAAGAACCAGCAGACGTTCCGCAAGCACGTCAAGCGACAAGAAGCGGATCAACTTCTCAGCGAGCTTTCGGCGGAAGAGACGAAGGTGTTGGAACTGATGTTCCTCGGTCGTACCAATCAAGAGATTGCCGATCGCTTGCAATTGAGCCTCCGAACGGTGCAGTTCCGACGCTCCAGCATTTTCCGCAAGACGAACGTCAACTCGAAGGCCCGATTGTTCGACATGCTATTCGATGCCGGCTGGAGTCCCAAATCGGAAATTCCTCGTCCTCAAGAAGCAGGACGGCAGAGCGAGTAAGTCACGTTTCGTGCATTAAATTCTCAGCCCTTCTATAATAAGAGGGGCTGATACCTGTGCACGAGAACGTCATGGACACGCTTAACCCTTATCGCTCGCCGGTATCTCAATCGCCGGCAGCGGTTTACCTTCGCAGCGAAATCTTCCGCGGCACAACGCTCTCATGGTTTGTCGATCGGTACGAATTCTTCGTTCCCGAGATCGCGGAAGTCATGCCGCAGGCGATCGCGTTTTATGAAACACGTAATGCGCGTGTTGTCTCTCGAGACCCGCTTACGTTCTGGCGGGGCAATTGGTGGTCGACACTGCTGGGACCGGAGCGACGTGCCCGACAACGAATTGTTGTGCGAATGGATGTCCCGCAGCGGCGGGTAAACATTGAGTATCAGATCAACATGATCTTACCGACGAGGGTTTACTACAGCAGCCAACGGGAAGCGACTCAATTGGCGACCGATCTCGGCGCCGTACATCCCGACGTTCTCGCCGATGCGGCCAAAGAGAACTCGTGAAAATAGATTGACCTCATAAAAAAAGGCGAAGCCGTGTGGGCTTCGCCTTTGCGTTGATCTGGTTGGCAGGTAGCAGCCGTTAGGTGTTCCACTGAGGCCAGCTACCGAAGCGTTGTAGTTCCATGAACAGCAAGATTGCGCCAGTCGTCAGGGCGATGAACGACAGAATCAGCATCATGGTATAAACGTTGAGGTTGGACTTACGTCCCGATTTATCCGAGCTTTGTGGAGACATAGTCACCCTTCTTAATCAGGCCGCGGCGATATTCCCGAATGATTTCCCCAACCGCACGATCTGGAGCGGTTTCTTTGATGATGATGCGGCCGAGGTAAGTGTCGCCGCGGAACACATCTAGCGTGTTCCCTCGACTGATGCCGTCGTCAGCACCGACCGAGATTTCCACCATGTTGTTGTCGTTGACCGCGGTGACAACCGCTTCCAAAGCTGGCGGGATGCCATCGACAGGGGTGAACTCATCCATTCCGTGTGCCGTCAGAACGCGCTTCTGGCGAGCGATCTGTGTCGCCAATTGCTGTTCGCGTTCACTCAGGCGATCTTTCTCGACTTTCAACTGTTGTAGCTTGTCGGTCAGCTGAACCACTTCCTGGAAGTTGGTATCACGATCGGACTGAGCCGTCTTGATATCGGTCCGCAGCTGCGAGACTTCTTGCTTCAGGTTTTTCGAGTTCGTTTCGGCAAGTTCCAGCAGAACCTTCATGTCGGCTTCGGACTTGACCAAGCGTTCGTTCTCTTGATCCAAACGCGTCAGTTCTGCTTCTTGCAACTTGGTGCGAGCTTGCAGAGCGGCCAAAGCGTAAACGCGAGCCGCACGTTCCTGCTCGAGCTTCATCTTCAGATTGCTGATGTCGTCTTCCAGCGACGAGGCGGTTTGTTTTTGCTCTTGGATGGTTGCTTCCATGCCTTGGTTGCTGCCATCCCCTTTCACGACATCACGCCAATTTTTGTGCGTGGCATAAACCATCATCGCCACGGTCATAAAGACCAAGCTCATGATGAGAATGAGGACGGTAAAGATCTTTCCGATCAATGTCATGGATGTGACTCCTTCAATGGCTTTCGCCAAGGCCTTGCCTGGGGGTCGGTTTCTCGTCGCTTGCGACTAACGTGACAGAACGATCACGCATTGATGGCAAGCCGCGTCCATGCAGATTGACGGATCCAACAACCGAAAAGGGGTTCGCCTCAGACCACGCTCGAAGCAAACCGGGTGCTAGTTAAGGGACAAGATGTGTGAGTATTTACGGCCAGTATAATTCTGGGCTTTCGACAGTGTCAACAAAACGGACAAATTAGTTTGGGGGTTCTGGGAAATGTGGCTGCATAACCGGAACTTGCTCCGCAGCTTGCCCAGCCCCTGATCTAATATAAACGACAATAACGCTTTACGACGGATTCACACGAAGATTTTTGCCAGGGTTCTTCGGCCTATACGTCCAGCGGGGGAGCTAAGTTCCGTTTCTGCGGATACCCGGTGCATCAAACATCGCTTACGTCCCCCTTGCTTTGAGATTGATTGCCTCCTTGCAGAGGGGGTCGGCGTCTGGTGTAACGAATCGCGACGCCAATTGACGCCCCGATAATCGTTAAAACCAGACACGCGGCGGCGAACCAATCGCCGTATCGCGTGTACAGTGACAAAGATCGCTTGGTAGGAAACATATCCGTCACGACGAAGCTTGTCTGTCGAACCGGCGCGAATTGGACGAGCTGACCTGTGGAATCAATCTGGGCCGTAATGCCGGTGTTGGCTGCGACTAACATCGGCCGGCGGTTTTCCACCGCGCGAAAGCGGGCACATGTTAAGTGCAAATCTAAGATGCTCGAACCCCAGAACCAGCCATCGTTGGTCAACGTGACAAGGGCATCGACTTTCTGACCTTGTTCGTGAAGTTCGCGTACTTGGGCGGCGACCAACTGCGGAACGGTGTTCTCAAAACAGATGCAGGGAACCAGCGAGACTCCTTTGACATCGACAGCAATTGGCCCCTGACCTGGCGTCAATCCACCACCGATCGGCAGCCAATCGTAGACGAATGGAAAATAGTCGCCCAGCGGGACGTATTCGCCGAACATCACCGGGTGCATTTTGTCGTACTTGGTCTCGATCGTTCCTTCTGGTCCGACGTAGATGGCTGTGTTGAAGTGATCCAATCGCTGGTTGCCGAAACGCAGCGTCGAGGTACCCAACAGCAATGGGGCCTGCCATCGATTCACGGCCAGGTCTTTCAAGAATCGTTGGAAGCCGCTGGAACGATCGGTGATTCGCTTACGATGCTCGTTCGCATCGATCGGCAAGTCGGCCGGCGGTGCGTAGTCGCTCCCAAGCTCGAAGACCATGTGATCGCCCATGGTGGTTTCGGGCCAAATGATCAAATCGAGATTGGGATGATCTTTCACTAGTTGATCGGTAATGGCCGAGTATTGCTCGAAGGTTCGCGACGACTGAGTCGGATCGCCGAAGACGGTGTCGATGGAACCTTGGACGAGACCAATGCGAGCGACTTTTCCACCCTCTGCGGAATCTTCTCGTTCTAGTTTCTCAGCGATGTTTGTATTGCCATACAAGTAAACGCCGTAGAAATTCGCTGCCGTTACGACCGCAAGACCAACGAGAAGCCAAGTTAACCGGACTTTTCGACTTGTCTGACTTGATGCGGTGGTGTGCCAATTCTTTTCTGCGACCAACATGGCGCCGCACGATGCCGAAACCATCACCACGAAGGATACCCCGTACGCACCGACGATTTCGGAGATCTGAATAAACCCGATGAGCTCCACTTGGGTATGACCCAGCATGGCCATTGAAAAGCCGGTGGCGAAGTAAGCGCGAACATATTCGAGTGCCGTCCAGACAATCGGCGCGACAATCGGCAGGGGCACGTTGGCACGATGGACGATTGTTCGACTGATCGCCACGAACAGCGGCGTATAACAAGCCAGGTATCCGCACAGCACCGGCCAACCGAATAAGCGCGTCGCCCAGTGAGCATTGCCGACGCCGAAAAGGACGGTCAGCCAGAACATGAACCCAGACAGGTAGATAATCCTATACGATCGTTGCGGAAGCAACGGAGTCCGTACAAGCAACAGCCAGCCAATGGGGGCGATCCAGCCGAGCAGCGAAAGATTGAACGGGGGAAACGCCAGCGCGAGTAACAGGGCACTGGTAACAGAATATCCCAGCACGGCTCGCCGAGTAATTGTGGGTTGCTGGGATGTTTCAGCTGCGGGCGTCTCTGGCGAGGACTGGGAAGCGTGCACGTCGAAAACTCACGTCAATCGTTGGGCGATAGTGAGCCCATAATTTACGTGGTTTTGTATCTACGTCCTAGGTCGACTTCTCGCTAGGCATCCTCTTCGTCAGGACCAGGAGCCCCTTGGGCAGCACCAACGAAGATCTGCATCATTCGCCCTTGGTTCCAGCAGTCCCAGCCTTCGACAAACTTGTTGTTCTCGTCGACACGCAGCCAAGTCATGCCACGAATGGAAACGCGAGAGCGTGTCGGCGGAAAGCCAAAGCCATCGCCGGTATGCGTACCGGTTAGAAACCACCGCACGGCAACATCGGGATGCTGCTCGATGATCCCTTCAACTTCGATTTGAAGGTCGGGCATCGCGGCGAGGACGTTGTCGCGAAACTGCTTGAATGCATCCATGCTGAAATAGCGGACGTCCGACTCAGCATAGCCTCGCGCGTTCTTGCCTGAGAGATCGTAAATGGCGGCATCGTTTCGCTGGTTCCATACCTCTTCGAACCAGGTCGCAGCCAATTCGGTCAGTTGACTCACGTTGTGTTCCGACTGTGAATGCCCTTTGATCCGATCGAGGAACCCCCTTTTGGTACCTCGTCCGGTTCGCAGGAGTGTAACCCAACAGCGGACGTTTCCCAACGCCCTAAAAGGGCTAATTACACCATCACAGCCGAGATGAATTGTCCAGCTTCGTACTGGCTATTGGCATCGAAACAGGCCAGTGCATTGGCTTTAGCTAACGTCGCCAAGTCGGCGGAGCCCTTCCAATCGAGTGGAGCAATTGTTGCTCCGGCGCCTTCTTTTCGGCAAGCGAACGCCGGAAAGAAGACCGGTCGGTTGCCTGGATTTACGAAATCCCGCGTCAGCAGGAATCCAGGAACAAATGGAGAGTCGCTCGTTCGGCCAACCAACGCGCTCATCGCACTGCGGACAAACAAGTGAAAACAGACCAGACTACTGACCGGATTGCCTGGAAGACCAAACACGAGTGTCGGGCTCTCGCCACTTGCCTGCTTGCCGAACCAAAGCGGCTTTCCAGGCTTCAATTGGACTTTATGAAAGACCTTCTCGACCCCCTGCTCTGCCAGCAACGTAGGGCCAAAGTCCTTCACGCCGACCGACATTCCGCCGGAGATTAGCAGGATGTCTGCTTTCAGACCTTCGGTGATGGCTTCGGTCAGCGCTTCTCGGTTGTCGCGGACGATGCCAAGTCGAATTGCTTTGCCGCCTGCTTCTTCAACCATGGCAGCCAGCATGGGACCATTTGTGTTGCGGATTTGGCCAGGGCCAGGTTCTTCGTGCGCTTCGACAAGCTCATCTCCAGTCGAGATGATCGCTACGGTCGGTCGACGACGAACTTTGGCTTTTCCGCCAGCAAGATCCGCCAAGATACCCACTTCAATCGGGCGAATAATCGATCCGGCCGGGATGACGACTTGCCCTTTGGAAAGAAGTCCGCCTCGCTTGAGAACATGACTTCCTTGCTTGACCGATTGAAGCACATGTACGCGGTCGACATTTTCCGAGTCGATCTGCGTCTCTTCGACCATCACCACGCTATCGGCACCGTCCGGCATGGGGGCGCCAGTCATAATGCGGGCCGCCATTCCCGATTGAATGGCTTCCTTCGAAGTGTTGCCGGCGGTGATTTCTTCGACAATCTCGAGATTTGTGTTGCCCCCTGCTGTATCAGCGGCGATTAGGGCAAAGCCATCCATCATGGCTTTATCGAAGGCGGGAGATTCGACGGGGCTGATCAAATCCTCGGCGAGGGCCGCACCAAGGGCTTCCATCGCGGGGCATTCGTGGGTGGGAAGTTGAAACGCGTGGCGAGCGACTTCTGCGAGTGCCTCAGTGACGGAAAGCATCGTTCAGATTCCTTTACGAACTCGTAGCGGGTTGAATCTCCAGAAAGCGGCGGAGCATGTCGGTTCCCGTTTCGCTGAGAAAACTTTCGGGATGGAACTGCAGTCCCAGAAGCGGCAACGATTTGTGCCGGATCGACATGATCTCTTTTTCCCCATTGGGCATCACACTCCACGCAGCGACTTCAAAACCATCCGGCAAAGTATCAGGCTTAATCACCAGGCTGTGGTATCGCGTTGCGATGAAAGGATTCGGCATCCCTTCGAACAGCCCTTTGCCGTCGTGATGGATTTCGTCCGTTTTGCCATGCATGAGTCGTTCGGCACGAACGATTGTTCCTCCGAAGGCCTGACCCATCGATTGATGGCCAAGGCAAACCCCCAGAATCGGCAGCTTCTCAGCAAAGTGACTGATCGCTTCGACCGAGATGCCGGCCTCGTTGGGCGTACAAGGGCCAGGCGACACGATCAGATGCGTCGGCGCCAGCTTTTCGATCGTCGCACAGTCGATCTGGTCGTTGCGATAAACTTGGAGATCAAGGGTCGGATCGATCTCGCCGAGTCGCTGAACCAGGTTGTACGTGAACGAGTCGTAGTTGTCGATCAGCAGAATCATGCGGCAATTCAGCGGGGCTAGTCGTGATGCGAAGGGGTTATTGCTATCTTCCCTCAATCCGCCCTGGGGGACAACATCGGTCGGGAAAGAGTTCGCACTTCCCTTAAGAACGGAATGCCGCTACGGCTCCGATTTGTCTTCTGTAGAAGCATTCCCGCTGCTGGAATCGTCGACTGACTTCTTCTTCTGGCCACGTGCCATCGCCAGAATGTCCGCCGTACTTGGCTTTTTAGGGGTTGGTTCGTCGCTGGACTTATCGACTGCTGCCGCTTCTGTCTTCTTTTCCCCACGCAGGAGGGCCAGCTTCTCAGCCGTGGTCAACTCTTTATCTTTCGCCGAAGAAGACTCTTCCTTTTTTGTTTCGGTCGTCTTCTTTCCGCGAGCCATCGCCAAAATATCGGCCGTACTGGGCTTCTTCTTCTCCGTCGGCTGGGCTGGTGGATTAGCCGGAGTATCGGCTTTCTTTTCGCCACGAAGCATGGCCAATTTGTCGGCGGTTGAAAGCGACTTCTCGTCCTTTTTCTCTTCCTTGGCTTCTGACTTGCCCCGCGCCATGGCCAAGATATCGGAAGTACTTGGTTTTTTGGAATCAGACTTTGGCTTGTCCGACTTCTTTTCACCACGTGCCGCCGCGAGGATATCAGACGTGCTTTGCTTTTTGGGCTTTGACTCGGCCGGCTTCTTACCCCGCGCCATCGCTAGAATGTCTGCGGTGCTGCTGCCGGTCTTGGGTTGAGGCTTCTTAGCGGTGGCTGGCTTTTTGGGGGCATCGTTGCCAGGGGGAGCTTTTTTAGCGGATTGCTTTTCAGCGACGGGTTCCGGCGGCTTCTCAACGATTTTGAGATAGTCGATATCGATGTCGTACCACGAGATGTCCGATGTCCCCAGGAATTCGACCAGGGCACGACCACTCATGTTCACTGTCCGAACGATACCCGTGCGTCCTGCAAAACGCTTCAGTTCCGGAACCATGTGCGCAATGGCGACGTACTTGTCGGTATACTCTCGTTTGAGCTTCTCGATGTGTTCGAAGACCATACGCGGCTCAGGCTGCGGCTTTATTCAATAGACATAGGCTGGCAGAATTACTGCTCTGTCCATCATACGGAAAGCCATCTGCCGCGGAAAGTGAACCGTTGCCCCGTTTTCGGTTATCGAGAAACCGATCCGTCACCCAGTGTTTGACGTAATTTTTGGGCGGAAGCGGTGAACTGGGCACTCTTTTGAGCGTCTCCCAATTCGCGATACATCTCGGCCAGGTTGTCCAGCGGAACGATCAGCTTCGGCTTGATGGCCTGATTCTGTGCGACCGCCGACTCGATGAGTGACTTCCCTGTTTCGGTCAGTTGGATTCCTTTTTCTCGCTGGCCGGTGGACCAGTAGGAAACGCCCATGCTGACGAGCGATTCGCCACGGCGGTCGAGCATCACGCTTTGCAGCGAAGGCTCAGTCAAATGCGTGTTGGCAAGTTCATACCAACGCACGGCTGCCGTATGATCCTGCTTTTGAACCGCACAGATTGCTCCTGCCCGAAAGTAAAGATTCCCCAGCAACAGATGATCGGCAATACTGACCTCTCGGCCGACAACGCCCCCTTTCAGGAACGTATGTGCCTGATCGGCAAGCTTTAGCGCTGCATCATGTTTGTCGCGAGAGTGCTGGATGAAAACGGCCTGCGATAACGCTTGGCCCGTTTCCCATTCCAATGCCCGATGAAAGAATGCATCGTCCGTTTGGCTGACAAGCTCTCGATACTGTCCCAGGATTTGGTCGACCGAATCGCCAGGATCGAACGGAGCATTATAGAAGCTGTGGGCCATCAACGATTTCGTGAGCCAGGCCATCCGCAGTTCGCCGGTTGCTTCTTCGTTGGTCACCATGTCGTCAATGTAGATCTTGCCGCGCTGAAGCCACTGGGTGACGGTCTCTTCTTTTTTCTCCCAGTCGCCGGTCGCAATATCGATCGCCAACGCCAGATGAGCATCGACAAGGACTCGCTTGGCGGCTCGACGAACTTGTTGGTTGGTGTCGTTCACCAAAGGCGAAGCAAGTTCGATCGCTTTCACGTGATGGTTCACCGCGTCACGATTCTTTTGCGGTCCTGCCATTTGCAGTAGATCACCCCACTGGCAATGAGCCTTCGCACGAACATGATCGGCGACATTGGTATCTTCCGCAATCTCTTGAGTGCTACGAATACCTGTGGCCAAATTGCCTTGCACGACATTAAGCAGCGTTCGGTGCAAACGATGTTCGGCAGAAGAACCAACACCAGCGGTCGCCTTGCGTGCGGCCTCAAACGCTTCGGTATCTCGGCCTAGGCGATGGAGGACTAAGGACATCTCGTGCCACGCCACGGCATGATGCGGTTCATGCTCGAGGGCCATTTGATAATCGTTCAGACGATCGCGGAACTCCAAGGCCGGTCGGCTAGCGGCGCGAATCATGAATGCTTCGGCCGAAGGGGCCTGAACAATGATGCGATCTACCTGCTGAGGGTTGCCATCTTCGGACTGAGGCAACATGATGCCACGCTCGGGATAGATGACGCCCAAGTGACGACCAGTCGTATCACGAACCGTTGCCGGTGCGATTTGGGTCAGCTCGAATTTTGCCTCAACCACATCGCGCGAAATAGGTGTTTGTGGAATGAGAAAAACGGAAATGATTTGATCGTTGTCGACCGCGATTTCCAGCTGAGCGAACTCACCTTGGTTTCGATATAGGCGAACATGCTTGTCCTGATCGACCCGACGACGCTTGATCGGTTCGCCCCACTCAGCTTCGACCTGCCCAAGAGGCGTCTTGCCGGGGGTTATCTGCCAGGCCGTGAATGGTGCAGCTTCCAGTTCAATCTTCGGCTGAGGCGATGGTTGAACTGGCGCCGCCGGCGTTTCGACGGGAGTCTGGCTGGGCGTCTGAGTTGGAGGTGGTTCCGCGATTTGTACTTGAGGTGTGATCGAGAATCGCGAACGAGGCTGCTGGGCAGGAGCCTCCGGTTCGACTTGTAACGGCTGCGTCGCCATCGTCGGTGGGACTGACTCGCTGAACTTCGACGTCCCTTGCTCTGCCGCGGGATTGTCGATCTTTTGCTCGTGGATGCGATAAATACGAAGAGGACCATTGGCGGTCGGCGGAGCGACTCGGGCCCCTTCCGGAGCGCGGACAGAAACGCTTGTTTCTTTGTTGGGAGCTGGCGGTTCTTCGGCCGAGACTTGGCGGATGGCTGGATTTTCCAGCGGCTCGCCATCGGCGGTAAGCGATAGCGTCAAGGGACGCTGGAGCGATCGCTCGGCCGGCAATACGTACTGAGCCGGTTGAACTTGTCTTTCAGCGACCGGCTGATCCGACTCGTCCAACATCAAACGAATCGGCTCGGCTGTTGTCTCGCGGCTAGTGGCGACGACACAGATCGTGAAAAGTATCAGATTTTGGATCGTTGAAATACGCATGATTCCCTCGGCCAGGCCACTCTGTCCCGTGCTTCCTTGCCGTTTGTGACAGTTTCAGGCGGGCGAGAGTATAGCGATGCACCGAATCGATCCAAGATCAATTTATGCTAGCACGAGGCGTGATTTTAGAATTAAGCCGTATTAGATGCATCTTCGCGGCGAAGAATGTCCATCAATAGATTCTGTGGTGGGGTAATCGTGCGGTGGCGATTCCAAGCGGCTGCGATTGTCCGATAGGGCTGAATCTTTCGAATCGGCAGATAGACACACTGGTCGTCGTTAGGGTCGATCGCCATTTCTGGAATCAGCGAAATACCGACTCCCAGTCGGATCAACTCCTGAATCGTCGAGATCTGAGCACTTTCGCAAACCACGTGCGGCTGAAACTCTTGCTGCCGGCAAAAACCAATGATCTGTTCACCCAGACAATGGACTTCATGCAGCAGGACAAATGGTTCCTGGCGAACCTGGTTGAAGGAGAGCGATGGCTTATCGGCCAGCGGATGATCTGGTGGCAATGCAACCATCAACGCTTCGCGAAACAATGGTTCGACTTGCAGGCGAGTGTCTTCGATCGGCAACGCCAATATCGCGACATCAAGCGTTCCTTTAAAAAGCCGGTCCAGCAAATGGTCGGTGTAGTCTTCGACCAGTGTCAGAGTGACTTGGGGCATCTCTTGGCGGAAATGCTGGATGATGTGCGGCAGCTGAAAGGGAGCAATTGTCGGCAGTGCGCCCACGCGTAAGCTGACCGCTTCCGGTCCTTCCGGTTTCTTGAACCAACCTTCGGCGGAATCGACTTCCTTCAGAATTCGTCGAGCACGCGGCAGAAGTTCTTTGCCAGAATCTGTCAGTACCACGGTGCGACCTAGGCGATCGAGCAAACGGGTACCTAGTTCGCGTTCCAGCTTCGCGATCTGTTGACTGAGCGATGGTTGCGTAACGTGGCACTGCTCGGCGGCGCGAGTAAAGTTCTCTAATTCGGCAACGGCAACGAAGTATCGCAGCTGGTGGATTTCCATAGGTAGCACTTATCAACGGAATAGGAAGAGCGAATTTCCGTTATACCTAGAGGGGCGTTATTCTGGAAGCAACGAAAGCAGGGTTTTTGCCCTGGAAGGACGCGTCGCCCGGCATTGTCGATGTGTGGGAACGGTGACTAAAGTTCGGTCGACGCGTTCTTCGCTTCGTTTCTTAGAGGCCGGAGATAACCTACTTCTGATCGAGTAGCCAGACAGGATGCTCGGTTCCGACCAGGCTTGGGTTCTGCAGTAGACGCAATGCCCGATCGCGAAGGCATTTCGACGGTCCATCGGTGTGGCAGTCTTCGACTTTGGCAATAACATCCAGCGTGTTAAGAGCATCTAAGAAGTTTCGCTGCTCGAACTGTTGATAGGCCTTCTCGTAGTTCTGCCGTAGTTGGTTCCATGTATTCGACCGCCGGGCTGCGAGTTCGTGGACTTTGATCGGTTCCAGAATGTTGACGACTTTGATCGATCCAAGGAAACGCATGGCCATGCTTGTGCCGAGTGCCAATCGGGTTTCTTCCGTGATCAAAATTTCTGGCGGATAGAAGACACCATCCGATTCGCGGTCATCCCCTTTCGGACAAAATTGTTTGGTCGCTCCTTGAACGCGGCTGGCCACGTTGACCGTGGGACCGAGTGGCCCCCACATGTATTTGTACTCGGTTCCTTTTTTGCCCACGACACAATCGCCGGTGTTGATGCCGATGGTCACACCGAACGGCATAAGATGGTCGGGGATGCGATCGGACCAGGCTTGATTGAGACGGTCGAGCTTGCCCACCATATCAATCGCCGCCAGGCAGGCCAGATCGGCATGGTCTGGCTGCTCGTCGGGTGCGCCCCACATGGCGACCAACTCGTCGCCGACATACTCCAGCAGAACACCATGATGACGAATAACACTTTCCGACAGTTCGCCAAGGACTTCGCGGAGCCATTTCAATGTTTGCACCGAACCAAGTGCGGAACTAATCGTGCTAAAACCGCGAATGTCGCAGAACAAGACCGTGATGTTCTCTTCACGCGTTTCCAATAGCGTTTCATCATAAATGATCCGCTCGGCAATGCCTGGTGGAAAGAACTGAGCCAGGCAAACTTGATGCTTCGCCGCCTCTTGTTCTTTTTTGAGTCGTTCTAGTCCGACCGTTAAGCAGTCGCGGATGACCTCGACAAACTTGACTTCGCATTCCGCCATGGCGTCATCACCCAAACGCCCCGGTCGTTTCGAGGCATACAACGCACCCACAACGCTGTCATGGGAGACGACCGGAGTAACGACGACACGTTCGGGAAGTTTCGATTCGCCAACGGTCGGCGGTGTCGACCAGGTTTTGCGATTGGTCCAGATGTATTCCAATGCCTGGCTATTGAAGTTGGGTGTTTGAGGCTCTTTCACTTCAGCTGAAGGCCATGTCGCTTCGCATTGCCATTGGTTGGCCATTGCGTCGAGGCCCAAGTAAGAACAAGAATCGAAGTTTCCCAGTTTGCAAACATTCTCGGCAGCCGACGAAAAGAAGTCAGGCGAGCTGGCTGCTTTTTCCAACACGGTACTTACGGCGCTGAGAATGCGTTCGACATCCGCACTCGACGGTCCGATCGGCGTTGCGTAACCGTCTGCCATGCGACTTTGTCGCATCATCAGCGCGACATCAGCCACGCTTTGGGAGATCTTGTTGGGGTTCTCTTCTGGAAATTCGTGTTGAGAGGGTCCACCAACTCCGCTGAGCTGTACGGCAACGTTATGCCCAATCAACAATCGAATCGGCTGCTGGGTTAGTTGGTCGGTAACAAGTGTGCGAACTTGCTGATGGGCTATGCCCCCTTCGGCGGATGGAGAAAGTTGAACTTCATGCGTACCAATGTTCGCCACACGCAGATAGTGTCCGCTTGTGTCAGGCATCAAATCGAGAGAACGACGCGACACTTCGCGCTGTTGGTAACGCGTGACAATCAGCTTCCGATGGTCGGTGTACGAAACCATGCGGAACGGGGTGGGATCGCCCTTGGTGACATCTTGCCGCCCAATGATCAGCCGATCTTTGATGGGCAGCTCAAATACCTCTTGTCCCAATTGATCGTCGAAGATCGGCTGCTGCTTACCGCCGACGAAGATACTCAGCAAAACACCTGGTGGCGTTTGAGAATCGTTTGGTTTGGATTGAGGATCTTGCATTACCGGCAGACGAAGCTTCTCAAAGTGTCGATCGATGGATCCGCCCCTGGCCATTTCAATCGTCAGGTGAACTTATCATCGTAGTGAATCTAGGTCGTACGCCAAGAACACCTGAGTTCCTCAAGAATAACTCAAAGTTACCTAGCGTACCAACGCCCCGGCACGTGTTTACCGAGGGGGGAATCAAAGTGTTGCTACCTCCAAAAGGTGATTTTCGTTGGTTCTTAACTTGCAAACCGATAGAATGACACCTAGTGGCCATCGCACCGATTTACCTCCTAAATTTTTACCGCATGTGCCATGGATTTACTCGGCTACCTTTTCGGCAACTCAAAACGGGATCAGTTTGCCCAGCAGCTGATGCGTCGGGTGAAGGATGCGGGCGAGAGTCGCGAAATCCGCTACGAGCGTGATGCCTATCAATTCACTTTCTTTGATCAGGGGGAATTGGCCGGCGTAGCGAATTTGGGAAATATTTTTAGCGAATACGACCAACTTCCGCAGGATAAACGCGAAGCTTATCTCGGCCAGATTACCCGAGCCATTCTTGCTCATCACAAGTCGATTCCTGATGAATTCCCTGACGCAGCCCCCGACATATTGCCGATTGTCCGCAATCGAGCCTACTTGGAAATCGGTAGCTTAGAGCAGCGACTACGAGGGGAGGACTCCTGGGAAGTAAGCTCGATCGCCGTGGGAGATCACCTCTTGGCGATGCCGATCTTCGACCTTCCAGAAGCCATGCGAACGATCGATTCGGCACGTATGGAACAGTGGGGACGAACGACCTACGAGTTGATGGAGCTGGCCCTCAACAACCTCCGCGACTTGAATGCTTCGTTCACGACAATAGACGATCGTGTTTGCGTATTTCAAAACGGCGATCATTACGACGCTTCGCGCATTTTGTTGACCGAACGAATTCGCCAGCTGGATGTCCGGGGACTTCCCGTCGCATTAATTCCAACGCGCGACTGCCTAATTGTAACCGGCGATGAAGATGCGATTGGCCTGGAATTGCTAGGCGAGCTGGCGCGTCGTTCGCTTCAAGATCCAAGACCGATCAGTTTGACTCCTTGTCGATTGGTCGAAGACGAATGGGAGACTTGGTTACCACCCCGTCATCATTCCCAGCATGCATCGCTGACTGAATTGCATTTGCATGGCGTGTCGAACGAGTATCGCGAACAGCATGAAGCGATCGAAGCGGGTTTTGCTCAGTCAGGACAAGAAGGGTTCATCGCGAACTATTACTTGTACCGAGATCTCAAGACACGCGAGCTTCATTCCTATTGTGTTTGGCCAGATTGTCCGCATGCGCTTCTGCCGAAAGCAGACGTTGTGGTGTTCATGGATTCAACGCATATGAAACCATTGGCAAGTGGTTCATGGGATGCGGTCGAAGCGCAATTGGGCTCGAAGATGGAGGACTTGAATACCTTCCCGCCACGCTATCGCGTACTCGGTTTTCCGACGGCTGAAGAGTTGAGGCAAATCGGTTCAATTCCACGTTTCCGACTATGAATTAAGGAGGATCGCAGGAAGAGGATAACGGCCAGAATGCTCGACTTTGCGAAAGGGGCGAACTACGATGAGTTCACCTCTTCTCGCATGGCTTCGTTGATTTTGACGCATCTGGATTCCCAACCGTAAAGCCACCCAACCCCAATAGCCAGACCCATGAATTCACATCGTGATCTCGGGAATTTATCGGCGAACGAACTTCGAGAACTCTACCACGTGACGGAAGAGGACCTCGAACTGATTCTGGAATACGGCCAGATTGTCTTACCGCAGCTCGAAGCTTTTATCGAAGAGTTCTACGAGTGGCTTCGTACCCAGCCAGAATTTGAACTTTACTTCTCCGACAGCGCGACGATGCACCGAGTGCAAGGTCAGCAGCGACGCTACTGGCAAGATTTTTTCTCCGCGCAGATCGACGAGTCTTACGTTCACAAACGCAAGTCGGTTGGTGCGAATCATGCGCGGATCGGCTTGCCGCTGCCGACATACGTTTCCTCGATGTATCGCTCGCTCCGAATCTGGACCGACGTGCTGTACGACCAAACGTTGACGCACGAACGCTATGCACGATCGCTCAAAGCGGTGACAAAGCAGATCATGCTCGACACGGCGATTGTCGTTGATACTTACATGCGGCAAACCAATTGCATTATTGCGGAGCAGCACGATTCCTTAATGCAAATGTCGACGCCGGTGACGGAAGTCTGGGACGATATTCTGATGCTGCCCATTGTGGGAATCATCGACTCGAAACGTGCCCAAGACATCATGACCGCGGTGCTGCATAAGATCGCCGATACGCACTCGCGCTCGTTGATTCTCGACATTAGTGGCGTCGCGGTTGTTGATACGGCGGTCGCGAATCACTTAATCAAAATTACTAAAGCGACGCGACTGATGGGATGCACGTGCACCATTTCAGGTGTCTCTCCGGCAATCGCTCAGACGATTGTCGAACTGGGAATCAATGTCGGAGACATTCGCACCACGGCAACGCTAAAAGACGCGCTTCGAGATGCCTTTGGTGATATGAAAACGGTCATGCACAACAACGGAACTCCTTCATGAATTACGACCGAACAGAAGTGCCGAGAATTCCAATGCAGCTAACCGCAGGCTGCCTGGTCGCTTCGATTCAGGTCGACTTGAACGATGAAGTATTGTTTCGTTTCAAAAGGGACCTTCTGGAAAAGATTCGCCAGACACAAACCCGAGCCGTTCTGTTGGATGTTTCGGGAGTCGACATCTTAGATCGCGTCGAGTTCGAGTCGGTGCGACAAATCATGCAGATGGCGCGACTGATGGGAGCTCATGCCATTTTGGTTGGCATGAAAGCCGAGATCGCATGCTCGTTGATGGATTTTGATCTCGACTTACGCGGACTTGAATCGACGCTGACGCTCGATCAAGCGTTTCAGCGATTGGAAAATCGAGGAGCCAAAAGTGGAGGCCACAACGCGTCGAACCGATGAACCTTCCGGAGATCAGGATCTGGATCAATACCGAGGCCAGCGTAGCCAGAGTGATCATGGCATCTCGCAAGATGGCCGAGTCGTCTGGACTACAAGGGAACCAAGTGGCACTGGTCGCAACCGCTGTTTCCGAGTTGGCTCGCAACATAATGAAGTATGCCAACCATGGCGAAGTCATACTTCGCACGGTTGTTCGAGGAACAAAGCAAGGAGTCGAGGTGGTCGCTTGGGATCATGGGCCGGGGATTGAATGCATCGATTCCGCCATGTGCGATCATCACAGCACGGGAGGAACGCTGGGACTTGGATTGCCCGGTGTTAAACGCCTCATGGATGACTTTGAAATCGAGTCGGAAGTCGACAAAGGAACCAGGATTACGGTGAGGAAATGGAAGTAATGACACCTCGCAAGCTGGAAGCTGGTCGCTTTGTTCGTTCCGCGGCCGGACATTTTGTCGGGGGCGACCTGGCCATCGTTCAGTCTCACTCCGAGTTTTGTTTTATTGCTCTGGTCGATGTTTTGGGACATGGACCTCAGGCCTATTCAACGGCACTGCAGTTGGAAGAAGAGATTGAAAACTGGGCCGACAAGTTCGACCTGCTTTCGCTCATGAAGTCACTGCATCGTCATCAGCAAAATGGTCGAGGCGCGGCCATCGGCTTGGCAACCGTCGAACCGCGATCAGGTCAGGTACGATACGTCGGAATTGGCAATGCGACTTGCCGTACGCTGGGCGAAGCCCCTCATCACATGCTGACGCGAGAAGGTGTCGTGGGGCAAACATTGCGAACGCCCTCGCTGGAGATCCATAAGCTGACGCCTCATGACGTGCTGTTGTTGTACAGCGACGGAGTCACCAGTCATTTTGATGTGGAAGATCGTTTTCAGCTTTTCTTTGAACCGATTGACCGAGTGGCCAGGTATGTCGTCGAAGCGTTTGGTCGAAGCCATGACGACGCTTCGTGCATTGCGGTGAGGTTCGCATGAAAACGCACCTTGGAGACGTTCGGATATTTGATCAATCGGCGGTCGTCGAAGTACGTACGAAGGTTTACGGACTCGCATCGGCTTTTGGTTTCGGCTCGTCCATGGCAACGCGAATGGCTTCGACGCTCTCCGATTTAGTGCGACAGCTGCTCGACAACCAAGATCCTGGCGCGCTCTATGTCGACTTGGAAGACGCTCAAGGACATCTCGTTTTGGATCTACGCTTTTTGACCTCGGAAGGTGTCTTGCTTTCCAGTGGCATACGCGAAGTTTTCGACGACGTCTGGCAGTCCACCAACGGAAGTGCGGTGAAAGAGATCAAGTTGCGAAAAACGATTCGTAACCTGCCAGGCTCGCTTACCCCAGAGTTTCTTGATCGGCAACGCAATCGTATTTGTCTTAAGTCGCGTGCCGCGTTATTGGAAGAGCTTCGTGAGAAGAACCAGCAACTAGAGAAGTACAACGCTCATCTGGAAGAGTTGGTTCGTGAGCGGACCAACGAACTGGAACTGACCAATCAGCGAATGCAACGTGACTTGGACGCCGGCGCTGCCTACGTCGCTCGCTTGATTCCCGAACCGATTACCGGACCGATTTCCATCGATTGGCGCTACGTTCCTTCCGAAGAGCTGGGTGGTGACGCGATGGGTTATCACTGGATCGATCCTGATCACATGGCCATCTACTTGCTGGACGTGACAGGGCATGGAATTGATTCGGCGCTGCTTGCTGTCAGCATCATCAATGTGATTCGCGGAGCGTCGCTGCCTGGGGCCGACTTTCGCAATCCGAGCGAAGTTCTCAAGCGATTGAACCAGTCGTTCACCATGGAGCGACATGACAACAAGCTTTACACCATGTGGTACGGAGTCTTTCATCGTCCGTCGAGGACGCTCACTTGGGGCGGTGGTGGGCATCCTGATGCGCTGCTTTATGAAAAGGGATCGAGCGAGCCGATTCGTCTTTCGTCAGGCGGTCCTTTGATGGGAATGATCGATTGGCCTCATTTCGAAACTCAGTCGATGGTCATTCAGTCTCCGTCCAGTCTGTATCTGTACAGCGACGGTGTCTTCGAGATCCACAAAGAGGATGGCATGGAATGGACATTCGAGGAATTCGTCCAGTTCATGAACGCACCGATTCCTAAGGGCGATACGAAGATGGACGACTTATTCCGCTACGTCCGTGAGTTGTGCGGATGTGAACAACTGGCCGACGACTTCTCGATCCTCGAAATCCGATTCAATTTGCCGCACGAACATGGCGTTGTTATCGGGGATGCCGGAGCAGCTATTTGAGGAGATGATCGAGATAGGCTCCTTCAACTAAGTCGTCATCAGAGATCGCCAACTGTTGCATCAAATGATGAGCAACCGCTTCGCCCTCGGCTTCTGACTGAGAGTCTTCGAGAACCACTTCGAGTTCAAGATACGTGCCGAGGTCTTCGACTTCGTCCAAGTGAATCCTCGTTTGGCCAATCAAATAGAGCGTGCGAGTCTTCTTGACGGTTCCCACGACTTCCAATGCGTCGGTCAGTAAGCTGCCTAATTCGGTTGGGTGAGAAACGGGCACGCGTGAATAGTTGGAAGTCTTGGGGCCGGCCGTGTCGCCACGTTGATAGAAAATCAGCTCGGCATGTTCGCCGTTGATCTCTCGTAACTTGAGACGTCCAGCAGGGACGCGATAGAAGTGATCGGTTTGCTGGAGAACGATTGGCCCGGAATCAGCGAGCGAGACGATGCGGTCTTCGATCTCGCTTCGCTGAGAAATTCGGGCTTTGATTTCGATATTCCGAGGCAATCGTCGCTCCTCGTCGTTTAGACCATTTCGTCTGCGATGAAGCCTTCAAACGTTTGTCGACGTCGGATGACACGAGCGTTGCCGTCTTCGATCATCACCTCCGCTGCCATCGGCTTCGAATTGTAGTTGGAGCTCATGCAATAGCCGTAAGCTCCGGCACATTCGATGATCAGAAGGTCGCCCACCGTTGCCGGTGGTAACTTTCGAGCGCTGACAAAGCCTCCTTCTTCCTGCGTGAAGATGTCGCCAGATTCACAAAGCGGGCCACCCACAATCACGTCATGTTCTTCACCAACGGTTTGCCCATCGAGCCGAGCGACCGAGATCGGATGATAGGCACCATACATGATCGGTCGAGCCAGATTATTGAAACCAGCATCGGCCACGTAGAAGAGATTGTCTCCCATCTGCTTGACCGCACGAATTTCGGTAACCAGGTAACCTGCCTCCGCGGAGAGGTAGCGACCAGGTTCGATCTCTAGCGAGATGCTGTGATCGAAGGCCTTCTCCAAGTTCTTACGCGTTGCATCCCACAGCTCGAAGTACTTGTCGAGATCGACGTAGGTTTGCTCGCTGTTGTAAGGAATCGGCAGTCCGCCGCCGGCGCTGATGGTCTTGATGCTGCGGCCCACTTCCAGTGCCGCTTTCTCCATCGAATCGCAAACCTGTGAAAGATGGTGCAAGTCGGTTCCACTTCCAATGTGCATGTGCAAACCGGTGATTTGCAGGCCATTGGCATCGGCCAGCAGCAAACAGTCGTTCAGTTGTTCATGCCAGATGCCATGCTTCGACTGTTGTCCGCCGGTGTTGGTTTTCTGGCTGTGCCCATGTCCGAATCCAGGATTGATTCGCAGGGTGATTTCGCGACCAGGAGCCAATTCGCCTAGTTGGCGAATCATGTCTGGCGAACCACAGTTCACATGCAGGCCATGTTCGACGCACAGTTCCAATGCTTCACGGTCGAAGATATCCGCCGTATAGACGATCGGAGGCGGATCGCCATGCACGTCGTATCCGGCGGCCAGGGCTCGGCGAATTTCCCAGGCACTCACGGCGTCGACAACGACGTTGTTCTCTCGAGCCAGTTTCAAGATCGCCAAATTCGAGCAAGCCTTTTGGGCATAGCGGACGACATCGAAAGCGGCGAGATCTTGGATCCGTTCCACAATTTTGGCGGCGTCGTAAACATAGGTTGGCGTGCCAAATTCAGTAGCGATCTGCTTAACGGGAACTCCGGCAATTTCCTGACGGGAAGTAGAGAACGTGGGGACTTGTGGCATGTCTTGCACCAAACCGTAAAAAAGGGCTGAAACCGTAATCTTTATTGTAGTGAGACACGCGAATTCGCCCACCGGGCGCAAAAAAAAGAGGCCTCTCGCAGGGAAAGGCCTCTTTTCGTGAATTCAGCAAATGTTGCGTTTGCCGGGAATTAGAAGGCCGGAGCTTCTTCAAATTCGGCATTGGCACCGGCGGCATTCTGAGCGGCAACCCCAGCACCGATGGCTTTGATGACACCTTCCTGCAGCATCAGGCGAACACGCAGGTAACGTTCCTGAATGTTAACAGTCATCAGGAACTTGTCGCTTCCGCCGGTAAGGGCATCGGCTGCAGCGTCAACGCCAGGGACCGGCTGCGGGCTGTTCTTCTGAATCATCTGCAAGATTGGCAATGCGGCAATGTGCATTTCCATCAGTTCGACTTTGGCGTCGGTACCAGCGATCGATGCGTCGATAGCCTTCTTCAGGCGGGCCATCGCATCGTTACCACCAGCCATGTAGACGCTCTTTTCACCGATGCCCAGGATGAACTCAGGCGAATCGCCGAGGATTTCCTTCGCTTCTGGAGGTGCGTCATCCATTGGGATCTGCATCACGTGCAGACGGATGGCTTGATAGGTGTCGGCGTCCCACTTCACAGGAGGCACGCCTTCGTCGGCGGCCAGCTTGACCATTTCCTTGAAGCCATCTTCCACTCGTCGACCGTCGGCAACGTGAGCGGCAGCCAGGAAGGTTGCTTTGTTGTCGGCCAGGTCAACCATCATGGCACCATCCAGTGAGCCAGTTCGAGCCGTTTCGATCAGTGTATCGATGGCCAGGTCGATGACCTTCTTGGCCGACTCAAGGTCTTCACCTTCTAGTTCGCCTTCCGATTCCAACTGGCGAATGCCTTGGTCGCGAAGGTCGTTCATTTGCTTTTCCATTCGAGCGACGTCGACTTCGGAAAGCTTTTCGGTGATCTGAAGATTAACGGCAGCATCTTTACTGCTGAAGCCTGCGAACTCGGTCGACAGGTCAGAGTTCAAAGCGATCGTCTTGGCAATTTCGCTGCCTTCGGTTGCAGTATAGGCCAAGTCGAGGTAGGTGCCTTGCTGGGCGGCGTCGACGTTCCAGCCGATCGTCATGTCGTCCAGCTCGGTGAACATGCGCTCCATCTCAGCCATTTGGCCGGCGAGCTGTTCCTTACGAGCTTCAAATTCTTCGTTCGTTTCGTCGGGCTCTTGTTCCAGCGAAAGCTCGATACCGGTCTTCATTTGTTCCATGAAAACGTTGCGGTAGATCTCTGGAATGTTGCCAGGGAACAACTTCAATGCGAGGTCGTATTCAACGGGCAGGTTCTTCAGCATGGCGGTTGGATCAGCGGCAGGATTAGCCAGCTTCTCTTGATCCATGGCCAGCACAGCCCAATCGCCGACATGTTTGACGAAGATCGGCATCTGGCTTGGAGTGAACATCTTGACGTCACCACCGACATCTTGTGGCGGGCCGATCTGTTCGGTCGCGGTCGTGACCAGCTTGTCGAAGTCGCTTACAGGAATGTAAGCCGTGGGAGCGAACTCTTGACCGTTGGTCATGACGATGACGCCAATCGGACGAGCCTTATCGACCCCTGCGGTGAACGGAGCCGACATCAATGCGGCCATTCGACCAGCATCGGTTTGGCCTGCGGCATCGGCCAGGTATTGGACGTCAGCCAAAACCTTTTTCACGGGAGCGACCGAAATCACGGCGACCGGCTTCGATTCGGCCTCCTGAGCATGAAGTGCGACCATTGGCATGGCGGCAAGCAACAAGCCTGCTACTGCCAGTCGACAACGTTGAATCAAACTGTTCACTGCATCCGTCTCCTGAGAGGTGATATTCAATTGGAACGTGTTCCCCTGCCAACCGTACGCAAGAGAAATCGGTTGGTTGCCCGACCTTGGGGGGACTTTCCCAAATGTACCGCAGACCGAGGGCATGTTAAAGCCACGGTACGTGGAGGGGTGTCGGCGCGCAAGGATTCCACCAGAACCTACCCCGCTAATTACGACTTAGTTTCACGGTAGCCGAGAAAGTTTCATTTCCCGGCAGTAAATCGGAGTCGTTCAGATGGCACGATCGCCGAGACGATCGAGTTGCCGGAAGCGAAAGGCGTGTCATCCCCCACGCCAGGGAAGCGATCGCGCAAGTCAATGGGCGCAATCATCTAATCCTGGGGGCAACGGGCGAGTCAGCAGAAGGCTTCTCGCAGCGCGGATATTAGCGCTCTCGAAAGACAATTCGTCCCTTGGTCATATCGTAGGGGGACAGTTCCACTCGAACGCGGTCGCCGGGAACAATACGAATAAAGTGCTTACGCATCTTGCCAGCCACGTGGGCCATAACCGTCGGGCCGACGTCCAACTGGACGCGGAATCGTGTATTGGCCAGTGCTTGCGTCACTGTGCCTTCTACTTCGAGAGCCTCTTCTTTCTTAGACATAACACTCCTTGGGGTTGTTACCATATCAGTGGTGCGCGGGGACAATGTCAATCATCCCAGCATTAGTATATCGGGAAGCCCACCGAAAGCAAACGCAGATTACGTGCCGAGTTCCGCGAATTCGAGGCCAAAATCGCGTCTCGGAATTACCAGTTCAGAAAGGGCAAATCGGCTTGAAAACCATTCTGCCCGTTTCGCCCAGAGGAGGATCTCCCCAGGCTGGTACGCATGTCAGCTTGCCGCGGGAGTGTCCGATTTCTCTGTCGGGGCGTAATCGTACATGCGGTAGGTCTTCGATTTCTTTGCTCCACCTCGTTCCAGCGACGCTCGCGAGAGGTGGTTACTTTCCAAGACCCAAGAGAACTCAACCTCTTGCACGCCCCACTTGCGAATATCGGGAACAAGCCGTTCCAGAATCACCAAGCCAATGCCCCAACGCTGATACTCAGGAACAACGTTGGTGGAAATCAAACGCATGTTTTTGATCGCCTTCTTATTCCACAGAAGGCGCATGAATCCGAACGGGAAAAGCTTCCCGTCGATCTTCTTGATCCGCGGATTATAGTCCAGCATACCGAACATCGATCCGATCACTTTTCCATCGACTTCACACACCGAGGTCAGCTCGGGAACGAGCAAGTGTTTTAAGTCGGCGGCCATCTTGTCGACTTCCGATTTATCGATCGGAACAAAACCCCACGTGCCGACGAGCGACTTGTTGTAGTTGTCGAGGAACGTGTAAACGTCCTCTTTGAACCGTTTGCGATCCATACGACGCAGCTTCAAGTTGAAGCGGCTCTTCGCTTCGTCGACGATAAACTTCAGCTTCGGGTCCAACCCTTCCAGCATGTTGATATGTCCCCAAAATGCGAACATATCTTGGGTTTTTTCATATCCATAGTCCGTAATAAGCTTGTCGTAATACGGGGGGTTATAGGTCATCATGAATGCAGGCGGCGAATCAAAACCCTCAATTAGGGTGCCTACTTCATGATTGAGTGAAGGATTGGCCGGGCCGCGCATTTTGAAGATGCCTTGATCGGCAAACCACTTTTTGGCGGCATCGAACAGTGCACCACTAACTTCGGTGTCGTCTATCGATTCAAAGAAACCCCAGAATCCTCGCTGCTCTTCATACCGTTCATTGTGCCCCACGTTGACGATCGCAGCGATGCGTCCGACCACCTGTCCTGCTCGACGAGCAAGAAAGCACTGAACCCGATTTCGCGCATAGAAGGGATGTGGCACAAAATTGACCAGTTCCTTCAGATTCTGCCGTAATGGCGGTATCCAATTGGGATCGTCTTTATATAACTCCCATGGAAACTCAACGAACTCGTTTTGCTGCGAACGCGTAGTGACTAGTTCAGTAGTGATCGAGGACATTCGTCTCCGCTTTGGGCAAGGTGAGTGACGATCAGTTCATGGCCATGTGAGTCCGCCGAGCCATCATCGCAACCGTGTTCAGGCAGCGGGGCGAAAACATCGTCAACAATACTCCGATGACGCAGGACTCGCAAACCCAGCATTGCTAGCGACGAGGGCCCCCAAAATGCCTTGTGGACGGGGCAATATGAAAAAGATATGAAATTTTCGTGATCGGACTGTTGGAACTGCCGAAATTTGCAATAATCTTATTTTCGTATGAATAAACCGATAGAGTACACACCTTCTGTCTATCTCGCTCGTTAATCGACAGGGAAAGTGCCGAACTCTTGTTTCTAGATACATAACGAAATGAAGTCGGTCGCGCTTGCGTGACCGACATCGGCCCCACAGGCTCTGCCCCGTCTGTGGGGTTTTTTATGCGCTGTCCCCAGCCATGCCCATTTCGACCGGCGTTACTTTCGCACCATCGGTCAACGAAGCCTCAGGCGAGATCAGAACTTGCTCACCTGATTGGATTCCTTTCAGAACCTCGACACTTAGATCGTTCATCAAGCCAAGCGTGATGTTTCTTCGCTCCAGTCGATTGCCGACCGCAACGTATGCTTGCCAATTGCCGGCAACGTCTCGGAAGATCGCCGAACGCGGGATTACAAGTGCCTGCGGTTTCTCTTCGGTGTAGATGCGGACTTGAACGCGATAATCGACGCCGAGTCCATGTTCTTCCAGAATCGAAGCGATTTGGGTGGAATCAAATCGTAAGATCACCAGCACGCGTTGCTGTTCGACACCAAGCGAACTCACCTTCGTGAACCCGGCTGGGTAGACCCGCTGTACTTTCATCGGGATCCCCTGCCCTGCTTCGTTGCCGAGCGACGGTCCATAAATCTCAGCGCGATCGCCGGGCTTGATGCGTGTTGCGTCCTGGCTCAAGATTTCTGCTTCGACTTCCAACTGCGAAAGCTGACCGATCTCCAGCAATGTTGTGCCCGCGGCAACTTGCTGTTCGCTGGTCAGCTCCTTGGCAAGCACAATTCCATTCACGGGGCTCTTCATCGTCGAACGTTCCATCCGAAGCTCGGCGGTTCGCAGTCGAGCCTCTGCTTCCGCTTTCTGCTGCTGCAGCACGGCGACCGATAAATCTTTACGATCGATGTACTGAGTAACCATATTCGGCAACAGCTTAGTTGCCGCGTCGATTGAAAGAATGGCCTGATAGGTCAACGCGTCGGTTTGATATTCCGTTTCACTTTCGACTTTCTGAAGTTGAGCACGGTCCAGATCATCTTCTGTCTTCGCTCCCTTTTCGATCAACTGCTGCACACGCTGCAGAAATGTGGTCGCGTACTCAAAGCGAGATCGACTCGCATTCATTTGCGTCTTGGCCGAGGCGACCGTGTTGACCATCGACTCAACAAAGTAGTCGGCTTGCTGCTTGGTGGTGCGTTCGACCGTTTTATCGCCGGTCTCGCGGATTGAAGCGTCGAGCTGCTCGACGGCGGCTTTCGCTTCGGCATAGTTGGCTTCCACGTCTTCCTGCACAATCTTCGCGACCACTTCTCCTTGGGTCACCTCGTCCCCTTCTTCCAAGGTGATCTCGCCCAGCCGAGCATCGAACGGCATCGAGATCACGTACGTACGCGGCAGGCGAGTCTTGCCTTGTTCGTCGACATATTCCTGAATCGGCTGATCGGTCGCGGTGATCACATCCACCTTCGGCCCGCCAGACTGCATGAAGTAGACCAGCCCGCCAACGACAGCAATCGCACCGACGATTATGGCAATAGTTTTGTACATGGGGTTATCCTTTCGCTTGTCTTCCGGCCGACAAGCGGGGCCGGTTATTCGCGAACTTTGAGCGATTCGAGCCAGTTCATCTGATGGATGCGCCATTGCACGACAGCATGGGCCAGCAGCGTAAATGTCAGCGCCGTGATAAACGCGCTGAGGTAAATCCACGGAGCGGTTACGATCGGAAAGCGAACCAGGTCTTGATCGATCATCTTGGTCATCAATTGAATCAGCACGTAGCCGACCGGCAAGCCAAGCAATGCTCCAATCAAATTCAACACCAGGCTTTCACGCAGGAAAAGCAGTCCCACTTCCCACCGCGTATAACCCATCGCACCCATCGTGGCGACTTCGCGTTGTCGCTCGGAAAGATTCACGAGCGACGCATTTAACACGTTGCCGAAGAAGATCGTTCCTGCGAAGACAACAATCATTCCAATCGCAACGTTTTGGTTTTGGATGATCGTCTCACGCATGTTCTTGATCAGTTCTAACCGCGAGTTGATCGCTTCCATCGCCGGCATCTGTTTGAGCGTGCGATAGAGTTGTCGCTGCGATTCTTCCGTTTGATTGATCTTTAACTGAGCACCGCTCATGGCGAAGGACTCGTCACGGATGCGGCACAAGTACTCTAAGTCAGCATAGACGTTCAGGCCAAACTGGCTTTCGCTGATTTTTGCGAGCGGAACTTGCAGCGGATCGCGGCGACCACTCTTGGGACGAACTTCGACTAGATCTCCCACGCTCAAATGCAAATGATCAGCAAGACGACGTTCCATCACCAAGCCGACCGCAGGGATCGTGATGCGGCGGTTTTCGCTGTCGGTTGGCACTGTTAGCTGCGCGTTGTTGAGGATTCCTTGAATCGATCCTTGCCGCTGATACGGTCCATTGACGAAGTCGCAAGCCACGCTGAAAAGTGGCTCCGCGCGATCCACGCCGGGGAGATGCGAAAGATCGTACCAGGCCTGACGATCGAGCGCGTCCTTAAACGTTAAATCAATATCGCTGCGGTTTCGCAGTTCGAACTCGTCCCGTATGAAGTACTCGGTCGCTTCCATCATCATCAGCCCGCTCACTAAGATTCCAGCGCCGACGGTTGCTGCGAACAGTGCGATGGCGGTACGCGTGCGGTGCCGAATCATCGAACGCAGCGTGACCCGCCAGCCAGGAGAAAGCTGGTTCCACAGCAGCGTGAATCGTTCCAGCAAGACGCGACCACCTTGGGCTGGCGGCTCTGGACGCATTGCTTCCGCTGGCCGCAAGAGCAGCATTTGCCGGGCCCCGTAAACACTGCCGAGCATCGCACAAACGATACTGACGCTCCAGCCAATCATATGGGTTTGCGGATAGAAGTTGTTTCTCAAATCTGGGAACTGAAAGAACTGTTGATACTGCGATAGCATTCCTAGCGTGACCAACGTTCCCAAACCACTTGCTAAGATGCCGGCGATCAGTCCAACCGCGCCTCCGAATTTCAGGAAGTGAACAAAGATGGTGGCATCGCCATAGCCAAGTGCTTTAAGGGTTCCGACCGTGGTTCGCTGCTGCTTGGCGAGCCGTGTCATCAGTACGTTTAAGATCAACGCTGCAACCACCAAAAACATCGTCGGCAGAAAGCTCGACATGTTACTCAGCTGGTTGATCTCGTTGCTGACGAAGTAGTTTGACGTGAAGTCTTTCAGTAGCGTTGCCGAGATGAAGCCTGACGATTCCAGCTTTCGTTCGGCCAGATCGAGAATCGCTTCTCGTTCGTTTTCGACATCTGGAGCGAAGTGCCCAACGACTTGATTGGCGGCACCTTCAAAATCGAACAGCTCTTCCATTTGCTTCCGCGGCAAATAAAACACGCCGAAGTTTTCCGGGTCAGGCGTTAAACTGCCAGGGCCAATCAAGTAGGTAAACTCCGCACTGATCGCCGTGCCGACGATCAGGAATTCTTCGCGTCGATTGTTCAGCAGCAGATGGAGTTTTTGGCCAGGATGAAGACGATTCGCTTCAGCAAATTTGTCGTTGACGATCACTTCGGCTTCGCCACGATCGGAAAAGTAATCGCCACGAATCATTACAATGTCGTTGGTGACCGGTTGCTTTCGATCCGGCATCGAGATGACGGTGCCGTTAAGAGGACGCATCCGCTGATCGAGATCGACCGTCACGGGAAACTGAATGCGTTGCCGCCAGTTGCGAATGCCGGAGAGATGGTTCAGCACTTCCAGTTCGGCGAGCGGGGCTTTCTTCAAGTCGATCCAAAAGTCGGCCATGCGGCATTGGCGATAGTACCGATCCTTGGCGGCGCGCATGTTGTAAAACGTCGACTGCATACCGATCAGCAACGCCGATCCAAGCATCATGATGCTGATGATCGCGATCAACAAACCACGAGCCGCAACCAGGTCTCGCAGCAGCTTGCGGTTGAGGATGTTCACCACACCACCTCCGAAGGCGGCAACGGTTGGGCGTTCTCTTCGACTTTGACAATCTCGCCACTGCGAAGGTGAATGACGCGGTGCGCAACGTCCGCAAGAGCGTTGTTGTGGGTGATGATCAGGATGGTTGTTCCAAGGTCGCGGTTGAACTCGAGCAGCAGTTCCAATGCACTGATTCCGGTCTCGAAATCGAGGGCGCCAGTCGGTTCGTCGCACAAAAGGAGCTTGGGGTTTTTGACGACGGCTCGTGCGATGGCCACGCGTTGTTGTTCGCCGCCGGAAAGCTGCGACGGGAAGTGATCCATCCGCTCGGCCAGCCCTACTTTCGCAAGCATCTCTTGTGCATCGAGCGGTTGGTCGGCAAGCTCGGCCGCGGACAGAACGTTCTCTAGGGCGGTCAAGTTCGGGACGAGATTGTAGAACTGAAAAACGAACCCGACATGCTTGCGGCGGTACTTCGTCAGAGCACTGGACGAGACCGTGGCAAGATCGATTCCGTCGAACATCACACTGCCGCGGTTGGGCTGATCGAGACCGCCGATGAGGTTCAAAATGGTCGACTTGCCGGAGCCGCTCGGGCCAACCATCGCCAGCACTTCGCCATCGTAGACGTCGAGCGTAAGGTCTTTGAGGACTTCGACTTTCACTTCGCCCATGGTGAACGTTCGCTCGACGTTGCGAACCTTCAAGACCTCGGTTTTTTCGGCTGACGTGGACGGGCTCATGCCACTGTGGGGGACTGTGGTTTTCGAGATCGGCAAGCAAGCCACGTGGCCGGCCGCCAGACAATAAAGCATAGCCTACGAACAGACATTCCATCATAGTCGAAGGTTCTCCTGCAATCCGCCAGGGCCCCAGAAAAGGACCCACAAATCGCAAAAGCGGCGGTACGATTTCCGCCACTGGCGCACCACGTGCGCATACGTAGGAGCCGTTTTAGGAAAGAACTGTTCAGCTGTCTAAGAATACTTTAGAAGCACCCTTGGGTGCGCCGTCTGATAGACTTTATCAGGCGATCGGTCTTCCCTTAATTCACCCGATATCAGCCTGCCAAAACGCGCAGACTTCGTGAAGAAATGTGTAGAAATGTTGTACACTTGGTCAATACTTCGTTAGAATGATCGCGTTGTTGCGTTAACCAAGTGTGATCCGACGGACTGGCCGAAAATCGTGGATGAATCTTTTCCGTTATCGCCGCCAAATCCGCATAGACAAAAACGGGCCGTTCGGGCAAATTTCTACCAAAAAATCTTCGATCAGTTCGCCGAAGAGCCTTCTTGTTACTGACATTGTCATCATCAATGTCCTCGCGCAGCCTCCGCAGTGGTCGGCGATGCGAAAGGAGTGATGTCATTCATGCGTCGGTCGTTTCGGATGCGACCGGTTTCATGGGAATCTCGACCAGCGACCATCCCCAGCAGCGAAGGACGTAGTCGAGTGGGAAGAGGATCGCGGCGCAGATTAGCTGGAAGATCGGAACTGTCATGAGCGCGTTTTGCATGGATTCGCTGCCATCCTGCCACAGAACCCAAAGAGAAACAATTGCGGTGAGAGTGCCCATTGCAAACAGCATTCCCACAAATCGCCATTGCAATAACGAATGTTTTCGTAGCAATAAAGAAACGGTGGGCGGGATGATAAACGCTGCTAACGTAAGCGAAACCAGAAAGCTGCCCTCAAAGGGACCAACCACATTGTGTCGATAAAAGAGCGGTAGGTAAGTTTCAAAGAGGGCCGGGACAAGCAGACATAGTCCTATGCATGTCGTGATTGCTTGCGAAGTGTTCATGCCGAATGATCGTCTGAAGTCTCTTACGGCGAGAGCAATCAACGCGTCGATGATGGCGGTTAGTCCTGCGGTGCTAAGAATGGAGCAACCAAGCAAGTCTTGCTGGAAGCCAGCCGGTTCCCATCCTATCGTGATCGTCATTAAACGCGTATAGACAAAGAATAGAAACGCAACGATAGCCATCCGCAGTCCTGCCCAGCCGGATCCTACGCCTAGCCAAACTGCCAGCGGAACAAAGAGGGCCATGCTAGGTACAAACGCCCATTCGTTGCTGTCATATTTCATTCGTATGACCACGAACGCCAGCCAAGCCCCGACCCAGATATGAGCCGCAATGCTTGACTTCGACAACAACGCCGGGCGCGGGACGATCGGCACCATGGCGACGGCCGCTTCTTGTTCGCGAGACTCGGCGGCGGGAGACTGGAATGGGTTGGGTTGCGACAACAGATGTGGCTCCTGCAAGTCTTCGTCAGGTCGTGGCGTCCGTCTCTTCCATTTCGGTCGAGACCTTCTTCATGGGAATCTCGACCAGCGAGGTTCCCCAGCAGCGAAGGACGTAGTCGACTGGGAAGAAGATTGCGGGGCAGATTAGCTGAACGATCAGAACTGTCAGCATAGTCGGTATTACGGAGTTCGCTCCTACGATCAGCAAGTCGCAAACGCACGCGATTCCCGTAAGGCTTCCCATGGCGATCAGCATGCCGACGAGTCTCCAGCGGAGCAGTGCGTGCTTACGCATCAATAGACTGACCGCAGGTCCCAGCGTGACGACGGCCATCGAAATAGCGGTAACAAAATAGGTTTCGGGAAACTCGATCTGCTCGAGCCGAATAATGGAAGAGACAAATTTTTCTAGCAGCACAGCCACCAAGAGGCATACGCCGAAAGCAGCGATGATCGCTTGGGCCGCCGTCATGCTCAGCGCTCGCGCGGCGTCCTTCGCAATGATTGCCACCAGCGCATCGGCGAAAGCAACCGCCAGCGCGGAGACAATAATGCTGAGACCGAGAACGTTCTGATCGTGACCGTAGGTATCCCAGTCGAAGAACAGCCCCATCAATCGCGAGAAGACAAAAAAGAGTATCGCGGTGACGATCATCCGGATGCCGGCCCAGCCACCCCCGGCCCCCAGCCAAACGGCAACCGGAAGAAACAGAAGTAGCCCCGTCACGTAAAGGGTTGGACCGTCGTTGTAGATCGTGCGATACGCAATGAACACCAACCAGGCTCCAACCCAGACATGGGCCGCAATGCCGGCGGTCGATAACAAAGTCGGCCGCGGGACGATTGGCTTGGTCGAGACGTTTGCCTGTGGGTCGCCTGTTTCGGTTGCGGCGGGCGATTGAAAGGGATTGGCTTCGTTCAACGCATCGTCCTAGTTGGATGGATCCTTGGTCGGTGGCACTAGTGGATTAACGGTCGAGCATGGGGCAGGCGTAGGAAATCTACCACGATTTTGTCAGCAAATCGCCCCACCCCCCGCGAGTACAAGATAGGGTTTCAATGTGCCCGTTCGCTAGCGAAGACAGTTTGATGTCTAGCGGAAAATGGGCCCTTTTTCGAGACTCTTCAGATTGGAACCGCAACCATGCCCCGCCCCGAGTGTGACTTGCCTGGCGTATCGGACACCCTTGCCTGGGAACTGCCGCCGACCATCTATCAGCATATTCAACAGCACATTAACCCAGAACAATTTGGCCTGACCGAAGGGGGTTCGGCGCTGCCGGACGACTGGGCCATTCAGCAGCGCGATGGCCACCGCTGGGTGCCGGGCGCGTTCGATAGTATGTTGCAGCATGCGCCTGCCGAAGTGATCGGCGAAGTGAATGAAGAGCTTGTCCAATTGATTCTGGACGACGTCATGCTCGGAATGCCTGGCCGCCGCGAACGTCTTTACGAAATGGTTCGCAACGATAAAGTGGCCGGCACGCTGAACGAGTTGGTGCAAATGGTCGGCGACGCGACGATGCCGGAAGATGACACGCTGTTTGAACTGGCCATGTGGTTGGCCACCGAGTCGCGCGATCGAGAACCAGTTAAGCTGGGCTTGGGACTGCTTAGCTTGTTCCCTCATAAGCCGATCGAAGAGGTTGTGCTCGTACTTGGGCGGCACGACGAATTCACGCGAACGTGCGATCTTACGATGCAGCACTGGGATGTTGCGCGGCGAACCGAGGTTATTCGTCAGCTGCTGCCGCACCTTTCTGGCTGGGGACTACAAGCGTTGGTACAGCGTGTCGCTGGGACCGAGAACCGTGAAATCCAGCAGTGGATGATTCAAGACGGTGGGCGACGTTCCGGGTTCTTACGGCAGTACATGGCTCATACGTTGGCCACGACAGGCAACTTGCGCGACGCGCTGCTTTCCAGCGAAGTCGACACAGAAGTGCTGCGATCGGCCGGGTACATCTTGTCCGCGCTGATTGAAATCGAACGAGGCACGCGAGGCAAAGAGCATCGCATTTTGCTAGGCATTCACGACTATGCCGACGGCCCTGTCGTGATGCAGCGATTTATGTTTCATATGCAGAAGCATGCCAGCACGGTGTTCGATTTGAACTTCGTCGGTTCGGTGCTCGGTTTTCTGGAAGATAGCGAAGCAGACTGGATGCTGCGGGAAGACTTGGGCTGGAACGATTCGCTGGTGGCGGAACTTCGCACCGCGGCCGATGAACTTCTGGAACGGCCGATGTGGGAGGGTATCGTTCGGCAAGGGTTGGCCAACGACGATGACGATACGTACGTCTACGCGGTCAGCGCGGTGAACTTGCTTCAGTTGGCGGAAGCGGCGGTCGACATGAATCGTTATCAGCAGATCAACTTGCGTCGTGCTTCGATGATGATCGGCAGCAACGACGAGCTGGTCGACGAAGCGCAGCAGTACTTCGAGAAGGTCAAAGATCTGGCTCGCCTGGCCAATACGCCTCGGGTCGATACGCCGATGCGAAGCCCGAACGGGTATCGTTATGAAGTACCGTTTCGCCCGGAAGACTTTCAGCGCTATCCCGATCAGGCCGAGGCAATGATCGCGTTTCTGATGGATCGACCGGTAGCTCAGATGCGGAAGCGAGCCTTAGAGATGCTCGAGATCTGGGGCGAAGCGAACTGGCCGGAATCGATCCAGCAACTGCTTGTTGCCGCGGAGTTCGCCGAGAAGGATCCGCAGCTGAAACAGATGATGGAGAACTTGAACAACGGTCGCCTACTGAACGACTGACCTGCGTTTGATGCTTGCTGTCCCAGGGTGGTACGCGCTGTACCATCCTGGGAAATGGGGCGTTTATCTTCGCGGCTCGGCACCATGCAGCGTGCGGACGAAGAAGTCTTTGGTGCGTCGCATTCCGTATCGTCCGCTGCCGATGCCATGCCCGGCGCCGGGAACGACGAGCAAGTCGAAATCTTTATCGGCTTTGATCAACGCGTTCACGACTTGCATGGTGCTGGCAGGATCGACGTTGGTGTCCATCTCGCCAACGATCAGGAAAAGATTGCCACGCAGTTTGTGGGCGTGGGTCACGTTCGAGTTCTGAGCGTACGACTCGTCAACCGGCCAGCCCATCCATTGTTCGTTCCACCAGATTTTATCCATCCGATTGTCATGGCAACCACAGTCGGCAACGGCGGCGTCGTAAAAGTCGCCATGCTGCAGCAGTGCCGAAAGGGCATTCTGTCCACCGGCCGAACCACCATAGATACCGACGCGGCTGAGATCCATCGCGGGGAATTTCTCCGCCGCGGCGTTCATCCAAGCAATACGATCCGGGAAGCCGCCGTCGGCCAGGTTCTTCCAGCAGACATCATGAAACGCACGACTGCGGTAATTGGTTCCCATGCCATCGATCTGCACAACGATGAATCCTAACTCGGCCATCTCGCGCCGAGCGCTGTGCGATTGAAAGCTCTTCGGAACGAACGCTCCGTGCGGGCCGGCATAAATGTATTCGATCACCGGGTACTTCTTAGCGGGATCGTAGTTAGTCGGAAAGTAGATCACCCCGTAGATGTCGGTTTCGCCGTCACGTCCTTTGGCAACAAACGGCTCGGTCATCTTCCAGCCGGTTTCCAGCAGTGAAGTCGCATCGGCACGTTCGAGCTCGCACACCAACGATCCATCTTCGGCGCTTCGCAGCGTGTGGACTTTCGGCAGATCGACTCGGCTGTAACGATCGATCAGATAGCGACCGTCTGGCGAGTATTCGATCGAATGCGTACCGTCTCCTTCGGTCAGCATGACGAGATCAGAGCCATCGAAGTTAACGCGGCAATGGTGTAGGAAGTAAGGATCTTGCCCAGCAGCGATGCCTCCGGCCGTGAACCAGATTTGCCGTTTCTCGGGATCGACTTTCTCGACTTCGCGCACAACCCACTCGCCTTGCGTGATTGGGTTTTTCACGTCGCCTGTCTTTGTGTCGATGAGATACAAGTGATTCCAACCGCTGCGCTCGGACATCCAGATAAGCTCGTCGGTGCCTGGCTGCGGCTCGTAATAAACTTTGTTGGTGTAATCAATGAACGTCTCGCTCGTTTCGTCAACGATCGTACGAACCGTACCGTCACGCGTGATAGCCAACAGTCGCAGTGCCTGGTGCCCTCGCTGGTTGTACAGAAAACGGAACTCGCTGCTATCGTCTTGCCAGGCTTCTTCGCTGACGGCGTACGGGTTCTCGAACAAGCTCCGGTCGAGCGTAATCTCTTCCATCGTTTCCAAGTCGAACAGCCGCGGCCAGGTTTGGCGGATCTTGTCGCCAGGCTTGTCGTAGCGGAAGGTGTGCACTTTGGGCTGCAGTTGATCTTCCGGCGACGACTCGACGAACGTTACCTCGCGCCCCTGCCCTGGCGTTACTTCCATGACGATCAAACGCTTGGAATCGGCCGACCAGCGGAAGCGGCCGTCGAGGAACTTCTCGGCGGTGCCGTCGGTCGTTAAACGAATCGTTTCATCCGATCCCTCTTTGCGGACGACCAGGTTGTGGTTTTCGATCGAAGCGGTCCACTGCTTATCCGGCGAGGTATTTCGCGAACGCGAGGGTTCACGATCGCGCCCACGTCGGCGACGGCGGGGCATGTCGCGGGCATTCTTGCCGTCGACTTTCAGCAGGCTAATCGGGTCGGTCGCTTCATAAACGGCAAGCAATTGGCCCCGGCGATTCAGGACCATCCAGACATGCCCGGCAAAGGTACGTTGTTGTGCTTCCTGATTGGCTTGGATGTCTTCGTAATGTTTCGGCCGACCGTCGCGATCGATCCAGAACAGGCGAATCATTTCAGGCAAAACGTTCATCACTTTCAGTTGAACTTCGCCCCCTTTGTCTGCCGACGGATAGGGCTTTCGCTGGCTGGCATCGTTCACCATTTGATCGGCCGTGGGATCGTCGATCTTCGTCAGTTCAGATTTATGGCGATCGAACTGAAAGAGCTGACCCTGCACTTCGAACGTAATCGCGGCAAGATCTTCAGCAAAGCGGATTGCTTGAAACGGCAGTTTGCCGGCAGTGAAGTTCTCAGAAAGCTGCTCGCTAAGTTGCCGGGCCAGCTCGGCATGATCGAACGCCACGTCCCGTTTCCCCTGCACGGCGTCGACAAGCACGAACTCGTGTTGGCCAGGGCCGGTCTTTACGCGGTACCAAAGCTGATCGCCACTGGGCAGCCACTGCGGCACGACTTCATCGCGAAAGACTTTCCCGGCCGTCATTCGTCCCAGTTGATCCATCCGCTGATAGTCGGCCGCGGTTCCCTGGGCGAAGAGCGAAGAAGCCGAGACGAACAACAACGTGCAAACCGAAAGAAAGCGAAGCGGCAACATAAGCAAGTTCTGGCTAGAAAGTTCAGGTGGGGGCTTTCGGGGGTAAGTCCATGATAGATCCAATCCGAACCACGGCAACAGGAATCTTGAGCATCGGGATGGCCTGATTTACGTTCCAGCAAATTTTCGAGTTCGCGCTGGAATTTGCGCACAGAGTCAGCCATGCTGGGGGCACTTTCCTGGAACTATGGGGGCGAACAAACCATGCATGACGAAACGAACGCGGATCAAACGAAGCTGACGCTGGTTGATTTAATTGTCTGGATCATTTGCTGCACTCTGCTGTGCTGCATCGGCTTTGTAAGTTTTCAGTCGAATCTGTCGGTGAATATCCGATTCGTTCAGGTCTTCTTTTTCGTACCGATTTTGTTGATCTATCCCGTCGGCATGACCGCCGCGATTCACTTCGGGCTGCGTTGGCTGAAGCAGGAGCCGATCGACTTTCAGCCAGGGCATTGGCTGTTGTGTTTGATCGCGGTGATGGGTGTTTCGTATCTCGTGTCGCAGCCCATCATGATGGTCATCGACGCGATGGACTCGGCGATGATCGCCTCGCGGTCGCTCGGATCGTGGTATTACGGGTTGTCACAGTTTGTCTTCGTCGGCGTGTTTGTGGCGGTTGGTTTTCTTTTGCCGGTCGTCAATTATTGGCGTCTGGCGTTGTTGCCGCGCTCGCTGATGAGCATGATGCTTGGTCTGATGTGGCTGATCGCTCCTGTCTTAGGCGGCCTTCGAGTGCTCAACGTTGTTCAGCCGTTGCTGTTGATCAGCGAGATGACGCTGCTGGTTGTGTTGACGGTGGTCGATGGCATTTCCAGCGACAAGCCTCGCGACTGGCTGCACTGGGTCGGCGTGATCGCAACGTTTTGTCTGGTGCCCCCGACGCTGTTTTTGCTGCTGGCGAGATTTTTTGGGTTTCAAGGATGAGATGTCATGGAAGAGAATGTCGAGATGTCCCAAACTAAGCTGAGTCTTTTCGATCTCATCGTCTGGGTTACGTGCTGTGGTTTGTTTTGTGGCTTGCGATTCTGGAGAGACGATCCGGGGCTTCCGGAACGTGTGCGAACGGCCCAACTGATTTTTTTCGTTTCGCATCTGCTGGTATACCCGATCGGAATGACCGCTTTCGTTCACTTCGCGCGACGTTGGTTCACGCGACAGCCAATCGACTTTCAGCCGGGGCATTGGCTGTTATGTTTAATCGGAACGATGGGGTTCTATTATCTACTTTCCAGTCCCACGATCATGATCGTCAGCTGGTTGGAAGAGGCCAACGGCGTCGATACGTTTCCATATCGTAATTGGATGCTGGGCTTGTCCCAGTTTCTCTATATCGGGGTCTATCTGGCGGCAGGCTTTCTCATGCCGGTAGCTGCGATTTGGCGATTGGCACTGATTCCGAAATCGCTTGTCTGCCTGATCGTCGGTATCACGATTATTGGAATTGCGTTGGGGATGAACTTCCATAAGTACGGAGTCTTCACGTGGATGCAGCCACTGCTGCTGGGAAGCGAAATGATTCTGATTACCCTGCTTGCCATTATTGATACGGTGAAGTGCCCACGGCCTCGCGATGGACTGCACTGGTTGGGCGTCTCGATGGCAATCTTCGTGTCGGCCCCGCATCTTGTCGTTTGGATTGGTCAAGAGATTGGGGTGTTGTGATGGCGTCGGCCGAAGAATCATCCGAGCAGGATGTCGGTGTTGCCGAGAACGCCCACGCGCGGGTTTCGTTGATGGACATCATGGTAGGTGTCGCGTTTGCGGCGATGTGGTGCGGTGTCTTGAACCCTTCGTTGGAAGGCTTCAATTTCGGACAGCAGCTTGCCGCTGGGATGGCGTTTCTTATTCAATTGTTGATTGTTTTCTCAGGGACAACGGGACTGTTTCTATTTGCTCGTCGCTGGGTGAGAATGCGACCAATCGACTTTCAGCCGGGGCATTGGTGGCTCTGTCTGCTGGGATGTTTTGCTTGTTTCCTTCTGCTGACACATGGGACGGAACGGACCGCCAAAGAGTTTATCGATTGGCAGCGGGATCGACAGCTCGCATTTGGAATTGCCGTTCTCATCGGAAACATTGTCTTGTGGTGGGGCGTGGGGCTTCTGCTTCCGGTACGAAAAGTATGGTGGCTCACGTTGATTCCGCAGACGATTCTGGGCTTGGCCACGATCGGTCTGTTCGGGGCTGTGTTGGCTGGCTATCAGGCACATGGATCGTATTACTTCGAGCTGTTTAAACCTTGGATGTTAATGTTCGATATGTTGGTTCTGGTGGTGATCGGTGTGTGGGATCGATGGACAACCAACGATCGCCGCGATTGGTTGCACTGGTGGGGCGTTATTACCGCGATGCTGCTCAGCGGTGGCGATCTTCTGCTTCGTACTATTTATGGGTTAGGTTGGGTCCGTTGATGGATGAACAGCACACCGAAGACGCTTCGGTCAGGTCACCGGTGATTCAACTGATGGACCTTTTCGTGTGGACGGCGATTTGTGGCGTGATGGTGGCGCTGTGCAAAGCGTATTACGACGTCACGCCGATCAAAGTTGCCTGGGCGGAAGTGTGGCTTGTGCTGCTGGGTGGCGGTAGCGCTACGGTGCTGACAGGAACGCTTCTACTGATTCGGCACGCGCTGCGTTTCGGAAGATTTTCGCTGCAGCCAGGCCATTGGCTGATGTGCGTGTGGAGCTTTTGGGCCCTGGGATATATCGCGACGATGGTCAATTTTCTGATCTTCTGGTCGAAGCTGCCGCCGGGAAGCGACCCTGGCGAGATGGTTAATCATTTGGAGTATCGATCTGAGGGATACTTCTTTGCCGAGATGTGGATAGATGGCGTGGTGTTGCTACTGATGACCGCAGCGGCTTGCTTTCTGCGCGTGAGGCCGATCTGGTATCTCGTCCTTATACCGGAGTTTTTCCAGGCGATGAAAAGTTTGTCTCGTAAAGTCGCCAATGTGACCGAGTTGGAATCGCTCAGTCTATCGGATTGGATCGCATTCAATGGTTTTGCGTCGATGGTCTTCGCATTGATTATGGGCCTGGCGATTTACGATGGGCTCAGCGCGAAAGAGAAGCGAGATCAGCTGCACTGGATCGGTGTCGTTAGTGTCGCCGCGATTATTTTTCCGCGGGCTTTTCATGCGTTGCTGCGACTTCTGTAGAGGCATTTGCCGGAGGAACGCTTACCAGGGCCAGGCCCCAACTGCGAAGCATCTGCTGGCTGGCGTGCAGTGTCAGTGCGGCGATCGATACGGCGAGGAACAGGACGATTCCCGTAAACAGGGCTTGATCGGTGGAAAGCCCTGAGAGGACTGATAAGACAGTAACGACCAAGGGTGCCAGCAGGAAGATACCGAAACCGACGATAACCCAACGCCGGCCGAGTCCATGTTTGCGGACCAATAGCAACACCCCGGCAGCGGCGATCAAAGCACCCAGCGTCAGGGAGGCGAGCCCATGGTCCTCCATCGACATCGTGCTGGTTCCCAGGGTGTTTCCATAGCGAAGCGATCGCAAGACGTCGACGAGAACCACAAATACAACCGAAGCAAACCCAAGTTTCACAAGAAGCCCGAGCAAAGCCCGTCCTACGTTCTTGCCTCGGAACAAGGAAAGGAAAAAGTCGAACGCCGCGGTGACTGCGATGCCCCCGGCGAACCCATTGGAGATGTCATCGACCATAAACAAACCGAAAAGATGTGCTTGAAGATAGATGCCAGAGAACAATAACACTCCCAAACACATGCGTACGAGAATCGGCCCGTACCCTGCCGCGACCCAAAAGCCGAGGATCAAACCTTGTAGGACAAGCATGGTCCGAAACAGGATATACGGAATCTCGCCAAGGCCCATTAAGATTCCTAAGCGCAGCCCGGCAATGATCGCAATCGAAGTAAGTACCATCCCAATAACCCACACCGTACTCAGCAAACTCAACGGCGAAGTAGGACTCGGCCGCGCCGCAGGCATGGCATTAGCGGGATCTTCTTTAGTGGCGGAAGGCGACGCGTAAGGGTTGGTCATCAATGGGGAGACGCTTGATTGAAAGTTCAGGAATGTAGGGCCCGCGTGTCGCGGGTCGGATAGAGGGAACTCGCTTCCTACTTCGTCAGGTGCTACTGCTACACGATGATGGAATTGCCTGGGTTCTGGTGCAATGCCCCGCGATACGCGGGCCCTACTGTTCGACTAGTTCCGCGGCCATGCGGGCGGTGCTGTTGGGGTGGTCGTTGAGCAATTGGGCGCTAGACTCGATCGTTTGCTGGGCCCATTGGTTGTACTGCTCGGCCTGATCGGGGACTTGCTGGGCCAGTTTTTTTAAGTTGCTCACCGCGATCGCGTTTCCGCTGGGTAACGCTCCGTCGGTGAACAGTTTGCCGCGGACAATCAAGTTCGAGTGATCGTCCGGCGTGAAGAAGTACCCGCCGGCTGCTTCGTCCCAAAAGTGCTTTTGCTGGGTTGCTTGAAGTTTGACAGCTTCTGCAAGCCAGCGTTCTTCGCCGGTGGCCTCGTGCAGCGCCAGTAATCCGTCGATCAGCATTGCATAGTCGTCCAGATAGGCACTCGGTTGGTCCTGCTTGGTTTCCGGCGTGCGGCGAAGTCGTCCGTGGTTGCTTTCGGCCGTTTTCAGCAAGTGGTCGGCGGCGTTGGCTGCCGCTTCGATGTATCGCGGCTCGTTTAAGATTCGACCGGCATCGGCGAGACCGCGAATCATGAGCCCGTTCCAACTGGTGATGACCTTCTTGTCGAGAAACGGCTTGGTCCGTTGATTGCGGATGGCCAGCAGCGACGTCTTCAGCTCGGCCAGCTTGTCCGCTTCCGGGGCACCATGGAACTGTGGGACATAGTATGCCTCTTCGAAGTTGGGTTGGCCGGTCATGCCGAATGCTTGTTCCGCAAGACGCAGCTGATCGGCCGACAGTTTCTCTTGCAGTTCCTCTGGCGAGAAGCGGTAGTAGGCCCCTTCTTCCCCGTCCGAGTCGGCATCCATCGCGCTATAGAACTGCCCTTCTGGTCCGGTCATTTCCGCAAGGATGAAATCGGCGATGCCACGGGCGACGTCCGCAAACTGCGGTTGATCGAGCGACTTCGACGCGGCGGCATAGATCGGCAGCAATTGGGCGTTGTCGTACAGCATCTTCTCGAAGTGAGGAATCTTCCAATGCCGATCGGTACTATAGCGGTGAAAGCCGCCGCCGACTTGATCGTAGATGCCACCGTGAGCCATCTTCTCGAGCGTCAGTTGAAGCATGTTGCCGGCGGTCGCGTGTCCGGCGTCGCTACGTTTCAACAGATAGACGAGGTAAGAGGGCTGTGGAAACTTCGGAAGATGATCGTTCCCTTCTTCAAATTCGAACCCACCGAAACGTGGATCGAACTCTTGCTCGAGTGTCCGATCGAACGTGCGAAAGATACTGTCTGCGTCGGCCAATTCAGGCGGAAGCAGAGGACGACCGAGGACTTGTTTCAAAGCTCTGGTGACGTTGTCGCCCACTTCGGTTAGCTGCTGAGGTTGTTCGTTCCAAACGAGCGCGACCCGTTTGGCGAGCGTCATGAAGCCTGGTTGCACGCCGACGGCCTGGCCATCGGCAAGCGGCACTTCACGATCTTCGGCCGGCAGATACGTGGTTCCGATAAACGGTTTGCCGTCCGGCGTCAGGAAGACATTCAACGGCCAACCGCCGTTGTTGGCCATGATCTGGGTGGCGAGCATGTAAACGGCATCGATGTCAGGCCGTTCTTCGCGGTCGACTTTGATGCAGACGAAATGCTTGTTCAGATAGGCGGCAATCTCGGGATCGGAAAAGCTTTCCTTCTCCATCACGTGGCACCAATGGCAGCTGGCATAGCCGATGGAAAGAAAGATCGGCTTGTTCTCTTCTTTCGCTTTGTTGAGTGCTTCATCTCCCCAGGGAAACCAATCGACAGGGTTCTCAGCATGCATCTGCAGGTACGCGGAAGGCTCGAGGTGCAGGCGATTCTTCTTCGTGCCCTCTTCCGCCGAAGCGAAATGCGCCGCGATTATCACTAAGATTGGCGCCGACAAAGCGAAGTATTTCATGAGATTGGCCTTAAGGTGGGATGCCGATGGGAAGCGATTCCCCTGAGGATAGGCGATGGAAGGAGAGAAAGCGAGCGATGACTGACGTGAAATGTCCTGACTGCGATGTCACCATGGAGCGAGGGTTTGTGCCGGACCAAGGCTACGGCCACGTTACGCAATCGAAATGGTTGTCTGGCCTGGCCACGTTCAAACGACTGGTTTGGATTTACTTCACCGAACCGAAGGAACTGCTGTTGGTCACTTCGTTTCGCTGTCCACAATGTGGACTGCTGCGTGAATATGCTCAGCCCAAATAGAATCCTTGATCGGCGTCCGAATAGACTCGGGAAAGATGGCCCGATATTGTGTGAGTTCGGAACGAGAGTTTTTAGATCTCCGATGAAAGTCAAAAAAGAGCGAACGATGACAGAATACAAGTGTCCTGATTGTGAGGTGCTGATGGAGCAAGGCTTCATTCCCGATCGCGTAAATACCGGATACGACATGACGTATTGGATGAACGGTCAGTTTACGTCGATGACGGCCATGGGTTTCGCCCGCGGTACCGGCGGTGTTTCGATGTTGGTGGCGACGTTTCGTTGCCCGGAATGCGGACTGCTACGCGAGTACGCTCTACCTGAGAATCGGTAGAAATATCGGACGTGTCGAAATAGAAATGCGGTGAAACTCGCGTTGTCTCCATCAGGCAATTCAGGGTAGGTTGATCGTCGCTGCGACTGCCAAATGGAATGCCTTCACAGGAGTACGGATATGATTCGATGCATGGGAACCGGCGTGTTGTTGAGCCTCTTTCTGCTGCCGATGGCGTTTGCTGACGAGCAGCCGAAGCCGATGACTATTTCCGAGTTTCTTGACATGGATCGAAGCAAACTACCCAGCGTGCTGCGTGACAACGGAGTGAGCTTGAAGATTTACCGAGAAGGCCGAGCCGCTTCTGCTTTGCCGGCCTGGTGGCATCACCCTGCTTCCATGATCTCGTTCACGGAGGTTGTTCACCAAGATCGACTCGGCCAACAGGGGATTATCAGGGTTGGCACTTCTCTGCCAGAGTATAAATATCTGGGGCCGCGCGGGCCAATCATCGACGAGGAAGAAGAAGCGCTGCTAGGGTTCTAGCGCTGAGCTCGATTGAGACTAAGTCATGCCGTACATCATGCTGATCCACTGGATCGCCGACTTTCTGTGTCAAAGCCGGTGGATGGCCGAAAACAAAAGTAAAAGCCTGGCCGCATTGTCGGCCCATGTTGGTGTTTACCTGGCAGTGCTGGGAGTGGCGAGCATTCCGATGCTGGGCCTGGTACCGAGCCTGAAGTTTGTCCTACTTAACGGCGTGCTGCACTTCGTCGTCGACTTCTGCACCAGCCGGGCGACGTCGTACTTCTATCAAAAGCAAAACACGTACGCATTCTTCGCCACCGTTGGATTCGACCAATATCTGCACTTCTTGTGCTTGTGGTGGACGCTGGATTGGATTCGTCTTGCAGCCGATTGACCGGTGGTGCTAGGTTAACCCTCCGTTGGGGATTTACGAGTTCAATCTTCGGAGGGATCGGCGATGATAGCAGTACGAAGCGGATTAGTTGCGATTTTACTCTGCTGTTCCACCTGGGCAGTTGGTGCCGCCGAATTGCCTGAGAAAGCACCCATCGGCGATAACGTGCTCCGCGCGTTTCACGGTGCATTGGATCAGAAGCAGTACGACCTGGCAGAAATCATTGCCCGAGGCGTTCTGGCCAAGCATGGGGAAGAGAATGAATTTGGCCAGGTGATGCTTACGGAAATTGACGCTGTCGAAAAGCATAACGAAGGCCCCCGACTGACGTCGAAGTATTTAACGGAAACCAAGGTTTACAACGTCGCCGACGAGTTAGGTGTCGAGGATTTCAACACCAAAGCGAAGAAGCTGATACAAGACGCCACCAAGGAAATTGGCCCACGCTGGCAGATTCACAACTGCTCGGCGGCACCGTTTACAACCAACCTATCTCTGGTGGTCTCTGCTCCAGGCTTTCTACATCAAGAGTTTGCTGAATACATTCGGCGTCCCGCTGTGAAGGCGGAACTAAAGTAGAAAGACATCGGTCGCCCTTCCAGGGCTAACCGTTTCTGATGGCAACCAACCCAGGGCTTTCGCCCTGGGCTATTTTCTGCCGCCCCTGTCGGAGCTTAAGAGTTGCTATGGGGCACCCGGCGTATTGGCAACCGGGTGCCGGCTTCGTGGCTTGGGATACGGGAGTCGTATCCAGTTCTAACAGGATGCTTTAGTAAGCATCGCCCGGAACCACTTCGCCGCCAGAGCGGGTGGCGAGAGCTCGGTAGATGTCGAGGTCGATCGTTTCGGTGATCAGGTGGGCCGAACCGTCGGCGAAGACAAAGTTGGTACCAGCTGGGTGGCGGCTACCGAAGTCGTCGAGGTGGTGTTCTTCGTGGCCATGTCCGTGATCGTCGTGATCTTCTTCGTACTGGCTGTTCGGAGCGTGATCGGCGACACCCAGGATCCGGGCAATCGCTTCTTCCCCTTCACTAACCGCACCCACCCAAGTGCTGAAGAGCAGTTCGTCCGAACCGCCGAGCGAAGTCGCTCGTTCGCCGACCATCAGCGTGTGGCTGGTTCCATCGGTGACGTCTCGCATGGCTCGCTTGCTGTTGTGACCGAGCATGCCGTCGCCGTCGCAGCGCTGCCCGGCGGCGAGACCTTCGCAGTCGTGCAGTTCGATGGTACCGAACGAACCGACGTAGTTGGCCGAAGCGATGTCGAACAATTCGTTTTCGTCGTGGTCGTGCATCTCGAACAGCTGCGGTGCTTGATCGCTAGGGCAGGCGTAGGCCTGAATGATGGTTTCCCGCGCGGCTTGGTTGGTACCGTTGTGAATGCTCAAACGGAAATCGATCAGGCCATCGGAGATGTTGCCTTGTTCCATCTGCGGCAAGATCATCGAGGCCCAGCCCCAGCCAGGTTCGCCCTCGGCAAGTGGAGTTCGCGTATCGGAACCCGTGGCGATGTAACCGCTGGGGAACGAGCCGAACGTATCGTGATAGTTGTGCATGGCCAAGCCGATTTGCTTCAAGTTGTTGAAGCAGGAAGTTCGGCGAGCCGCTTCGCGAGCTTGTTGAACGGCAGGAAGCAACAGGGCAATCAACACACCGATGATGGCGATGACAACTAGAAGTTCGACGAGGGTGAAACCTTTGCGTGCGGACATGTCTCGAATTCTCTTTCGTATGGGCAGCCCAATACACACCGTAGGCGTGCGGGACCTTGAATGTTTCGGTTAGCGTAGAAGGTGCTAGCTGCGCGGCTTTGAGCGAAGCTGTAGCTGGATGAACCGTTTTGTTGGACAGTGAAGGACGCAGGAGTGCCCAGGCACCGTACACCGCTTCCCCAAGTAAACAGGGAATCGGAAAACGAGAGCGCAGAAAGATGCGCTAGAGAGTTACGCTACCGGAGGAGCCCGGGGAGAATTCGGACCGAGCCATTTTGCGGTGACCAAGCCACTCGATCGTGGAAAGACTTGATCCACCGCGACGCGATCGATGGTCGCATCTAACTGAGTTGGTGCGATCTGGCCAAGTGCCAGGTGCTGACAGAGCAAACAGCCATCGACCGCAATGGCGTGCATGTGATCGCCGGAATGCCAACCGGCGACGTCGTGCGAAACGGTTTCGGCTTGTTCGTGATGATGATCATGACCGTGGTGATGGTGGTCGTGCCCATGATCGTGGGCCACCACGTGGCGATGCGAATGTCCCGGCAAATGCGCGTGCTCGCAGCCGGACCAGGCATGGATTGCCTGACCGAAAAGCTGGATCACCAGATAGCTGGCGACTAGCGCATAACAACCGACACGATGCATGAAATGCGTATACCGAAAAAGAGAACCTTTGCGTAGTCCCTTTATTCTAAGCACAGCAAAGCGAAATGCTCAACGCATTCATCGACACTTAATGGGAATTCGCGGTATTTACGGCCACCATGAGAGGGGGCCGAAAAGCTTGACAGCGGGGCCGATTGCGGTAGGCTGCCAGCTTTCCGCCCCAATCCGATCTGTTTCAAAGGCTACGCACGATGCACTCACGTCTCTGGACACTTTGCCGCGTCACCATTTCTCTTACGCTGCTGGCACTCGCGATTCCGGTAGTGGCTCAGGATGCGGCCCGGAACGTTCCGGTTCTGGAAGCAGTAGACGAAGTCGTAGCCAAGCATGTCAACGACGACTTCGTTTCCGGGGCGGTTGCGTTGGTGGCGGAAGATGGCAAGATCGTGCATTTGAGTGCGGTCGGCCAGGCCGATATCGAAGCCAATAAGCCGATGACACGTGACACGATGTTCGCGATCGCTTCGATGACCAAGCCGATTACGGCAACCGCATTGATGATTTTGGTCGAAGAAGGGAAAGTCGACTTGGACGATCCGGTTTCTAAATACATTCCCGAATTCGCCGACGTCACGTTGGAAGGAAAGCCACTGGAGAAACCGATCACGCTGCGTCAGGTGCTGACTCATACGGCCGGCATGGGTGGCGATCAACGTGTGGTGAAGTCGTTGGAGAACCAAGGGAAGATTCTTGCCAAGCGTCCGTTGCACAGCCAGCCAGGCACCAAGTGGCAATACAGTCCAGGCCTGAACGTTGCCGGTCGCGTGATTGAAGTCGCCTCAGGCAAATCGTATGGCGACTTCCTGCAAGAGAAGATCTTCGATCCGCTGCAAATGAAGGACACGACCTTCCTGCCAAGCGAGAAGCAGAAGAGCCGTGTCGCGACGTTGTACGCGAAAGACAAAGACAGTGGTGAGCTCAAGCCAAGCAGCAGTTGGATTGGCAACGTCAAGACCGACCCTTACCCGAATCCGAGTGCGGGGCTGTATTCAACCGCCAAAGATCTGTCGCGGTTCTACCAAATGATGCTCAATGGTGGGTTTCTCGAGGACGCGAAGATCTTATCGCGTGACTCGGTCAAGCAACTGACGTCGGTTCAAACAGCCGACGACATCGTCACCGGATTCACGCCTGGCAACGGCTGGGGGCTCGGCTACTGCGTGGTTCGCCAACCGCAAGGAGTGACCGAATCGTTGAGTCCTGGGACGTTTGGCCATGGTGGCGCTTTTGGTACTCAAAGCTGGGGCGATCCGGAAAAGAAACGTGTCTATATCTTATTGGTGCAACGCTCGAACATCGGCAACAGCGACGGCAGCGACCTACGGAAAGACTTCCATGACGCCGCGAACGAAGCGTTGAAGAAGTAAGTCACGAGTCATTGTTGCTCAAGTGAAAATGTGGATAAAACTCGTGCGTTTTGATCGTATTGCCATCCTGGCGTTGTTGCTGGCATTGCTTCCGACCGTTGCGGTTCAGGCCCAAGCTCAGCCTGATCCGCCGCTGGTCGACTCGTTTCGTGTGTGGAAAAACGCGAACGAAAAAGTTTTGTCAAAATCGCGATTCGCGTTTCTTGATGGCGAACACGTCGCGTTATGGCAGGAAAGCGGGCAAATGATGCTTATTCCGCGGGCACAATTGTCCGCGGCCGACCAAGCCTGGCTAACGCAGCATCCGCTGAAGATCTTACGTGGCAAAGTGATCTTCGTGGCCGATGGCGACACGATCGGCATGCTGGATGAAGACAAAAAGCAGCATCGCATTCGGCTGGAAGGAATCGATGCTCCGGAGAGTGGCCAGGCCTTCGGAACGCAAAGCCGCAAAGCGCTCAACGAAGTAATCTACGGCAAGCAAGTGCTCGTTGCCTATGAAGACGAGGACCAGTACGGAAGAATCTTGGGCCACGTTTATTGGGACGGACATTGGCTGAACCACGACCAACTTGTCTTGGGAATGGCCTGGCATTATCGGCATTTCAACGGCGAGCAGTACCTGGCCAAACTGCATGAGAAAGCGGAGACCGAGAAAGTCGGGCTGTGGCGCGATCCCAATCGACAAGCACCATGGCGATTTCGATTGGACGAGAAGCGTCGTCGCGAGGCAGAAGAAGCGAAGCGGCCGATGTCGTCGGTCGAACCGACCGGGTTCTGGCTGAACCTATCTAGCGGCGTACGACACAACGCCGAGTGCAAACACTACGGCAAAACGAGCCGCGGAAAGTACTGCACGGCGGACGAAGGAAAGCCGTGCGGCATGTGCGGTGGATGACGTAAGTCACCATCACCGTTGGCTTTTGGCCTCGTTCTATTTAGGAGGCCGAGGCTTTTGGCTTGGCTTGCGACTTGTTCCAGAAGCGAGACCAAAGACCGATTCGGCGAATCATCGGTAGGATGGTCGCTTTCAATTGGTCGGCGTGGACTTCTTCTTCGTGGTGCAGGAACAAAGCACGTGCTTGTTGCGGAATGTGCCCTTCCTTCTTCGCTTTGGTCATCTTGCGATGCCATGGGCTGAGGAGGTCGTGCTTGTATTCCAGCGGGTTCCAAAGATCGATATCGGTCAAACGACCCACTTCGACCGGACGCTTGGCGACCGTTGTTCCGAGGAACATAAAGCCGTGTGGCTGTTCGATTTGAGCGTCTGGCAGCGAATCGATCGGGCTGCTAGGAAGAAGAGTAACGTTGGGGAGCGATTCCACCTGCAAGGCATCCGAGATACCGCGGAGAAGATACGTTCCGCCAGCCATCTGGCCGTCTAGCGAGACGACGACAACGGCTTTTTGACCCATGGTTTGGGTTCCTACATTCAGAAATAGTTTCAAACGTGCATGGCGTATTAACGCTTAAATGGACCAAACGGCACAAGAGCGATTGGTGAGAAATCGAATGATCTTCACCATGGCTTGAAGCCTGCTTCGCAAAGCAAACCTGCCAACGCGGTGCCTCATCTGGCGATATCACCGAAGGAGCAAACTGCGTGCCTGTCGCGAGTTGTCGTTGCTAGCTCTTGAACCAAACGCTTCGCAGTGAGCTGCCCTACATTAGCCATCGGCACCCGAAGCGGAGCAGAGGCATAATAAAAGTTGGAAAAATAAACTTTCCTTCTTTCAGGGGCTCCGTTACGATGGGCGGAGGGATACGAACATCAGAGATTTTGAGTTCTTTCCCTACCCCCCCAATCCCGTCTTTTCATCCCTATCTTCTCATATCGGGAGGCTGTCATGCGTTGTCGTCGTGGATTCACACTCGTTGAACTGCTCGTGGTCATTGCCATTATTGGTGTTTTGATCGCACTTCTTCTTCCCGCCGTACAGCAGGCCCGCGAGGCGGCTCGGCGAATGCAATGTTCCAATAACTTGAAACAGATTGGGATCGCGCTGCACAACTATCACGACGTCTATGGCAAGTTTCCTAGCGCGATGATGTTGGATCAGGCTCGCAAGGCGGTCAATTGGTGCCCGGAGGGGGAATGTGGCACGTGGACGTGGACCGCATTTTTGTTGCCGCAGGTCGAGCAAGAAAACCTGTACGACTTGCTGCAAGTTGGTCATCTTCCCGGGGAAGTATCGCTGGGGGACGCGAATCGTCTGACCGCCGCGAAGGAAGGTTTTGTGGGGTACCGCTGCCCTTCATCGAGTGGACCAGAACAGAATACCGAACGTAAAGTCCCTTCCGGCAGTGGTGACAGCAGCGCTGATTGCACTGGGAGTGGGTGCGATGCAATTGCACTGGCCAGCTATGTCGGAGCGAACGATAGTCATACGCTCGACCGCGACAATTGGAACGGCTTCATGGCGAAAGACACCGGCCGAGTCGCATTGTCGTTTTCCGATTTCACCGACGGTACGAGCAATACGGTGGCAATTGGCGAACGCGCTTGGAGGTTGGCCGACCGAACATTGAGGGCAGGTACCCAATTAGTCGCCAACGGTGACACAGCCAATCACAGTCGGCAGGGCCATTCGTACATCACAGCCGGCGGACGTTGGGCAATCAACTGCACCAACTCGCAAGAATGTGATCGTGGTTTCAGTAGTAATCACCCAGGAGGAGCCCAGTTTCTGTTCCTGGACGGATCGGTTCATTTCCTGCCAGAAACGATCGATCATGATACCGACAGTGCGATCGACAGCGTCTACGAATACCTCATTAGCCGCGACGACGGAAATCCGATCGGCAACTACTAAGTCGTTGGGTTTCAGTTACCGCGAGAGTCACTTTCTGAAGAGGTATTTCCATGTTGGTACGGACAAGCCTGATGATCTTAGGCACGGTTTTGTTAGTCGGCTGCGGAACGTCTGGACCGCAGCTAGGGACGGTCGATGGTACGGTAACACTTAACGGCGAGCCCTTGAAAGAAGCAGTCGTTTCGTTTCGACCGGTTGCTGGCGGAAGGACCGCCGAGGGCATTACTAACGACAAGGGCGAGTTCGTGATTGAATTTGCCGCCGGGTCTCAAGGGGCGCTGCTCGGCGATCACGAGGTCCGTGTGACGACGTTTCGAGAACGCGTGATTGCCGACAATGGACGTGTCGAAGACCCTGGCGTTCTGGAAAAAGTTCCTAGTAAATACAACGACGAATCGGAGCTGATTCGAACAGTCGAACCTGGCGCGAATCACTTTGAATTGGAGTTATCTGGTACCTAAATGCAATTTGCAATCCTTCTCGCGGCAGGGTAACTTCAGCAGGTAAGTCCCCTGCCGTTTCTCTTTCTTGCACCCCAGAAGTTCTCACCATGACTTGTTTGCGATCGCTGTCTGTCTTGGCTCTACTTTCGTTGGTTTCCTCGCTTGCGGCTGCTGAACCAGTCGCGGTCGATCTTTGGCCGAGTGGCCAAGTCCCGGGGCTCGCCGCGGGCGAGAAGGAAGAGATCGTCGACGAAATGGACGATCGGATCGGCAATCGCGTGACGAAAGTGACCAAGCCGAAGATCACCGTCTATAAGCCTGATGCCGCTAAAGATACCGGAGCGGCCGTGGTGATCTGTCCTGGCGGTGGCTATCACATTTTGGCGTACGACCTGGAAGGGGTCGAAGTTGCTCAATGGCTTAACGAAATGGGCGTGACCGGGGTCGTGCTGCACTACCGCGTTCCGCGAGCCAAAGAAGGGGCTCCGCACGTCAACCCAATGAAAGATGCCCAGCGAGCGATTCGTTTGACGCGAGCCAACGCGGAAAAATGGAACATCGATCCCAACAAAGTCGGTATCCTCGGTTTTTCAGCTGGCGGAAACTTGGCCGCGGTTACCTCGAACGCCGACGAAGCGACTTACGAACCGATCGACGACGCTGACAAGCTGAGTGTGCGTCCTGACTTCTCGCTGCTCATTTATCCAGCCTATCTGAACCCGAAGGATGCCGACACCGAACTCACTCCGGAAGCATCGGTCGACGAAAACACGCCGCCTGCCTTCTTGGTTCATACCAGCGACGATCGTGTTCCTTCGACGGGAAGCCTGGCCTATTACCTGGGGCTGAAGCGTCTGGGCATTCCGGCCGAACTGCACATCTTCCCCAGCGGCGGTCACGGCTATGGCCTGCGGCCAACCGACAAGCCGGTGACCCATTGGCCTAAGCTGGCCACGGCCTGGCTCGAAACGGAAGTCCTAGTCGACGACAAGAAAGAGGCGCAGGACAAAGAGTAATACCTACGCCGGCGAAGCTTCGTCTAAAGACTACGTAGAAACTGGATCAAATCGTGCATTTGATCTTCGGTCAGGTCTTCGGCCAATTGATGGCCGTGGACCTCGAAGACATCTCGCAGCGACGTTGCCCTGGCATCGTGAAAGAACGTATCGCGATGCCCAACTCCACGAAGCGACGGAGGATTGAACTCGCGGTTGAGTTCTTTGTCTTCCATGCCGACGTCGTAAAGCTCTGGCGTGGTATACCGTGGCGGCGCGTGGCACTTGATACAGTTGTGACGCAAAAAGATCTGCCGGCCATGGGCAATCGCCTGGGTATCTCGCGTTTCTTGCAAATGATCGATCGGCGGTGGCAACGGTAGCTGTTCCATGTAGGCGGCAAGTGCTGAGGCTTGCTCGTCGCTAAGCTTCGGGCCATGCATGGTCTTTTCGACAGACTTGTGAGCTTGCTCTTCTAAGGTCTCGCTGACAGCCAGCCAACCAAACGGAGCCGTATCGGCTTTGCCCAGTAGCGAAAGAATCCGTTTGGGGGCTCCGTAGGAAAGATCGGTCAAGTTGTCGCTGCTCAGCCCGTTGGTATGACCGTCGGTATGGCAGCTGTGACACGACATCCAGCCCTCCATGGAAAGCTTGGCGTTGTGGAAGAGCCGTTCCCCTTCCTCGATTTGCTGGAACTTTCGTGTCGCGCCGAGCGAGATCTCGCCGATTGTTTTGGCTTTCTCGATGTCGACAATCGAAAGAGAGTCACCGAATCCGTTGGCAACGTACACGACATCCTTTTCCGGAGAAACGACGAGGGAGGTTGGATGTTCGCCGACGGAAACGCGGAATAGTCCGAATGCTTCGTACTTGCCGATGCCAACTTGCGAGGTACCTCCCATCGAGACAACCGCCTGCAGATCGTCGATGACCGCGATGTCGGTCGGGTCTCCCCCGCCCTTGCCTGGCTCACCGATCGGATGCATGAAACCGTTGCCGTAAAAGTCTTCTTCCGGATTCAGCACATAATCGAGCGGTACCCAGCGAAGTTCGTTGCTCATTACCAGGCCCCAGTGAATATCGTTTTCGTTGGTGACCGCCAAACTGTTGAGCAATTGATGAGCCAGCAGCAGCTTGGTGCCATCGGGCGAAAGGGCCATCGCGCGAATGTTATGAGCGGGAAACTCGCGCACATGTCGTAGCGCGAACGTGTTGGGGTCGATGATTGCCAACTTGCCACCAAAGTTATCGGCCGCAAGCAACGACTGACCATCCGGAACGAACAGGACGACTCGTGGCGCGAAGGGGAGGATCAATTCGCTCTGGGGCTTCAACTGATCGTCGGTAAGGCTTAGCGAAACCAACTTGCGCGGCCAGAGGCAACTGACGACAATTTGTTGTCCGTCGGGGCTGATGTCGGCTTTGACCGGCGAGTGCGGCAAATCAACGCGAGCAAGAATGTCCAGTACGTCTTCATTTTGAGCCAGTAAGATGGCCTGCTTGGCCTGGCTGTCGATCGCCACAATTCTTCCCCCGGGTACCGGCAGCAAATCGACAATCGACTGACCGATCTTCCATTCCGCGGTGGCTTTACCTTCGGATCGATCGACGATCGAAATGCTTCCTGCATAGCGATTGGCGGTCAGCAGAAACTTGCCATCTTCGCTCAGGATAAGATCTTCCGGCGCACGCAGCGATGGCTGGGAAGGGTCGATTCGCTGGGGACCTTCGGCCTGGGCGACCGAGGCGACAAGCAAAGCGGCAAATATCAGGCAGGAGCGGAACATGAGCATTCGATCGAGCGGAAGGAGATTTCGGGGGATAGCTTAATTTTCCCATAGCAGCCGATTTGGGACAAGCCAAATCCGACCGCTAGATCTGGCACCCAGAGGCGTGATTTGTCGATCTGCGGGAAGTACAATAAACAGACTTAACCCCGAAACCGGAGATATCCCCTATGTTGACCCGCCGCGTTGTTTTATCCGTCGTTCTGGTTGCCAGCTTGGCATTAACTGGCTCGTTGTCCGCCCAAGTGAAGTCGAAAGTTATCGAACTGGGGGGCAGTGGTCCCAAGTTGCCGTTCTATATCGGCACCTATACTCGGGGGGAAAGTAAGGGCATCTATCGCAGTGAGCTCGATCTGGCGACTGGCGCTCTGAGTCCACCCACATTGGCTGCCGAGATTGAAAACCCTTCGTTCCTAGCGATCAGCAAAGACCGCAAGAACTTGTATGCCGTGGGTGAAGTCGCCAACTTTGGAGACGGCGATTCCGGCGCGGTCTCGGCATTTACGTTTAACGAAGACGGCACATTGAATCTCCTGAACCAGGAAGCTTCCGGCGGGCGAGGTCCTTGCCATGTCCAAGTTGATCCCGCGAAGCGATTCCTGATGGTCTCGAACTACGGCGGTGGTTCGTTCTCGACCATTCCACTGGGAGAAGAAGGCCAGTTGGCCCCGGCGACTTCCTTCTTTCAACATGAAGGGACAAGCATTAACGAAGCGCGTCAGAAAGGCCCCCATGGTCACGGCATGTATCTTTCGCCAGCTGGTGACTTGGCGCTGGCGGTCGACTTGGGACTCGACAAAGTGATGATCTATAAGATCGTCGATCACAGCACCGGCGAAATGGTTTTGAACGATCCCGCTTACATCGAAGTGAAGCCAGGATCGGGGCCGCGTCACTTGGCCATCAGCCGAACGGGAAAGCGTGTTTACGTGTTGAACGAGCTGGACTCGACTTTGGATGTGTTCGCCTTCGATCCAGCCACCGGCGCGAGCGAACATATTCAGCGACTGTCGACGTTGCCTGAAGACTTTGAAGGAAAGAACACGACCGCCGAGATCTTCATTCACCCGAGCGGCAAGTGGGTTTACGCATCGAATCGTGGTGACGACAGCATCGCCGCTTTCCGAGTCGATGACGAAACGGGCATGCTGACTTCGCTGGGGCAGTTCAGCACAATGGGTAAGACGCCACGAAACTTCCAGATCGTTTACAACGGCAAATACTTGCTTGCCGCTAACCAGGACACCAACAACATCGTTGTGTTCGAGATCGATCAGAAGATCGGAACGCTGAAACCGCTGCCATCGCAGATTCAAGTTCCCAATCCGTGCTGCATCGAATTCCTCATGGAAGTAGTTCGCTAAGCCGCCGCAGTCCGCCCAAGTGTTTGGCTTGGGCGGTCGGTCTTGGGGATTGGTTCCGTTTGTGAAAATCTGAGTCTTGAAAAGGAAGTCTTTTGCGTACGTTGGCCTTCGGCGATGTGCATGGCTGTTTGACCGCGCTTGATACGGTGTTGAAACTAGTTCAGCCGACCCAAGAGGATCGGCTGATCTTTTTAGGGGACTACATCGATCGCGGACCTGACTCTTACGGCGTGCTCGAGCGGATCCTCGAGTTGCGGCGCACCTACGACGTGATCTGCTTGACGGGGAATCATGAGATCATGATGCAGTCGGCACGCGAGGACGATGGGATGTACCTGGCCTGGCTTGGCTACGGTGGCGAAGAGGCCCTCGAGTCGTATCCGCGCGAACCGTGGGAGGATCCTCATCTGGATAAAGTTCCGGAGCGGCACTGGCTGTTTCTCGACGAGATATGTCGGCCCTATTTTGTCGACGATGATCACATCTTTGTGCATGCCAACGTTTTGCCCAATCTTCCCTTGGAAGAGCAAGACAATCGGACGCTTTACTGGGAAAAGTTCACCAACCATGGGCCGCACTTTTCCGGGAAAACCGTTATCTGCGGGCACACATCGCAGAAATCGGGCTGGCCACTGAACGTTGGGCATTCGGTGGTGATCGATACGTGGGTTTATGGCGAAGGGTGGCTGACGTGTTTGGATGTCCGCACCGGCCATTTCTGGCAAGCCAATCAAGAAGGAAAGCATCGGCTGGGAATGCTAGCATGACGACGATGGAGGCCTAGTAGATTGGCGATGTGGTCCCCGGTGCGTTGCCCTTGACCCTTTCGGGGAATCCTCCTATCGTTTCCGCTTACCACGCTTGGTGCCAGGCGGCAGGAAGTCGACCGATGGCCGCGTGGGTCAAGGAACGACTACATCAAGGAAGTCAGGGATGACGACAGCAAACAATGGCGCGGAGGCATCGCAGGTATCTCAAGTTCCACTGCTGGACATTGGCCGTGGAAATGCCCCACTGAAAGAAGAATTCATGGCGGCATTCGAGTCGGTTGTCGACTCTGGCCGTTTTCTCTTTGGCCCAGATGTCTTCCAGTTGGAAGAAACATGTGCCGCCGCATCGCACGCCAAGTTTGGTATTGGGTGTGCTTCTGGCAGCGACGCTTTGCTGCTTTCGCTGATGGCTTTGGAAATCGGCCCTGGCGATGAAGTCCTTGTGCCGAGCTTTACCTTCTTCGCGACCGCAAGTTGCGTTTGGCGCCTCGGTGCGAAGCCTGTTTTCGTCGACATCGATCCTGTCTCGTTCAATATCGATCCGGCTCGTCTGCAGGAACAGATCACTCCGAATACCAAAGCGATCATTCCGGTTCACTTGTTTGGCCAATGTGCCGACATGACCGAGATCAACAAGATCGCCCAAATGCACGGCATTCCGGTCATTGAAGACGCGGCTCAAGCGATTCTTGCCGAACACAACGGTCAACGTGCCGGCAGCATGAGTCTGGCCGGTTGCATCAGCTTCTATCCGACCAAAAACCTTGGCGGCATGGGCGACGGCGGGATGCTGGTGACCAACGACGAAGAATTCGCCAACAAGCTGAAACTGCTTCGCGGCCACGGCATGGAGCCACGCTACTACCACCAAGTGGTCGGCATCAACAGCCGATTGGATACGCTGCAAGCCGCGGCGCTGAACGTCAAGATGAAGCACATGGCCCAGTGGACCGAAATGCGTCGTGAAAACGCTCTTCGCTATCACGAACTATTCAGCCACTGCGGATTGGACTTGGTGCTGAAGCTTCCGACCGAAGCACCCGGCAGCTATCACGTTTGGAATCAGTACACTGTCCGCGTTCCACGTGGCGGCCGCGATTCGCTTCGCAAACATCTCGCCGACTTGAAGATCGGCAGCGAGATCTATTACCCGGTGCCACTGCATCAGCAGCAATGCTTTGCAAGCCTGAAGGAAGAACTCGCACCGCTACCTGAAACGGAAAAGGCAGCTGAAGAAGTTTTGGCATTGCCAATCTTCCCAGAACTGACCGCAGCCGAACAGAAGTATACCGTCAGCGCGATTGCTCGGTACTACGGCATTGAAGCCAACTTCGATATGCCAGCCCGCCGCAAGTCGGCCTAAGGGCGAGTTCGCGTACAAGGTTTGATGAAGAAGGCGATGCTCTTAACGAGTGTCGCCTTTTTTCATGCGCTGCAGTTGCGCCAAATAGTGAAGACTTCATCCATTCACATCGATTCTTCCGATTGCCGCACATTCAAATACTGGATAGCCCGGTTTGCTTGCAAACTGGGGGAGCGTAGCGATGAGAGGTCGTTGCTAGGGGTTGAATTACGGAAAAGACCTCCATTCGGTTGCACCTCCCCCGGTTGCAAGCAACCATGGGCTACCCAATTGCTTTTCCAATGGATGGCGACGGGAGTCATCTCACGCAATGAGATTGCGCAGGGTTGCTTTAAGCACTAACGAGTAAGCCCGCTATCGAAGCGGCTTAGCGGAATGGTCGCCAGAGTGGCTTTTTGAAGAGGCCAGGTCGTTCTTCTTCGCTGCTCTCGTCCGATGCGTTGGCACTCGGGCGGGAGGCAGTACGCGATGCCGGCAACGGTACCGAGGCTGGCGTCCAACTGGAAGAATCTTTACCTCGCAGATCGACGTGGATGTCCTTCTTTTGCTGAAGGATCTCGCCTTGCTCGGTGGTGTAACGAACGTGCAGTTGCAGCGCTTCGTGTTCCGGCTTTCCTTCGGTCCAAGGAAGCTTCAAATGCACTCCTTTGCCGAGGAGTGTTCGTTGAAGGTACTTCGCCGAATCCGTCGTATCGAAGTCCCAGCGTCCGACAAACGCTTGCTTTCCGGTGTAAGCTGGATCGAGCAGGACCACAGAAACCGGGCCTGGCGAATCGACATACTGGCCGGTTTCGTTCTGCGGTTCAATGACAACCATCACCCCGTCGTCTCCAGGCTTATCGTCGGCATTGTATCCGCCGGTCAGCTTCGGATTGAGGGACATTTGCGTCACAACACGGTCGGTCACATTCTCCGACATCGGTTCAAATTGCTGAAGTAGCGGTCCGTCTAACAGTTCGGGGCCTGGGGCCACGCTTTCCAGTTCTGGCAAGTTGCTCGATTCGCCCAGTTCGATGACGGGGCCTGCCAATGAATCGGCACTTGGGCGAGCCGAAGTAGGCGTCGAACTTCCCAGCGGATTGGAAATGGATTCCAAGTCGGCACTCGCTTGAGTCCCTTCCGGCAGTCCTAAGCGTTTACGAAGCGATTCGTTTTCGCGACGCACCGACGCAATCTGCGAGTCCTTCTGATGAACGACATCTTGCAGTGCGTAGACTTTGTCTTCCAGGTATCGGAGTTCCGATTCGAGTAGCTGCACGGAAGGATCGGTCGTGCGGCAACCGCAGACAATCGCCAGCGGCAGTAGGGCGAGGAAGGTGAGTCGAATTGTGGCAGGTCGTGATAGCACGCTGTCAAAACTTTCCCGAAAATTCGGCCGGATAAGGGAAGGAAAATCTAAAGATCCGGCCGCGCGTGCGGCATAAGTACGAAAAACGACGAACTGGGTCAAACCCAATGCCAAGAGATTCGAATCAGGACGCTAGCGAAATTTCGTTGACACACCCATTCTAGCGGGTATCGTCGAGGCAGCGCATTTTCCCTCTCCTCTCCCAGTAAGTTGGTTTAAAGCATGTCGACGCGAACGGAACTGGCTTCGTTGCCTTCCATCGAGCCGCTGAAGCAAGTGGTTGGCAGTGGCAACGAGCAGCTTGCCGCGGCGCTGATGCAATCGATTACGGATGATTTGATCCAGCTATATGGGGAAGATGAAATCGATGAAGAAGAGCATGAAGAATACCAGTCGATGGTCGAAGAGATGATCATCAACACCGACTCACCCAGCGACGAAGATGGGAGTTGGCAAATGGTAATTCGCCGAGTCGTCGCTCAGCTGAACCTCGATGTTGAAGCAGACTTTTCGTTCAATCATTTTGGCTTCAAGCATTATTACTGTTGGCACCCTTACCGGAAGATGCTGACTGATCGGCTGTCGGAAGACGCTCTGCAGTTGCTACGTCACCTGGAAGAAGGTCGGCCCTTGAAGGGAAAGCGAGTTCATGACGATGGATCTCTCTTCGGCTGGCTGGAAGCTGACGAGGTGAAGCGATTGCACCATGAACTGGATGGCCTGGACGAGCATGCCATTTCCGTTGAAGAGCTAAACGAGTTCCACGAGCAATTGATCGAATGTCTGGCCGAAGTCGCCGAAAGCGATCGGGCCCTATTGCTCACTGCGAATTAAACTCTGAGAAACGATGTCCCAACCTGAATTCCTTAAGATTGCCAGCTTTGCCAATGCGGCCGATGCCGATCATTTGCGTGTTGTGCTGGAAGAGCATGGTATCCGTGCTTTTGTCGATGGTGGCGACTTGCATACATCGCTCAGTTACATCGGTAGTGCCCTCGGAGGCGTCCATGTGATTGTTCGTGCCGAAGATGCCGAGCAGGCAGTCGAGTTGGTTCGACAGTTTGAGAATGACGAGGATCATCCCAGCGGTCCTCCGTGGTTTTGTGGTGCTTGCGAAGAAGTTGTCGACGCTGGCTTTCAAGTTTGCTGGTCATGCGGTGCTGAGCGTAGTGAAGTAGAAGTGCCGATGCCGGAAACAGCGGAGGTTGCCTTCCACGAAGAAGAGAATGCCCCACGTGAACGTTCGATGGAAGTTGTTGTCAGCGATCGCCCATTGGACTACGCCAATCCATTTGTCTCGCCTCAAGTCGAAGATCAGGCCGACAAACCAAAGCCGACCGGCGAGATCAACGAAGAAGCAGAAGCGATCCTACTTCGAGCCTGGCGGGCCTCCATACTGGGCCTGATCGGCCTACCGTTTGTCGCCAGCTTCTATTCGATGTATATGCTTGTCGCGGCGTTGAAAGTAACCGACGTCTTCTCGCAGGAAGGGAACGTGCGATTCTACACGGCGTTCTTCATTAATGTCGTCGCAGGCTTTGTCTGGGGCTTTTGTTTGATTTTACTCATCTCTTGGAACTAGTTCGAGAATCGGGGGATTCGATGGGAACGTTTCTAACCAACGTCCATGTGCAATGCAGCTCGCCTGAGCAAGTGACGGAAGTCGTACGATCGATGGACGTGCAAGGAGCCTGGCTCTCAGGTCCCAACGGTCCCTGGATCACGCTATGGGACTCGATGGGGCTGACACGTGCGGGTGATCTTGCACAGCATGTCTCCGAACAACTGGAAGCCCCAGCGATTGCGTTCATGGTGCACGACAGCGACATCCTCTTTTACTGGCTGTACGATAATGGCCAACTGCTGGACGAATACAACTCGTGCCCTGGCTACTTCGACGGGGATGACTCGATGGAGGAAGCGTATCAGGCCGACTGCGAGCAGATAAAGAAGTATTGCCGCGCGGAAACGACGATCGAAGAGTTAGAACGCCTCCTCAAGATCTGGACCCAGGCCGAAGCATTGGAAGGCGTCATGCCAGAGTTTGTGTTCGTAGAACAGCGCCTCGCCGAGTTGGCCAAACATCTCGAGATTCCAACAGCCGTGGTCAACACCGATTACGGCGACATCGGACGCGATGTTCACCCCGACGAAATTGGTGCTCGTTGGATCGGTGAGGGAAATCCATCGGATCATCCCGGCATGATGGACATGGCCGCTGGAATGGAAGGAGGCGAAGACGTTGATTTTGAGTCGGCCGCGGCGTTCGTATCCTTTCCCGCTTCGCCGCTTCACACGGCCGCACTGAGCGATAACCTCGCCGAGATCGTTAAGTATGTCGAGGAAGGAAACGACATCGACGAAACGAATGAAGTGTATTCCACCACGGCACTTTCCATCGCGGCCGCAAGTGCTTCGGTCGAGACGTTGCGAAAGATGATCGAGCTGGGAGCCGATGTGAACGCAAGCAACAACGTCGTCGGTACCCCCTCCCCTCTCCGTTCGGCGATAATTGCTGGTAAGCTTGAGAATGTCCGTGAACTGTTAGCCCATGGTGCGACCGTGGAGGATATCGATCCTAACCATGGAACGCTGTTGCATAGCGCCGCCATGCGGGGTTCGGTTGAAGCGGCCAAATTATTGATCGATCGAGGCGTCGATCCGAAGTCAACCAATACCCAAGGACAAACGCCTCGTGAGTTGGCCAAAGCCCATCGCGAGTCTCTGAATCAGGCAGTACAAACGTTCGGCCAAGGGAGCCTGCCCAAAGAGATGCAAGACTTGCTGGAAGGGATGCAGCAGATCGAAGATTATCTGGCGGAGTTCGAGACGTGAGCGAAACCTGGCAGACGCGTTTGCCGAAGCCGAAGCTTCGCCCATGGGTAAGTCACCTCTGGCGGAGCCGCAACAACGCTGATCGGTTTCATTCGATCTTGCCTGATGGTTCGGTCGATCTGGTGATTGCAGCCGATTGTACGACCACCGGTAGCTGGCTGTTTGGCACGTCGACTTCCGCGGCCGACGTGCCGCTGGTCGCAGGGATGGACTACTTCGGTGTGCGATTCCGACCTGGCCAGGCTCGGCACTTTGTGAAACTTTCTGCCAAAGAACTGACCGATCATCACGAAGACGCCCCACGCCTGTTACCGTTCTCGATCGAACCGATGCTCGCGCGATGGAGTGACGCTGACCCATTCGCGCAAGTGGAATCGCTGCTCGAGCGGCATCTCGAGAGAAGTTCACCGGAGAGTCATCGAATCGATCAGGTCATCCACTGGATCGAAGCCCAGAACGGAAACGTGCGCATCGAGGAGGTGGCCGCCATGTATGGTCAGAGCCGCCGTCAGCTGGAGCGAATATTTCTCGATATGGTGGGTATCTCGCCGAAGCTGTTCTCATCGATCGTGCGTTTTCAACAGGCAACGCGGCGGCTTACGCGTTCAAGCACCTCGTTAGCCGAGGTCGCACTAGCAAGTGGCTACTCCGATCAAAGCCACATGACGAATGACTTCCGCCGATTAGCTGGCAGCTCGCCGGCTAAGTTTGCCCGGCAGCATGTCGCATTCTTGCAAGACGTGGATTGATCGAAGCAAGAAAATGGGGCGAGTTCGTTTCAATATCCAAGGAGTTGCCCCATGAAGTTCTGGACCGGAGTAATCACCGACAAGCTGGCCGAATCTAAAGCGTTTTACGTCAAGCTGTTCGGCTGCGAAGTATTGTTTGAAGAAGATTGGTTCGTATTGTTGAAGCTTGGCCCTAGCGAGCTCGGCTTTTTACGCCCTGACATGGAAGGACAAAACGCGTTGTTCCAAAAAGCGTACCGCGGCGATGGCATGTGGATCACCGTCGAAGTCGAAGACGCGTCCGCCGAGTGCGAACGCATTCAACGCTTAGGCGAGCCGATCGTACAAGAGCTGCGCGACGAGGCCTGGGGCGACCGCCACTTCGTGCTGAAAGATCCCAATGGAATCGGAGTTGATGTCGTGCAGCGGATTGGGGGATGATTCGTGGTACGGTAAAGTAAATCTGTCGCGTTGACTAAAACCACCAATGTTAGCTTGCATGATGATCATGGAAACGCGGACCTACCGCCCTATCTCCTGGGTTGCCACCATTCCGCAGTTCCTAATCTATGCGGGACTATTCGCGTTGGTTTATGTTCTTACTCGAAGCATGGATTACGCCGTGTTCCTGGGAATTGGGGCAACATTGTGCTATTCGTTGGGATCGCGTTACGTATTAACGCACCACCACCGAAAGGGTTTGCGGTTGCTAAGAGAAGGTCGCCCCGACGATGCAATCATATCGTTCGAGCGGCAGCTCGACTTTTTCAAGAGGTACGATTGGATCGACCGCTATCGAGCCATTGTAATGATGTCGCCGGCGGCGATGTCGTACACAGAAATGGCTCTCTGCAATATTGCCCATTGCTGTGTGCAATTGGATCAAACCGACCAAGCGGTGACCTATTATCGACAGGCTATGGAAGCCAATCCAGAGAACATGTTGGCGAAGGCTGCTTTGAAAGAATTGGATGAACGGCCTTGAGTAGAATTTGCCGAGCGGTTAGCTACCGCAAAAAAAGCCCACGTGAAGTACGTGGGCTTTTTCGTTTTGGTTTTGCTTTGAATGTGCCTAGCTAGGCATGTGCTCAACCACTTTGTCGATGAGACCGTACTCGGCGGCTTCTTCGGCGCTGAGGAAGCGGTCTCGGTCGGTGTCGGCTTCGATCTGATCGATCGGTTTACCGGTGTGCTTGAGCAAGATTTCGTTCATGCGTCGCTTGATACGCTTGAACTCGGTAGCGTGAATGAGGATGTCTTCAGCGGTACCTTGCATGCCGGCCAGTGGCTGGTGAATCATCACGCGTGCGTTCGGCAAAGCGTAACGTTTGCCTGGGGCACCGGCGGTTAGGAGAACGGCACCCATCGAAGCGGCTTGCCCGATGCAATAGGTCGCCACGTCGCAAGTCACAAACTGCATGGTGTCGTAGATCGCCATACCGGCACTGACGCTACCACCGGGGCTGTTCACGTACAGGTTGATATCAGCTTTGGGATCTTCCGATTGCAAGAACAGCATCTGGGCGACGATCAGGTTGGCCATTTCGTCGTTGACGCCGGTTCCGAGGAAGATGATTCGGTCTTTCAGCAACCGGCTATAGATATCGAAGACGCGCTCTTCACGTCCACTTTTTTCCACCACGTAAGGAATCAGAGGCATCGTATTGGCTCCAGTATCTGGATGTGTGTTTGGGTATCAGATGGTCGAATGAAAATTTAGGGGCACCGCTTAGAGGACTTCCTGACCGCTTATCCTGAGGGACAAGTCGCCAGATGTCGCCCAGCGTGTTTAGTCCTCTTCACCAGCTTCTGCAGGTGGCTTGGTGAGGATTTCGTCGACAATCCGATATTCCTTCGCCTCGGTGGCGTTCATGTAGAAGTCGCGGTTGACGTCCTTGGCAATCTTATCGACTGGCTGATCGCAGTGATCGGCGAGAATTCGGTTCAGCTCTTCACGAGTCTTGATGATCTCGTTGGCTTGGATTTCGATGTCGCTGACCTGACCGCCGACGCCACCATGCGGTTGGTGGATCATCACTTTGGCGTGTGGCAGGATGAAACGCTTACTCGCGGCACCACCAGCCAGCAAAATGGCACCACCACTGGCAGCCAAGCCGACGCAGTACGTCGCCACGGGGCACGACAGCATTTGCATCGTGTCGTAGATCGCCATCGTCGCGGTGACGCTACCGCCGGGGCTGTTGATGTAGAAATGGACTTGCTTGCGGCGATTTTCGCTCTGCAGATAAAGCAACTGCATCACCAACATGTTGGCGTTTCCATCATGGATTTCGCCCTGCAGGAAAATGATACGGTTTTCCAGCAACAGGTCGTTGAGCGTCATCTGGCGTTGCCGTTGATATTCGGCATAGGCCATCGCCATGGGCCCGACAGGGTCTTGAGGGAATTGTGAATTCATGGTCGTCGATCCTTCCATTACAACGTGCCGTCAAGGACGCCGCGGCACAGGATTAGTCCACCTGCCTGCCCGGTCGCTTCCGGCGAAGCAAACTACGAGAAGTACCCTGTTATTGTCTCCAGTTGGCAGGGGAAGACAACCGTAGAAGACACTTAGACCAGGGGGCGGCGAAGTTTTTGTACCTTCGCTAATCGGTATCCGCCGGAAAATTTTGCCACGGCTAAAGTTTTGCCCGTTGCGTTCCGCTGCGCGACGGCGATTATGGGTCGAGAAGTGTTAAGAGAGGTAAAGTTTCTCTTTGCTTCGTGCTGGCATCGGAGGGGAAGCGAGTTGGGACGGCGGCGGCGATTGTGCTTCCGTGCTGACACATTCGAGCCAACGAAAAAGGCCCCGATGAAATCTCATCGGGGCCTTTTTGAATATCAAGATTCGACGGTACGAATTATTCGGCGTCTTTGGTTTCTTCTTCGGCAGGAGCCGCTTCTTCTCCTTCACCGCAGATCAGCAAGTTGACGGCAGCCGTCTTGCTTTCCTGCAGATCGGCGTCCGCTTCGGTAACTTCCGCTTCGCCTTGGATGAGTTCGATCACCTTATTTTCGATGATCTGGTTTCGCAGCACGTCCATCATGCCGCCCTTTTCCAACTGAGCACGGATGCGACGTGGCGATTCGCCTCGTTGCATAGCGATTTTCATCACTTCCATGTCGTAGTCTTGAGGGCTGTCTTCGACGTTTTCTTCTTCCGCGATGCGTTCCAGGATGAAGTGCTCCTTCAGAGCCTTACGCGTGGAAGCCATGCTGTTTTGACGCAGCTCGTTGCGGTGAGCCTGAATGTCTTCTTCGCCGAAACCAGCCGAACGGAGTTCCATCACGGCACGTTCCAGCTCGCGAGCGGCTTGGCGCTTGAGCAGTTCCGGTGGCAGTTCCCAGTCGGCATCTTTGGTCAGCTCTTCGGTGATTTGCTGACGCAGACGCTGCTGCTGGTAGTAATTCAGCTGACGTTCCATGTCCTGTTTGACGTAATCTCGCAGGTCGCCTTCGCTTTCGAAGCCGCCGATCTGCTTCAGGAAAGCTTCGTCCATCTCTGGCAGTTCGGTTCGCTTGACTTCGAGAACTTCGATTTCCATCTCGACTTCTTTGCCACGCATTGCTTCGTTGGCAGCTTCGTCGCTGATGGTCAGCGTGACGGTCTTCTTGTCGCCAGCTTTCGCTCCGGTCATTTCCTTGCCGAAGTCTTCCCACTTGGCGTCTTGGAAGCTGAGCGTGTCACGCAGGCGGATCGATTCTTCTTCAGCGTGCTCGATCTTCTTGCCGTCGTGCTTGAACGTCAGATTGCAGACCAGGTAATCATCGGCTTCGGCAGCACCTTCATGCGGAACGAGCGAAGCGTAACGACCGAGAACCTGCTTCAGGTGCTTGTCGATGTCTTCCTTCTCGAACCCCTTGGTTGGCTTTTCGAGCTTCAGGCCCTTCCACTTCGGCAGGTCGAATTCAGGACGAACTTCGATATCGAATTCGAAGGTCAGGTCGCCTTCTTCGGGAAGTTCGATGGCCGAGTAGTTGAAGTCAGGTTCGCTAATGGCCGAGAACGACTGATCTTCGGTCGCTTGGGTCATGCTGTCCATCAACAGCGTCCCTTTGACTTGATCTTTCACTTCGGAGCGGAAACGCTTTTCGACCAGCTTCTTAGGGGCATTGCCCTTGCGGAAACCAGGGACGGCAGCGTTGGGGACCATGTCTTCGATGGCGACGTCGAAATAGCGGTCGATGTCGGCGCGAGCCACGGTAACGGTAACGTGACGTTGGCACGAGCTAGGAGCGTCGACCTTCACGTCCAAATCCAACTTCTTAGGACCTTCCGCTTCGGCAACGGCACCTTCAGCGTTTTCGGTTTCAGGCGAACTCATTCAACGATTCCGCAAAGTCTGGGGGTGAAAAACAAGAAACCCGGCCTTAGCTCGGGTCAATTTAGCAATTGAGGTCAATGCAGAATGGGTGGGCTTTTCCTCACCCACGCCGCGAGACTCGTCATTGCGTCTCGTGTGAAACGTGGCGATGCGGCAAAGCCTTTGCCAAGAGCCACATCCACCAGATGTTTTATGTGCTACGCGAGTCGATCGTGACTTGTGCGTACAACATAAAAAGGAAGAGCGGGTGAACGGATTCGAACCGTCGACAACAACGTTGGCAACGTTGTGCTCTACCAACTGAGCTACACCCGCATTTGGAAATCAAATTCCCACTGGGAACGTCATTCCCTCATCTAGGAAAGCACCAGTTTACTGAAATCTCAGAGCTGGTCTACCCGGGGCAAACGATTTTTTCGCTCGCCAGAAAGGAAAGTATGGAAGATGGGTTGGCGATTGTCAACTTAGTGAGGAAGGAAAGCCTTCTAAGGCATTGCCATAAAAGGAGTTAAGGATCGGCGTAGAGAGCCATGCCATGCGACTTCGGCGAATTTCGATCCTGCGGTTTCGAAACGAAAGATGGCTATCGCACCGAAGTGCGTAGCCATCTTGTTTGATTTGCCGGGATAACACCGTTGGCGGATTAGTCCAAGACGTTCGGCTTCGGACCGGCCGGTTTCGGTGGCGGTTTCGGCGCGTTGGGATCAGGTGGTGGAGGCTCGGGACCGAATTTGACTTTCCCGCCAACCCACGTGGTGTATTGCCAGTTCTTGTCGACAGGAGTCCAACCGGCCAGGTAGCCCATTTCGTCGGTGACATGACGTGTCTCGACGTACGCTTCGTAGCTGTCAGGAAGCACGATGAACTTGAAGTAGAACTTCGATGGATCGACGGTGCTCAGGAGGCGTCGAAATCGGGAGCGGGGGCTTTGGATTTCGTTAATCTTGAAACCCTCGTCTTCCTTCGGTGTAAAGCGAAGTCGTGGATCTCTTCCGGATGCGTACATTTCCATGCGGAACCAGTCGTCCGACATGGGACGTTCGTTGAAGTCTTCCACGAATTTCTCGGCGTCGATCCCTTGCTTTGGATCTTTGATGTACTTTCGAGCACCTCGCTCGGCCTGATACTCGGCTCGTTTTCGCGCTGCAGAACGCACAGGATCGTCCACAATCGGATAGACCTGATTGTTGATGCAGAGGAAGATCGCTTCCTTGATTCCTTCTGGTGCTGGTCGAGGATCAGGCAAGTTCACCACTTTGGCCTCCATTTGGGCGCGGGGTGGTGTGTCGTCGAGGGTTGCTTCCAGCTTGGCGATCTCTTCGAGGGCACTATTGAGGTCGCTGGAGAGCTTCTCCCGTTTCTCTTTGTTCTCGTCTGCTTTTTTCGCCATCTCTTGGGCGTCTTTTTGAGCGATGATTGCTTTTTGCAGTTCGCCCTGCTGCGATTTCAAAACGGCTTCCTTGGAAACCGATTCTGATTGCAGCCGCTGGATCAGCATTTCCAAGTCTTGTTCGCTTGGATCCAAATCCTTTAAATCTTTCTCGACTTTCAGCTTGTCTTTCTGCGCTTCTTCGAGGTCTTTGATCAACTGCTCGAGCGCGAGCGGGTCGACGCTCATGCTGTTGGCGATCTGTTTGACCGACTCTTGCATGCCGAGCTGCACCACCACCAGAACGATGATGAGAATGCCCACGACGTTGAACATGGTGTCCAACAGCGAGTCGAGCCCTTCCTCTTCTTCGGCGCCTCTACGCTTTGCCATAGTTCGTTCGTCTTATCGTTAAGGTAACCGCCACGGGCTACGAATTATTCGCTTGTTTGGTGAAGTAGCTCAAGTCGACACGACCGTCGCCGATGACCGGCAGCTTGCCGTTTTTCACACCCTTGGCGTTCGCATAGTTGCGAGCCGTGTTGTAGGTGGAAAGACCGTCGTCACGGATCAAAAAGACGAGCGTGCCATCTTTCTGTCCCTTCACTTTCTCGAGCATCTTGGCGAAATCAGGATTCGTGTTCAGCTCGGCGGTTCGGACTGGAATGGTCTTTCCCGCTTCATGAATCACCACGCGTCCGTCATCGCATTCAATGAAGGATGGCTTGAAGCCAACGCCGCTACCCCCAGGCAGAATCGAATTTTCCGCTTCTTTGGGAGGCAGTTTTCGTTCGGCGATCACCTTCTGTAGCTGAGCGATCTTTTCGCGTCGCCCCTTCAACTCTTCTTCCATCGCCCCGACTTCTTCCGTCAATGCAGCGACGTTGACTTTCGGGCCTTCGATGGAAATGTTCTGCAGCTTTTCCTGCGTTTCATCCAGCTTGGCAAGCAGTTCGGCGAGACGCTTTTTGGCGTCTTCCAGTTTCTTTTGCTCGCTGGAATGCTCGCGTTTGAGCTCTTCTTCTTTTTTCTTCAACTGGTCACGAAGCTTCTCTAGTTCAGCCGTTTCCGATTGGAGTTCCTTTTGTTTCTTCTGGTACTCCATCGCCGCATCGACGGCATCGTTGTCGAGCGATTGAATGGCGATCGTCGCAATGACCATCGCCAATGTTCCAATCACGCATGCCAGCACGCTTAGAAAGGGGAAGAGCGAAATGTCGTCCCCTTCAACTTGTCGGCCCTTGCCCATTAGCGTCTCCCGTTACGTCGGGTCTTCGCTTTGCTTCCACCGCCGAAGCCGAACCAGCCTCCGCCACCGCTGCCGTTGGCCGTTTCCACTTGTTGCACGACGACCGTCTCGTTGCCCAGTTTGTTGAGCACTTCCGTGAGACCACTGAGGCCTTGCTCGACGCCGCCGAGGTACTTCTCAAGACGCTCGGAGGTGTCCGTCATCGTTTCGTTCACTTTGATATGCGAATCGACCGAAGCACTCGCCAGTTGGCCCAAAGTGCTTTGCAGTTGGGCAGCCACTTCCTGCATCTGGTTCAGCTGATCCTGCATCAACGTCTGCTGTTCTTCCTGACGTTTCTGCATGTCGATCGTTTTGGCGTTGACCACTTCCAACAGCTTGTTGGTGGTCTCTTCCTGGCTGTTGAGGATCTTGCCGTTGATCTCGTCCCAACCTTTAGAGGTTTGTTCAGTGATCGTCTGGCCGACAAGTTCCAGCTTCTTGACCCAGGCCTCGAGCTCGCCTTGCTGGGCGGCCATCGCTTCTTCGACAGCTCGGCGGAATACCTTGGTGTCGTAAGGACTTTGCGGCTTGTCTTCGGCCTTTTCGCGACCGTCGTTCAAGCGGCGAATGAGGTTTTCGTTGCAGTATTCGTCGACCCAGTTCAGCACCCCTTCTTCACTTCGTTGCAGCGAGGAAAGCGGGAACTTGATGATCATGCTCATCACCAGCGCGACCAGGGTCGTGTTAAACGCGGTACCCAGACCAGAGAACATCCCTTGCAGTGAAGACGTCAGCTTGTCGAGATCGCCGCCCCCCAGTGCCCCGGAAAGTTCGGTCACCGCAAGACTAATACCAAGCACCGTCCCGATAAAACCCATGGTCGGGATAGCCCAGATCAACACGCGTAGATAGGCGTAACTGGACGAGACGTTGTTGTAGTCGATCTCGGACTGCGAAGCCATCATCGAGGCTGTTTCCGAGGCGTTCTGACGCACACGGAAATGCTGCAAACCACGCAGTACACGGTTGATCAGGAAGCTTTCCCCGTCGTGGCCAGGCAGGCCTTGGATGTGCTCGACAAATTTGCCCAGCGTGTCGACACGAATCTCTTGCGAGATATCGGTCGGCAGGACGTCCATCAACAAGTAGTCCTTCTGTCGCAAGATCTTGCGATGCTTCATCCACAGAATCGTAACGGCCCAGAAGAACAGGAACGTACTAAGCGACTGAATGGCAACCGCTTGAATACCGCCGATCCAGAACAGGCCACCGATGTAAGTTCCCTTCGAGAAGTACATCAGCCCCATGAAGACAATCATCGACACCAGGCCGATCAAGCCTGACACCAACAAGTTGACGTTACTCGGGTCGGTAAAGTCCCCTTCGCTGGTCGATGTGCTTGCGGTCGTGGTGGTTGTTTTCTTCTTCGTGGCCGCGGTCGACTTGCGTGCTCCGCCGGTCTTTACGACAGGACCGCTGGGGGCCGCCGATTCCGAAGAAAGGTTCCCCAGATCCAAGCCACCCCCCGACGAGGACCCACCGCCGCCGAAATCTGGAAGCGAAGGAGAGTCGAGCGACGGCAGTTCGTCTGGCTCTTCCTGGACATGGGGGATATGGACACTCTTTTTGCAGTAAGGGCAATTTCGCTTTTGTCCGGCGAGCTCTTGACGGACTTTGAGCTTCTGACCGCACTCGGGACAATTGAACTGGAAATACATCTGGACCTCGAAAGGAAACGAAGCGCGACAACCGGTCGCAGGTGAGATTAGGGGGCGGAAAAAGCCAGGACGAAGCTGAGAGAACCTCAGTGTTTCATTCTGTGTGCGGGTAGGAGGTGAATCTGGGGTGAGACTATCTCACGCACTGCTGGCCTTTAGTCGTGTTCTTATTCTGATAAACAAATTATTCCCGATTAGACCGGTTTGGGAAAAAATTTGGTCAAAACTTGAGATACGTATCGGCCCAGATCGATTGTTCCGGGTGTAACGGGGCAAAGATTTCCGCACGAGCAGCGAATCACTTACGTGTGAATAGGGAAATGTTCCCAGAATGGGTATTTATTTTCGATTTCACGTAAAATCACGAAGTCCGGCTGACCACTCGGATCGTCTTCCTGGGTGACGATCCGTTTCCAGGTCGATTCCTCAATTCAAGAGTGGAGCCTCTCATGATGCGTTGCTTCGGATTGATATTGCTTAGCACGTTGTTGGTCGGCTGCGACGTTCAGTTTCCGATCGCGAGAAATTCCCCTTATCTCCATTACCGCGATAACCCGGTTCAGCCCATTCCACCCCAAAGCCCGGGCGAAGATGGCTTGCGATACGACTTCAAGATTGTGCATGCCAATCATGGCGGAATCGAACTGCCCAATCCCACCGAGCAAACCGAGGGCGTTTGGATTAATACACCCTCGGATGGAAGTCTGGAGATCGCGTTCCATTCTTATGGCTGGCTGGAAGATGGCGACATTCGTTACGACGACACGACCGAGCGAACGCTAACCGCTTCCGGCCAACTGATTCCCTACTACGACAAAGTCTTTCAAGTCGACTACGACGAGCGTTCGGTTCGTATGACCGAAGTGACGCATCTGATTCCCGAACCGTTTCGTCCACATGAATCATCGCGGGTCGTCGCGCTCGGCGAGCACGACTTCTCGTTGTTTCGTCGGCCGCAGTTTCACACGCATTTGCCCCCAGGAACGGAAGATCATTTCGCGCGGATCTCGGTTTTGAAGATAGAGCCTGAAATCGGGGAAGCCTACGTCGAGTTGTTGCCAACCCATCGCTGGGTGACGGACACGAATCGAGCCGAGGAAGAAACTGGCCTGGTTACAACGAAGCAGCTTCGCATCGGTGATACGTTTGAAGTCGACGGGCACATCGTTCGCTTGGAACGCATCGTGCCGCCGGTCGAGATCCTAGGGGTCGGCATGCCGATCGGTTGGATCGAGCTCAGCGACGTGCAACGTTTCAGCACGGAGCAACAACATGCCGCGCTGTGATTGCCGCATCGCGCTGCTACTTTCCGTTTTGATTGCCGGCTGTGGCAATCCGGCCGAATCGAGTCAGGCACTTCCTGCGTTACCAACGATACTGCCGGCCGAAGATGACATTGGCGTGACCGTTTACGACTGGAAGCATGACGGTTTGGATCGACCATGTCTCATCGCGTTGCCCAATCGATCGCCGGCGCCTGTCGTGGTTCGGTTTCGTCAGTGCGAGATCGATGGTGAAGCAATCGGAGTGATCTTCTTCGACTCGGAGTATGAAATCGAAGTCGGAAATATCTTGTCGGATCAAGCATTGGTGTTTGTCCGGCCAGGCGACATTGTTCCGTTCTACGCTCAGCTTTATCACGTTCACTTCGACGAAAAGAGACTTCAGCTTCGTGACGTAACCCAAGATGTTCCTGCCGAGTTTCATCCGAACACGTCAACGTTGGTCATTAGCCGAAGCGAAGAGAAAATGATTCGCGAACGATTGTTCAATCTGCAGTCGGACCGCTGGGCCGATTACGAACGTGTCCGAGTCACCAAGATTGCGGCCGACGGAAGCGAAGCGAGTTACGTTGGCAAACCCTATCATGGTTCCGACCAGGGCGCTCAGGGTGACGAAGTCATTCGTCCGAACGAAATCGTCCATCGCCGATCAAACGTTGTCAGCAAAGTCGCCAGGATTGTCCCGCCGCAAACGATCGAGGACGTCGGCAATCTTCGGGGCTGGGTAGAGTTTGTTCAGGAAAACGAGTAGGAGTTACTCGAACGCTGACCTAGGATGATGAGAAACAAAGCGTTCTCTTGCTACACGGTTTCCCTGTCATGCTATGAACGAACCCAGAGTGCATTTTGAGCCGAATTATCACCGTGTCGAAGGGGTCACACGTATTAGTTCTCGCTGGGCCGTCGAACTTTGGGGGCCATTTTTTCGCCGAACGGAAGAAGGGGCGATTGTTGTTTGGAATGCCGAGCTAACCATCTGGTTCACGACTTATGTCTGGCGACCTGGGGAATTTGGCAATGACATGTGGCTATTTTTGTGGCGACCAACTCAAACCATCGACGAACATGGTGAATCACGAGGTAAAGTCGACCGATACTCGTATTTTCTATGGCAGAATCGTGCGTGGACGTTTCACGGATGTTGTGTCCGCGAAATCGAAGGCAACTGGAATTGTTCGGAAGAAGAAAACACATCGCTTTGGGTTGCGATGGATTTAAAGTCGAAGAGCCAAACAAAGCTCGCGCAACAGATCTTCGACAGCGTTCGATACTTGGGGGGCTAAAAAATCCCTAGTGCGATCAGGCTGTAACGCACTACGAATCCTCCCACGACCAGGCTGACCATGCTCATCAGCTTGATCAGAATATTTAAGCTGGGGCCGCTGGTGTCTTTGAATGGATCACCGACCGTATCTCCGACGACAGCTGCTTTGTGGGCGTCGCTTCCTTTGCCGCCATGATGGCCAGCTTCGATATACTTCTTCGCGTTGTCCCAGCTACCGCCGCTGTTGGCCATAAACACGGCCAGGCAAAAACCGCTGGTGAGTGCACCGACGAGCAGACCTAAAACGCCACCGACGCCCAAGACCCAGCCAACGGCGATCGGCGTGATCAGTCCCAGTAGCGAAGGAACGATCATTTCCATCTGGGCCGCTTTCGTGCTGATCTCAACAGGAGCCGCGTAGTCTGGCTCTTCGCTGTTGTCCATGATGCCGGGCTTCTCTCGGAACTGGCGCCGCACTTCTTCTACCATCCCTTTCGCCGCTCGGCCGACGGCTTTCATGGTGAGCGCACAAAAGACAAATGTCGCCATGGCGCCGATGAAAATCCCAACAAGGACGCGGGGATTCATCACGTGGGCTTCGTAGTAAGTCGCGAAGTCACTGAGGCTTGCCTCGTGAATGTTGATCAGCTTGGCTCCTGTCGATGCGAACGCCAGTTGTGGCTCCCCTTCCCCGTCGGCAATTGTCATGAATTCGGGAGTTAACGCGGCTGGCTTACCGTCCGAGCCCAATGTTTCCCAGGTCTCTTGGACTTCGGCATGACGCAGATCGGCTGGCATCGGTAGGTACCCGAAGACGTGATCGGTGTTGTCATGCTTCTGTTTCAAGATCACCAGGCCTGGGGCAATCTTGGTGGGTGTGTCGTACTCGACGATCGCGGCGGTGCTGTTGCTCCATCGCTCGAATCCTTCTCGCACCACTTCGACATAGGCGGCCATCAATGCCAACGCCGTCAGCGCGGCCGAGCCAATCGCAAAGCCCTTTCCAGTCGCGGCCGTCGTATTGCCCAGGCTGTCCAGTGCATCGGTACGTTCGCGCACGATCGGTTCCAAGTGCGACATCTCAGCGTTGCCACCGGCGTTGTCGGCGATCGGTCCATAGGCGTCGGTGGCCAGCGTAATGCCCAGTGTGCTCAGCATTCCGACAGCCGCGATGCCAACGCCATAGAGGCCCAGCGAAAAGAGATTGGGATCGTCGAAGTTCCAACCGTTGGCAAAACCAAACGACGCAACGGTCGCTACCGCAATCACAATGACCGGAGGCCAAACACTGAGCATGCCGTCGGCGATACCACCAATGATGATCGTCGCAGGCCCAGTTTCGGCTTGTTCGGCCAGGTTTTTTGTCGGAGTAAATTCATCACTGGTCGCGTACTCGGTCCATTTGCCGATCAGCCATCCGGCCGCCAAGCCGACGAGAATACTGAACGAAACTCCAGGAATGACAACGCCCAAGGAATAGGAAGCTTCAGGGATCGCTGGCATCAACCAAATGCAGATCAAGATCGAAACGACTGCCACCGCGGCCGTTGCCGCATTGATCCCTCTCGACAACGCGGCCAGCAAATTCTTTTGCGTGGCTCCTTCCTGAGTGCGTACCAGGTACACACCTCCGATGGAAAGGAGCATGCCCATGGCGGCGATCAGCATCGGGACGAACACCGCGCGGATTTGGGCGTCGGCGATGTCTTCGTACCCTGCCGCAGAAGCCATTGCTGGGGAAGAAAACGCGGCGACGCCTAATGCAGCCGTAGCGAGAATGCTTCCGCAGTAGCTTTCGTAGAGATCGGCCCCCATACCGGCGACGTCGCCGACGTTGTCTCCCACGTTATCCGCAATGGATGCCGGATTTCGCGGATCGTCTTCGGGAATGCCCTGCTCAACTTTCCCCACCAGGTCGGCACCGACATCGGCCGCTTTGGTGAAGATGCCTCCCCCGACGCGTGCGAACAACGCCTGGCAGCTGGCTCCCATACCGAAGCAAAGCATCGTCGTGGTGATATTGAACAACGACAGCTCAAACACCCAGTACAGCACGCCGAACCAGATGACGATGTCCAGCAGACCGAGGCCAACAACCGTCAGTCCCATGACCGCTCCACTACGGAAGGCCACTTGAAGTCCTTGGTTCAGCGACTTCTGAGCCCCAGCCGCCGTTCGATTGCTGGCCAACGTGGCGGTCTTCATGCCGATCCAGCCAGCCAAGCCAGAGAACAGCCCTCCGGTCATGAACGCGAACGGTACCCAGCGGCTTTGCACCTCGAAGACAAACGCCAAAAGGGCAAGAACCGCCGCGATCACAACAAAGAAAATCGCGACGACAGTGTACTGCTGAGTCAGATAAGCGTTCGCCCCTTCGCGAACGAACCCGGCAATCCGCTGCATCGTCGACGAGCCAGGGTCGGCTTTGACCATGCCCATGAAGAAGAAGTAGGCCTGAATCAGGGCCACAATTGCCGCAAGAAGTACCAACAACCAGATGCCGAAAAACATGGTGCCATTCCTTTGAAGACCGACGGCAAGAATCAGGGTGTCGCAATCGAAGGAGTACCCACGTGTCTGAGCCATTGGCTCCAGTGCGTGAGGCAGCCGTTATTATCCACATATCTGGGGTGGTTAAAACCGGAATGTGCGGGATCTTCAGCGAATTTAAGGTGTTTTAGGCGCAATAAAGGCTAAGTTGCGGTAGTGCAGGCTCCATTAGCAAGTTTGGGTGGTTACGCGACGCGTGCGGACCGTTGGCCGCTTGTGACGCATCCGCGGATGCAAATCGCCTGAAATCCCTGGCTTACCCTGCTTTAAGTGTTTTCCCCCAGTTCAGGTGGATTTGACCAACGTGTGCAAAATTGTTGGCTTCTTCAAGAACAGCGATTAAGCTTTAGGTGTTGTGTTTCCTGCTTATTGGGTAGGAAAAGTATCCGCTAGTGGTCGCTTCGTTGGGGCCCAGCGTGGCGGATCTTGTCTTGGAATTCATCTCACACAGTTTGTAGACGATTCGCAGGCATTCGCCGCTCGATAGCGAATCAGAGGAGCATTTTTCTCATGAAGTGGCACATGGTTGGGCGATTGTTTGGCTGCGTGGCCATGCTGGGCTGTTTGGCCCCTGTAGCAATGGCAGACGAAAAGAGCGCCGCGTCGACCAATGAAGTCGAAACGGTCGAGATGTTCCAAGCCATCGACGACGGTGACATCGAAGTGAAGTTCATCCCGATGAACTCCAAGAAGGGCACCGTCATTATCACGAATAAAACCAAGAAGAAGATGCGGCTTGCCATGCCGGCCGCGTTTGCTGGAGTGCCACTTGCCCAGTTCGGCGGCGGTGGTGGCGGCTTTGGCGGCGGCGGCCAAGGTGGTTTTGGCGGCGGCCAAGGCGGCTTCGGTGGCGGCGGCGGTGGTAACCAAGGAGTCGGCGGCGGCTTCGGCGGCGGCGGCGGTGGTGGCTTCGGCGGCGGTGGCGGCGGCTTTGGCGGTGGTGGCCAAGGCGGCGGTGGCGGTTTCTTCAACGTCATGCCTGAGAAGGTCCAACGCATCAAAGTCCAAGGCGTTTGCCTGGATCATGGTCTGGAAGATCCCGATCCACAGATCCCTTACGAACTGAAGCCAATCGGTACCTACACCGAAAAACCTGGTGTCGCTGACATCTGTCACATGCTCGCTACCGGCGAACTGAACCAGCGCAGTGCTCAAGCAGCCGCATGGCACTTGAACAACGACATGAGCTGGGAAGAACTCGCCAGCAAGCGAATCGAACATCTTGTCGGTTCGCCAACCCCTTACTTCAGTCGTCAAGAACTGGCAATCGCCTACAAGGCTTCTGAAGCTGCCAAAGAGCGTCACGCCGCTCGTGAAAAGGCTCGCAAGCAGAAGCCAACCGAATCGCTCTCGCTCAGCGCTGAGTAAGCGTTCGGAACGCAACGAATCAGCACGATTCGGGGGACGCTCTTCGGGCGTCCCCTTTTTTATGCGCTGTGTTGGTAAGGGACTTAGGCCGCTTTCGGCGTGATTTCCCGGCTCAAGTCTTGATAACGCTCTTTAAGAATTTCGAGCTTCGTATCGTTCAACGATTCATGCTCGCGGCGTAATTCGGCCAGCTGAGAGCGGACTTGTGCCTCGCGATCGGCCAGTTCGCGTTTGGCTCGGCGGATGTCAGTATGGTGATGCTCTGCGTCATCTTCCAGTTGAACTTGCTGTTCCTGGATCTCCAGCTTCGTCAGTTCCAAATGATGCAGCAACTCACGGATCTCTTGCTTGGCTGCTTGATTGCGAGCATGCATCGCTTTGTCGAAGTGATCAATCGCGTGATCGGTTTGCTGGTCCAAACGTCGACGTAACGCGGAAGGAATCCGCACACGAATCTCGGCCCAGGCAAGTTCCAGTTGGTCTCGGATCTCTTGCAGATCTTCAAACGCATACTGAAGTTCCTGCTGAACTCCGGTCAGCTCGTTGTTGCGAGAAGTCAGTTCTTCCTGTTGTCGCTGGAGCTGTTCTTGCTCTTGCTCGAGCCATTGATGCTGCTGGGCTCGGCTTTGTTCCATCTCGCGCTCGACCTTCTGAGCATAGCCGGCGAATTCTTTCTCACGCAGGGCCTGAAGCGAACGAGCATTCTTAAGCAGGGCCCATTGCTGAGCCAGTTGAGCTTCCGCCTCGCTCAGTTTTTCCAAGCGAACCGTCACCGCTTCTTCTACGGGAGAATCGATTTCAGGGACTTCGGTCGATTGGCCGCGCCATTTGCGACGCCACGAACGAATCTTTTCTTCGACGCTACGAAGCGGATTCGAGGAAGTCGCTTTCGGTTCGACAGGCTCCGGGGCCGTTTGTGCGGTGTAGGAAACTTGCTCGGCCATCGCCAACGCGGCACTTCGCTGCTGACTTTCGAAGTTCGCGATGCGGGCATTCAATTCTGCCTCGCGGCGATCGAGATCGACTTGGCGGTCTCGCATCAGCCGCGCCAATTGGTTGATCTGTCGACGCTGCCAATCAGGAAGCGTATCGAGATCGGCTGCCGTCAGATCGACTCCCTGATCTTCGTCCCAATTGTCTTGCGATTGCGATTCGATGTTGGCATGATGGGGTGGATCGATTCGCAACTCCGGCGTGCTCTGCTGAGAAAGCTCGCGCGGAGGATGTGTGGTGTTCGATTTTCGAGTGGTCGGCTTCATGGCGAATCAATGCAAACGGCGGCGGACAAATAGAGACCTCGGCCATCCTTTCGCATCGGCATGTTGTGCCTAAGAAGTTGAGTTTAACGCTTCTGTCGATTGAAATGCTGCCGGCTAGCAGTGCGAGCAACGCCAGCCAGCATGTCGGGCTGCCTGGACCAATAAGCTTGAACCACCCGATAGAGAGCTTGCTCCTGCGGCCAATCCCCTGCCCTTACCTACCGCGCATGAAAAAACGGAGGATCGAGATCCTCCGTTTGATCGTTGTTCAAATTTCGCGAGCGTGCAGGACGCTTAGCCTTTGGCTGCGTCGAGGGCTTGCTGCAGGTTGGCCTTCGGCTGGTTGCCGAGCATTTGATTCACGACTTCGCCATTCTTGAAGATCATGACGGTCGGGATGCTCTGGATACCGTACTTCACGGCCAGATTTGGGTTCTGATCAGTGTCGACTTTACCAACTTTGACCGAACCTTCGTATTCGGTGGCCAGTTGATCGATGACTGGAGCCAGCTGGCGGCAAGGACCGCACCAGGGAGCCCAAAAGTCGACCAGAACCGGTTCGCTCGACTGCAGGACTTCGGCATCAAAGTTGTCTTCGGTAAATGTGTTGGCCATTGAGGCTACTCCCGTTTAATTGAATGTTTGGGGTTCGATTTTTCGCTTGTGTCTCATGAGAGCAAGTCGAGCCCAGACGTCCAGCAAGCCGTTATTCCGAGCGTAAACCTATAGAATCGCGAATTCTAGCCAGGTTCACAACCCAGGGGGCATGCTTTTATTATGAGGAGTGACCGCGTCGGGACAACCTTCGGCGGCCCCTTCCTGCTGGGCTCTGATAGTTAGGATGCCAACAGTGGCCCCACGTTACAGAAGGGTTTCCTCGGTTTCCCGAATCGCCCAAACAACTGCCTCCAGCCCCCAATGGAAGCCCCTCGATGAGCGTTACCATCTATCACAACCCACGTTGCATGAAGAGCCGACAGACGTTGGCCCGACTTGAAGAGCACGGAATCGAGCCCAAGATCGTGCGGTACTTAGACGAGCCGCTGGACGAAAAGACGATCAAGGGACTGCTCAAGAAGCTGGGACTCAAAGCGGAGCAACTTGTCCGGAAGAAGGATCACAAAGCCCTCGGCTTGGCGCAGCCTGAGGACGAAGCGGGCTGGATTGCCCAGATGGCAGCCAACCCGAAGATCATCGAACGCCCGATCGTCGTCGTTGGCAAAGAGGCCCGACTTGGTCGCCCGCCCGAAAGTGTCGACGAGATTCTACCGTAGCCATTGGATGCTGCCTCTTCATTGGCAAGGGTTGGGACCTACCGCGGGGAACCGATGCTGGCATCCGCCCCTCAAGTTCCCAATTTCAGTGAGGGGGCAAATCTGGTTATACTGCAAGGGTTTCCGAAACCTTCCCGACGTGTCGCTGACCTGCGGGTTCCCCGCGAAGCGGTGCGTCTTTCTCGTTTAGGCCTTCCCCAGAGGGCCTTAGCGAAATAAAGATATCCAGTATGGCGAAATACATTATTCGCTACGGGGCCATGCGCTTTTTGGGCGTGTTCTCGGCCCGAGCAAAGGATGATTATGTCCGCGACGACAAAGTGATCGTCCGCACCAAGCGCGGCTTGGAGGTGGGCGAAGTGCTTTGCGAAGCGACCGATGACGCGGTTCAGCAGTTAAGCGACCCGGCGTTCGGCAGCATCATGCGGCCGATGTCCGAAGAGGACGAGAAGCAAACCCAGCATATGCATGGGGATGTTCAGCGCGAGATCGAAACGGTTCGCCGCGTGATCCGCGAAATGGACCTGCCGATGCAGTTGGTGGATGTCGAGCATTTGTTCGGGGGTGAACGCGTGATCGTTTACTACCTGGCCGAATCGCGTGTCGACTTCCGCGAGCTGGTCAAAGCGTTGGCTTCCGAATTGCAAACGCGGATCGAGATGCGGCAGATTGGCGTTCGTGACGAAGCCAAGCTGCTGGCCGACTATGGCGACTGCGGCAAGCCCGTTTGCTGCAATACGCACCTCAGCGAAATGCCGCCCGTTTCGATGCGGATGGCCAAGTTACAGAAAGCGACCCTCGATCCGACGAAGATCTCCGGCCGTTGTGGGCGACTGAAGTGTTGCCTACGTTACGAGTACGACACCTACGAAGAGCTTCAGCGCGACCTGCCACCGATTGGCAGCGATATCGTGACGAGTAACGGTCGCGGACGCGTGCTGAATCACGAGATCCTTGCCGGGCAACTGCTTGTGCGAATGGAAGACAATCGCAACATCATGATCGATGCCAGCGAAGTGTTGACTGTTCTAAAGCGGGGCAACGGCAGCACCGGCGGCAGTTCGCGCCGGGGCAAACGTCGCGATAAGAAAGATGCCGCAGACGAGAGCGGCGACAACGCACAATCCCAAAACGACAAGACCAAGGAATAATCGGGATGTCCGAAGATACCTATTCCGCGTTCATGCAACTGTTGAAAGACGATCCACGCTACCGTATGGAAGCGTACCAGTTCGTTCGCGAGGCCCTCTCCTTCGGTCAACGCTTTCAGGACGAGCAGCACGACGAACTCGAGGAAGAAGAGGAAGATCTCGATCTGGAATGCTTCGAGCATGACGAGGACGATCTCGACGAAGAAATGGAAGGCTGGGACGAAGAGGAAGAAGTCGAACGCCACCTCACCGGCCAAGTTCTTTGCCAGGCCATCCGGCACTACGCCCAGCAGCAGTATGGTTTGCTGGCCAAAGTCGTGCTCAACTCGTGGGGCATCCATACGACAAGTGACTTTGGCGAGATCGTGTACAACTTGATCGGCATCGGCATGATGCGGAAGTCGAAGTCAGATCGCCGGGAAGACTTCGACGATCAATACGACTTCGAAGATGCGTTCGTGAAGAACTTCGACTTCGAGCTCTCGGAAGAATCAGGCTCTGCCTGAGGAAGCCACTGCGGGGGAACCACCATGGCTGGAAAGAAGCAAGACAAGCCGAAACAGGACGCCGCGCCAAAGGCTCCCGTCTATCTTTCGACGTCCAATCCACCCAAGCCGCATATCGGGCTGCTCATCGGTATGGCCGTCGTCACGGTCGTTTGGTTCAGCCTGTTGGCTTACCTGGCACTGCAGCAAGTTGGCACGATCTAAGAATGGCCGCCGGCTGAACTAGTGATCTTTCGGCTGAGCCTGGCGTTGGTTGCGGTCCCATTCGCGGCGTTTCATTTCAAGTCGATGTGCCGCATGATTCGTTGATCCTTCCGGTGAATCTACCTCCGACTTGTCGCCGGCAACAGGTTTTTCTTTGGGCGGCAGCGGACGTGGTTCGGGAACGCGATAGATCACGTAAATCCCCGTCATCACCAGTCCCGCCATCACGTAAATCGCCCAAGCCGGAATCGGAAAGACCATAATCGAGATGCCCCAGCCGAGCACGACAGTAGCGATCGCTTGAATCTTGACGCTTGTCTTGATTCCCTTGCGAACTTCCCAGTCGTACAGAATCGGACCGAAGTAAGGAGCTTCCAACAGAAGATCATTCAGCTTCGGGAACGAACGCACTAGGAAGTAGCTCGTTACCAACAGAAAGGGCGTCGCCGGCACAATGGGCAGGACAATGCCGATCACCGCGAGCAAAAAGAAGAACGCGGCGCAGCCCAAGTACAGCAATCGCTTGGACCACGATAATGGCGGCACCGGAGGATGACTCATTGCGTAGGGCCGGTCCTCGTTTGGGTGGAGAGAATTGTCATCAACGCGACGACTACTCTCCTAAGTCGGAATAAAACGTCAGCAGGTTGCCATCAGGGTCGAAGAACCCAAATTCCCGCGTGCCAAACGCCGTATCACGCAGCGTGGTATCGGAGGCAAAGATCCCCAGTGGCTGAAACACACTGTATAAATGCTCGACGTCGCATACGGCAATGCGAATGTTCGGACGCTCGACGCGATCCCAGCTAGACGAATCGTGCCAGCGAAGGTGGATTTCAACTCGATCTCGAATCACCGAGGCGTAACGCGGGTCGTCGGCGTCTTGAAACGAAAGCTTGAAATTCAGTTTCTCGACATAAAACTGGATAGCGGCTTTGACGTCGCGCGACGGCAGCACTGGGTTGACGGCTTCGAGTAGCAAATCGGGCATGGGGAGCGCAGGCCTTGTTAGGGAGAACGTAGGCGGCCGAGGGCGTCTTCACGGTTGGCGGCCACCTCAAACGGTCCTGGTTGACTTTCATCATCTGTTATTAGGCTACAGACGAAAAGTACTCCCCGCAACTCTCCATGCAGGCTGCAAAGCATGATTCGGCCCTGAACTTCGCACACTTCTCGCAGCAAAGTTACCAATACGCGGACTCCCAAACTGGACATAAAGCGAACCTGGTTCAGGTCCACTAAGACTCTTTCCAGCCGATGCGTCCGGGCATATTCCAGCAATTGCTCTCGAATTGCCAAGCAAACATTGGCGTCCCGCATGTTAGTAACTTGCGGTGTGATGACGCAGACATCATCGATTTGTTGGTACGAAACGAGCGTTTTTTCCGTGTTGGCTTTCATGCGTCCTTGCTCCGCGGTGCCTAAAAGAACTGGGATCCATCCCAGACACGTGCTAGCTGCCGACGTGCCGAGATTCTCGGAGATCGGCAGACGGAGCGGACTTTACGCCGTCGAGACTGCCGACTCAAGAGTATCTACGGAGACAAACGGTGAAGGATCATCAGGGTTATCAGATATTAATTTACAAATCCGAAACATGCCCATGAGCGAGTCAGAAAGATTGCAAAAAACGATCCGCTCGCCGCTGTTGGGTACCGCGCGACGCAGATTCAGGAACGCCAAAATCCCCACGCTGCTGACGAAGTTGATGTGCTGCATATCGATTACCACCCGGCGATGGTCGATTTGCGACACTAAGTCGATCATTCTGTCGCGAATCGAATAACAAACATCCGTATCGCGCATCTGATCGACCTGAGGCGTCAGGACAAGAATTTCATCGGCAAGATGGTGCTGAACCAGTTCTGGGTTCGTATCGTTCATGGCAGGCCTTTGTTCGGTAAGCAAATCGCATTGCGGATCGAAGAATACGCTCGATCCACGCACCGCCTTTCAACGATTAAGCATCCTCTACCTTTGGGGGAAGGTCAACCATTGCAGCTGGAAAGAATCTGGGATTGTCGGGAGTTTCATTTCAGCCCCCCATCCGGCAGAAATCGGGGCAGATAACGCCTCGATGCGAATAGCTCGTTCGCAATTCAATGTACGGTCAGTGGCTTTCTGTTTCATCCAGAAACCCTTGCGCCTGCGTCCATTTACGAGTAGACTGGGAAGGTTCAGTCGACGAACAATCTATCCCGTTTCGATTCTCGCCAAGGAGGGCCGCTGTGGCGACGCCGCTTGAATTACCCGCCACCGGTTTGACCACCGGCGATTGTATCGCCCAGATGAAGAAGCTGCCCGACGGCAGTATCGATCTCGCGTTTGCCGATCCTCCATTCAACATCGGCTATAAGTACGATGTCTATGACGATCGACGCTCGGTCGACGAGTATCTCGACTGGAGCGAGAACTGGATGCGGGAAGTCCAGCGCGTGTTGAAACCGACCGGCGCGTTTTGGCTGGCCATCGGTGACGAGTTCGCAGCCGAACTGAAAGTGCTCGCCACACGCACGCTCGGGCTGCACTGCCGCAACTGGGTCGTTTGGTATTACACGTTCGGTGTGCACTGCAAAAGCAAATTTACACGCAGTCACGCCCACATCTTTTACTTCACGAAAGACGCTAAGAAGTTCACGTTCAACGATTCCGAGATCCGTGTCCCCAGCGCACGCATGTTGGTTTACGGCGACAAGCGGGCCAATCCGAAGGGCCGCGTTCCCGACGATACTTGGATCTTGCGGCCCCAGGATGCCCCGGAAAGCTTCAGTAGCGAAGAAGATACCTGGTACTTCCCTCGCGTCGCTGGGACATTCAAGGAACGCGCCGGTTTTCATGGCTGTCAGATGCCGGAGCAATTGCTAGGGCGAATCATCAAGTGCTGCTCCAACGAGGGTGAAGTGGTGATGGATCCCTTCGCCGGCAGCGGATCGACGTTGGTGACTGCCAAAAAGCTTGGCCGGAAGTTTCTCGGCTTCGAGCTCTCTAAAGACTACGCCAAACAAGTCCGCGAGCGATTGGCCAACGTCAACGAAGGGGATCCACTTGTCGGCGCCGAGAATCCACTGACCAGCGCCCCTAGCACCGCCAAAGGCCGCCGCTTGAAACAAACCACTTAGGTCTCTGGTTTGCCAAAGGACTCGTTGCTTCGCGCGGGGCATTGCGCCTGCACGGCGTACCTACTCGACCGGAAGGCGGTCCCAGATCTCGAATCGTGTTGCGTATTGGTTCTTTTCGTCGGCAGCTATTTCTTCGGCCGATTCTAAGTGCCACTCGTTGAAATGCAGCGAAGGGAAATGCGTATCGCCATCCGGAATCATGGCGTGCACTTTCGTCAGGTAAAGCCGCGTCGCCCAGGGTAAAAACGCCTGGTAGATTTCCGCACCACCGACGATGAATGCTTCGTCGACATCGTGACACGCTGCGATAGCTTCGCCAACGCTATGGGCAATGACGGCACCTTCGACGGCATAGTTCGGATCGCGTGTGACGATAATCGTCGTGCGACCAGGCAAGAGGCGTCCGATTGACTCGTACGTCTTACGACCCATGATCATTGGGTGCCCCATCGTCAGGCTCTTGAACCGCTTCAAGTCGCTGGAAAGTCGCCACGGCATGTCTCCATCGCGGCCGATGACCCAGTCTTGGCTGGCCGCAACGATCATCGAAATTCTCATACGGCGACCGGAGCAGAAATGTGGGGGTGGGGATCGTAGTTGGTCAGTTCGAAGTCTTCGTACTTGAACGCGAACAAATCTTTCACGTCCGGGTTGAACTTCATCGTCGGCAACGGACGAGGCTCGCGTGAAAGTTGCAACTTCGTTTGATCGAGATGATTCAAGTACAGATGGGCGTCGCCGAACGTATGGACGAAATCGCCTGGCTGAAGATCGCAGACCTGAGCGATCATCATCGTCATCAGTGCGTACGAAGCAATGTTGAACGGCACGCCCAGGAAGACGTCGGCGCTTCGCTGATAAAGCTGACAGCTGAGCTTGCCCTCGGCAACATAAAACTGAAACAACAAGTGGCACGGAGGAAGTGCCATGTTCGGTACGTCGGCGACGTTCCAGGCCGAAACAATCAGTCGTCGCGAGTCAGGGTTAGTTTTGATCTGATGGATCAATTGCGTGATCTGATCGATCGTTTCCCCGCTGGGCGTTTGCCAACTGCGCCATTGCTTGCCATAAACGGGACCGAGATCGCCATTCTCGTCGGCCCATTCGTCCCAGATGCTTACCTTGTTCTCGCGAAGGTAACGGATATTGGTGTCGCCCTGCAGAAACCACAGTAGCTCGTGAATGATCGACCGCAGGTGCAGTTTTTTGGTCGTCACCGCGGGGAAGCCTTCGGCCAGATTGAACCGCATTTGGTGCCCGAACACGCTCAGCGTCCCCGTCCCTGTGCGATCATGCTTCTCGACCCCTTCATCCAGGATCCGCTGCATCAAGCTGAGATATTGTTTCATCGGTTACTTCGTCCCCTCTCCTACGAACGCATGGTCATCCGTCGTGCGGCCATTTTATCAGGTCACGCGACGATGGTCATTGCCTCGACCGGCGGGCGCATCCTACCCCAGCTGAGAGTTGGTTTTCGGCCTTCTTGCTGAAAAAGGGAACACCGAAAACGGAAGCCATCCTATCCGACGGCCGCTTCGCACTGATGCATGTATGCGATGCTATCCTTCACCAGCGATTCGATGCCTGGTTCGTAATCGAAGACTTCCACCGAGACCCAGCCGTTGTAGTTCACTTCTTTCAGGGCGCGGAAGATCGGCACGAAGTCGACGTCTCCCATGCCAGGGCCACGTTTGTTGGGATCGTTGGCGTGGAAGTGGGCGATGTGAGGGTGCGTTTCGCGGATGATCTGTGGGATCGGCTTTTCTTCGGCCGACATCGCTTTGACGTCCAAATGAATCTTGCAGTTTGGCGAGTCGATCAAGTCCATCAACTCCATGCCTTTTTCGGCCGTGTTCAGGAAGTCCCCTTCGGCGGGGCCGAGTGGTTCCAGCGCGAGCGTCACGTCGCACTGCTCGAGCGTCGGCATCGCTTTGCGAATGCAATCGGCGGCCAACTTCATCGCTTCGCCTTCCGAAACGCCAGGAAGCAAATTGCGCTGCTGTGGACTGCCGAGCACCATGATCTTGCCACCCAAGTCTCGGCAGAGTCGAGCCAGTTCGCAGAAGTAATCGCTCGTCTTCTGACGCACGTCATTATCGGGCGTCGTCAGATAGAAACCTTCCGTCTTTGCCAACAACCAATGCAGACCGACCACTTCCAGCTCGGCGTCTTCAATCTGATTGCGGATCTCGCCACGCTGCTTAGCGGTCACGTCGTAGGCAGTCGGAGCGAGCGTGAATGGCGCGATCTCGACCGCATCGTAGCCCGCTTCTTTCGCGTGGGCGAGTGCCGTTTCGAGCTTCCAATCTTGGTAGGTTTCGTTGCAGATGGCGTATTTGAACATGGGCATCTCAGGTTCCCTCCTCGCAAACTGGAAAAGCGCCGAGAGGAGGGCTCTCGTTCGTAGTTGAAGTTGGGTGCCCCTGGTTGTTTGCAACCATGGACTACCCCCAATGGAAAGTACGTTCTATGGGATTCCTGGCCAGGCAGCAACCACGCGGTTATAGCGCGTCGGTCAAAATCTGCAGCAGATCGTCCCGCGTTGGCGTGCGTGGGTTGATGTTCATCAGTCGTGTGATCGCGATCGACTTATCGGCGAAGTCAGGCAACATTTCTTCGGTCACACCATAGCCGCTGAGCTTTTCTGGAATACCGATCAGGCTCTTTAACTGTTCGACCTGGCGAATGGCCAGCAGTGCCCCTTCCATGTCGCTGGCGAAATCGCAAATCGGATCTAAGAGCTGCGCGATGCGAGCCAGCTTGGCTTCTCGAACCGGCAAGTTGTACTTCATCACGTAAGGAAGCAGCAAACCGTTGCCCCCGCCATGGCTACAGTGCACTTTGCCGCCGATCGGGTACTCCAGTGCATGAACGACCGCCACGCCGCAGTTGGAAAACGCCAGCCCCGCCAGCGATGCCGCCAAAGCCATCTTTTCCCTCGCTTCGCGATCGTCTGGGTTATGCACTGCCGCAACAAGATATCGCCCGACCAATGCGATCGCTTCTTCTGCAAACAGTTCGCCAATGGGCGCGTTGCCGCTGTACGGAATCGCTTCCCCTGGTTCGGCAGAAATGTCTGACGCGTCTTTCGCCAGGTAAGCTTCCACCGCGTGCGTCAGCGCATCGATCCCGCTGTCGGCGGTGACCTGTTTCGGACAACTGAGCGTCAGTTCCGGGTCGACAATCGCCAGCGCCGGTCGCATGAACTGGCTAAGAATGCTGACTTTTAAACTGGCCTCGCGATCGGTCAGCACGCCAGACTGTGTGACTTCGCTCCCGGTTCCTGCGGTGGTGGGCATGACAATAACGGGAACGGTCGGCGAAGGAACGTTATCCCAGCCGAAGTAATCTGCCGGCTTGCCTCCATGCGTGGCGAGTACCGCGGTGATCTTTGCCAGGTCGATGTTGCTTCCGCCGCCGAGACCGAGAATCGCATCTGGCTCGAACAACCGAGCTGCGAGTGCCGCGTTCTCGGCGATCTCTAAATCAGGCTCGGCCATGCTTCCGTCGAACACTTCGACTTGGACCCCATGCTCTGACATGTCGTCGACCAAGGGTTGCACCATGCCCAGCCCCGCAAGGGTGGCGTCGGTGATGATGAGCACTTTGCGATAACGACGACGCGCGGCATGCTTGCCTAATTCCTGCCGAGAACCCCAGCCAAAAACAAACTGCCCAGCCGAGAAGAAGCTCCAGGATTGTGCCATGCGATTTGTTCCTCTTCCCTTCGCTTCGTATTGGGCTACCCCCATTAAATTGCCATGCCGACAAAGGCGACGGCATGGCATCCATGGGATCGCATTTACCAGCCAGAAGCTGCTTAGCCCTGTTTGGCCAGCAAGCGTTCCAGGTACTTGGCTACCAGGGTGGCGTCGTCCGAGGCGACCAGGTGGTCGATTTGCTTTTTGGGGACTTCCAGCTTTTCGAGATGGCCGATGATGCGTTTCCAGATCGTGGCGCGTTTCTTACCTTCGGCCAGGTAAAGCTCGGTGATGTTTTCCTGCAGCTTCTGCGTCGCGATGGCGTCCTTATTGTCGTAGTACCGCTTGATGATGTTTTGCTGATGTTTGGTGTAGGACTTAGCCATCCGGGGCATCCTTTTCGCATGCAAGAAACGAATGAAGACCGCAAACAGGTGCGGCCGAAAGTTCATCGTGACAGAGTCAACGAAACCTGTAAAGCGATCGGCTTTTGGCAGGGGCGAATTCCAGCAAATTTCGCCTATGGTATCACTGCTATCGAAGCCTAAGTGGACGCCGAGGGGGTGTTGCGCTCACAATAGGGGAATCCTTTTCCAGCTCATCCGGGGGCCATCCCCGTTCACTCTTGCGCAGAAAGTATCGTCATGGTCCGTTTGGCAGTTCTATTGAGCATCCTCCTCTTTCTGGGATGCGATAGCGAAAACGTCTTTAACTCCGATAGCAATCCGGTGCTGCTGGACCAGATCGCGTTGCAATATCAGAACGAAGAGATCGAAGAAGCACGCACCAAAATGCTTGCTTACTTAAAGAAGTACCCCAAAGATGATCTCGCCTGGACCATCCTCGGCAACATGTATCAAGACTTGGACGACTACGAAAAAGCCCAAAGCGCGTACGACAAAGCGGTCAAAATCAACCCGCGTCGTGTTGAAGCGTTGACCGGACTCGGCGTGCTGCACCGCAAGAACGGCAACAACGAAGAAGCCATGCGAGCGTACGAAAAGTCGGTTGCCATTAACCCCGAATATGCCCAGGCCTATTCCAGCATGGTCACCATCGCCCTGATGCAGCACGAGGACCAAAAGGCGCTTGAGTATGGCGAGAAAGCCTACCAGCTCGATAAGGAAGATCCTGTCATCGCCGCGAACCTGGCCATCGCCTATCACTATAACGACGACTTCGCCAATCGAGACAAGCTGACGCTCGCGGCCAAAAAACTGGATTATAAGAACCTCGATATCCTCGACAAAATCTACTCCGGCGAAATGACGATTCGCGACGAGTAGTTCACGCACAGCTTACCTGGTGCCACGTTGGTTTCTCTTCAGAATGGAAAACGGCACACGAACCGATGCTCGATTCGTGTGCCGTATTGTTTCATCGTTTCGCCTGTCGTTCTGTGCCGTTCGCATCACTGCTGACACAGGACGAACAAGCACCGCCCTAGCCGCAGCAAGGGCAACGTTCCGGGACGATGACCGTCATCGACGCGCTGTAGGCTGTCTTGTCGAAGCCTTCTCCTTGGGCATCTTCATCGGTCACGTGGACGACGACAAGATACTGATCGCCACTCTTCGGGGTGAAGCTGGCCATGCCGTTCTCGTCAGTCTTTCGTTCGTACGTTTCGTCGAATCCTTCCTTGAGTGTTTCGCGGCGTGGAATGAACGAAACGACGGTGTCCTGCAAGGGCTTGCCATGAAAGAGCAACTGTACTTCGATCGGCTTACCAGGTCCCAGCGGAGCGACAGGATTCGCCGTCGGTACTAGTTCCAATGCGTGTCCCAGCGGCTTTTCGTAGCCGGTCAAATCGACAGGCACTTTGTCCAGGCTTTCGCTGACGATGAAAAACGTCTTGCTGCTTTTCATCGCACGAATCGGCGTTCCATGGTTCACGATCTTATCCAGCGTGTGGCTTACCATGTAGAGGCCCGGTTTGTCGGCGACATACTTGGCGTTCCAAAAGCCTTCCTTCGGGGCGTAGCCGGTGTCGACGGCGACACTCTGAGCATCGAACTTCTCACCACTGGGCGAGATCACTTCCCACGTCAGATCTTCCAGGCCGATCTTGCTGGCCAGTTTGAAGTCGCGGTGATGGTTTCCATGATTGCCCAGCTTCAAGTCGGTGTAGATCGCATCGCCGGGGCGAATGATATTCGTGTTGGTTTCGACCCAGGTATCGTGGGCGAACGCCGGAGTCGCTAAAGCCGCGATCAGCAGAGTGATAGAGAGAAAATGTTTCATTTGATTTACCTTGTTATGCAGAAGTTGTGTTGAAGTTAAAATTCGCCGAGGACTTCACCGCCCCCTTTGGTACCTAGCGCACGCCAGGTCGTTAGATTGATCGTCTCCGCAACGAAGCGAACCGATCCATCGGCTAGTCCCAGCTGAACGCCGCCCGGATGTTGGCTGCGTGGAGCAAACCAGCCGAAACCGTTGCGATGCACGTCAGGGTTCTGGTTGTTGGGAGCCATGTACGTATTGAACGTAGTCATATGCTCTCGTCCCCAGATCCACGAGCCACGCCCTTTGCCGTCAATGTTTCCGGCACCGCTGGCGGCCGTGACCATGTCGGGGTTATGGCCCGGTGCTCCGGTGAAGCCTTCTCCGGCTCCGCCCATGCCACCACCTCCGTAACGTGCCATCTGGCGTTTCGGACTTGTCACCGTCCCGCTGCCTTCCGTCTTGTCCCCTAACAGCGACTCAGAAAGAACGGCCGTGTTGGAAGTGCCGTCGGTCATGTCGCGGAACTTGGCCTGCGATCCCCACCAGAACATGCCGTTGGTGGCGGCCCTGGTATCGTAGTTCGATCCCGTTCCATCACCGGTGCAGACGACATAGTTGGTGCCTGCAAACGAGTAGTCGCCGGTGTTGCTGTTGTCGAAGACCGGATCTTCCCCATCGCTAGGGCACAGGAACAATTCCACGACTTTCTCCGCGGCAGGGCCGTGAAGCGGATTGAGCTGTTGGCTTCCTCCAGAACCGGTCATCAGCGGGACGCTGAAATCGATCAGCTCCTGGAGGTTGCCTTGCTCGACGAAGGGCAGGATCTTCGCTTGCACACTGAATCCATAGGCACTTTCAAACGGCAGCCCTGGAAACCGGGTATAGGTGCTTTCGTAGTTATGCATCGCCAAAACCAGCTGCTTTTGCTGGTTGGTACACTGCATCCGCCGCGCCGCTTCACGAGCTTGCTGCACGGCCGGCAAAAGAAGTGCGATCAAGATTCCGATGATGGCAATCACCACCAGAAGCTCGACCAGCGTAAACGCTTGTCGTTTCATGGTTAGACTTCCTTAAAGACGCACCGCCAGCAAACCAGACGTTCGCCTGGTCGCTCGCGATGCGGCAATCATCGAATGGTTTAGTAGTCAGACACAACTTCGCCGCCGCCGCGTGTCGCGAGGGCGCGCCAAACTTCGATCGCAACCGTTTCTGCGACAAAACGAGCACTGCCGTCCACCATCGCTACTTGAACGCCGCCAGGGTGCTGGCTGCGGGCACTCGTGATCGCGAAGTTGTGATACCCGTTGTGGCAATCAGGGTTGTTCGAGTTCGGGCCGTACCAATGGTTGTACATCGTGTCGGCGAGGTGGCCGTTGATCCACTTCGCACCACGTTGCCCCGACCACGCCGGAGCACCACTGGCCGTACAAGCCGATTCGGTCGTTTGTGTCGACGTATCCAGTTCGATCACGCGAAAGCGAAAATCGTTGTTCGTCGGTGCGGCCGTACCACCATCGCCGAGCAGATGTTCGCTGAAGACCACCGTATTGCTGGTGCCGTCGGTGACGTCGCGGAAGCTGATCTTCGACAACGAAAAGATCACGCCATCGGTCTTGGAAACCGAACCGTCATCGCTGCTGTCGCCAATGTTGTTGATGCCGCTTCCTGCGTTGGCCGGATAGCTGATACCGCCGTAAATCGAGCCAGGAACCTGGTCCTTATCGCTCGGGCAAAGCAGCATGTCGATGGTCGTTTGCGCGGCCGTTTCGTTTTGAGCTGGACCTCCAAACGATGCCAGCGGCGGCGATTTGAAGTCGAGCAAGTCTTGCAGGTTTCCTTGTTCGACATACGGCAACAGCTGAGCCTGAGCCGACCAAACCATGGGATAACCCAGTCCGCCGGGCGGGAAGCTGCGTAGTGCCGAGTCGTAATTGTGCAGGGCCAGCGTCAACTGCTTGAGGTTGTTGGTGCACTGCATCCGCCGAGCCGCCTCGCGGGCCTGTTGTACCGCGGGCAAAAGTAGTGCGATCAAGATCCCGATGATGGCAATCACCACCAGCAGCTCGACCAAAGTAAAAGCGTTTCGTTTCATGATTATGTTTTGGGAAAGTATGTAACGTGTTGGTAAGAGATGACGAGATTTCGTTCTCGCCAAGCGATGAAGTTCCACCGTATGGCCCGCTATCTGGCATCCTTTCTCCATAGAGAGGGAGCAAGATCGGAGCTTTGGCGCAATCACGCGCGCAGCAGCGCACGCAGGAACATCAGGTGGAAAGAAACACGTTTAGACCCGGGGAGGTGGCGGGTCCGGGGCGGCGCGGAAAGAGTTGGGCCGCAGTAGAGAACCAGGAGGCATCGCATCGGTATCCAATGCCACCAGGGGACCGGCACCCAGATCGAATTCCAGGACCGGTGAGTAAATCAGCGTGATGCTGGCCAACGCATGGCACTGCATCGAATTCGTCAACGAGATCGGCCGCGAAGTGGGAACTTCCTTCGGCATGTTGCTCGAACCAGAGCAAGATCCGCTGGCACAAGAGGCATCGTTTCCAGCCGCCGAATCGGCACCCCGAAGCGTGCATAGCGCGGCGTAGACGTCTGGCTTCAGGTCCTTTTTGCCGCAGAACTCGGACGAAGTGTCGATCGAAGCACGGACTTCAGCCAGAAAATATTCCGGCGGTTCGACCTGATTCTTCTGAGCCCAGGCCAGTTTTTCGGTCCGGCTGAAGCAGCAGCAATGGTTCCAGCAGTTGCCAGCATTGCGGCATGTGCACGCATGATCCTGGCACATGAACGGCACGCTGGTGTCCTTAAAACTCGGCACCGACAGCGTGATTCCGGCTCCCCACAACAGCATAACGCCCAACAGGATAAACGTAACGATACGTTCTCCGAGCGTTTTTTCGGTAAGCTGATGCCACGCGTGCATCGCGGTAGAGTGTCTTTCCGGGGGAGGAAGTCGTCGGTGGGGCCCGATCGTGCGGGAAACGTCGATTGTAATGCGCCGTTAGGGGGCAAACAAGTTTCGTCGCGGAAACGGCTGACATTTGAGGCTCGCGGGATGCGGACTGAAACCACCCGAGCCAACCGCTTCGTTTTTGGTATCAAGCCTAGCGTTCCCGGGCATCGACGGTTTACCATAAGATGAAGCGGCGTAGGCCATTGCGTGCCAAGGCGTCGTACGACTTGGATTTCGTTCCCGATGCGAAAGAATTCAATAACGTGAAGCAAATCATTGCCATCGTGAAGCCTTACCTGGCCGAGAAGGTGCTCGACACCCTCAGCCGTGCCCCGCTGGAAGCGTTGAACGTCCGCGAGGTGAAAGGCTTCGGCCGGCAGAAAAACTATCTCGACGAATACAGCGAGAGCGAATATTCCAAAACGTTTCTGCCCAAGATCGAAATCAGTATGTGGCTGGACGATTCGCGTGTCGAAGAAACGGTTCGCAAAATTGTGGCGGTTGCCCGCAGCGGCCGAATGGGAGACGGCAAGATCTTTGTCATGCCGATGACCTTCGCTGCCGACATGATCGACTTCGCCGAATACGAAGCCAAGCAGAAAGAAAGTTAGCCGCCGCTGAGGACCATCTTGGGTGCCACTGGCTCGGTCAGTGCGTACGGGTGAAACGGTTGCACGTTATCCACTGGTTTGGCCAGTGCCGCCCGAATCCAACTCAAGGAGTCTTTCCCATGCGACATCTGCTCATCGGTTTGATTGCCGTCGCCATCTTTTTGGCGGTCACGTTCTATGCCTCGGCGAAGCTTCGCAGCGAAGAGCCTGTTGTTCGTACGACTCCGGCCGTTCCCTATTACTTGCAGCCGCAACTCTTGCCGCGGCGACGTTCGGTTTTCGATACGCTCTACAGTGGACGAACTCGGGTCAATCCGGTTGAGAAGCAACTGATCCGCGAAGAGTACGATGTCACCGGCAAGTTGCCGATCTTGCCAGAGAAACGAGACCCGCGTCTTCGCGATGCGGCCGGCAATGTGTTGCCCTCGAGCGATCCACTACGCAATTTGACGGGGCCGCGGCTCGGCACGCAGCGCACCACGCGCGATCCCCTGATGCGAAACCGTCTCTCACCAAGTCAACGGACCGAGCAGCAACTTTTCCGCGGTCCTTCCCGCCCCGGCATGATCGCCCCCAGAGCCCAGCAACAGCGTAGCACCCCTTCGGCCAGAGACTTGGGACGTCCTTAAAAGCAAGCAGCTCTTCGAGTGGACTCCCTGGCAGCGCCTCGCTTATCCCGGCAGGCGAAAGTACGTTTCGGTTTTGACGATCGCATTGTCGTCGGGAAACGTGTGGAAGGCTTGGATAAAGACGCTGCGAGTTCTCGTTTCGGCGTTCATGTAGCTGACGGCGCCCATGTTCATGCGACCGCTCGAATCGAATTCGTGCACCAGGCCGACTTTGCGTTCGTCGTTGCACAGTTCGCGCTGGCACAAGCGAAACAACTTGGTCGAGACCGCTTCCAGCTGAAAGTTCGTTTGATAGCGGATGCCGCCATGGCATTCGAACTGATCTTTCTGACGCCCTTTGATTTGATAGGTCATGATTCGCCGCTTCGTTGGCAGCGCTTGATGGGCCGAGGTGCAAACTTCGGTCAGCGTCAAACCTTCGTGCCGCCACGTAAGCACATGGCCGCAGTTGGTGATATCCATCTTCAGAGTGTACCCTGCCCGCTCGACTGTTCGCGTTTGATACGTCTCGAACAGTTCAGGGTGTAGTGGCCTTGTGTAAAGTTGAAAGGCCAGCTCGGCAACTCTAGGACGGATAGAAAGCAATGAAAACTCCTTCTCGGTTAATCAGCTTGGCCATGACAATGACAGCACAAGCTTTTAAAGCGGCGAGATCCTCCTGATCTCGATGACTTACCGACGCGAACGTTTGCGGTGCGTCTACACCAAGCTTAGTTCGATTCGGCGTCCTTGATTATAGACACGCCACAAATTCTCGAGGAATACTGTTTTCCGGCATGTCCGAATTTGATTATTTACCGCACGAAAATTTTCGCAAGGACTTGACTTTGAGCATCGCGAAGCGATGCAGTTGGAAGTTTTCGGTTTTCAGTGTTCAGTTTTCAGCATGAGGGAAGCCAGACGCCACCATGACAGCTTTCTCATACCTGCTTTTTCTCTTGTCCCCTCTCCTTGGCAGGGAGAGGGCTAGGGTGAGGGTTGTTGAAGCGGTTGTGACATTCGCTTTCACCATGCCTTACGAAGCGAATTTGATTCTTTCCTGCTGAAAACTGAACACTGAAAACTGAAAACTAACCATAAGTTTGACGAAAATCGGCATCCTCGGGAATGTCAACTTTTTTGCTTGGTTCTGTTCCTGTTAGTTCCTATCGGAATCGATTTTTTCCGCTTAGAATAGACATTCTCAGAATTTACCGATTCCACGTGCCTGATTGCACTTACGCTGCTTTTTGCACCTCGGCAGACATCGTCGATCGCACGCGTACGAACTTTTACGAGCGGCTTTTCCAAGCGACCATGACCGTATCCGATTTCACGAAGCTTGCGGACAATTCTCAGGATGCAAGCAAGTGGCTTTCCCAGCTGAAAATTGTCGACGCGGCGCGCGGCCGCGAAAACTTGAACAGCTTCGTGCGGTTGAATTTGCCAATCGATCTGCAAACGTTCCTTTGCCAGCAGTTGGCCGAGTCGCTTCCGGTATGCAGCGATCCCGACATGGCTTTGAACAACTTAGAGCGTTTGTTCAGCCGTGCGCGCAGTCCGCTCAGTCTTGCAGCGCTTTTCGAACGCGATGCCAGTTCGCTGACGACACTGATTCGCATTTTTAGTTCCAGCCAAAATCTCAGCGATCAGATCATCACCGATCCGGAAAGTTTCGAGCTTGTCCGTATCACCGACGGTCAACCGGCGGCGCGTCAATATCTTGTCGACGAGATTGTCGCCGAAGTGAAACAGCTGCATGAAGAGAAAGCGATCATGAAGGCGCTGCGTCGTTACAAGCGGCGCGAGACGTTACGCATCGCTTACGGCGACTTGATCTGCAATCAAAATATCGAGACCGTCACGCGGCAGATTTCCTTCCTGGCCGACGCGTTGGTCGAAGCGGCCTATCAAGCGGCGTCCAAGTTGGTCTCGCAGCGGTTTGGTTCGCCAAAGCCGCGAAGCAGTCGCAATGGCCGCGCGGTCGATCCGCGCTTCAGTGTGATCGCCCTTGGTAAGCTTGGCGGGTCGGAGCTGAACTATTCGAGCGACATCGATTTGATGTTCCTTTACGACGGCGACGGCAACACCGACGGCGAGAAGTCGATCACCAACAAGGAATACTTCGAGCGCGTTGGGCAGCGTCTGATGAAGCTGCTCACCGAACCGACCGAGCTCGGCACGCCGTACCGCATTGATATGCGACTGCGACCGGAAGGAAGTCGCGGGCCACTGCTGAACAGCCTGGAAGGGGCGCTGCACTATTATGACATCATGGGCCGTACGTGGGAGCGTCAGGCGTTTGTCAAAGCGCGAGCATGTGCCGCGGACATGACCCTTGGCGAAGAGTTTCTGCAAAAGCAGGAACCATGGATCTATCGTCGCTATCTGAGCCGCGCCGACATTACCGGGATTAAAGCGCTCAAACGACGCATCGAGAAACGCGCCACTCAGGCCGGTGCCCCGGACGCGAACGTAAAGACCGGACATGGCGGCATTCGCGACATCGAATTCGTCATTCAGTTTTTGCAGCTTTTGAACGGCGGCGACTTGCCACAGATTCGCACGCCCAACACCCTGGAAGGCATTCACACGCTCGAGCAAGTGGGCTGTCTGACGCTGCAGGAACGGACCATCCTGAAAGACAACTACAGCTTTCTGCGCAAAGTCGAGCACCGTTTGCAGATCATGTTCGACCTGCAAACCCATTCCCTGCCAAGCGAATCGCGCGAGCGCAACAAGCTGGCCATGCGGATGGGCTACGCCGACGATCACGAAGGGAAGGCGCTCGATAAATTCCAGGACGAATTTCAGGAACGAACCGAGATCAACCGCAAGATCCTCGATCACCTGCTGCACGATGCGTTTCCGGATGAAGAAGTAACCGCCCCAGTCGTCGACTTGGTACTCGATCCCGAACCCACCGCCGACGCCATCGACGAAACGTTGGCTGACTATGGCTTTCACGATCCGAAAGGAGCGTACGAAAACCTAATGGCGTTGACGCGTGAACGGGTACGCTTCCTGTCGACGCGTCGTTGCCGGCACTTTCTCGCGGCGATCGCGCCACAACTGCTCGAGGCCATTTCGCAGACGCCAGATCCTGACTCGACGCTGCGAAACCTTTCCCAGGTGAGCGATTCGTTGGGGGGCAAGGAAGTGTTGTGGGAGCTGTTCAGCGCCAACCCGGCCACGCTGCACTTGTACGTGCGAATGTGTGCCGGGAGTCCGTACCTGTCGAACGTGCTGATCAGCAACCCTGGCATGATCGACGAGCTGATGGATTCGCTCATGCTGTCGCGACTTCCCAGCCGAGGCGTCCTGGAAGAGATGCTGCTGGAACTTTGTCGCGGGGCGGAAGACATCATGCCGATCCTGCACAGTTTCAAAAACCTGATGCACTTACGCGTGGGCGTGCTCGATATTCTAGGGCAGAAAGATCTCAACGCGCGGCTGCAAACCCTTTCCGACGTGGCGGAAGTTTGCCTGCACCAGATTGTGTTTCGTGAGTACCGACAGCTGGTCGCGCGGTTTGGCGAACCTCGTTTGCCCGACGGTACCCCGTGCGATTTGATCATCCTGGGTCTCGGCAAAATTGGCGGTGCCGAACCGAACTACCACAGCGATCTCGATATCATTTTCGTCTACGAAGGCGACGGCAACACGGTCGTCGACGCGCGGCATCGCGGCGCGAGCAGCACGACCAATCAGCACTTCTTCGGTCAGCTCGGCCAACGCATTATCAAAAGCGTTAACGAGCTCGGTCCTTATGGTCGGCTGTACGAACTCGATCCACGACTGCGTCCCACCGGCAAAAGCGGCCCGATGGCGGTCACCCTGGAAGACCTGCTCTCGTACCACGAAAAAGGGCAAGGCGAACTATGGGAACGTCAGGCGCTGACCAAGGCTCGCCCGATCTTCGGTTCTGCTTCTGGCTGTGAAGCGGCTCAGAAAACCATTCACGAGGCAATCGCTTGCCGGCCGTGGCAACCTTCCGATGCCGAAGAGATCCGCCAGATGCGGTTCCGCATGGAAGAGACCGCGTCAGCCAACAACATCAAGCGGGGCCCCGGCGGCACGGTCGACATCGAGTTCGTCGTCCAGATGCTGCAGATGAAGTACCTCGCTCAAAGCCCGGAAATCCTGGTCCCCAACACGCTCGACGCGTTAAAGCTGCTGCACGAAAAGAACTACCTCGGCCAGGAAGACCACGATCATTTCCACAAAGCGTACGAGTTCCTCCGCATGGTCGAAGCACGTTTGCGGTTGATGAACACCTCGGCTCGGCACGACCTCCCGGAAGAACGGCTCGAAGTCGCCAAGCTGGCTTACCTGCTCGACTGCGAAGACCCCGCGACACTGTTGAAAGAATGCCGCCAACTGACCCGAGAAACCCGCCGCCGCTTCGATCAAATCTTCGACAAAGCATCCCGATAGCTGGGGCAGCCATCGAAGCCCCTATTGGAACGCCCCCAATTCAAAAAATGGGTGCCATGCCCATTCGCAGAGCTGAGCTCTCTAACCCAAGTCGCGACAGAACGGTAAGATCGCTTCGCACATGGCCGCTGGGTTTTCCATGGGAACCATGTGCCCGGCGTTTGGGACTTCCACGAACTGCGCCCCTGGTATCTTTTCGGCGAAGCTTTTCATTTCGCTCGGTGGACTGATTCCGTCCGATTCGCCGCAGATGACGAGCGCCGGCAACTCGATCAGCGGCAACCAGCTTTCCACGCTTGGCCGCTGAGCCATGCCACGCTGCGCCGCCGCGACCGCGCGAGGATCTTGCTGCAAGATCATTTCGGTCAGCGCCTTCACCACAGCAGGCTTTTCGTTCCGTGCGCTTTCGGCAAGCAGCTTCGGCAGCATGTTGCTGGGCACGTCCTGCATGCCGTTGGCTAAAACGCTTTCCGCGGCCACGCGTCGCGCTCGAGCTTGGACTTCGTCGTCGGCCACCGCTCTGGTATCAAGCAGCACCAGCCGAGCCAGCCGATCGCGATGCCGCTGCCACATTTGCCAGCCGATATAGCCACCCATGCTCAGCCCGGCGAAGGTGATCTGCTCGGTGATGTTCAGTTCATCCAGCATCGCCGCCAGGTCATCGGCAAACATCTCCATCGAGACCAACTCGCGGTACCCGTCGCTTTGCCCGAACCCCCGCAAGTCAGGCACGATCACCAAGTGCTCTTCCGCAAGCGGTTCGATCACCTCGTTCCACATGCGATGGTCCAGCGGAAAGCCATGCACCAGCAACAGCGGACTCCCCTCCCCTTGCATGCGAACAAAAAACGAGGTGTCGCCTATCTGCAACGTCTGATCCATCGGAATCGCTCCCAGCTTCGATCATGGTGAAAATACGACTACCCATTGTCGCAGATGTCCCCCCGCCGATTAAACCCCCAGTCGCTCCGGTCCGGCATCGTTTGCACGACAACCAAACGTAACGTTCGACCTGGGTGCGATGCTCACGTCCGCGTGGGCATGCGAGATACGTGAACGGCGAACATAAACGTTTGTGTATCGAATAGAAAAGACGGTTGTGTTCGTGTTACAACCAAAAAGACATGCCGACGAAGACAACGGCATGGCACCCTGAACAACCGTGCGTGGAAACCTGACGAATGCATCCATTGCAGTTTCGAAAACTTGTATTCAACGTCGTCAGCGCGCCGCCGGCCGAAGTGGCTGACTATATTGTCGAAAGGTTTTCTCGTCCTTCTCCGCTTCGATTTGGGCCTCCGTCGATCTACCATGTCGAGTCAGGCAAATACGATTGGGTAGAAGCGTACACCGATGTCCCGGAAATGGGATGGCGTCCTTTGGTTTGCATTCTGTGGGAGCCGCAGAACCGAGCCGGTCATACCATCTTCATGTCGAACAGTTCCGACGGAATGAGTTTCTCCGTCTCGAAAGTTTCCAAGTTTAGTTCGCACCTGTGGTGTCATGTGAGCATTGGGGATCACCCATCGCTACCCTGGAAAGGTGCCAGCTTTCGGTATTATCTGCAGGAGACACGTCGTGAAATTGCCCTGGGCAACAACGAGCGAGGCAAATGGGACTTCGTCGAAACCGGCAGTCCGTTGCCATTCGAGGAACCAGAGCGGTACAACCAACGACTTGTGCGAGATCGCTTGAACCGAGGAACGATCTACCGTTATTTGGCGGCGCTAGGCTACGAAGCAGAAGACGAAGATTTCTGGCGTCCCCTTTCCAGTGTCAAGCTGTGGCAAGAGCCGTAAGCATGCCGACGAAGACGACAGCATGGCACCTGGACGCTGAATCAGGTTTGCCAACACTCGGCGTTAGATCAGTTTGCTGATCCACTGAATCAGCAGGATTACTCCGATCAGGCCCCAGAGCCAGAACGAGGCGGTGCTGAGGTTCCAGGGGCGAAGGCCGCGGGAGAGTCGCCATAGTTGGGCGATGCGATACGGGATTTGAAAGGCAACCATCGGGAACAGCAGCAGCCCGGCCGGGTTGAATGCGAGCGAGGCTTGCCAATGGCCGTGCGCGAGCGAGACGAAGCTACGCGTCAGGCCACAGCCGGGGCAGTCGATCCCCGCCACGCGGCGCATGCTGCACGTGCCTGGCAAGGGAATGTTCAGCCACGGAATGACGACATTCACCGGACCATCGACGTAAAGCAGAAACGAGAGTGCAACAACCGCCGTGGCGACCACCAGCAACAGGATCTGAAACGTCCAGTTCGGCCGATTGAGGTCGCTTTCCAGCGGCATCGCTACCGACGAAGAACTCACAGTTTGCCCTTCTCTTGCTGGCCGGGGAAGTGCGTGTCGGGGCTCGCTTGCAGTTCGATCGATTCGTACTCGATGTTGTTCGCTTCGCACTTCTCGGCGAACTCGACATACTTGCGACGGATCATGCCGGAGTGAGGATACTGCATGACGGCCATCCGCTGATATTTGACCGCCGCGCCCCAATCTTTCTTCGCGGCATGACAATGGGCGAGCGTGTCGAGGTAGGCTCCGTTGCCAGGCTGCATTTCCAACGAAAGCTCGCTTGCTTCAATCGCATGATCGAAGTCACCGTAGGTGTTGCAGACGAGCCAGGCGTACTGGTTGCAGTAGTTGGCCATTTGCGAACCTTGGGTGCCCATGAAGTCGTCGCCGCGGCTGTTCTGCTTGAAGATCTCGTACTGCTTCTGGAACTTCTCGACGAACGGTTTGTAAAACTCGATGGTGTGGTCGATGTGTTCTTTCGCTTTCGCCTTCCACATGTCGTCTTTTTGGCCGATGCGATAAGCGGCGATCAGAACGTCTGCTTCGTCCTCGTAATATTTGAGGGCCTTGTCGATGTCCTTTTTCGCTGCGGCCAGGTCTCCCTTCTTTTCGGCAGCCGCCGCGCGGAACAAATAGCTGCGAGCTAAAAACCGCGAAGCAATTTCGTCTCGATCCGAGTCGATCGGGTTATTGGGACCGTAACGTTTCTCGATTGCTTCGACCCAGGGCCACATGACGGCGGCGGCTTGTTCGGGATCGCCGAGATCATTTTCGAGTTCGCCCAGCTGCATTCGGGCGAGCATCGAACTGCGATCCATGATGTCGTTCTGGTCGATGACGTATTGGTATTCGTTGCGAGTCCAGCGGAACGTGCCCCGCTCTTGCAGTGCATCAGCAACGTTGTAATGGCTGTCATACGAATCAGGTTCGATGCTGAGGGCCGCTTTGGCATACTCTTCCGCTTTATCGACGTTGTCTCGGACCAACTCCGATTCGGCGAGCAGATAGAGCAGCAACGCGTTTTCGCCGAATGGACCGCCGATCGGCATGTTGTCCAGCACGGGCTTATTCTTGGCGTGGAACGCGGCCAATTCACCAACGACCGAAGGACCGTTTCGGTCGAGGAACCACGTGGTCAGATCGAGCAGTTCTCTTTCCGAGAATTTGACGCTGATGCGAATGACATCTTGCATCGCGGCGAGGGCTTCGTCCTGTTTGTCGTCGCGGCGAAGCTGATCGACTTGCCAGCGAACGAGATCGAGCACGACCTTTTGACTGGTAAGCGACGGCCGCGTGGTGAAGAGATCGATCTCGTCGGTGATCTGCTTTTCCCACTGCGCGATGGCTGCCGAAGGTTCGTCGAGACTGGTGCGAAACACTTTCAGCCAACTGGGACCAACGCGGGGGCTATCACCAATGCGGCTGGTGATGACGCCGGCGATGTTGTCTTTCTCTTCGCCGGTCGCGTTTTGAAATTGAATGGCCGCGGCAAGAGCAGCTTCCTTGGAGAGAACTTCCGAAACGTCGTACCGGCTGATGCGGCACAGCGCGCTCAGGGCATCGAGTGTGTGCAGTCGCGAGAGCTCGCCGATACGGCTGCGACGGTTCTCGACGTTCAAGTTGCCGTAACGATTGAGGTAAGCGTTGACCTCTTCCGAGAACTCTGGTCGCATCCATTCGATTTCGACACTGCGAATGAGATATTGAGACCTGCGAGCGATTTCTAGGTCGGGGTCCCGCATGGCGCCAAAGAGCTGATCGAACGCAGCGATCCCCATCCGCGCGAGTTCCGACTGAGCACGTTCGCGAACGGTGAAGTTGCGATCGCCCAGTTGCGTGATGAGGGCTTCGACTTTCGTCGGATCAGGCGTCGATGCCGACTGCGAATAAGCAGGCGTGACGGCCCACGTTCCGAGCGTCGACAAACAGACCGCGGCCATCACAAAGCCGAGCCGTAGATTCCAAGGCATAGATCATTCCTCGCCGTGATAAAAGGTACCCCTTAAGGATACCTGTCGGGGCAAGCTCGAAACAAGGCAAGAGTAGGAAGTCAGGCCAGGACGGGGGGAAATACAAAGCCGTGACGAGCGAGGCAATTTGGCAAGGGAAAACGAGCCGCCGATCGCTCATTTTCCCGGTTATTACTTAATTGTAACGAAGTATTGCACAAGCGTACAACAAAAGTTCGCGAGTTATACGCCAAGTACGGCGAAAGGTTGCCCCAGTTTGCACTGAAAAATGCCCCTGGTGAGGGGTTTAGCTGTTTTCCATTTGCTCGATGTACTGGCGAAGCCGTTCGTTCTCGTTCTCGACATTTTTGAGCCGGAGCATGTTCTCGACTCGCTTGGTAAGCTCGATGCGATTGACCGGCTTGGAGAGGAAATCGTCGGTCCCTGCGGAGACGGCCCGTTCGATATCCCCCAGTTCGTTCAGCGCCGTAACCATAAGTATCATAATACCTTTGGTCGACGGATCGGCTTTCAGCTGCTTGCAAACCTCGAAGCCGCTCAGCTTCGGCATCATGACATCCAGCAGGATCAAATCAGGCTTGAAGCTGGCAACTTTATCGAGCGTATCTTGGCCGTTGACCGCGATTTCCGTCTCGCAATCGACGCTGGCCAGGTAGGCCTCTAGCAGTTCAACATTGGCTTGATTGTCGTCGGCAATCAATATCTTGTAGCTGTCCGACATGGCACTCCTCAACATATCCCGGATGGGCAACTCAATCCCGTGATTATAGAACCCCGAACGCATTGCGGAAACGGTGGATCGCACAGCAGTTAGGGAAATCGCTTGAGGTTTTCCGGGCCGTAATTAGGCTGGAATGAAGACCTTTCGCCCCTGCTTACAGGACCTATTGCTGTGAATTACCGCCTTCTGGTTCGCATTCCGACTGTACTGATCGTCGTAACGAAGATGCTGTTCGTCCTCTGCATCCTCGCTCAGGCGGCCTCTCCGGCAGGTCTTTCGCCCGAAATCGAAGCGGCCCGACTGCGGATCAAATTGTACGAAGGGCAAGAGTATCCGTTGAAGCGCCGGCTCCTGAATTCAAAAATCAACATCGCCAAAGCCCGCGTCGAATCGCTCCAACGGCAGCACGCCGAATACCAACAGTTTACCAAGTTTAAGTACTCGGCTCCGCTGTTCGGACAGTTAGAACATGTCAAAGTCGCTCAGGTCGAAGCGGAAGAGCATCTTAAAAACTTGATCGAAGAGAAGTCGCTGCTCGAGCGTTTCCATCAAGACCAACGGCGACTGTTGGAACTGGAACTGAAAATTCTCGAACAAGCGGCTCGCTAAGATTCGTTTTCTTCACACGGTTCCAGCACAGCAACGCTGGCGGTGAATCCATGTAGGAAATTCCGACCGGCGACTGGGCCGATTTCTCCTGCGGCAAAGAAGCCCGCGTTCGGGATCTTACCGAAGGCTTTGCTCAAGCAAGTCGCGTCGTGATGCGGTTCGCTAAACAATTTCGATCCGCGACCGTTGCAGGTAAACGTCAGCACGGATGTAGGTGACGAACCATTCTTCTTCATCTCGGCGGCTAACTGCTTGAGTTCAGCCGACGCAGAAAACTCGTCCCGCACGTGGAACTGGACCGTCTGTCCCGGCTTGACGTAATCGCCGATCATTAACGCTCCGGTTTCTTTTTCGATACCAACAACATTGCGGACGATGAAGTCGCCTTGGCTGCGTTCCGATTGATATTCGTCGACAACACGTCCGATATGCAGTCCGCGACTGACCAACTGTTGATCGGTGACCGGCAATGTCTTGTAGATGTTCTCAAGCTGTTTCAGCGCCGGGTGGCCGCCCAGTTCATGGATGACATTGCGTTCTGCTTTGGTGATGATGAACGGATCGCCGATGGGGCGGCAGCCTTGCGATACGATCGTACGAACGCGTACGTTCCCATGCAGGTAAATCACCACGCCGCCCGATTCCAATACGCGGTCGCCTAGGATCAAACGGTTCTCACCAGGTTGATAACTTCCGCTGGCCATGCCGCCGATTACCGGAATGCCTGGCTGATCTTCGTTGATGCGTTCCAGCATCAAGTCTGCGGGAAAACTAAACGGTTCGCCAAGCAGGATGGCGCACGAGTCTTTCGGCCATTGCGTTGGAAGCTCGTCAGACCAGCCGACGATCGAACCGCCATCGGCCGTTCGCTGAAATTCGAGGTGCATCGGAACGATCGTCGTTTGTGGTAGGTGGGCCAACCACAAACTGATCGCAGGCGTATCTTCCGCTTCTCGTGACTCGCCGATGATCGACTCACCGGTGCAGCCGAGAACGTTGCTGGTGCCAAGTAATCGAGTCAGCTCTTTAGCGACTGTTTCGACATGTGGCGCATGATGCTGGGAAACGAAAACCATCGCCAGGTCAACTGGCGCAGCTAACGCATCGAGTGCTTCGCGAATGACTTCGGCAAGGGCCTCTTCCGTTTTATCGTGAACGGAAAGTGCCGCGGCGAATTTAGGTTGCGGCTTCGTCATGGTGCTTGCCTATGGGATAAAGGGTTCTCGGCGCGAGAAAACGGGAGAGCGGAAACTATCGTCGCGTGCGACCGATGACGCCTTCTTCCGGGCTGCTTGCCGAAGCATATAAACGGCGAGGGATTCGGCCTGATTGAAACGCGAGTCGACCTGCTTCGGTGGCATTCCGCATTGCATGGGCCATACGCACAGGATCCTTGGCATGGGCAATGGCAGTGTTCAGCAGCACGCCATCGACCCCCAGTTCCATCGCAAACGCAACATCGCTGGCCGTCCCGACACCGGCATCCACGATCACTGGATAGTCAGGATCTTCCCCTTTGAGATACTCCATGCAGATCCTAATGTTGTTCGGGTTCAGGATGCCTTGTCCGGAACCGATTGGGCTGCCGGCTGGCATCACCGCGGTCGCACCGACTTCCTTCAATCGTTTCGCGATGACAGGGTCGTCAGTCGTATAGCAAAGAACCTGAAAGCCAAGTTCCACCAGTTGTTCGCAAGCCAGAACGGTCTCGACAGGATCGGGCAGCAACGTCTTCGTATCGGCTAAGACTTCCAGTTTGACCCAGTCGGCGCCGGGGTTTTCCAAGCCGAGCAAGATTTCGCGTCCGAGCTTCGCCGTTCGAACGGCGTCGCGAGCGTTGTAGCACCCGGCCGTGTTGGGAAGCAGAGTGTAGCGGTGGAAGTCGATGTAATCGAGCAGATTGCGACCGGTCGGATCGTACAGCTTCTCGCGCCGCACAGCGACCGTCACGCATTGGCTGCCAGAGGCTTCCAACGATTGCTGCATCAGTTCCAGGGTGTCGTACTTCCCAGTGCCAACAATCAAACGACTTTGCAGCGTGTGCGTGCCCAAAACGAGAGGGGCATCGCTGGTGCTCGTTTCGGCGAGACTCATTAGCCACCTCCAACAAGGGTTACGACTTCTAACTGATCGCCTTCGGTCAGTGTATGGGTTGCGTGTTCGTCCCGAGGAATAAGTTCCAAGTTGACTTCGACGGCGATGAATTTGGGGTTGAGCGAAAGAGTTGCGATCACATCCGCCACGGAAGCTCCGTCGGCGATGTCTCGTTCCTCTTCATTGATGCGGATTTTCATGGAGCACTCGAACAGGCAATCGGCCGGTTTACCGAAAGAAAACTACCCAATTGGGCCAGCGGCAAACCATGATCAAGTTTACGACGAGAGGGTTTCTTCCGACAACCGGCTGATCCTGGCGATTGCTTGTTTTCGCAGGGAATAGGCAGGCCAAGGGAAAAGAAAAAGGCCCATCTCCTTCAGGAAACAGGCCCTTTGATAGCATCATGTGTGGGCATGGCGATTAGGAATCGCGAATCATCACGTTTCGAGCGGTTCCGGTGTCGAGCAAGATCAACGCCCCTTGCTGCGGTGCTCCACGAGCGGCGACCGAACGCTGCCATGGCACTCCGTAGACGGCAAATCGTCCCGTGGTCGAGTCGATAACATAGACGACACAGTCGCCAGGACGAGTGTTGCCCCCTTGGCCGGGGAACGAAGCGAAACCGGTGAGGATCATGAACGAGGGCTTCTTCGAGGCATCGGCACCGATGTCTTGAAGCACATTCGTACGGAAAAGACCACCAAACTTCGTTGTGCGGCCATTCAGGACGGAACACTGCAAGTCGCCGGTCAATGCGTCGAGCGTGAATAGGCCTTCCATTTCTTCATCGACGCGGCCGGTAGCGGCGCACATCGTTTCGCTCCACGTACTAGCCGTGGCGTTCACTGGAATTTCGACGGCGTTGTCCGAGCGAAATTGCAAGCCGACCGTCATGCCGACGATGGCGAACGCCGTCATGGCACTTCCCACTGCGAAACTAGCCAGCCAGAAACGAGTTGTCGAATCGAGCTTCATGAAATGATTCCTCAAAGGGTTCCATCAAAAGGGGGACGAATAGGATGGCCCGAAGTTGGCCTGGCAGTGCGATTTGCGGCAAGAGCCTGCGTGATATCGCTCGACCAAGAATTACCTAACGTTGGCGTCAATGCCCTAACCAACCGACATCGTACGAGGTTTCTCCCTAATGTGCCAGAGATAAGTTTTGGCCAGAATACGACTGCTTGCCCTCAGCGGCGCGAGACGTGATGGGGCGTCGTGGCGATCTTGTTTGGTCCTTGCGTTTTTAACGGAAATACGTATTCTTCTTGAAGTTACGAACACCCCATATGGATGCCAAACTTCTTGCGATTCCTTTCAAGTCGGACGTGGGTTGGGCTTGGAATCAGGTATTCGAATCGATGATAATAGCACCTGGCGGATGCCAATCCGGCCGTGTCCTTCCATGTTCGGCCGCACGACGCGAAATGCACACCCCCGTCGGATCCTGACCCAACCGGCTGATGCGCGAAATCCTCTTTCAATACGAAAGTGTCAACCCGACGACATGGGCCTACCTGTCGTCGCTGTTGGTGATTGGACTGTACTTTAAGTTCAATCGCGTCTGGAGCGTGCGCAATCTGGATATCTTGCTGATTCTTGCGTTGTCGCCCGGATTGCTCATGGTTTATTTCGGCCAGCAAAGCATCAACCGTGCGACAAGCATTCCTGCTTTGCCTGCGGAAACGGCTCCGTTGATACCTCCGTTAGACGCCGAAGCCGACAAACCGCCTCCGGTTCAAGCGGTAGCCGCTCTAGGGGAAGAAGCCGCCGAAGGGCCTTCGCGGCAGGAACTGCTTCAAATTGGAAAGACACTCGAGAAAGCAGGCTATATCTGGCTGTTTTGTCTGAGCGGCTTGATCGTGATCCGACTGTTTGTCGATCCCACCATGGTTCGCCGGCCGATGCTCGAACCAAACCTGACCATCGGCGGGATGACATTCATCACGTGCGCGCTTTTTATCTTCTTGATGACTAACGTCATTGTTGGCCGCCCGTCCGACGCCGACTTACGAGGCGTTCGCGAGGCATCCAAGAGTAGCCCTGACGAAGTCGAGGAGTCGCTGCGGCACTTTGGTCCTGGCTATCGCATGCTTTTGCTCGTGCCGCGGATTCCAACGTATCAATTGGCTCAGCAAGGGGAACCGACCGACTTAGAGACTACCGAGAAGATCACCGTCATCGTTACCAAGTCGATGGCTATCTTGGCGAACATGGCCCTGATCGCAGGGATTATTCTCGTCGGGTATCGGCACTTCGATAACATAAAGATGGGGATCGGAGCAGCGATGTTCTATTTCCTGCTCCCCTATGCGGCGGTCTATACCGGGCGGATTGACCATGTCTTGCCGGCGGCGCTGTTGGTGTGGGCGATTTTCTTCTACCGCACTCCGCTGGTCTCTGGCGTTTTCATGGGGTTTGCGATCGGAACGCTGTATTATCCATTGTTCCTGTTGCCGCTTTGGTTCAGCTATTACTGGGAACGTGGCCGGGCCAGGTTCTTGATCGGTGTGCTCTCGACGTTGCTGGTGCTAACGCTGTCGCTCGCGTTTACGTCATCCGATTTCGATATGTTCCTGAATCAGTTCCGCGCGATGTTTGGCCTATGGCTTCCGCGAGACGAAGGATACACCGGGTTCTGGAACTATTACTTCAACTCGAATGCCTACCGAATTCCGGTACTTGCCGCGTTTGCCGTGATATCGATTGCGTTCGCTATCTGGCCGGCCCAGAAGAACTTGGGCACGCTTTTGAGCTGTACCGCAGGCCTGATGTTGGCCGCCCAGTTCTGGCATGCCAACGACGGCACGACCTACATCGCGTGGTATATGCCGCTGATGTTGTTGACGATCTTCCGGCCGAACTTGGAAGACCGCGTGGCGTTACGCGTGATCGGCGAGGGGTGGCTGAAAAGAAATCGGCAAGGGACCTCTCCAAGCGACTCGGAAAAGCAAGCCGCATAGCACAAAAAAAGCCGCGTTCTACAACGCGGCTTTCTTCTATTTGAATCAGGGCGAAGTCGATTCGGTCGACTAGTCCATCGTGTTTGGTACGACGCCGACGTTGACAATGCTGCAGGCTTGGATCGGGTCGATGCCGCGCTGGCGAGCCGCTTCCAGCAGTTCAGCACTTTCGCTGCCAGGATTGAAGAAGACTTCTTTCACAGGCTTCGAGGCGATGTCGCTGACCATCTTCATGCCGACCGACGGTGGAACGTAAACGCTGATGCGGTCCAACTGCTCGACAGGGATATCTTTCACCGAAGTGTAGACCTTCAAACCTTCGATCTGGCCACCCTTGGGGTTCACAGGGTAAACGTCGTACCCACGCTCGAGATGAGCCCGGACGGACTTGTTCCCGTATTTGGAACGCTCGGAACTTGCACCCAAAATGGCCACAGTTGGCTTCGACATCATTAGTGCTCTCCTCGAAGAAGATTGGGGGGGACATGAAGAAAATAGTGACCAGATGCGCCTGGCCAGCGACCGCCCTAGACCTTCATTAATAACGGGAATCCACATGGCGTCAAACGTCGAAATTCCTTAGGTCCGCCACCCTGAATTGACGGACATTAAGGCCACGCAATAACTTGCGCGCATCGATCAATCTCTGGCCATGATTAAAAGAAATTGCAATTTATTCAAAGTGATCACCGCCCGAAATTCGTAGCGATCGGGCGGGATTTTCGCGTCCTTCTTCCCCTGCAAAAGATCGTTTTTGCGCAAGGGGAAGAGGGTGGTCTTAATGTCGACTTTAGAGGAGCGATTGCTGACCAGAGGAATCTACACCTTTGAGGTGCTCTTCCAAAAACGCTTTCAAATTGCCTTTGCCAAGGTCGGCATCGCTACGGAAATGAAGTCGCACGATTTCTTCGCCGGTTCGTGACTGCTCCACACTTGGCTCGTGACCAAATTCCGCAATTTTTCCCTGCGTAGTGGACGCTTGGGGAGACTTCAATTCCAAGCGGATATGTTCCGGCTTTTTCGTCGTCACCACGGCCCAAGCGGTACGTTTACCAGGGACCATCATGTTGATCAGGACCTGGTTGTTCCAAAGGATCTCGCCTTGTGGGGCGACATCCTTCAGCAGTTCGATCACTTCTTCCAGAAGCGACTGCTCCCACGCGACCTTCTTGCCTGGCGGGAAGCCCTTGCGCGAGAGATGCCATTTCTCGCCGAGCTTCTTCCATGGCATGTGGCTTTCAACATCTTGGTTGATCGTCGCTTCGTACTTCTGGAAGCCGACAATCGCGTCGTCGACAAACTTCCAGAACTCTGGCTTGTTGATCTCTTGCCAGCTATGAGCACGGATCTCGACTTCCTGGAACGGCCCTCGCAGGTTCTTTACCTTCACGCGAGGATCGTTGCTGTAGATCGGCAAGTCGTCCATCTGGTTCAGCGTCGGCAGATCAAGCTCCTGAGGAAGTTCGTACTTGTTGAACGTTCCCTTCATCACGCGGAACTTCATTTTCAGCAGCCAGCTTTCGCCGGTGATGCCATGGAAGAACCAGCCGTCCGATTTTTTGTTCGCGGCAATTTCGACGATTGTTCGGGAATTCCAGTTCGGATCGCTGAACGATTCGGTCGATTGGATTCGATCGACCACTTCAGCGAGGATCTTGCCGTCCCAGTTGCATGGCTGTCCGTCACGGCCGACACGTTCTTTGGTGTGCCAACGTCGTCCGTCCAGTTCCCACGGCATTTGAATCTGGGCACCGACATCGTCGATGTCGAGGTCCCCTTCTTTCTCAGCTTCCGCGGCATGGGGATCATACAGCGGTCGCTCTTCGCGGGGCGCGGCATCCAGTACGGGGCCAAGGGCTTCGCCGGTATGACTTCGCAGCCATGTCATGCCCCCTTCGTCGGTCAGCGTCGACTCGTCGCTCTTCTGCTTTTTGGCCAGCTTGGTGAACGACCGCGAGTACGCCACGACATCTTCCGGGGTACCGACGGTAACGACTTGACCGCCAGCTTGACCAGCTTCTGGACCCATCTCGATAAGCCAGTCGGCTTGCTTCAAGATGTCGAGGTTGTGCTCGATCACAATCACCGTGTTGCCAAGATCGACCAGGCGATTGAACACATCCAGCAGCTTCTTCAAGTCTTCGAAGTGCAGCCCCGTCGACGGTTCGTCCAAAAGGTACAACGTCCGTCCAGTATCAGGGCGAGCAAGTTCCGAAGCCAATTTCACACGCTGGGCTTCCCCGCCGGAAAGTGTCGGAGCGGACTGACCGAGGGTGACATAGTCGAGACCCACATCGCACAGCGTTTGCAGGGTCCGGCGAATCTTGGGGATGTTCTCGAATAACTGCAGGGCCTGACCGCACGACATCTCGAGCACTTCCGAGATCGTCTTGCCGTGGAATTTAACCGCCAGGGTTTCTTCGTTGTAGCGACGACCTTCGCACGTTTCACACGTCACCCAAACGTCCGGCAGGAAGTGCATCTCGATACACTTTTGCCCCATCCCTTGGCAATCCTCACAGCGGCCCCCTTCAACATTGAAGCTGAATCGGCGAGCTGTGTACCCACGTACTTTGGCATCAGGCAATTGGGCGAACAGTTCGCGAATCAAATCGAACACGCCGGTGTACGTGGCCGGGTTCGAGCTAGGGCTGTTGCCGATTGGCTGTTGATCGACGCGAATCACCTTGTTGATATTCTCAATGCCGCGCAGGGCATCGTGAGCCCCAGGAATTGTCGACGCGCGGTGCAGCCGACGAGCCAGCGTGTTGTACAGAATGTCCTGAACCAACGTACTCTTACCGCTACCGCTCGGCCCGCCGATGGCAACGAATGCCCCCAGTGGAATCGAGACGTTCACATTTCGTAAGTTGCGATGGTTCGCTCCGACAATCTCCAGCCATTCGCCGGAAGGACTGGTGAAATCGGCGATGACATCTTCGTCCGAATTCTGGGCGATCGACATCATGCGACGATTGGTCGGTGCATAAATGGCCTGCTTCCCGGAGACGTAAGGACCGGTCACCGATCCCACGGCTTTGGCGATCTGCTTTGGGGTGCCTTCGGCGACAATCGTTCCGCCATGGCGACCAGCCTGAGGTCCGAAGTCGATCAAGCGATCGCTCCCTTCGATCACCTCTTGATCATGTTCCACGACCAGCAGCGTATTGCCGAGATCGCGGAGGCGATGCAGTGCCTTCAGAAGCCGACGGTTGTCGCGTGGGTGAAGACCAATCGTCGGTTCGTCGAGCACATACAGCACCCCGCACAGTCCGCTGCCAAGCTGGCTGGCCAAACGAATACGTTGGGCTTCCCCGGCCGAAAGTGTCGGAGCCGTGCGGCGAAGGGTCAAGTAATCGAGACCGACATCAAGCAGGAACTGCACACGGCTATCGATCTCGCGAAGCAACTCACCGGCGATCTTAGTTTCCCGCTTCTTGAGCTTCGTTGCACGAAGGAACTCCAGCAGTTCTGCCAACGGCATGCTGGTCAAATCACGCATCGACTTCTTACGGAAGCGAACGGCGGAAGCATCGTCACGCAGACGTGAACCGTCGCACGTGGTGCATTCCACTTCCGCCACTAACGATTCGAGCTGGCCGCGGAACGAAGGACTCAACCGCGAAGCATCTTCCAACGCTGGGTACAAACCTTTGAACTGAAAACGGAATTCGAGGTTTGTCTTCTTCTCGTCCGCGTAGATGTCGTACGCCGTGTCGCCAGTACCATGCAGGATAATTCGTCGCTGTCGGGCTCCGAGCTGTTCAAACGGAACGTCGATCGGGATCTTGTTCTTATGGCAGATCGCCTCGAGCATCTTCATCGCGGTCGGCGATTTCAGATCGGGCCACAAACGCAGGGCCCCTTCGGCCAGGCTACGTTTCGGATCGCTCAGCAAAGCGGTCGGGTCGGCGCCGGTTTGTGTGCCTAAGCCTTCGCAGTCAGGACACCAGCCCAAGTAACTGTTGAACGAAAAGTTGTGCGGCGAAAGCGGATCGAAGCTCCGGTCGCACGATTCGCACGAAAGCTTTTGGCTCAAACGTTTGGTCCGCCAATGCGCTTCCGGAACATCTTCTTCCGCGTACGCGAGGACAAGTACGCCGCCGGACTGGCTCAACGCGATTTCCACGCTGTCGGCAATTCGAGGACGAGCATCCTGGCGAACAACGATACGGTCGACGACCACTTCGACGTCGTGCTTACGGCGACGGTCGATCTTCGGCATGCGATCGATTGTGTGCACCACGCCGTCGACACGAATACGCTGATAGCCAGCCGCTTTCAGCTCTTCCCACAAGTCGGAATATTGCTGCCCTGTGTCGAGGTGACGCGGGGCAAGCAGGAACAGCTTCGTCCCCTCCTCTTCCTGCAAGACTTTGTCGGTGATCTGCGTCGACGTTTGAGTCTTGATCGGGATGTCGCAGTCAGGGCAATGCGGCACGCCGAGTCGGCTCATCAGCACGCGAAGGTAATCGTAAATTTCAGTAACGGTACCAACCGTCGAACGTGGCGACTTGCCGAGGTTTTTCTGCTCGATTGCGATCGCCGGCGACAAACCTTCGATATGATCGACCTTCGGTTTCTGCATCTGCCCGACGAATTGCCGTGCATAGGCGCTCAGGCTTTCGACGTAACGGCGCTGCCCTTCGGCATAGATCGTATCCATCGCGAGCGAGCTTTTACCGCTACCGCTCGGACCACAGAAGACAGTCATCTTGTCACGATCGATGCCAACACTGACGTCCTTCAAGTTGTGCATCTTGGCACCGCGAACGTCGATTCTCTTGGCCAGTGCTTTGGCCGTTTGCTGCGACTGTTTGGCGGCACGTTTGATCTCGGCCACGGCGCGGCTTGTCTTGCCTTGCAGGAGCGGTTCGAGGGCCTGCCCGGTGTGCGATTCTTTCACCGCGGCGACATCCTCAGGCGTTCCTTCCGCCACGATGGTTCCACCGTTGATACCGCCGTCGGGGCCAAGATCGACGACCCAGTCAGCCGTCTTGATCACGTCCAAGTTATGCTCGACGACAAGCACCGTATTGCCGGCATCGGCGAAGTTGTGCAGCACCTTCAGCAGCATCTTCGTGTCGGCGAAGTGCAGCCCGGTCGTTGGTTCGTCCAGCAAGTACAACGTTTTGCCGGTGCTTCGCTTGGAAAGCTCTTTGGCCAGCTTGATACGCTGTGCTTCACCCCCGGAAAGTGTCGGCGACGGCTGCCCGAGCTTGATGTAATCGAGCCCGACGTCATGCAGCGTTTGCAGCTTCGTGGCGATCTTCGGAACGTTCTCGAACGTCTTGAGCGCCTCTTGCACGTCCATCTCGAGGATGTCGGCAATCGACTTGTCCTTGAACAAAATCTCCAGTGTTTCGCGATTGAAACGATGTCCTTCACAAACCGGGCAAGTGACCCAAATGTCGGCCAGGAAGTCCATCTCCAGCTTGTTGGCCCCGTTCCCTTCGCAGGCACTGCAGCGTCCGCCATCGACGTTGAAGCTGAAACGCCCTGGCTTGTAACCACGCTTGCGAGATTCGGGAAGCTGAGCGAACAAGTCGCGGATTTCGTCGAACACTTTAATATAGGTCGCCGGATTACTTCGAGGCGTACGACCGATCGGGCTTTGATCGATCGCGATCATCTTGTCGAGATGTTCGATCCCTTCGATGCGTTCGTGCTCGCCCGGTTCGCCGAGCCCACCATTCAAGTCGCGACGCAGGGCCTCGACAAGAATCCCGTTGATCAACGAGCTCTTGCCGCTACCACTCGCCCCGGTAATACAGACGAAACCACCCAGCGGAATCTCGGCGGTAATGTTCTTCAAGTTGTTCTGAGCAGCACCGACGATGCGGAGTTTTTTCTCGCCGATAGGACGGCGCGTTTCAGGAATGTCGATCTTCTCTTTGCCGGAAAGGAATTTCCCGGTGATGCTTTCTTCGGCTGCTTCCAACTGCTTGGCCGAACCTTGGGCGACGACATATCCGCCGCGAACGCCAGCCCCAGGACCGAAGTCGATGATGTGGTCGGCGACGCGCATCGTATCTTCGTCATGCTCGACAACGAGCACCGTGTTTCCGAGGTCACGCAGATCGTTCAGCGTAGCCAGCAGCCGGTCGTTGTCCCGCGGATGAAGACCGATCGAAGGTTCGTCGAGGATGTAGGTCACACCGACGAGCCCGCAACCGATTTGCCCGGCCAGACGAATTCGCTGCGATTCACCACCACTTAATGTCGGAGCGGTCCGGTCGAGCGTAAGGTATTCCAGCCCAACGTTCTGCAAAAAGCCGAGTCGCCCACGCACTTCTTTGATCGCTTCTTCGGCGATCTTTTTCGACAGGTTGTCAAGTTCCAGATCGAGGAAGAAATCGGCGGCTTCCTGGATCGAAAGTTGGCAAATCTGTGGCAACGTCCGCGAGCCATCTTTGCCGAACGACTTGCTCGACGTGGTCACTTTTACGCTGCGAGCTTGCGGGTTCAATCGGTCTCCATGGCACTGCGGGCAAATGACCGTGGCCATGTATTTTTCGAGTTGTCGCTGCTGCGGCTTTGAGTTTGTGTTGCGGTACTTTTCCAACAAGTCGGGAACAATCCCGCCGTAGGTTCCGCCGTACATCTGCGGGCTGTTGCCGCCCCGCCAGGTGAACGTGATGTGCTCGTCCCCGGTGCCCCACAACAAATAGTCGTGGTGATCTTTGGGCATGTCTCGCCAGGCCGTTTCCAGGATGGCCCCTTTGCCCAAGTCGTACTTGCGCTCCATGGTGTCGGCCATACCTTGGTAGATATGACGCTTCCATCGGCCCAACTCTTTCCACTTGCCCAGAAGTTCGATCGCTCCTTGCTTGAACGAAAGCGTTACGTCGGGAACCAACAGTTCCGGATCGAACGTGTACACTTTGCCCAAGCCGTCGCACGTCGGGCACATCCCTTGTGGCGAGTTAAAGCTAAACAACTGCGGCGTCGGCGGGCTATACGAAATGCCACAGTCGACACATGCGTAGTCGACCGAGAACATCATGTCGCCGGCGACGGCTGTTTTACTGCGTTTGCTTTTGGCACGCTTCTTCTTCGGAGCAGCTTCCTCGCCTTCGGGGGTTTCCTCTTCCCGCGGCGCGATGATCAGGCTACCTTCGCCCATCTTCAGGGCCAGTTCGACTGCTTCCGCCAAGCGGCCGCGGATGCCTTCTTTAATCGTGATTCGATCGACGACCAACTCGATGTTGTGTCGCATCTGGCGATCGAGTTGCAATTCATCGTTCAGCTGGATGATCTCGCCATCGACACGAGCACGCACGAACCCTTGCTTCAAGAGGTCGATGAACAGATCTTTGAATTCACCCTTTTGCCCTCGAACGAGCGGAGCGAGAACCGAAAAGGCGGTTCCTTCTTCCTGCCCGAGGATTCGTTCGAGGATTTGTTCCCGCGTCTGGGCCGTCAGCTTCTTGCCGCATTCGCTGCAGAAACCTTGCCCAACCCTCGAGAAGATCACCCGCAGGTAGTCGTAAATCTCCGTAATCGTACCGACGGTACTGCGGGGATTGTTGCTCGTTGTCTTCTGCGAAATCGAGATACTGGGGGTCAAGCCGCCGATGTAATCGACATCGGGCTTGGGCATTTGCCCCATAAATTGGCGCGCATAGCTGGACAGGCTCTCGACGTAACGCCGTTGGCCTTCCGCGTAAATCGTATCGAACGCCAGCGAACTTTTGCCGCTACCGCTTACGCCGGTCAGGCAAATCAGTTTGTTGCGAGGAAGCGTCAGCGTGACCTCGCGCAAGTTGTGTTCGCGGGCCCCTTTGACTTCGATATCCGAAACCGGCATAGATGCTCGTCCGTGGGTTCACTTCGCAGCTAAAATCGACCGAATCCATCGATTTTAGGGGACCTGCCAAGCGTGGAGAAGGGTATACGGTAACGTCATCCGCAGGAATCGCCTGTTTCGCAACTCGACATTTTGGGGTCTGCCCCATGCCTGACCACCTTGCGGCGGCGTCCGGGCAAGGGTTCACCCGCTGGTTTGAGACCATTATTATGGGGCTTTTCGCCCTCAGACTTTCACCCCCTCTTTCAGACTCACGAGAATCATCATGGCCAAGTACCGCGTTCTGTTGACCGACTATGCCTGGGAAGAACTGGAAATTGAAAAGCAAGTTCTTGCCGACAACGACGTCGAATTGATCGTCGCGACCGCCAAAGATGAAGACTCGCTCGTCGCTTTGGCCCAGGAAAACCAAGTCGACGCCATCATGACGAATTGGGCTCAGGTTACGGAAAAAGTCATTGCGGCCTCTCCCAATGTGAAAATTGTCGCCCGGCTGGGGATCGGGTTGGACAATATCGATATGGACTACTGCACCTCGCACGGAATCCTGGTCACCAACACGCCGGACTACTGCCTGACCGAGGTCGCCGAACACACGTTGGCGCTTATTTTTGCGTGCTCCCGAAAAGTCGCCATGTATCATCACGACACCATGAGCGGCAAATACGATCTCACCGCCGGGCCCATCATGCGGCGGATGGAAGGCCAAACGCTCGGGATTGTCGGGCTCGGTAATATCGGCATGCTGCTGGCGCAAAAGGCGAAGTGCCTTGGACTTAACGTCTTAGCGACCAGCCGCAGCGGTAAAACGATGGAGGGCGTCGAAACGGTCGAAATGGACCGCCTCTTGGCCGAATCGGATTACGTATCGCTCCTCATTCCGGCAACTCCTGAAACCAGAAAGTCGTTTGGTGCCAAGGAGTTCCAGCAAATGAAACCAACCGCCTATCTGATCAACACGGCCCGCGGAGCCATCGTCGATCACGACGCCTTGGCCGCGGCGATTGAAGCTGGCGAACTTGCGGGGGCGGCGCTGGATGTGCAAGATCCGGAGCCTTGCGACCTGACCATCGCCCCGTACAACGATCCCCGCGTGATCGTCACGCCGCATGCCGCTTTCGTCAGTGTCGAGTCGCTCGAAAACATGCGTAGCCGCGTCTCCCGCCAGGTAGTCGACTGCCTTCAAGGGAAGACGCCAGAGAACGTCCGCAATGGGCTGACGGCTGGTTAAATGGGGGTTTGCGTCCTTTGAGAGAGACGCAACATCCATTCTAACAGACTGTTCAAGCAAGATGTCAAAAAGTGCTTAGAAGTGCGTAATTCCCGAGGGTTACGCACTTCTTACTTTGCGCGGACTTGGCATGTCGGAAATGGTTCCCTTATTTTCGGTCATTCGGACGCGCAAAGAAGAACCAAACTATCGATGAAAACCGACTCAAACGCCTTTGAAACGCGCAAACTTATTGGATACTTGGACAATACTTCGTTAAAGTATCGCGCAGCGCGGCGCTTAAGCGGGTAGGGTAAAAATAAGGGTAACCGTTTCGGCGTTGGTCTCTCATCCGGTCCCCTCGCCCTTCCCAAGAGAGAGGGCTAGGGTGAGGGTTGATGAAGCGGGTACCCAGTAGGCCCCTCACCCTAACCCTCTCCCCAAAGGGGCGAGGGGATCGGATGAAGAAGTCGAACCCAACGAATTTTTGGGGTGGTCGACTAGGTCGCTTTTTCTTCGGGCAACGGTTTAATCGAGAGGCCGCCGCTGCTGCGGATTTCGACTTCGTACTTCTTACCTGGGCGGACGCGCATCCCTTCGGATTCTTCGTTGGCGGCACGCACGCCATACTCGGCCGCTTTTTGTGGGTCGTTGGCGATGTCCCAGAAGTTATCCCAGATCTTTTGCTCGAATGCGTTTGGCTTGTCGCGTAGGCCATACGCTTCCGGCCGCTCCCCTTCCTTGTCGATCGTGAAACCGTCGATCGGTTTTTGGTGCTCGCCGTAGATCTTCTGCAGAATGAAGATGGAAGCGGAACGCAGAGGGTCGTTTGTTTCGACCAGTTCATCTTCGAACTTGACCACTTTGCCGTTGACGTAAACCATGTCGCCGTCAATCTTGAACTGCTGCGGGTCGGTTAGTTCGCGACCTTGTTGATCGAGCTCGACGAACTCGATAATCGATTGAACCCGCTCGGCATCTTCCGGCTGCTCTTGGTTGAGGACCGAAAGCCGAGCCACGCGGCGATCGACTTTCAACAGCTTCAGCCGTAGCGCGAGCAAGTCGATCTCGTTTTCCAGCTCGCCGATCTTGGCGACATGCTGCTCGATCTCTTTGTTCTTCGCGGCAATCTGCAACTCTTTCTCGTTGTAAACCGACCACGCATAGTACGACACGGTCGAGAACGCGATCAAAAGCAACAAGATCAACAGCGTTCGAACTGAGTTGTTAAACCGATCGATGGCGTCCACCACCTTGGCCATACCAATGCTCCGTAACTTGCCCGGCAGTCCGGGAAGAGGTCTCGTCAAAAGATGCAAACCATGCCGATTCGCGTGCCGCCTGCCTCTATCGTACCGTGCCAGGCAGTCGCGAACCAATCCCAACTGCTGCAACCCTAATGCCAACGGAGCCGGAAGCAGGAATTTTCCACGCCCAGCCACTAGAATAAACCGCAATCCCCAAAAACCGACCTCCATGCAACGCTGAAAGAAAACAAGTAGGGTCCGCTGTGCGGACGCCGGGCTACGGTGAGAAGTTTATTCCCCGGCAATCAAAACGATTCCGGCCGAGTCCAGCAACGTGACAGTTCTCGGTCGTGATCACGCAAGCAGCGTCCGCACAGCGGACCCGACGGGGCTCTGACTAATTAATAGGTTAGACGCAAATATGCAGATCAACGGCGAGATCCTCCCAGCCGCAGATACAGCCATATTCACTCGCGAAAGATGGTGTAAACTGATCACTTCACGAGCAGAATTCAAACGTCCAACGCCCAAAGAAACGACAAATCCGTTTACCGGCGAAGCAATGACGGTGTTGCCACCTGAAGACGTCGCAGAAGTAGTATTTGACGGCATTGTGGTCGGAAAAGTCTATTGGTCGATGTCTGATGTGCCATTAATTAATTTCAGTATCGAGGCATCTAACCTGGAAGTTGTGGAGGAGTGGGCAACTGCAATGGGAGGCCGATTTCACGTAACGGGTTAGCTAGGGTGCCAAGCCGTCGGCATGTCGGTTACGGTGGGAACTTTATTCCCCGGCAACCAAAACGATTCGAGCCGAGTCCCGCACGCCACGGTTGTCGGTCGTGATCACGCAAGGCGCGTCCGCACAGCGGACCCTACGGACTTTTAAGATAGGGAGGCGACATTCGCTAACTCAAACCAGTCGTGTTCTGAAAACATTGAACGGAGTATCGCCGCGATACTTTGGAAATGGAAATTTGCCGACTTAGGAGAAAGGGATGCAATCATTTCGAGCTCCGATCTCGCCACGCAAATCGAATTCTGGTTTCCGTTCTCTGAAATTGAGTTAACTCGCCGGCTGGGAACTTGGTGCGACGGGATTCCGCTTCTGCATGTCCGTGAGACGAATCGCCTCACTTTTTCCATTTCTGGCGTTGGCTTCTTTCCCCACCAATTAGCTCCATTCGAGACGGAATGGAACTTTCAGCACCGTCGCGATGCCGTTCCCAAAACCGTCATTCTTCGCCTGGGCCATGTCCATCACGAGAAGCAACAAAGTTCTCTCAAGAATAAGCATCCTGATTGCCTATATCGCTCTCGACCGAAGAAAAATTCCGACTGGATGGTTGCCGTCGAACTGTTTGAACCTAGAAGATGAACCGTGTGCTCAGGGTGCCATGCCGTCGTCTTCGTCGGCATATCGGTTACGGTGGGAAGTTTATTTCCCGGCAACCAAGACGATTCCGGCCAAGTCCAGCAATGCCGCGGTTTCCGGTAGTGACCACGCAGGCTGCGTCCGCATAGCGGACCCTACGGGAATGGTTCTGACCATCAGAAACGTTATGAATTCAGAAAAGACAATATTGGACAAAGTCAATTCAGGAGAATTAGGGCGAATCCATGTTTCTGCCGCGGCTTCGCTTGGCCATGCCGCTGCACTTTCGACTGGAATAGAGCCAATGATTCTCGATTCTCACTTTCGTACGCGAATTGAGCGAGTGTCTGAGTTACTTACGGATCAGCAATGTCTTCAAGTTGCTCATAATATGGCAAGCCGCACGCTGAAGATTTGGCGCGAAATTTGTCCCGGTGATGAGCGAATCGGGCAAGTATTTGATGCTGGTGCGAAGTGGATGAACGATCGAGAACCGGTTGATTTTCGGTCACTGTCTACACTCGCTTCGGACATTTCGCATGAGTTAGATTACCCCGAGCTTACGGAGGACGTAGACCCTGAACGATGCCGGGCCATGCATGCTGCGGATAGTATCGGACATTTTGTGCTTGCTATCCATGTCGTGACCCAGAGTGATGAGACGTTTAAACTCCCTGAGATAATTGGTTGGATAGCACGCTTTCATTGTCGAGCGTCGTTAGACCCTCAGCGTGAACAACAGCGTCTCCAAGAAGAACTTGCAAGCCAATTACTTCAGTCGAGCTGATCACGGATCTGGCTCTGTCCCCACTGGGTGCCATGCCGTCTTCTTCGTCGGCATGTCGGTTACGGTGAGAAGTTTATTCCCCGGCAACCAAAAAGATTCCGGCCGAGTCCCGCACGCCACGGTTTCCGGTCGTGACCACGCAAGCCGCGTCCGCACAGCGGACCCTACGGGAGTCGACTTGATTCGTGTGTTTGATTGGCAGGCAATGCGTTGCTCACGGTAAGATTAACCTGAGTTATCCCATATGTCACGAAAGGTGCGCGCCTCGCGGGAACGAATGATCGCGTCCGTATCTACGGTATTGGCAGCACGTCTCTGGCAGTTGATGATAGGCGGGAACGGTTTGGGCCTCGGAACTTGCACGTTGAGATTTTATATGAATGGTTCGCATCGATTTTCGTTTCTTTCGTTGGTGGTTCTTTGTGGACTGATGGTTGTGGAGGGATGCGGTCCGGCGGCGGGACCTCCGAAGCCAAGTCCGGCCGGGCAGAAGACGGTAACGTTTCCCAACGCGGCGGTGCAGTTTTCGGTGCCGGAAGAATACGTACAGCGATTAGAGCCAGAAGATACCGTGATGATTAAGCCTGCCAGCGATGCGGGAATAACGCTGCGATTTAATCTGCATGCGTTGCCGGAAGCGATGGCGGTTGAGTTTCTGAAAGCTCAAGCCGAAGAGAAAGGGCTGAAGGTGACGCAGGTCGGAGACAAGTCGACCTTCTCGGAAAGTGGCACGCATAGCGAAGGTGGTCACGACTACGACATGAAGTTCTGGCAAGTCGCCTTCGGAGATTCGCTGGTGGTCATGTCGGCTGAGATCGACAAAAAACAAAAGTCCGACCCAGCCGTGAAGGCGTGCCTTCAGGAAGTGCCGAAGATGATTGAATCGATGCAGAAGTATTGATACGGTATGGCCTGCGTCAGCTTTCGTTTCCTCGTGATCAGGACGGCAAGAGCTTCGTGTTGGGCGATCCGCAGTTCGGAAAACAAATCGGCAGCAATGGACCTCAGTGGGTCTTCCTGTGCTGGGGCATTTTATTCGCGTTGGTGTCGCTTGGCGGCATGCTGTTCGGCTTGAGCTTGGGGAAAGTGTATGTCGCCGTGGTGGTGCTGATTGCCTGTCCGGTGCCAATCGTTTTTGGGCTGTACTATGCTTGGATGGCGACGAAACGGCAACGTCTTTTCGAGCGCGGTGTGAAAGTCGGCAGCCACTCGTTGTTGTTCGACGAGATCGATCACTTCACGTACTTCTCGGTCGAAGAGTATGTGAATCATATCTATACCTATTCGACGACAACGCTGAAGTTCATTCCCAAAGAAAGCTCGGACAAACCGAAGCTGAAGGTGATCTGGGGGGCGTTTTTCAAATCGCGTACTGGGGTCGAACGATTTCTGGATTGCATTTCTCAGTATATGGCCGCGCGGCAATCTGAGCAGCTGAATAACGACGGCAAGCTGGCGTGGGCCAATGGGATCTCGTTCGTCGACGAAGGGCTGCAATATGAGAACCGCAGCAATGTCACCCAGGTTGCCCGGTACGAAGACTTGGAAGTCAAGCAAACCAAGGGTCTGATGGGCAATCGCATCACCATCAAGGATCGAAAGACCAGGACAACCGTCGGTAAGCTGAACGCCTCGACGCCCAATTTCTTCGCGTACATGATCCTGCTGGAAGAACTCCGCAACAGAAACGTAGCGACAGCAGCGGCTCCATGATTCTGAGAGTGCACCGAGAATGTGCACCTGGGCTTGATCTATGGGATAGGATCATCTGTACGTAGTCTTGTCAAAAATGCGACGCGAGCCGAAGAGGTGCTCTATCAAAGTTAAAGAGGCGATTCGAGTGATCCGCACAGCGGTAATGTCCTTGTGCGGATGTTTTATGTTGATGTTGGAAACTGGCTGTCAGCGAGACTTGTCGCCAACGCAGACTGCCGAGCCGCCGCCGGCAAAAACGCTTGCCGATCCGGAAAAGCGTTTCGATCCTTTGTTCCCAATACCCAGCAACGCAAAGATCGATCAGCGTGACGTGAAATGGGGATGCATTTCGGCTGATGGTCAGGAGCAATGTCCGCCGAAGCATACGTTGGCGTCGTCATATTTGAAGAACGAGTATCCTTTGCAACGACAAGCCGCGACGGTCGGCCAGCCAGGCGTACTGTTGATTTCGTCGGGCGAATGGCAGTACTTCAACAAGAGCGAATCGCTGACCACGAAACCGCTGACGAGCGACGTAGTTCATGTCGTGAATTTTGGTGAGTCGCTGTTTGGCGTGACCCGTAGAGAGCACCCGCGCGACCGTTCCATCTCGGACATTCATTGGTCGATCCACGCGCCGCTCGACTGCCATCTTGTTTACGACCCTTACGGCATGTGGGATCCCGCGGAAGGTGTTACGCCGCACAGCTACTTTTCGGAAGGGCTTATCCTCGTCGCTCAGGATGGTAAGTACGGCTACGCCGATCGATATGGCGAAATCCAGATTCCGCCAATGTTTCAAGCCGGCCGGATGTTTTACGAAGGTCGAGCGGCCGTCATGGTTGATGGCCTGTGGGGATACATCAACACCCAGGGAGAAACGGTTGTCGAGCCGCAGTTCTCGTCGGTCTATGCGTTTGACGACGGCAAAGCATTGGTGCATCAGGACGAACCGGACGCCAAGCAGCATACGTACTTCTTCCTCGATGCAGAAGGAGAGAAGTTGCCGTTCACACCGAGACAGCTTCCCCTGCCCTATCACCATGATATGTCCCGGTTAAGTGATGGCCAGGTGGGTTTTGTCGACATCGACGGCGATTGGGCGATCGAGCCAGCCTATATCACCGCCAGCGATTTTCACGAATCGGGAGCATTTGTCGTGAGCGAAAACCGAGAGGAATCTGGTTTCATCGATACGGAAGGAAACCTTGTCCTAAGCTTGCCAGGCCTTGTTGATGCAACCTACTTTCAATCAGGGCTGGCCTGGGTAACGCTCGACGATGATACGGTCGGCTATGTCAATCGCAACGGCGAATGGGTCTGGCAAGTGACTTCGGCCGATTAATTGAACAAGCAAACGCCGCTCGCAAATCGTAGGCAATCGGTCCGTCGTCTGGTTAGAATAGCGGTTCCGTTCGACGCACTCTTACCCCACGGAGCCTCATCATGGATCGTCGTCAGTTTCTTTCGACTGCTGCGGCTGTTACCGCTATTTCGTCTTTGCCCCGTGCGACGTGGGCTCAAGATTTGCTCGACATCAAGCCGAAGCGGGTCGGGCTCATTGGCTGCGGCTGGTATGGCAAGTGCGACTTGCTGCGGTTGATTCAAGTGGCTCCTGTCGAGGTGGTTTCGATCTGTGATGTCGATTCGCAGATGCGGAGTGGGGCGGCCGAGCTGATTGCTGCGCGGCAGTCCAATGGCAAGCAGCCGCGGCAGTTTGGCGACTATCGCAAGATGTTGGCCGAGCACGATCTCGATATCTGTTTAGTCGGGACGCCAGACCATTGGCATGCGTTGGCAATGATCGAAGCGTGTAAGTCGGGGGCCGATGTCTACGTACAGAAGCCGATCAGCGTCGATGTCGTTGAAGGTCAGGCAATGCTCGCCGCGGCTCGGAAGTACGACCGCGTAGTGCAAGTCGGTACGCAGCGGCGGAGTACGGCTCACTTAATCGAAGCACGCGACAAAGTGGTGAACGAAGGGTTGCTCGGTACGATCGGTCATGCCGAGGTGTGCTGTTATTACGGGATGGGCCGCAACCGCAAAGCGGATAATTGCCCGCCGCCGGAGTATCTCGACTTCGAGATGTGGACCGGCCCTGCCCCGAAGCTTCCGTTCAATCCGGTCATGCACCCACGCAGTTGGCGGATGTTCGAGCAGTTCGGCAACGGCATCATGGGCGACATGTGCATTCACATGCTCGATTCGGTGCGTTGGATGCTGGACCTCGGCTGGCCGAAAAGTGTGAATAGCCGCGGCGGCACGTATGTTCATACCGATGCCACAGGGAATGTGCCTGACACCCAGGTCGCCACGTTTGACTTCGGCGAACTCGATGTCGTGTGGACACACCGCACCTATGGCGATGCGCCGGATCGCGATTACCCGTGGGCGTTCTTTTTGTATGGCGATAAGGGAACGTTGAAGGCAAGCGTGAACAAGTACGAGTTCTTCCCGAAAGGAAAGAAAGAGCCGACGCTGACTGGATCGCCGAAGACCGAGTGGGACAAGTACCCGGAAGATGAGCACGAGAAAGATCTCGAGCAACATGTGGCCGCCGCGAATCGCGCCCACCAGCGTGACTTCCTGAAAGCGATTGAGAACCGCAGCCGCCCCGTGGCCGACATCGAACAAGGCCACATCTCAACGGCCAGCTGCATCTTGGCCAACATGTCCCAAAAGCTCGGCCGCAGCCTGACATGGAACGCCGAAACCGGCCAAGTCGAAGGAGACGACCAAGCCAACCACCTGCTGGCGAGAAAGTACCGCGGCGATTGGGTGCATCCAACGCCGGAGAATGTCTAACCAACCAGCAAGGATGCCATGCCGATGTACGGTTCGGTATGGCGTCGATGGGCCGATGGAAATTTCTCAGAAAAGCATCAGGCGGTCATGCCTACGAGGCCCGTAGGCACGGCGCCTGAGCTGTCCCTTACGACTTCGACTTCGAGATATCGAGGTCAACGGTGTTGTGGCCAGAGGTGATTTCGACCTGGCGGATTTCTTCGTAGTACTCTTCCGGGTAAGGAAGTTTGCTCTTATCGCCAGGCATCGTCAGGGGTGCTTCCAGTTTGACAATGCACGGCCCCAGTCGGACTCCGTCGCGGGAAAGCGAATAGATGGCTTCGTAGTTGCCGGACGAATTGGTAACAGCCGTACTGCCTCGCACGCCTTTTTCAAGGGGATCGAACTCGAGTCGAACTCCCGAAGCTGGCTTGCCATCGACGAGCACGGTACCGGAAACGGTTCCCAAGCTCGACTGGTTCGAGTTGAAGCAGCCCGCCGCAAGTAGCAGTGGTAAGAGCAGCAAGAGTGTTGGCGTTCGTGGAAATGACATGACGATGTTTCCTAAAGTCTTGTACGACCCGGCGCCATTACCGGCGCCGGGAATTCTTGGCGAAGCAAGTTGGAATAAGAACTACGGCAGACTAACCGTCTGGCCATCGTCACGAATGCCGAGCAACTGATAGACGCCCATACCACTTGCATTCTGGTAGATCTGATCGCGAACGCCATCGCCACCGAACCAGCCGTTAGGTGTGCCGTTCTTCTCGAATTCGATGTCTTCCGAGATGAACTGAACCGAACCGTCGCAGAAGGAGAAGAACGCGCCACCGGTGTGTTGACTGGTAAAGCCCCAGTGGTGTGGGCTGTTCATGGGGAACGAAACGCAACGCGACAGCGTGTTCTGGCGTTCCAGGTAGCTGTTGCCTGGCGTGCCGGCCCAGAAGGCCCAACCGCGAGGACCACTTTCCCACTTGTTGGCATGTGCGGAAACTTCACCAATGGCAAACGTGTTGGAAAGACCATCGGTGATCGCCGAAAATTCCAAACCCACAACGTTGATGGCACCGGTATTAGCAGCTTTGTCCTGGTCCCATCCGGCTTGACCGTACCCTCGGCTGGCAGCGTAACTGATCGCACCATACTCGACCGAATCGTGCGTGAACGTTTCCGGTCCCGTCGTCGATGGGCAACGGAGGCCTGGGATGACGGTCTTCAGGGCGTCGGTAGCTTGTACACTGACGGTACCGTTGACGGCTTCAGGGAAAGTGTAATCCGTGACGCCCATCACTTCGTGCAAATTGTCTTGTTCCATAAAAGGCAAGATTTGCGCGGCCCAACACCAGAACGTATTGTCGGTTCGATAGGAAGGCAGCTTTCCAAAGGTATCGTGATGGTTATGCAGCGCCAGCACGACTTGTTTGAGATTGTTACGACACTGGATCTTGCGAGCTGCTTCTCGGGCCTGTTGCACAGCAGGAAGGAGAAGGGCAATTAAAACACCAATGATGGCGATAACAACGAGCAGCTCGACGAGCGTGAAGCCACGCTTTTTCATAGGAAACTCCTGGAATGAGGACGCGGAATATGGGGGCGTCAAAAAATGCATGACGGAGTTACTATCCCGTGATATTAAAGGTTGTGAAGACTGTCAATGGATTCCTGGTAATAATTCGTTGAATTGCGGTTAACTGAATCAATGCCCAAAATATCCGGGCATTTTAGACTCACTTCGAAGGGGATCATCCCATCGCAGGGAGGGGGCACTTTTTCGCATTGCCACTTTATGTGGTTATCTCTGGCACCCTCTTTGGGTGGCTGAGCATCAGTGCCGATTTATCACCAGATCCTTCCGCAGAGAATAAGGCTCCGCAATCGGTATGCGGAGCGATCGTTGACGTGTTTCGCCGTCGGCTTACTCCGACTTCAGCACAATGTCGTGGGCGTTGGGGCCGGGTTGGACGGTGATGACTTCGATTTCTTCCCAGTAGGTTTTGGGAAGGCCTGACAGTGGGTTCTTCGGGGCTGGGCCGACGGGGCGACCGTTGGGGCCGATCTCGGGCATGGGCGTTTCGACGGAGCCTGGGATCAGCTTGACCGAATGCTCGCCTGGCTGGATGCCGGTTTTGTTGAACGAGAACTGAGCCTCGTAGTTTCCGTTGGCATCGGTCTGAGCGTACGAAGGGGAACCTCCTTCGCTTGTCGGCGAAAACTGCAACGCAACGCCAGCAGGAGCTGGATTGCCGTCGATGGTGACGGTGCCTGACAGCGAAGGCAACGCTCCGCTGCCGCAGCCAACCGACGCGGCAAGCCCGATTAGCATTGCCGCGAAGAAACCGTAGTGAATGGGACGTTTCATGGGGCGAACCTCTCCTGTTTAGTACGAGCCGAGTGGTTGGCCATCGTCACGCAAGCCGAGTCGCTGATAGACACCGACCGTAGACGTGTCGAGCTCGCTGTACGACGTGTACCATGCAGCGGCGCCGCCATCATGCTTCAAGCCTTCGCGCGAGTCGATCGTTTCGCTGATGAAGTGAACGCTACCGTCGCCGTAAAGGAAGTTGGCTCCGCCAGGATGCAGACTGGAAAATGCCAGGTAGAAACGACCCACGAGCGGTTGATTGACTTTCTGGCCAAACGTTCGCCCGATTGCCTTCGGAGAAGACCAGGACGACTCGGAGTTGACGTTGCCGGTGCCGACCCAATAAGCGGCGTGGTGAATCGAGTCACGTTCGCCAACAGCAAACGTATTACTCGTGCCGTCGGTGATGTCGGCCATGCGCGTTCCCTTTTGGGCATTCATCAAACCATGCTGGTTCGGAATGCTGGCCGTGGGGGAAGCGTACCAGTTGGTGGTGTAGTGACCCATGACGCCGGCGTAGTTGCTCTTGGCTGGCTTGGTCGAATCAGGTCCACCGGTGTGGCAGAAGTCGACCGACGTGTTGATCTCTTCGCCAGGATCGCTGGGGCAGATAAATGCATCCAGCGGCGTACGCATCAGCGCGACACCAGCGGCCGGCCAACTCGTCGACGTATTACCTGGCAACAAGTCGTCGAACTCTTGCGTCGAGACGCCAAGCTGGTCGTGCAGTGCCGACTGTTCAAGGAATGGCAAAATACGAGCGCCCCAGCCCCAGGCTTTTCGCCAGCTGGCGGCGTTGGCTTGATCGTTGAAGCCGTAGCTGGCCGGGAATTCGCCATAGGTATCGTGAAAGTTGTGCAAGCCGAGGCCGATTTGCTTGAGATTGTTGTTGCACTGCATCCGACGAGCCGCTTCACGGGCTTGTTGAACCGCAGGCAACAATAGTGCGATCAAGACACCAATAATGGCGATGACCACCAAGAGCTCGACGAGCGTAAAGCCGCGCTTTTTCATAAGAAGCTCCTAACAACGAGAACGCGAGAATTTGGGGAAGAAGGAAAAGCAATAGAAGACTATCCCGTGATATTAAAGTCGGCAGTCGGTGTCAATGGATTTAAAGGCAAAAAGATAAATATTGCCATCTGTACAGATTCACGACGATGGATCGATGTTGGGCGGCCCCATGCCAGCTATCGTGCGGACTATGAGAGAGTGGGGTGTTTTAGGAGCTAAACCCCCACGAAAGAATGGCCATGTATGCTCCGGATTCGCGGTTCTTGAGAATCGTTGCGATAGCCCAGAATGAGGGGATGCTCGCGCATGAAAAATCCCCGCTGCCAAAAAAGAAGCGGGGATAAATGGATCAGGAGGTGAGACGTTACGCGGTCGTTAGGCGTCCTCGTCTTCTTCCTCTTCGTCGAACAGTTCCGATTGCTTGGCGTCGGCCGCTTCCACAGAGGAACCGTTGTCGGTTTCTGTCGGGCGATTGAGCATGTCGGCCAGCATCTCTTCCTCGTCTTTCTCGACGATCAATACCCCGCCGCCATAATTGGCTTCGTTCGGGTCGACTGCTTTGCCGCTTTCATCGAGCACCATGTCAGCTTCGGCAGTCTTCTTTTTAGCGACAGCCAACAGCTTTTCGTAGATGTCTTCTTTGTCGGTGCCGTTGATGTCGCTGACCGCTTGGGCCACTTCACCCAGGTAACGACGGAAGATCGTCCGGCGATCGGCTTGCTGCTTCACTTTCATGCGGCGACGCAGGAACATGCCTAGCTTGCGTCCGGCCGTTTGCAGCGCGAGACGCATCTCTTTCTGGATCTCGTCATAGCTGGCCACGGCTTCCTTCGCCTGGTTGGTGAAGGGTACCCAAACGCTGGCAATGTGAACCATGATGGTCACAGGACCACTCGGCAGATTGCCGCGCGACTGCGAAAGCCCATACGAACGCCAGTTGGTTCCAGCAATCGTTTTGGTGATCGCACAGTCGCCATGCTGGAACTGCAGCGGCACTCGGTTGGCGTAACGATAGACCTGCATCGACTGGCCTTCGTTGACGTTGATGTTTTGCATGGCCTCAAAGAGATGGTCGATCTCTTTCGGCTTGAGCTTATTGGGGCTCTTGCGGGTACCGACTTTCGACTGCTTGATAATCTTGTCGGCGGCGTCGGGGCCAAGTCCGTTGAACGTCAGAATCAGGAACTGGCGGACCGTTCGGGCGTCGGTTTCGTAAAGCAGTTCTTTCAGCAGATCCTTGGTGATCTTCTGGGTTTCGACGTTGCCCCCGTAGGCCAGGGCGACTTCGATCTGAAACGGATTGCCTCGATAAACGGCCGGCGGACGTGTGGCCGCCGCGTAAAACTCGGCCGGAACAACGCTATGCAGGCCCTTCAAAAGCTGTTCTTCCCCGATCGGAACGATACAGTCGGTCGTCGGGTTGCTGATTTTGGTGTCTTGGATCGCGGCGTACAGATGCTCGGCATGATCGCGATCGATTCGTTTAACACGCATCCGCGTGCTGAGCTTTGCTTTATCGCAAATCTGCTTGGCGATCCCGGGGCTGACGCGCGAGAACGAATTGGTCAAGAAACCGGACAAGCTGGTTTCGCTCGTTTCTTTGCACATCGAAACGAGCCGCCCCAGCTCTACCCCGTACGGATGCGGCTTGATCTCGGCCGCTTCGGGAGGCAGCACTTCGGACGAACGTCGATAGGTCTTTTGCACGCCGGCAGGGTCGATGTAATGCAGCGTGACGTGCGGATTGGCGATCGCCGTTTGCTCGAGGTATTCGTCAACGCTCCCCTTCCCTCGCTGATACTTGGCTTCCAAGTCGAGGGTGACGCGCGTGCCGTGGGCGATGGGCTTGGGTTTGGCATCGGGGGTTTCCGGATCGTGATGAGTGACCCATTCGATGCCGTGGTCTTCGATGTACTTCTCCCCTTTCTCGCCAGGGGGGATATCTTCGCCGTTCCCTTTACCGTTGAGGATTTCGGGTTTGTTGACTTTGGTGTCGATGCGAAGTTCGTAATAGTGGGCCGGCTTCGACTTGCCGGTCTTACTGACAATTTTGATCGGCTTGCCGGTCGTCAGAATGGCGTACATGCCGGCCGCACTGATCCCGATCCCCTGCTGACCACGGCTCATGCGAAGGCGATGGAACTTCGAGCCGTAAAGCAGCTTGCCGAAGATCAGCGGGATTTGCTTTTTAAGAATGCCGGGGCCGTTGTCTTGAACGGCCGCTTTATAGCGGCTTTCGCCGGTCTGTTCGACATGGACCCAGATCTCGGGAAGGATACCGGCTTCTTCACACGCATCGAGCGAGTTATCGACCGCTTCCTTGATGGTCGTCAGCAAAGCCTTTCGAGGATTGTCGAAGCCCAGCATGTGGCGGTTCTTGGCGAAGAACTCGCTGACCGAGATCTCGCGTTGCTTCTTGGCCATCGATTCGGCCGTTGCGCGACGCGGTGCTGACTTCTTCTTTGCGGATCCGTTCGCAGTAGTAGTGGCGCCTTCCGACAACGTGGGAACTCCTCGGGACAGTTCAATTCTTCGTAGGGTCCGCTGTGCGGACCGAAATGGGGCATATCGGCAAGTTCTGCGTCAAATCTTGGGTCAGTCCGCATAGCGGACCCTACAAGGACAAGAGCGAGACCGAATCGCCGATTGTAGTAAAGTTTGCCGATTACGGGGATAGCGGCAGGATCTGGAAGTTGGGGGCGACTGTTATACTCGGAAGAATAGGGGCTTTTGGCATGATGGCCCCAGAAAGACTCAGACGACCCATCCGAATAGCCGATTTAACCTACGACGGAAGGTCTGGACTTATCTGTACCGCGCAGATTGCCGAAGTACCCATTGGCGGCGGTTTGGACCGGTTTCCCGAAATATGTATAGGTGAAGCTAAAAACCCTTCCACGGCCTTTCTCGTGGTTGCCCAATTGCCGCATTGGCAGGAGCTATCAATCGGATGAAACGCATTGCAACAACTTGTTTGTTCGCCCTGGTCCTGACCGCAGGCTGGATGACTGTGGGATCAGAGGCCCAAGCCAACGAGTACCCTAGTCCGCCGGTTTACCCGGACATGATGAATCAGTACTACGTCGCCGATCCGTACTACGGATATCCGGCCGAGATGTACACTTCTCCGATTACAACGCCTCCCTACGTTCCGCAGACGTACATCACCTATCCACCACTCGATCCGCACGAGTTTTTGTACAAGCACCATCGCACTTATTACCACTACTACAACGGTGGTCAGGGCTTGAACCGCACGAAGGTGCATTGGTACGGCGGCCGCACTTGGCTGAATTCTTATAACCCGTTCTTTTAATGGCAACTTGCTCGAGCCGGTCCGCGCTCGCTTGCTTCACGTAGGAAATAAAGACGATGACCCAGACACGACTGATTCTCGCTCTCCTCGCCGGCCTGACGCTGGGCGGCAGTGTGCAAACGGCTGAAGCTGGCTGGCTATGGGGACGTGGCTACAGCAATGCTTCCAACGCCTACCACGCGTCCAACTTGCCTTGGCACGATGGCTACGCGTACCAGAACTACCAAACGCCTGTGGCGATGGTCGTTCCACCCAACGCGAACATGCAGACCAACTACTCGTGGGGCGTGCCGAGCAGCCGCATGACTCCGGTCTATCACCAGTTTGGCCGAGCCAACGCCGGCGGCATTACCGGTCACCCCAGCAGCTTGGGCGTGACGCCTTACTGGCCAAGCGACACGCAGCAGTTCGGCGTGTACAACGTACGTGGTCCTTGGACTTGGAACGCTGCCGATCTGAACTACGGATGGCACCTCGGTTTCCACCACCGCCCACACTGGAACAACAAAACCGGTAGCTGCCCGAACGGCAACTGTGGTGGTGCTCCTGTCTACGGTGGCGGCGCTTACACCGAAGGTGGCCAGTCGGTTATCACCGAAGACGGCTACGTGCCAGGCAGCTACAGCGAACAGCCAGTCGGCCCTGTCGACGCAGCTCCAACGCCAGCCACACCGGAAACCTAATCGGACCGGTATAGTTGAATTCATCGAAGCTGAGCCCTCCTTTCGAGGGCTCAGCTTTTTTTAGGTTCTTGCTGAAGACTTTCTCGCGATGCCGGCAATGCAGTGCTATCGGTTTTCCGCAGCCGGCCACAAAATTTCTGCTAGCCACTTGCCGGACAATCTCAGTCCGCGAATGATGTTGTCGACTCGATAACCAACAACCTCACCTCCTCCCGGTGTTTCTTTCCGAGTCTGCCGAATATGCCGGTTTCTCCGGGCAAAAGCGGCCCCTTTCGAAATTCATGGCCCCCGAACTGCGCTTTGGCACGGCAAGTGAATTTAAGTCTCTCGACAGCCAATCACCCCCTTAGGAAATCTTTCAGACAGAGAACCAAGCAATGCTCGAATTCCAAACCATGTTGATCTTCTTCGGTGCCTCGATCGCTATCGTGCTGGGCGTGCACGTTTCTCGCCCCGTGAAAGCGTCGAACCCATTTGGTAGCTAATTCGAGCCCTGGCAAGCGGTTGGTCTCGTAGACATTTTCGCCACAGAATTTAAGCCGTATTTAGTGGCTTCATATGGCCGGCGGCTATCCCGGTTTGAAAACCGGAACCACCCCTAATCGATCCGATCAGTCGTTGGGGAAATCTTTTCTACAGCTTTAAGGACGCGACACTTGTTGCATCAATTGGACGAATCGGGCCTTCATTTCAGGTCCGCCCATGTCGGGATAAAGTGTTTGCAGGTAGCGAACCACTTGCTTCGCTTCTTCCGGCTTCCCGAGCTTCACATGGCACCGGGCGATTTCCAATTTCGATTCATACCATGTCGGCGACTCTGTCCGGCTTTTGCGGCTGATCTGTCGCCACTGCGAAAGCGCGAGCTCTTGCTGAACCGGCGTCGTGCCGCGCGATAGCATTCGAGCGAGACCGACTTGTACTTCCGGATCGTTGGGATACTTCGTCGCGAGTGAATCATACAGCACCAAGGCTTTGTTGAGGTTGTCGGTCGCGGCGAGAGCTTCCGCTTCCCGCATCGCGATCATCAGCTGGGCCGCTTCGTCGAGCTGCATCAAGTTAGGCCGCAGCATGCCGATGGTGGCTAGTTCGATTTCAGCGATCTGCTGGCGAACCATCGGAGAAGCCGACCCGGCCATCTGTCCCAGTGCTTGCAAGATTTCAACAAGTTGGTTGGGGCTATCATCGCCAGCTTGTTGAAGTTTCGCTTTCGCTTGATCGAGCTTGCCCAGCCCGGCAAGGGCGATGACCTGCAGCGACTCTAAGCGACTTCGCCAGCCGGCCGGGGCATCGGGGTTGGACCGTAGTGCGACTTCCAGCACCGCGCGAGCACTATCGTATCCGTTGTCGACATAGTTCAGCCAAAGCTGGGCTGCCGACTCGGCTGCAAGCCGCATTGTCGCCGTCCATTCGCCCCCTTGTGATTGCCCCTGCAGGATGACTTTCTCGAAGTAGTCGATCACTTTGCGGACATCTTGCGGAACGAGTTCTTCCTTTCCTTCCGCCGACTGAAACCACTTGAGCGACGCCTGGCGAACCCCTTCGACGGCAGAAGCGAAGTGAGTCGATTGCATCGGTATTAAGAGGTACGCCTCGGTCGCTTCCCGCCAATTGCCGCGAGAGAACTCGATCTGCCCGAGCCACATGGCGGCCTGGGCGGCAGGTTCGCCATCGTCCCAGCGACTCAGGTTTTCCTGCAGCAGCGCGATATACGGTTCCAACTCCGGCGGGTTGGTTTGCCGGGCCAGTTGCGATTGATAATAGGCCGCCGTCAAGTGACGCAGCGCGGCGTCGGGAGCCGCGGGAAATGCCAACGCCGCTTCGCGCAGGCGTTTGATGCCTTCGGCCATGTTGCCTGATTCGATGGCGACCGCCGCAGCGGCAAGACGGAACTCGTATTCCTCGGCCGGCTGAGTTGCTTCGCGAGCGGTCTTTGCCCCGAGGTCATAATTCTTGATCGCCTCGGTCCAGTCTTTCTGCCGCACATAGTTCTCGGCCGTGCGACGAATGATGTCGAGGTTCTGAGGACCTCCGGTCGAAGCACTGCCGGTCATGCGCTGTTCGGCTCGACGTGCCCAGTACGAGCCATGCAGTTGGTCCATCTCGCGAATGACCGTGGCGGCGCGACTTTGCCAAAGCTTGATGTCCGCTTTGTTTTGTTTCTCTTCGGCTTGCTTCCACAACGCAAGGTAGGTCTCGAAGCATGCGTAGTCGAGTTCCGGGGAAAGCTGGCCGTCGATCTCGCGTCCTTGATTGATGAGCCTGGTCGCAACATCCAAGTTGCCTCGAGCGATGGCCACGCGAACTGCTTCCGCTTTGGCGGCAAGTGCCACTTGCGGAGGTGGCTGTCGCTCTAACAGTCGCGCCACTTTGGCATCGGCTTCGTCCAATCGTCCGAGCCACCGCAGTGCTCGAATTTCGAGGAGCAGTGCCGGCCACAGCACCTGCGTGTCTGGTCGAAGCTTTGTGAGTGGTTCGACACGCTGGATTGCTTGGACCATGCCGTTGGTACGGTCGAGCGAATCAGCTGGGTAGCTAAGTCCCTGTTCTTCGGCAGCTTCCGCCGACTGCAGGGTGATCTTTCGCGAAAGGGCAAGCAGTTCGTCGGGGGCAAATGGCAACGCATTGCCGGCCATGTGCGATTGCCGCAGCAACTGATCGACTTTCTCTTGCAGCGTTTCGTATTGCTGAACGACTTCGGCTGCTAACGTTTGGGCTTGAGCGAGTTTGGCATCGTCGCGAAAGACTTCTCCTTCCTGACGCAACAAGCGAAGCTGGGCCAATCGGCTGTTGGCGGATTGGACTTCGATCAGGATCGTCTCCGGCGAGCCAGGAAATTGACGTTCAAACTGTGGCAAGACCGAAGCAGCCGAGTTCCACCAACGGTCACGTTCGCTCGGTCGCGCGTTCAGGGCATGCAGCGAATAGGCACGCACTAGTTCCGCCGCCATCTCGGCCCGTTGCGAAGGCGTGATGTTCTCTGCGACGACCTGCTGGGCCGCGTAACGCTCGGCGAGCGAAAATAACTGCCGCGAAAGAAGCCCCTCGATCATCTTCCGATCGTCGTCCCACGCAGCCTGAGCCGACGCCACGCTCGCAGCGAACGTAAGCAATAGAATCGAGATGGCGGAACAAGTCTTCATCAGCGTCGAATAGGAGCAATTGTCTGGCGTTGTTTTGATCTTATTTGACTTCAACGGCGAATTGGATCTCTTGGAAGTTGAGAACACGGCCGATGTCGTACACATCGATCACCTGGCCGACAGGGACGATTTCGTCGGGGTCGATGATCAGCGGGACGTCGTTTTTAATGGTGGATAAAGTGCCCAGGATCTCGCGAACCTCAACAAGTTCCCGTGTGCGGCGTTGGTTGACGGCGTACGTCAAATCGCCCGGCTGACCGGTGATGCGAACGACGATTTGCTCGAAGTCTTCCACTTCCAGTTCTTTTTCCGCCGACGATCCGACGTTGGCTGGTGCCGAAACGGTGCTCGGCAGCGAGTACTCGACAATCTGAAAACTGGCTGTCCATAGAAAGAAGATCAGCAGCAGGAAGACGACGTCGATCATTGGCGTCATCGCGACTTGCAGCGACTTGCGATCTTTGAAAGGGCTAGGGTGTTTCATCGGCCGGCATCCTCCGGACGAATCACCGAGAACGCAACGCTCCAAATGCCAGCTTCGGTGGCGGCAAGCATCACCGGTTTAACGTTGGCGTAGGGTGTCGCACGATCGCAACGGATGCGGAGCTCGATCGAGTCGCCGCTTCGATCCCGTTCCACGGCCAACCGTTTGGCAAGTTGTTCCGGCGGAACGCGCCGACCAGCGAGAATCAGCGAACCGTCTGCTTCGATGTTCACGACAACGCGTGGCTGCTGTTCGTTGTCGATGATCTCTTGCCCGCTTTCGGCGGTGGGCAGCGGCAACGGCATCTGGGCTTCCTGCTTCGCCAAGTGGCTGGAAACGAGGAAGAAAATAATCAACAAGAACACCACGTCGATCATTGGTGTCATGTTGAAGTCGGCCTGGCCGGGTTTCAAATTGCTCGGCACGCGCACGGGAGTTAGCTCCTTGCCTGGGCGGCGGCTTGCCGTTTGCGACGTTTGAGCGGTGTGAACACTTGCTGCGCGACATAGGCCGCTTCGGCCACCAACTCGTCGACCCAGTTGCGGAAGATGGCGAACGCACCGAGCGATGGAATCGCCACCAACAAGCCACCTACCGTCGTGACGAGCGCCTGGTAAATGCCTTCGGCTAAGTCGCCTGCTCCGGCCGCACCTTGCGTGGCGGCGACTTGCTGGAACGCGAAAATCATCCCTGTCACCGTACCAAGCAGACCTACCATCGGCGCGATGTTGCCGATCACCGAGAGGTATTCGATCTTGCGGAATAGCCGAGCCGACTGTTCAGCAGTGGCATCTTCCAAGGCTTTCTCGACAGCGGTCCAGCCGCCATCCAGTTCGGCGATGCCGCTAAGCAGGACAAACGACAAGAAGCTGGGGCGCTCGCGGCAAACGCGTTCGGCATCTTGCACTTTGCCGGAAAGCAGCAAGTCGCGAACGGTGTCGCCCAAGTCGAGCGGCATGATCTCGCTTTTACGGATGGTCATCGCTTGCTCGAAGACGAGATAGGCGGCCGTCATCGACAACGCGAGCAGAAAGATCAGGATCAGCCCACCGACGATCCCGCCACTGAGGATGATATCGACGAATCCCGTTTGCTGCGGTGCTGGACTTGGTGAGTCGGCCGGAGGATCGGCCGCGGGGGTATCTTGCGCGATCGCCGACTGCGGTCCAGCCACCGAGAACAACTTCGACCCTGGGCCGAGCATGCCGACGCATAGCACGGCCAGGCACGTGATCCAGATTCCTATTCGAGTCAAATTTGCCAAGGTTGCCTCCTAGTTGCCACCTGAGCTGGCGAGTCGTTTGATGATGATTTCTGCTTCCTGCCGCGCCGGTTGATCGCCATATTGCTCGATCGCTTCTCGCAAGACCCGAGCCGCTTCGTCGGCCTGCCCTGCTCTTTCCAGTGAACGACCTGCTTGTAGTAAGCACTCGGCTGCGACAGGGCGATGGTTGGGATAGAGAATTGGCGGTCGCATCAACGTGAGAGCTGCGGTGGAGTCGTTATCGAGTTGTCGCCAGGCTTTGCCGATGACAAGCGTCGGCCCTGCCAGTGCCGCCCCGCGCAGAATGCCGGCGTCGAGCTGTTGTTGCCATTGGCGGATGTCGGCTTCTTTCGCGGTGACAATTTTCGTTTGCCACAGCTGTGCTTCGGCCAGCAAGGCAATCGGCGGAACGTTGCTGCGGCGAAGATTGCCGAGCACGCCCATGGCCAACGTTCGATCGCTCGTACCGAGCAACCAACTGGCACCCAATAGCTGCGCGTACGGCGAAGATGACTCGATCCATTGTCGAGCGGCCCGATCGCGATCGAAACTGGGGGGCAAACTGAACCAGGCCAGCGGCATCGCGGCGATATGAATCGTCTGGGGATCGTCTTCGGTAATCTTGAGGAACGTGTTTCCCGCGTCCGCGATACGTCCGGCGTTATGTAACGCGATCGCCTGACGGGCCAAGATTTCTCGACGAACCCAGGGGCGACGTTCTCCCGTGACGGCCGATTCAAACATACGAGCCGCTTCACTCGACTTGCCTGCCGTTAGTAGCTGATTCGCTTGAACGACGTCGGAAGCGTAGTCGGTTTGAACCGAGGCAACTTTATCGGCGGGAATTGTTGTTTGGCCGCTGGGGGTCTGCAGTGTAAGTAGCTGCCCGGTGTAGTCGATGACATTGCCACGAACTTTGGTCGGTTCCGCTCCGGCTTGCGCTGGATAAAGCGTCACGACATCTTCCGCCGCGCACCGCTCCATGCCACATGTCGCGAGGGCAGCAGCGAGAACCAGCAGATAACAAAGCACGCGACGAGGCAAAGGACTTCTCTATTTTCTTCAAGGAACAAAGCGGCTACGGGCGAGCACCAAGCTGCGAGATGTCGACATAAACATGCTTGCCGTCGTTGGCCTCCGCCAATTTTACCAGAAAGTTCCGTCGACCATCGTAGGGGCCATAGCCAAATTCGATGGCATGAATCGAGCAGCCTTTGTTCAGCTTGCGGATGTTGGCTAAGTCGTTGGGGTAAAGCTGCGGTTGATCGGCGTCGGTTAAGAAGAAGACCACGTCAGGGTTCATCTTCAGTGCCAACGACAACGCATCTTGGTGCGAAGTGCTACCGCTGGCGATCACGCCTCGGACGAAACGTTCGGCGAGGTTCTTCCCTTGTTCGTCCGCGAAGACCAGCTTGGGACCGCCGCCGTGGGGGCTGAAGACCTGGGGATTTTCGTTATAGAAGATAATCGCGAATTGATGCAGCTTCTCTAAATCGTGCAGACTGTTGATCAGTTCCTGCTTGGCGGCAGCAAGAGGTCGACCAGCCATGCTTCCGCTGCGGTCGAACACGTAGACAAACTTGTTCCCCTGCCCTTCGGCACCGAAGACGCTTGTTTTGCCTTCTTTGTCCAAGCCACCTTTCGAGGTTGCTCCGCCTGCGGTCATACCACCGGCAGAAGGAAGACCGTCCGCTTCTTGTCCGGTGAGGGCCTGATCGCCGCGCGGTAGCAGGTTGCCGACAACACTGGGTGGAAGATCCATTGCCGGAAGCGCCTGGCTCATCGATTGAGCGGCTTGCTGCGAGTCGGTCGCCTCTTGGCTGTCGGCGGCCTGGCTCGAATCGCCATCGAAGTACTCGGTCGCGTTCTCACTTCGATTGGCCAGCGCGATGTTGCCTTTGCGAGCTGGCTCGTCGCCGATTCCTTTGCTGACCGTGCGAACGGTCAGGATCAGCAGAAGGCCCAGCGCAAGATGGATCAGTAGCGACAGAAGCCATGCTGGCATCGTCCGTCGTGATTTGACCCATTCGGTCTGATCGCCCGGGTGAATCGATTCGAGTTGCGAGGTAGTCGTCATACGCGCTCGCGAGGTAAGTGGTTTGGTGAAACTGGTTTTTAGCTATCGACCCTCGTTGCGACAAGCGTGATTTGAGATCAGTTCGATCTCTAAACGGCCAGCGTTACGATTGATGAAAAAAGCCAAGTGGGGCTATGTATCCCATTTTATTGCGATTTAGGGCGAATACCTCGAATTTGAAGCCATTTTTGCCGCAGAAGTGTGAATTGGCACACCAAGTGCAACCTAGGGCCGGGCAGTCGCGAAAGTCGTGAATCACTAAACCTGGCCTATTTCAGGATTTTTCATAGATTCACATCCGCTTTTGCGGCAGTTGATAAGTCTGTGAAAATTTCCAGGAAGCAGGCAAGTGGCCCGTGGAATGTCGGCTTGAGAACCCCCGATTTCGAGTCGACGTCCACGGTGTCCTTTTTTTTGCCGTGCACCTTTTTCTTTCCAACCACCACGATGTACTGGCACCGCCAGCTTCACAGCGATACGATCCCAAAATCTGATCGATCGCTTCTCTAGGAAACTACAACTATGGCAAGCCTTTCTGGTTCGTCGTCTGTCGATTCGCAAGTCCGTCCCGGCATGGGACCTATTCCGCATGAAGAAGGAACCGCATTTCGCGTGTGGGCTCCGCATGCCGACGCGGTCAGCATTGTCGGCGACTTCAACCAATGGAACCCTGAAGCGATGCCAATGCAGGCCGAAGAGAACGGCAACTGGGCGATTGATGTTCCCGGGGCAAAAGCTGGCGACGAGTATCGCTACCTGCTTAAGTGTGGCGATCAGGAAGTCAGTCGCATGGATCCGCGGGCCCGCGAAGTGACTAACTCGGTTGGCAACAGCGTGATTCATCGAACCGATTTCGACTGGGGCGAAGACAACTACAAGTTGCCGGCTTGGAATGAGATTGTCCTTTATGAAATGCATTTGGGGACATTTAATCGAACCGATGACGAAACGGTCGGAACGTTCAAAGACGCTATCCAGCGGCTCGATCACCTGGTAAAGCTGGGCGTGAATGTCGTGCAGCTTATGCCGCTAGCAGAGTTCGCAGGCGATATCAGCTGGGGATACAACCCGGCTCAAATCTTTGCTGTGGAAAGTGCTTACGGTGGTCCGCGTGGATTCAAGCGGTTTGTCAAAGCAGCCCACGAACGTGGAATCGGCGTGATTCAAGACGTCGTTTACAACCACTTTGGCCCGAGTGACCTCGATATCTGGCAGTTCGATCTGTGGAACGAGAACGACAAGGGTGGCATTTATTTCTACAACGACTGGCGCAGCAAAACGCCGTGGGGCGATACTCGACCAGACTACGGACGTGGCGAAGTTCGTCAGTTTATCTACGACAACGCGATGATGTGGCTGAACGACTATCATGTCGATGGCCTGCGATATGACATGACGCTCTACATGCGTAGTGTCGACGGGCAAGACGAACTGCCGGAAGGATGGAGCTTGACGCAGTGGATTAACGAAGACATTCGTACCGCTCGACCCGGCACGATGCTGATTGCGGAAGATCTTCAAACCAACGAATACCTGACGAAGCATGCGTCGGACGGTGGGGCTCATTTCTCGAGTCAGTGGGACGCCGAGTTCGTTCATCCCGTGCGAGACGTTGCCAAGCAGCCCAGCGATGAAGGTCGCGACTTAAACAAGCTGATCAGTGCAATCACGTTTCGTTATAACCTCGACGCATTTGAACGAGTCATTTACACCGAATCGCACGACGAAGTGGCCAATGGCAAGTCGCGTCTTCCTTCTGAGATCGATCCTAACGATCCGACGGACGGTTATGCACGACATCGCTCGACATTGGCGGCCGGCATCATGATGACGACGCCAGGCGTTCCGATGTTGTTTCAGGGACAAGAGTTTCTGCAAGATGGCTGGTTCCAGGATACCGACCCTCTCGATTGGCATCGGAAGCAGGAATTCCCCGGCGTGGTGCTTCTATACCGCGATATGATCCATGCTCGCCGCAACTTGCATGGCGTCACACGCGGTTTGCAGGGGCAAAACGTCAATGTATTCCATCGCAATGATCAACAAAAATTGATTGCTTATCAGCGTTGGGAAGATCATGGACCTGGCGACGATGTCGTGGTGGTCGTCAACTTTTCGATCGATGCGATCGAGAACTATGAAATCGGTTTTCCTTGCGGCGGTAAGTGGAAGCTGCGCTTGAATACGGCGGCTCCCGTTTACAATGCGACGTTTGTTTCTTCGACGATTTCTGAGCTAACGCCTGAAGAAGAACCGTACGACGGCTTGTCGCACAAAGGTACGCTTTCGATCAGTCCCTACAGCATGCTGATCTACTCTCAAGACCCAGAAGCGTAAGCGCTTCACTCTGGGAAGCTGCTCGCTGATGGGTTGGCGAGCAGCTTGTTCGGGCAACGATCAATCTACTTGTTGCCTTGATGAACGTCGCATGAAATCAGTCTTGGTTTTGCGCCTTCTGGTATACGTAATCCGCCTAAATTCCGAAGTTTACTCGGCACTTGAGCTTTTTTTCTTCAGTTTCCCGAAGCCGGTATGGCAGTTGCGACAGTCTTCTATCGCCTATCAACAACTTCAGTTTCATTTAGGAGATTTTGCAATGTTAGTGACGCGCATATTAGGACTTTTCCTCGCTCTGGCTCTGGTCGTTCCTGCAGTCGCCGAGGACAAAGAAACTAAGAAAGAATCGACCGACAAGTCGGATCGTATTGCTGCCAGCCAAGTGGTTGATGCCAGCGTATACGGAACCAACAAAGAAGACACGATTGGTTCGGTCAATGACTTGGTCATGAATAAAGATGGTCAGGTGATCTACATGATCATCGGTAGCGGTGGTGTCGCCGGTGTTGGTGAAACCAACCACGCCGTCCCCGCCGACGCTGTTGACATGGCCTGGAAGAACACTGATGGCGAACCAACGCTGCAGTTGAGCCTTCCAATGACGGCCGAAGATCTGGGTAACGCCCCTGCTCTTTCGCTCGAGCATTGTGCTGACTTGACCGTTGCTTCGTTCCACGAACGTAACAGCAAGTACTTCAAGACTGCCGACGCTCCTAAAGTAAAGGAAGGCGAAATGCTTCTTCTGTCGGGTCTGAACGACATCGACGTGAAGGGTACTGGTAACGAATCGGTTGGTCAGTTGGACGACGTCGTGTTCAACCACAACTTGGACGCTTGTGAAGCTGAATACTACATCATCGGTTCCGGTGGTACGCTAGGCGTCGGTGAAGAATATACGGCCATTCCTGTCAAGAACGTCAAGATCAACAAGACCAACGACAATCAGTACACCGCTACGATCGACGCTGACAAGAACATCGTTGGTGCTGCTCCGAAAGTAACCTCGGACAAGTACTACCACGAACTTGATAGCGAAGAAACGCGTGAAAACGTGAAGAAGGCTTTCGCTGAAACCAGCAGCAAATAGTCGCCTTCGCTAACGCTACTCGAAGTAGCAAGAAGAGCCACGCACGCCGCGAAAGCGGGAGGACGCACTCGAATAATCGGGTGCGTCCATTTTTGCGCGCTGACAGTTTATTTGCCTACGCTCCGTTGCCCAGCTGAAAGCGTCGTTTGGGAAACTTCAAGTCGGCAGGAACTTCAAGCGTTTGGGTCGAAGATTCGCTGGGTAGATCCATTTCGACTTCATAGTCAGGGAACAGCATCTCGCCGTCTGGAAAAAACTCGTCGCCTGACTTTCCATCCAACCCGACAACACGCACGATGTGCGGACCACCGACATGCCCGCGCGAAGCGGTTGAAGAATCGAACTTCCCGTCCACGATATCGATTGAGACCGACGCTCCACGATTGTCTCGGCGAGTATCCGGGACGAAAGTGATCGAACCCTTGGGAACCGCTTCCCCTTTGAACGTCACGGTACCTGAGATCGGATAAGTGGTGATTGAGCTGCCAGAGCCACAGCCAGCCGTCAAAAGCATTCCAGCCAATAGCATGAAACAGATCGAGAAGCTACGCATCGTCGGAATCCTGAAATCCTGAGTGTTCAACCGTGAGCAAGCGTCCGTGATGGCGCTAGACTAGCTGCCGCTGAATACTTCGCCGCCTGCTTTGCTGGAGGTGGCCTGATAGGTGCTGAAGTCAATCGTTTCAGGAACGAACGTTACCGAACCGTCCGCCTTCGAGAACATGGCCCCGCCTGGATGCATGCTGCCGAACGCTACGGAATTCCACTTGTCGTCAAAGCCGCTGTTCAGCGTGGCGGTGATGTTCTTCGAGATCAGGTAAAGGTAACCCCGCGATGCATCTTTGAACTTGCCACGCAGCCAATATCGACGTTTATCAGTGTTGACCCACGAGTTTTCGCCGAGCAAATAGGTGTTGGACAATCCGTCGGTGATGTCTCGCATCTTCGAGCTCCACTGCGACATAATCCCTTCCTGGCATTCGCCCCCGAAGACAGCCGTGGTGTCTTTACACGAGTAAGAGACCCCGGTCGCGGGATTGGTACCTTGTGGGCCGAGGATGCCATAGTAGTGAAGTGCGTACGATTGCTCGCCGTTGTATTCTTCGTCGGCACGGGGCGAGTAGTACTCAGAGGCCGGGGCACTAGGGCAGAGATAGGCATCGATCCGAGTGGGACCGAATTTTCGTTTGCTGACGTCCTGAATCTTGCCTTCGTTGTAGTTCAAATTGTCAGCGATGGCCGACTGTTCAATCTGTGGCAAGATCGAAGCGGTCCAGCCGAGCTCGTTGGCCGACATGCCAGGAAGCGGAAACTGGCCATGGATGTCGTGATAGGTATGCATTGCGAGGGCAGTTTGCTTGAGATTGTTCGAGCACTGCATGCGTCGAGCCGCTTCGCGAGCTTGTTGCACGGCTGGAAGCAGTAGCGCGATCAAGACACCGATGATGGCAATGACCACCAATAGTTCAACTAACGTAAAGCCACGGCGAGTAGTCAGGGAGGTGTTTGTCATCGTCGTTCTCGATTTTGGAGCTTTCGGGGCAAAACTCAGGAAAGCTTAGATAGATATTTATTAAGCCTAGTGGGCTAACTTTATAGTCCCACTGGTTACCGATCTAGGGCGAACCAGGGGAAAATGAGATTTCATGCACCCTTATCGGCGCATAAGCGTAAGAAGCTGGCCAAAAGCCACTCGAAAGGCTTTGGTCAAGTGGCCCGAAATGACTGCATGCACGGGCAAGTCAGCTCGCCCTGATGCGTAGAGGTTTGGGTTATGGGCCTTGATTGACGGGGCCTCGGCGTGGCTTCAATTTGCGGTCGCCAGGGACGTCGATATCTTGGACCGACGTTTCTTTGGGCAGTTCAATTTCCAGTTCGTAGTCTGGAAACAGCATCTGTCCCATCGGAAAGAGATCGCCGTCACCGTTGCCATCGAGACCGACGACGGTCACTAGGTGGGGACCGCCGATGTGGCCATGGTCAGCCGAATTGGAATCGTACTTTCCGTCTTTGATTTCCATCGAGACAGCCGCTCCCGTGTTCCCTTGGCGAGAGTTCGGCACGAACGTGATCGAACCGGCTGGGATCGGCTTGCCACCATAGGTGATGCTTCCCGAGATGGGATAACTTTCCAAGCCGCTTTCAGAGCCACAGCCTAACACGGCACATAGCAGCAGCGTGGCCGCAAGTGCTTGCCAAATCGAGGTGCACGTCATGATGGATTTCTTTCGGCTATTCGTTGTGATGGATTTGCCCTCAAAAGAAGTTAGTTGGCGGAAACGGGCTCACCACCTGACTTGCTGGCACCAGCCATGTAGATCGAGAAGTCAACTGTCTCAGGGACAAACGAAACCGAACCATCTGCACGAGAGAACATGGCTCCGCCTGGGTGCATGCTACCGAAGGCGATCGAGTTCCACTTGGTCGATACACCGCTGTTAATCGGGTGCTGCACGTTCTTGGAAATCAGGTACAAAGTACCGCGGCTGTCGCTATATTTGCCACGCAACCAGCTACGACGAAATGCCGTGTTGATCCACGAGTTTTCACCGAACAGGTAAGTGTTCGACAAACCATCGGTAATGTCTCGCATCTTTGATCCGTACTGCCACATGATCCCTTCGGTGCAGTCGCCGCCGAACGCGTCGGAAGTGTTCTGGCAAGCATAGTTGTTGCCGGTCGTCGCGTTGACTCCCTGCGGGCCAAGAATACCGTAGTAGTGAATTGAATAGGATTTCTCGCCGTTGTAATCTTCGTCCGTGTTCGACGAGTAAACGTCTGAACTAGGGGCGCTAGGACAAAGGTAAGACTCAATCCGGGCTGGCCCAAACTTTCGTCGGCCAACTGCATTGTGACTCCCTTCGGTGTAGTCCAAGCCATCGGCGATGGCCGACTGTTCCATCTGCGGAAGAATCGAAGAACTCCAACCAAGGTGATTGGCGGCCATTCCTGGCAGCGGAAACTGGCCGTAACTATCGTGGTAGTTGTGCATCGCAAGCGTGTTTTGCTTGAGATGATTGGTGCACTGCATCCGTCGCGCGGCTTCGCGAGCTTGCTGAACGGCTGGCAGCAACAACGCTATCAAAACGCCAATAATGGCAATGACGACTAGTAATTCGACGAGCGTGAACCCGCGAGTCCGAAAAGAACCAAAACGAAGCATCGAGTTTTTTCCCGTGAAGAGGCGAAAGGGAGCGAGGATAAGTCGTCGAAAAGTATCGTAAGAAAGACGACGCTTAGATCTTATCGACCAAGGGAAACCTTTTCCAGAGATTCAAAGTTTTCATTTTCTGGAATGCGGGTTGCCGTTTGCCTCTAGAGAGGTGTTTAGCGGGCAAGAATTAGGCTTTATTCAATCTGGTATCCATTGCAATGGATATCAACGACAATCGATCGATATCAAGCGGCCAACTTTGGTTTAGGGGAGAAAGATAGTGCTCGTACTGGTGACGGGAGCAACAGGGTTAGTCGGTAACAACGTAACACGCATGCTGCTGCAGCAAGGACATCAAGTCCGCGTGATGGTACGCGACCCTCGTATCGATCGTTCGTTGGCTGGATTAGACGTCGAAGTCGTTCCGGGCGATATTCGGGACGAAGAAGCCGTTAGAACCGCGACACTTGGGGTCGACGCGGTGATCCATTCGGCAGCCATGGTGCATATTGGCTGGTCGAAGGAAGAAGTCATGCACCAAGTCAACGTCGAGGGGACCAAGTCGGTAGCGAAAGCGGCTTTGAAGCAAGGGATCCGCATGGTGCAAGTCTCATCGGTCGACGCGTTGGGGGTCGGCAAGAAGGATGCTTCCGCCAACGAAGAGACGCCTCGCGAAGGGAAGACGCAGTGCCCTTACGTGATCACCAAACGGGCCGCCGAAGACGCCCTGCGCGAGATGGTTGCCGAAGGTTTGAACGTTGTGATCGTGAACCCGGGACTGATGTTTGGTCCCTGGGACTGGAAGCCTTCATCCGGACGCATGCTGATCTCGGTCGTCAAACAGCAGCCTCCGTTGGCCCCGCGCGGAGGTGGCAGTACGTGCGATGTCCGAGATGTCGCCGCCGCCATCATTCAAGCGACGCAAAAGGGACGTGTCGGCGAGAACTATATCTTGGGAGGCGAAAACCTCACTTACTTGGATCTGTGGAAACGCATGGCCAAGATCGCCGGGCGACGTGCTCCTTGGGCCCGACTAGGTCCGTTAATCGCGATGGCGGCTGGGCTTTGTGGCGATATCTATGGTCAGATGGATGGCAAGGAACCGGAAGTCAATTCGGCCGCCATCAAAATGGGAAGCCTATATCACTTTTATCGCAGCGACAAAGCGATCGAAGAGCTCGACTATCAGATTCGTCCGCTCGACCAAACATTGCGAGACGCTTTGGTCTGGTTTCGTGACAATGGCTATCTAACCGAAGTCGAAAGCTTGCAGTCATGAGTCTCGCTTCGATCGCCCGTCGAACGTTCCTTGCCCAAGCCGCTTCGTTGTTGGCAAGCAGCATTTCAGTGCCGCTTCTCGCGGACGACGATGCCGATCAACCTGTGCCGTCCGCAGGCACACTCCTGAAAGGGCTCGAACCGTTCGATGCGTTGATGCGACAGTTTTGCCAAAAGTACCAGCCGCTGGGGGCATCGCTGGCAGTCGCGTATCGAGGCAAGCTGAAGTTCGCGAAAGGATACGGGCACGCCGACCTCGCCCGGCAGGAAGTAGTCGAGCCCACTTCGCTCTTTCGGATTGCCAGCCTTAGCAAGCCGGTGACCGCCACAGCCGTGATGAAACTAGTGGAAGATGGCCAAGTCGAACTCGATCAGCCGATCCTCCCCCTTTTGCCGATCGACTACGAACCGGCAGACGCGCGAATGAAGGAGGTGACCATTCGGCAATGTTTGCAACACACCGCCGGATTCGATACCTCGGCATCTGGCGATCCATTTGCGATGAGCGGTTTGGTCCGATGGAAATTGGGCGTTGAGTACCCGTTAGAGAAAAAAGATGTCCTCCGTTTTGCGTTGACACGAAAGCTCGACTTCGAGCCTGGTACGAAGCACGTCTACGCGAATGTCGGTTATTTGATGCTGGGGCTGATGATCGAAAAAGTCAGCCGTTTGTCGTACGAGCAATATGTTCGCACGGCCATCCTTTCGCCGCTGGGTATTAAGCGAATGCGATTGGCGAAGACGCTGCCGAAAGATCGCGCCGATGGCGAGGTGCAGTATCGTGATTCGAAAGGACGCACCGGTCGGAGTGTGATGGGGCTGAAAGAAACCGATCCGGTCCCCTTCCCTTACGGCATTGAACGAATCGAGAACCTAGCCGCAGTCGGTGGGTGGTTGGCGAGCAGTGTCGATATGGTTCGCTTCGCGTCGGGACTGTTCTTTCCGCCAGCCAAGGAGGTGCTCACGCGCAAGACATTGCAATCGATGTTCGCACCTCCCGAGATCGCAGGGGAAGAGAAACCACGCGGGAATCAGGCTTATTACGCCTGCGGATGGCTGGTACGCTCCGCGAAAGGAGACGTTCTTCCTTGGACTTGTTGGCACAACGGTAGTTTGACCGGCGTCTCGTCGCTCATGGTTTCGCGTGCCGATGGTGTGACGTGGGCCGTGCTGTTCAATCAAGATTCCACGCCCGATGGGACCGCCTACGCGACGAAGATCGACGGTCCGCTGCATGCTCCGGCCAGTGAAATCAAGAACTGGCCGGAGAAAGATTTGTTTGCCGACTACCTGTAGAAACGGTTCAGACGGCCGCTTTCTTCGACTCGATCAATTCGAGCAGTGCCTTTTGTGGATCGGCGAACTTGGCGATCCCTTCTTCCATCAGCACTTTTTCCAGGTCAGCGTAGTCGACTTTTGCTTCCAGTTCGTCGAGAACGGCCTGGGATGGCATTTGATCGACTTCTTTCTCGAACGTTTTGCCGCTCTCTTGAACTTGTTCGTTCGTTTTCGGCGGGTTTGTTTCGATACCATCGCCCGCGAACGCAGCGACATACTTCCATGGTGGATCGGAAGCGAGCTTGGTTCCCGTCGACGCGAAGATCAGCTCTTGCTGAAGCTTCAAGCCTTTGTCTTTCCAGAACTCGGCATTGTCGCGCCAGATATTCTTCGCATTGACGATCCCCAGTTGTCCTTGAGCTTCGTCGCTGAGATCGGGCAAATGCTTCTGCGAGTAAACATCGACACGGGAAACGAAAATGGAGTAAACGCTCTTGAAGCCATCGGTCGATTCGCGACGTTGGGCTCCGCGCCAAACGGCTTCGCGGGCCGCATGATATTGTCGCATGGTGAAACAAAGTGTCACGTTCAGCGTGATGCCAGCGGCACAAAGTTCTTCTAATGCATCAATGCCGGCCGGCGTCGCAGGCACTTTGATCATGCGGTTCTTATGACCGATGCCCCACTTCTTGCCGAGCTCGATGTACTGAGCGACACGTTCTTCGTGCGGCATGTTGCGATCAGGATCTTCCAGCAAGGGGTCGAGCTCGAAGCTGACATAGCCATCGTTGCCTTCAGTTCGTTCCCAGACCGGCAGAAAGACGTCTTGCGCCTTCTGAACCAGGCGATCGGTGATCGTCCAGGCAATTTCGTCGGCATCTTTCCCTTGAGCAGTCAGTTCTTCGATCCAGTCGTCAAACTTTCCTGATTTCAACAAGTCGGAAACGATGACCGGATTGGATGTCGCTCCGGAAACGCCAAGTTTGAAATTGGAATCGACTAACTGGGGATCGATCGAATCGAGCCACACCTTGGTGCCTGCTTGAATGAGTGTCTCGAGTGGCGTCGTCATACTGGGAATCCTTCTCTGGTTGCGGAAAGGCGAATGGGACGAAGTTGCCGTATTCTACCGAAGTGAGCGGCGCGATTCCTCTTTTTCTAAGGACCGAAGGTGGTGGAATGCACCCCAATGGCCACTTGGCGGGAATACGTAAACTGGGGGAATTGCGCCTGCCATGGACTCATCATGAAGAAAACTGTAGCTTTAATCGCTTGAGCGCGCAAAAATTGGCGAAGTTTTGGCCGGTTTGCGCAATTGGCAGCACATGGCGGAAAGTGGGGGAGTTACTAGCGGCATTCGCTGCGCCCCGTGGCCATGTCCATTGGCCGAGCCGATGGTGTCCGAATTTGGTACCGTAAGCCGACTTACCAACTTCGAAGCTGCTCCAGGATTCTCAAAGAGCGGATTTTGATGCAGATGCGTCGACCTACATTCTTCGAGCGTTACGCCCTGTTCATACTGATGGCGATTTTCTTTCTCGTCCCCTTCGCGCTGCGCGGGGCACGATTGTCGCTGGAGCAGATGAAGAATGATGTGAAGGACTGGCTCCCCGATGACTTCGCGGAAACCTCCGAGCTCGATTGGTTTCGCGAACATTTCCTTGGTGAGCAGTTTGTATTGGTCAGTTGGGATGGCTGTACGGCCGATGACCAGCGATTGGACTATCTTTCCCGCTTGTTGGTACCGCCACCGCTTGAAGAAGGGGAAGAGCCTGATGGGCCGATAGCTCATCGGCAGCCCGATTTCATCGGAGACGAACTCGGTCTCTATTACCCCGGCGACGATCACCAGAACTGGGGTGGCAAAGAAGAGAAATGGTTCCTCGGTAACGACTCGACATGGTATTACGTCTTGCCCAATGGCGAGATCTATAAGTGGGACGGGCAAAGCACCGTCATCGGTGCGCTAAGCCGTGCTACCGAGCGTGTCTTCACCGGCGGGAATTCCATCGAGGGAAGCGACTACGTCAAGAAAGTCGACGAAGAATATTACAAGAAGCCGAAGCTGCTTCAGGCCAGGCTCTTCAAGTCGGTCACCTCCGGCCCGGACGTCCTTGCGCAGTTGGCTGCGCCTGGCGGGACATTGGTCCGTGACGACGATCCCACTCCGCGCGAACTGGAAGAAGCGCGGAAGAAGGCGCTCGATCGATTGACCGGCACATTGTTCGGTCCCGACGGAAAGCAAACCTGTTTAATCGTTACGCTGACCGACGCAGGGAAAGTCGATCTTCGCCGAACCATGGGGCATGGTGTGCTGGGGCGGCCAGAAGGGCAGCTTCTGCAGCTTGCCGAACAAGCGGGAATCAAGCCTGATAACCTTCGCTTGGGTGGTCCTCCTGTCGACAACGTTTCGATCGATGAAGAAGGCGAACGGACGCTTGCTCGCTTGGTGAGCTTCAGTGTCATCATTGGCTTGGGGCTTTCGTACATGTGTTTGCGAAGCGTCAAGCTAACCATCATGGTCTTCTTCGTCGGTGGGATTAGTGCCGTGACGAGTCTCTCGCTGGTCTGGTGGACGGCCGGGCGATTTATCTGGTGGCTCGATCCGACGACCGACGCGGTGATGATGTCGATGCCGGCGGTCGTTTATGTGCTGGGGCTATCTGGCGCTATCCATATCGTGAACTACTATCGTGACGTCGTGCAGGAAAATGGCACGCTCCGCAACGCACCGGAACTGACGATCTCGCATGGTTGGTATCCATGTACGATCGCGGCGGTGACTACGGCGGTTGGTCTCGGTTCGCTGGCGACAAGTAGCATTACGCCGATCCATAAGTTTGGGATCTTCTCGGCGATGGGTGTCTTGGCGACGTTGTTTCTTCTGTTCACTTACTTGCCCGCCGCGCTGCAAATGTGGCCTCCGAATGCGGCTCCGAAGAAAGGCGAATTCAAACCGAAAGAGCCGTCGCCGGCTGGAGCTTGGATTCGTGGTGTGGGAGATCGTATCGGTGACTTCGTCATTGCCCACAACATTAAAGTCGCCCTCGGTTGTTTGGCGATGTTCCTCTTCTTCGCGTTCGGCCTACAGTACTTAAAGACGTCAGTCCAACTGCTGAAGATGTTCGACGACGAAGCTCGGATTATTAAGGACTACGCCTGGTTGGAAGGGCATCTCGGCAAGCTTGTGCCGATGGAGTTGGTTGTTCGCGTCGAGCCAGAGGTGCTTTACTACGACGATTCCAACCAAGCCAACGCCGAAAAGCCGCTCAACCCTTTGGCACTCGCCAACGAAAATAAAGTTGATCCGAAGTTCCGCTACAAGTTCCTCGAGCGGATGGAAATCGCCCAGCGTGTCGCGAATGTCGTCGAGGAGTACCTCGGCCCGGACGGTGCTCAGGTGGTCGGTCCGCCGATGTCGGCGTTGACGTTCGCTCCGGAACTTCCAGGGCCTGGCAACAGCACCGCATCACTTTCAGAGCGATACGCGTACAGTTCGCAGCTGGAGGCGTCGTTCAACGAGTTCGTCGGTTCCGACTACCTTCGTGTCGACAAGACCAACGGAGCTGAACTGTGGCGAATCAGCCTTCGCTTGGGAGCATTGGAAAACATTGACTACGGCAACTTCGTCAACGACTTGAAGCAAGTGACCGAGCCGATCATGGATGCCTATCAGGCTCGTGACGAGATCCTCGCTCAGATCGATCAAGATCGAGAAGGAGGCGGCTACGTCAATGCTCGCGTGGCGCTGCTCGGTGTCAACTATGAGACGGCCGCTAAGCAAGAAGCGGCCGAAGGTGGCGAAAAGCATCACAGTCGTTACGGTCACCTCGACGCGACCAAGGTGTTCGCCGAGACGCTGCGAGACCTCTTGATCAATGCACGTATCAAGCTGGTCGACCACGATCCAGGCATGCATTCGCAAGATCGTCTCGACTATATCTTGGCCGATAAAACACATTCCGATTACATCGTGCTCGTCGAGCCTAACCCGATGTACGACATGGCGGCGATTGCCGAGAACCCGAACATCCATAAGACGTTCGACGTTACCGCACACGAATACACCGGGCAAGAAACGCCGCGGATGTACAGCGCCGAACGGGCTCCTGTTTCGTTGGTTTACACCGGCGTGGTTCCTGTCGTCTACAAAGCGGCACGCACGCTGCTTTCCAACCTGATCGAAAGTACCGTCTGGGCGTTCGCTTTGATCGCCATCGTGATGATGCTGGTGCTGAAGAGTTTCCGCGCGGGCCTGATCTCGATGCTGCCGAACGTCTTTCCGATCTGTATTGTCTTTGGCTTTATGTCCTGGACAGGGATGGAAGTCGACATTGGTACGATGATGACTGCCAGCGTGGCGATGGGTGTGGCCGTGGATGATACGGTTCACTTCCTGACATGGTTCCGCTGGGGCTTGGACGAAGGCTACACGCGCGGGCGAGCCATTAAAGAAGCCTACAGTCGTTGTGCGATGGCCATGTTCCAGACCACCATTATCGGCGGCTTAGGCTTGGCTGTGTTTGCCTTCAGCACGTTCACGCCGACGCAGCGATTTGGCTACCTGATGGTTTCGCTTTTGGCGGTTGCGTTGGTGGGTGACTTGATCTTCCTGCCGGCCCTGTTGGCGGGACCGCTCGGCCGGGTCTTCCGTCCTGGGCATAAGTCGAAGTCGAGCGTCACCGACAACGACGACGATTCGGCTGCTCAACCCCCTCAAGATCCACCGCAGGAAGCTCCTGCTGCTGAAAATGGCGAGGAATCGGACGAGCCACGCGTTTATCCGGTGCATGGACGCAGTCGCCCAGCCTAGTGGGTGCTGCGTGGTCCGCCTGTCGACCGAGGCCCGATTCTCTCTATAATGGATCGTTTTCACGCCCTCCTTTTGTGCCAATAAGGGGGGCGACTCGAACCGTTTGGGCCCGGCTCTTAGGACCGCTACGTTGCAGATTATCCACTTTCCTCACCCGACTCTGCGTTACAAATCGAAGCCTGTGAAACGCGTCGATGCGGAACTTCGCGGCATGATCGCCGAGATGTTCGAGCTGATGTATGCGGCGCGAGGAATCGGTCTGGCCGCCAATCAAGTGGGCATTCCTCTGCGATTTTTCGTCATGAATCTGGCCGGCGAAAAAGGGGAAGGCGAAGAGCTCGTCTTCATCAATCCCACCATCAACCGTGGCACCGGATCGGATGAAGCGGAAGAAGGTTGCCTCAGTCTGCCGGGCGTTTACGGACCGGTAATGCGACCCGCGGAAATTCTCTTCAGTGCTTACATGCCCAATGGCGAAAAGTTCGAGCAGAAAGTCGACGGCATGTTCGCGCGTTGCGTTCAGCACGAAACGGACCACTTGGACGGTGTGATGTTCACCGATCGCATGGACGAAGATTCGCTGTACGAGATTCAGCCGCAAGTCGATCAGTTCGAGCTCACCTTCGAGCGTCTCCGTGGAGAAGGCAAGCTACCCACCGACGAAGCGATCAAGAAGTTCCAGGACGAACTGGAAAAGAAATATGCCTAGTAGCTTTCAGTCGGAAGAGTTCAGTTTTCAGCAAGTGAAGGAGTTTCGCTTCTAAACCAATTCTCTGCATCGGCGAGCGTTTGTGTGCAGTCCTTCCCGACTGAGCACTTGGAAACTGAACACTGAAAGCTATCCGCAGGATTCCGTATGAAAATCGTCATGATGGGGACTGGGCCATTTGCCGTTCCCTCGTTTGAAGCGTTGATTGCCAGCGATCACGACGTTGTTTGTCTATTCACGCAGCCGGTCCGTTCGGTGCATCGTCGCAAGTCTTCCATTCCGACGCCCATGCGGGATGTGGCTGGTGCCCATGGGATTCCAATCCACGATCCAGTCAGCATCAACACCGAAGAGTCGCAACAACTCCTTCAAGAGCTGAAGCCAGATCTGTTGGTGGTGTGCGATTACGGCCAGATTTTGAAAGACTATATCCTTGCGACGGCAACCTACGGCGGCATTAATTTGCACGGCTCGATCTTGCCGAAGTATCGCGGCGCCGCTCCAGTCAACTGGGCCATTCTTAACGGGGACGAGGAAACCGGCATCACCGTCATTCACATGACGCCAAAGCTGGATGGCGGCCCTTGCCTGAAAGTGGTGCGCACGCCGATCGGGGCAACCGAAACAACGGTCGAACTAGAGCCACGCTTGGCTCAACTTGGCGTTCCCGCGGTGCTCGAGTCGATCGAGATGCTGGAGGCTCACGGCCCAGAAGGGACCCCAGGCGTAGTGCAGGATCAGTCGCTCGCAACCAAGGCTCCGCGTTTGGCTAAATCAGATGCGGATATCAATTGGGACGAACCAGCGGAGCTGATTTACAAAAAGTTCCGCGCATATCAGCCGTGGCCTGGCTGTTTCACGCATATGGAGCAAGACGGCAAGCCGCCGCTGCGACTGATCTTGAAGCAAGTTCGCCTATTGAATGAGCCAGCTCCGGAAGGGGTGGCCCCAGGGACGGTCTCGGTCGTGGCGGAAGATCGTCTTTATTTCGCGGCCAAGGGAGGCCAGATCGTCGTCGATGTGATCCAGCCAGCTGGCAGGAAGGCGATGCCGATTGCCGACTTCGTGCATGGTCATCATCCCCATGTGGGTGATCGATTGCTAACGGAATCGCAGCTTTAAAGCGAAAACCGGCCGATTCTCGCCTGAATTGCCCAGTTTGACGCGGAAATCCCTCTCGCCCCGAAAGGGGGCCATTGTTTAAGATACACCGTTGGTTTTCTGCATGGACGCGGGATTATACGCTGTGAGTCGCTGGGATATTGTTCTGTTCGCGGTTGCCTGTTACGTCGCCATCATGGGTTTGGTGCGACTGATGCGGGTCCGTCGTATTCGCTTGGAACGGCAATTCCAAGAGGAATTCCGCAAACAACGCCAAGTCGTCCTTAAGCAGCAAGCGGAGGACGAACGCAAAGCCCGCGAAGTTGCCCAGCAGCAACAGTTCGAAGAATTCATCAAGCAGAAACAAAAAGAGGCAGCCTAACCTCGTTCTTACACACGAGCTGATTAGGTTCACCCAGAAGATCTGTCCGCATGGAAAAACGTCTTTATATTGAAACCGTCGGTTGTCAGATGAACATGCTCGATAGCGAGCTCGTTGTGGCTTCGCTGCGTAAGCAAGGCTATGTCCTGACAACCAAGCCGGAAGATGCCGACACCCTGCTCTTCAACACGTGCAGCGTTCGTGCCCAGTCTGAAAACAAGACGTACAGTCACCTCGGCATGCTGCGGGATCTCAAAGAGCAGAACCCCGAAAAAGTTATCGGCGTGATGGGCTGCATGGCTCAGAACCATCAGCACAAAATCTTTACCCGCGCTCCTTATGTCGATCTGATCGTTGGCCCCGGGCAGCTGCATCAAATCCCAACGATGATCGACAAGATCAACAACGGCGAGGGCAAGCAGATCGAAGTCAGCCTGGGACGTAAGGATGGTACTCGCGATCAGATCACGCGAAGTCACGAAAGCTTCGATCCGCTGCGCGACCCTGAAATGCGACCGACGCCATTTCAGGCTTACGTCCGCATTCAGATCGGTTGCGACAAGTTTTGCACGTACTGCATCGTGCCGAGTGTTCGCGGACCGGAACAAGGACGTTCGCCGGAAGATATCCTCCAGGAATGCCGTCACCTGGCCGAGCATGGTACCGTCGAGATCACTCTCGTTGGGCAAACGGTTAACAGCTACAAAGCGAAAGACTCCAGCGGCAAGCTGTGGCGATTGGCCGATCTGTTGACCGAGCTTCAGGCCATCGACGGACTCGAGCGAATCAAGTTCGTCACCAACTATCCAAAGGATATGACGCGCGAACTGTTGGAATCGGTTCGCGATCTGAGCAAGGTTTCGCCCTACCTGCACGTGCCGTTGCAAAGTGGCTCGGACGAAGTGCTCAAGCGAATGAAGCGCGGCTATACAGTGGCCGACTATCGCGAGATGATGGAACGGATTCGCGAGATCGTCCCAGGCTATGCGGTCAGTAGCGACTTCATCGTCGGCTTCTGCGGCGAAACGGAAGAAGACTTCCAGAAGACCGTCGAGCTGGTCGAAGAATGTCGGTTCAAGAACAGCTTCATCTTCAAATACAGCGAACGAGAAGGGACCCGGGGCGCGGAGCTGTTCATCGACGACATCCCGCATCACGTGAAGCAGCAACGTAACAACGATCTGCTGGCAATTCAAAATCGGATTAGCCTGGAAGACAACCAAAAGCTGATCGGCGACACGGTTCATGTGCTCGTCGAAGGTCCCAGCAAAACGGCCGTTAAAAAGGCTGACAAGGGAGAGGCTTCGCACGCGACGCAGTTGATCGGACGAACCCACTGCGACCGAATTGTCGTGTTTGATGGCAATCCGCGTCAGATTGGCAAGATTTTGCCCGTGGTTGTGTACGACTGCCATGCCCACACGCTTTTTGGCGAAGTCGTTACGCAAGAGTGCGGTCCAGAACTGTTCGCTCTCGGTTAGTCGCGCTCCGGCGACACTCTTTTCACGCGTAAGTGCGCTGTTACGATGATGGTTCAGCCCCACGAGCCATTCATCTTAGGAGCCACGCGTCATGAGTCGACCGAAGATCCTTGCTTTCGCAGGCAGTGCCCGCCGCGATTCGTTCAATAAAAAGCTGGTGCGAATTGCTGCTCGCGGTGCGGAAGAAGCGGGGGCAGAAGTGACGCTGCTAGATCTCGCTGACTTTCCCCTGCCGTTGTACGACGGCGACTTGGAAGCGGAGCAAGGGATTCCGGAGAACGCGAAAGCTCTCAAAGAACTCTTTCTGGCCCATCAGGGACTTTTGCTCTCGTGTCCGGAATACAACAGTTCCATCACGCCGCTACTGAAGAATACGATCGATTGGGTCTCGCGCCCCTTCGAAGGTGAGCAACCATTGGCCGCCTATAAGAACAAAATATGCGCACTGATGAGCGCTTCGCCTGGGGGCCTTGGTGGGCTTCGCGGCTTGGTCCACGTGCGTGCTATCTTGCAGAATATCGGCGTGATTGTGCTCCCTAAGCAGATGGCTATTTCGCAGGCTAATAATGCGTTTGCTGATGATGGGTCGCTTAACGATTCAAAACAGCAAGAAACGATTCTTTCTTTAGGGAAATCGGTATTCGAGTTTGTTGATATGTGGCGATAATGAAAGTGTTAACCTTGGGAACCAATCCGCGGTTCCCAGGGGCACTTCCTTATCTCCTTTTCTTATCAACGAACGCTTATCAGCGATTACGGTCTATAGGCTGACATGCCGAACACAAGTTTCGACATCGTCGAGCACGAAGAATTCCTGGAATTCATCGTCCATGGCGAACCCAGTGAATCGGACTGGGTTAAGTTGTTGCATACCGTCGTCGAGAAAATCGGCCAGACAACCAAACCTCGCATTTTTATCGATGGTTCAAAATTAACTACGGCGACTGATCCGATGACTCGTTATCGGATGGGGGTTAGAACCGGAGCGACTTTTGGCATCGACGCCAGGATTGCAGTGCTTCAGCCAAGTTGGATGGATGACAACTTCTGGGAAACGGTTGCAACGAACCGCGGAGCAATGGCTCGTTCGTCAACCGACCGGGAAAAGCTGATGGAGTGGCTTTTGGAAACCGATTGATGAAACTGCCCAACTCGCACTACGCCGCGCACGTGTCGCGGTTGCCGCGTCCTATGACTGACGAACGTTTTCCTCATATCGAACACGAGATGTTTCTTGAGTGGGTCGTCCCCAAAGGAGATCACGACGAAACGTATTGGCGGGCCATGCTTCAGGCAATGGTCGATGCCCAGCGAGCAACGGGTAAAGGAAGGATCTTCATCGATCGAAGCAGTGGGCCTGCTGAGAAACCCGTCGAACCAATGGTCGTTTATCGCATGGCCCTGTTGATGGCCGAGTCGTTTGGGGCCGCGGTGCGTGTCGCGGTGCAGTCTCCGGCGGCGGGGACGGACAATTTCTTCGAGGATGTTGCGACCAATCGAGGTGCCACCGTACGCGTTGGCGTCGCTCGCGAGCCGCTGATCGAGTGGCTTCTTCTAGACGAATGATGCTTCGCAGGCACACGTGTGACTTGTAATTCGCAGGCCTGGCAACGATAACAGAGTCCTGCCTGCGAATTCATCCCACCTCGTTTATACGTGTCATGGAAAAGCTTCACGTCGAATTGATCGAACACCCACACTACCTCGAGTATGTTTGTTCCGGCGAACATGTCTTCGATGACTGGGTCGAATTGCTTCAGCAGATCCGTGCCGATGCAACACGAAAGGAAGAGACCCGGATTCTGATCAACGTGCTCGGTTTGCTTCAACCGATCGACAATATGATGCGGTATCGCTTGGGATTGTTGGTTGGCGAAAAGATTGGGGCGAGCTTGAAAGTCGCCGCCCTGAATCCCGCCGACGAGGTCAATCACTTTTGGGAAACGGTGGCTCACAACCGTGGGTCGAACGTTCAAGCAGGTAGCGACCGAGACGCACTAGTGACCTGGTTGCTGGAACCGACCTGATCTTTCCCGCGAAACAACCGTCCGCAACGTACGAGAAACGACCATGGGTAATCTTCAAGTCGAGCAGATCGAGCACCCAGAGTTTCTCGAGTATGTTCTCTCAGGCAACGATCATACGCGTGCGGAGTGGGAAGCGTTGATCTACCGTATTCAGGAAGAGGCCGAGCGTACCCAAATTTGGCGAGTGTTGGTCGACGGCCACATGCTCGAGAAGTTGTACGACGACCTGACGCGGTATCATCTAAGCAAGCTTGCGGCGAGTGTGTTCAGCACGGAGCTAAAAGTGGGCAGCTTGTTTCGCCAAGAGCTTATCAACTATTTCGGAGAGACCGTAGCGGTCAATCGCGGAGTGAACCTACGCGTCGATAGCGATCGAGATGCTCTGATGACGTGGCTGCTTTTGCCGAAGTAGAAGCCGTGTCGCTTACCACTTCGGGATGTGCAGCTTGCGATTCATCAGCACGGCCCAAATGGTCATGCCGATCAGGATAACGCCAGCGGCCATTGCTACGGTTAAATCAAGATACAAAGTCAGGCCGAGCAGGCCGGCGAATATGACGAGATAAGACATAAGATACTTCCAACAAAAACGAAGAGACTTTGTTGGAAGCTTGCGTCGCATCTGGCACCCTGGCAAGCAATCGTCCCTCGGCAATCTGCGACTAAATAAGCGGCACGGCCGGAGCAATCGTTGCAATCGTCATAACTGTGCTGAGCGCATAAAAAGATGGCTATCGATATGCCATCGATAGCCATCTACTCGTTTGGCGGTGCGGCGGCAACGTTCCTTAGAACGGCGCCGAGCCCTCTTTCGCTTCTTCAGTGCGTTTCGGCTTGTCTGGCTCGCCGCTTGGAGCGTTGACGAGTACCTTCAGCGATTCGAGACAACTGATCATGTCTTCCTGGCTGATCTCTTCCCAGGCGGCACCACGATGACGAATGATCGCCAGCTTGAATGCCTCGAAGGCGTCCAGCACGTCGTCTGGCATCGAACCGATCTCGGCGAACGGTTTGACCAGCGAAGGAGCTTCGGTCGAATCGCCCACATCCCCTTCTGCCATGCCGCTCGATTCGCGAGCGTGCGACTCTTGTTCTTCGTCGCCGAAGTCTGGGCCTTCGTGGGAAGGACCTGTTGGGCCGTCCATTTCACCGATGCTGCCACGAACTTCGCCATCGTTGCCCTGGGCTGGCTCGAAGTCTTCGTCCACTTCCGAAGCGACGACATCGCTTTCTTCGGGACGCTCTGACTCGATCTTGCCCATCGTTTCCCAGCGTTGGTTACGCATCGAAGCGACCGACCACTTATTGTTGGCAGCCCCTTCGAGCCACATTTCGGCATCTTCCCACTCGATGGCGGCTTGGAAGTGGCTCCAGTACAGTCCATCGTATGTCGGGTAGTTGTCACCGAAACGTTCGAACACGCGGCGTAGACGGCCAACGTGCTGGCCAGTGACGCCACCCACGCGGCGAGCCCAGGCGTCGTCGGCATACTCAGCGGCAGGAGCACCAGCTTCCTGCAGCGACGTTCGCCACTGGTAAATGATCTTTCCCTTGTCCCAGTTGGTGGTGCTGATCAGCTTGGTCCACTGGCCCAGGAAAGGAGCGGATGCTTCTTCCAGCTTCGCCAGCAGTTCTTCGCTGAGGGGGAAATCGGACGCCGCTTTTTCTTCCGAGGAAAGTGGCTCGGCTGGTGCAGCCGTATCGGTATTTTCGGTTGCGGCGAGATCGACAGTTGGTTCTTCCATGCGGACTTGGCTTCCTATCCTCTCGAGACGTGATCCAAATTAGGGGGGCCCTGTCGCTGGCAATTCTTCTTGCAGAGCGGGGCAACTTCAATGCGGCACGAATTCTACGCATAGGGCCTCGGGCCGTTCTACCAACGAAGCGGCGATCGTCAGAAAATTCTGCTAGAAATCCCTGGCAAGAAGTTGTGTAACAACAACTTAGGCCTTCACAAATTCTCCACACAGATGTCGAAAATATGGGGATAACTTGTCGGCGACATGTCGATCTTGGCTGGCGAATTTCGAAGCCAAATCGTTCTGCGGAAATACCGTGTTAAGTGGTGCGGAGGCTGACGATTTCAAGTGAAGTTGCGGCCACACCGATCGGGAAAAGAAGGGAGCTATAGCTCTTCGTCGAGCGCTCCGTAGGGGACCTGAGAAAGGTCCCCCTTCAAGTCGTCGTAAAACGTACTAACCGCATCGACCGCCATCGCATGGAAGTCATCTTCTCGGGTAGGCCCCTCTAAAGGGCCCACTTCTCCGATGGGTGTTGCGGCGTCGTCCAGGTACTTTTCGCTGAACATCAGCAGCGGATGGAAACGCTTTCCTTCGACACCGATCCAGCCCATGTCGAACACCTGCCCCATGCTCATGCCGAATTGGGCACAGATGCTCTTTCGGATTCCTTCGTCATCGATGCCATTCTGCTGTAGCGTGGCATCGAGTTCGGCGATTTGAGCCAATAGATAGGCGTTCATCAAGTTGCAGTACGTCTCGGTATCGCGACGAATATCGACCGGTTCCATGAGGTTGCTCCTGGCAAATGGTGTCGAATCGGGAGACGCCTGCTGGCCCAATGTTTAGGCCGAGTTGGCGCGATCTTCGGAAGTAAATCCGCAATGCTTGTGCTTGCCGTCGCAGAACGGCTTGTTGTCAGAAGCACCACAGCGGCAGAGGGCGATCGAAGGTTTGTCGATCGTGTAGGAGTTCCCTTCCGAGTCCTCCAACGTCACTGGGCCTTCGACCAAAAATGGACCATTATCACGGATGCGAATCTTCGTTTCAGACATTTCCCGATCCTTCACTATAGGGATGGCTACGTGGACCTTCTGTCTGCATTCTAGGGAAGTCCCACCGAGAAGTCAGCCCGGTGCTTGGTCGAGAAGATGAAGATTGGACGACGTTTGGGCAAAGCGTCGCTTCAGGCACTTCGACTACTCATCGTCGGAGCGAAGTCGTCGTTGGCGATTCCAGAGTAGTGCACCCCAGAAAAGCAGAAAGCCACCCATGCAGGCAATCACGATCAATCCTCGACGGATATCGAAACCACGTGTTCCATCCGCTAGGCCAAGATACGAGCCGATCGCCAGGTAGATCCCCCATACGGCCAACGCTGCGATGACCACGGCAAGCAGATAGCCGGCGTTTTTCGATTGGGATGCCATGCTTAATAGTCCGAGCTACCGTAGTAAACTTCTGCCGCAAGGCCGGTTCGATCGCGTACCGCTTGAGCAATGGCATCCACTTCGGCGTCTTCCAGCGGTGAAACAATCGATTCCGCCGGACGACGCGCGACGGTATAAACCTGAACGAGCTTGATTTGACCGCCGCCGTCGGTGATCTCATTCAAGCGGTCGCAGAATGCCGATATCTCTTCTGCCGAAGGACTTTGCTCGAGCAGTTTCAGGAACATCGATTGAATGACGATGGGACGTGCTTGAGCCGCGAGAAGCAAGTTGTCGAGCACACGCTGAAAGGGAATCTTGGTACGCTCGATGGTGCGGTAGTAATTCTCCGTCCCAGCATCGAGCTTGGCCCAGATCTCGCCTTGGTTGGCGTCCAGAATTTCGAGCCCCCGCTGCACGTGCGGTCGATGGAACATAGTGGCATTGGTAATCAGCACCATCTTCACATCGTCGAGGCCATGCTTTCGCTTGATGGCCGCACTCCGCTCGATTAGTTCGTCGAAGTTTTTATAGGTGGTCGGCTCGCCGTCGCCGCTGAAGGCGATATCGTTCACCCGCCGCAGATGCTCTGGCGTTTCCGTGAACTTGGCGGTCTGAAAGATCTCGCCCGAGGCACACAAGTCGAGCATCTCTTCCAACTCGTGGAAGTAGCGATCACTTTCCACGAAGCGGACTTCGCTTTCGGTGCGGCGATCGACCTGACAATAGATGCAATCGAAATTGCAGATTTTGTCGGGGTTCAGATTCACGCCGATCGACAACCCTTTGCTCCGGCGAGAGAGGACCGGATAAACAAACCGGTTCCCCTCGAACGTTCGCTGGTGCTGGGTATGTAGATGATGCGTCGACATGTAGGAGTTTTCAGTGTTCGGTTTTCAGTTTTCAGTGCGAATCGAATTTACCGCGAGAAAAGCTCATCACTCTTCGCTGAAAACTGAACACTGTAAACTTAAAACTCTCTTATTATCGCGATTCTGTCGGCTGTTTTTGACCGATTGGCTCTGCTGGGATGGTATTCCCCGGCAGCTCGGAAATCAAATTGCCACGAATGGTGGCCAGCGTCGATTTTACGCGTTGGACGTCGTCGGGTGGGACGTCTCGCAAGGCCTTCGCACGAACGCTTTTGGCGCAGTTGACCATCTGTTCCCACATCGGTTCCACTTTTTCGGTGGCACGGATGATCTTTTTACGGCGGTCATTGGGATCGGTCTCGCGAACGATCCAGCCATCGCGTTCCATGCGGTCGATCACACCGACCAACGTTGGCGCTTCGATGCGCATTTGGTCGGCTAGTTCGCTTTGAGTGATCTCGCCCATGTAAGAAAGCCAGCAAAGCACTTCCCACTGTCGGTAGGTGATGCCAAGTTTGCCTAACTCGTCGTTCATCGCGCGAGTCATCATGTGGGCAACACTGAAGACCCAGTAGCCCAAACTATCTTCGAAGTCGTAACGGAGCATTCTTTGTCTCTTCGTTTCTGAGGCTGAAGTACTAGATAAGAAAATGGATGAGTCAGCCTGCTTCTCTATCACTGCCATCGGTCATTACACGTACTAAAACGCACGTGAATAACATGTTTCAAATAAGGTTTCCCATTCTGCGCGGGCAACCTGACGCAAAAGTTCCTCGTTTGCGCATTTGCCGCGGGCAACTGCTTCGCACGCGTCTACCATGGCCATCGGATCCCAATGTCGCTCCGCCAGGAATTGGGTATGGCTATCGAGATCCGCGCCTTCGGCAAGTTGATTGGATTTTTCGCCCAGGGTTTCCATCGCAGGATGATCGCCGGTACGTCGGAACCAATACTTGGCGTTGCCATAATCTGGTTCGCGACGATGCATGATTCCGTGCCAGTAACTGCCCGTTGAACTGGGCAAATCTTGGCTGATGTCGTGCGATTCGTCTAAATAGTTCCACAGAAGCCACAAGCCACTGATGCAAGCGCGAGCCATCTCGCGATCTTTCAAAGGCTTGTCACTCAAAGAACTTACGCCGATTGCCTGTAGTCGGTCGTAAGCCGATCGATCCGCGTTGCCCGGCCCCAAAGGGCAAAGCGGGGCACTTTGGATAAGGTCGGCAATTTCAGATGGATACGCGTCGAAATTCATGCTGTCGAGAAGATCACTTCCTGCGAGGGGCACACTTTATGGTTAATTAGCCATGGACCTAGCTTATCAGGTTTTCGTCCGCTAGCGACCTAACTATTTCGAAAATCTGGATAGCATGTCCGCTACACGCTAGATTCCCTGTTCACGCCGATTTTTCGCTGATAAACTCAGGGACTTCGCCCTGGCACTAAGTAGTGACCTACGGGGCGCTAATAGTTACACGACCTTCCGATTTTCTGATTCTCGTCCGAGGCATTCCCATGTCGACTGATCCTCAAAAGGATCCCGCTTCCGTGGAACCCACCCCCCAAAATCCTGAAGCTGCGGCTGCTGATGCTTCCGCCCCTGAGAACACCCCAGCACCCGCGGAAACGCCTGCCGCTGATTCCAGCGACACGGATGCCGACGGCGATAAGAAGAAGGTGCTCATCGGTTCGCAGCGAGATCCGAAGCCCGTCGAAACGAAGCGACAGCCGCCCAAGCCAAAACGTCCTTCGCAGCCAAAGCCACAAGCGGACGACGACGATCCAACAAAAATTCCGGACGACATTTCCGAAACGCTTGCCGACGCTCCTCAAGAAGAAGGCGAACCAGACTATCGCCTTCCAGTTGAAGGGGGCAAAGTGCATGTGCCCAATCGCCGCGAAACGATGGACGACATCGAAGCGGAACTGGAAGCAGCGTTCGGCGATAAATCGATCGACGACGTGATGACCAACCAGACCCCAGCTCCGGCGGCCGTCCGTTTGGACGAAGGCGATCGCGTGACCGCGACCGTCATTCGCGTGCATCGCGAAGATGTCTTCTTCGACCTCCCGCAAGGGAATCAGGGGATTGCTTCGATCCGCAACTTTGTCGCGACTCCTTCGGTGGGCGACAAGATGGAAGTTTCCATCGGCGAATTCAACGGCGGACAGCGACTGTACGAAGTGGGCATCCCTGGTGCTTCGACCAGCGTGCAAGACTGGGGCGACATCAAGGAAGGGATCATTGTCGACGCCGTCGTCGATGGCGTGAACAAGGGTGGCTTGGAGTGTGCCGTCGGTACTGCTCGCGGCTTTATCCCTGCCAGCCAGGTCGCCACGTACCACGTGAAGGACTTGGAAGAGTTCAAAGGCCGCAAGATGCAATGCCTCGTCACGGAGGCCAATCCTGAGAAACGCAACCTGGTTCTCAGTGCTCGTGCGGTGGCGGAAAAGCTGGCCGAGGACAACAAGAAGGAAGTGCTCGGTAGCTTGACGGTCGGTCAAATTCGCGAAGGCACGGTAACTCGCATCCAAGACTTCGGAGCGTTCGTCGATCTGGGCGGCATCGATGGCTTGGTGCATGTCAGCCAAATCAGTTGGGATCGCGTTTCGCACCCGTCCGACGTCCTTGCCGAAGGTCAGGCCGTCAAAGTCAAAGTCACCAAGATGGATCCTGAGACCGGCAAGATCGGTCTTTCCATTCGCGACACCATGGAAAACCCATGGCAGAAAGTGGCCCAGGAATTTGCTGTCGGCAAAGTTGTCCCTGGTAAAGTCACCAAGCTGATGGACTTCGGGGCGTTTGTCGAAGTCGCTCCTGGCATCGAAGGTCTCGTTCACGTCAGCGAAGTGAGCTATGCCCGAATCAGCCGTGTTTCCAGCGTGTTGAAGGTCGGCGAAGACGTTGAAGTGAAAGTCCTCAGCATCGATCAGGCCAAACGACGTATCAGCCTCTCGATCAAAGCGACCCAGCCGCCACCGGCCGATTCGCGTCAGGGTGGTCGCCGTAAGGACGAAGTCGAAACCGATATCGATCGTGAACTGTCGGTCAAGAAGAAGTCGAACCAGCCACTCAAGGGTGGCATCACCAACGACCAAAGCGAAGGTTCCAAGTTCGGCTTGAAGTGGTAAAGCTTCGTCCCACGAACCTGCAAAAATCAAAGCCATCACGTGTACATGTGATGGCTTTTTTCATGCCTCCTCGGCAGGATCCCGGCGTTTCAATTCCTGGTCGGCTCGCAACAAAACATACGTCGAGACAACCAGCGTAATCACCGGAATGGCCGCCAACAGCGCGACGATTGTCGCACCTCGCCAATTGTCCCAGTGTCGCCAAAGAAGAAAGACGGAAGTCACGCCAAGCAGGAAGCTGAGCGGTACCATCACCAGCAGCATGTAGGTTAACACTTGCAGCGCCAGACCTGTCCACTCTGGCGGCTCAGGGCCATGCACGTTGAGTATGGGTCCCACCAAAGAAGAAGCGAACCCAAACGTGGCGTAGGTCACCACATGACCGACAATCGCGGCGGCAACCAGCAACACGTACGGATTCTCGCGAAGCCTCGGTCTGTCGGCCGAAGGTTCTAGGCTGGGTGATCGAAACGGAGATTCACTAGGTTTCATCCCTCGATTATACGTGGCATCGATCGGGGCTGTTGGCTACTTCTTCAAGCCAACTGGATGACCGTCAAGTTCCCACGCGTCGTCGATATCGACACCCAAATAAGTTAACAGCGTCGGCACGGCATCGACGATGTAGACCTGATTGTCGAACTTCCCTTTCTCGGCTCCTTCGCCACTGACAATCAAAAAGCTGTGCAGGATGTCAGGGTTTTTGTGACCGCCACCATGTCCCTTGCCAGCTCCGCCGTGATCGCTGGTTACGACAATCAACCATTGTTCGTCGGTGCGTTTGTCGATCGCGTTGACCACTTCGCCCACAAGCGTATCGACATGTTCGATCGCGGCAATGTACTGTGGCACCGCGGGGTGAAAGCCATGGGCATGGCCTGCTTCGTCCACTTCACCGAAGTACAACATCATTGCCGTGGGGCCCTCTTTCTCGCTCAACTCTTTCAAGGCCGCGGCCAGTGCGTCGTCGTCTGCTTCGGCATACGAAGTTCCCTTGGCGGTATCCAGGGAAACGTCTGCGGACGAAACGATGTACTTCGCAATCGGCGTCCAGTTGATGATCGAAACCGTCTTGGCTTGCGGCAGGGCCTGTTTCACGAAGTGGAAGAAGTGTGGGTACTTGTCGAACTTTGGCTCTTTGAACTGATTCCCCTGCACGTTGTGCTTGTCGGCCCAAACGCCGGTGTTAATGCTGCCCCAGCCTGGCCCACTGATGGTGTCGTTCTTCTGGTAACGGTCTCCCAGGATCAGCGCCGTCGGCGAGTAAATCCCGTTTGCTTTCAACTTGTCGAGATTCGGCGTTTGGGCTTTCGTCATGGCATCAAAGCGACACCCATCGATCCCCAGCAGAAGCACATGTTTCGTTTTTTCGGCGGCCGAAAGCGAAGTGGTTGTCGCCAAAAGCAAGATGGTAAGCAGCAAAACGCAGCGCATGAGATGATCTCCAGCCAGGGAACTTTAGTTGACTGAGAGTGTACTTTGGCGCAACACCCGAGTCCACGTTCCTGGCGTTATTTTCTGGTTAATCGATAAGCAATTCGATTGGCGAAACCTTCTTTCTACCGACGCTGTAACTGCTTGAAAATATTGCGAGCACTCGATCCTAGCTGGCCGATCTCAAGTCCCTCCTTCCGTAGCATTTGATTGCTGAACTCGTAAAGAAGCAGTAACGTCACCAGCGAAATGACAGGTATGCAGATAAGGATTGCCGTCACGGTGGCTACCACGCTATTGGTCAAACATCGCGTCAATGCAAAGCCCGAGACCACCGAGAAAAGTATGATCGGCGGGATGGAAAGAACGGAAATGAGATATACGAATACATAACTTGGGAATAACCAGCCAGGAAATTCCCACACGTTGTAAATGTAATTCCATAACGCGCCACATATTAACGCGACAAACTGCGAAGTAACCGTTCCCGCAAACGCCCAGCCGACCCACTGGCGATAGCGAGCGATGCGATAGATCGCTTGCCGCTCGTCCACGAAATGGTGCACTGAGGAGGCGTTTGGCGAACGAAAGGGTGAATCAACTTCGCACATCTTTTCGTCGAGACTCTTTTACATGTGGATAGAGTGCAGCATCTAGCTACTTACCAACGCGAAAAAACTACCGAAACAGGTCAGATGATCTTCGCCGGGGTAACACTTCTATGAAGGTGCTAAAGCATCGCCGGCCCTACGGCTGTTCTGCTTCCGCCTGGGCAGCCATCTCGCGTAAAGCTTTCCAGTTGGGACCGAAGTGACCGAACGGTATGCCTTGCGCCTCGAAGTGTTCACGGATGGTCCCTACAACACTCAGCAGACCGAACAGTCCAAGGCACGGAATCGCCGCCCAGATCAAAAAGAAGATGTAGTCATGCCAGCGTGCGTTTTCGAGAGATCGCAGAAGGCGGAACATACACCAGACCGAGAACAAGTAGATCAAACCCAGTAAGATCGATGACGAATAGGAAAAGATTTGTTTGCCCAGTTCTTCATCAGGCAAGATATTCGTCAGGCCAGCGAGGACGGGAACGCAGGCGAACAGTCCCAGTTGCAGTGCGATGGCGATGTAGGCCCAACGCAAATGCCGAAAGCATCGAACGATCGCATCTCCGTACACCCTGCGAACCAAGTCCGCGTCGTCCATGCCTGGGGACTTATAAGGTGAGTCACGCTGATCGGAGGATGTCACGGAAGTGCTCCCGCAAGAGCAACGCACCAGAGCACGACATGCCGACTGGCAGTCATTCCGATTGCTCCAGTTGTTGCCGAAGGGCTCGTTGGCTGATTCCCAGCATACCGACACTCAGGCCGTTTCGGAGGAAGTATTTTGACGTTCGATAACTGATCACCAAGAGGATGATGATGGAAATGTACGGCAACAACTGACAGGCTGCCGGGATAAGCCAGCCGATTTCGTGTTGGGTGGCGTGCGATAGACGGCGCAGGAAAAGCGTCGTGATAATGATTGTGATTAGGGCAAAGAGGGTAATGGAAAGGACATATGCCATTGGCAGCCATGTGGGGAGGGTGCCCAGCTTTACGGCATCTTCCAATGGTTCGATGACGGTGTTGAACAAACCAAGGAAAAGATGCGTTAGCGATTGAAAGAGTGCGCAGACCAAGATGGCTCGCTGCAACCAGGCCAGTTTCAGGAAACGCGAAGTATCAGCCTCTTGAGCAGCGGTCGATTCCAGGCTGGGCGAAGCAAAGGGTGATGAATCCATTAAGTGCGTTGCCGTGGTGCGAATGTTTGCGAAACGTGTCTACTTCATGCCCAACGTTTTCGGATCGGCTGGCGTGCCGTCGTGGTGGCGAAGTTGTTCGAGGATTTGCTTCTGCGAAGGACCGATCCAGCCAAACTGCAGCCCATAGCTACGAAGCTTGTGTTGCAAGAGTCGCGCGGCGGGGAACGTGCCGAAGATCGACAAGAGCGGCAGCGCTGCGATGGCTACCATCCAGAAATGCCGCTTCGGAACGTCGAGCCACATGAAGATGCAGAATATTACGCCAGCGACCAGCAAGCTGGCTCCTGCCCACATCGACCCGAGCAGAAGCACAACTTGGAAGTTGGTCAGGCTGTTTGAAGATCGCCCTTCAATCTCGGCCAAAATCATGAGTGGAGCGAGCAGCCCGCCGAAGGAAAACGCACAGACAATCTCGAGCCAACGCAGTCCGTTGGCGACGCGGAAGATCTCGCGGGAGCGTTCGTCGAGCGTTTCGTCGATTTCGTTGGTTGTTTGCGGCGAGGCAAATGGAGATTCTTCGTGCATCCGCTTCTCCATCGTGTTAGCAACGAAATAGATGAGTTAGTCTTTTGCGATGACCATGCCCGCACAGTGCCCTTTGCGCGTCTGGCTGAGAATCAGGATCGCGCGTTTATCAATCGAAAGTGGCTCGCCATGCACGATCGGCAGATCGCAATCAGGATCGGGCGTGTCGTAGTTCAGCGTCGCAGGAACTTTGCCATGTTCCAGAGCTAACACGGCAACAGCCGCATCGACAGCACCACAAGCCGAACCTGAGTGCCCGTAATAGCTTTTAAGGGCCGTGACAGGAACGCCAGGAAGTGCGGACTTGATCCCTGCAGCTTCCAGCGGATCGTCCGCGATATTGCCGCTTCCATGGGCGAAGACGCACGCTAGATCGTCGGCGGTGATCCCCGCATCGCGAAGTGTCGCTGTCACGCAGTTTCTAATCGCCTCAGGCGAAATCGGAGCTTCCGGGGTCACACGACCAAATGTCGAGGCTGCTCCGAGGACTTTCCCAATAATCTTCGCCCCGCGAGCTTCTGCTTTTTCCCGCGTTTCCAGAACCAACGCGGCAGCTGCTTCGCTACTGACCATGCCGTCACGATCTTTCTCGAACGGACGCGAAGCTTTCTCCGGTTCGTCATTGCGATGCGAAAGAAGCGAGTCGCCACGATAGAGCAGCACGTTCAAGTTCAAGCGAGAACCGGTCGCGCCGGCGATCATGCAGTCCATCGTACCGCGTCGCAGATGCGCGAGCGCTTCGGCCATCGCGTTGATCGCGCTGGCTTCTTCCAAGCAGATGGTGTTGTTGTGTCCACGGCCGTCGTAGTAGATACCGACATGGCACGCCGGCATGTTCGGAAGGTACTTCAGCATCCACAAAGGATTCGTCTCGCTCATCGCGGACGGTCCCCAGCGATCGTGCTGATACCAGCCTTCTTCAATGCACTGGTTGTATGCGTCTCGAAGGTCCTCGAAGTCGCTGTACATCATCTCGGCGCCATAGACGACACCGAGCCGTTCCGGATCGACGCTGCCGGGTTCGAGGCCGGCTTGCTCCATGCCGATCGCGGCTGCGGCAAAACCCGTTTGGATTTCACGGCACATCACCTTCAGGGCTTTGCGAGGTTTGACGTACTTCTTGCCTTCGAAGCCAGTCAGCTCTCCCCCAAATGTGACTGGATAGCCTGGCATGGCAATTTCTGTCAGGGGCGCAATGCCTGACTTGCCTTGCATGAGGCTTTCCCAGACGGCTTCGTTGCCGACTCCAATGGGGCTGACGAGCCCGTTACCGGTGATTACGACTTCGACTTGGGATTGCATCCGAATGCTTGGCTTTCCTGAAGCGATCGCGAAAGATTGATTGTCTGTTATATCGGTCGGCCCTGCCCTTCCCTAGATCGGCCTTACGCCGGCACTTTCGCCATTTCCGAAAAATCGCGGCAATGTCGATAATTTAGGCAGAAAATACCATCTTGGAAGGGTGGGTTGTGATATTTCCATGAATTACGCTTAACATGATAGCTAGATGCACACCTTGGACCCTGTAATCGTCACTGCTTACCCCACTTCCGCCGGAAAGTTGACCGAGACTGGACAATTGGCGGAACCCGCCCTATCGCCTCAGCCGATTTTGATGCTTAGGAAGTAAATCCTGATTCATGGATGGTTTTACCGAAACTGCGAACCCGGCACCTAATCGATACAGCCATGAGCCACACCTCCGACAAAGCCTCGCAAGCTCCTTTGCACTGCAACAAGTCTGAAGATTTCTCGATGGCCGAAGCCCGCAAGACGATCGGCGACTTGTTCAAGCCGAAGCCTTGGGTCTATTGGACTGATTTCTTGGTTTGCTTTGCCGTTGGCATTGTTTGCTTTCGTATGGTTCGCGAAAGCGAATTGTTCAGCTGGCAGCAAATTACCTGCTTCGTGATCAGCAGTGCCCTGTTTTACCGGTTGGCAATGTTCATTCACGAACTTGTCCACCTTCGCACAGGCACGATGACCGCTTTCCGCGTGACGTGGAACCTGTTGGTCGGCATTCCGTTTCTGATGCCGTCGTTCGTCTATTATACGCACCTCGACCATCATCGCCGAAAGCACTACGGCACCGACATGGATGGCGAGTACCTTCCGATCGAACATGAAGGGCGTTGGCAGATCTTCGCGTTTCTGGCTTCCAGTTTCGTCGTACCGATCTTGGCCGTCTTCCGCTTCTTGATCCTCACGCCGCTGACTTGGGTCAGCCCTCGCTTTCGCAACTGGGCTTTCCAGCATGCGTCGTCGATGGTGATCGATCCGAAGTACATTCGCCCGCTGCCAACCAAGAAAGCCATGCGATTGATTCGCCTGCAGGAAGGTTTGTGCTTTCTGTGGTGTCTGGGCATCCTGATTGGTGCTTTGACGGTGGGAGGTTACCCTTACCCGTTCATCATTCAAGCCTACTGCACCGGCGTGTTTATCTTAACGCTCAATGCACTGCGTACGCTGGTCGCCCATCGTTGGCACAATCATGAAGGGGAAATGACGTTCCTCGAACAGCTGTTGGACTCGGTTAACTTCCCCTCCAACAAATGGGTCACACAGATCTGGGCCCCTATCGGAACACGCTTCCACGCGCTGCATCACATGTTCCCTTCGCTGCCATACCATGCGATGCCAGAGGCTCACCGCCGCTTGATGGAGAAGCTGCCTGAGGGCTCGCCGTATCATCGCACCAACGAGTATTCGTTCCGGCATGCGTTTATGGATTTGTGGAACCGCTGCGGAAAAGCGAAGCAGCACAAAGCTCGGACTGCCAAAGCACCGCAAGTCGAAACGAACCACGCCCATAACGAAATGGCCAAGTCGGCGTAGGCTCGTTCCGGAAGTATTGATCGAATCCGCCCATGGTGCCGCTCGCTAAGCCAGTGGCACCATGCCGTGCGACAGGGCATAATCGTCATCATGAGCGAAGACGAAACCAAACCATTGCCCCCTTCCGATCCGCGGGTCTTCTTTGCTGCCGAACGCACCATGCTGGCGTGGCTGCGAACGGGGCTGGCCATTATTGGCGTTGGCTTTCTCGTCGCGCGGTTCGGGCTGTTCCTGGAAATGCTGCGGCACCCCGGCGTCGACATTAGTCCGCCGTTGATTTCTTCGCTGATCGGTATCGGTTTCGTTTTGCTGGGAGCCACACTCATTGGCGTCTCGGCCTGGCAGCATACCGGCTTCATTCGCAAGATGACTCTCGACCAGCGACCGGCAAACTACAGCATGCAACTCGCCGTTTGGGTTTCGGCGGTCGTTACGTTCCTGGGCTTGGCTTTGGCCATCTATCTGCTGCTCAGCGTCTTCACCGGCGAACCGATCCACCCGTCGACTGCGGCTTAACGCACGCGGCACGCTGCCGCTAGAGACCCATATTTCGCGTCAGAAAGCCTCTTTTCAGGCTGAAAACAGAAGAAATATCTCCATGCCACGTGAAATCACCACGCCAACTTGCCTTTCGATTCCAGCGGCATGAACTATAGTAAATGCGGACCCTCTCTCCCCTTTCCCACCCCCGAAAACTTCAAAAGCAAGTAGGTTTTTCCTTGATGACACCCCCTCGCTCGCTTTTTGCCCGCGTTCTGTCTGTTGTCACGCTTTGTCTTCTTCCGGCCACTTTGTCGGCAGCCGATGCTCCCAAGCCTCTCAAGGCCCTTTTGGTCACCGGCGGTTGTTGCCACGACTATCAGACACAAAAGAACATCATCAAAGAAGGCCTCGAGGCACGTGCTCATATCGAAGTGACGGTCGTCCACGAAGGGGGCAGCACCACCGACACGAAGATTCCCCTTTATCAAGATCCCAACTGGGCCGACGGTTACGACATCGTTCTGCACAACGAATGTTTTGCCGCGGTGAAAGATCCGGCATGGACCGCCCGCGTGTTGAAGCCGCACCAGGAAGGGCTCCCCGGCGTGGTCATTCATTGTGCGATGCACTGCTACCGCGACGGAACCGACCAGTGGTTCAAGTTCTGCGGCGTTACCTCGCATCGCCACGGTGCCCATTACCCCCACGCCGTTTACAACTACGACGCCGAACATCCCATCATGCAAGGCTTCGGACCTGCTTGGGCCAATCCGCAAGGCGAGCTTTATCACATCGCTAAAGTCTGGGACACCGCGCATGTTTTGGGGGCTTCCAAAGAGCGTGACCAAGGGACCGAGCATGCTTGTATCTGGACCAATCAATATGGCAAAGCCAAAGTCTTCGGCACCACGCTTGGTCATCACAACGAAACGATGGAAGCGGACGAATTCCTTAACATGCTGACCCGCGGCACCCTCTGGGCGTGCGATAAGCTTTCCGACGAATACCTGAAAGAAGTCAGCGCCGCTCCGAAGCTGGTGCCTGTGAACCTGGCATTGAACAAGTCGGCCAAAGCTTCCAGCGAAGAGACCGGCAAAAACAATTTCGCCAAGAATGCCTTCGACGGCAAAGAGTCGACACGTTGGTGTGCCAGTAGCGGCAGCTATCCACAGTGGCTGCAAGTCGACTTGGGCCAGCCGCAAGACATTCGCGGCGTGCAGATCGAATGGGAAAACAACGGCGTCTATCAATACGTCGTCCAAGGCAGCCGCGACGGCGAAAGTTGGGAGACACTGCTCGACCAATCGAAGAACAACGGCAACACCTACGACTTTGAAATCAACGCCGACGGTATCCAGCATGTCCGCATCGACGCCCAAGGCAAGAACTCCGGCGGCTGGGCCTCGATTCGCGAGCTCCGCCTGCTTGGCAAAGAACTTGTCGAAGTCACTCCGCAAAAGTCGCAGGAAGACGAAGACGCCAAGAAGCTGGCCGAAGTGAAACTACCGGAAGGCTTCGAGAAGAAGATCTTCGCGGCACCTCCCGCGGTGAACTACCCAGTGTTTGTCGCCGCATCTCCTGAAGGGGACGTTTACGTTTCGGTCGACAAGAATGGCTCGCTCGACCGCGAACTGAAGCGAGGTGCCATCCACCGCCTGCGAGACACCGACGGCGACGGCAAAGCGGACGAAGTGAAGCTGTTTGTGCCCGATGTCGATTCGCCGCGGGGGATCGTCTGGGATCGCGATCGGTTGTACGTGCTGCACCCGCCGCACCTCAGTGCGTTCATCGACGAAGATGGTGACGGCCGTAGCGACAAGCAAGAGATTCTGATCAAGAACCTGGCGTTCACGTTCAAAGATCGCCCCGCCGACCATACCTCCAACGGCGTGACCCTCGGGATCGATGGCTGGCTTTACCTCGCCATCGGCGACTTCGGTTTCATGGAAGCGGAAGGGGCCGACGGTAAGAAGCTGCAAATGCGTGGCGGGGGTGTCCTGCGTGTTCGACCAGACGGAACGGACATGGAGGTTTACAGCTACGGTACGCGAAACATTCTGGAAGTGGCGGTCGACCCGCTAATGAACGCGTTCACGCGTGACAACACCAACGATGGTGGCGGCTGGGACATTCGTCTGCACCACTTCAGCGGTCTGGAAGATCACGGCTATCCTCGACTGTACATGAATTTCGGCGACGAAATCGTGCAGCCGCTGGCTGATTACGGCGGCGGTTCCGGGTGCGGCGCACTCTACATGGACGAGCCAGGCTTCCCCGAAGGTTACGGCAACGCCCTCTACACAGCCGACTGGGGACGCAGCTGGATCTATCGCCATAATCCGAAACGCCAAGGAGCAACGTTCGAGGTCAACCAGGAAGAGTTCCTCGGCATCCCTCGCGTGACCGACTTAGACGTCGACGCCAACAGCAACATCTACGCCGCCAGCTGGAAGGGAGCAACCTTCAAGTACAACGGCGAAGATGTCGGTTACTTGGTTCAGGTGACACCTAAGGGATATCAGCCGGCTACCATGCCGAAGCTGGCAGAGGCTTCCGACGATCAACTGTTTGAACTGCTGCATTCCGACAGCCATCGTCGACGCTTGGCCGCCCAGCGAGAACTACTCGCACGCTGCCAAGGCGAAATAAAGAACGAAGAACAAGCGAAAGTGCTGCTGGGACGACGTAAGAAGATTTTCGATGAAGCGATCAAGATGGCGACGCAACCTCGAAATACGAACCTTTCGGTAGAGACCCAAGTGGCCGCTCTCTACCTGGCAACGTTGATTGCTGTCGAAACCGACGGGACGTTTGAAGGTTCCGATCGTCGGGGCCGGACATTACCTGAAATCGTTAGTAATGTGTTGCCTCAATTGGCCAAGGACCAGAAAGTTGGAGCACTGGCAATTCGAGCACTTTCCGATGTAGATCGCTTGTCGATCGTCCCTCAAATGAAGGCCATTGAGAGAGGTGCTCCCACTTATCTTGGCAGTAAGGATTCGCGTACGCAGCTAGAGGCCATTATCGCTCTCGGCCGTGTTAACCGTGACCCGCGAGTTACTTCTTCCCCAGACATGACAGCCGCAAACGTAGCGTTGACCAAATTTCTGGGCAACGATGATCCGGTGATCCGTCACACGGCGTTTCGTGCCCTCGCCAATCGTGAAGCGTACGAACCCCTCTTCTTCATCCTGGATGGCCGCACCGCGACCGAACGTAAGCGTCAATTCGCGTTGTTCGCCCTCCAGCGGATGCACAAGCCGGAAGTCGTGGATGGGTTGATCGAGCGAGTTGCTAAGGAAGACAACGCGTACCGCCGTCAAGGATTGTTAACCGCCCTGTGCCGACTTTACTTCGTCGACGGCGAGTGGAAGGGAAACAGTTGGGGCACGCGGCCTGACACACGCGGGCCATACTACCAGCCCGAGAAATGGGAGCTGTCCGACAAGATCGGCGGCGTCCTTCGCAGTACATTGGCCTCGGCCGACAGCGAGGAATCGGCGTTCCTGCTAGAGCAGCTGCGTCGTCACCGGATTGAACTGGACGGCACGCTTCGCCTGGCACTGCTGAAAGCGGCCAACGATCCGAAGTTCGCCGCCGCCGCGGTGAGCATGATCGCCGAGTCGAACGAACTTCCCAGCGAAGCAATCGGCTTGCTGACGGCGACCGCGACGGCCGAGGATACCCAAGCTGAAACTCGCGGTCAGGCCATCACTGCCCTGCTCCGCAGTACCGACGCCGAGACCGTCGAAGCCGCACTGGCCGGCCTGACAAAGCTGCACGCCGAGGACGCCAACGGTGCCGCCTACAAGAAGGCGTTTGCCGAGTTCCAGAACAAAGATCAGCTGAGCCGCCAGATCGGCGTGCTGGAATCGCTCGCGAAGACGCCAACTTCTGCTGACGCTATCTGGGCCGAAGCCGCCATGTTGACGTTGTCGCAGCAAAAGAAACTTTCGCCGGAAGTCGAAAGCAGCGTGAACGGTTCGCTGGAAAGTGGCTGGAACGATCCGGCTCGTCAGCCGAACCTGCTTGCCGCGGCGATGATCGTCAACGATCGCCAGTTGGAAGATAAAGTTCGCGGGCTGCTCGACAGTCAGAACGCCGAAGTCGCTTCGGCCGCCGGCAAAGTAGCCGCCGCGTGGAAGCTGAAGGCCCAGATGAACAAGCCGACCGGACCGAAGGTGGCGACCATCGATCCGCAGGAAGTCGTCCAACAGGTCGTCGGCATGAAGGGTGACAAAGCTCGCGGCGAACAGCTCTTTGCCAAGCTGACGTGTAACAAGTGCCACACCGTCGAGCCGAACGAAACGCCTCGCGGGCCTTACTTGCCGCAAGTCGCGAAGACGTACAAGCGAGATCAGCTGACCGAAGCGATCGTCCTGCCGAGCAAGTCGCTCGCCCAAGGGTTCGTGACAAACATTTTCCAGATGGAAGATGGTCGCCTGCTGTCAGGCTTCATCACCTTCGAAGGCCCCGAAAAGATTGTCATTCGCGATAATCAGGGGAACGAGATCACGCTGAATCCAGACGAGATCCTCGGTCAGAAGAAGGACGATATCTCGATCATGCCGGTCGGCCTGGCCAACGATGTCACCGTCCAGGAACTCGCCGACCTGGTGACCTACCTGGAAAGCCTTTCGTCGAAGGCTGGGCAGAAGTAAGCCGAGCTGATTCGCCTCGGGGCTTACGGCTTGCTGGTAAGCCCCTTGCTGAGAAACGCGTACGCCGCTTCCCGCATCTCGGGCGGGAAGTCGTGTTGGACGTCGGGGTGTTTGACCTCTAGCGATGCCTCGGCACCGTAGAGGCCATAGATCGGCTTCGCCGCGCGAACGATTCGGTCGACGCTTTCATGGCGGAAATTGCTGTCCCGCAGCGGAGCAATAATCAGCACGCGGCGCGGGGCCAACGCGCCGATCATTTCGTGGAAGTCGAACGGAATGCTTTCCAGCTTGCCACGATAGTCGGCCATCCGTGGCATGTATCGCAGCTGCGTCCATCCTCTTCCGTTCTGCCAAACGTCAGGGTTGCCGTCGTAATAATCGACGTACGAGTCGAGCCCGCAGCTACTGACCACCACGGCAATTCGCGGATCGAAAACGCCCGTGTACACCGAGCCATGCCCGCCGAGCGAGTGCCCGATCGCACCGTAACGATCCTGCTGCACGAAGGGAAGCGTCTCCAGCAAGTCGATCCCCCGCATGTTGTCCCACACCCCCTTCAGCGTGCCGCTCTGCCAGCCGAGTGCTTCGATGTCAGGCTGATACTTGGCCAACAGCGGATAGTTCGGCGCCAGCGTCACGAAACCACGTTCGGCCAACTCGCCGGCATAGTTCCGATTCGGCCGACCCAAGCCAACCACCGTGCCATGGCCGATCGTGTTATCGGTTCCATGCAAACAAAGAATGCCTGGCACCGGATCGGCATCGCTGCGAAGGGCCTTTTTCGGCACGCACAAGTAAGCCGGCACAAAGCAGCCAGGCTCCGACTGATACCGAATCAAACGCCGCACGTACGAACCGCAATCGATCTCTTCGATCAGTTCCACTTCCAATTCGCATCGCTTCTCGTCGCCCGGCAGCTCGCCCATCACCGACTGCATGCCGCGAACCACTTCGGCTCGTCGTTGCTGCCAGTCATCGATCGACATCACCGGCCGCGTCTGCCCTGTCGCATCGCGATACAAAAGAAGATTCTCACGAGGCAACCGCTGTGCAAAGACAGCCGACACATGCACCACGCCGGCGATCAGCACCAACAACACAACCATCAAACGAAGCAACATCCGGCAGGCTCTCTCGGCAAGAGGTAAAAAGAGGTGTCGCCCATTTTAAGGAACCGAAAGCGGACGAACAAATCGCGAGAGTTACAAACGCAAAATGCATCAAGACCGTAGCGGTATCGTGCGTCGGCACTCTGCAAACGACGACTCTTCCCTGTCAATGTTGGCGAACGCTTTGGCAAAAAGCTCTTCCACAACGCTCCAATCTTTTAGCGTTTGCCCTTGGGCATATCCACGCCCCTCTCGAAAGAAGAAGGCGGTGGTGTCTTCGCCATAACGCCCGCCGTCGGTGACTTTCGATAACAGTTCATCGCGAATAGAACGAAAGTCGAACGTATTTGGCGTGCATGTTGCTTCGGAATTGTTTTGCGTCAGGACACTAACTTTCGCCGAACCGTTCTCGAAAAGATCGACCCTCCAGCGAGTTGGCGTTTCCAGATAACAAGCGACGATTGGGCTTTCCAGCAACTCGATTCGATCGATCGCGTCGTCGCTGTTCGCTCCAAAAAAGAAGTCATCAGAGCCCATCCCTTGGAAGTCTCCGACAAGAATATCCCCGTCCATCAAATAGAAGCTGTAGTTGCATTCAGACCAGGCATAGCGACCGTTTTCCCAAAGAAGCAGCTTGTCCGAGTCTTCCGATTCGAAGCGTCGGGAAAGACTGGTATCCCACTCCCCATAGCGGCTGCCGAACGTTAGCTCTTGAAAACAAAACGTAACAAGCAGTTCAGCCAGAGAGTTGCTGATTTGCGGCCACTGATCTATTCGTTCTATTCCTTCGTCCTGCGTGTCGCACCACACCGGCGAATCTTCGCCTTCGGCGTTGGCAGCCATCAACCAGCAGCCTTGGTTCTCTTGGAGAAACACAACTTTACCATCGTCGGTCCATTGCAGTCGTTCCGGACGCAGCAACATGTCTTGCGTGGCAAAGTTGCTGACCCAGCCATACTTCTCGTACATCGCATCGCGACCATCGATCGCCGGCCATCGGCCTGCGAATGCATACAATCGACGAAGGGGCTCCGGCAACTTGAGCTGATCGAGGTTTTCTACGGGCTCACCATAAGATTCGCAGCGAGGCCCCAGCCAGAACTCAATGAATCGTTCTAGTTCGCCCATTAGTTCGGACGGAGTCGTTTTGTTTTCGAAGTCGAACATGAACGTCGCATCTTTCGGTGGCAGAAAAGCGAGGAAACCGATTTGCGGAAGTTCGCTATTCTAGCCGTATTAGAAAGGGGTACGACTATTTACCGAAAATCTTCATGGCATTGGCGAACTGAGGGTCATTCGCGCTGCCGGTAATGACCATGCGATCTCCGATCATTGCCCTGACTTTGGGAACCGATACCACGGAGCCATTGACGACGAATGCCAGCTGCGTGACGCCGGCCGTCGTTGTTGCGGCGACCATTTTTCGCGAGCCGGATGGCTTTAGCTTGAGGGCGAGGCCTGGGGAGTCAGGCAAATCGGTTTCTTGGACTGCGATGGTTTCGATATCGTTTGTCGCCACGACCGGTGGCGTGACGAGATAGATCGGCGTCCCGTTGACCGGATCGATCGCCGGTTTTGTGTTGGCTCCCTGGGTTGGAGTGATCTGATAGATCTCGATCAACGCACCTTTGGGAACAGGAATGGGCGTTGTATTCTTCGGTTGATAACATCCCGTCGCCGCGGCAACGATGACCACTCCCATAAGCAAGACGCTTGTTCTGTTGTGCATATCGAGGCTCCCTGCAGGCGTTATCGCGACCAAGCGATGTTCAATGTACTTACGCTATTCGCCTCGGAGTCTAACATCTTGGAGCCGCTGTGTGAAAAAGGGGAGCGACTTGCGATGCGAAGAGAGGGAAGAAGATATGCCCACGCGAACGAGGGCATGGCACCCGGAACTAGAAGAATAAATCGACGAATCCGGACTAACCTACTTGCTTGGTGATGAAGCGGTTGGTTTGGCGTCGTCGTCCATTGGGGGCATAGGCATCGGAGGGTCGAAGTCGCCGTCGCGCATCGGGGGAGGTCCGTCGAACTCAGGTCGCGGTCCGAACTCGCGATCGCCACGCATGCCTGGGCCGCCAGGTCCCCGACCATCAGGGCCTCGGCCTTCGGGGCCGCGATCGCCACGGCCATCCGGACCGCGGTTATCGCCACCGCGTCCATCGCCGCGGCGGCCATCTCGGTCGTTGCCTCGGCGCCCGTCACGATCGTCTCGGTCACGTTCCCATGGAGGTGGACCAGGCGGACGACCACCAAAGAAACGGTTGCCATTCTCACGCATATAGTCGCGACGCAATTCTTTATCGAACGCCTCCGGTGACATTGCCGCAAGTTCCGATTGGCGACTCTCCGGCAGTTTGCGATAGAACTTTTGTAGCTCGTCGTCGTCCACGCGGTTTTGGAAATGTGAGAAGACGGCGGCCTGCATCAATGCGCCCAATAGCCCTCGCTGGCGTTCGACCGGCTCTGCTTTCAACTTCGTCTGCGTGTCTTTGTCTAACTGGGAAGCCAATTTGTCGAAGTCTTCGTCCGACGGCGTCAACGCTTTCACGTCAGGAACGCGGAACATCCAGACCCAGATGACAAACAGCTTTCGATCTTCCGAGGCGTCTTCCAGGCGTTCTTTCAGCCAAGGAACTTTCTCGTACAGCTTCGGCTCGTTGGCCAGGATCTCTTCTTTGTGATTGATAAGCCACTGGTTGAACCACTGACGAATGGCGTCGAAGTCTTCCCGCTTCGGTTTTATGTCGCGGAACGCGTATCGAGTCAGCTCGTCGAACTCTTTGCGTTCCTGCATCTGAATGATGCGTTTGATTTCGGTGATGCGTTCGTCCGGCGGCAGTTCCTGAAGCTTAAGACGTTCGACCGAGCTGATGGTTTTCAGCCAGTCGTAATAACGATGCATCACTTCTCGAAGCTGATCCCCTTCGGGATGTTCGTTCAGCGCGTCGTTGAGTGCGATGCGGCGATTGCGTTCTTCGGACGAAAGCTTCTCGAAGCGTTCCAGCTTTTGACGCAGTTCCGTTTTGTCGGCGGCCGACATCGTTTCGATACGTGCCACGCGATCCGAAATGCTCTCTTGCGCGTGGCCGATCAGCGAGGTGACCAACACGAGGGCAACGATGGTGGCGGCTGTGATGCCGTTACGATTCATCGCTGGTTTCTCCCGTGAAGAGGCCTTCTTTGCGGAGCGACTCGAGGAACTCGATATTGTCGATACGCTCGAACTCGTCGACGTTTTCGATCACCGGCAGGTTCTCGACAAGGACTCGATCAGGCCGCGTGAGTCGCCACTGCGTGAGCATGTAGCCCATGCCGACCAAGGCAACGATTCCCAGGGCGATACCAATTTGACGAATCGTGGCTGTGCGTTTCTTCTGTTGCTCGAACTGTTGGATCTCTTGCGAGGCGGCAACAGTGATCATCTCGACGGTGGTACGAACGAACTTTTCGTCGTCCAGGTCGGCTTTGGGAAGCGAGTCGAGCATGTCCCACGCGCGATCGAGTTCGTCCAAGCGACTACGGAACGCTTCGTCCTCGGCGAGGCGCGTTTCGACCATCGCTCTTTCCGAGTCGGAAAGCTCGTTGTCGAGATAGGCGGCTAACAGCTCGTCCATCTCGGTAGTGGCGTCGGGATGTGCGGTGGGATCAGTCATGGCTACGTCGCTAGGTAAACGGGTTGAACCCGCTTGATCCGCTAAAGTTCCTTAGCATTGTCATTGATCATGGATGGCGTGGGTGCCATGCCCTCGTCTGCGTGGGCATGTCTTCTTTCCAGTCCCCTCGCCCCTGCGGGGAGAGGGTTAGGGTGAGGGGCGAAACGGGTACCCACTTCACAACCCTCACCGTAGCCCTCTCCCTTGGAAAGGGAGAGGGGACTGGAAAGAGAGCTCTCGGCAATGTTTAAGGAACCGTTCCTTCTTGTAAGTAGGGTTGCAGGGCTTCTTTGAGGTTGGCCCTGGCGCGGGACAACAACGACTTGATCGCTTGGACCGACATGCCCATCGTTTCGGCGATATCGGCGTAACTCATTTCCTCGAACTTCGACAGCAGCACGGCCATGCGTTGCCGCTCGTTGAGGGTTTCGATGGCCTGGCGGACGATCGAACCCATCTCGGACTTATCGAGTTGTCTGGTCGGCATCATGCCACTTGCCGCGGTGGCAATGCGTTCCATCGGGTTCGCCGGCTGGCTGCCAGACTGATCGACGGTGTTGGTGACTTGGACTTCTTTGCGTCTTGCCAGGCTTCGCCGCGCATTGCTGGCGACGTTATTGACGATGGTGAAGAGCCAAGTCGAAAACCGCGAGCCGGGCACGTAAGTCTTTCGCGAGCGGTAAACGCGCATGAAGACATCTTGGGCCAGATCTTCGGCGAGATCTCGTTTGCCGGTGAGGTGTTCCAACACGGTCACCACGCGGCGCTGGTAACGGAGCATGAGCTCTTCGAACGCGGCGGCGTCATCATCGCGCACCAACAGCATGAGCCGGACATCCGGATCTTGCAGTTCGTACTTTCGGGCAGTCGATTCCGAAATCGACAAGGCATCTTCTCCGCGAGCCGACGTGACAACGTTTTCCACCGGGACGTTACTTCCCAGCGTTTCAGTCTAGGGACTGATATCGGCAAAAACTAGCAGCCTGGGCTTGTGGGTTCCGCGTGGTCGCTGTGGTCCGCTACGGCTTGTTCAACAAGGTGGTCATCATGAATCAGGGTACCCAAAGAATAACCCCGGCCACGAACAAAGGTTTCTTTGCCCCCTCGAAAGAGCTGCAAGGGGCATGAGGACAAGCCAAGACAAGCAAGTCTGAACAACGCTGGACGTATTATACCGGAGTGTACAAGGAACATTGAAAAAGTATGGACAGGGTCTGCATGGTGTATGAGGGAAGTTTGCGGGCGATTTCTTGGTAAGGAAATTCTTTTGGCACGCCCATTGCATATATACCTAGCATCCTAACGGAAGTTGAGACAGGGTCGTAACAGAGAAGAGGATCCTGGATAACAGGGGCCGGTATTAAGAAGAGGCACACCGGTTTTTGGCCTTAATCCTTTAGAGGCATTGGGTTAAGGTCGTTCCGAAAGGATGATAAGAGGCTTGAGTTGGAAGGATCTCCCCCTTCCATCCCGAATAGAACAGGCGAGTTCGTTTCACTGAAGCGACTCGCCTGTTTTATTTTGCACGTTGCAAAATTGATCAGTGTGCAATTTTGATACGCCCCGGATGGGGGTTTCAGTGCTGCGAAATGCGATACCAAATCGAAAAATGAAAATTGGTGCTAAAAAACCAACTTTTTCCCACCCCGGAATAATCTACTTGAAATCCGCAGAATAGATTAAAAGCCCGGTATCGCAGCTCTAAGCGGGAGAAAACTCGCAGAAATCCCGCCAATCCAGGAAAAACAACGAGTACATTCATAGTACAGACTCGTTTATCCAGGGTGAGTTACGACATTGTAGCAATGTCTCGTCAGGATGGTAGCTCACGATGGACAACCTAACTCGTTACGCACGAGGGCTTTTCGCCGTCCATTTCAATTGTAGAAGAGGTAACCCCATGTCGCGCTGGCAATTTATTCCCGTCACTTTCGGCTTAGTGCTCGCATTTGCCGCGGGTTCGTCGGCCGCCGATAAGTCGAATGATTACGGCATCCCTCAGGTCGCAAAGATCAACGAACAGATTCGCCTGGGCTGGGAAGACTACGGAATCACCCCTTCACCGGAAGAAATCGACACCGTTTGGGCTCGTCGGCTGTTCTTAGACGTGCTGGGGCGTGTTCCTTCGGTTGATGAACTGAACGAATTTCAGCGTGATCGCTCGAAAGATAAGAAGAAGGCACTTGTCGACAAACTGCTCTACGACGAGAAGTACACCGAAGAGTACGCCCGAAACTGGACCACTATCTGGACGAACGTTCTGATCGGTCGTAATGGCGGAACGGATAACAACTCGCAGATCAGCCGTCCTGGCATGCAGAAGTACCTGCGTGACAGCTTTGCTCGTAACAAGCCATACGATCAAATGGTGAAAGAGCTTGTCAGTGCGACAGGGGCCAATACGCCTGGGATGCCTGGCTTCAACGGTGCGGTCAACTTCTATATGGATAAGCTGGACGAAAACGGCGTCCAGGCAACCGCCAAAACGGCACAGATCTTCTTGGGCATGCAGGTGCAATGCACGCAGTGCCATAACCATCCGTTCAACGAATGGAAGCAAGAGAAGTTCTGGAACCTGAATGCGTTCTTCCGTCAAACGCGAGCACGCCGTGGCGAGATGCCAGCCGGTGGCGACGACAACATGCGAGCAATGACGCTCAGCAATGTCGACTTCATGGGCGAAGGCCGTAACATCAACAATGCAGAAATCTACTACGAACTACGTAACGGTTTGCTGAAAGTCGCCTATCCAGAATTTCTGGATGGCCAAAAGATTCCAACCAGCGGTCGCGTGAACGAAGTGAACCGCCGTGATGAACTTGCGAAGTTCATCACCGACTCGGAAAGTCTGCCGGAAGCGATCGCGAATCGTTACTGGGGCCACTTCCTCGGTTATGGTTTCACCAAGCCTGTGGATGACATGGGACCGCACAATCGTCCTACTCATCCTGAACTGATCAGCTACTTGGGCGAAGAAGTTCGTGGAAACAGCTTTAACTTGAAGGACCTGATCCGTTGGATCGCGCTGAGCGAAGCGTATGGTCTTTCCAGCCGAATCACTAAGGGGAATGCCCTGGATGATCCGACGGTGGGTGAACCACCTAAGTTCAGTCATTTCTATCTGCGTCAGATGCAGGCCGAACAACTGTACGAATCGCTGCTTGTAGCCACCGAAGCTCACAAGACTCGCGGCAGCTACGAAGCTCAGGAAAAGAAGAAGAGCGAATGGATGCAGCAGTTCGTCACCGCTTTCGGCACCGACGAAGGGGACGAAGCGACGACGTTCAACGGTACCATTCCTCAAGCGCTCATGATGTTCAATGGCGACTTGGTCATGGACGCTGTGAGCACCAAGCCTGGTAGCTTCATCCACACGATGGCTTCCGAAGGCCGCGATGGCAAGGAAGCGATTAATCACTTGTACATGGCAACGGTCGCTCGACGTCCGACACGCAACGAGCTGCAAGCTGCTAACTACTTGATTGGCGTTCATAAGGGCGACATGGCCAAAGCATTGCAAGATGTCTTCTGGGCCCTGCTGAACAGCAACGAGTTCATTTTGAATCACTAAACTTTCGACGTACTCCAACCAGTAACCACATCGCTGGCCCGAGTCGTCGGGCGCATCAATAAGGAACTTTTCTATGAGTATGACTCCTCAGGGGATGACCCGACGTCACTTCATGTCTCACATGGCTGGTGCTTCCGCAATGGTTGCTCCGTCGCTGATGATGGGAAGTGCCATTCAGGCCAACGCCCAAGAATTGAAGAAACGCGGCAAGAGCTGCATCATGCTGTGGATGGGTGGTGGTCCAAGCACGATGGACTTGTGGGACTTGAAGCCTGGTACGAACACCGGCGGTCCTTTCCGTCCCATCAGCACCAAGGGCGACGTGCAGATCTCGGAACACCTTCCGAAGGTCGCCCAGGTGATGGATAACCTCTCGATCGTTCGCTCGATGAGCACGCGTGAAGCGGATCACGGTCGTGGTCGTTACTACATGCACACCGGCTACGTTCCTAATCCAAACATCGAGCACCCAAGCTACGGTTCGGTGATCGCTCACGAATTGGCCAGCGACCACAACGAATTGGAAATTCCTCCATTCGTCTCCGTTGGTGGTGGTAGTGTCGGTCCAGGCTTCCTCGGAATGTCGTGGGCACCGTTCACTGTCAGCAGCAGCGGTCAGGTTCGTAACCTGGGTATGAAGGGCTGGGGCGATGAAACGCTGCAAAGCCGCTTGAGCATGCTGCAAATGATCGAACGTGGTTTCGTCAGCCAAGATCGCGGTCAGGCTGCCATGGATCATGCAAAGATCCTGGACAAGACCGTCAAGCTGATGACCAGCGATCAGATGAAGGCCTTCAAGGTGATGGAAGAGCCGGAAGAAATGAAGGAACTGTACGGTAACGATGGCTTCGGCCGTGGTTGCTTGCTGGCTCGACGTTTGGTCGAAGCAGGCGTTCCGTTCATCGAAGTTGACCTGGGCGGTTGGGATAACCACCAGAACATCTTCAACACCCTTTCCGACAACAAGCTGCCGGTTCTCGATCGTGCGATGAGCGCGTTGGTGACCGACCTCAAGCAGCGTGGCTTGCTCGAAAGCACCACGATCGTGTGGATGGGTGAATTCAGCCGTACCCCACGTATCAACGGCAACACCGGTCGTGACCACTGGGCTCGCAGCTGGAGCACGGTCGTCGGTGGTGGTGGTATCAACGGCGGTATCGCTGTCGGTGCGACCAGCTCGGATGGTACTCGCGTCGAAACGGAACCATACAGCTCGGAAGACCTGATGGCTACGGTTTGCCGTGCAATGGGTATCTCGCTTGATACAACGTTCACCAGCAAGAGCGGTCGTCCGATGAAGATCGCCAATGGTGGCAAAGTTATCAAGGAATTGGTCGCCTAGAAAAAGGTGAAAAAAGTTTCGCAGAGCGGGAAGAAAATCGAGACCTCACTGCGAACCTATTAATAACCAAGCAACATCAGCCCGTCGAAGTTGTTACTTCCTCGGGAAAAAGCCGGGTAAAACAGTCCCGGCGACATAATCCAACGAAGCGCGACGGTCGAAAGCCCCTGATTACCTCGTGGTAGTAAAGACTTTCGGCCGTGTTTCGTTTCTTGGGGAAGTTATTCCGAGAAGTTCGTTCGCAGGCTATTAATTATTTGCCAAGCGATCAGATAGTCTTGATCATTCGTTTGAGCTTTTCTTCAGAACATTTAGCTAGCTCAAACGCTTCCTTGCTTTTCTTCCAGCGTCGTGCGAAGACGCCCGGTCTTGCGGTCGCGACAGCTTTGCCACCAATGTTTCAGTCGAAGAATCTGAGCGCGGGGAGCTAACATCGGATAGTGTGTCATGCGACCAACGGTGGCAATTCGCGTCATCCAGCGACGTTTGGCCTCAAAAGAGCCTGGCCCCATATCGAGCGATACGTCCCCTCGCTCGAAGCTATCGCGAATCAGCATGGCCGTCAGCACGGTTCCCAGGCCATGTTCTCTTGCTTTAGGAGCATCGCCACGGCGCAGTCCGAAGATATGTCCGTGTGAGCAATAGTTGTAGCAGAATCCAACTGGTCGCCCATCGAAGTGCAAGATGGCCAAGTCGAGCATGCCTAGTTCTGTCGCAGCGATGTGACAGGACTTAATGTAGGCGCGAATCTGGCGATGCGAAATCGTGGTGCCTGTGGTTGAATGCCCTTGCCAGCTTTTCTCGGCGATTGCTGTAGCTTGGGTATACAAATCCCAGCGAGGATCGCAGTCCCCGGCTTCTTTGCCCTTGGGTCGATAACGCTCGAGATGAACCCGTCCGGTAAGATCGAATTTCTTTAACTTGCGGCGAATCTCGCTACGCAGCTTTGGACTGCGTGCCCGCAAATAGTCTTCCCAGTCTCCGTCGAAGTCGACGAACGCCGTTTCTTTCCAAACTCCTGGGTTCGCGGAGTAGCCTGCTTCGGTCATCGCGCTGCTGGTCAGATTGATCTCCATGTCTTCTTCTGCCAGCCAGCGCAGATCGATCATGTCCCAGTTTCGAGGAGTTTCCTGAACGTGCTGAAGCGCACGGCTTAATGTCTTTTGAGGGTTCTCAGCAAGCACGCTGAAGTGGGTTCCCCAGTCGGCCAGTGGATAAGTCAGAACGCGAACGCGCCCCAGACGTGTCGGCTCGTTCACAACAACCAGAGGTACGACCCCAACAAGTCGCTGCTCTTCCAATACAAGGATGACGCGCAGCGATTTACCTTCTCCGAAGTGCTTCCAATAGATTTGAAGCCATTCCAAGGTCTGGAAGAACGTCGCGCCGGGAGTCGATTCCCACAAGCGATGCCAGTTGCATCGCACGTAGGACAAATCCTGCGGCTCGTTAATTTCCAAAACACGAAGCATTGAAGCTGAGTCCTGAGATCGGGGCAGTTCATGGTGGCCGCGGTTCATGCAAACAGGGCCGCTCGACTCACTTCAACCTTATGCCGGGAAACAGATCAGGGCCGCCAGATGGTTGCGGTAATCCCCACCTCTCGGATGGATCTACGTTGCTAAAGCCGTTGCAATCGATACAAATAGAAGAGGCCTGCCGAGTGACTCACTCGACAGGCCTCTTTTGTAGGAACGAACTAAGCGAATTGCGAAGTTAGAACTGTGTTTCACCTGACGAGAAGCCAGGATTCACGGGGAACAAAGGAGCTCGCTTGGTCGGTGTTTCGCTCTCGATAGGACCAGCTTCCGGCGTCGCGACTTCCGAAACGTCGACGTCCAGTGCCTCCTCGGCCGGAGTCATGTCCGATTCGGCTGGAGATGCGTCTTCCATCGGTTCGGTGTCGGTTGTCTCGGCAGGCGATGTGTCAACGTCTTCTTCGGCCGCAGCCATTTCTGGCTTGCGAACCTCTTGCTGGGCATCGGTTCCCTGCGCGATACGCGGTTTGGAAGCGGCTGCTTCTTTGCCATTGTTTACGGAGATTGGTTTCGCCAGCACACTTTTGGCAAGCTCGACGGCCCCTTCCCCGTCAGGATATTCCTGGTACAGCGAGATGATACGACGGAAGATCTCGCGTCCTTCTTTCACTTCGCCCGAGAGAATCATTTCTTCGGCTTGCAGAACGAAGTCGTTCAGCGAAGACTGCTGGACGCCGCTTCGAACACGCAAATGCTGGAGAAGGTTAATCTCTTTTTGGGCGATCAAATGATAGGGACGGTTGTCGGTGGTATCAGGAAGTTCTTCCAGCATCTTGTCGTATTGATGCCACGCAGCAAGATGATTGCCGGCTTCTTCCAAGCCGCGTGCATTGGCCAAACGACGCTCGGCATCGCTTCGGAACTCGCGTCCCATACGTAGGCTGATTGCCAAGCGAGCCTCGGCGCGTTCTACGTGAATCATGTCGATCCAGCCGTGGGCTGTTTCGGCATACTCACTTTCAGGATAGCGATCTAGTAGCGGTTGAATGTAATTCGTTTCCGCCTCGCGCCACTTGGTGGTGTCTTCGGTCAGCATCAACGGTTCCGCTTTGGCGTAAAGCTGAGCGTCGTTTAGCGGGCGAAGCAGCCAAACCAGTGCACCAACTACCACGATCAACGCCAAACCGAGGAAGATTCGGCTGTTAAAGAACGAGCCACGTTCCTGGTATCTCGGCTTATGCAGAAGCTTTTCTGCCTCGCTCCGATCGATCCCGATATCGATGATGCTCTCGCGTCCATTGTTGCCAACCAACGCGTGTTCGATGGCGCTCATGCCTCGCGCGACGGCGTCTTGCGATTCGCGAAGACCAGCGGCGACCGCGTCGATATCAGATGGGCGACGGTCAGGCATCACTTCGATCATTCGCATGATGACGCGATCGAGCCAAACCGGACAGTCCAGTTCCAGCGACGCAGGGCGTTCGGGCAGTTTCCAACGCTCTTCACCCGAAGCGAGCGGGTTGAACGGCAATTTGCCGGTGATCATTTCGTACAGAACGCAGCCAAGCGAGAAGATATCGGTGGCGTCGTCGACGTACTGTGGATCTTCAAACTGTTCTGGCGAGAGATACTGCTGTCGGTCTTTCGGGAAGAGCAACAAGGAAGAACGTCGCCAGCGAGGATCAGCCCAAAAACTTGTCAGCTGAACTTTCAGCGGCTGGCGTGGATCTTTCAGACCATCGCCGGAAAGCAGGATGTGGGCCGGGCGAACATCAAGGTGATGGATGTTCATGTGATGGGCGGCCGCGAGCGCGGCACAAACCTGCAGGCCAATCTCAACCACCGTTTCCCACGGCAGTGGCCCATGCTGATCAAGATATTGTTGAAGGCTGATACCGTCCACAAAGTCGAGTGCAAAGAATGGAATCCCCTGATCGATGCCAGCGCCGTGATAGCGGACAATGTTGGGGTGATTCATCTTCATCAGCTGACGACTACGCTTTTCGAGCCGCCGCCGAGCACGAGGATTCTCTGCGTATCGTTCAGGCAGGATGCAAACGACCGCTTGGCGTTTTTGTTTTAGATGGAAGCCATGGAACACATGGCTGGAGGGGTCATTGCCGAGGCGGTTCTCCAGGGCAAATGGACCTAACTTGGATAGCTCAATCATCGATCGTTCCCTCAAATCGGTTAGGCATGCGAGGGGTCGCAATCATTTGGACGCGCGCGGAATAGTAATCGTTCGCCTCTTCTGCCAAAAGATTAAACCGAGCAAACCACACGCCAGATTCGAACAAAGTGTCAGGATTTCCCTGATACTCGCTATAAGCCGTTATGGCTGCCCGACTTCTTGCCGCAAAATAATTCGCATCGAACTTGACTAATATTTATGACTTGCTGTCGATCTGAGACGAATTGTCTCAAAATGAGCCAGTGTGGTCGTTCGGCAGTTTCTGTTGAGGCATTTCGCGAAAACGCGTAGAATCGCCCCGCTTCGGTTGCCTACGTTGCATCCGGTCCGCCGCAGCAATGACCCTGTCAAGGAAGACGCGTGTCATGAGTTCGCCCATTCGTCGGGAAGAAACCTCCCTGCCCCGTGCTCATTGGATTGAGCATGGCCAAGCTACGATTCGCCACGAAGCAGACGTCATGCTGCGCGTCGCGGATGCGCTTGACGATCGATTTGCTACGGCAGTCGAAATGGTGCTGCGTTGCCCCGGGGATGTGATCATCAGCGGCATCGGCAAAGCAGGTCATGTCGGAACGAAGCTGGCGGCCACTTTTGCATCGACAGGAACACGCAGTCACTTTCTTCATCCGGCCGAAGCGATTCATGGTGACCTGGGACGCGTTGGCGAACAAGACATTGTGATCATGTTGTCGCAAAGTGGCGAAACCGAAGAAGTCGTACGCTTGCTGCCGATGATCCACGGGTTGGGGGCTTCGCTGATTGCCATTACTTCGTCGGCCGAAAACACCTTGGGCAAAGCAGCGACAGTCGTCTTGGAATTGGGTGGCATTACGGAAGCTTGCCCGCTGAATTTAGCACCCACGGCAAGTACTGCCGCTATGTTGGCGATGGGCGACGCGTTGGCGATGACAGTCAGTCAGCATCGCGGTTTTCGTCCCGAAGACTTTGCCCGTTATCACCCCGGCGGAAGTCTTGGCCGTAAGTTGGCTTTCGTTGAAGAAAAGATGCGCCCGCTGGCTCAGTGTCGCGTTGCTTCCGATAAGCTTTCGATTCGCGACGTCTTCCAAAAGGTGCGCGTTACCGGGCGACGTACCGGAGCGGTGATGCTGGTCGACAACGCCGGGCGACTATCTGGGATCTTCACCGATAGCGATTTGGCGAGGCTCTTTGAACGAGACGACCTGGTCGATATTCATGCTCCGATTTCAACGGTGATGACAACGCACCCCAAGACCACCATCATCGGAACTCGATTTCAGGCGGCACTCAACCGCCTGGCGAATGAAAAAATCAGCGAGTTGCCGGTGATTGACGCCGACGGTCGGCCTCTTGGTATGTTGGATGTGACGGATATGGTGGGTCAGGTTCCTCGCGACGAAGATTCGTCGACGGGGCAAGCCGAACGACCGACCCTCAAAATTCGTTATCCGAACCAAGACGAACGAGAGGCGTAGATGAATCTGGAACAGCGATGCCAGGCGATCGAACTATTGTTGACCGATGTCGATGGTGTATTGACCGACGGCGGGGTCATATTGAACAACGAAGGCGTTGAGTCGAAGCAGTTTCACATCCGTGACGGTTTGGGATTCAAGCTGTGGCGGCAAGCAGGTTTTAAGTGTGGCCTGATTACTGGACGCAACTCGCAAGTAGTGCGGCTTCGAGCCCAAGAGCTGAGCATGGATATCGTCCGGCAAGGGATCCACGACAAAGCGACAGTGGCCGAGGAAGTACTTAGCAAGTTCAACCTGCAGCCAGAACAGTTAGCTTACGTCGGAGACGATTTGATCGACTTAGGCGTGATTCGACTGGCCGGACTTGGCATCGCCGTTGCGGATGCCGCTGAAGAAGTGAAAGCAACTGCCGACTACGTCACCCAGACGCCCGGCGGTAAAGGAGCCCTTCGCGAGGTTATCGAGATGATCCTCAAGGCGAAGAAAGTCTGGAATAACATCATTCAGACCTACTGATCACGGAAGGTTACATTGACGACCGCCATTCAGGAAGATAACTGGCAACCCCCAACACTCGTCGGGCAATCGATTCGAGTGGCGGTCGCGTTTGGCGTGATGGTAGCCATTGCCGTTGGTTATCAAATGTCGGTCGTCCAGTGGATCGAGCCGACGATCAAAGAAATCGAAAAACCCGCCAACACGTTCAGTGCGGCAGACTTCCTCGGTCAGCAGAAACAGAAGTTGGCCCTCTATTTCCCGCCGCGAAGCTGGCAGCTAGGTTCGACCAAAGTCCTTGAGAGCAACAATATCATGCTCTTGATGAAAGACTTTCACGAAGTGGGAGAGAACCAGCTTGAGCTTGAACCCCTGACGATTATCGCCTTCGAGTCGGATCAGGAACCGGAGAAGTGGAACAAGCCGGTCGTCGTGCTCAATGCAGAGCGAGCCATCCTGCAGTTCTCGGAATTGAATATCGCGTTCGGCAAAATCGGCGAATTGATGGGTGGCCAACTGCTCGGCAACGTTCAGATCACGCGTAAAAGTGCCGACGGACAGCATGAACCACTCGACGTGATCACGTCGGACGTGATGCTGGCCTCTAACCGAATTGAAACGAAAAAAGATGTGCAGTTCTTGATGGGTAAGCATCAAGGGAACGGCCGACATCTGATTGCACAGTTTGAAGAAGGCCCCAGCGGCGGTCAGAAAAAAGGACCGAACATCTCAGGGCTTTCGGTGCTCGAGTTGGTGCAAGTCGATCGAATTGTGCTATCGACCGAAGGCCGCGGCTTGCTTGGCAACGCTGCCGAGATGCCAGGAATGCGTGAGCAATCCAATCGAATGTACGCCTCGGCACCCGTCGAGATTCGTTGTCGAGGCCCCTTCGTGTTTGATGGTTCTCATCGCGTTGCTACGTTCCGCGATCAGGTACAAGTCCGCCGCTTGGTGGCCTCAGGCGTGACGGACGCATTGGAAGCCGACTTGCTGGAGGTCTATTTCCAAAAAGAGCTTGCTGACGAGGGGGATAGCGAACCGGTCGCAGCCGTCCCTGAAGGTGACGCTCAGCAGAAGATGGCCAAGCTAAAAATGCAGCGACTAGTGGCCGTCGGAAATCCGTTCACGTTGGACGCGACCAGCGTGGCGGCGCATGCCGAAGGAAAGCAGCTGATCTACGATTTGATCAAGAAGCGGATCGAGATCAAAGGTAATCCGAAAGCAATTCTGACGAAGGATAAGTACCGCTGCGAGTCACCTCACGTGATGTATGAACTAGGGGATAACGCTAGTCATTTGGGACGTGTCTGGGCAGCTGGACCAGGGATGTTCACAGGCAACTTGAACGAGAAAGACCCGACCGAGGTCAGCCGACTCGCGTGGACTGATCAGTTTCGTATCGAGCCACAAAACGGAGAATATGCCGTTGCCGTCGAAGGAGGCGCGACCGTCTCGACGCAGAAGAAGGGGCAGATATCGGGAGACAAGCTGTATGTCTTCCTTCAAGACGTAACACCTCCCGGCGAGAAAAAACAAAAGCTGATTCCCAGCCGGTTACATGGGATGGGACGAGTTGCGATCGACACGCCGCAGCTTGTCGGACGAACCAACGAGATTAAAACCTGGTTCCAGTTTGACGAACCTCAAGTCGCCCAAGCCAACGAGCCAGGCAAGTTACCGGCCGAGCCAACGAATCCCGCACCAATGCCGCCTGTGCAGAACGTAGGCAATCCTAGCCCTCAGCCCCCTTCACAGCCATCAGCGAAACCAGAAGATACGCCAGAAGAGAAGCCGACACGCTTTCGACTTTCGGGCGAGACGATTCAGCTGGTCGTCCGCTTTGATGGCGAGAAGTCTTATCTCGATTCGGCACAAATCTCTGGCCAGGTTCAAATGGCTGAGATGCCAGAAGGAGAAGGCCTGATCGATCCCTTTATGGTTCGTGGCAATGTCGTGCAGCTGTTAAATGCTTCCGACCAGAATGCCGAGATCCATGTCACCGGCGAGCCGGCAACCGTTTCCGGCCGCGGCTTGATCATGCGAAGCGGTCGCTTACTCGTGAATCAATTGCAGGGACGTGTTTGGACGGAAGGACCGGGGACGCTCGAGTTTCCTCTCGATCGCGATTTCCAAGGTCGTAAGTTGGCGACGTCTGAGTTCTTCAACGTTCAATGGCAAGGCAGTCTCCAAGCTCAGCACGATCAAATCACGTTTGACCGAGCTGTGCGAATTAAAGGACGGCGAAGTCAGCTCGATACGGCTCGACTAACGATTACACTCGATCGGCCAATCAACTTCGTCGATCCTGCTGCCAACAAGTCGCAGAATTCCAAACCCCTGAGCGCCAAGCAAGTGGAGTGTTCCGGCGGCGTTCAGCTTTGGAATCGAAACGTAGAAGAAGGAATCACTAAGTCGGTCGACCAGTTTGATGGAAAGACGCTTGCTATCAATCAGGTCACCGGCGATATCCATGCTCAAGGACCTGGCACGGCCAAGACGGTTATGCTTGGCGGTCCCTCAGGACAGATCCCCGGCCAGGCGGCTCCGATAAAGCCGGCTAACGAAAAGCAGCTGACTTTCCTACGGGTCGATTTTGTGAGTCATGTTTCCGGGAACGTTCATCGCAAGGAAGTTACCTTCCACAAAGTTGATCGAGCCTTTTACGGGCCGGTGAAAAACTGGGAAGATGAAATTAGCTTGCAGAATCCGGCCGCGATGAATGCTACGGATGTCACACTTCGTTGCGATCGCCTGACCGTGGTACAGCACCCAGAAAACTCGGCGCTCGGCGGCGCAGAGATTTTGGCAATGGGCAACAGCGAAGTTCAAGGAAAGATGTACAGTGCTTGGGCCGATCGTATCAGCTACTCGACGGAAAAGCATTTACTGACGATGAGTGGTAACGGTCGCAATGCGGCTCAATTGATTCACCAAAAACACATTGGTGGATCGCGGCAAGAATTGAAAGCCGGCAAGATTCAATACTGGCCAGAGACACGTCGATTCCAGATCGATGACGGTAAAGAGATCAACGTTTCTGGCATTCAGTCCAACGATATCAACTTGCCGAAGATCCCCGGCATTCGTTAACGCGTTGGGTTCTCGTACCAAATGACGCCTAAGTTCTCTCGTTCTTCACACGTCAGAACGTCCAGATCGCCATCGCCATCCAAGTCGATCAGTTGGAGAAGATCGAACTTGGTTCCTTCTTGATCGCCGCTAATCGGATGAGCGACCCACTTGTCCCTCTCCCGCTTTAGCCACATGACGCCATGCTTGTTTTGGGCATTCTCGCAACTGAATACCAAGTCCAGCGATCCGTTCATGTCGACGTCGACCGCACGAACCGATTTGCCCGTTCCCGCGTTGTCGGGAAGTGGGACTTCCTGTTCCTCGTACGCCAGATTTGTGCCGTCACGAAGAAAGAGCAACAAGCCTGCGTCACGTGTGGCGGTCAAAATGTCACGATCGCCGTCCTGATCGATGTCCGCGACATCTAAGAACATAACTTCGTGTTCACTGCCACCGATTAATTGGGGCGTGCCTGGCTTCTCATTATTGGCCATGTCGATCCAATAGATCCCAGGCTTATCCAGGCAGGGGGACGAATCATCCCAGGGATCTTTACGTCCTTTTCGTTCCGTCAGTAAGACGTCCGCGTGTCCGTCTCCGTTGATGTCTTCCGAGACCAGCGACATGATCCAGCCTGCATAGGCAATCTGCTCCCAGAACCACGAATAGTTGCCTGATTTATCGTGGTTTCGGACATATCGCCCGACAGATCCCATCTCGCCCTTCGAGCCGTTGATGATATCGGTTTCCGAACCATCCTTCCCCGGCCATGGCAGCGCGAACATCCACTTAGCACACTGCCCGTCGACGAGAGGATCGGTTCGCCAAGCTTCGGGATTCAAATAGTCTTCTGATTTTACAGGAGCCCAAGCGACGAAGGTCGTGCGTTGCTTCCCTTCGCACGAGATCACAACGTCGAACGCTCCATCTTCGTTCAGATCGGCAAACACGGCGTCTTCTACATTAGGGAAGTCACCGACAGTCACCGCTGGCCAAGCTTCGCGGACACTTGCATGGCCGGGGTGAAGATAGACACGGACAACACCTCCCTCTTCCCAGCCGGTACAAAGATCAGGAAGGCCGTCAGCGTTGACATCGCGAGGACGTACTCCGTCAGCTCCACGCGAACTGTTGTCGATGGTGTGCCGTTTCCAGGGCTCTTCCGCATCAACGCAAGTAGCAATAAGTACGAACAGGGCAGCAACGATCGAGCGACGAAGCATGGCGGCAGGTCCCAGGGTGAGGAAGCAAAAGCGATGGGGGAGAATCGCAACTTATCGCGCGATCTGTGCGTCGTCCAGAAATTCTGTCATCGCAAAAATCAGTCGGCGCACAAAAAAGCCTCGCAGCTAAATGCGAGGCAACTGTACGTTTGGTCGACAATCGAACGCGGCGTTTAGACAAGCCCTTGGCGAACAGCCCAAACGGCGGCTTGGGTTCGATCGGTAACATCAATCTTGCGAAGGATGTTTTGAACGTGTTCTTTAACCGTTTCGATACTGATGCTCAGCGATCGGCCGATTTCACGATTGCTTAAACCGAGAGCCAAGTGACGCAGCACTTGCATTTCGCGATTCGTCAGCGGGAATTCGCTGTTCTTCGCGTCGTGACGTTTGGCCATCGTGCCCTTAACGCGAGACATGATGCCGCCTTCCTGCTGCATGCCACCATTAGCTGCATTGTGGATCGCACCGACGATTTGTTCGCGGGGGGAGCCCTTAAGAACGTAATCGACGGCCCCTAACGCAACGCCGCGAGCGACATACGTTGGGTTATCGTAAGTGCTAAGCATCACGACGGGAGTGCCGGGAGAGTCTGCTTGAAGCTTTTCCAGGGCAGCCAGACCGTCCATTTCCGGCATTCGGATATCCATCAGCACAACGTCAGGCTTGTGCTGCAAAGTCTTTTCAATGGCGTCGTTGCCGTCGACGGCTTCCCCGACAACTTGGATGTCGGTGCCTCGGAACAGGCACGCCAGGCCGCTGCGGACGACTTCATGGTCGTCGACAACCAACACGTTAATGGACATAGGGACCTCTCAATTGGTACGAGCGTGGATGTTATGGGCGGCTTCTCGGAGCAGTATTCCCCACCCGTTGCGAGCCAAGACATTTTTTTTGAAATACCTAAAAACTCACTAACTGCATATCCGCGATAACCTTGCGTTTATCGGCGCTGCCTTGCCCCCATATTAACCCCCTCGAAAGGCATTTCCAGTGTGGTTAGCCGAGTTGCGCCCCTTTTTGCGCAGTTCCGCACCCGCTAAACATAGTAGTTCGCTGGTTTTTTGCCCTTTTAAGGGGCCAGATTGCAGCGCAACCGAAATTGCGGGTTGCCGCTGTTCCGCAATCAACGATGTCCGATGTCGCGAAAATGCCTCATTGTGTTGACCAGGGGGAATATGTGACCTAGATAAACTTGTGGATGTGGAGAAACCTCGACATGGCATTCCTGTCGTTGGTTCGGATGACATCCATTGAGAGATATAAACATCACCATTTCCCTGGATATTCCGGCCATGAACCAAGCACAGCTTCTATTAATCGACGACGACCGCCATGTCCTGGAATCGATGGGAAGTTGGCTGCGGGAAATCGGTTACGCCGTGGATCAGGCCGCCAATCTGAATCAGGCGATCGCACTGATCGACGACCGACGCTACGACTTGATCCTCGCCGACGTCCGTTTGGGAGATGAGGATGGTTTCGATGTGTTGCGTCATTGCCACACACATCATCCCGGCACTACGGTCATCATGATCACGGGATATGGAACGGTCGAAACGGGCATCGAGGCACTTCGAGCGGGCGCGTTCGACCTGCTGACGAAACCGTTGATCGACGAAGAGCTGGAAATGGCGATCCAGCGTGCCCTCTCGCAGCAGAAGGTCATGCAGGAGAATCAACAGCTCAAGCAGCAACTCGATCTGCGTTTCGGTCTGGAGAACATCATTGGGCACGACCATCGGATGCTTCGCATTTTCGATATGGTCGACAGCGTTGCCGATACACGGGCGACGGTGCTGATTACCGGGGAAAGTGGTACCGGTAAGTCGTTACTGGCCCGAGCCATTCATCGTCGCAGTATCCGTCGCGACCAGCCGTTCATTGAAGTGGCTTGCGGGGCCCTGCCAGAAAACTTGCTGGAGAGCGAACTGTTCGGTCACGTGGCCGGAGCATTTACCGGCGCTGTCGGCAATAAAGTTGGTAAGTTCAAAGCGGCCGATAAGGGAACGATCTTCCTGGACGAAATCGGCACCGCTCCGCAGAGCATGCAAGTTAAACTGCTTCGCGTGTTACAGGAGCTGCAGTTCGAGCCTGTCGGCGGCACCGAAACGGAAACAGTCGACACGCGTGTTGTTTTGGCGACCAACGAAAACCTGGCCAACCTCGTCGATCGTGGTGAGTTCCGCCAAGACTTGTTCTATCGCGTGAACGTTATCAACTTAGAGCTGCCGCCTCTTCGCGAACGCATTTCCGATATTCCACGTTTGGCAGATCACTTCCTGGCCGAAGTTTGCCAAGACACTGGCCGTCGCGTGCAAGGTTTTTCGAGCGAAGCGGTGGCTGCAATGCAGCGATACAAGTGGCCAGGCAACGTGCGAGAGTTGCAGAACGTTGTCGAACGTGCGGTCTTGCTGAGCAAGAACGAAGAGATCACGCCAGACGATATGCCTTCGTCGATTGCTTCCGGTGCGCCTGTTAGCGTCAGCCGCAGCACCGGCACCACGCTCAAAGAAGCCTTGGAAGGTCCGGAACGCCAGATCATTCGTGAAGTGCTGGAATCGAACGGCTGGAACCGCAATGAAACGGCCGATCAATTAGGCATCAATCGCACGACGCTCTACAAGAAGATGAAGAAGCTCGGTCTGGAGGAAGCTGGCCATTACCCGTCTGTCTAAGATCCCAAGTGTCAGGTGGCTTGCGCGACAACAGCGCAGGCCATTTTGGCAAAGTGGACAGAGCAGATCTCTGACAGCAGCGAATGCGTCTTTTCTAAAAATTCTTATTCCCGCCCGATTCGCTTAGGAATCTTACGCATCTATCAGTTCTGGTGCAGTCATCTACTTCGCACTACTGCAAGCGCATATTTCGGTATTAGTTGGCCTAATCTCTTGCTGCCAATCGGGGCTTGGCGAGCCATGACTGCGACCAATTGACGCTTCCCCTCCGGTTGACCCTCATTTTCGCGAAGTCGTATAATCCGGCTTTTCCTGCTCGACCGTTGCTAATTCCATCTGGAAGAAGTCGATGAAGATTCATGAGTTCCAGGCGAAAGAAATCCTTCGCCAAGCCGGGGTTGCTGTACCTCGTAGCATCGTTGCCAAGACTCCCGAAGAAGCGAGTGCCGCTTACACCGAACTAGGTGGCAAGATCGCCGTGGTGAAAGCTCAGATCCACGCCGGTGGTCGCGGTAAAGGGACCGTGAAAGACAACGCCGACCAGCGTGGCGTGCAGTTGGTCAAGTCGGCTGACGAAGCCGCAGCCGTTGCCAAGGGCCTCTTGGGTAAAGAACTGGTCACCATTCAGACCGGCCCAGAAGGCAAGCAAGTCAACCAAGTGTTGGTCGAAGAAGGCTGCGACATCGCTCGCGAACTGTATCTCGGCATCGTGCTCGACCGAGCCGCTAAGCTGCCGGTTCTGATGATGTCGAGCGAAGGTGGTACCGAGATCGAAGAAGTCGCCGCCGAAACGCCAGAAAAGATCTTCAAAGAACACTTCGACCCGAAACTGGGCCCGCAAAGCTATCAGGTTCGTAAGCTTTGTAAGAAGCTCGGCATCGAAGGCTCGGCCGTTCGAAGTGCCGAAAAGTTCATCAAGGGACTTTGCAAAGTCTATTCGGAAACCGACTGTGCGTTGGCCGAAATCAACCCGCTGGTCATCACCGGCGACGGTGGCATGATCGCCTTGGACTGCAAGATGACGTTCGACGAGAACGCCATGTTCCGCCACAAGGACATCGCCGAGTTGCGTGACCTTTCCGAAGAAGAGCCGGCGGAAGTTCGTGCCGGCAACACGGGCCTTAGCTATGTGAAGTTGGATGGCAACATCGGTTGCTTGGTCAACGGTGCCGGTCTCGCGATGAGCACCATGGACATCATCAAGCTGCACGGCGGCGAACCGGCCAACTTCCTGGACGTCGGCGGCGGTGCCAACGTCGATCAAGTCACCGAAGCGTTCAGTATTCTGCTGGACGACAAAAACGTGAAGGCCGTCCTGGTCAACATCTTCGGCGGAATCATGCGTTGCACGACGATCGCTGGAGCGTTGTTGGAAGCGTACAAGAAGCTCGACTTCAATGTGCCGTTGGTGGTTCGCCTGGAAGGTACCGAAGTGGAAGAAGGCCGCAAGATGCTCGCCGATTCCGGAATTGACATCATTATCGGTGACGGCCTGACCGACGCCGCGAAGAAAGTCGTCGCGACAGTAGCCTAACAAGGACGTTTTCAGTTTTCAGTGTTCAGCAAGACAAAAGCTGACGCGTTGGGACGAACTTCCGAAAACTGAAGACCTCAAAAATTGCCTTCGCTTGTCGGAGGCGACTAAACAGATCGAGAGCCATCCCGCTCTTCACTGAAAACTGAACACCGAAAACTGAAAACTAATCATGAGCATCCTAGTCAACAAAGAGACCAAGGTCATTTGTCAGGGCATCACCGGTAAAGTCGGTGAGTTCCACACCAAGGGCTGCAAGGAATACGGCACCAAGATGGTCGGTGGTGTCACGCCTGGCAAAGGTGGCCAAACGGTCGAAGGGCTGCCGGTTTGGGATACGGTCGAAGAAGCGGTGAAGGAAACCGGGGCGAACGCCACGATGATTTTCGTGCCGCCTCCGTTCACCGCCGATGCCATTCTGGAAGCGATCGACGCCGGCATCGACGTGATCTGTGCGATCACCGAAGGCGTGCCTGTCCTCGACATGGTTCCCGTTTACGAAACCGTCAAGAAGAGCAAGTCGGTCCTGATCGGTCCAAACTGCCCTGGTGTGATCACTCCGGAAGAATGCAAGATCGGCATCATGCCCGGCTACATTCATAAGAAGGGTCCCGTCGGCGTGATGAGCCGTAGCGGTACGCTGACGTACGAAGCCGTTTGGCAGCTGACCAATCTCGGTCTCGGCCAATCGACTTGCGTTGGTTTGGGTGGTGACCCGATCGTTGGGACTTCGTTTATCGACCTGCTGGAAATGTTCCAGAACGATGGCGACACTGAAGCGATCATGATGATGGGCGAAATTGGTGGTACGGCCGAAGAAGAAGCGGCTGCTTACATCAAGGAAAACGTCACCAAGCCTGTTGCCGCATTCATCGCCGGTCGTACGGCCCCTCCAGGCAAGCGAATGGGTCACGCCGGTGCGATCATCAGTGGCGGTAAGGGAACGGCCGACGAAAAATTCGCGGCCCTGCGTTCCGCTGGTGTCGAAATCGCAGAAAGCCCAGCCGACATGGGTACGGCTCTCAAGCGAGCGATCGAAAACCACAAGTAAGATCGCCGGTCGAACTTGCCTCGAAGAAAACCAAAGGACCACTGATTTCAGTGGTCTTTTTTTATGGAATGATGCCCCTATTGCGAGTGGATCTACCCCGCTGGGATGTGACATAATGCCACGGATCTTTTTCGGGGCGAGCTGCGTAAAAGCAGGTGCACGGCCGAAAAGGTCTACGGGTTCAGCAGCGGATAGGGCTCCGTTACCGCTGGGTTAAATGTGGTGAAGACCCACATTGGTCCTCAGACTGCTATAATGCAGGATTAGGCGGACCTTCCCTGCGACTTACGAGAGAGAGGCCATCGTGACGGGAATGGAAAAAGGACTAGCAGTCTCCCCAGGCATTTCGATTGGGGTGGCGTACTGCATTCTAGAGATCTTCGTGAATCCTGATCGAAAGCGGTTGGAAAAGCACGAAGTTCAAAAGGAGCTTGCGCGCTATGAACAGGCCCGAGAACGAACCGCGGTTGATTTAGCGGCACTGCAGTCCAAAGTCGAAAAGCAGATCGGCAAAAGCGAAGCCGCCATCTTCGCCGTGCACCAAACCATTCTGCGCGATCCGGCATTCACCAACAAAGTTCGTCACTGGATCGTAGAAGAGCATCTGACTGCTTCGGCTGCACTGCACCGTTTGATGGAGCAGTACACTTCGCTGTTCGCCAAGACTGGGGACGAGTATCTGCAGGAGCGGCTCAACGACATTCGTGACGTCGTTGTTCGATTGAGTGCGTATCTCTCGGATGTCTTGGACGAATCGGAAGAGTCGGGGCTCAGTGGGCCGTTGATCGTCATCGCCGATGAACTTCTCCCGTCGCAAGCGGTTGCTTTGGGGGAAGCGGATGTGCGTGGGATCGTGACTCAGGCCGGTAGCCAAACCAGTCACGCGGCGCTGATTGCCCGAAGCCGCGGCATTCCCGCCGTCAGTGGCGTCGGTGGCATTCTCCGGAAAGTGAAGACCGGGGATACGGTCGTTGTGAATGGCAGCGAAGGGATTGTCTCGATCAATCCTGAAGCGGAAGAGCTCGCCGCTTATCGCAAATTAGAGCGGGAGTTCTTTCATCTTAAAGATCAGCTGGCTGCCAATCGCCATCACCCGGCCGTCACGCGAGATGGTACGCCGCTGAAGTTGCTGGCCAATATCAACAACGTCAAAGACGTTGAAGCGGCCGTGGCTATGGGGGCTGCTGGCGTTGGACTGTACCGCACTGAGTACCTATATCTGACGCACGAGAATGTCCCGGACGAGGATGAACAGTACGAAGTTTATAAGGAAATCTTGCAGAAGACGCCGCATCATTATGTGACGATTCGTACGCTTGATATCGGTGGTGATAAAACTGTTGCCTATCTCGGGCACAACCATAACGAGGCCAATCCGTTCATGGGTTGGCGAAGCATTCGGCTTTCGTTCGAGCACCCCGAGTTCTTCCTTTCGCAGCTGAGGGCCATCATGCGCTGTGCCGCTGATCTGCCGGACGGGAAGGAAGGGGAAGTGAATATGCTCTTCCCGATGATCACCAACGTCGAAGAGATGCGGAAAGCGAATCACCTTGTTCGCAAAGCCGAGAAGTCGCTCGACGAACGGGGCGTGCCGCGAGGGAAAGTCAAAGTCGGGATGATGCTGGAAGTCCCCGCCGCGGCCATGACGATTCATCACTTGTTAGAGCTGGTCGATTTTGTCTCGATTGGGTCGAACGATTTAGTGCAGTATCTGACCGCTGCCGATCGCGACAATCCCAAAGTCAGCGGCTTGTGTCAGCCACTTTCACCCGCCGTGGTTATGACGCTTAAGAACGTTATCGAGGCGTGCAACAACGCCGGCAAACCGGTTACTCTATGTGGCGAAATGGCTGGTCAGCCTCGGGCGTTTCTCCTGCTTCTGGGGATGGGACTGCGTAGCTTCAGCATGAGCCCTGCGTTTATCCCCACCATCAAGGAGTTGGCCATTCTGACAACGGTCGAGCATGCTGAGCGAGTCGTCCAGAAGGTGGTCGAAATGAAGACAACTAATCAGGTGAAACGCTTTCTACGAATGGAATTAGAGGCCATTTCCCCCGAGTTGGCCCGTCTAGACACCGAATAAGCTGGTATTGGATGCTATTGGTATCGATTTTGCAGTGTGGGCGGTCTAGCGTGAATGGCGAGTTCTGGAAAAATGGGATGAGCTCGCCCCCGATACGCGATCGTTGAGCTACACTTTCGCGTCTCTGGACAAGATCGATAGAAAGAAAGGTTTTACAATGGCTCCCACAGCACGAAAGAACATCCTCTGCAGCTTGGCCCTCGTGGCCGCAATCTGGTTCGGTTTTCAGGCAACCAACGTCGATGGTATGACGCGATCGCAGTATCGCTCCCACGTGCGTTCGATGAACATCCTGGAACGACCTAACCGCTTCGGTCACGTGTACGGCAACAACGTCCGTCGCGTCCACCACTGGCGACATGGTCGCTAAGCCGCGATCGGTTTGCCAAGCAAGACAGCTGAAAATGGCCGCGTCACTAACGACGCGGCCATTGTTCGTTTCTTGAGGGAACAAGGCTTTCTAAAACTGCCGCGGACGACCAGCTGGGCGAATTTTCACCGGGCGCGATTCCACTACCGGAGGCTGCACTTCGTACGATTCATAGCGGCGGACCGACCAGCCTGGTTCTTCGGCATGCAAAACGGGTAACGGGATTTGCGGACGGACCGGAACCGCAGCAAAATCTGGGTGACGGCCAAAGTACGGATCGAGCAGGTCATACCCGTACAGGTCGATATACACTTGATCGAAGGCGTCTTGTAAGTTTCGCCAGTCTTGCATTCGCGGATTGCCCTGCTTCCAGTCGGATGCGTTATTGATGGTGTACTCAACAACTTTGTACCGCTGGATGACCGGATCGAACGCATGCTGTAGGGCATAGTAGCTGCCTTGCCGTTGAGCCAGCCGCGTAAACTTCTCCGATTCGTTGGCCAAGTCTTTCAATGCCGCGTTAAGGGTTTGCATCTGAGTATCGTACGAAGCAAGCTTCTTTGCTTTATGCTCCAGTACCAACGCGTCGGCGGCCATGTTGCCGCGGCGAATGAAAACGTTCTGGCCCATTACTTCCGCACAAAGAACACCCAGGATAGGAAGCAGCAGAAACGAGATTGTTGCGCGTCGCATCGAATTAGCCTTGGGTCATGGGGCGACAAATTCCGAGGTTTCTTTCATTCTAAGAACGAGTTGTCCGCGGAGCCAAGAAAAAATGAAAGGCGTGCGACAGGCTATCGCACGCCTTTCCGTCGAGTACACCCTCGACTATTTCATCGCGGCTTTCAGCATGTGGGCCCAAGGAGGGGCACCACCGCCGATCTGCACGCTGATTTTGCCTTTGTGGCTGCCAAAGCTGATGCCTGGCTGTGGGTAAGGACGCGGACGTGGCTGGTGGTAGCCATGTCCTGGTCGGTAGCGGTGATCGTGGATGGAACCGTGGCCGTGATGAACATGGCCGACGCTGCAGTGGTATTGGATGTAACCGCAGTGACTTTCGTACAAGTCGAAGTAGATTCGGTCGAACGCACGTTCGACGTCAGCCCAACTGCTCAGCACGTGACGATCTGGTCGATGGCAACCGTGCCAGGCTCGGCGGAATTCGGTCTGCACGTGTCGCATCTCACGCGAAACTTCCTCGAAGTCATGACGCAGGTGGGAAAGACTTCCACCGCGACGAGCCGTATCGCAGAAGTGATCGACTTCTCGTAGCAAAGCCTTTGCTTCTCGGGACAGACGCGAGAACCCTTCGTGGTAACGAGCTTCCCGATAGAAGTCCTCGGTGGCGTGATGCAAGTGTTCGATGTCATCGACCAGGCGATGACGATGTGCCCAGTGGCCAGCTTCCGCCGTGGAAGCCATCGAGAAGAGTGCCGTTCCTAAAATTCCGCTCCAAAGCAAAGTCTTCGTCAACATGATTCATACCCCGAATTTACGTGTGAGTTTGGTAACTCGTTGTCCTTTGGTTAAGTGCCAGCGATGACTTGCTGGCAACGCTAGGACTAAAGGCAGCAGGGATGCCAAAACGTTAGAAAGACTTAGCAGGAAATCGCTAAGATGTTGGCATTTATAGAGATAGTGAATTTCAAGAAAAAGCGGTCTGGGGTAACTCTACGGCAGGCCACTTGGTTTGTTATCGAAGTGATAACGCCCGTCTCAGGCTTTGTTTCCGAGGGTACCTGCTTACTTCTTGCGAGGCTTCTTCAGCACGATCACAGGGCAATGGGCCAGGCGGATCACACGGTCTGCCACCGAACCGACGAGCACACGCATGATCGAGGATCGACCGTGCGATGGGATCAGGATCGAGTTGGCTTGCACTTGTTCGGCGTAGTGACAGATCTGTTCGCCAGGGTCGCCAAAGGCGATGGTAATCTTCAGGTCTTTGTACTTTTCGTCGGACAGTTCTTTGCGAATGGCCTGGGTGGCGTGATGAGTGCGCGTGTTCTCGTCGACGGTGTGCCAGACTTCGCCGGGATCGGCGGGGGAAAGCTCGCCGAGGACATGAATCAGGTGGACTCCCTCGCTTGATCCCAGCAAGGAAACGGCCATATCGACTCCTTCCTTCGAGTCTTCGGAAAAGTCATAAGGAACGACAACCGGAGGTTTCGAGATCCAAGTCATGGCAGCTTCCCTTTCATGGTGCGCAGGAACTAGTTACTTCGTTGCTGCGACTTATGTTAGCCGACCGTTGCGGCGTGCAACAGTCATTCGTCTTCATCCATCAAATGCAGGCCGCGGCGAACAAACGCCAGCTCTTCCTGCTCGTGCTTTTTCATTTCGGCAGCGAAATCATGGAAGTGAACTTTCCACTGGGCGGTGACCCCACTTCCGTCGAGTTCCCGCGTCAGACGATCGATGTAAGCGAGCAACATTCGATGAGCCGTTTCCATCTGCCGTGTGGCCGAGCACATGTGCGGATGCTGGGCACAGATCTCGTCGAAGCAGCCCCCTTCTTCTTCCTGAAAGTGCTTCGTCATCAGCTGGCGAAGTTGCGAAAGTCGACGTGAAAGCTCGGTCGTTGTGATCGACTTCGACGTGTCTTGCAGGCTCCGTTGCAGATCGTGGATCGCACACGCGAGCCCTTCGTGTTCAAAGGTGAAGTGAAGGTAGAAGGGCCGATTCCCTCCTGTCAGATAGCTATTGTCGGTCATCGCACACCTCCTTCCCCTTCGGGGGCTTTAAGATGGGATATGAAAACTAACCCGTGTCGGACGGTTGCTTGAATGTCAGCACGGGACACTTCGCATGACGGACGATCGATTCAGCGGTGCTGCCGATCAGCATATGTAAAAGGCCGGTGCGGCCATGGGTACCAAGGACAATGAGGTCGATGTTCTCGTCTTCGGCCAAGCGAACAACGGCGGTGGATGGATCGCCGGTCACTAATCGGTACTCGACGGGGACACTCGCGTCGCTCGGCTTTACTTCATGAAGCATCTTCTTCAAGTCGTCCGGCGACGGATCGAGCATGCCGTAGTACATCTCGCCGGTGCCATAGACCGTGGGCGGTTCCTCGACGTGGGCGACCACAATCGTTCCCCCGCTGTCACGCGCCAATGCGGTTGCCAGATGCAACGCGGCGTCACCGCAGTGGGAAAAGTCGGTCGGAAAGAGAATACGTTTGAAATTCATGGCTCGACTCCTTCTCCATGGGGCAATTGATTTCAGTGTTTCGTCGAACTCTTGGTCTCTACCTTTGTTACGAATTTCACGAACTGTTCGTTCTCGAAAATCGCCGCAAATCGAGTCCAAAAAACAAGGAAAACGACGAAGCCGTGACGGCTTATCCAGCGGCGGTGTTTTCAACGAAGAAACGACAGGAGGTGGTCCGCGCAAAGCTGGATCGAAACCAATTGGTCATCTTTACATTTTCGCCGGCGGCAAGGGGATTGGCAAATAGTTCCTCCGATTGCGGCAAAATCGATCTTCGTCGGCCGACTACCCTACCCCGGACGAGCTAACCAGCCACTGCAGCAAGATGCCGACGCCGTACGCAATTGCCGCAGCGAAGCCTCCGGTCAGGACCGTTTCGAGCACCGAAGCGATTGCCCCTTCTTGAACGACTTTGGCACGAAAGACGCCGATCAGTGCAAACGCGATGACGGTCAGGATGGCACTGATCCGGAAGATCGTATCGGACGTGAATCCCAGCAAGATCAGCGGCAGCGGAAGCAAAGGAATCGAGCCTGCTAGAACGAACCCGGCGAACGTGACCAGGCCTGATTTCCAGGGCGTCGGAGGCTGGAGTCTTAAGCCCCATTCTTCGACCAGCATCGTATCGACCCAGCGGCGGCGGTCTTCGCAAATCGTATCGACAACTTGCTCGAGCAGTTCCCCTTCAAACCCTTTCGCGGCAAAGATCTGGCGGATCTCTTCCTGCTCGCGATCGGGGACTTCTTTGATATGAATGTTCTCGATTTGACGGTACTTTTTCAGCTGCATCTGATCGCTGCGGGCCTTCAGGTAATTGCTGATCGCCATGCTGAAACCATCGGCCAGAAGGTTCGCAATTCCCAGGACCATCGCTACCGTGACGCCGTAGTTGGCTCCTGCGACGCCAGCGACAATGGCGAATGTGGTGATCGTTCCGTCGACTCCGCCGAGGACGAAATCGCCGGCGTAATCTCCGACCGGAGGGCCAGCGATTCGGGCCGCGATGGCTTCGTCGGTATGCTGCTTTGCGAGGTCTTCCGGGGTGAGCTTCATCGTGAAAATCCGCGTGCCTAGGGGATCAAGTTGGCCTCTCCCTTTAGTATAAACGTTGCCCCTGGACAACAGTGCACGAAAGATGCATGTTGGAATGCGTGCCGTAATTTTTCGCTCGGAAAAGCTGCTTTTACGTTGAGAACTCGCGTAACATCCGCACAGGGATGAACATCACTCGAAGTGTTTTTGTTGTACACTTGTACAATACTTCGTTACAATTTAGTGCGAAGAGGGCGCGAGCGAGAAGCTGCGAGATTAAGGGTACTGCAGGCGGCGTTATTTTCTGGATTGACTCTTGGACAAATGAGCGTCCTGCGTCAGTTCTTTCGGGCGACCAGCAAGCTGCCATGAACGGCCATCACTGCTCCCGCACTCAGCGCGGCCCAAGCGATCCAACCAGGCGGGCGGATCGTTTCGCGGATCTCGGCGCCGCTGTTGACCATGAAGTGATTGATCGCGCCGCGGGTCGTCTCTGGGCCGGGACCAACATTGTGGGCGAGGAACTTCGTCGCGGACGGGGTCAGCTCGTACGATTCGACCGCGTACATCTGTCCGCCGGCGACCAGCAGGAAGATACCGGCGTATATGAAATGGATCGCCCAGGCCTTTTGTTTCATTGCCATCGTCTCGCAGGGAAAGGTGCTAGCTGCCGTGCCCTTCCCTTTCTTCGAGCGATTAGTCACCGTCCGATGAATCGGCGCCCGTTTGTTCCGATTTTGAGGCCTTCCCCAAAACACGTTTCGCGCACTGCTTCAGCTGAGCGATCCCTTCACGCAGTTGAGCATGGCTTCGGCCGCGGAACGTTGGAGCGATGAAATCAAGATTCACCATGGCGACCGGTTTGCCACGCCAATGGCTTTTGTACCCTTCGTCGCCGCGCAAAAAATCGAAGTGAGTTTTGCCCGATTCGATGGCATGACGAATGGCGGCCGTAATACCGAGCCAGCCTGGCCGGGCATGTTCGCAGTCGATCTCGATGCCGGAACAGTAATGCAGCAACGCGTTTTGCTGCTCGAAATCCATTTCAACGGCGACCGGGCGTCCTTCGAGCTCGATCCATTGCAGACGCAATTGATTCGACTCTTGAAGCTGTTGAGCCGCCTCCCACAGGAAGTCGTGGAACTGCTGCGACGCGAAGCAGCCTGGCTGACGCATCTGGTTGCGTCGCTTCTGATGCAGTTCTACCAGAATGGAAAAGGCCTGTTTCAAGTTCGATTCGTCCGCCACATGCACGGTCGCCAGATTCGTATCGAACTGTTTCCGCCAAAGTTGTCGGACGCGGTTTCGACGCGATTTGGAAAGCTGCGAGATCCAATTTTCCCAGGCGGCAGGAAGCTCTAAGCAATAGCTTTCCAGTGCCGGAAGGCGATGCGCCGCGAACTGATGCTGAGCCATCTGCTCGTAAAACTGCCGCATCACGTCATCTTCGGCCGCAACGCCTTCGAGGAAGATTCGATCGATTTCGTTCGACTGATCGCACAAGTGTTGCGCGAGGGCACGAACGACCAGCGATTCTTCCCCACGCTTTGTTAGCAGGGTGAGATAGTCGCTACAGACTTCGCCGGAACCAAGGAAGTGCAGTTGTCGGCCACTTCGCCACGACGTGCGAAGGTAAAACGGAGCCAGGCCAATCAACCAGCCATCGGCATCGCGAACGGTGATCACGTTCAAGCGATCGCCAGGCCGCTGATAATGGTTCCACCACGGAAGCAGCCAGCGCGGCGAGTGGAAGACCGTGTCGCCGGCGAGTCGTTGCCATTCGACAAACAGCGAGTCGCCCGGGTCGATGTCGTGGATGACTTCTACCTGCGCGTCGACCGAATCACCAGCAGGTGACGCGGTGCTGAGTGCGATATTGTGAGCCGAACAATCGGTCGCCATGGCAATTCCGTCGTAAGAGGGCGCAACGCGATCCGTTCGATTTCACCCGCTGGGAAATCAAGGAAAGGCTTCGTTCACACCGCTTCCGCATCGAAAGCCAACGGTGAGACGAAGTTACCTGAGAGGACCGCAAAACCCGCGCACTACGCATTGGATCGTAGTTGTAAATTGAATGGCTCGCATAGACTTTGCGCGTTCAAATTGCGCAACATTCTTGCGACCTGCGTTCAAGTTGCCGGATGTGCCGATTATTCCGGCTTGCGGGCAGCCCACGTCCAGTGACGGTCGGACGTCATCTGAACCGTTTCCGGTTCAAAGCCGAGCGAAGAAACCATCTCGCGGATTTCTTCCAAAGACAAAGCAGCGTGCAGCGATTCGGCGAACAGCTTTTGTGCCTCTTCGGTTTCTTCGCCGCAATAGGTACTGACCAGATGATCGAGTTCCTCTTTCGACTCGGGGCGATAAAGATCGCGGAAGAAGAGCCACCCGCCAGGTGCGGCCAGGCGGACGCTTTCTTTCAGCACCGCCAGCGGTTCGGGAATGTGATGCACGATGGTGTTCGACATCACGCCGGTGAAGAAGCCATCTTCGTAGTCGGTTTGCTTCGCGTCGAGTCGTGCTAACTGAACGCGATCGAGCAGGCCGGCGATATCGATGTTGATCTTGGCGACGTCGAGCATCGCGATCGAAGCATCAGCTCCCATAATTCGACACTGCGGGAGGCGATCGGCCAAGAGAATGGGAATGCGTGCGGTGCCGGTGCCGACGTCCAAAATGTCGATCATCTCCGCTTCCCTATCGGGATGCACATTCAGGAACGCGATCAGATCGGTCACGAACGCATCGTTGACGGCATGATGGTCCATGTCGTCGTAGGTCATAGCCTCTTGCGGTGTGTCCATTACTTCGGGTTCAAGAATGCGTTCGAGCATCGATCTAGCTTTCTGGTTCGTGGTCGGGGACTTCACGTGGGGGCGAGGTGTGCTGCCAAAGACCGCACACCAACAGGACAACGGTCACGCAGACATAGGCCCACATCATATAGATAGGTCCCTGCCCTGCCGCTGCGGCCGGCATGTCGACGTTGTTCCATCCTAGCACCAGCTTACCACTGGGAAATGGCGAGTGAATCACCCCGAACAAACTGAACGCCCCACAAACGAGGGCAAACACGGCCGCTGTGTAAAGGCGACGATCGATGATGAATGCCAGAATGGCGGCCCACAGCATGCTTGTCAGGATGAAGCCGCCGGCCAGCATACGTAGCGTTTGCAGCTTCACCGCGAGTCCGGTCGCGTGGGAATGCCCTTCCGCGTCGGGAGGCGTTTGCATGTCGCCGAAGCTATGGCTGCGAAGCGTTTGGATCATGCCGCCCAAGTCTTCGCGGTTTTCGGTCAACTGACTAAGGCCTTCCTCGTCGAGATGCCCTTGGTCGACTAGTTTCTGCCACCGCTGCGTCTCAGCATCTTGCTGCTCGACCATGGCAGCTTCCATCTGAAACGAAAGCCCGGTGTAGTTGCCTTGGAGGTCGCCGATATAGATCAGCACCAATGCCGCAAGGGCTGGAATGCAGGCAATCGAAACGGCCGGATAATGCCTCTTGGGTGTCGCTTGGAAGCTTTGCGAGGTGATCTCGAGCCCGATGAATACGAGGATTGGAAAGACGGTCGGTTTGGGAATAAGCCAATACAGAAAGCCGAAGTAGCCGAACACGCCTGCCCCGCCGACGAAGATGGCGGTAGCTAACGTGTACGCCGCGCGGCCTCCCATCGCTTTGTACGCTGGATGCCCAATGTACGGTGTCGTTTGAATGACGCCGCCACACAGCCCTGCGACCAGCGTCGCGATCGCTTCGGCTCCGATGATGCGATTGGTGTCGTATTCGTCGCCGGCGGCTGCAGCACTTTCGACGCAGTCGATCCCACCAATCACAGTGGCCAATGCAAAGGGGATGACGATCGGCAGGTATTGAGCCGCTTCGAGGAACTTGGCCTGAGTGAGCCACTCGAAGCGAAAGACGGCCAGCCAGTCGGTAGGTAAGAGTGCATCGGCGGGATGAAAGTTGATCGCTTCCGGCGTCGCTCCGAGAATGCCCAGTCCATGCATCGCGTAGTAAATGGCCCCACTGACGATCAGTGCCGCGGCGGCCCCAGGGATTTTGAAGGGAAGCCGGATATGGGCGACAAGCGTGATTAGCACGATCGAAAGGGCCGTCATACCGACGATCGGAAAGTGCAACGCTTCGATGAACGGCAGGAAGCTAATGAGCACCAACGCGATCGCCGCTAGCGAACCGAGAAGGCCGGCGCGAGGAATGACTTTGCGGATCCAACTTGAGCTGAACGCAAAAAAGGATTTGAAAATTCCGGACAAGACAATGGACCAAATGCCAATATGCCACGTACGGATAGCAGCCTCATCTGCTGTCAGTTGTAATTCTTGGGTTCCAAAGGCAAACGACGGCCCCAAAACGAAAAACACCATTCCAAAGGTACTCGGTGTATCGAGACCTAAAGGCATGGCAGTTATATCGTTACGACCACTCCTTTTCGCCAGACTCAGGGCCATCCAGAAGAAAATCAGGTCGCCTACAAGCACTCCAATTGCCGTTCCCGGGACCATGTGTCCGATGGCGAACGTTGTAGGAAAGTCAAAGACCGCCGCTAGCAAGCCGATTGTTAGCAACAAGTCGGCAATGTTATCTAACATCAAGCCAAAGAAGGCGTTAACGTCGCCTGCAACGGCCCATTTGTATTTGTTCTGGTTCATTTTTCCTCTTTCGGCACGGGCGTTGCATTAGGGGTTGATCGAGTTTATGAGCCTGTCATGGGGCTGTCAATTCTCGACCATCTCCCCCACGCAAAGCTCCGCTAGGAGTGCCAGCGTGGTAGAATACGGATCGCGGCGATGGTCGGAAGGCACCTTCGGCAAGCCTTTTCAGAGGTTTGTGTGAAGATTGCTCCCATCAGGAAACGGATTTCGAACCATTGCTGGGAACCTTCGTAGAAAATGACAACTGCCACACTTGAAATGACGTCGAGTTATTCCGACCCATCGCTCGTTCAACCCAAATCCGACGAGGATTTGCTGTTGGCGTACAGAGATTCGGGGAATCGAGAGTACTTCCAGAAGTTGGTTCAGCGTTACGAACGCGAACTGTTCAACTATCTGCGACGGTACTTGGGGGACCCCGAAATGGCGGAGGATGTGTTTCAGGCTGCCTTTCTGCAAGTGCACCTGAAGTGCGATACCTTCGAGGAAGGACGTCGTTTCCGCCCTTGGCTGTACACGATTGCCACGAATCAAGCGATCGACGCTCAGCGTAAGACGAAGCGCCACAAGATGGTCAGCTTGGATCGCGCTGGCAACGGTAACGAACAGCAAGAGACTGGGTCCCTGGTCGATTTGCTGGTCAGTGCCGAGCCGGGGCCGATGTCGCAGATGGACGATTTAGAACGACAACGCGTCATGCGTGATGCCGTTCAACAACTGCCCGAATCGTTGAAGACCGCCGTCGTGTTGGTCTACTACCAAGGTTTGAAGTACCGCGAAGCCGCGGACATCTTGGAGATTCCGGTCGGTACCGTTAAAAGTCGATTGCACACTGCCGTGCAAAAACTTACCGAAGCTTGGAACGAAGTTTATACCCCAGATGACGATGACGCGTGAGCATTGGTTGGGCTACCTGATGGGGGCCCTGGATGAAAACGAGCACGCCTCGGTCGAACGGCAAATTGCTGAAGACCCTCGCGCTGCGGAAGAATTAGATCAACTTCGAACCCACCTGAACTTGATGTCCGATGGCCTCGACGAGGCTGCCCCACCGGCCGGACTTGCTTCGCGAACGTGTGCGATGTTGGATAGTCCCAACTTGTTCGCGGAAATCCTCGACCCAACTCCCCCGGAAGATGCCGCTGCGCCGCAACCGAAGTCGCCACATGCGTTTGACTCGATCGGCGGAGGCAATCCGAACTTCACATTAATGGATATGATGGTCGCCCTGGGTGCCTGCGTGGCAGCGGTGGCGATTTTCTTCCCCGCGCTGGCCAGCTCTCGAATGCTCGCCACGCGACTGCAATGCGAAAACAATCTCCGCCAGGTTGGAATGGCTCTGCAGGAATTTGCGACCGGCAATGCCGAGAAACGCTATCCGGCAATCGCCACGACTGGGCCTCTTTCGGTCGCAGGCGCTTATGCTCCTCGCCTGATTAACGACGGTTTCATTCGCCATCCTGAAGTCGTTCGCTGTGCCGAAAAGAACAAAATACTCGGCGAAGACGCCCATCTACCGACGGTCGAAGAACTGCTGACCGTCCCAGAGCCGCAAGTTGCGAAGCTGCAAGATGGTTTAGGTAACGTTTACAGTTACAACCTGGGTAACCTGCATAATGGGACGCTCAAGGCTCCGCTGATGCGAGGACGTTCGCTCTACCCTGTCGCTGCGGATATTGTCCGGGTAAACGATGGCGAGATCGCCCCGCAAGGGCACGAAGATGGCCGTTTCAATATCCTTTTCGACGACGGTCACGTCGAGTTCATCAGCTTGGAAGACCTGCCGAAATCGATGAAGCAGTACTTCCTGAACGATGAAGGGCACGTTGCCGCTGGCGTGAACGAAGACGATGCGGTCGTCGCCCATGGTACCGCTCACCCTGTGATGAACCTGCCGGCTGCCGATGGCGACCAAGCAGAATAGTTTGCTTTGTGTGATAAAAATACGCCCTATTTCTTCCGTTTTATACGCTTAGGGCGTTAAGATTTAATGAGCCAAGGCCGAATCGGGTTTGATTCCCCTTGGCTCAATTGCTATTCTTACGAAACGATAGCAATATCTCCCCCCGGAACAGACTTTAAGTATCAGGCAAGACGTCGCACGTGATCGACCCTCGCTCCCAATCTATCTCCGCTTCGAAGAACCAAGTCAAACAGGCGGTTCAGCTTGGTTTTTATATCGGCTCCGGCCTTGGCTTGGCTGTTGGATCGGCCGTGGCTGTGCTGCTGGGTAGCAACCTGATTTGGCAGTCAGGCGGTTTGGTCGTCGGTGCCACGCTGGGCATGTGCGGCGGAATGACGCTCTCGTGGCTCAAGCGACGCTTGAAGCCTGCCCCGGCTCCGGCCTATCGCCCGACCGGTTCTTAGTCGCTCTGCGGCTCTCTCTGGATAGAAATCATGCGGCGCTAAACGTACGCGCTGGGTACTTTCCGCAAGCCTCGCCGGGTGGTCCGGGGTTGTAAGCCCGGATCGGCGTAGCCGACAAGAGGCGGATCGTTTGAGTAAGAATTGATTTGTGGCAGCCACCAGAGATCAAGCCGGGTCTTATCTGCCTCTTGTGGCCTTCGGCCATCCGGGTTTACAAACCCGGACCACCCTTTTTCGGGCTAGCAAGATCGTTCGCTCGGTGCCAAGTTTGCCGATTGCGGCTTACTCGGTGTGGCAGTGTTGGCAGCGATTGACGAGGGCGAGAAGCTGCGGGCCTTCCAGCGAAACGGGATCGGTATGATCTTCGTGATCGGAGTCGGCGTGATGGCATTGGCAGCAGCAGTGAACTTTGGTGAATTGCTGCCCGGAAAGATGCAGTAGCAGCTTGCCATCGGCTTCGTTGTTTTGCTGAGCCAGTTCCAGCGAGGCCAGCGTGCAGACAGGTCGTTCGGCTGCCCAGGGACCGAAGTTCAAAGCATTGCTATCGCCATCGGAAGCCAATCGATTTCCGGTCGGGGCGACGCGGTTGCTATCGTTCGCGCCGTCGTGCCAGCTTCCACTGACTGCCAGCATGATCATCAAACAAAGGGCCAATGCAATCAGCGGCCCTCGCACGGCGTCGATAATGTCGGACGTTGGTCGTTCATGCTGATCGGAGATGCAGCGACTGCTGGGCGTGCTATCACCGGACAGGAAGACCGGCAATGAAAAATCTTCATCCGCCGTATCGGTTTGCCCCGTAGCTAACATGTCGGTTGCGGGACGTAGTGCTTCGGCCAATTCACGGCAGCTATGGCAAACGGTCAGATGACGTTCAACAGGCAAGTCGGTTTCGTGATTACCCGTCGGGAATCGCCCGCGCGTGAGCACGTCGAACACGTCGTCGCAAGTTGGAAGATGGTGCGATTGGATCATCGAACGTTTTCCTCGGAAAGTTCGTGGCACGTGTTCTGGATCAATTTGGCCAACTGAAGCAATCCATTGCGAACGCGAGCCTTGGCCGCTGGAAGCCCGATCCCCTGGGCGTCGGCGATTTCCTGAAATTTCATCTCGCCGAAAAACCGCAGGCGAATCGCTTCGGCTTGGATCGGCGTTAACTTGTCGAGCAGCTTCAATACCTGATCTCGGCGTTCGCTGTCGATCAAGCGGGACAACGCATTGCAGGGGACTTCCGTCTCCAGCGGTGAAGTCGCTTCCTCGCTGCGGCCGGCTTGCAACGTTGTCGATGTGACCGGCAGCTTCTTCCCTTTCTCACGCAGTCGATGGCAGACGTTCAGCAAGATCCGCCAGAGCCATGTGCGAAAGCTGTATCGCGAGTCGTACGTGTGCAGCCATTTGAAGCTGTTGAGGAACGCCTCTTGGACGGCGTCTTCGGCCAGCTGCGAGTCGCCCAGATAGCTGTAAGCGAGATTCAGCAGCGCTCGACGGTACCGTTTCACCACGACGGCATACTGATCCGCATCTCCAGCCAATACGGCCGAGAGGATCTCACCATCGGTCAATTCAGGATTCGCAGGGTCGGAAGAAGCCATCAACAGGCCACCAGGCAGGACGCAGGGCAGGCATCGGGAACGTTCTAACCATTATAGCGCCACCCCTGTGAAAGAGATACATTTCGGGGAAGTTGTTGGCATAGAACGGTTTGCGGCGAGGGGACTGGAAAGCGATGGGAGCGTGCGTTTGGACTGGGGGCTTTCTCTTCTTGGAAGACATGCCCATGCCGACATGAGCATGGCACCCAGAGGATCGGCAGGCGTACCGTTTCTCAATGAACTTTGGAAACTATCCGCCAAGAAACGTTGAAAGTCCGGCTTTCTTACCAAGAGCCTTCGGTCGTACAAGAAAGGGCCATCAGAACTTAGCCCAAGTCCAGAGGAGAAGCGTTCCCTGGATTCTTGCCGTACCATCACACTTTGGTAAGAGAGTCGGACTCTCAACTGAACTATCGTTCGTGAACGTGCGTCTTGTTCACTCACGATGTTCGCAAACCTTAACCACCTGGGAAGATCCCCACCTTGCCCAGGTGGTACTGTTATCGAATGCCGCAGACCCAAAGATGATTGATACCCCTTTGCCAATTAGATTTCTTATCGCAGTCGGTGCAGTCGAGCGGAGTGTAGCGGTTGTGACGCCGAACGACCGGCATGGTCTTCCCCGTCGTGCAACTTGAAAGGTGTTGAGTCGTTCAGGGTTAGTGAAATCTGGCAGGAAACACTCGATTTGCTTGCCGTTGACCCTGACGGGGGTTACGCTAATTCCCCATGCATGCTATCACCAGCTTGATGGCATTTTTGCACTGCCTGTTCCCCGTTGATCCATTTGTGTGAGCCGCCATGAACGACAACGCTTCCCAGTCAGCGTACCCACGGAAGGGATGCCTGGCCGGTTGGATTTTTGCTTTCGTGGTAACGCCCCTGTTGGTGGCGGGACTCGTCTTTCTCGTGGCGATCCCTTGGCTGCGGATCCGAAACGAGCGCGCCGCCCAGCAGTTGCATAACGTCGCCGTGGCTCTGCACAACTATCACGACACTTATCGAAAGTTTCCCGCGTCTCGATACGACAGCGACGATGGGACCCCGCGGACGTCATGGCGAGCGATGTTGATCTCGCAACAGAGTAAGGAACAGGGCGTTGATGCGTACGACTTCAACGAAGCGTGGGACAGCGAAAAGAACTTTCCTCTTTCCAAGCGGACTCCGGAACTGTTCAAGTCACCACTGAGCGATTGCTCTGGCGGAAAGACCCCGTTTGTTGTCGTGGTAGGTGAGCGAACGATTTTTCCTGCGAACCGCAATCTCAGTTTCGCGGCGACAACTGATGGAACGGCCAACACGATCATGGTCGTCGCCGACTACGAGAACCCCGTCACGTGGAGCGAGCCGATCGACTTGACGTTGGAGCAGTTTCTGGAGCGATACAGTGGCGAGAACGCTGACACGCTGCTTCATGTGGCGATGATCGACAGCAACGTGTTTGCGTTTCGCGAAATTCCCGCCGCCGAGCTTCAGGCCATGGTGGAACGCAACGATGGGATAGTCGTCGAATTTGACGAGTACGTGACCGATCGCTAACGCAGGTCCTTGCCGATTCGTTGCACGCGTTGTAGCTGCACGAGACAATCCATTGGTAGGGTCCGCTGTGGGGACGCGGCTGTAGACCCACGACCAAGATGGTTTCCCTGGGCATTTGACCGATCGTGTTGGCGTCAGGTTTAGTGCCTGCTTCACGCCACATTGCCGCGTCCGCACAGCGGACCCTACGCAACTCTCTTCATTCCAGCGGTGACCACTCATGACCGAGCCGAAACCTCTCGTGCCGAATCCGGAACCTACCTACGAAGACAATTGGCGGGAGTTGTGGCGGATTTTGACGGCGGTCATGGGAATCGTGGCGCTGATCCTCTTGTGTGGTGGGTTCTTCATGCCAACTCTCGGCGGGCATGGCGGAGCATCGCGTCGTGCTTCTTCGATGAACAACTTAAAGCAGGTTGGCTTGGCCATTCAATTGAAGGCAAATTCTGATCCACGTTATCGTATGCCGCCGGTGGCGATTGTGGATGAAGCGGGGAATCCGCTTTTATCGTGGCGGGTTCTTCTGCTCCCAGAATTTGATCGCCCTGATTTGCTGGAGAAGTTTGATCTCACCAAACCGTGGGACAGCCCCGAGAACTTGCCGTTGATCGAGCAAATGCCAGATATTTTTGCGTCGCCATACGACCGTGGCAGTGCCCGCGAAGGCAAAACGCCCTACAAAGCCATCACGCCTGACAGTTCCGAGTGGAGCACCGCGTGGGGGCAGCCTGGCCAGCGAATGCGGATGAACCAATTCAAAGATGGCCAAAGCCAGACGATGATGGTGGTGGAAGATCTGACCGATCCCGTCGTCTGGACGAAGCCAGAAGACATCACCCCGTCCCAATACCTGAAGACGATCGATCACGGCGAATGGTCAAGCAAGTCGTTCCTTGTCGCGTTCGCCGATGGATCGGTCCAAATGTTTATCGACCCGACGGCCGAAGAGATTCAACCGATGCTGTACGCTGATGACGGCAAGGTTGCCAAAAAATGAATCGAGAAACATCATCTGACAAGTTGAACTTTTGGCAGCGAAACAAAAGCTTGCTCGTGACGTCGATCTTAGTGCTGCTGGTATTGGCGTGTGTCATTGGGTTGCTGCTTCCCGATGGCGGCCATCCTCGTGACTTTTCTCGCCGCGTGGCTTCCCGGAATAACCTCAAGCAAATCGGTCTCGCGCTGCATAACTATCACGATACTTACGGCACCCTTCCGCCGGCAATGGTGACCGATGCCGATGGTAAGCCCCTTTATTCATGGCGAGTTGTTTTGCTTCCATTTTTGGAGCAAACCAACTTGTACGAGGCGTTTCACTTGGAAGAGCCGTGGTCCAGTGAACACAACCGAGCGTTGATCGAGCAAATACCAGAGGTCTACGCAGGCCCGTTTCATCCTTACTCTCAAGAGGCCGAGGGGAAAACTCCCTATCGAGCCATTGTCGATGTCCGTCACGGGCATAGCGTCCTTCGGCCAACCACGGGGCGCAAGTTTGTGGAAGTCACCGATGGAACGTCGAACTCGGCGGTGGTGATCGGCGCCCCGAGCCGCCTGGTGGAGTGGACAAAGCCGGAAGATATCGATCCTTTCGAGTTGCTGGCGTTAACACCGATCGACGATAACGAGCTAAAAGGAATTCAATTACTCATGGCCGACGGTTCGATTCGCTTTGTGGGCCAAAAAGATCGAGGCGTATTGGTCGGTGTTGTCGACTGCGGTGATGGCCGTCTTCCGGAGGAACCATGATGAACGAAGCCAATCCGTTTGATAGTCCGAGCGAGCGTGGTGCGGAGCCGGATGGGAAGTGGGTGTGGAAGCCAACGATCGTTGAGATGTTGGTGATCGCCGGGATTGTCTTTGTGTTGGTCATGCTGCTGTTGCCGTTCCCGAGGTCTGGCGTCACACCGGCTCGGCGGATGTTGACGCAGAACCACCTGAAGATGGTCGGTCTCGCGCTGCTGAACTATCACGATGTGTACGGCACATTTCCTCCGGCGGTCGTGACCGATGCCGATGGGAAGCCGCTTTATTCGTGGCGTGTGTTGATCTTGCCGTTCACCGAGTACCAGCCGTTGTACGAGAAGTTCGACTTGTCGCAGCCGTGGGATAGCGAGACGAACTTGCCGTTAGTGGCGGAGATGCCGTACTTCTTCGAGAGCCCCTATCTCGATCATAGGGCGAACGTCGGGAAGACGCCCTACCTGGCAATTGTCGATACTCAGGACGAACGCACTGTGATGCGTCCCTACGTCGGCAGGCCGTTAAGCGAGGTGACCGACGGTACGAACGAAACTGGAGTGGTAGTCGATTTTCCGCAGAAGGCAGGCATCTGGACGAAGCCGTACGATGTTAGCCCGCAAGAACTGTTGGTGCGTCCGACCATCGAAATCAAGGGGCAGCGTGGCTATCCGATTTTGCGATCCGATGGTTCGGTCTATTGGATCTGCGTGGAGGATGCCAGCGAAGTGATTCCGTATCTGTACTGCGACGACAAAATCACTCCGGATGAAACGTAATGAGCGAACCGAACCCCTTCGATAGTCCGCTCCCCAAGCCATTACCGTCGGACGATCGGAAATGGTGGTGGGGGCTTTCGCCGGTCGAAGTGGTTGTCGTCGTCTTTATCATTCTGATTCTGCTAGGGCTGCTGCTTCCGGCGGTCAACATGCCATCTCGACGACCGTATTCCGAGGCGATGCACAAGCTGCTTACCATCGGCGACGCGCTGAATGCCTATCACGACGAGCATGGGACGTTGCCTCCGGCCGTGGTGACCGACGCCGATGGGAAGCCGCTCTATTCGTGGCGCGTGCTGATCCTACCGCAATTGGACCAGAAGAATTTGTACGAGCAATTTAATCTGGATGAACCGTGGGATAGCGAAACGAATCGGCCATTGGCCCAGTTCATGCCGTACGAATACGAAAGCCGGTGGGTCGATTCCGAAGCGGAACCTGGCACGACCGCATGCTTAGCCGTTGTCGATCGTGACGGAACACGAACGTTGATGCGACCACAGGAAGGACAGTCGTTGGACGATTTCCCGAATGTTCGCGGCAAAGCCCCGTTGGTAGTCCACGACTATCATCACGCGACGATTTGGACGAAACCGGGCGATGTGAGCCCTTTTGTGTTGATTCGGGGGGCTCCGATCAACCAGAATGAGTTGCCCGTTTATCCGCTGCTGCTGGGAAGTGGTAGCGGCGTGTTGGTCTCGAAGGAAGACCAGGACGAACTTCGGAAGTACTTCGCGCTGGATGTCGTTGCCGAACAGAACGCCGCCAGCGAGTAGCCCGCTTACCTCTCCCTCTCTACTGCCGCAAGGAATGTCAGCATGTCGTGGTCGCGTCGTGGAAATGTCAAGGTCGTCATCATTGTTATCATGATTGTCTTGGGAGTGTTAGGGTTGCTATGTGCTGGGGTGATGGCGCTTGCCTTCCCGGCATTGGTTCAGGCTCGATTGGCAGCCCGGCGAGCCAACTCGCAAAATAACCTGAAGCAGATCGGCCTCGCGCTGCATAATTATCACGACACCTTCGGCACGCTTCCGCCGGCTTACATCCCGGATGAAGATGGCAAGCCGATGCACTCCTGGCGCGTGCTGATTCTGCCGTTCATGGAACAAGGGGCGGCGTACGACCGTTACGATTTTAGCCAGCCCTGGGACAGTCCGCAAAATTTGGAATTGGCCAAGATGCTCGAGCCCTACATGTACACCAGCTTCGCGTCGGATGATGATGTCGAGTCAGGCATGACACCGATCGTGGCGCTTGCCGGGCCCGACACGATGATCACGACGGAGAATGCCGCCGCCTTTCGGGATGTGACCAATGGCATTTCCAATACGATCTGCGTGGTCGAATTGCCAGGCCAGGAGGTCTATTGGAGCGAGCCGATCGATGTCGCGCCGGACGTCTTCCTAAAACAGGACTTCGACGATAACAATTACCAAGGCGTGAACGTCTTAATGGGGGACGCATCGGTGCGGTTTCTGCAGAATAGCGACAAGCCGGAAGTAGGCGACATGTTGTCGCGAACATCGGAATAGATCTCTTCGACGTCGCAAGATTGCTTCGCTGCCTGCGAATAACTCGTCCCCTTCGATTTCTCATCAGGAACCTCGTCATGCAAGTCCCTCGTCGTGGCAATGCCAAAGTTGTTGTGCTGGTAATCGTCGTTATTCTGGCCGTGATGGGGGTCGTATGTGCCGGCCTGGCCGCGGTCGTCTTGATTCCTGCGTTTGGCCAAGCACGCATTGCAGCCGAGCGAATGGAATCGACCAACAACATGAAGATGATCGGTCTGGCCCTGCATAACTATCACGATACGTACGGTTCGTTTCCGCCCGCTTTCATTGCGGACGAAGGGGGCCGTCCGATGCACTCGTGGCGTGTGCTGATCCTTCCATTCTTGGAAGAGCAGTTGATGTACGATCAATACGACTTCGACCAGCCGTGGGACAGCCCGCACAATTTGGCCGTTTGCCAAGAGACGCCGTTGGCGTACCAAAGTGCTCCGATTCGAAACAACGCCGCCCCTGAGATGACCAGTTACCTGGCCGTGGTTGGTCCGAATACGGCGATCAATTCCGAAAAAGCAGTCCGCATCCGCGATATCGTTGACGGCACATCCAATACGTTAGCCGTCGTCGAAGACACGACCAGCCCAGTGCCGTGGAACCAACCGGTCGATATTTCGCCACAAGCGTTTCTCGCTGGCGACCTCGACGCGGGCTACTTCAACGGGGCGAACATCTTGATGACCGACGGCTCAGTCCGTTTCTTTACCCAGGCCGACAAAACGATGCTGGCGCCGATGACGACGATCGGTCAGGGTGACTAAATGAACGCGAATAGGCCGCGGGGCAGGTTTTCCCTGCAAGGGTTGATGATCGCGATCGCTGCCATCGGCTTGGTTTGTGCATTTCTTGGTTGGCTTGGGCGTTCCATGATAGATGCCCGAGAGCAAGCAATCGATATGACGCAATGCGGCCGGATGCACAAAATTCGTCAGGCTCTTCTCGAATATGAGTTTGCCCACGGTGCGTTTCCTCCGGTCTATACGGTCGACGAGTTTGGAATGCCATCAACGTCTTGGCGCGTCCTTATTTTGCCTTTTATGGAAGAGAGTGGTTTGCTGCAGCAGTACGATCAATCGCAGCCCTGGGACAGTCCGACCAATGCTCCGCTGATCGCTCAAATTCCTGACTGCTACGAACCTCGGTACGGTAATCAGGCAAACGCCGAAGGGCTCACTCCGTTTGTCGCCGTCACCGGCAACGGTACGCTCTTCGACAGCCCGGCAACGATCGATGACCACTGGAACTCTTCCCGTAAGCACGAAGCAATCGTCATCTGCAACAATCGCCGCATGGTTCCCTGGACAAAACCAGACGACTGCTCGCTCAAGGAGTTTCAGGCCATCCTGAAATCACTGAAGGAACCAGACTCCAGCTTGTGGGTGTTCTGTCTCGATCAAATCGAAATCGCCAAGCCGATCCATGGCGAACTGGCAGACTCTACTTGACCAAAGAACTGTAGGGTCCGCTCCGCGGACGCAGCGTTTCTCTTTAGCTTTTCACTATACTACCGCGTCCGCCTAGCGGACCCTGCGTAACAAAAGAACGACGCAACCCCTCTTCAACTTCACAGCCAAACGAATGAGAATAGCCACAGTCAACTCTGTTTCTCATCTTGGGCTGAAAGCGACATGACGCAAGGCGATTCGTTTCCCACGATTAAATTCCGCGGCCAGCTGCGCCCTTCTCAGGTTCAAGTGAAAGAGGTCGCACAGCAGCAGTTGGCTCGCGGCGAACGGCAACTGCATATTGTCGCGCCGCCAGGGTCGGGGAAGACGGTCGTGGGGCTTTATCTGTGGGCCGAGATGATCAAGCGACCGGCGTTGGTGCTCAGCCCGAACTCGGCCATTCAATCGCAGTGGGCGGCGCGGACCGATCTTTTTGAAACCGATCGTCCGATGTCGATGCTCGTCAGTACCGATCCCAACGAGCCGCAACTGCTGACGTCGCTCACGTATCAAGCGGTCACATTGCCGCGTCGGGGGGATGAAGGACTTGATCACGCGGCGATGTCGTTGTGGGAAGATCGACTCATCTCCAAAGGTCAGGCCCAAGATCCAGCGGAAGCGAAGGTTTGGATTCGCGACCTCAAGAAGCATAACCGCGATTACTACGACGAACGCCTGTCTGCGTATCGCAAAAGTGTTCGCGACGAAGCAGGTCTCGCCGGCGAATCGTTCGAGATGCTTCATCAGTCCTGTTTGAAGACCTGGCAGCGTCTTCGAGATGCCGGCGTGGGGATGTTGATTCTCGACGAATGCCATCACCTGGTCGGACATTGGGGCCGCGTTCTTTCTGATGCGATGCAGTATCTCGACGATCCTATTGTCGTTGGGCTGACGGCGACGCCGCCTGATGGGGATGGAAAGATTCCGGCTGACTTCGAGCGGTACCAGCAGTTCCTCGGTCCGATCGATCACGATGTGCCGGTGCCGGCGGTGGTGCGAGACGGGTTTTTGGCACCGTATCAAGACCTCGTCTACTTCGTGCGTCCGTCGGAAGCGGAGTTGCGGTTCATCGCTCAAGCCGACGATCACTTGCAAGAGATTCTGCAGGACGTCTGCGATAAGCCTTCCGACGACAGCTCGCAAGAAGCGACGACGGTCGAGAAGAACGATGCTGCGAACGGCATCACCGCGAACGGTAATGACGAAGTGCACGAAGTCGAAGAGGACGAACTGCAGCTTCAGCACGTTGGCGGGACCGAAGCGGTTTATGAAGAAGAGAACCCGTTTGACGATTTGATTTCGGTTGCCGAGTTAAACGAGGCAAAGGAACCTAAGCAGCCGGAGCCAACGCTCCCGGCGCCCTCCTCTTCCCCTCCGGAAACAGCCACCGTTGATGATGCGCCGCGTGTTCCCTCACTGGTGCCATGGCTTGCGCAAACGCTTGAGACGCGACAGCATGCGACGAGTACGTTCAAGACGTGGTCTTCCTTTCATCGTCGCGACCCTGAGTTTGCCGATGCGGCTCGGGTCTTTCTGCAAACGCGAAACGTTAAGCTTCCCGAAGAAGTTCCTCCGGTCGTGATCGAAGTACCGCTGGAAGAAGTCCCGCAGATTCCGGTCGTTATCCCGGTGCTCGATCGGTACGTGCGGCATGCCCTGCGAAGATCGGCCAATGCAGAGGACCGAGCATTGGCGGAAAAAGTGATCGCCGGACTTCGCATGTTAGGTGTGCAGATTACCGAAACCGGTTGCCAGGCATGTGCTTCGCCGGTCGGCCGGGTCTTGGCTTATTCCAGCGAAAAAGCGAAAGCTTTGGCTCCAATTCTGACAGCCGAAATGGCAGCACTCGGCGATGCGATTCGAGCGGTCGTGGTGACCGACTTCGAGAAAACATCCGCTACCATTTCCGAGGTCGAGCACTTGCTCAGCAGTGAAGCAGGCGGAGCGATCGCGGCGTTCCGCGTATTAGTCAGCGACTCGAAGCTGGACGAACTGAACCCGGTACTTGTCACCGGATCGAGCGTGCTGGTCGACGACGATCTATCGCCCCAGTTCGCTTCGGCGGCGAAAGAGTGGCTCGCCAACGCAGGTTACGATGCGACGCTGACGTTCGAGCAGGAAGTTGGCTTTCATGTCGTCTCAGGCAGCGGCCGCGATTGGTGCCCGCGCGTGTATGTTGAAATGATCACCGACTTGTTCCAGCGAGGTTTGACGAAGTGCCTTGTCGGAACGCGCGGGCTTTTGGGAGAAGGCTGGGACGCGAACAAGATTAACGTGCTGATCGACTTGACGACCGTCACCACAAGTATGACCGTTCGTCAGCTGCGGGGGCGATCGTTCCGTTTAGATCCGCAAGTCCCTGAGAAACTGGCCGACAACTGGGATGTCGTTTGTCTCGCTCCCGAATTCAGCAAAGGCCTGGACGATTACGCGCGGTTCATCAAAAAGCATCAAAACATCTTTGGCGTGACCGACGACGCGGTGATCGAGAAAGGGGTGGGCCACGTTCATCCCGCTTTGACCGACCTTCGCCCGGAACTGTTGGAAGGTTCGGTCCGCGAGTTGAATCGTGACATGCTTGGTCGCGTGACGCTTCGCCGCGAGACACGCGACTTATGGCAGATCGGTACGCCGTACGAAGGGAATCCGAATCATACGCTGGAAATGCGGATCAAAGGATCGCCGCGTGAAGAAGGAGGCTTTCCACCCTTCGCCGGATCGAAAGAACCGTGGTCGAGCGAATCGCTTGTCCAAGCAATCGGCGAAGCAATCGCACGGACGATGGTTGAACTCGATCTGTTGAAGTCGGCACCTGAGGTCGTGTCAAAGTCGCGTGCCGGCGGATATGTGCGTGTCCTATTGGAAGATGCGAGCGACGACGATAGCCGCACGTTTGTTACGGCGCTGCACGAAGCGTTAGGACCACTCAATCGACCGCGATACATCATTCCGCGGAAACTGAAGTTCGTCCGTACGAACTGGTTGTCGAGAATGTTACCGAAAGTATTGGGGCAATACTTCGAGAAGACGCAAGACAAAACGGTGATGGTGCATGCCGTGCCGAACGTCTTGGCGAAGAACAAAGAGACCGTCGAGATCTACGAGCGGTACTGGAACGAGTACGTCAGTCCTGGCTTTCCGGTGTTCGCACTGCGTGGCGAAGGAGAAGACTTGATGCGCGAGGCACTCAAGAAAGGGATGAGTCCCGAGGGCGATTTCCACGAGAAGGAAATCTTCCGGTAGTCGACCGTACGGAATCGATTAACCGAATAACGCCGCGATGTCGTCCTGGCTTAGCGGTTTGTCTTCGGTCGATTCCTCTTCGTCCGAAACACTTTCCGCGGCGGCTTCTTCGGCGGGCGTTTCAGCGACCGGTGTTTCATCGCTGGAATCGGCTTCCGACGCGGCAAGCATCGACTCGATATCATCCATCGAAGCGAGTTCCGACGGCGACTCTTCCTCGGCGACAGGCTCTTCCGGAACTTCCGGCTGCTGCTTGCGACCGGAGAGGTAGTCTTCGACTTCGTTCTCTTCTTCGGCAAAGAAATCTGCCGGAGATGGTTTCGCGGCTTCTTCCGGTTCTTGCTCTTCCGCTGTTGGTTCTTCCTCGGCGACAGGTTCTTCCATCACCGGTTCTGGTTCGGCAGGAGCTTCTTCGATCGTTTCTTCCGCCACCGGTTCCGGCGTTGGTTCTTCTGCGATCGGCGGCTGTGGAACCGGTTCCTCTTCCGGCAGGTCTTCCGGCTCGTTCATTTCAGGGAACGGCTGGCTGACCGCTTTCGGAGCGGACGGTGCAGGAGGTGGCGAAGGAGCTTTTTCAGGCTCCGGCTTTGCTTCTTCTTCGTTTTCAATCAGATCAATCTGAACGACATTGTCTCCGCGCGAAGGCAAGAACAACGCGTACCATGGCTTAGGGCCATACCCCAGCATGACCGCGGCGGCAAAGCCAACGGCAAGATTAATGATCGAAAAAAGCAGAAAGACAATCACGGTCTAACCACCAACCCCTAAAGCTTCGAAATTCGGCGGGAGGAAAGTCCTCCCCGCTAGTGAAGCATACGTTTCTTCCCCGTGCGGTTCGCATCGGCGAAGACAATGGCTTGGCAAGAATTGATGGTGAAAACTGTTAAACCATCAAAACCGTTACGACTGTGACAGAAATCCCCAGGATGGGCAGGCTGTTAGCGGCTTTGGCCTCGCATAACGGGGCCAGGTCGGCCGTTGGACTGCGACGCTTGTCGCACGAATTCGTCGGAAGGATTGCCTGGCAGCGTGAATACGGCCGGCTGAGCGGTCGGATTATCCTTCGAGCGAAGCACGACGGTAACCTCGGCGCCATCCTTCTGGCCACGCAAATAGTGCAGCATTTCTCGCTCGACGTCGCTGAGCCCTTGCATGTTGTCGACGTTGCTACGACTTGCCGTCGCTGCCGATGGCATGCTGGGCATCGAACGGGCAGCCGGATTCGAGGGGAAGTTGCTAGGAGGAACTTCCGACATCGATCGCATCGGCTGTGGGTTGTTACGCTGCGTTTCTGCGGTTTGCGTTGGCATCGGCTGCGAAGCGGAAGCCAATTGAACCGGGGCGGCGTTTTGGTTTTGGAACAAGTGAGCCAGTTTCGCTTGCTTCAGCACGGTATAGATCGTGGGGATCGCGGCGTAGATGCCTTCGTCGTCTTCGTCGTCGGCGGCATTGCAAACACCAATCAATTGACCGTCAGGGCTGAATAGTCCGCCACCGCTTCGGCCAACCGAAGGAGCCCCAGCCGCTTGAACGTTTTCCGGGCCGACATAGCGGTTCACACTGTTGATTCGCGTTTGATAAAGGTTCCGAGGCCCGCCGTTATCGCAGCCGACGCTGAAGGCTTGTTGTCCGACTTGAACCGCGTGACTAGGGGCGGCGATCTGCATGGGAGTAATCGGCGACGTTGTGTGAATTGCTACGAGGGCAACGTCACGATCAAGATCGAAGACGAGCACTTTGCCAGGAACGGTGGTGCCTGATTCGGAATCCTGAAACGTAATCACTTCCAGTGGTCCTTGCCCTTTGGAGTCGCGGAACAAGTGAGCACATGTCAGCACGAGCGCTTCGTTCTCTTGTGTATGCACAACCGTGCCGCTGCCGTACGAGTGACCGTCGGGGTCGGTGATTTTCAGCTTCACGCTGGCCTGCATCGCTTGAGCATGGATGTCGCCTCCGCTTTGGGGAGCGGACTGTGGCATCATCTGCGGCATCGACTGACCAAAAACGGCTGGCTGCACGTTTTGTTGAGCCATGGCCATCGATGCCTGTGGCGATTGGCCGCGTGCGATTCCGGTGGCTGCGTTGAGCTGCGGTGCCGCTTGGGCGAGGTTCATCTGAGGTTTCGCCGCGTGGAACATCTTGGCGAGTCGATCGAACGACGTGGCCCCTTCCACGGTGTCGACGATCTGATTGTTCGAGACGAGGGCAAAGTAAGGCAGTCCGCGAACGCCCATCTGCTGAGCCATTTGCGGTTGCTGATCTCGGTTGATGACTTGGACCGGAAAGCCTGCTTGTTGCAGACGACCGATGACCGGCTTCATCTGGTGGCAGTAAGTGCACCAGTCGGCAGTGAAGCAGTAGAGAACCGTGTCGGCCGCGGCCAATGGTGCCGAAAGCGCGAGCAATAGTAACAGCGAGGTAACCGCTTTCATCGCATCCCTCCTTGGAGCGAAATCGTTCAGTGCTCCTTCGTGGAGCATCGGGGTTCACGTGGACCAGCGGGGTCGTGCGGTCCGTTGCTTTTCACGTTCAGCCATCCTGGCCGAAGGGGGTCGGAAAAGCGCCGGGACAATGTCGTTGGATCGCTGATTTGCAACAAGGTCAATCAAAGACAATTTGCCGGGAAATGCCTCGGAACGACAAAAATTGCTCAAGTTTCGTCGTGCTATCAGCCGCAGCCATTGGTTGCCAGCACCGCGCGAGTCCAACTTTCAGGTACGAAAAGACCGTCGATCGAGGGAGTACGAAAGCGAAATTAAGCGACCGATCAATAAGCACGGATCCGACTTTTCTCGACATTTCGAGATAGACTGGAACAGTTACTAAGGGGCATCACGAATCCTCTTTACTGACACACGTTTGTGAGTACTTTCCCCCGTCAGGTGTCGTTTTCTTTAGATGAAAGACCTTCCGCAACACGAATCGCCTGCGGTTGATATTGCGCAACTTGTTGCTGCACATCAACTTAGCGTCTGGCGATATTTGCGATCCTGGGGTTGTTCGCCTCAGGAAGCGGAGGATTTGACCCAGGAAACTTTTTTGAAGGTCCTGGAAAAGCCGTTCGAGCAGCTGACCGATGCCGCTACGAGGGGGTTTCTTCGGACAGTGGCTCGTAATCTGCTGATTGATCGACGCCGAAAACAGGGCCGCAATGCCCAAGTTCAAGGGGTCGAGAACATCGAGCAGTTCTGGGTTGCCTCCGATAAAGGGGAGCCAGAAGAGCTTTTGGACTTTCTGCGGGAATGCCTCGAGGGGCTGACCGACCGGGCCAGGATGGCTTTGGAGATGCGATTTTCCGATCGCAAGTCACGCACCGAGATCGCCGACGCACTGGAGATCGGCGAGCACGGAGCGAAGAACCTGATGCAAAGAGCCAAGCAGCAGCTTCGCGAATGCATCGAGCATAAACTCAAAGACGAATCATGAACCACGAAGATCCGATCATCGATCCTCTTTTAGAGGAACTGCTTGGCAGCGAGCAGATGCCGGATCTTACCGCGCGCATTGTGAAGGCGCATCAGCAGCGCCAGTCTTCCAGCAGCAAGCCTATCAATGGGCAAGGGAAAGCACCTCTATCGATGGTGTCAGCGGCAGTTACGCAGACCGCTCCTGAATGTTTCGCTGCGGAAGATGATGTTCCTTCCAAAAAGCCAAGCGAGGCCAAACGTCGTCGCCAGCGCCAGCGATTGTTCGCCTCGATCGGGTCGATCGCCCTCAGCCTTTGTTTGCTGGTGATTTTGGGCGGCGTGGCCTACATCGGATATCAGCAGTTTTTGCCAGGGCAAGGCATGCCGCTCGCCGCCGACGGGGACCACCACCCGTCGGCTGGCGCCCGCGACGACAAAGCACCCGGCCGTGATGTTGAAAACGGCGATGCTCAAGATACCGATCCACAGTTGGCTTCCAACGACAGTCCCAACTCTGATGGGCCGATTCCTCCTCCGCAGGCGATGCCAGAGCCGAAACCGCAAATGGCATCGCCAATCGAAGCAGTCGATCCTGCGGCACTTGCCGAAAAGACGGCTCCCCGCTTTATTAAGCCTCGGACGCGAGATAGCTTGCAGCTTTCCGACGAACAAGTCGTTGGGGAAATCAACAACGCGATTGCCGCTGTGTGGGATGCTGAGAACGTTAAGCCTTCCCCCGAAGCAACCGATAACGAGTTCGTTCGTCGGACCTATTTGCAACTGCTCGGTCGTATTCCTACGGTCGAAGAGATCAATCACTTTGTCAGCCAACGTCGCGATAACAAACGCGAATGGCTGGTCGATCAGATCTTGAGCGGCGAAAAGTATGAAGCGGAGTTCGCTTCGTTTTGGAGTGCTCGGTTCGCGAACATCTTAGTCGGCCGCGCCGGCGGAATGAGCGACGACAGCCCGATCAATCGTTCCGCGCTGGAAGGCTACTTGGCGAAACAGTTCGAGAGCAACACGCCATACAACTTGCTGGTGCAAGACTTGTTGACGGCATCTGGAACGACCAGCCCCGGCAGCGAAAGCTTCAACCCTGCGACCAACTTCCTGGTCAGTATGGTCGAAGGGGACGCGAAGTTAGCCACGGCGAAGACTTGTTCGGCGTTTCTAGGACAGCAGCTACAGTGTGCTGAGTGCCACAATCATCCGACCACGGGATGGAGCCAGCAGCAATTCTGGGGGCTGAATGCCTTCTTCCGACAAACGAAACTGGCCAAAGATCGCCAGTCGGGGCAGCTGGCGCTCTTTGACCAGGACTTTACCAAGAGCCGCGACTCCGATTCGGGCGAAGTCTATTACGAACAGCCAAACGGCTTGATGAAAGTCGCCTTCCCGCAGTTTGTTGACGGCACGACGATCCCTCAGTCAGGCAAAGTGACCGAAGTCGATCGCCGACAGGAATTGGCCCAGCTGATTGTGAACTCGGATCAGTTCCCCAAAGCGACCGTCAACCGCATGTGGCAGCATTTCTTCGGCGTTGGTTTCACGCAGCCGGTCGATGACATGGGACCGCACAATCCAGCTTCGCATCCCGAGCTGCTCGATCAACTGTCGCAGCACTTCGCCGAATCAAACTTCGATCTTCGTCGCTTGATGCGTTGGATTACCCTTTCGCAGCCTTATGGACTGTCGAGCCGCCAGATCGACGAAAACCTGGCCGACAATCCGGATGGCGGCCGGCAATTGTTTGCTCGGTATTATGCTCGACAGATGGAAGCGGAGCAGCTGTTCCACTCGCTGCAGATGCTTGCCAAAACGCCTTCGGAAGAACGAGGATCGATCTTGGCTTCGGTGCAAGATCGTCACAGCTGGCTCGGCCAGGTTAACCAGAAGATGGGCGATGACGAAGACAGCGAAACATCGGCACTCGATGGCGGCATTACCCAATCGCTGCTGCTGATGAATGGCGGGCTGATGAAGCAAGCCACCGATGCTCAGGCCGCGGTTCTGAAGAAGGTGACCGCTTCCAAGATGTCGGCTCAAGCGAAGATCGACCACTTGTTCCTCGCGGCCCTGTCGCGCCGTCCGACCAAGAAAGAGTCTGCCGCGATCGGCGAGATCTTAAAGGTCCGCAACAACGAAGCGGCTGCCCTGCAAGATATCTGGTGGGCACTTCTTAACAGCAACGAGTTCATCCTCGATCACTAATCCCCGGCCACTCTATATGGTCAGGGGATTTGCTTCGTCGGCACATTTGCGCGACACTTCAAGAGTATGAAAGATGGCATCCGAAACGTCGGTGTCACTGGTACTGCCTGCGGAGTCGCACCATGGATCTCGACCAACAACGCCAGATAATGCTTTCCCAGTTGCGGGAACGAGGGATCTCTGATGAGAAAGTGCTGGCCGCGATGGCGGCGATCCCTCGCGAAGCATTTGTGCTGGAAGCGTATCAAGACGATGCGTATGCCGACTCGGCGTTGCCGCTTTCGCACAAGCAAACCATCTCGCAGCCGCTTGTCGTCGCGCTGATGGCCCAGGTACTCGAGTTAAAGCCCTCGGATCGCGTCCTCGAAATTGGCACCGGCAGTGGCTACGCCGCCGCGGTATTAGGACAACTTGCCCGCGATGTGGTCTCCGTCGAACGAGTTGGCGATCTGGCGATTACCGCGTCGGAAACGCTACGTAAGCTACCTGTAGACAACGTCAAAGTTCGCTTCGGCGACGGTATGAAAGGCTGGGAAGAAGAGGCGCCCTACGATGCCATCGCGGTCGCGGCCGGAGGCGATCGGGTGCCGAGCGCCCTGTTTGAACAGTTAGCGATCGGCGGTCGAATGGTCATTCCGATTGGCGCCGCACAAGATTCTCAGAAGCTGATCCGAATTCGCAAGATTGCCGCAGATCGTTACGTAGAAGACGATTTCGGCGGCGTACGCTTCGTGCCGCTGCTGCCAGAGACCGACTGACGCTGCGATGAGCGGGGGGAATCGGCACCACCGGCATGCCAGTTGCGGAATCGGGACGTGGGAAACTATGTCCGTTGGTCCCCTTCTGAGAAGGATGATGCCATGTCTTCGCATAATGTTGAACAGCTGAAGCAGCTTTCCGTTCATATTCGTAAGTGGATCCTCAGTTGCACGCATAAAGCTGGGTCCGGCCACCCAACGTCTTCGCTTTCCGCCGTAGAGTTGATGGTCGCGTTGATGTTCGACGGGAACTTTCGGTACGACTTAACGAATCCGAAGCATTGCAATAACGATCGGTTGATCTTCTCCAAGGGGCATGCGTCTCCTCTTTTCTATTCGCTGTGGTGTGCGGCCGGCGTTCTCGATGAAGACGACCTGATGACGTATCGCGATTTCGATAGTCTCCTGGAAGGTCATCCAACATCGCGATTTCCTTACACCGAAGCGGCGACCGGATCGCTGGGGCAAGGGCTTTCGGTCGGTGTCGGCATGGCGATGAATGCCAAGTATCTCGACGAGCTACCCTACCGCACGTTTGTCTTGCTGGGAGATAGCGAAATGGCGGAAGGCTCGCAGTGGGAAGCGATGGAATTGGCCAGTCATTACAAACTGAATAACTTGGTGGGCGTGCTCGACGTCAATCGACTCGGTCAGCGTGGGCCGACGATGCAGGGGTACGATCTGGAAACCTACGAGCAACGTGCCAAAGCGTTCGGTTGGAAAACGATCGTCGTACCGGAAGGGCATAACATTGGCCAGCTCAGCGAGGCTTATAAGCAAGCGGCGAAAAGCGAAGATGCACCGACGATGATCATCGCCAAAACGGTGAAGGGAAAAGGGGTCTCTTTCCTGGAGAACGAGGATGGTTGGCACGGCAAAGCACTGGACGATGATAAGCTGACCGAAGCGTTACGAGCTTTTCCGGAGGTTCCAAATGACCTGCGTGGAGAAGTTTTGAAGCCGCAGGAAGCTTCGTTTCCGGAGGTAGAGAATGGTCATCAAAGCCACTTTGATTATGAGATCGGATCGGAAGAAGCGACGCGTACCGCCTACGGTAACGCAGTGGCTCGATTGGGCGACAAGTATTCGCGAATGGTGGCTCTGGATGGCGAAGTCTCGAATTCGACGCGTGCGGAGTTCTTCCAAGAGAAATACCCGGAACGTTTTTTCGAGATGTTCATTGCCGAGCAAAACATGGTGGGGACAGCACTTGGGATGGCCCTGCGTAGCAAGATTCCATTCGTGTCGACATTCGCGGCATTCTTCACACGTGCGTACGATCAGATCCGCATGGCCCGGTACTCCGACCCAAACATTAAGTTCATTGGCTCGCATGCCGGCGTCGAGATCGGCGAAGATGGTCCTTCCCAAATGGGTCTGGAAGACTTGGCCATGTTTCGTTCGATCATGGGCTGCGCGGTGCTGTACCCCAGCGATGCGGTCGCGACGGAACGCCTGGTGGAAGAGATGGCGGCGTTCAACGGTATGGCTTATCTACGAACAACGCGAGGCAAATTGCCGGTCTTATATGGCCCGGATGAAGCTTTTCCGATGGGTGGCTCGAAGATTTTGCGTCAGTCAGAGAACGACCGCATAACGTTGATCGGTGCTGGCGTGACTCTTCACGAATGTATGAAGGCACACGATACACTCAAAGAAAAGGGAATCTTGACGCGTGTGATCGACCTTTATTCAGTCCATCCACTCGATACGGTGACGCTAAGAAAGGCGGCGCTAGAGACGCACCGCCTGGTGACGGTCGAAGACCACTTCGCCGCTGGCGGAATCGGCGAAGCAGTCGCGAGTGCGTTGGCGGACCAATCGACACCTATTCAGTCGTTGTGTGTCTCGGTCCGTCCTCGCAGTGGAACGACGCAGCAGCTGCTGGAATTGGAGGGGATCTCGGCGGACAAGATCGTCGAAGCAGTGCTGCATGGGGAACTCGTTCCTACTGCGAGCTAAACGGCGTTAGGCCATTTTCAAGTCGTTCTCCATGTTCGAGAGTGCCGACATCAGCTGGCTCCATTCGGCGACGACATCAAGCGTCTCGAACTGGACGGTATCGTTGTTTTCGAAGCCGCGTTCGCTCAAGCGGATCGCGTCACCCAAAACCATCGTTCCGACAGGTTCAACTTCCGGTAGATTGTCCACGTCGAGCTCCTCTTCTTCATTTGGGAGAATATGTTCCAAAGCACGGTGAACAGCCCACAAAGCGGCTCGGCGTGCGTCTGCGGCGTCGATGACAAGCTTCAACGATCCCGATTCAACATAGTACTTAGCCATAGTCAGGGTTCCTTCCGTGTATTGTTTTAGGGTTCTGATTATCTTGGTCGCCCTTGGGCAGTAGTAGTTATCGCGACCTGTCTGACACGTCAGGTCAAAGCGCGAAAAGATTTTTCGGCGGCGGCTGAAAAGCGGGAAAATCACCGGAAGAAGCGGTGCTAGCACCAGAGCGACGCGCATAAAAAGAGCCGGTCTGACGCTCTGCCCCAAGTGGATACGAAACGCGTGGTATCGTATGAACGCCGGACCGACTCCGTGGCGGCTCTCGTAAGAACCTTTGAGAAAATAAGCGACATCATGTCGCTGGTGTCGACGCGTCTTGCGCCCCCTGTTTCCATTCGCCGAATGCGGGTTCGGCGAGCGGCATCGCTCAGTCGCGGTGCCGTTAGGAATTAACTGGCGAGCTGCCCGTTCGCCAATCAATAAAAATAATTTGGCTTACTTGCGGTTTTACCGCAACTCTCTTTTGCCCCTCCCAAGGGTATTCTGCGGCGAACCGATAAGCGGGTAGGGAATCACGTAGTCGATTGGGTGACGTGATGAAGCGCATAAAAAAACGCAGCTGCTTCGAGAGCCGCGCTGCCACCTTTGCTATGGCTGCCCCGCCCAAAGATGCACTCTCGAACACAACTGCGTTTCCGGGTCTCGGCGGCGCATTGGTGCGCTACACGATGGCTTTCAAGAAGACAGGACAACGCTGCCCTTGTATCCCGACTTCGACTGCCAATGCCCCCGACGCTAGGGTGGATCATCGGCAAATGGCAGCCGATCGCATGCGCTGAGAATAGCGCATTTATGATGTGGAAGACCACACAGTAGTGCGGCTAGACCGAAGAGTTCATCGAATCCGACTCGACAATACAGTCGGTCATGCGATTCGCTTCGTCGACAAGAATCACCCGTGGTTGGTGATCGGCGATCTCTTTTTCGGTGTATTGGGCGTAGCAGACAATGATGACCAAGTCGCCCGGCGTAACCAGGTGAGCGGCGGCACCGTTGATGCCGATGACGCCGGAGCCTGCTTCGCCTGGGATGGCATACGTTGTCAAACGCTGGCCGTTGGTCACGTTCAAGACGTCGACTTGCTCGTGCGGCAAAATCTGAGCCGCTTCCAGCAAGTTGGAATCGATCGTGATGCTACCCACGTAGTCCAGGTCGGCCTGGGTTACGGTCGCGCGGTGAATTTTGGATCGTAGAAAGGTACGTAGCATTCCAATGCTTTCGTCGGTTCGTGCCCGAAACGGAAGCTGCCTCCGCATGCTTCGCTTCCGGGTAAGCCACTATCGGCAAGGCTAACACAAGCCAAGCCTCATATTATATCGGATAATGCCAAGAATGGAAAAAGCCCCCAGGTGGAAACCTGGGGGCTTTTTTGAGTTTGGATTAGCTGGGATAGGCTTCAAAAAATATAAATTGAGTCAGATAGGTTGCTATTCCAAACAAGTATCAGCTTCGGAATCGACCATAACGGGCGAAGAATAATGAAGCTGAGCAATTTGCCAACCGTGGTGATTCTGGATCATGACGGCTGTAATTCGCAAGGGAACCTCTGCTTTTCGGTATCCGGCTTGAACGTAGAGATAGCAGTCCGTGGCGAGCCAGGCGACCTGACCCATCGTCGAAACACTTCTCCACCCAAAACGCATCCGAAGGGTGTCAGTTTGTTCCCAATCTCGTCGCACCTGGCTCCAAATGGCAGCGGCACCGACATTGCATTCGTCGGATCCACTTCCCAGGACCACGGCGTCTCGATCGGAACAAAACAGCCCTAGCAGTCTTCCCTTGTCGCGGCTTGCATAAGCATCTGCGAACTGGCGCAGCACGCTCATCACATCCGCTTCAACTGAAGCAGTTGCATACACGACAATCTCCCTGTCATGCAGAAGCACGTAGGGGCGCAGAGTTACCAGCAGAGAAGAAGCAGTAGGAATAATTAGATTCGAGAAGAGGTCAATCGCGAGTCATGAGGCAAAACAGACTCTTGGTGAACCTTACAGGAATCAGCTAACTAGCTCGATCGCCGAGGCATCTGGCCGAAACATACTCCCTAAGGAACCGTTTCTACTCGCGTAATCGAGGCACAACCCACGAGCAGAAGACTAGCAGAAAAGGATAAGGCTATACGTAGGATTCTAATGGAATGTTCTCTGGATCTCCAAGAACAATCATTCGGCTTAGAGCGATTAAAACAGAAAGAATTCTGGGAAATTCCGTTGCGCATCGGTTAGTGGGATCTAATCTTGCATTAACAGGATTTTGACCACGCTTCCTGTGGGGAAGGTATTAATAGGCGCAAAGATGCCTTTTTCGTGACCTATGCTTGCACGCCGTTTTGCGCGCCGGGATTCCGGGCCAGCACCTTTTACGAGTCACGTTCCCTCCGCAGGAACTTCTTTCGTGTCGAACTACAAAAACCAGCTGATTCAAGGGTGGATACTGCCTTTGGCCATTTTGTGGAGTGCATTTCTGCTGTTTCAGGTGCAGCCCCTGATCAGCAAGACCATTCTTCCCTGGTTTGGCGGAAGTCCTACCGTTTGGACGACCTGCATGCTGTTCTTTCAAGTGGTGCTGTTTGCAGGCTACTTGTACGCCCATCTGCTAGCAACGTGTTGTCCACGTCGATGGCAAGGAGTCATTCACGCCGGACTGATGGTCGCGGCACTGCTGCTGATGCCGATCGCCCCAGGCGAAAACTGGAAGCCGTCCGCCGACGTTTGGCCGCCGGGCTATATCTTGCTGCTGTTGGTTTCGCATTTGGGGCTTCCTTATTTCCTGCTCGCCGCGAATGGTCCATTGCTGCAGCATTGGTTCAGTGAGCTTGCTCCAGGGAAGATTCCCTACCGACTGTACGCATTGTCGAACATCGGCTCGCTGGCCGCTCTTTTGACGTATCCCTTTGTCGTCGAACCCAACTGGACGTTGCCGACGCAGTCGGTCGCCTGGAGTTTTGGCTATGCTGGTTTCGCATTGCTGCTCATTCCGATTGCCGTGGCGATTGTTCGTAACCAGCGTTCCTCGGTCGCAGCCGAGGTAAATGACGAACCTAAAACCGAAGCCGACGAAAGTTCGATGCCAAGTTGGCGGACACTCGCGGCGTGGCTGGTCCTGCCGGCATTTGCGTGCGTGATGCTGTTGGCGACAACCAACCACGTTTGCCAAGACATGGCCGTCGTGCCGTTCCTGTGGGTCGTTCCGTTAAGCTTGTACCTACTGACGTTTATCTTCTGCTTTGATGGCGAAGGTTGGTATCGCCGCAGTTGGATCGGCTGGATGGCGATCGGCAGTATCGTGTTGATCAGCGTGCTGGAACTGTTCGGTGGAATGCTGGATATTGCCTGGGTGGCGGTGTCCTACTTTGGCGCGATGTTCTTTGTCTGCATGATTTGCCATGGCGAACTGGTTCGTTTGAAGCCAGCGCCGAAACATCTGACGCTGTTCTATCTGATGATTTCTGGCGGTGGTGCGTTGGGAGGCATGTTTGTCTCGCTCGGCTGTCCACTGATCTTTTCGCAGTATTACGAAATGCCGTTAAGCTTGATCGTGGCTTTGGGATTGGCGTTGTTTGTCAGCTTGCGAGCTATCGAAAAGCATTTCGGTTCGATCCCGCTTTGGTCGATGAGCCTGATGTTCTTCGCCGTATTGGCTACCCTGTCCGGACAACTCCGCGGCTTCCGATCCGACTACTTGGAATCGCAACGCAACTTTTATGGCGTGTTGAGTATCGGCGAAGTGCCGACAGAAAATGGGGATCCGATCTTGGCCATGTATCACGGCCGAATCATGCATGGCTTTCAGTATCAGGCTCCCGAGAAACGTCGGACACCGACGTCTTATTACGCACGCAACACGGGCGTCGGGCTGACAATGGCTCGCTTGCCACAAGCAGAAGGCAAGCGTGTCGGCGTGGTCGGTCTCGGGGCAGGAACGCTGGCAACCTACGGCAAGCCTGGCGATTACTTCCGCTTCTACGAGATCAACGACGATGTCGTCGAGATGGCGGAAGAGCACTTCACGTTTCTCGCAGACTGCGAAGCAGACTACGACTTGGTGTTGGGAGATGCTCGCTTATCGCTTGAACGTGAGCCAGAACAACGTTTCGATGTGCTGGTGCTCGATGCGTTCAGTGGCGACGCCATTCCGACTCATCTTTTGACTCGCGAGGCGTTCCAGATTTATCAGCGGCATTTGACCGAAGATGGGGTGCTGGCCATTCATGTCAGCAACAAACACTTGGATTTGCGGCCGGTCGTTTTGGGAACGTGCGAAGAGTTCGATCTGCCGGCGCTCTACATTACGACCGAACCCGATGCGGCGACGCAGCAGACAGGCTCGCAGTGGATTATCGCCTCGAAGAATCGGCAGTTCCTCGCAGACGATACGATGCAGACGGCCACGACGAAGCTGGGACCGCACATGGTTTATGCCAAGCCGTGGACCGATAACTTCAGCAACTTGCTGGAAGTGTTGAAGTAGACCGCGTGTTATTTGATTTTGATGACTACCGCGGTTAAATCATCCTGCGGGCGAGGATCGGCGGCAAAGGAACGGACTTCGGCGGCCAGCTTCTCGACCAGTTCCGCCGCATTGCGATCGCGGTGTTGGGAAATGAGATCGGCAATTCGCTGCGTGCCGAATTGCGTTTCATCATGCCCCATCGTCTCGTGAATACCGTCGGTGCATAGCACCAAGATTTGTCCCGATTCAAGCGGCAACGCTTGCGGACCGGGATATTGAAAATCATCCAGCACGCCCAGCGGTGGCCCGCTGCGCTCTAGTTCTTCGTGCGATCCATCGGGTTGAATAAGCAAGCCGTTTTGACCGGCGCCGAGATACTCGATCCGTTTTTGTGCCAAGTCGAGTCGGACGACCAATGCGGTCATGAAGTCGCCGGCTTCGATGTCTTCGGCAATGGCGTGGTTCCACGTGTTAACGATCGGCTGGCACTCCTTTCGTGTCCGTGCGATACCACGAAAGTACGAACGCGATGTCGTCATCAAAAGTGCGGGGCCAAGACCATGGCCGCACACATCGGCGACCGTCACAATCAGGGTATCTTCATCGATCTGGACGAAGTCAAAGTAATCGCCACTAGTCCACTCGGCAGGACGTGAAAGAAACGCAATGTCGAGTCCTGGAAAGTCTGGCGCATGTTTGGGGAGCAAGTTCGCTTGAACGCGCTGCGCGAGCTGCATCTCTTCGCGGCTATGCTGCACTTCGCGATTGAGCATGGCGTTTTCGGTGGCCAGCAGAGCCCTCGCCGCTTCGTTCTCTTTGAACAACGGTTCGATAGTGGCGATTCCAGAGAAGAAGAGAATCGCAGTAAGAAGCGTCGCCAAGGTTTGAACCCAGAGTGTCGGTTCCCAGACGACTTGGCCCGGCGGATCTTGAATTGTCTCGAATAGTCCAGCCCCGATCCACAGCGTCATCAAGATGCCGGCTCCGGAAATGAAGAGCCACGCATACCGACGACGGTATATCGTGTTCAGCCGAAGTGCGAGAAGCACTGCGACCACTTGGAATAGGGCGGCGAGACCCAGAACAAAGGTGAATGCCATGTTGGTGCCGTTACAATCCACTCTGGAGACTGGCCAGTTATTTAGGATTGTTGAGTATCACTCGACAGGCGGCAATGCGCTTCACGGTTTCTTAATGTTCGTCGGCTTTGTGGGGACCGAAAGTTCGAGCGTCGTCCCCTCCCCTGGCGTGCTGTGGATCGAAAGCTCTGCTTCGAGAAGTTCCGCCTTCTGCTTGAGCCCTTGCAGTCCGTGCCCGGCGAATTCGATTGACTCTAAGTCGAAGCCGACGCCGTTATCTTGCACCTTGGCGACGAGCCGATTGCCGTGCGGGTGAAGCGAAACGCGAATCTCGGTCGCTTCACTATGCTTTCTGGCGTTGGTGATGGACTCTTGAACAAAGCGAAACAAACTCGAACGCTGCCAAGGGGCAAGTCCGGGCAGTTCATCCGCGATATCAAGCTCGACCGAAGCTATGGAAAGAGACGGTAACGAGAGGAAGTCACGCAGAGCGGCCTCCATCCCTTCTTCGTCCAGCTTCTTTGGATTCAGGCCTTGGATCAGTCTGCGCGACTCGGCAAGTGCTTCTTCGAGAATGGCCCGGCATCGCTCGAGCGACGTCTTATCTGGCTTTTCGCTCTCGTAAGATTCGAGAAACAACAGCGCGGCGGTAATTTGCTGCGTTAAACCATCGTGGATTTCAAATCCAATTGACTGTCGCCAATGCTCCAGATGGTCGATGTATCGCCACAAATCGGCCTGGGCTTGGCCGCTGGGGGGTGGTAGCTTGGAAGCCTCGTTCTCGACGGCGTCGGATACGACGGGCTCTTCCGAATCGTCGGCGGATGGTGTCGAATGTTCGAGGGAGTGGGAACTCATAGTTGGCTACTTAACTCCGCGCGCTGCGGTTGGTTTCGCTGATACTTGGATCCCTCGTAAGAGAGACCGAGTGCCCCTTCAATAAGTATTCTACCCCAGGTGGGTGGTCGTGGCAGCGCGAATTTGTCTAATTCCTAACTTTATGAACCTTATCTGCCCTTAAGTCCATCTCAGCTCATCTAAAGGAAGAAATGTATGGAAGCTTCGCAGGCAATCCAAGCCCTCACGGCCTTGAATTCTGAGGAACGCCGCCAAGCTGCAGAGGCTTGTGCCAAAGATCCGGATATTGCGAAGCCCGCCGTCGTGCCGCTTTGCCGATGCTGTGGCGACGCCGACGAGCAAGTTCGCGAGTGGAGCCAGGCCGCATTGGAAGAACTCGGTCCTCCGGCCGCGGAAGAACTCGAAGCACTGCTCGAACTTTCCAATAGCAACGAGATGACTGCCTATTGGGCGGTGACATTGATCGGGCGTTTGGAAGCGGATGCAATATCCGCAGCGAAGCCACTGGCCAAACTGATTGATCAATCGGCAACGCCAGAGGAAGTTCGGAATCGTGCGATCTGGGCAATCGGGCAGATCGGATCGGCCGATGCAGAAACCAAGAGCACGCTCGAAAAAGCATCGCAAAGCGATAACCCTCGCACGGCTCGGCTGGCATCGAAGGCTTTGGCAAAGCTTTCCTGAAGCTTTCACACGTTGGTTTGATCCATGTGTAATTTGGTCTGCTATCACGGTGATCAGCAGTTTCTTGGGCGTTGGTAGCTCTTTTCTGCTTTCTTGCCAGCGACTGACCTGGAAGTGGGGCACACGTTTCGCTAAGGTTGCCCCGCTCAATACCCAGGCCCGGACTAAGGATGGTTCGGTGCTTGTCGCGAATCGATACCGCACATGGCAAGGAGGCTTCTCGTGCGTGCATTCCTATTTTCATCGCTGGCGTTTCTGGTAGGTCTCTTTGCTGCTACCGGCTGTAATGTCGAGCAAGTCCTCGAACAGCTGCCGGAAAGTCCGCAGACACAGGCCACGTCGACCGCTCAGCCTGGGGCTGCACTGCCGGGTAATTTTCAGCCAGGCGATCTGCAGCCAGGAAGTTCGATTCGCGTTGCGAGTTTCAACATTCAAGTCTTTGGCCAATCGAAGATGGGCAAGCCGGATGTCATGCAGACGCTGACCCAGGTGGTCAAATCGTTTGATGTTGTCGCCGTGCAAGAGCTTCGCAGCAAAGAGCAGGACGTCATTCCACGTTGGCTCGAGATGATCAACGCCGACGGCTCGAAGTGGGCTTCACTTGTGGGACCACGACTGGGACGTACCAGCAGCACCGAGCAGTATGTCTTTCTGTACAACACCGAGAAGATCGGCTTCGTCGAGAAGAGCGATTTCACGATCAACGATCCGCACGACTTGCTGCATCGCGAGCCGCATGTCGCGTCGTTCTATGTCCGCACCATACCAGGCGTGCAGCCGTTTACTTTTACGCTGATCAACATCCATACCGATCCGGATGAAACGGACGAGGAACTGGACGCTTTGGCGGAAGTGTTTGAAGTCGTTCGACAGGCGAATCCGAACGAAGACGATGTGATTCTGCTAGGTGACTTGAACGTCGACTACACGAAGATGGGCATGCTCGGTCAAATTCCTGGGATCGTCGCCACCGTCCAAGGCACGCCGACAAACACGCGGAAGACAAAGAGCTACGACAACATCGTCTTCGATCAACGTCGTACGACCGAGTTCACCGGCCAGGCTGGCGTGCTCGATTTAATGGCCGCGTTCAAGCTGACCGAAGAGCAAGCATTGGACGTCTCCGATCACTTGCCGGTTTGGGCGACGTTCAGTGTGACCGAAGCTGGCGCCGGACCATTGGCCGCCGCCCCAGGGGCAACGGCTCGATAGGTGAGATCGATCAAATCGAAACGGGTGGACCCTGTTTGAGAACCGGGACCACCCAAGAGGCACGAAATTCTTACGGTTCGTATTCGTGCATCGCGTGGAAGCCCTGCGGTGGTTCGAAGGGCTTCAAGTCTTTAGCCAGGTAAGCATTCTGGCTCTTTAGATTGCCGCGAGTGACGTAGTAGTTCGGCTCTTGGTGGTAGTCGCTCCACCGTACCGCATAGATCGTCGCGGTGGTCATTTTGTCGACATCAAACTGATGGGCCAGTTCGACGATTTCACCCATTTTGAACTTCGGCTCGGGAAGTTCTTCGACCATTACCGGTCGCGTCTTCATATGAACGTCGCCGTAGCTGATCAGGTACCAGTCGTCGTCGGTGACTTCGCGTCGAAAGATGAAGTCGCTGGGAATGAGGCCTTCGGCTTTATGGCGATCGTCCGGATGTATCCAATGGTCGCCATCCTCTGGCCAACGAGAAAACATCACCCAACTGACCGGTGGTTTGACTGGGAAGTTCTCGCTGTGCTGGATAGGGATCGAGTCGTCCGTGGGAGACATACGTGCTGCTTCTCTTGATCGGGGCTGAAAAGGGTTCGAGATCGGTCCCTTTCATCTTAACGGACAATCGCGCCGACAAGAAATAACACAAGGTGGTTGCCGCAAGGAAGAACCTTGGCGACAACCACCTTGCAGGACACGTCGTGGTGTCTCGCGATGATTTACTCTTGGGCCTGACTCAAGTCATACACCAACTGCGGTGGTGGGACTTTGGCAGCAATTTGCTGGAATGCCGACAGCATCTGCGATTCCAACTCGGCAATGGTCGATCCGCCAGGCACGCTGATGTGAATGCCTCCGCACGCATTAGCGATGGCAGTCATCACGCTGCGGTCAGCATTGGCACCCACACTCATCGTATGGATGGTCACGCCCCGTTTGTGGGCTTCGACTGCTTCCCAAATGGCGTACTGCTTCGAGCGGTCGTTGGTCGAGTAATCGGCTCGCCCGTCACCGTCGTAGTCGGTGTAGTCGTCCCAGTCCCAGTCACGCGGCAGGCTCCAGCCACTTTTGTAGCGGTTGGCGTTCCCGTCGGTCATCAGCACGATTGTCGGGCGAGCCCCGTGACGAGCATGATCGATCAGCAGTTCGTTCGCTTCTTCCACACCAAAGCCAATCGCCGTGTAGCTTCCGTAATGGCCGGCTTGCTTATGACGCTGAATGGTATCGAGCGAATCGTAATCGTCTGAAATCAAGTTACCGTTCAAACTGGCGTAGGCGTTGCCGTCGTTCAGCGTATGCTCGACACGCGACGATTCGTCGTACGAGACGATACCGACTTCATCGCCGAAGTCGAGATCTTCCAGGAAGTCGAGGAACAGCGAGAAACCATTCTTCACCGCGTGGAACGGATAATGCGGAGCTTTCCACAAGTCTTCCGTTTCATAGTTGTGATAACGGTTGGACAGCACGTAGTCGACGAAGTTCTGCTTGCCGTACTTCTGTCGGTTGCCACTGTTGCTGGCGACGTTGTTCCGGCAATAGTTGATGTACTCGTCCCAGCTTCCGCGGCGATAAGGATAGCTGACTTTGTCTAAACCAAATGCTTCTTTAACGGCTTCGTTGGTGTCCCGGAAACGTTCGCCGTAGCCTGGTCCATCACCACTAGCGTTTCGTCCCGACTTCACCCAGCAGCCGACAATCTTTCGACCGTTGTAGCTTCCAGTTCCCCGGAACGTGTGACTTCGGCCTGACAGACCGTCATATTTATAGTGGTGGCCGTTGTCGAATTCGAGCACGACATTGGAAAGGTCCTTAGTCGATTCAACGTAGATCTCGCGATCCTTGAAGGTCACTTCAATTTGTGGTTCACTACCGCGCGATGGCGGTTCACCCACAATCGTCAGATACTCTTGATCAAACGAAAGGTCGCCCACATTGGGGTTCATGGAATTGAAGATGTCGACCATGTTCGCTTCGATCGCATCTTGGCCGAGTCGATTGATCGAGCTGTAGCGGCTGTCGTCGTTCATCGAGCCAGAGAAGTCGAGCACGACGACCATGTCACGAGCTTCAACAAACGCAATCGCTTCCGCTTTCAAGTCAATCGTTGGCGTGCCAACGGCCCAGCCGAAGGCTAACGGCAATTTGCTATCGCGAGCACTCATGTCAGGCTGGTCGCGGTGGGCTTCCACTTTGACAACGTTGAACGGCCCTTCGTTCCAGGTAATGTCCCACTTACCGGTTCCTTCGTTGTAGGTTCGCTTGCCGAAGATCACATCGCGATCAGGGTTCACGTACACACCGTTTCGATTGGCCACATCAACGGCCATCTCTTTGGCATGCGCCAACGAAATCGAGTTCGGGTCGCCTCCGTCGCTGGCGTTTTGCACCGCCGAAGTGATCTCTTGCGAAGCTGCCAACGCAGCCGCGTCGACGGCGTTTTGCAGTCGCGTTTGCTCCATCGCGATGAGCCCCGAGTCGAGACCGAGCGAAAGGAAAGCGAACAGAACGATCATGACAAAAGCCGCCAGCACGATGAAAACACCGCGTCGAGGCTGAAGGACATGAGGGGATGAATTGCGAGTGCTGGCCATGGTTCTACTTCTCTCTGATCCTGCGGGGGAGTGCCGACGGCGAACCGTCGCCCTGGAACGTTAAGGGAAAACTTGGAAAAGAAAGAATCGGGCTACTGTACGATCGTCGACTTCGTATTGCGGAACGTTACGGCGGTCGAAAGATCGTAGTCCAATTCGCTCGGTACCGGCATCGCTGCTACCTGTGATACAGGCACTGCGATACGGACCTGAAATAAGTCGAGGTCGTTTGCGGGATCGTCCAAGTTAAACGTTTCCCCCGGCTGGCCAGCCGGTTCGATATAGATTTGCAGCTTCTCCGGGTCGTAGCCGGAAGCTTCTAAGCTGTTGCGGATGTCCGAGATAATTTTGTCGTTCGAGTCGATTCCGTTGGCAACCCAGTCGGCGCGATCCATCGCTCCCAGGCGAGCCCCATCGCGAGCCACTTGGGCCAGCTGACCGTATGTTTCAAACATGCGGCTCGCTTCCAACATTCCCAGAATGAGCGTCAGGAAAACCGGAGCGATCACGGCGAATTCCACCGTGGCACTACCACGTCGGTCGTTCCGCGTGCGTCGTCGAAAGAGGTTCATAGCACTGTATTGGGAAAAGGATTTTATAAAGCACACCGAGGTGCGTAAGTTGCCAACGCTCGCGTCATGCTCTGCCCGAGGGCAGCCAAGCGAAATCAGGTCGCTTATTCGTGACGAGTAAAAGTCTCGCCGCTGAGCAGTACGTTCTTGAGCCATGGCTGCGGAATCAGCGATACATTGCCGTACGGAATCGAAGCACGAACCATAAAAAGCTGTCGCGGTTCGGCATCGGAAAGCTCGATGTCCGGCATATTTTGAAAGTCTTCCGACGATGTGGGCGCGTCGCCTCCATCGTCGAACTGACTGGCATCTTTAATCAGAACGGTGACCATCGACGGATCGACAGCGCCACCCATGCGGTCCCTGGCATACTGTTCCACTTCCTGGGTCGTTGCCCCCGTTGCCGAGCCCCAGCGAGCCGCGGTGCGCGTGGCGTTCTTCAGCACGTTGTTGATCATCGTGGCATGGCCAAACTCGATGATCGCGAAGACGAACATGAAAAAAACCGGCATCACGAGAGCTGTTTCCACAATCGTAGCGCCGGTTCGCTTCCCGTTTCGGTTGTGCGAAAAGATTGATACCTGGCGCGAATTGCGACGCTTTCGCCACATGGCGAGGGCCTCTTCTAGGGTGCGGAATCACCGCGGAATAGTGAATCAGATTAGGTTCCATCGCAACGAATCCCGCGTCTTATTCAATGCATAAGAGAGCAAGGATGAGTTGCTATTGAAAACCTAGTTCACGAATCGAGCAGACGCCGAAAGAATTTTCCCGCTTTTGTGCAAAGCGAAATGCACGCCTCGAAAGAGGAGGTATGCAGCACCGACCAGGCTCGGTATGCGATGCGAATAATAGAGAAGGAAAGAAGCGGACTTCTCAACGAGTGGTCACTCATCCTGAGCGGTTCCGTTGTCAAAAGCGGCACCACCCAGGGCTCACGCGAAGTCTGTCGACTAGGGCCCTTCTTCTTTGGCCACGGTGTCGATCAGCACGACGATGTTGCCGGTATCTTCGTGATAACCATAAATTTCGTACCACCGCAGCTTGGCAAACTCGATGCGATTATCACGCATCATCTTCATGAACTCGTCGTAGCTGGGGTTCTTTCCGTTGAGTGCTTTGTAGTGCTGAATCTGCTGCTGCAGACCAAGCGTGCTCGCTTTCGCCGCGAGAGTGAAATACCCCGAGGCGGCTTGGCTGAAGGGATCGACCCCTTCGATCTTACCGTCGCGAGCTTCAATGCCAGGCTTTTGAAGCCACTCTTTGGCATCGACGACTTCATCGGTCGTTTGGTGAATGAGCCCCTTCTTCGGTTCGCTGCTCTTGGGCTCTTCCGTCTGGGGAGGTTCTTCGGCGGGCTGCTCGGCTGGCATTTCTTCCGTCGGGGAAGGCGCCGGTTCTGTTTCGCTGGGCCGGTTATTTGCTGGAGTGGTTTCAGCCGGGGGATTGTTCGGTTCGATCGGAGTGTCTTCGATCGGCTCGACACAGCCGAGCATCAGCGTCAACAACGAAAGACAAGTTACCAGTCGCAACATGGGAGAACCGCCCTGAGAAAAGAAGACCTTCAACGTTTGGCTGCATGCATTCTGGCGCGTAACGAGATCGTATGCAAGCATCTACGACGAAGACGATTTGGCTGCCTGCGAAGCGAAAAAGCCCCCCACGAAGATGCCGCCCAGGCAACCCAGGAACACGACCGCCCCGATTCCCAGCAAGATTCGGCTTCCCAGGGCGATGCCCATCAGGAACATGATCGCCGCGAGATTGCCCGCGGCAACGCAGTAGATCTGTCGTTTTCGCCAACGCTCGATCGCGGCACGTTGCTCGTCATTCATCCCAGAAGCTCAGGTGGGGGTGCGCAAGTGGAAGGACCATGCTACTATAAACACTTCTTTCATTCGCGTCTTTCCCCCGATTCATCGGACTTTCATGGCCAAACGTCGCCCCGCCAAAAAGAAACCCGCTCGTCGTCCTGCCGCGCAACCCCAAGCAGGCGTCGATGCCCCTATGCGGATTATTGGTGGGCAGCTGAAGAACAAGAAGATCGAATACTCCGGCGATATCCGGACTCGGCCGATGAAAGAACGCGTTCGCGAGGCAGTCTTCAACTTGATCGGCCCTTCGATCAAAGAGAAAGTCGCTATCGATCTGTTTGCGGGGACAGGCGCGCTAGGCTTGGAAGCGATCAGCCGCGGTGCCACCCAGGCCCACCTGATCGAGCGGCACGTGCCGACCTCGAAACTGATCCGCACCAATGCCGAGGCGTTGGAAGTCGTCGATCAGGTCTCGATCTACGCCAACAATTCGTTCATGTGGGTGAAGAAGGAACTCGAGAACGTTCCGCAAACCCCCTGGGTGGTGTTCATCTGCCCGCCGTACGAGTTTTTCGTCTCGCGGTGGGAAGAGATGGAAAAGCAGATCAACATGTTGCTGGATGCTGCCCCGGATGAAAGCATTCTGATTGTCGAGTTCGACGACCAGTTCGACGCGGCGAATCTTCCCGACGCAGAAAACTGGGACGTGCGTGTCTACGCTCCGGCTCATGTTGGTATCTATCGCTTGCTTCGCGACGAGGACGAAGCGGTCGAAGATTAGCGACCGATTTTGCTGAGCGATCCCCCCACTCTTGTGGCGCCGCTGCGCTTCTAGACCGCTAGCAATGCATCATTATTGGCGAACGTTTCAGTTCCGCCCCGGTTATGACCGATGTAGGGGAGAGACGGCTTATTGCGGAAATGCAGCCCTCCTGACCCCCGGCGTAGTTTCTTGAGCGTGACGATCACAAGGCGGATGGAAACCAAGCGACAAATCACCGTTTGGTTGGTACTTGCTCCCCTGGCAATGCTTGCCCAGGCTGCTTCCCTTTGGGCTGCGCCTCCCGAGCAAGGCGTGCGGTCGGCATTCGACGACCCATCGACATTGCCACTCGAACCTCCCGTTCAACGGCAGTACCAACCACTTCAGCCGGTGCCGACCCAGGAAACCGCGCAGCCGGTCGCCGACAAATCGGAATCGCGCGGCGGCGGCCTGCCAGATCTTCGCTATCTACATCAGCAGCTTCCCAAAGCTGTTGAAAAGATTCGCGAGATGCTCCTGCCTGTCGAAGCTCCTGCCGAGCCTGATCCGAACGACATCACGCAGCCGCTGCAGCAGCCTGTCGAGACGCTCAGTGCTCCGCAAGCAGTTCCGTCGCTGCCGGTCGTGGAAGTCAGCCCATGGCGCGATCCCACGATTCAGCTGCCGATTGACAGTCAGCTGCCACCGCTGGAACGAATGCCACTGGTCACCTACAAGCCAGACACGCGAAACCGCGACAATCTGTATCGCATTACCGACGAGCCTGAAAGTGCCGCCGACGCGATCCCGTCGCTTGAACCACCCAAGGTCTTGCCGCAAGTCGACACGGCACGTCCGGTCGTATTTCGCTGGCCGAAGACGCCCCACCTCGACGCGATGCTGAAGCGTTTGGATGAATACGCCGAGACCAAGACATGGTCGTCCGATTTGCGTAACGTCCTGCAAAAGCTCCGCGAAGAGTCGACGATCGGCACCGATGCCGCCACGCCGCATCTGCGTCGACTTGCGGAATTGACCAGCGATGCAATTCCCCTGGTCGACAGTCTCGACTACGGCTGGGAACGTACCGACGTCACGCAAACTTACTATGCGCTGCTGCGTCGTATCGACCTATGGAACGCCGCGCATACGATCATTCAAAGCGATGCCGAACTGAGTGCTTCCCCCACAACGCTTGGCAACTTGCGTCAGCATTTGGAAGCATCGGAAGCTATCTTGCGGGACGGTGGGCAACTGCTCAGTTGGAGCGATTACCTCCGTTTCAAGCATTTGCATCAGGCCATGGAAAGCAACCCTTCGCCCCAGCGAATGCAAGAGGTCGCCAGCCAGGTTCTTTCTCGGCTGGAAGGAGATCAGTTTGACGAATCGCAGCAGCAGCTTCTCGCCCAAGCGCCTTTCGTGAACCTGGCCAATTCGCTACGCCCATGGCTCGGCATCAACTTCAATCCAGAAAAGACGCTCGCCGCGGTCGAACGATACGAATCGAATCAATCGGCGTCCGATGCGAAGCAGATCGCACTGGAAGCCAGCCTGCTGCAGCATCATGCTGAACCATCCATCATCGAGTTTGGTGATTTGATCGATCATACGTACCGCAACGCGAACTCGCGGTTCGAAGTCACGCAGCAGTTCATGCAAGCCTTCATGCCAGAGCTTCAGCCGGATGAAGAGCCTGTCGACGACTTTATCCTCGGGGCACGCGTGCTTGGCCGCAGCCGTAGCGTGACACGCTTGCATGTACGACCGGTGCCAGATAATCAGCAGTGGCGTGTTCAGTTGGAGGTTGTCGGTAACGTCGATAGCCAAACGACCAGCCACAGCGGTCCCGTGAAAATCTTCAACCGCGGCCGTTCGCGTTATCATGCTGCGAAACAAGTGGTGGTGAACTCGAAAGGCTTTTGGGTTTCCCCTGCCGTTGCACGTGCCGATGCGACGACTAGTGTCGACGATCTGGAAAGCGACTACGATGGCATCCCGCTGATCGGTTCGCTCGTTCGTAGCGTCGCTCGCGGGCAGACCGAAGAAAAGAAATATGCCGCCGAAGCGGAAGTCGAACGGAAAGTTCGCAGCAAAGCAGAACGTGAACTGAACGACCAGCTGAACGCGAAAGTGCAGCAGTGGCAAGACAAACTGTATGTCGACGTTGTCGAGCCGTTGGTACGTATTGGTCTGCAGCCATCGGTGGTCGATTTGAACACCAGCAGTCGTAGTATCTCGGGACGTTTTCGAGGAGCAGGGCCGAAGCAGTTGGCCGCACACACGCCTCGTCCAAGCAGTCCGATCGACAGCGTGTTGAACGCTCAGTTGCATCAGTCTGGCCTGAACAACATGATCCGCCAGCTTCGCTTGGGTGGTCGTGAGTTGACGCCGAAAGAGTTCATGCGAGAAATCGGTACCCGCTTCCCCGCGGTTAGTGGCGATGTCGACGAAGACCTGCCGGCGGAAGTCGCGTTTACTTTCTCAGAAGATGACCCGATCCGCGTCGAATTCAAAGATGGTCAGGCCCAGCTGACGTTGCGGATCGATTCGCTGAAAGTCGATGACAACCACTGGGAAGATCTCGAAGTGTCGGCGTTGTACAGTCCGACGAGTGTCGATTACGACGCCAAACTGATTCGCGATAGTACCGTCTTTCTGCGTGGCAAGCGACTCGGCTTCCGCGATCAAATCGCGCTGCGAGCGGTCTTCCTGAAAGTGCTTTCCAAGAAGCACGAGATTCCGCTCTTCCCTGAAGGCGCCAAAAGCGATCCTCGCCTGGCCCAGTTCAAAGTGAACCAACTTGCTCTGCACGAAGGTTGGTTGGCCGTTTCGCTCGGACCCAAGAGTGTTCCGATGCAGGAACGAAAACTGTTCCGCGTCGCCGACGAACCACAGAAGTCGACCCGTTAGGCATCACCAAAGGCGAACGAGCCATTCCGGCACCATGTTGCGTCACTTAACGGTCGACCCATTCGCGATGCCATAACTCGAGCACCAGCAGAGCCCACAGCCGGGCACTGTGATCGAATTGGTTTTCGGTATGTTCTCGCAGAAGCGTTTCGACGGTATCTTGCCGGAAGTAGCCGCGACTCATGGCCGTTTCACTGGTCAGCGTATCGTGCAGAAGCTCTTTCAAATCGCCGCGGAACCAGGAATCGAGCGGGACACCGAAGCCCATCTTCTTCCGCTTCCAGATCACATCTGGCAGCTTATCGCCGAAGGCATGTTTGAGCAGAAACTTGCCGCGACCTAGCCGCCACTTCCATTTGGATGGCAAGCCAATGGCGAACTCGGCCAGGCGATAATCTAAGAACGGCTGACGACACTCAAGGGCATGAGCCATCGAGGCGATGTCGACTTTGGTGTTCAAATCGCACGGCAAATAGGTTGTCAGATCGGCTAGAGAAGCGGCGGTCAGCACGTCTCGTTTGCCGACTCGCTTCCACGCGGAATAGAGGAACGCGTAAGGATCGGTATCGGGCAAACGTTCCACGAACTCGTCGGCGTACAGTTCCCCGCGACGCGTTTCGTTGAAGATGCTGATCCAGTCGAGATAACGCCGCCCCGGCGACATGGCAATCGCTTCGGCGAATCGTCGCGCGCGTCGCAGCTTCGATTTTTGCGGTCCGCCAGCCGGCAAAAACTTCATTCCCAACTTGGAACCGACGCGGCCGATAGGACCCAACCAGTCGACCATCGCGGCGAGACGCACGGCTCGGTAACGATCGTACCCGGCAAACAGTTCGTCGCCGCCGTCGCCGCTGAGAGCCACGGTGACATGTTCGCGGGTCATCTGCGAAACGTACCACGTCGGTATCGCGGAGCTATCTGCGAACGGTTCGTCGTAGTGATAGATCAGCTTCGGCAGCATCTCCAGCGCGTCAGGGGTGACTTGAAACTCGTGATGTTCGGTCCCCAGGTGCTCGGCCACTTGCTTGGCATAGCTAGTTTCGTCGTATTCCTTTTGGGGGAAGCCAATCGAAAACGTCTTTACCGGTTGATCGGTCAGTTGTTTCATCGTTGCGACCACCAACGACGAATCGATCCCGCCGGAAAGGAATGCTCCCAGCGGAACGTCCGATTGCAGCCGCAATTTGACCGAGTCGGTGAACAGCCGGATCAGTTCGCTTTTGGCATCGTCCAAGCTGATCGCCGTTTCTCGGCTGAAGTCAGGGTTCCAATAACTGGCGACTTCCAGCTTCTTTCCGTCGAACGTCAGGTAACATCCCGGCGGCAGTTTGCGGATGCCTTTGAAAATCGTTCGCGGATGCGGCACATATTGATAGGTCAGATACGCATCGATCGCTCCAGGGTCGACTTCCCGCGAAACACCAGGGACTTGCAGAATCGCTTTCAGTTCGCTGGCGAAGAGCAATCGATCGTCGTGCACGCAGTAGTACAGCGGCTTTTGCCCGAGGCGATCTCGCGCGAGCACAATCCGTCGATGCCGCTGGTCCCACAGTGCGATGGCAAACATACCGTTGAAGTGCGAGAACGCGTCGACCCCTTCATCTTCAAAGAGGTGCACGATGACTTCGGTATCGCAGTGCGTTTGAAAGGTGTGCCCTGCCCCTTCCAGCCGAGCACGCAGTGACTGGAAATTGAAGATCTCGCCGTTGAACGCCGTCCACACGGTTTGGTCTTCATTGGCCAGCGGTTGATGCCCGCCAGAGAGGTCGATGATCGATAGTCGGCGGTGCCCCAAGCCAATGCCAGGCACCGTGCCGTATGGACCATGTGCGTGCGGAAAACGATGGAAGATCCCCGAATCGTCCGGCCCACGATGTGCCAGCGAATCGGTCATCCGCCGAAGTACTTCCTCGCTCACTTCGTGCTGCGGATCGGTCCAAAATGCCCCAGCTATTCCACACATCGTTTTAAGTCGTTGTTGCTTGTTCCGGTTGGTGGATGGTCGGGCCTGCGTATCGCATGTCGAACGCCTGGCTCCCGATTTACGACCTGCGGGCCCTACGTAGGAAACGGGCTCATTCCGAGCCGTCGCTCAAGGGGGCGGCTTCTGCTCGGATACGAGCTTTCACCAGCAGTTGATTCAGCTGCGAGAGCTCTTCTTCGGTCATGTGCCCCAGATTTTGCTTATGGATGTCGAGCAGTGGTTCGCGGATCGTTTCAACCAATTCGCGACCTTTGGGGGTAATGGTGATCATCACCACGCGACGGTCGCTTTCGCTGCGGTTACGTTCCACCAACTGGGCATCGGCCAGGCGATCGACTAACCGAGTAATATCGGGAACCCTGGTCACCATCTGCTGCACGATCTCTAAGCACGGCAGCCCTTCCCCATGATGCGAGTCGAGGATTTTCAGGATGTTGTACTGAGCGCTGGACAAGCTGTGCCGCTTCATCAGGCGACCAGGAGCGGCCGCGATCATGTTGTGCGTGCGCAGCAAGTTGAGAAAGGTCTCCAGTTCGAGTGACTCGAACGGCTGGTCCTTTTTCAATTGCTTTTGAAGAGTCGATTCAGGCAAAACGTACGGCCTTCCAGCGGGGAGAACGAAGCGGGGGAACGTCCCTATTATTATCACAATCTGGGCCGCTGTGGGCCGCAATGAAAAAAAGCCGCCGACTTGCGCCAGCGGCTTTTCATGGGTACTTCGTTGCCGAGTGGAATTTCGACTACTACTTCTTCTTCAGTTCCGATTCAATCGACTGGACCACCATCGCGTCGTCAGGTTCGACGCGGGTGCGGAAGCGAGCGACCACTTCACCATCTTTGCCGATCAGGAACTTCTCGAAGTTCCACTTCACGTCGCCGGGGTCGGCTTCGAAGCTCTTCAGCTTGGTGTACAGCGGAGCCGTGTCGTCGCCGTTGACTTCGATCTTCTCGAACATTGGGAATGTCACGTCGTAGCGATCGGTGCAGAACTCACGGATCTCTTCGGCCGAGCCTGGTTCCTGCTTGCCGAACTGATTGCAAGGGAAGCCCAACACAGCGAAGCCCTTGTCGCCATACTTTTCGTACAACGCTTGCAGCGGTTCGTACTGCGGTGTCTTACCACACTTGCTCGCGACGTTCACGATCAACAGCACTTTGCCTTTGTACTTGGACAGATCGACTTTTTCGCCTTCGAGCGATTTGACTTCGCCTTTCAAAACGTCATCAGCTGCCACGGCAGTCATCGAAAACGCAGCCAACAACGCCAGCGAAGCAAAGACGGAAAGAACCGACTTCATGAGATACTCCTCACGTAGGTAGGGGGAAATGATTTCTTCAGGCAGGACCGGGAAACAATTTCTGTTTCAACAGCCAATGGTCTAGTGTACCGAGGCCCCGGCGCGAAAGAAACAATTCTCTTGCCGCCCCCCTGCTCTTCGTCCTCTCGGCAAGCGACATCCGAGCTCTCTGGTCTCCCTTAGGATCCCAAGCCGATCGTCTGTGGAACGAGAAGCGCCAAGATCGTGCAAAAGGTCCAAAATGCCTAGTTTGTCGAAGAATTCGAAGCCAAATTTCGATGCTTTACGCATGGAAGTTAAAAGAATGGAAAAAAGGCGCAAAACATTGTTTCTGCCTAGCATGGAGTTTGACATTAGCTCTGTAGGGCGGTATTCGTGAGTACTAAAGTCGCGATTGTGGCCGTTTATTTTTCCTCGTCATGGTCTCAGGGGCAGCTTGTGATCAGCCACTAAACGACTTCCTTTTCTCGCCTTCGTGGCAAATCCTTTCTTCTTATTACTGGAGATCTCCCATGCGCCTATCGTTGAATTTTTCTCGACATGGATCCCAGAGGCAGTCCGGTTTCACGTTGGTGGAACTGCTTGTCGTCATCGCGATTATCGGTGTGCTGATCGCGCTTTTATTACCTGCCGTGCAACAAGCTCGCGAAGCGGCTCGCCGGATGAGTTGCAGCAACAACCTGAAGAACCTTGGACTCGCACTGCATAACTATCACGATATCCACAACAACTTCCCGATCGGCCATCAGTATCAGGGACATTTCGATGGCGATGTGAACAGCGAAAAAGGGGGAACCGGTTTCGGCTGGGCCACGGGACTCTTAGAGTTCATCGAGCAAGGCAACCAGTTCGATCGGTTCGATCCACGTTTCCCTGCCGGCGACAGTACCAACAGTAACAACCGAGCCGTTTGCCAGACGCCGCTGGATATCTTCGCTTGTCCTTCCGACACCAAGCCTGATCAGCAGACTGATGGGGCCATCACCGATTCGGCGACCAGCAGTTACCAAGGGGCTGGTTCTTCGTACGACGGTTACTCGAATCATCGCGTCGGGCAGAACGCCAACCGCGATCGTTTCAATGGTGTGTTTGGCCGAACCAATCGCGGCTTCATCGCCGGCATCCGCGACGTCACCGATGGAACGACCAACACCGTCATCCTGGCCGAAACACGCTGGGCGATGGACAACAACAAGCGGAATCGATCGCGCATCTACTGCGGGAAGGACATTGTCGACTATGCCCAAGGGGCGACCAATGCGGTGTTGGTGCATGGACAGTGGGCGATGAATTGGACGCAGCCGGAAGGTAACCCGCAGCCGCATCGTACGGCCGGCAGTATGCATCCCGGCGGAGCTCAATTTTGCTTCACCGATGGTTCGGTTCGTTTCCTTACCGAAACGATTCAGCACACCGCGACCGGTTGGAACGCCAGCAATCCTTACGACAAGAACAACAACGGAGCGAACTACGGCGTCTATCAGCGTCTGTTTTCGATCAGCGACGGCTTAGTGCTCAGCGGGCTTTAATCGCTCGGCATGTCCGTTGGATCGAGACGTTTCCTTCTACTTTTTCCCAAGTCAGATGAAGAGGATGCTATGCGCTTCGCCTATCGTGATGGAATGTTGTTGTTCACGCTTTGTACGTTGGCCGTTGGATTGGCCGGTTGTGGGTCGGCTGGAGATCCCGAGGTGGTTCGGGTTTCCGGCACGGTGACCATGGATGGTCAACCGCTCCCCAACGCGACCGTCTTATTCGTTTCCGGCACAGGACGTCCTTCGGGCGCCATGACCGACGAGCAAGGACACTACGAGCTGAACTATACCGGCGACCAGAAAGGGGCTCGGATTGGACCCAACCGTGTGCAGATCACCACCGCACAAGGTCCCACCGAAACCATGGACGGGAAACCGATCCCTGCCGTCCGCGAGACCGTTCCGGCTCGGTACAACGCGCGGACTGAACTCGAGTTCACCGTCACCGAAAAAGGCAGCAACGTTGCCGACTTCGAGTTGTCTTCCAAATAGACCATTAAAAACGCGTGGCAACGCATTGCTCCCGCCGGGGTCTGCATTGCCACGCGTTAGGTGGTTATCGGTGACGAAAGAAACCGTGGTTTAGATATCGCCGTGGTTTTCGTCGCTGCCGCCGTTGGCATCTGCTTTGTATTGATCGCGTTCGCGACGCGTCGCTTCCAGATCGAACATCAAGTACTTCATGTCCAACCGCAGCTGGCTGAGTGCTTCTTGAACCAGCGTATAAATGCGGCGACGTCGGCGGCTGTTTTCGATCACCTTGTTCACCGCAGGTTCCAGTTCCTGACGGTGCTCTTCTGGCAACTTGGCAATCATGATAGCCAGCTCGACCAAGTCCTTCGGCAGTTCTTCCTGGGCAGCAGCTTGATCGTCGACTCGTTGGTTGGCTTGGCTCATGTTGATTCTCCGAATTGGGTTGTTCGCTTCTGACACGATTATTTGCAGCCCTCGTGCCACGAACGTGCATGCATTCAGTCTAAAGGTCGTAAGTGGCTTGTGGCAAACAACTTCCGCAATCTCGGAAAAAGTGGCATCACTCCGACATGTGGTATTTTCGCCACGTGATTGATCTGGAAGTGGATTCTAAATCTAGGTACAAGCACGACTTACGACCAATGAAACATCGTGTTGTGCGAAGGAAACATCCGGCGTGAAAACGCCTCGGCATCGACCTACGTTTTTTCTGATTGTAAGGGCCATGTTGCTGTTGGGCATCATGGCGCTGCCGTGCTGCGCTTGGGCCGAGGTCATCGAAGACTTCGAAACGGCGGTTGTTACCTGGCAGCCGATGGATGCCGACGCACCTGTCAGCCGACTGGAACATAAACGTTTGGCCGGCGACTCTCACTTAGGGGCCAGCAGCGAACTGATCGCCCTACGTTACGGGCAAGGCTCTTACGCTTACTATGGCCACGCGGTCACCCCGGCCCGTGTCATTCCAGACTTGCAGTACTCGGCATGGGTGAAGTCGAACATGGCCGGCCTGCAGATCGCGGCGCGGATTGTCTTTCCCCGCAGCCGAGATCCCCGCACCGGGCAACCGGTCACGTCGCGCGTGCTCGGCGATCGATCCGACCAGCCCGACACGTGGGTACAAATCGGCATTCGTGGGATCGATCAGAAAGTCCAGCAGCAAGTCTCGGCATTGCGTAGCGAGCACGGTCCGCAGTTCGACCCGCGCGAAGCGTACGTCGACATGATCATGTTGAACCTTTACTCCGCGCCAGGGCTCGTCCGTGTGCAGATCGACGACTTGGAAGGAAGCGGTTTACTGAATGTCGCTTCCGCAACACCCACAACCACGCAGCGAGCCAGCACACCAGGAGCTAACACCCAAGGAGGACTGCGCGGCATGCGGGGTGCTCCGGCAACTTCCGGTACAACAGGAGCGAACGTGCAATTGGCTCCTCCTCGTTCGCAGTCCGCCTCCAATGGGCAAGTGATTGAACTAAATGATCACCCTGCGGTACCTCGTATCATCGATTACAATGGCGAACCTCTTTCCCTTTTGCGTGGACTTGGCTTCACCGCCATTCGCACCAGTCAGGCACCTTCGCCGCAGCTGCAGCAAGAACTGTTGCGCTACAACATGTGGAGCGTCAGTTCGCCGCCGCAGTCGCGCAGCCCGGCCGATCAATCGGCGGTCCTTGCGTGGGAATTGCCGGTCACCGAAGGTGAAGATGGTTTCTCCGACTTCGCTATCCGCGCCTCCGACTTGCGACTGCTCGATGGAGAAAAGCCGCGACCGGTTTTGGCCATCGCACCGAATCGCGTCCACGATTTCAGTCAGCACAGCGAGATCATCGCGACACGCCGCCCACCTCTTGGCACGTCGCAGTCCCTTTCCGACTACGCTCAGTGGACGCAGTCTTGGGGGCTGTTCGCTTCGCCCAGCGTGACGCGTTGGGCCATGATCCCCACGCAGTTCAGCCCGGCCACGCAGCGTCAGGTTTCCTACTTGGCCCAAGAGTCGAACGTGCCGATGGGCTTCCAGGGATACCAGCTAGAGAAAGCCGCTTTCCTGTCGGTTGCCAATGGTGTGCGCGGGATTGTGTTTGAAAGTCATTCGCCGCTCAACGGAGAGCATCCCGTCGATCAAGCACGACGCAATTCGCTCGATATCATCAATCGCCGCATGGAACTGATCTACCCGTGGGTCGCCCAAGGCAGCCCGCGCGAAGGCGCCGTTTCGAGCGATCCTCGCATTCACGTTTCGATGCTGGCCACCGAAACCGCCATCTTGCTGATTGCTGTGCGAACTAACCCGGACGATCAATTCGTCGTCAATCCGCTGCCCGAATATCCGGCCCGAATTCGCGTGCGGGGCGTACCGATGGCGGCTGAAGCGTGGCGGATCGGCGACAGCGGCATTCATCAAGTCAATCATCGTCGCGGCTTGGGCGACATGCAGATCGAACTCGATTCGAGCGAGCACGTTTCCCTGATTGTCCTAACCCAAGACCCTCGGGTCATTCGTGACATGCGTCGCCGGAGTGAGCAGCATCGCGTCGAGATCGTTCGTTTGCGGATGGAATCGGTCAGCCAAGAGTTCGAATTGGCTCGCCGCGTGCAAAGTGCCCTCGAATCGCCGACCGAGTCTCCAGCCATTCGCCGCAATATCGATTCCGCTTGGGCCGACATTCGCCAGGCTCGGACGATGTTTGAAGAGTACAACCTGCAGGAAGCCTACCGCCGCGTGACCGAAGCAGAGCGGAAAGTGGCGACTGTGCAGCGGCAGCAATGGGCTCAGTGGGCTTCGCAGTATCAGTTCCCGCTGACCAACCCGACACTTATTTCGTACGACCTGGTACCGTTCGCTTCGCGGTTGCAAGGCAACTTGAATTACCTTCGCCCCGGAACCAACATTCTTCCGGCCGGCGATTTGGAAGACCCGACGTTGGTCCTTTCCAGCGGTTGGATCCAAGTCCGTTCGCCGCAGCCTGGGTTCGATTCGGCGGTCGAGTTCTCGCCCCAACAGCCACACGGCGGGAACTATTCCGTTTCGCTTCGCGTGGCGCCCGATACCAACGGCTTGTACGCGCGGCCGGAGCAGGCCCCAATTGCCGTTCGCAGCGCCACCGTACAACTGCCGCCTGATCGCTTGGTGCTGATCCGCGGCTGGATTCGTATTCCGCAGAATCTATCTCCCGAGTCAGGCGGCGTCGTCATCCACGATACGCTGGGTGGTCGCGAGCTTGGGATTCACATGACCGAAGCGACCGAGTGGACCGAGTTCAGCTTGATCCGAGCCACCGGAGACTCAGACACGATGAATCTGACTGTCGAGCTGAACGACGTCGGTCAGGTCTATCTCGACGACGTTACCGTCTCGATCTACGAAGCGGCCCGCGGCCCCGAGATCGCTCCCGGATTCGAAGCCGAAGCAGGCGATCGATTCCAAACCTATCAGCCGTAGGTTCTTCCTCGGAAACACTCCCCCATGGCACCCAGATGTTTGATGGGCGTGTCTGGTCATTTCATGGAAAACCATTGCCACGGTTGCGATGCCTATTCACGATTCGCTACCATCAAGTCGTCTTCCTTTGCGATTCTTCCTTGAGACCTGTCTGTGATTCTGCTCGCGTTACTCGATGCCCTGCCGATTCCTTCTCCGCTGCTCGTTGGGCTGGTGATAGGACTGATCGTTGTTGGGGTCGTCGTTTATCTGTATGTGTTGCCCAAGAAGGACGAACCGCCAGAGGTTGCCCCCGTTGAAATCGCGATCGACCCGATGCTTCCGTCTGGTCCAAAATCGTTGATGGGACCCGAGGTCCGAGTGTACAACGTGCCGGTTCGCATCGTGGCAATCGTCGTCGCCCCGGCCGGTCGTGGGCACGATGTGCTGAGCGAAGAAACGCTCCGCGGGCTGATGGAAAGCTTCCTGCCACAAATGATGGCGGTCGTCCGTGCCCATCGGCCTGACGTGTATCGTTGGCCAGGGCAGATGAGTACCCGCGGTTTCAGCCAACGGTTTTTCACCCAAGCCAACTTGCCTGGCCAACATGGCGAAGGCACCCCGTGGACAGCGGTCGCCGGACGTTTCGATTATCAAGCCAACGGTTACTTGATCGGCCTGGTCTGCTGTGCCGACGAAGACAACCCTCTCGGCCAAGTCCTCGTCGAACAAAAACAACAATGGACCGACATCGTAAGAATTTCGTAGGTTCCGCTGTGCGGACGCAGGTTTAAGGATCGTTAGCCTAGGTGCGTTGCCCTCGTCTTCGACGACATGCCATGATGCCCGAAAGCATGCCTACGAAGACGAAGGCATGGCACCCGAATCTTGCAAAGACAAGGGGACCGCACGCGACGCAGCGCATCATCGCTCTCGCTCTTTTCAAGATGAGCTGTTGATGTTTCTTGATCGACATGGTGTTGAGTATGACGAGAGATATTTGTGGGATTGAACCGTGGTGCCGGACGCCCCGTTGGGGCTTAGAATGATAGAGCTTGGTACCAGGGGCTGTCGCCCCTGGCTATTAACGGTCGCCCCTTTGGGGCTGACGTTTTAGAAGCCGATTACCTGATAGCGGACCCTACGAGGCTTGAGCGTATGAAACGATCTCCTGAGCAACTTGCCGCCGACGTTCGCGCCATTTGGCAGGCTGGGGTCGATGCGGTGAAGAGTGACGAGTTGGTCTACGATGCCGTGGAAGTGGTCGAGAACACGCTCTTTGTTGGCGAGTCGCAGTTCGATCTTTCCGCGATCAAGCGAATCTTCGTCATCGGCGGCGGCAAAGCTGGTGCCGGGATGGCGATCGGTTTGCAGAAAGCACTCGGCGAGCGAGTCCTCGACGAAAAGAACGTGCGCGGATTGATCAGCGTGCCAGCCGACTGCGTTCAAGAGTTGTCGCACATTCAGCTGAAGCCAGGGCGACCGGCCGGGCAAAATTCGCCGACGGTCGAAGGAGTCGAGATCACACGTCAGATTTTGCGAATGTGCGAATCGATGACGGTTCACGATCTCTGCATCTGTTTGATCTCGGGCGGAGGCTCGGCATTGCTACCGGCGCCGATCGACGGCATCAGCTTGAGCGAGAAACAAGAGCTCACGAAGTTCCTCAGCAGCAACGGCGCCAATATTGAGCAGCTAAACACGGTGCGGAAACAGCTTAGCCGCATCAAGGGGCATGGACTTGCGATGAGCTGCCAGGCAGGCAACCTGGTCAGCTTGATTATCTCGGACGTGCTGGGCGATCCGCTCGACGTGATTGCTTCCGGGCCGACAGTTCCCAACACGACCACAGCAGCCGACGCATTGGAAGTTTTGAAGGCGTTCGGCGTGGGACATATCGAGAAGTTTGCGAATGTCGTGCGCGTGTTGCAAGCGAAAGCGGAGCGTTATCCAAGGAACGATAGCCGCACGACATGCAGCGTCGCCAACTGGGTGATCGGCAATAACGCCGTCGCTGTCGACGCAGCTGGCATCGAAGCAGAGAAGCGAGGCTACTCGCACGTGATGCACTGTGCGACCAACATGGAGGGCGAAGCCGAAGCGGTCGGGCAGCACCTGGTGAAGATGGCGTTGAAGATGCAAACCGAGTCGGGCCCCGACTGCTTGATCACCGGAGGCGAACCAGTCGTGAAGCTGGCCGACGAAGACGAACGTGGCTTAGGCGGACGGAACCAACAGCTGGTTCTCGCCGCGACGTTGGAAGCGATGCAGCAGCGTCCCGACGGGCCGCTAGATGGGATGGCGATCTTAAGTGGCGGGACCGATGGCGAAGATGGCCCGACCGACGCCGCGGGAGCTTGGATGGATGCGGCTTCGGTGAGTGCAATGAAGTCGAGCGGTCTCGACCCGGAGAGCTTCCTGAAGAAGAACGACGCTTACCACTTTTTCCAACCACTGAACCGGCTGGTGATGACCGGACCAACGCATACCAATGTGTGTGATGTTCGCGTCGTGGTGGTTGATCGAGTTCAGCCGCAGCCAAGCTGATTCGTGTTTCGCCAGAGCACCAAAGCTGCCAGGTTTCGTCCCACTAAAACCTGTTTTGCTGAGTGTGCGTCTATTTTAACGAAGTATTGTCCAAGCGTACAACAAAAGTTCGTGAGGTATTGCTGAAGGATGCTTCGAATCCGGGTAAGGAATCTCAATGCGAAGGAACGCGTGGAAAAGTTTTCCACAAACAAAAATTCTCAAGGGACGCTTGGACATAAAAAAGGCGGCCCTGCTGATGAGGACCGCCTGAGCTTGGGGGAGATGGCAAGGACCGATTAGCCTTCGCTGACGGTCACTTTGTCCATGGTGTCCCCTTGTTCGATCGCATCGACGATGTCCTGACCTTCGGTGACTTTACCGAAGACGGAGTGCTTGCCGTCCAGCCAAGGCGTTTCGACGTGGGTGATGAAGAACTGCGAGCCGTTGGTGTTCGGGCCGGCGTTGGCCATCGAGAGAACGCCTGGTCCGTCGTGCTTCAAGTCGGCGTGGAATTCGTCCTCGAACTTGTAGCCGGGACCGCCGGTTCCGGTACCGTGTGGGCAGCCGGTTTGAACCATGAAGTCGGGGATGACGCGATGGAACTTGAGCCCATCGTAGAAGCCATCGCTGGCGAGCTTCTCGAAGTTGCCGACCGTTTTAGGAACTTTGTCGTCGTACAGTTCCAGCTTGATGGTGCCTTTGCTCGTTTCGATGGTGGCGACTTTCATCCGATTTCCCTTAGTGCTTCGGGGTGAGTTTTTAGATCGGCATCCATTATACGAGCTTTGTGTCCAACGGATAACCGGGGCGTCGCGTGCAGACCGGTTTGCTTCGATCAAGAATCAGAAAACGCCGAGTCAGGCGACTCGGCGTTTTCGTGAGCGATTCGATGCGTGGTGACGCTTAGTCCCACCACCATTGTCCGGCGGCCAGGTTGTCGAGCTTGATCTCTTGTTGAGCTTCGACCAGTTCGCCTTCGTTGTCCTTCTGGACGTTGTCTGGCGTGAGGGCCTGCTTGGCATCGATGACCACACCACCACCGATTGGCGTCAGGAGGCGGTTGCCTTTCCAGATGGCGTTAACGGCCGTTTCGACAGTTTCTGGAGCAGCGAGTGTTTCGACGGGATAGGCATCTTCGTCGCCCAGCACGCCGAGATCGAAACCACTTTCGTTGTAGTAGTCTTGCTCTTGGATGTAAGCGGAAGCGATCAGCATGTCGATCAGGTCACGCAGCTGGCCATAAACGGCTTCGCGTTCTGCCAGTTCGCCGTACTTCTTGGTGAACGTGTTGGTGAACATGAAGCTGGCGCGGTCGGATGCATTGGTTTGCTGACGTCCCCCTTGCATGGTAACCATTTCGCTGGCACCGATCAGTTTGACGCCTTCGCCTTGGAGTTCCATGGCAAGACCATCGTCCGAGACTTTGACGCAGTCGTAGTTCGGGACGAAGTACCAACGCTGCATCGCGTTGGAAGCGATCGAGCCTGGTCGAGCTTTTTCGACGTAGCTAGGAATGTTGACCGGTGGCTGTTCCAAGCCGATACCGATCAGCTTCATGCGATAGTCGGCTTCGACCATCACGCGAGCGAAGTGGGTCTTGGGCGAAATGCCGCGAACGGAAACGATCTGGTTGCCCAGGGCGTTTTTCATTGCGGTGACGATCGCACGAGTGTCGCCAGGGCGAACGCTCGTTTGTGGGATCGAAGCGATGACTTGGTTCAGCTTGGCGAGACCTTCCTGGGTTGGATCGATCGAGACGCCGACGTTGCTGGGGCCTTTGCTGTAAGGACCGAACGCACGCAGCGCGACGACTAAGTCATCCAGTTGCAGTGTGGCTTTGCCGGTGTAAGTACCGACGCTGACGCCGTTGAGGTCTTTCACATAGCCTTCGGCTGTACCAGCGAGGACGATGTCCTTCGTTTCTGGATAGTAGAAGACGTACTTGATTTCGTTGAGGCCGGCCAGGTTTTCCAATTCATGAGGAATACCGCCACCCTTCGCCAACGCATCGGCGACCGCCTTTTCGAGGCGATTGAGCGAGATCTTACGAAGCTTGCTCGGACGGTTGAGTTCCGGTGGCAGCATGGAAGCGGCCTGTTGCACGCGCTGCTTCATGAGTCGACCAGTTGGATCGACGGCACGACGCATCTTGAGAACGCCTTGAGCGTCGACAACGATACCGGCACCGATGGTTGTGTCGTCGTCGTCATCGTCGTCGTCGCCGGTCTGGGCGAGAGCGACGGAATTGCATAACAGCAATAGGGCGACCGAGAGCAACGACAACAGCTTCATTAGTCGCAAGTCCATAGCAGATCCCTGGATACAGTTGAGCTCGAGAAGGTGATGGATTGGCGGACGTGATGTCCGGGGAACCCCGATGCAATTATCGCACACTCGGGGCGTAGTGTCCCTGATTTCCTTGAACAATGAGGCAAGGATTACCAGTGATCTTAATTTGAGGGGATAGGAAAGGCAAGCAATTCGCGAAAAGAGGGGCGAATCGCTGGCCATTGCCGCCGGGGCCTCCCGAATAACCGGAACAATCGGTCTAAGTATTGACCAGATAACCGGTTAGATGCACCTAAGCAGAGTTGCGAACCCCACCGTTAGCAGGGCGTCGCAGGAGCAGCTCGAAGTTGCCTTCTCCAAGAAGTTCATCCACGCGAGTCCGCATTTCCGGCGAAAGGTCGACCCCCTTCTGGCTTTTCAAAGCAACCTGACGGCCATCTTTCAGCACGAGCAGCAGCTTCAGTTCGCAGTTGCCGGGGTAGCCTCGGACGATCTCGACCAGCGTGCCGAGTTTCTCTTCGCCATGGGTTTGCTCATCGACACGAACCATCACGCCGCGAGCGTAACGGGTCTCGACTTCCTCGATCGGAATCAGTTCGTTCACGATCAAGTTGGCGTCTTCGTCATCGCCGCCACGACGATCGAGTCGACCTGAGATAATGTACACACCATCGGGACGGAGGGTCTCGCCCACTTTGGCGTAATCTTCCGGCCATAAGATGCAGCGGATACCGCCGTCGACATCTTCCAAGTCGAAGTTGGCGTACTTCGTGTGCGTGCTGCCGGCACGAGCCTTTCTGGTATGAGCCAGCTTGATCGATCCGACCATGCCGCCCATGGTGACTTCGGTTTTGTCTTTCACGCCGGCTAAGTTGGCAGTACTGTGCGAGCAGCACATCTCGAATTTGCGGCTGTATTCTGCCAGCGGATGGCTCGACCAATAGAAGCCCAAGCACTCTTTCTCGTAGCCAAGCAGCTCTTTGTCGGGCCATGGTTCGACGTCTGGCAGGGCAACTGCTTTGGCGGCTTCGGCAGCATCTTCGACCGCGGCGAAGAGGTTCTTTTGGCCTGCCTTTTTATCGGCGATTGCCGAGGCACCAGACTGAATGGCTTTATCAAGTGCGGCAACGTATTGGGATCGATGCCCACCTAGTTTGTCGAACGCACCCGCTTTGATCAGCGTTTCAATCGCCCCTTTGCTGCACTGCGAAGGATCGACGCGTTCGCAGAAATCGTAGATGTCGGTGAATGGTCCATCTTTTTCGCGAGCCGCCACAATCGCTTCGGCCGCACCGCCGCCGCAGCCTTTGATCGCACTGAGGGCGAAGACGATTTTGCCGTCCTTCACGGTGAACTCTTCGTCCGAGATGTTCACGTCCGGCGGAGTAATTTCGATGTTCATCCGCTCGGCGTCTTCCATGTGTTCGACCAGCGAGTCCTTCGTTTTGAAGTTACGTCCGCTGATGTCGCCAGAAAGAAGGGCGGCCATGAACTCGATCGGGTAATGCGCCTTCAGGTAAGCCGTTTGATAGGCCACCAGAGCGTAAGCGGTCGAATGGCTTTTATTAAAACCATACCCGGCGAACTTCACGATCATGTCCCAGAAGTCCGTTGCTTCCTGCTTCGTCAGGCCCTTCTCTTGAGCCCCTTCAAGGAACTGCTCGCGGTTGGCCTGAATGATCGCTTCTTTTTTCTTACTGATCGCCTTAATACAGGTATACGCTTTGGCAAGCGGGATCCCGCCGAGACGGTTCAAGATCCGCATCACCTGTTCCTGGTAGACCATCACGCCGTTGGTCTCTTCCAGAACGTCTTTAAGCACCTGATGTTTGTAGACCGCTTCTTTGCGGCCATGCTTCACTTCGATGTAGTCGTCGACCATCCCGCCTTCCAGCGGACCAGGTCGGTACAACGCGTTCGTCGCGATAATGTCGAGAAAGGTGTCCGGCTTCATACGCTTCAGCAGATCACGAATCCCGCCAGATTCCAGCTGAAACACACCCTTCGTTTCGCCGCGACGAAGCAGCTCGAAGCTTTCTCGGTCGTCCAGCGGAAGTCGCAAGATGTCGAGGTCTTCGCCGCGAACCTTTTTGATCAGATCGACCGCGTTACGCAGGATCGTCAAGTTGCGGAGCCCGAGGAAGTCCATCTTCAACAGGCCGGCCGCTTCGACGTCGTTCATCGACCACTGGGTGATGATGTCTTCTTTGCCAGAAACACGGCAAAGCGGAACGTACTCGGTCAGTGGCTCGTCGGCGATCACCACCGCTGCGGCGTGCGTACCAACATTTCGCGCGAGCCCTTCGATCTTCATCGCCAGATCGAGCAGTTCCTTAATGTCGGGGTTCGCGTTGTAGGCGGCCTGCATTTCGGCACTTTGCTCGAGGGCCGCTTTCAGCTTGATGCCCAACTGATCGGGCACCATCCCGGTCACTTCGTTGACCATGTCCAACGGAAGCCCCATCGCACGGCCGACGTCTTTGATCGCGGCCCGCGCGGCGAGCGTACCGAACGTACCGATCTGGGCCACGTTCGCTTCGCCGTATTTATCCTTCACATATTTGATGACCATTCCCCGACGTTCTTTATCGAAGTCGATATCGATATCAGGGGCTTCCAAGCGGTTTTCATCCAGGAATCGCTCGAACAGCAAGTCGTACTTGATTGGACAAACGTGGCTCATGTAGAGCGCAAAGCAGACGATGGCCCCGACACCACTACCACGAGCCGTTGCGGGAATGTTTTGCTTGCGGGCCTCGACGACAAAGTCCCACACGATCAGGAAGTAGTTCGGAAAGCCGAGCTTGCTGATCACGCCTAGTTCGCGGTCCAAGCGAGCCATGACAACTTCGCTCAGTTCACCGTTGGGCAACAACATTTCGTCGTTGCCTTCGTAACGCTCCTTTAAACCTTGAATGCAAAGTTCGCGGAGGTATTCGTCGGCCGTCTTTCCGTTGGGAATTTTGAAGGAAGGGAAGTGGCGTTTGCCGAGTTCTAAGTCGATGTCGACAGTGTCGGCAATTTCCTGACTCCGAGAGCACGCGTCTTCCAGTCCCGGGAAGCTGGCATACATGTCGTCAGGGCTACGAAGATAGAACTGATCGTTCTCCATCTTCATACGCGAAGCATCGGTACGGAATTTCCCCGTGTTCACGCACAGCAAAATGTCCTGGGCTTCTGCGTCGCTTTGATCGACATAGTGCGTATCGCTTGTGGCGACCAGCGGCAGGCCCATCTTTTTGGCAACATCGACGGCCCCTTCCAGTTGCATGCGCTGGATGTCGAGGCCGTTGTTCATGATCTCGACGAAGTAGCGATCGCCGAACAGCTTGTGGAACCAACCAGCGGTTTCTTCCGCTTCCTTGACCACCTCGGCAGTGTTAGTGCCGTTCATAACGATCTTCGAGAATTCGCTGCTGACACAACCGCTCAGACAGATGATGCCTTCGCTGTGCTTTTCCAGCAATTCCTTGTCGATACGGGGCTTGAAGTAGAAACCTTCCAGGTAAGCAGCCGAGGCCAGCTTCACCAGGTTTTTGAAACCCGTTTTGTTTTGGGCCAGCAGCGTCAGGTGATAGTTCGATCCACGCATCCCGCCTGATTTTTCCAAGCGGCTGCCGGGCGCGATGTACGCTTCGTACCCAATAATTGGGTTGATTTCGTTCGATTTGCAGGTGTTATAAAACTGCAGTGCACCATGCAAGTTACCATGGTCGGTCAGAGCAAGGGCGTTCATTCCGTGCTCTTTGGCTCGCGTGACGAGCTTGGGGATTGGGCCCGCTCCGTCCAAAAGGCTGTAGTGCGAATGGCAATGCAAATGGACGAACGACTGGCTCATTCGGGCTCCGCTCCATGGACTGGGCCGCGTAGATGTTAGATGGACGCGGCGAGAGGATTCATCAACAGGGTGATTCTATCAGGTTGCCGCCGAATGAAAACCGAAAGACATTCATTGCCGAGAAAACAATGATGCGAAAATCAGATCACCGGCGAGCTTGGCACCCCTAATGATCACACAGCGAGATGCCTCTGAATTTCGAAGTTACTCCGGCTCGCCGATACTTCGCAGTAGCATGGCCAAGCGAGATTGCAGGTCAAGCAGGTTTTGCCATTCGCGCATTTCGAGTGACACGCTTTCGGTGCGTTCGTTCATCTCGACACTGATCAGTAGATGGCGAATGCGGATGTGAACGTAGTCCATCAGTTCGGCAAGCTGTGCCGCTTGGGCTGGGCTCAAGCGTTCGGGGAGCTCTGGCGGCTGCAGCGAGTAGATGGCCGCTTGCAGGTCGTCTTGCTGGGCGTTCCAGTTCAACTCGAATTCAAGGGAAGATTCCGACTCGTTATCGTCAGGGCCGACGGTTCGATCATCTTCGGGGAGATTGCCATCTTTTTCTTCCTGCTGCTTTCGCAAAGCGGCCAGGCGAACGGCGATCTGTTTTTCCGAACCATAAATAATTACCGATCGACCGACTTGGATCATGTCGCCGTGGCGGAGAATACGAAGGTGAATATCTTCGCCGTTGACCCTGGTACCGTTGGTGCTTTCCAGGTCGGTCAGGACGATTTTGTTGTGATCTTCCTGAATTTTCAGATGAAAGCGGCTGACTCGGTCGTCCTTGAGTTGAAGCGTGTTTCCCTCTTCGCGACCAATGGAAACTGGGGTCTCAAGGCCTTCATAAACCGCTCCCCGGTCGGCGCCGTCGATGATCCGCAACGTGATGTAGGCCATAAACTTGTGGATTTCTGCAGGGGAAGCGATGAGGTTTGGGGCAGCTGGCTACTGCTCCACCATTATGCAGTAGATTTGCCCTCTTCGCGAGTAGTGCGCAAAACCGCAATGGTTAGGCGGTTCAGCGAACCTTTATCCCCTAAGAACTGTCGGTCTCGGTAGTTGCGGTCGCGAGCCAAAATGGTATCATCACTCAATTACCGCAACGGTACGCGGGAGTAGCTCAATGGATAGAGCATCGGTCTTCGGAACCGAGGGTTGGGGGTTCGAGTCCCTCCTCCCGTGCTTTGCACGAAGCCACGTGATTGATCGCGTGGCTTTTTTTGTGCGCGTCCCTGATGGAGCCTCCCTCAAGAGCCACTTTAAACCGGGGCGGGTAAATCACGCCGACAGAAGATCCACGTCGCTCCGGCAAAGCCAGCGAGCCCTCCTCCGGCGAGAAATGTCAGATAGGCCAATCCGCCGAGCTTCCATTCTTCCTGCGATTTCTGAAAGAAGAAACTCCACGCTCCGTCGCGCGTATTGACTGCGTAGCTGACAAGCACTTCAGGTTCGTAGAGGGAGAAGATGGTGGTGAACTTGAGCCAGGTAAGTTCTTCCAGTGAAAGCGAGAGAACCCTCAGCATCAGCTGGATGATCAAAAACGCCGCGGCAATTGCGATCGTCCGCCAGCGGTATTGGTCCCACGACGACATCAGCGTGGTGAACCCACCAAAGAAGATCCCCAGCCCCAACAAGTTCATCGCCGAGGGAAACATGTCCTCCGTGTCGACAAAATCGGAAAGAGGCATTCGCGTCGGTGCGTTGGCATCTTTCGTAAACGGTACTTCCACTTCGATCTTGATCAGCGGGATCTGCATTTTGATCGGCTGGTTCTCTCGCTTCACCGACGTCGTTTCAATTCCGCAAGCCAGGCCAGCGTAGGCGCTCATGGCAATGACAACCGCCCCAATCAGCGTGATCAGATTCTTGCTCATCAGGTACTGAAAACGACTGACCGGCTGAGCCAGCATCATTTCCATTGTTCCCTTTCCAAGTGGTCCGCTGACGGTATCGCTGCCCCGAGCAATTCCCCATACGACAATCAGCAGAATGACCATTGGCTCGGTAAACGTAAACGCGACGCGGCCTGGGTAGGTGAGGGCCTGCTCGAAATCGACGGCTGAAAAGTTCTCGAATTCGGGCCGCAAGATTTCCAGAATGCCTTGAAAGCGGCTCATGTCGATCCGCCCAACAATCCAGACGCGAACCCAGCAGAACGCAAACAGCGCCACCGAACAGCCGAGCATCAACAGGCGAGACTCACGCCAAACTTGCCGTAACATGGCCAGGTTCATGCTGCCTGCTCGCTCGCTGGAGAATGAAATCGGTCGTACACTTCCCGCAGACCCAAGCGAGAAACCTTCAAATCGCTCGAAGGCAACTGCGTGATCCAGGCCATCACCTCGCGAAGTTCGCCATCAGTTTCCAATCGAACGGTATGGCCTACTTGCCGAGCCGAGACAACCTGCGCCCGAATCTCCTCCGGCACTCGCGGCAGCGGTTGGACAAGCTGGAATGTCACTGAGTGACGTCGCGCGAGTTCCTCAAGCGATTGATCATGCACGACATTGCCTTGCCGCATGATGATTGCCCGATTGCAGATGTCTTCGATTTCAGAGAGGACATGCGAACAAATGATTACCGTTCGGCCCGACTTGTGGACGTCGCCGATCATGCGAATCACCTCGCCGCGGACATTTGGATCGAGGCTCGTTGTGGGCTCGTCCATAATCAGCACCGGGGCATCGGTTGCTAGGGCGATGGAGAGGCCCAATTTCTGCCGCATCCCGGTGCTCATGTAACCGACGCGACGCGAGGTATCGAGCTCCAGTCGTTTTGCCGTCGCGTACGAGCGCTCACGACTTCCCCGCGGGTGGATATCAGCGAAGAATTCTAGGACTTGTTTCCCTTTCATTTCGCCGAACAAGCGGACGTCGCCAGGGAGATAGGAAACGAGGCTATGAACCCCTTTTTTGTCTTTCTGGCAATCCAGGCCGCCGATTTCTCCATGGCCGCTGGTTGGCTGAAGAAAACCCATCAGCAGTCGAAACAGAGTCGACTTCCCTGCCCCGTTGGGGCCGAGCACGCCGCAGCATTCCCCCTCGGCGACCTCGATGTTGGCGTGATCGAGAGCCAGAAAATTGCCGTATCGTTTTGTCAGATCGTAAGTTGTCAGCATGGGCGAAAGCGGGGCTATAGCTTAAGTACCGCTCGAAACCGTAAAAGGTTTCCGTCAATTAACCACGCTGATTTTCGCAGACCTGTTAGGGTGCCGATAGTAGTACCACCGAGAACTCCCTTCCTGAGGGTGGCAGGGAGCGTTCACCTAGTCCAGAGATTACCGATTGAAGAGAAACGCTGGGCTGTTGATCAAAGCCCATGCTAAGTCCTGTAGGCCTGTGAGGCGACGGTTTTTGTCGAGTGCTTGTGCCTGCGTCAACTTCGCTTCCAGTTCCTGCAGCTGCGAATCGCTGGAGAGATACATCGAGGTAAGCTTTTGCGTCTCCTCAGCAGTTCGTTGTTCCGCAGGCTTGGCGATGATGTCTCGGATGTCGGCCGGCAGATTGTTTTCTAGCCGGATCGGCCGTTGGCTGGCGGTGATCGAGAAACGGAATCGACCCAAAAGATGCTTTCCGTCCTGATACTGCTGATCCATGCGAATCACCAGCTTGGCGTCGCTGGGAATTGTGATGTCGCTATCGGTTTCAAACAACGCGGTATGTTTTTCTCCGAAGCGAGGACTGACGGCCCACCCGCTGCTGACGTTTCCATCGACGGCGCCGCGAACGTCCCAGTTGTCTTGCGAGAATGTCGCTTCAGAACGACCGAACGAAATCTCCGGTCCTTCGCTGCCGTCGGCCAAGCGGAGTTGGGCTTTCAGTTCGCTGAGTACGAAGTTCCCGTTCTGAGCTCGGCCGGGTCCTTTCGATGGCAACGCATCATCCGGGATGGCCTCGAGCCGAAGTCCCGTGATCGGCCCAGCAGGGATTTCATAGACCACTTCGTATTCGTCCTTGGTGAGCGGTCCTGTCACGAGTACCGATTGATCCTCTTTCGAGACGATTTTCACGCCTGCTTTCGAGGTTCCCTCGGTCATGGGAAGAGGCGTCCAGCTGGCGATTCGTCCGAGCGACGATTCCCACTCTGGCATCGCGGCCATCAATGCTTGCCGGTGAGAATCGACGGCTTGTTGAGCGACTTCTAAATCAGGCGTCGGTTCGTTCATCAATTCAATGCCAAGTTGAACCTCCTCTTCGCTAGGATGTCGTCCCAGGAATCGAAGGAACAGTTCGTCGACTAACGCTCGGTCGTCTTTGATTTCATCGGCAAGCGAAACCAGGGCGTTATTCTTGTCGGCGATGGCGTTGCTGATTACCGGGCCATTGACCAGCTTCATGACCGGACCGAGCATCACCCCTGTCGCCCGTTCGCATTCGCACGAACTTTCTCGGGCTGGCTTACCGAAGTCGTCCAGAAATGGAATGGTAACATCGGTTCCAGGAAGTTGAGCCGCACGAAATCCCGCAGGCAGTTGAGGCAAGTTGTAGTTGCTTCCGGTCACTTGGTGGATGGCATCGAACAAGACTTCCGCTGGTAATCGGCGTGGTGTCGCATGCGAAAAGTTGATGCTGTCGTCTTCATTCCATTTGCTGGTCGCAATCGACTGCTGATAGGTCCTAGACTGGCAGATCTCGCGCATGATGTGCCGCGTGTCGAATCCGCTGTCGATGAAGCTTTGCGTCAAAGCCTCTAGCAGTTCAGGATTGGTGGGGGGATTGCCGGCACGGATGTCATCGATCGGTTCGATGATCCCACGTCCCATGAGGTATCCCCACATGCGATTGACGTAACTGGACGCGAAATACTGATTGGCCGGATCGGTAAGCCACTGGGCCAACTTCTCGCGTCGCGTACCTTCGTCCTCGATCAGATCTGATTGATAGGGAAACTCGGGAGGGGTGACGTTGCCTGTCAGCTGATGCTTTACCTCTCCGCTGCCGGTGTCATAGATCACTTCGACCAGGGGTGTCGCCCCTTCCACGGCTGAGCCACCGATCTTTTGCCCAGCGAACCGTTTGTCTTCCTTGCGGCCCACTTGAGCGAAGTAAGCCGACAGATTGTAGTACTGGTTTTGCGTCCAACGCTCGAAGGGGTGATCGTGACATTTGTTGCAGTTGAATCGCACAGCCAGGAACAGCTGCGTGGTGTTCTCCATTGTGTCTTCCGGCGTTCGCAGGATTTTGTAATAGCTGCTGGCCGGGTGATCGATGGTCGAGCCAGAGGCGGTCAAGATTTCGTACACCATCTGATCGTACGGCTTGTTGCCTGCCACCGAGTCTTTGATCCAATTTCGCAGCGCATGCACGCCAGGGTCACCAAGGAACTTTTGATTGACTTGTAGCAGGTCACACCATTTATTCGTCCAGAATTCGACGTAGGGGCCGCTGCCGATTAGTTGATTGATCAGAGCGTCTCGTTTCTCTTGCGACGCTCGTGGGTCTTCCAGGAAGGAGCGAACCTGATCGGTGGTTGGCGGTAGCCCGGTCAGGTCAAGGTAGATGCGGCGGACGAACTGATCGTCGGTGCAGAGACCAGAAGATTCGACTTTCACTCGCTGCAGCTTTGCATCGACCAGTTGGTCGATGTAGTTGAGCTGCGGCTGTTGGACCCACTCGAATCCGGTTCGGTCCCCCATCACGGTGACTGTCGTTGCGGCGTAGGCACCGTCGTACCGTGCAAGCACCGGCGCTTCGCCACGGCGAAGCAATTTCAGCACGCCGTTGGCATCGGCCGTAGCGATTTCAATATCGCCACTTTCAATGAATGCGTCCGCAGTGACATCGAGCACTTTGCCGTCGGTCAGCGTCGCATGAATGGCAAACTGCTGCGTCATGCCTGGCAGCGGAACGGTTGGGTTTTGCGGGAAAATCTCGATCTTTGCGACCTTGGGCGCGTCGAGATTTAGCTGCACTCCGCCGGCAATCCAGTTTTCGAGAATCTGGTAATGTCGCTCGCCAGGCTTGGTCAGTTGGCCGCCGACGTGCGGCACAATGCCGGCCGCTTTCAGCAGCATCAAGCTTTGCCCAGGCACCGCACGATTAAAACGGCGGCCGGCGACATCGTCGACCAATGCCCGGTGATCGTACACCGGATCGTAGCCTCGCAAGGAAAGCTTGAAGCCGTTCTTGCCATCTTTCGCGCCGTGACATGTTCCTTGATTACACCCCATCTTGCTCATCGCTGGGGTCACATCGCGAACGAAATCGGCTTGGTAATCGGCATGCGATCCTAGGATTTCGACAGGAACTTTCACCTCTTGCCCCGCAACTTCAAAGATAAGTTCGCCGGAGCCATCCTCGTTGGGCGTGATCAGGCCAAGTGGGGTGGTGCTGATGGCATTCCAGTTGTCGATACGCTTTGCGGAACGAGTCAGGTCAATCTGTTCGCCGCTTTCAAGTTTCGCTGTGATCAAGATCTGTGCGTAGGCGAACGGCCCTTGAAGTGAAATCTCTTTCGGGAAAACTTCGATGCTGCGAAGTTGCTTCCCATCAGGGATTTGGTTTGCTGAGCTATCCGCGACGGCAAGCAAGGGGAAGCTGAGCAGAGCGATCAGTGCGAGGGTATGTGGAGCAATCATCGGAACGAGTCCTGGGATGCGTCTTGGCGAAAGCTAGTTCGAGGAGATCGGTTGCGGCGAAATTGGAACGGCCGGGAATTGCCGCAGCTGCTTTCCGGTTTCCAGTTCATGCAGAATCACTTCGCCGTCGAAACCAACTGATGCAATCTGTTGGTTGTCGGGCGAGATACTGATGGAATAAATGGCATGCAGCGGCCCATACAATGAACGCAACAGCTTGCCATCGGTGACGTTAAAAACATGGATGTGCCCTGCTCCGTCGAGACTGCTGCAGGCAATCGCCTTCGCGCCGTCGGAAGTGAACGCAACATCGTAGATACGGCCGGGCATCGCGGGGAAGTCTTTGATCTTGTTGAAGTCGTCCCCGATCTTACGGGCCTTTTCCCGAAACAGACGATAGATTTTGGGCACGCCATCGGCGCCGCCAATGAGTACTTGATCTTCGCCTGGGACTCGAGTGATCGCGTTGATGCCACCCTTCAACGCCCCTGGAGTGATGCTCGTTACATTGTCGACGAATCGCTGCGTTTCGACTTCGTAAAGCTTCACCGCCATGTCGCGACTGACCGAAACGAGGTGGCTACCATCGTTCGAGAAAACGGTATCGAGGGCCCAGTCTTCGTGGGCTCCGTTGAAGAAGATTTGTTTCCCGTTAGTGGCGTCGAAGCCTCGGACCGAATTGTCGCCGCAGCCGATCGCAACATGCTTGCCGTCCGGTGACCAGCTGACACCGTAAACGTTGTCGTAAGCAACCGAGTTGGAAAAAATCAGCGTCTGATCCGCGACGTTCCAAAGTTGCAGTTCGCCGAGACGTCCAGGCGAACCTCCGGCAACGGCCAGTTTCGTTCCATCAGGTGAAAACGCGACCGATTCAATTCGCTCGGACATGCCGATCAAGCGACCGGCGATGCCACTGCCATCGGCATGTTGTAAGACGACTTCGTGATAGCCGGAAACGGCGAGCAGTTTGCCATCTGGCGAAAACGCAATACACGTCAGCACCGGCGGACGAACGTATTTGGGTGGGTTTGCGGCATCGTATTTCGACTTCGCTGACTCAGGCGTATCATCCTTCGCGCCTTGAAGAATCCAGTTGAGGATGATCTTGCGGTCTGCTTCCGCAAGCGGCTTCCTTCCTTTCGGCATTTCAGCCTGGCCGTCGGCAGGTGTAATGAGCTCCATCAGATAGCTGGCCTCCGGATCGTTCGGTACGATCGCCTGCGAGCCTGACTCGCCGCCGCTTAGTAGAGAGGCGTGATCGGTCATCAGGTAGTCGCCACCCCGTTTCGCAGGTTGGTGACAGCCTTGGCAGTTGGCTTGGAAAATCGGCCGTACGTCGCGGTAGTAACTCACGTCATCGGAGGCCGCTTCGTTCGGAGCTTCTGCAGCGGCGACAATGGGCCAGGCGATTAGCAGGGCTAGCAAAGTTCGGGAAGCAGGCATGATTCACCTGACTTGTTCGAGGGGATGGCGATAGGAGGAAAAGGAAGGCTCGGTGGCAAAGTAGATTGCCAGGCAGGGGAAGGCATTCATCGCATGACTGCCGTTAGGGCCAAGTGTAATGGAACGTTTGCCCGATTTGCAAGTTTATTTGCTAAGGCATTGTTCGCTTGAAAGTGGTTTTCGGGATGCGAGTCGGGCGCTAGACTAACGTTTCGTCATCGCTGGGATGTTTCAGGTGTGGGAGAGTCGAACATGGCAAAAGTTGTCGCAGTCGTTTCTGGAGGAATGGATTCCGCGACGCTGCTCTATCACATGCTGGATTCCGGGCACGAGTGCTATGCAATATCCGTCGATTACGGCCAAAGGCATGTCAAGGAACTCGACTTCGCTCGCAGGCTATGCGAAGGGGTAAGTGTCCCGCACCAAGTGGCCGACCTATCGGCCATCAATCCGATCTTTGGCAACAACAGTCTCTCCGGCCGGGAAATGGAGATCCCCGAGGGGCATTATGCGGAAGAGAGCATGAAGCAAACCGTTGTGCCGAACCGCAACATGATTCTGATTTCGGTCGCCATCGCTTGGGCGGCCAGCAACCAATGTGCGGCGGTTGCTTACGGAGCCCACAGCGGTGATCACGCGATCTATCCTGATTGCCGCCCAGAATTCGCCGATGCCATGGATACCGCGGCGCGTCTTTGTGATTGGAATCCAATCGAGCTTTGGCGACCCTTTGTGAATATGGACAAAGGAGAAATCGCTAAGCGTGGCGTCGAGCTGGGGGTTCCCTTTCAAACCACCTGGACGTGCTATAAGGGGCTCGAAAAGCACTGCGGGAAGTGTGGGGCATGTGTCGAGCGAAAAGAGGCCTTTGCGTCGAATGGTCTTAACGATCCAACGGAATATGCCGATTAACGGTAGCTTTCGCTTGGAAAAAGATGGCAACAAGCGGCATAACGGCTCGATAACCTCTTTCATGCAGGACATTTACCTGCGTTAGTTCTTTTGGGGGTATTTCGCTCGGGGGATTGGCGCAGCGATTGCTGGCGTGAATATTTGACTTAGTTTGCCTATTTGTCCCTGGCAGCGAAAAATACCAAAGTGCTCCCCTGCCTTTTGAAACAAGAGGTTTGCACAGCTTGGGGAGGCTTCCCGCCATTTCAGCGGTGTTAACGTAGTATTCAGTATGGTCGGCGCGAAGGTAATGGGGTTCTTCTGATTACTCTCTCTCGACCGGAAACAATGGCCACTGATGCGCGAAAACGCCGAAACCGACCCTATAGCAGACACCAGTTCGGTCATCGCACTCCCCCCTAACGGGCCCACCACTGATGATTCAACTTTCAACTAAGCCGTTTCCACTGCCGCGTCCAATGCGCCAGCTGGAAATCGCACCGTCCGAGCTTCACTTGTGGCGGATATCGTTCGACGAAGGCCAGTCTATCGTTGATGAGCTGCACAAGCAGCTTTCCGAGGCCGAACAGCTGAAGGCTTCCAAGTACTTTCGCGAAGACCAGGCCCAGAAATACGTAGTCTTTCATGCGGCTTTGCGAGACATCCTTGCCCGATATTTGGATGTCGAACCGGCGGGAATTACGTACGAAACGAGCCAATTTGGCAAACCTAACGTCATTCGCGGTCAAGCGGACGGACTTCAGTTTAACCTGACTCACTCGGGTGAATTGGCAGTCGTTGCTGTGTCGCACGACATCGAAGTTGGCGTCGATATCGAACGTATTCGCGAAGTTCGCAGCTTTGCCAGCATGTTAGAGCGATGTCTTTCGGATGCGGAGCGAAAGGACATCTGTGCTCATCAAGAGCCGGATCGATACCGGCAATTTCTGCGATTCTGGACCCATAAAGAGGCCTATTTGAAGACGGTAGGCGTCGGGCTGCGTGCTCCGCTGGATCGGTTAACCCTCGATTTGCAGGCCCCCGAGGCCCGCAAAGTGGTGAATCATTTCGATGTATTCCCTCAAAAGCCGGCTGTCCGATTGATGGAACTCGCGCCGTGTGAAGGGTTTGTGGGTGCTGTTGGGACGACCCACGATGTATCACCAGAGATCAAAACGTTCGGCTGGGTCAGTGGTCGATTCGGCGGATAAGCGGTAAACTGGTGTGTTACCCTTAGCCACGAGGTGCTCAATGACAACCGATGCTTCCGGCGATTCGCCGAAGTCCGCCGAAGAGATCCAAGATTGGATTATCGACTATCTTGCGAAAGAGTTGGATACGAATCCAAGCTCCATTGACCCTAGCGCTACGTTCGATTCCTTCGCCCTCGATTCGGCTACGGCCATCGGAATGACCGGCGATATGGAGAACTGGCTGGGGAAACGGATCGATCCGACAATCGTGTATGATTATCCCACGATTGAAGAATTCTCCAGCTATCTGGCGGGCGAAAAATAAGCGAAGTCCTATCGCCCCAAGCGTTTCTGCTTTTTTCCACCTGCGACGGAAGCCTTTTCGATGCAGCCAAAAAATGAACCGATTGCCATCATTGGAATCGGTTGTCGTTTGCCCGGGGCGGACAGCCCGGAAGCTTTCTGGAACTTGCTGATCGAAGGTCGGGACGCCATCGGCGAAGTCCCTCCGGACCGCTGGGATGTCGATCGCTTATACGATCCCGAGCCTGCCACCCCAGGCAAAATGTACACGCGGCGGGGTGGCTTTCTAAGCAACGTGGCCGACTTCGACCCGACACTATTCGGTATCAGTGGCCGTGAAGCGGAGAAGATGGATCCTCAGCAGCGATTGCTGCTTGAAGTGACATGGGAAGCGTTCGAGAACGCCGGCGTTCCTGTGAAGTCACTCGGCAACAGCGCGACGGGAATCTATGTCGGAATCAGTAACAGCGACTATCAGCGTCTGCTATTCCGCGGGCTCGATTCGTTGCATGCCTACAGTGCGACAGGCACGAGCCTCTCGATTGCTGCCAATCGCATTAGCTACCTCTACAACTTTCGCGGTCCAAGCATTGCAGTTGATACGGCTTGTTCGTCCTCGCTTGTCGCTGCGCATTTGGCTTGCCAAGGGCTCCAGTCAGGTGAAACCGATCTTGCCGTCGCGGCCGGCGTGAACTTGATTTTGACCCCTGAAGGGACCATCACGTTTTGCCAGGCACGGATGATGGCCCCAGATGGCCGCTGCAAAACGTTCGATGCCAGTGCGGATGGTTATGTTCGTGGTGAAGGATGCGGCGCAGTCATTCTTAAGCGTTTGAGCGATGCTGAGCGGGATGGCGATCGGATTCTTTCCGTCATCCACGGTACGGCCGTTAATCAGGATGGTTTGACAAACGGACTCACTGCACCGAATGGACCGTCCCAGCAAGAAGTGCTGAAGGCTGCTCTCGAAAATGCTCAGCTTCAGCCGCAAGCGATTGAGCTGATCGAAGCACACGGAACAGGGACATCGCTGGGCGATCCGATTGAAGTTCGCAGCTTGAAGAACGTCTTGGGGACTGCCCGTGACGAAACGCACCCGTTGCGTCTTGGAAGCGTAAAGACCAACATCGGTCACTTGGAGTCGGCTGCAGGGATCGCCGGTCTGCTGAAGCTCGTCCTTTCGCTAAGTAACGGGCAGATTCCACCTCATCTGAATTTTGAAACGCTCAATCCTTACATCGACCTGGGCGGTGCTCATGTCGAGATCGTAACCGAAGCGAAAGAGTGGAACGCGAAAGCTGGAAATCGAATCGCTGGCGTAAGTGCGTTCGGATTTGGTGGCACAAACTGCCATGTGATTGTCGGCGATTACGTTGCCAAGCCGGCAGGAACGAAGGCGAGCATCACTCAGGATCGTCCACGACACCTATTGCCGCTAACCACGCAGACTCAAGATGGACTGCCGCTGCTGGCTGAACGGTATCTAGAAGAGCTGCAAGACGAATCGGTATCGCTGGCAGACTTCGCTCATAGCGTAGCTGTCGGGCGCTCGACGCTCGATGCACGTACGTTTGTGAATGCGGCAGACAAAGACGAAGCAATCGCGGCACTTCACAAGTTGGTCGAAAAAGGCTCGAAGGATTCAACGAGTGGTGAACCGGTGCGTCGCCGCAATAAGGTCGTCTTCCTGTTTACCGGGCAAGGCTCTCAGTATCCCGGCATGGGGCGAGCGTTGTACGAAACGCAGCCCGTTTATCGCGACGCGATCGATCGCTGTGCTTCTGAACTGAAGAAGTACGACGTACCGTTGATGGATGTGCTGTTCGCAGAAAAGGATAGCACCGAGATTCATCAAACGGCCATGTCGCAGCCTACGCTGTTTGCGACCGAGTATGCATTGTTCCAGCTGTGGAAGTCGTGGGGCGTGACGCCTAGCATGGCTATTGGGCACAGTGTGGGCGAATATGTTGCGGCATGCGTCGCCGGCGTGTTCTCGCTCGAAGATGCACTGAAGCTGATCGCCTTGCGTGGCAAGCTGATGCAAAGCCTGCCGGCCGGTGGTGCGATGCTCGCCGTTTCGGCAGGTGCCGAACGTATCGAGACGCTGCTGAATGGTCATTCAGGGCAAGTCGGCATCGCCGCGGTGAATAGCCCACAGCAAACAGTTTTGAGTGGAGCTGCCGAAGCAATTGAGCAGGTCGCGGAGCTTTGTCAGACTGAGGGTATTCGAGCAACACGCTTGACCGTATCCCACGCGTTCCATTCGAAGCTGATGGATCCTATTCTCGACGAGTTCGAGCAGGCTGTCTCTTCGATCGAAATGAAACCGGCCGCATTTCCGATTGCTGCGAACTTAACCGGCGAGCTTTCGAAGGACGCATTCACCAAGCCAGACTACTGGCGGCAACATTTGCGTGAAGCGGTTCGCTTTGCCGACGGCATTCAAGCCATCGCTGCCAAGGGTGGCAATGTATTTGTCGAAATCGGACCTCAACCGGTTCTCTCAGGACTTGGACGCGTCAGCGTGCCAGGCAAAGAAAACGCTTGGCTGCCGAGCCTGCGAAACGGCCGTGATGACTGGCAGATGATGCTCAACTCGTTGGGCGAATTGTACGAAATCGGTATCACCATCGATTGGCGTGCTTTCGATGCACCTTACGCGCGAAAACGAGTTGAACTTCCAACGTATCCATTCCAGCGAAGTCGTTTCTGGGCACCCGATACGATGCCAGCCAGCAGTGGTGACGACTTTGGCACCGGAACAGGATTGATGCCGACGCGGACTTCGCATCCGCTGCTTGGCGTCGAGATTCCCACGGCGACCGATGAAGTCTTGTATCAGACGAACCTGGCACCAGGCTTTCCTGCCTATCTGAACGACCACCAACTGTTTGGTAGCCCGGTCTTTCCCGCTACCGGCTATGTCGAGTTAGCCATCGCCGCCGGGAAGACTTACTTCGGGGAAGGTGTGTTGGCGGTCGAACAGCTGCAAGTACAACAACCGCTCGTCTTTGAAGAGCAGCATTCCAAGACGCTGCAAGTTGTTTTGTTGCCGGAAGAACATGGGTATGCCACGTTCCGAATTTTGAGCGCCGAGACATCCGATAGCGACGATACGATTTGGAAGTTGCATGCTGCCGGAAAGATTGCCCCGGCTGCCGCACGGCCCGAAAAGGCCGACCTGCAAGAAGCTTTTTTCCGCATGGAAAAGCAAGTCGATGTCGAGGAGTTCTACGCAGGGGCGAAGCAAAGCGGTTTGCAATATGGCCATGCTTTTCAGGGAATCAAGCGTCTCGGCAATGGCGAAGATGAAGCCTTGGCAGAAGTCGCGTTGCCAACCGATTTACAAAGTGATGCACGAAATTATCACGTGCACCCTGCCCTGCTTGATGCTTGCCTGCAAACGGTGGGAAGCCTGCTTGCCGATGAGTTGACCCCGGGGACCACGTTTATCCCGATTGGTATCGGCAGCGTGATATGCTTCGAGGATCACTCGCCGCAGCGCGTCGCATGTTGGTCGAAGATCACCGGACGCAAGCCGGGGCGGATGCCGCAGGTGGAAGCCGATCTGGTTCTCGCCAATGAAGAGGGAGAAGTGCTTGCGGAGGTCCGCGGACTTAAGCTTGCTCGACTCGCTAAGATCGACTTGCAAAAACGCTTAGTCGCGGATGTCGACCGTTGGTATCACGAGGTGAAGTGGCTGGAAACGCCGCGGATCGGCAAGCCACTGACGGTGGATGAGAACGAAGATTCGGTGTGGCTCGTCTTCGGTGACGGCCGGCCGATGACCGAGTATCTGGTCGATCAGCTGACGCAGCGGAAGCAGCAAGTCATGCAGGTCTACCCCGGCACCGAACTGGAATTCGGTGAAGCGGATGCCACGCTCGATCCTGCCGAGCCATCTCAGTTTGCAGACCTGCTTGAGTCACTCAAGCTAGGGGGGAATCGCAAACTGCGAGGCGTGATTTATCTGTGGGCACAGCAAGACCTTTCCGGCAAAGCGAACGAGTCGATGGTCGATCACGCCCTTGGCTGCCAAGGCTTGCTGCACGTCGCTCAGGCACTCGGTGAACTGGAAGATCAGTCACCACGATTGTATGCGGTCACGCTTGGCGGCCAGCGGATTTTCCCTGGCGATAAGATCGGTCATCCGCTGGAGGCCGCGACTTGGGGCCTGGCAGGTGTCATTGCGAATGAACTTCCCAAGTTGAATTGTACGCGGATTGATGTCGACGCGGCGGATCGCGATACGGCTGGCCGTCTGTTCGGTGAAATCTGGGTTCCAGATTCGGAAACCGAAATCGCTCTGCGAGGTGAGAAGCGTTTCGCATCGCGACTGATGCCAATGCGTTTGGCGGCTGATGGCGAGTTGACGGTTCCAGAGCAGTCGTATCAGCTTGGCCTGAAGAAGTTTGGCATGTTGACCAACTTAGAGTTGGTTCCCAAGCCGCGTACGGCCCCCGGTGAAACCGAAGTAGAGATCGCGGTCAAAGCGTCCGGTCTCAATTTTCGCGACGTACTGCGGGCCCTCGGGATGCTGCAGGAATACGAAAAAGAGATCGGTATTCTTACCGAAGCGGACGTCACGTTCGGCTTCGAAGGAAGTGGCATTATTACGGCCGTTGGTAGCCAGGTGAAGAACCTGGAAGTCGGCGATGAGGTGATCGCGCTTTCGACGGCCAGCATGACAAGCCATCTGTTGGTCGATCAAAACTACGTTGCCAAGAAGCCGAGCAATCAATCGTTTGGTGAAGCCGCGACAATCCCGCTGGCCTTCCTGACGGCTCACTATGGACTTACTCGCCTGGCCAAGCTTCGCAAAGGGGAACGGGTCTTGATCCACGCGGCCGCTGGGGGTGTCGGTCAGGCCGCGGTTGCCATTGCTCAAGCTGTGGGGGCTGAAATCTATGCGACCGCAAGTCACGGCAAATGGGACTTCCTTCACTCGCTGGGCATCAAGCATGTTTACGATTCCCGCACAACGCTTTTCAGCGATGCAATCCTGAATGACACCGGCGGCGAAGGCGTCGATGTTGTTCTGAATAGCTTGAATCAAGAGTTCATTCCCAAGAGTGTCGAGTGCCTGACCGAGAGTGGGCGGTTTGTCGAGATCGGCAAGATTGGTGTCTGGACTTCGGAGCAGTTCGCGGATGTTCGTCCGAAGGCGAAGTACTTCCCGTTCGACTTGGGCGACGAAGAACGCAATTCGCCTGGCTTGATTGCGGAGATGCTCGAAGAACTACTTCCACAGTTCGAGTCGCACAAGCTGGCGGCGCTTCCGCTGCAGACCTATCGCATTGAAGAAGCGGTCGAAGCGTTTCGTTTCATGCAGCAGGCCAAGCATCTGGGGAAAGTCGTGCTTCAGATGACGCCGCCAACAGGCGAGCGTCCGCTGATTCGTGGCGAAGCGACATACTTGATCACCGGTGGCACCGGGGCGATTGGTCTGGAAGTCGCCACGTGGTTGGTCGAACAAGGAGCGAAGAGCATTGTTCTGACCAGTCGTAGTGGCAAAGCGAGTGAAGCCGCGGCCGAACAGATTGCTGCTTGGGAAACCGAGGGAGTCCAAGTCGCCGTATCGACGATGGACGCGGCCGACTCCGAGCAAGTAGCGGCGGTTTTAAAATACATCGAGACTGAACTTTCACCGCTAGCTGGCGTGTTTCACGCCGCTGGGGTGCTCGACGATGCAACGCTTTCGCAGCAGTCGTGGGAACGCTTCGCGAAGGTGTTGCCTGCGAAGGTGGATGGTTCGTGGTATTTGCATCAGCAAACGCGTGAGTTGCCGCTCGACTACTTCGTGTGCTTCTCGTCGATTGCGGCGATGATTGGTTCGCCAGGGCAAGCCAACTATGCAGCTGCCAACGCGTTTATGGATGCACTATGTGCAGGGCGTCGTGCCGAAGGGCTTACCGGGCTGAGTATCAACTGGGGGCCATGGAGCGGCGGCGGAATGGCGAAGTCGGCTGACGCACGTCGACTTGCAGGGATCGGCTTGGGGATGATCGCCCCTCAGCAAGGCTTGCTTGCCCTCGAAGAGCTGTTACCGACACGTCACGCGAACGTCGGTGTTTTCCCTGTCGACTGGACGAAGTTTCTCAAACAGTTTGGCCGAAACAAGCACCCTCGCTTATTGGACGAACTTGCGAAGATTCATCGTCAGGAGCGAACTGTATCCTCTGGAGGTAGTGGTTCGCTGCGAGACCGATTAGGTTCGGCGGACGAAGACAAACGTGCATCGCTGATCAGTGATTATGTCGCCGATCAGGCCTCCAAAACGCTCGGTATCAGTGCGTCTCAGCTTGATCGCGCAAAGCCGCTGGCGGAAATGGGGCTCGACTCGTTAATGGGGATCGAGCTGAAAAACGCAATCGAGGCGGAGCTTGAGATCGACATCCCCGTCGAGGAGTTCTCGCAAGATACAACGGTTACTAGCCTGGCAACGGCCGTTGCTGCTTTGGTGGGTGTCGAAGGAGACTTCACGGTCAGCAGTGGTGGTGACTCGTCTGCTCCGGCTGCTAAGGAAAAGCCTGCGAGGGCTATTGAAGACATCCCTGTGGCCGACTACCAAACGGACCAATTCCCGGAGGTGGTCGAACTGCAGGAGCGGATTGCCCGGTTTGCTCGCATGGGGATGGAAAGCCCTTACTTCGATGTCCACGAAGGAACCACACGCGACACGGCGACCATCGATGGTCGCGAGTTCATTTGCTTTAGCAGTTATAACTACTTGGGAAGCAGCGGCGATCCAGAAGTAACCGCTGCCGCAAAAGCTGCCATCGATACGTTCGGTAGCAGCGTTTCGGCTAGTCGTGTGGTCTCTGGCGAAAAAACAATTCACGGAGAATTGGAACGAAAGATTGCCGAGTTCCTAGGGACAGAATCTTCGGTTTGTTTCGTGGGCGGTCACTCGACTAACGAGACGACCATCGGGCACCTGATGAACCCTGGCGATTTGATCCTGCACGACGAGCTGGCTCATAACAGTTTGGTGCAAGGGTGCATTTTGTCCGGCGCCCAAAGACGCTCTTTCCCGCACAACGATACTGCGGCATGCGAACGAATGCTTGCCGAAATGCGAGGGAAATATCGTCGCGCGGTGATCGTTGTCGAAGGCGTTTACAGTATGGATGGCGACTACTGCGATCTGCCGAAACTGGTCGAGATCAAAGAGAAATACAAAGCCATGCTGTTCGTTGACGAAGCTCACTCGATCGGCACGATGGGAAAGACCGGCCGGGGTATTTGCGAGCACTTCGGCATTCCAGGCTCGCGGATCGACTTCCTGATGGCAACGCTTAGTAAGTCGCTGGGAAGCTGCGGCGGTTACATCGCCGGTAAGAAGACGATGATCGAGTACCTCAAGTATACGGCTCCTGGATTCGTGTTTAGCGTGGGGATGCCACCGTCGAATGCTGCTGCCGCATTGGCATCGTTCGAGCGAATTGAACAGCATCCGGAAGTAGTCGCTAAGTGTATGAACAACTCGAAGTTGTTCCTGAAGCTGGCGAAGGAGAAAGGGCTCGATACGGGGCTAAGTGACAACACACCGGTGGTCCCCGTGATCACAGGGAATTCGCTTCTCGCGCTGCGATTGTCGCGAGCATTATACGCTCGCGGGTACAATGTTCAGCCGATCATGTATCCAGCAGTGGAAGAGAAAGCAGCCCGCCTGCGATTCTTCATAACCAGCTGTCATAGCGAAGAGCAGATTCGCCAAACGGTTGATGTCACCGCGGAAGAACTGGAAAAGCTGAAGGCTGAAACGGACGATCCAGCCAAGTAGTCCGCCTGGCATTCAATGTTGCGAAAGGGAAGATAATCGGTGTCGATCCAAGTACCTACGCAGACTTTGGCCTTGCTGACGAAGGGGACAATTTCGCTGGATGATGTCGAGCAGCATCTCTCTGCAAATGGCATCAAGTGTCACCTGGAGGATGCGGTGCGACCGTCTGGAGAGATGAAGTCGTTCGCCCGATCGACGCTTTCCGATGACGGACCGATGGTGCTGATTGAGTCGTGTGCTTTCCCTTGGAGCGAGCTTGCTGGATCCGACGCACTCGCGGCCAATGGGGACTTTTTGCAAGAGTCGCTTGAGCGAGCTTGTCAGTTTCAGTTGAGCTGGGAAGGTGTCGAGGGGGCAATTGCCGAACATCAAGCGATCGTTCTCGTTTCGATCGTGGAAGAGGCAGGCAAAACTTTGTCGCCTGTTTCCCAACTGCGGCGGTTAGTAGAGTTATCGAAGACAGTCCTGGCGATCGGCCATCATCCCGAAGTCATCGCCTATTTTTGTCCTGCCGGGGAAGTCTTGTTGCCAGTCGCGATGCTGGCTGAACTTCTACAGACGAGTCAAATCGCCGAGGTGCCACCACTCGATTTGTTTTCAAACCTTCGGCTTTCGTGGTTGGATGAACGTTGGGTAATCTTTGAAACGATCGGTAACTCTCAGCTTTTGTTGCCAGACTTCGAGATCTACGCCGATAGCCAACAGCACGATCTGAACGAATTGGCCAGTTGGCTGCGGCGATTGAGTTGGCGGCAATTGACGCCAGAGAACGCTTTGGCCGATTCACATGCGATACAAAATCCCCAAGGGGCGGACTTCGATGTGGTTTACGCGGAAGACGCGTTGCTTTCACCGAGTCGCAATGTTGTGCGATTGATCGCTCGCGATGAATTGGCAATGCCGAATGGTCTGCCGAAACGACTGCGGATCGAACGGAAGTGATTAGCGATCTTTGCGCTGGGCTTGCTTTTCCCAGTACCGCAGTAGCTCTTTGCCGAGGCTCAGCAGCGTTAAGAGAAGCATCGGGGCAGCAAGAGTCACAAACATAAAGCTGAAACGGTTCGAGAGAGCACCCTCTTTCGATTCGTTCAGCATGTAATGCCCCATTACAAACAGCACGCTCAAAAGAAACGTTGCGAGCATGATCGAGCCAATTCCGAAACGCGGTCGCCACGGCCGTCGTGGTTGCGGCTCGCGAACCGGTGAGACGGTATCGTCATCGAAGAGGGGATCGTCACCCATGGTCAGGACATTGCCGCCAGAATTGGATCGTGCAGGGAATGAATCCGGTTGAGTAGGTCTTCTTGGGTCAGGTCTTCCGAGACCGGCACCATTAAGTACTTACCCAATCGACTGCAACAGTCTAGCACGATCTGGCGAGAGTTCGGCGATGCGAAACCATACTGGCACGGTTCATGGCCTGTGATGAATAGTTCGATACCGAGCTGTTTCGAAAGTTCATCAACGTTCTCTTGCCGGAAATCGCGTCCCCAAACCAAACGGTGGAGCGATCCACCACAGGCTCGATCGTTGGCGTTCAGTTCACGGTCGAAAATCGTTGCGTCAAACGGTTCTTCGTCGCACTGCTTGGGAAGGCTATGGGAGACCATGATGCGGTCACCGATTCGGATTGCAATCGGCAGACTACCGAGAAACTGAAGCTGCGCGGCGCGAACGGCCGGAGCTGCGTCGCCGTACATTTGGCCCATGCCGCAACGAAACATGAGGTTGAGCATTTTGCCCGCCTTCATGATCGGATAGTCGGTCAGCTCTGCCAGCTCGTGGTTCGAGATCAGAAAGTGAACCTGATTCGGGTACCGAATCACCAGCTGAGCAATATCTTCCAGCATCAAGTGCGACATGCAGCCGCCAGCTTTCGGGTAGGTCGGTCCACCGTGACAGACTTCCTGGAAGACCAAGTGCCGACCTGGGTTTGAGTCTAAGTCGGCGATATCGAGAATGCGACGGAAGTTCGTTCGATTGCCGTGCAGGTCGGCAGTAACCATCACATCGTCGGCCGTCGATTCATCGAGATAGACGACATTCCCTCGTCGGAGGGACGAATCTCGCAGGATTTGCCCAGCTTTCTGATAGCACTCAACCGTATTCTGGGCCACGTTGGCGGCAACACTCATAGGCTTTTATGGGAACGGTAAATCAGGGACGAGAAAACAGTGGCAACGATTTATTGTTGTCAGTTGGGGGGCTGGAGGCAAACTAGATTTCTACAGGTCCAGTTGTAGGGCTTATAGGGAGTTCATCGGACACCCCGATCTCATGTCAAAAAGTTTCTTGACGAAATCGCAGATTTAGGTGCCTCGGTCCGACCATTTTTCGACCTATGCTTTCGATGAACTTTTCACTTGTCTTTTCTTCTCTGAATGCCGATGACTTCCGACCGTCGAAATTCGATGCGCTTTTCGGTGGCCCCTTCGCGGGTCAAAGCCCAGCTTCAGGTCGGTAGAGATACATTCAAAGCGGAATTGCTGGACGAATCGATGGCAGGTTTCGCCGTTGCCGTTCAAATCCCGCGAAGAAAATTGGGCGAAAACGGTTTCGTGAGCGAGTCCGAATGCCCTTTCTTTGGCGAGATCGCTCGTCTCAGTATCGCCGGAAATAGCGAATACGAAGTCCAGATTATCAGCATTGTCCCCCGCGAGGACGAATCGGCCTCGGCAACGAAGTCACGCGTTTGTTTGCGTCTGGGGACACGTGTTGTTCGCGAGATCTACGAACGTCATCGCAACTCACTGGGACGAAATCTCCGCCTGGTAACATCGCTGGTTTTGGCTCTCGGGATCTCGTTTTATTACAACGCGTCCGCGATTTCTGGACAGTTTTCCCGGCTCATGCCATCGGCGGAAGTCGCTTGGGAAGACTTCGTTGAGCAGTTGAAGGACTTTCAGTCGGAGGAACGGACATGGCGAAAGGAAATTGCTCATGCGTCCTCTCACGGCTTTGTCGTTCCAGAGACGGAGGAAATGACGAAGCTGATCCAGTTCTCAAAGTCACTACCGACGCTGCATCGTGTTGAAAAAGTCATGCTTTTCCAGCAGGACAGTCCGTTTGTCAAACAACTGAATTTGTCGGCAGACCAACTTCTTGCGGTTCGCAAAATCGCATTAGAGGCTGGCGCGGCGATGGAGCAGCTTTGGCAGCGTATGCAGCACGAAAAGGAAGCCTTTCAAGAGAATCTAACGGAGCTTCTCCTCGAGGTAGAAACACGCATCCTGGCGAATCTTACGCCGGAACAAGCCAAAATGTGGATGCACGCTCAGTTTGGCTAGGCGGCTGCTAGCAGACTTGAGCTTCTCGCTTGGAAACAAGCCTGATCGTTGGAAATCTGTAACGGCTGGTAGGGATTGACCTGAATTGTTCAATTTTCCCGGATCTAAGGCCGATCAATCCTAGTGGACTCGCTTGTCATAGACACTTGGCGAGTGGCGCGTTTCCGTTCTCGGCTCCCGCTCCGAGAAACGGAAAACGATTGACCCCCAAAAAATGACCCAACGCCGTGCCCGCTACAGCGCGAGGAAAGTCAACATGAATCGCTTGTTTTTCATTCTGGCAGCCGTGTGCCTTTTGGCGGGCAGTGGCTGCTGCCATCACCAAATCGGTGCGAGCCCTTGTAACAACCCAACGAGCGTGAGTGCTCCGCCACCAGCCGTTCAAGGTGGTGCAGGGTCTGCTCAAGTCACCTATCCGTATTACACCACACGTGGCCCACGAGACTTCCTCGATCCGGCTCCGTTTGACATCGGATACTAAGCGTTCGTCGCAACTTGGAACACGAAGACGCGAGTGCCGCTTCCTGGGAAACTGGGGGCGGCACTTTTTTTGCGCGCTTATCAATTCGAGCGAAGCCTCAGACTGCGACGAAGCAGCTTGCGTAGCCCCTCAAGCTCCCCTGATTTGTGATCGAAAAACACCTGCGTGAGGTGTCCCGCAAAGATTCATGCAAAACGTACGTTAAATATGGGGTCCTATTTCCTCACTAATCCTTGACAACCGCCACCGGTGCCCCTATGTTGCCGTGCTGGTATCATCGATATTCGATATCGCTTTAGTCAACCAGCATCTGCGCTTACGTCGATTTCTCTCGACGCGCAAGTTTGCGAAAGCTCCTCAGGCATCCAAATGGATACGACGATCGTCACGGACCTTCAAGTTGTCGCCCGTGAAGTTGGTATTCCTCTCGAACAAGTACAGCGAACCGTCGAGCTGCTTGATGATGGGAATACGGTTCCTTTCATCACCCGGTATCGTAAAGACGAGACCGGGGGGCTGGATGAGGAGCAGATTCGCGCGATTCAAAGCAGCAACACAACGCTGCGCCAATTGAACGAGCGCAAGCGAACGATTCTCAAGTCGATTCAATCGCAAGAGAAGCTGACCGAGGCCCTTGCTGAGCAAATCAAGAAAGCTCAAACGCAAAAGCACCTCGAGGATCTGTATCTCCCCTTCAAGCCCAAGAAGCAGACGCTCGCAACGCAAGCCCGCGAACGAGGTTTGGAGCCGCTCGCATTGGAGGTGCTAGAGGACGCTGAAGCAGCGAAGGACTTGAAGTCGCGTGCGGAAGCATTCGTTGATGCGGAGAAGTCGCTCGCCGATACCGACGCCGTACTGCAAGGCGTTGGGTGTATCGTTGCCGAAGTCTTTTCTGAAAATGCCTTCTTGCGAGGGCGTTTGCGTAAGCTGTTTTGGAAGACTGGGCAACTGACAAGCACTCGCATCGAAAACGCGGGTCAGCCAGAGAAGAACGACTCGGACGACTCCGACAGCGAAGTGACCTCGGACGACGTTTCGGCTGAAGAATCGTCAGCGGAAAGCACCGATTCGGCTGAGTCGACCGCAACCGAATCGACCGAAGCTGCGTCGCAGGAAAAAAGCGAAGACAAGAAGGACGGCGACAAGAAAGAAGGTGGTAAAAAGCCAACCATTCAGGAAATCCGCCGCGAGAAGCGAAAGCGTCAGAAAGAAAAAGAACGCGCCAAGAAGGACAAAGCGTTCCGAGACTATTACGACTACCACGAACCGGTCTCGAAGATCCCACCGCATCGCGTGTTGGCCATCAATCGTGGGGATCGTACGCGGTTCCTGAAAGTGCGAATCGATGTCGATGTCGACAAAATCGCTAAGACAGCCGAAGAAGTTGTCATTCCGGAAGGGCACTCGCACACCGACTATTTAAAGCAGTGCCTAAAGGACAGCCTCAATCGCTTGATCATTCCGAGCATCGAACGAGAAATTCGTCGCGAGCTCACCGAGAAAGCCGAAACGCATGCGATCGAAGTCTTCGCTTGCAATCTGCGTAAGCTGTTGCTGCAGCCGCCTGTGCGTGGCAAGCGTGTTCTTGCCATCGATCCAGGTTTCCGAAGTGGATGCAAGCTGGTTGCCATCGACCCGTTCGGCAACGTGCTCGGAACCGGCGTCATCCATCTGATCGGCCCTCAAGATCGTGTCGAAAAGAGTCGAACACGCATCGTCGAGATGATCAAGCAGTTCGATGCCGAGATTGTCGCCATTGGAAACGGAACGGCTTGTCGCGAGACCGAGCAGATTGTCGCCAGTGCAATCGCGGATGAGCTGAAAGACCGTGATCTTTGCTACCTGATCGTAAATGAAGCTGGTGCGAGTGTTTACTCCACCAGTGAACTGGGACGCGAAGAGTTTCCTAAGTTCGACGCGACGATTCGGGGGACAATTAGCATCGGTCGCCGACTGCTCGATCCACTTTCGGAACTGGTGAAGATCAACCCATCGAACATCGGTGTCGGCCTTTATCAGCACGATGTCAAAGCAAAGCACCTGCGTGACTCGCTCGACGACGTTGTCGAGTCTTGCGTGAACTATGTCGGTGTCGACGTCAACACAGCGAGCCCTGCCCTGCTGAGCTACGTCTCTGGTCTCAATCAGCTGACGGCTCGACGTATTTACGAGCATCGCCAGGCGAAAGGCCCGTTTCGGTCGCGAGAAGAGATCCGCGAAGTCGCCGGGATTGGCGAAGCAACGTTTGTCCAAGCCGCAGGTTTTCTGAAGGTTGTGCCTGCCGAGAATCCACTTGATGCGACTTGGATTCACCCGGAAAGCTACGAAGTTGCCACGAAGCTGCTCGACAAGCTTGGCTGCTCGCTGACCGAAGTTTTATCGACGGTCCCTTCGCCGCCACCCAAAGTCGAGAAGCCCAAGCAGTTCGGTTTGAGCCCGGAAGAAATCACGGCTGAAGCACCAGCCGATATGCAGGAAGCAGAAACGGAAGTTGTCGAGGCAGTCGCTTCGGCATCGACGACGGCGGAAACCAATTCGTCTCCTGCTGAAGAAGCGGCGACGGCAGAAGCTCCTGCGGCATCGGAAGAAACGCCCGCTGCTCCAATCGAGCCGCCTGTGCCGCAAGAAGGTACAAGCGAAACCAACGGCGAGGCCCCTGCTGCGGCAAGTGAAGAAGAAGTTCCCGCTCCGCAGCCAGCCCCGGCCGAGATTGCTGCTTCGGATGAAAACCACAAGCAGTTGCTCGCAAAGATTGCCTCTGCCGACATCGATAAGCTGGCGGAAGAACTGAATATCGGTGTTCACTTGGCCCGCGACATCACCGGCGCGTTGTCTCGTCCCGGTCGTGACCCACGTGCCGACTTCCCACCACCGCTGTTCCGTCGCGGCGTGTTGAAGCTGGAAGACCTGGAACCTGGCATGGAGATGATGGGCACGGTGCTCAACGTCGTCGACTTTGGAGCATTCGTCGACATCGGTCTGCACGACAGCGGTATGGTGCATATCAGCCGCTTGGCCGATCGCTACGTTGCCGATCCGCACGAAGTCGTCAGTGTCGGTGATGTGATTCGTGTTTGGGTGATCGAGATCGATCGCGAACGACGTAGGGTCTCGCTGACGGCGATCGATCCCGCGATTCAACCGGCCGAGAAGAAGGAAAAGCCGCAAAGTCGTGGAAACCGACCTCCTCGCGGAGATCGTCCACAGCGTCCCAAAGGCAAAGCTGGAAACAAGCCGCACGGCGGTGGTCACGGCAAAGGGAAGCATGGCGGTAAGCCACGCAATGTGGAACGTCGCGCCAAGCCGAAGCCTTCCAAGCCAATTACCGATGCGATGAAGGAAGGCAAGGAACCGCTTCGTTCCTTTGGCGATCTGCAGCAGTTTTTCGACATGCAGAAAGACGGCAAAAAGAAGCCGAAGAAGTAGCATTCCTGGTCCAGCTTTCCCCGTGCGAGTCGCTCAGGCGTAAAGGGAAAGCTGGCGTTGGCCAACGTTCAAGTTCTAGGCGTGGTTTTTCCCAACGCTGGAAAGCGTCATAATGGGATGTTCTTGTGTCCACGTCTTGTGCCAGGTAAAAGAGTCACGTATGTCCGACTTTGAAGATCGACTGAAACGCGCTATCGAACGCGGAGAAAAGCGAAGCGAATCGAAACGTCGCGCTGCGCACGAAGCGGCGATGTCCGAAGAAGAGTGCCGCGAACTGCACAGTCGACTACGCCTGAAGATCTCGGATTATATCGAAGATTGCCTTCAGAAGTTACCAAATCACTTTCCAGGATTTCAGTACGAAACGCTCTTCGGCGATCAAGGATGGGGCGGCGCTTGCGTGCGTGACGACTTGGATCTGACCGGCGGAAAGCGGCGGAATCTGTACAGTCGCTTGGAACTCTCGGTGAAGCCCTACTCTTCAGTCCGCGTTCTGGAACTGGCCGCCAAAGGGATGATTCGAAACAAAGAGCTTTTCAATCGAACCCACTTCGAGAAGCTAAGCGAAGTCAACGAAGCAGACTTTCGCGATCTGATCGACGTTTGGATCGTAGAGTACGCCGAGCAGTACTCTGCAACGTAAGTACCGGTCCGTTCTTTGTGCGGAAGCTATTGGTGGGCTATCCTGAAGGAAATGTTTCGCGTTCGTTTTGCGGAGTCTTTCCATGCATTGGTTGCTTGTTGCCACGCTTCTTGTTGGGGCAGAGTCAGGCAAGGAGAAAACGCCTGATCCCGTCAGTGCTTATTACCAGCAAAGTATTCGTGGCTGGGATCTCTACATTCATAAGTCGCTATTGCGCGAAGATAAAGAGACCGGTAATGCGGTTCTCGAGTTAGTCGATTTTCAGCTATACGACATCCAAAGAAGACTCCCTGAGCAAGCTGTCGCGGCCCTGCAGAAGATCCCAATTTGGATCGAAAGTGACAATACCAGGGCAAACCCTTGCGCGTGTTACCATGTTTCTGGCGATTGGCTCAGTGAGAACGGCTTTCTTCGCGAAAAAGAAAAGGGAGTCGAGATCACAAGTGCCAAGACGTTTCTCGAATGGACCAAAGAGCAACCGTTCATGCTGCTTCACGAACTTTCGCACGGGTACCATGATTTGGTCCTTGGCTACGATGATGCTCGCGTGATCGAAGCGTTTCAGCGTGCGAAGAAATCAGGCCGCTACAAGGAAGTGCTGCATATCGATGGAACGAAGAAAAAGCATTACGCCATCGAAGACGAGAAAGAGTATTTCGGCGAATTGACCGAGGCGTTCTTTGGGACGAACGATTTCTACCCGTTCGTAGTTTCGGAGCTAAAACAGCACGATCCCGAAGGTTACCGCCTGATTGAAATGCTTTGGAATGAATCGTCGAAGAAAGAATCATCGAAGCAAAGTAACGCTGCAGGCAAAGACGCCGGCGAGAAAAACTCCGCAGAGTAGTCGTGATCCGCGGGAGATCATGTCGGCTTATCGTTGCGGCGAAAGTACCATCGGACGATACGTTGTCCAAAGCGAATAATGGGTGCTCGAAATGCAACGAGCAGGCATCCGAGTGCGGCACCGATGAGAATCAGCCCCAGATCGCGATGAAACAGGACGAGAACGAGTGCCCAAACTGCCAGGGCAATCGACCACCACCAGGGAAAATTCTTCACGTAAAGAGCAGCCAGCAACGTTGCCGCTCCGACAAAGGTGCCAGCGAAAACCGGAAACAGAAACGCACCCAGGGCGGCAGCTTGATCGAGGGCAATTCCCACGATAGGAATGACCAACATCAAGCCGAGTAGCGTCAGCCAGCCCCATGCGGCCCAGGAGACCTTTTTCTCGGCCATTGGCTCCCTCCGCGCAGAAGCTGAGACAGGCAGACCCCCCGTGCATATTTCCCTTCGGGAGGCCCAAACTCATGGCGTCGGAGCTACTGGTTTAGCCGAACTTCATCGTACGCGCTTCACGCACGGCACGTGCTGCGTTATCTGCGAAGTTGTCGATCTGGTTCAAACCTCGCAGCAGCATCGCGTGGCCGTCGATGACGACTTCGTCGATATCGCCGTCATCCAGCGTACGAGCCAGCTGCGAAATACGCCCGGCTTGCTCACGCAGACGCTCGACAACGTTGCTCATTCGGTCGCTGTCGTATGGCTCTTTACGAGGGACACGTTTGTTGGCGTCAGCGGTCGACGTTTTTGCCTTCTTTTTTGCCATAGTTCTTCTTATTAATGCGTAAGGGTGTAAACAAGCGGAGGTTATCAGAGCCTCATCAACTTGTAAAGTATTTAGTACCAATTGATCAAAGCACAGTCAACTTTATATTGGAAAATCTTCTGATATCGCGGAATTTCGTGCGGGGAAGTGGAAACGCGATACATAAAAGCGCAGGTTCCTCCGGCAAAGCTCTCAATCGCTATGATCAGCGTAATCGATTCCGTTGATCGAAGATGAACCAATTCCGGCCACGAACTGTTCATATAACTTCATCGATTCCTCCCATTTAGTGGTCGTAAGCTAGATTTAGTCGCACCCCGGATCGTTTGGGGGGCCTGGCAGAATGGACAGGGAAACGAAACACCATGGCGACTGCGAACCTCAGCAAAAGTTCCATCCGCGTCCCAATGGCCGGGATTGTCGTCTCTTCGGCACCCTCGCTGTTGGAAACACTGCTTGGTAGCTGCGTCGGGGTATGTCTCTGGTGCCGTGAAACTCAGCAAGGGGCCCTTGCTCATACGATGCTGAGCGAGAGCAAAGGATGCACCAAGCAGCCAGGTCGCTTCGTCGACACGGCCATCCCGCAAATGCTGGATCAATTGGCTCGCAACGGAGCTCGTCGTCGCGCGATCGTGGCGAAGCTGTGTGGCGGCGCAAACATGTTCAAAACGGCCAGCACGGCCCACGAAGTCGGGCGTAAGAACATCGAGAAGGCCTGCGAGCTTCTACAGCAGCAGAAGATTCCTATTCTGGCACAGCATGTCGGGGGATCGAGCGGCCGGGTCATCTATTTCGACCTGGAATCTGGCGAGATTAGAGTCAAAGTTGGACGAGATTTCGTTGCAACTATCTAAAGGTTTCAACTGCTTTTGATGTGGTTTCTCTTTTCGACCTACCAAGCTTAGACGGCGATAACGGTTTTGAGGGGTCAAAAATATTGTTTCGTCTATTGACAAAGTGTATCGGTACAACTTAGTTTTTGAGTATTCAAAATGATGTTGTCGACGCATAGAAAATCTTGGTGCGGATATTGAAAGTATCGAGGGGAAGATGAAAACCAAAATGAAGTCGCCTGGGCAGCATGCTGGGTTTACGTTAGTCGAACTGCTTGTGGTGATCGCCATCATTGGCGTGTTGATTGCCCTGCTCCTCCCTGCCGTGCAGCAAGCGCGTGAAGCTGCTCGGCGGATGCAGTGCACCAATAACTTGAAGCAGATCGGTCTTGCGGTTCACAACTACGCGTCGACCCATCGCGTGTTTCCCTCAGGCTACGTTAGCTACGCCACGCGAGACGGAAGTGGCCCTGCTTCGGCATCGATCGATTCGGATACGTGGGACGCCGCGCCAGGTTGGGGTTGGGGAGCATTGATTCTTCCGTTCATGGAGCAGCGTACGATTACCGATTCGCTGAATATGGGCCAACCGATCTGGGATTCAGGTAATCGAGCGTTTATCGATACGAAGCTAGAGGCTTACCTCTGCCCTTCTTCCAGTGGCGATCACGAACCGTTTACCATTCGTGACAGCTCCGGTAATGCGCTTTCGCGGTATGGCAGCAATATCGTCGTGGGACGTTCGCATTACATCGCCAGCCATGGGCAGGAGTCGTGCTGGGGGGATTGCGGCTCTTCGGCCAGTGGTCCTGTCTTCACGAACATCTACACCGGGGCCACCAGAACGGTGCAAATTCATGGTGATGCCTCGAAGGTGGCCGACGGTCCGTTCTATCGCAACTCGAAAGTCAGCTTTCGCGATATTACCGACGGAACGACAAACACGATTTTCATCAGCGAGCATTCCTCGAAGCTGAGCGATAAAACTTGGGTCGGTGTCGTCCCTGGCGCGTTTACGCACCCAAGATTCTCGACGCCAGAAAATGGTCCTGATGCGGCCGCGACTTTGGTGATGATGCATGTCGGTCCTAGCGGTGGTGAACTCGACATCACTGGCGATCCGATCATCCACCCGATGAATTTTCCAACGCTGCATGTCGGTCAAATGTACTCCGAGCATCCTGGCGGCGGGAACGTACTTTTCGGTGACGGATCGGTTAGCTTTCAGCCAGAAACGATCGACCTTATTCTCGCGGCCGAAATGGCCAGCATGAATGAGGGAGAAGTGATCAACTCGAGGGGGTTCTAAGCATGGACTCATCGAGAGGAACCGTGATCGGCGGAATTGTTGTTGCCGTGTTAGTCGTCGGAGCGATGGCCTACTGGCTGTCGCGACCCACATTCGGCGAGATCAGCCCGAAAGGCTACGACTACGCGATGGCGCTCGGCTCCGCATGCAACGGAAAGAACGAAGCCAAGATCACCAAGATCACGAAAATGATCCATCAATCGGCGGAAGCCGGAGAACTACGCCCAGATGAGGCTGCCTGGCTCCAAAGCATCGCCCAGCAAGCGACCGAGGGCCGGTGGGAGTCAGCATATGCGGCCGTCCGAACGCTAATGGAAGAACAAACCGTCCGAGCCAACCCGCTGCCAGAAATAGACTAATCTCCAGACCAGTCGCCGGAGTTGTCTTGCTCGCTGCCAAAGAAGTGGTAGTAAATCTGTGGTAGTCCAGCAAGGAGGGCAACTCCAACAATCAGCGACCAGATTCCTTGTCCAGGGGCATTGGGGCCAGCGTTCGGCAGGCCATAGTCAATGAACGCTGCCGAAACGGTGAATAGCCCGAAAATGTACATAAACAGCCAAAGAATCGGCCGCTTGATTTTCCCGCGTTTATTCATCACACGATTCTTTCTGTGCAAATGATCAATCAAACTGCAAACAATGTCTTGTTAAAGCAACGACACGCGAAAATCAAGAAAGCGAAAAAGTAAACTTCGCCGCTGTTTGATGAACAGGGAGGCAGATGTTTATTAAGACAGCTTCATCAATCGGTCGTGGTAGGGACCGTCGCCCATGAGGTCGAGGCTTTTGGCCAGGCGGCGTTGGTCTGATTTGCGGGGAAGTTCTTCGAGGGCGGTCAGGACGCGTTCGATCTTTTCGGTTTCCAGGCTGGCCGTCAGCGGCAGGCCTAAGCCCATGATGAATTTGGCTCGCTGCAGATCGGCAAACTTGGTCGGGTCGTCCTGCATCGCTTGAAAGAGTGCAGTGACCGCTTTTTGGGACAGCGCGAGTTCGTCCCAGTCATGCTCTTGGGCGGCGTCCAGCATGTACAGGTATTGGTAAACCGCAAACGACATCGGGCCAGACGTAATCCCGACTCGCTGCTTGTTTTCGATGTTGGACCGTGGTCCTTCGCTGAGTGCTTGAGCCAGGTGAGGATCCCAGCCTTGCACGATCTTTAGCTTGGCCAGCCGTGGGCTGAGGAGATACTCGCGAGTGCTTTTCAAGTAGTCTGCTTCGGTAATCTTCGCGGCCACAATCGCGTCGCCACCAGGCAGATCGAGAAGCTTTTCTGTCGCCGTCGCAGGAAGCGGAACGCCGCTGACATCGGGAATGGAGTAAACGCCCACGGCCATGCCTGCGGTGGCGATCATCTCGACGAGTGGACGCATGTTCTCGACGATCTGGGCGTCGGTGGCATGGGCCGGAAGATTGGTTCCGGGACGAACGAACACGACAGGGTAATTATGTTCCCGCAAAAGCGCGACTAGCTTCTCGTTTGCCTCAGGTCCATCTTCGGGACGTAGCAACGCCATACGAACCAGCGACGGAGCGTTGGCTTTCGCGGCAACTTCAAACCACCGTTCTAATTCTTCGACGGTACGCAGATGGCCATGCCCTGTGGAAGCTGCCAGCAAGACCGCTTCCGCACCAGCGGCGGCCAGCTTTTCGAGATAGCTGACCAGGCGATCTTCGTCCAGTTTTCGCCGCGGAAGATCGCCGCAGGTCGGATCGAAACAAGCCACCGTGGCAGCTGGATAGTTCTCGATGGGATTGCTAAGAATCTTCTGGGCTAGATCGTTCATTGGGGCACACTCGGCAATAAAAAAGGGTGAGTCGATTTTGGCGACTCACCCTAGCTTAGAGCATCTGAGGTGAAATGAAACACCTTGATTGGTTGGCTTGGTGAAGGGAGCCCTTCACGTTGGCTCAATCCCCTCGGTGATGAGGGGACGCGCGTCGTTTCCTATTTCGAAACTGGTTTGCCGTTGGTGTCTTGGACACTTGCCTTACGGCAGCGAGCTAACGCCCATCAGGTATTTATCGCATTCACGAGCGGCGGCTCGGCCTTCGTTAATGGCCCAGACGACGAGGCTTTGACCTCGGCGACAGTCACCAGCGGCGAAGACACCGTCAACCGACGTGGCGAATCGACCGTACTCGGCTTTGAAGTTCGATCGCTGATCGGTTTCCATGCCAAGCTTTTCGACGATCGTCGCTTCTGGACCCAGGAAGCCCATCGCCAGCAAGACCAAGTCCGCTTTGAAGATCTTTTCGCTTCCGGGGACTTCTGCCATGTTCCAACGGCCGCTGTCATCTTTGGTCCATTGAACAGTGACCGTCTTGATTCCAGCGACGTTGCCGTTGCCATCGTCGACGAATTCTTTCGACAGCACGCAGTACTCACGAGGATCGTTGCCGAACTTCGCTTCGGCTTCCTGGTGACCGTAGTCGACTCGGAAGACACGTGCCCATTGCGGCCAAGGATTGTCTGGAGCACGATCCTCTGGCGGTTTCGGCAGCAACTCGAAGTTGACGACGCCTTCGCAGCCGTGACGGATCGACGTGCCGATACAGTCGGTTCCGGTGTCACCACCGCCGATGACAATGACATTCTTGCCTTCGGCAGAAATGTAGTTGCCATCTGCCAGCTGAGAATCCAAAAGGCTCTTGGTATTTGCCCGCAGGAATTCCATGGCGAAGTGAACGCCCTTCAAGTCACGGCCAGGGATAGGAAGATCGCGTGGCTTCGTGGCTCCGACGGCCAAAATGATGGCGTCGTTCTTTTCCTTCAGCTCGGCAACATCGACGTTCTCGCCAACGTGAGCATTGGTAACGAACTTGATGCCCGCCGCTTCCATCAAATCGACGCGACGCTGGACGGTGTCCTTGTCGAGTTTCATGTTGGGAATGCCGTACATCAGCAGACCGCCGATACGGTCGTCACGTTCGTAAACGGTAACGTTGTGGCCTGCTTTGTTGAGCTGCTCGGCGGCAGCCAAACCTGCAGGGCCTGAGCCGATGACGGCGACCTTCTTGCCGGTGCGATGCTCGGGAACCATCGCGCTGACCCAGCCTTCCTCGAACCCGCGATCGATGATTGAACATTCAATGTTCTTGATCGCCACCGGAGGATTAGTGATGCCGAGCACGCAAGCGTTTTCGCAAGGTGCCGGGCAAACACGCCCGGTGAATTCGGGGAAGTTGTTGGTCTTGTGCAGACGATCCAAAGCTTCACGCCAGCGGCCTTTGTAGACCAGGTCGTTCCACTCAGGAATCAGGTTATCGACAGGGCATCCGGTCGTGCTTTGGCAGAACGGAACACCGCAGTCCATGCACCGTGCCCCTTGCGTTTGCAAGTGGCTGTCGGTGACGTCGATTTGAAATTCGTTGTAGTCGTTGATACGAACCAGCGGATCACGATAGGGAATGGTGTTCCGCTGAAATTCCATAAACCCAGTAGGCTTACCCATTGCTTTCGGCTCCGCTTAGTTGAACGTCTTCTTCTTCATCGTGTTGCATGCGTTCTTGAAGGACACGCTTGTAGTCTGTTGGCATGACCTTCACGAACTGTGTTACCGCATTGTCCCAATCGGCGAGAACTTTCTCGGCGACAGGTGACTGCGTGTACTTGGCATGCATTTGGATCAGGCCTTTCACCTCCACGATGTCGCTGGGGTTGTCCAACCGTTCAAGCTCGACCATTCCCAGATTGCAATTCTGCAGGAAGTTGCCTTCGTAATCCCAAATGTAGGCGATACCGCCACTCATACCGGCTGCGAAGTTACGGCCGGTCGAGCCCAGGACGACCACGCGGCCGCCGGTCATATATTCACATCCGTGATCTCCAACTCCTTCGACAACAGTGTGCGCACCGCTGTTCCGGACACAGAATCGTTCGGCAGCTCGGCCTCGGAAGAAGGCCTGGCCCCGCGTCGCCCCATAGAGGCAGACGTTCCCCACGAGCATGTTCTCTTCCGCCTTGAACGAGCTCTGCTTCGGAGGATAAATGATGACGCGACCGCCAGAGAGGCCTTTGCCGACGTAGTCGTTCGCGTCCCCTTCCAGTTCCAGGGTTACCCCGTGGGCGAGGAAGGCACCAAAACTTTGACCTGCCGAACCATGCAAATTGACTTTGATGGTTTCGTCCGGCAGACCGTTTTCACCGTATCGCTTGGCGATCTCGTGACTGAGCGTCGTGCCGACGGTACGGTTGATATTGATGATCGGTGTTTTGATCTGGACTTTTTCTTTGTTCTCGAGAGCCGGTTGCGACTGCTCGATCAGCGAGTTGTCCAAAGCCAATTCCAAACGGTGGTCCTGCTTCATCACGCAGAACTGCGGCGAATCAGGATTCTTATTCTCGGCTGGCTTCAGCAGCGGCGTCAGGTCCAAACCATCAGCCTTCCAGTGCTGGATCGCTTTGTTGGCTTCCAGAAGATCGACACGTCCGATCAAATCGTCGAGCGTTTTGACGCCAAGCTTGGCCATCAATTCGCGAGCTTCTTCCGCCACCATGAACAAGTAGTTCACCACGTGTTCTGGCTGACCTTTGAACTTCTTGCGTAGTTCCGGATCTTGGGTGGCGATACCAACTGGGCAAGTGTTGAGGTGACACTTACGCATCATGATGCAGCCGAGCGTGATCAGTGGTGCGGTCGAGAAGCCCATTTCTTCGGCTCCCAGAATCGCGGCGATCACGACGTCGCGACCGGTCTTTAAACCACCATCGGTTTGCAGAACCACACGGCTACGCAGATCGTTCATGACCAACGTCTGGTGCGTTTCGGCGATACCAAGTTCCCATGGCAGACCGGCATGCTTGATACTTGTCAGCGGCGACGCCCCTGTACCGCCGTTGTCACCAGCGATCAGGATATGATCCGCTTTTGCTTTGGCAACGCCGGCTGCGATGGTACCGACACCGATTTCGGAGACCAATTTCACACTGATGCGAGCTTCAGGGTTCGCATTCTTCAGGTCGTGAATCAGCTGCGAAAGGTCTTCAATCGAGTAAATGTCGTGGTGCGGCGGAGGACTGATGAGACCGACGCCGGGGGTCGAGTAGCGAAGGCGAGCAATGTACTCGTCGACTTTCTTCCCGGGAAGTTCACCCCCTTCACCTGGCTTGGCACCTTGCGAGATCTTGATTTGAATCTCGTCGGCATTGGTCAGGTAGTTAATCGTCACACCGAAGCGGCCGGAAGCGACCTGCTTAATGGCGGAACGCTTCGAGTCACCATTTTCCATCGGTTGGAAACGGATCGAATCTTCGCCACCTTCACCGGTGTTACTCTTACCGCCCATGCGGTTCATCGCGATGGCAAGCGATTCGTGCGCTTCACCAGAGATCGAGCCGTAGCTCATCGCCCCGGTGCAGAAGCGTTTGACGATCTCGCTGGCAGGCATGACGTCTTCGATGGGGATCGAAGTCGTTTCCTGCTTGAACGAAAGCAAGCCACGCAGCGTGCAGCGATTACGCGAATCTTCGTTGATCAGTTTCGCGAATTGATCGTACGACTCACGGCTGTTGGTACGAGCGGCGACTTGAATGTTGGCGATCGCATCTGGGGTCCAAGCGTGACGTTCCCCTTCGGCTCGCCAGTGGAATTCACCATGGTTCGGCAGAACCGGAAGGCGGCCATCTTCGCGAGCTGGGTAGCCGAGTTCATGGCGACGCAGCAGTTCTTCGGCAAGCACTTTGAAGCTGACGCCTTGGACGCGACTGGAAGTTCCAGCAAAGCAGCGGCTGATAACTTCGTCTTGCAGACCGAGGGCTTCAAAGATCTGAGCACCTTTGTACGACTGAAGCGTACTGATGCCCATCTTGCCCATGACCTTCAAGATGCCCTTGGCAACACCCTTGCGATAGGCGGCCACCAACGAGTCGTCGTCGGGGTAGTCTTCGGCTTTGAAGAGACCATCTTCACGCGACTTCCACAACGCTTCGAAGGCGAGGTAAGGATTGATCGCGTCCGCACCGTAACCGACTAGCAAGCAGTGGTGGTGGACTTCGCGAGCTTCGCCTGTTTCCAGGATGATACCGATCTGAGTTCGCTTCGAGGCACGCACCAAGTGATGGTGAACTGCCCCAGTAGCCAGCAGCATACTGACAGGAACACGCTCGGCACTGATCTTACGATCGCTCAGCACAATGTTGCTGAAGCCTTCGTCGATCGCCGATTCGGCTTCGGCACAAATGCGATCCAGAGCTTTGACCAAGCCATCTTGTCCTTCGCTACGGGCGAACGTGACGTCGATGACTTTCGTCTTCCAGCCACGGTGATCCATGTGCTTGAAGGCGGCCAGTTCTTCGTTGGTCAGAATCGGATGCGGCACCAGCAGACGGTGAGCATGCTCTGGAGTTGTTTCCAGTAGGTTGCTTTCCGGGCCGATGTAGCATTCCAGCGACATGACCACTTCTTCGCGGATCGAGTCGATCGCCGGGTTGGTGACCTGGGCGAAGAGCTGCTTGAAATAGTCGTACAGCATGCGTGGCTTGTCGCTCAGACATGCCAGTGCGGAGTCGTTGCCCATCGAACCAATCGGATCACGCTTCTGCTCGATCAGCGGCAGCAGCATGAAGTTGATCGTTTCGGTGGTGAAACCGAAGGCCTGCATTCGTTGAAGCAAGGTTTCCGGATCGAAGCCGTGGGGCTCTTTGTTCGGGCTCAGCTCGGCCAGTTCGATGCGTTGTTCGCGAAGCCACTGGGCGTACGGTCGCTTGCGGGCAAAGCTGGTTTTCAGCTCGCCATCAGGAATCATGCGACCTTCTTCAAAGTCGATCAGGAACATACGGCCAGGCTGCAGGCGTCCCTTTTCGATCACGATACTCGGATCGACAGGCACAACACCCACTTCGCTCGCCATGATGACGCGATCGTCGGACGTCACATAATAGCGACTCGGACGCAGACCATTTCGATCGAGCACGGCCCCGATGTAGTGACCATCGGTAAATGCGATCGAAGCAGGACCGTCCCACGGTTCCATCAAGCTCGAGTTGAATTCGTAGAACGCACGCTTGTCTTCCGGCATCGTTTCGTGCTTCTGCCAAGCTTCCGGAACCATCATCATGACAGCTTCCTGAAGCGTACGTCCACCCATCAGCAGGAACTCGAGGACGTTGTCGAACGTACCGGAGTCGGAGCATTCTGGTTCCACAATCGGGAACAGCTTCGGCAGGTCGTCGCCGAACAGTTCGCTCTTGGCTTGCCCTTCACGGGCTTTCATCCAGTTGGCATTACCACGAACGGTATTGATTTCGCCGTTGTGCGACATGAAACGATTCGGCTGGGCACGGTCCCACGAAGGGAACGTGTTGGTGCTGAATCGCGAGTGAACCATGGCCAAGTGCGTGGTGTAATCTTCGCACTGCAAGTCGCGATAGAACGGAACCAGCTGAGCGGTTGTCAGCATCCCCTTGTAGACGATCACTTTCGTCGACAAAGTGCAGATGTAGAACAGCGTTCGTTCGGCGAGGTTCAAGTCGCCGCGAAGCATGTGACTGGCACGCTTACGGATGCGATAAAGTTGACGCTCGAACGCGTCCCCTTCCAAGCCACCTCCGGCCGAGATGATCAGCATCTCGATTTCCGGCATACATGCCATGGCGGTTGGGCCGATGTCGGCTCCGACTGGATTGGTTGGTACTTTACGCCAGCCGACGAGAACCTGACCATGTTCTTCGATCAGGCTTTCGACAGTCTTCTTGCAGTGCTCGCGCGACTTCGGATCGCGGGGCAAAAAGACGATACCGGCGGCGAACTTCCCAGGTTCCGGCAGTTCTTTGCCGAGGTCTTCCTTGGCAACGCGAGCCAGGAATTCCAAAGGCAGCGCAGTCAACATACCGGCACCGTCCCCGGTGTTGGCTTCACAGCCGCAACCGCCACGGTGGTCCATGTTGATATTCATCGCTTCGGCATCGAGGACCAACTGGTGGGAACGCTTTCCCTTAATGTGAGCGACAAAGCCCACACCGCAGTTTTCCCGCTCCATTGCCGGATCGTACAAACCTTCCTTACCGGGACGCTCGGTCCGATAAGTACGCGAGGTCGGTTGGTTTGGCTGGATCATGGTTCTACCTTCTTCTAGCTAATACTTCGGGCACGCGCCCGGATGTCTTCGATGGGGGTGTTGGATCAAGTCGGTAGACAAGATCTCCGCAGGCTTGTTCCCCGTGGAGACTTTGTCTTCGTACGAGGAACGTTTTAAGTGCGTGCCGAAACTCCGTTTTCAAGATCGCTTTCGGCACCCGACGCTTCGCCTTGGGCAAACGTGGATGCCACCTGTTTAACTTCCGACTCGGACGCAACGGCTTCCGAGTTTGCTGCTTTTTCGTGAAGCAGCTGAATGAAACGACGTGCCGTCTTCCCGAGTTCCTTCCCTTGCCGGGTCACAATCCCCAGCGGTCGAGACAAGGGGCTTCCTTCCAGAGGCACCGCGACAAGCGAACCGGTTTCGAGTTCTCGTGTTACCGTGTCGATCGGCAGCAAGCCGAACCCGGCATCGATCTCGATGGCCCGTTTGATGGTCTCGATGTTGTCAAATTCCATGACAACTTGAACGTCGGCTCCGGCCGAAGAGAGAACAAAATCGATTTCGCGACGAATCTGCAGACGCGTGTCGAAGCCCACCATACGGCGACCATCGAGTTCGTCGAGCCAGACCGTTTCACGCTCGGCTAGTTCATTGCCGGGCGCACAGACGAGGAACATTGGTTCCTCTCGCCACATATCGACTTTGATCGTCTTACACGTTTTCGGATAGCTGACCAAACCGAAGTCGACCTGATCCGTTTCGACCAACTGCACCACCGTGTCGGGGTGATGGTACTGAAGACGAACGTTGGCTTTCGGGTGCTTGCCGAGGAACTCCTGCACACAGGCGTTCATGTGGCTAAGCCCCACCGAGTAGATCGAAGCGATGGTCACTTGTCCGGCAAGTTCTTTATGGAACGTGCGGACATCCTCTTCCAATGCGTAGTATCGCTGGACGAGTTGACGACAGCCTTGGTAATAGAGTTCACCTTCGGCGGTGGGTACCAAGGGTCGTTTTGAGCGATCGATAAGCTTCACCCCGAGGCGTTCCTCCAATTGGTGCACGACCTGGCTTGCGCCAGATTGCGAAATGCCGTTCTCATCCGCAGCTCTTGAGAAGCTGCGTTGACCGACAACATCGCAGAACACCTTGAGGGACTTTACGTGCATGAACGACTTCGGGAAGTGAAGGGGGAACTATGCGGAATTTAGATACTGGTGAAATCCAAGATTAAAAACCGAAATGTAAGGTTATTAATCGTGGCCCCCATCGTCAAGCATGTCGAGGTTTAAATTCCCTAAGTTCGAAGGGCCTCTGAGAGGCATGTTTTCGTAAGTCGTGCTGTGGTCACAAATTAGCCACTTCAAATGCGTTCCGTTAAACGCCCTCTTCGCCCGATAACTGCGCGTTATTTTCCGTTAAGCTTTTGCGCCTTCCCGAATGCTAGCAATTATCCGCGCATGAAGAAGGCACGTACTAGGACGTGCCTTTTATTACTGAGACTGAAGTTGGACTGCAATTGGACGGATGCTCGATCGTTCTAAGTGAGCATCCGTCAGGGAAAACCTACGCGAATGTGTAGAAAAACGCGCAGTCGTCGGTAATGTATGACCGAGCGCAATTGCGATTTATGGCGTCTTGTTAGGGACGTACTCGTGATCCCGTTTGCGAATCACTTCCGCCTTCAAGATGCGATCGGCCGGAGGTGCCGTCAGCCCGCCTGGTTCGCGGCGAGTAATCTTCGGTAGGACGTCCATGCCTTCGATCACACGGCCGAAGACGGTGTGCTTACCATCAAGATGCGGCGTTGCTTGAAATGTGAGGAAGAACTGCGAGCCCCCGGTGTTCTTGCCGGCGTGGGCCATGCTTAGCGTTCCGGCAAAGTGATGACGAGCATCCTCTTCGTAGCATTCGCAGAAGATGTTGTAGCCCGGTCCGCCGGAGCCGTCCCCTTTCGGATCGCCCCCCTGAGCCATGAAGTGCGGCAAAACCCGGTGAAACGGCAGCCCGTCGTAGAACTTCTTCTCGACGAGACTAACAAAGTTGCCCACCGTGTCAGGTGCTTCGTCTTCGTATAGCTCGATCACCAAATCTCCCTTGGTAGTCGAAAGCTTCACGCGAGGCAGGTCGTCCTTTTCGGCGTCCTTTTGGCGGAACTCTTGTTCTCGTTTCCACTTGTCTTTGAGCTGCGAAGCCATGAAGCCCGACTGAAGAACCCGTTCATCCGGTTCTTTGGTGGCGACTTTCTGCAGCTTCTTAAAGGCGTCTTCCGATTCTTCAAAATGATCGGTACCGAAAGCGGCAACCACTTGGGCAGGCAACAGGTACTTCTCTTCCACGTCGTTATCGAGCAGAACGTGGAGCAAACGATAGCCTCGTTCGTAGTCGTCCTTCTCCAGTGAATCGTTGGTCATCTTCTGGACGAACTGCAGGGCTTCGTTATTGCCGGGATGATCTTTCAATCGCTGAATGGCGGCATCTTCAATCGAAGGAAGCATCGCCATCCCTTGTTCCAGGACTTTGTCGTATTCCTTTCGCAACTTCGGCAGATCGGCTTCCGGGGCCAGGCGGTATTCCTGTTGGATGCGGCGAAGTTCGGTGATGATCACCTTCCATTCGGCCAACTTCTTGGTGAATTCATCCTGCAAAGCGGGCGAAGCCGGAGCTTCCGCCATCGGTTCCGACGCGGCAGGGGCTTCCTGAGCGGTAAGCATTCCAGGGATCAAACCGACCAACAACAAGGGCATCCAAACGGTCCACGCACGCATCAAGCGAACTCCTTCAACATGAATAGGCCCCGTCGGGCCCAATGGGGGCGAAGTCAATCACCCGATTCTTTAGTACTGCCGCCCGGGGGTCAAGCAGCGAAGGAGAGTTTACCGGCGTTCACGTCAGGATTTCACTTCATCTTGAGAACCGATCGCCATCCCGTCGGGTGTGGCAGTGGTTCGGCAAAGCGTTCGCTCTGTTCTTGGACCGGCTCGACGGTATAGAAGATGTTCGGCTTGATCGCTTTGGCTATCTTCAGCAAGTTGGCAACTTTCCGCCGGTCGCAGCGGACGTAGATCAAGTCGACAGGGCCTTCGACGCCTTCCCCCTCAAACGTTGTGGCTCGAAAGCCTCGATCGCGCAGGGCGTAGACGATTTCAGAGTCTTCTTCCTGGGCAATGATACGCACGACGACCGATCCGAGGGCCAGTTTCCGTTCTAAGCCAATCCCCACGGCATTCCCCAGCGCGAATCCCCCGGCATACGCAACCATCAACATGGGACTGTCAGAGACGCCGATGATGACTTGGGATAGGGCCGCGATCCAGATCAGAACTTCAAAGAAGCCCAAGACCACCGAAAGCGCCATGCGTCCTTGAACAACGCAAATGGTGCGCAGCGTTCCAATCGACACGTCGACAACTCGGACGAGGAAGATCAGTAACGCCAAAACCCAAGGTGAAAGTTCCGAAAGCCACTCCATCTGAAGCCCTTCCCAAACATGAAACGAAAGTGAAGCGGAGCATTTTATCTTCGCCGGTCGTTTCGCGGGATAGGTCTATGCGACTTTGCCCAAGCAAGACGGGGAACCGCAAGCATTTGAATTGGCTTCATGCATTCAACAAGAAAAATTCAAAAATCGTGCGCATTGGGTAAGAACGCCAATCGATGTCCGCAAAATGCCAAGCCGCTTCTCGAAACCAGGGAAAACAGGATTAGAATCGCGCCCCGAAGGCATCCCGTGCCATCGGGATGCGACGAACGAATCGGTGCTTGTGAACACCATAACCCGCCGGAGAATCCGATGTCCGTTGCTCGTCGCTCATTTCTACAGACGTTGTTTGGTGGAAGCTTGGCTTTGACAGGGGCAGCCGCGCTTGCCGAAGAAACCGCCTCGACTTCCTCGACCACAGATCAGCCACTGACGATGGCTTTCCTCACCGATACCCATCAGCCAGCCGGTAATGGGGAAGTCATGCAGAAGGTCGCCCAGTTGATCGATTCGATCCAGGCTCGTGAAGAGGCTCCGCAGCTTTTCGTGTTCGGTGGCGACAACGTCATGGCGGTCGATGGTGGGCAGTCGGAAGAACAGACCGAAATCCAATTCCGGCAGTGGAAAGAAAACGTTTTGCAGCGGCTGAACGTTCCCAGCCTCAGCTGCATTGGCAATCATGACATTCGCTGGAAAGACTACGCCAAGGACAAACCAGAGAGCTATCAGGAGAAAGCGAAAGCGGTCGAGACCTATGGCATGCCGCACCGTTACTTCGCGGCCGAGCATGGTGGCTGGCAGTTCTTTTTGCTCGATACGTTTCAACATCAGGGATGCGAAATTGACGACGCCCAGTGGCAGTGGTTCGAGGAAGAACTCGCCAAGAGTGATCAACCGGCGTGCGTTGTCACCCATGCGCCGCTGATGTCGGTGACACACTTCTTCGAGCCGTCAACCGACAAGGGACTTGGCAAAGGGTACAACGTTCCTTCCGGTTGGTCGCCGCAGCGGCTGTCGGCCATCAAAGCGTTGTTCCAAAAATACCCCCGCGTGAAGCTTTGCCTGAGCGGGCACATGCACACCGTCGACCGCGTTGATGTCGATAACACGACGTACATCTGCGGCGGCGCCGTCAGCGGCAACTGGTGGGGCAATAAGGATTACCTTGGCTTTCCTGCGTGTTGGATGGAACTGAAGCTTTATCCTGACGGAACCTGGTCGCACACGCGTCACGAAACAAGCTAACACGGCATCACGAAAAAAGCAGGACGGAAAACTCCGCCCTGCTTTCAGCGATTCATATTCTCTTGAGGTAAGTCGGCTCGACTACTTCGATTCAATTTCAAAGTGGAAGGTGTTCTCGCCGCCCTCGGTTACCTCGGCCCGAGTCTCCGAGCGTCCGCTGCTATACCGGGCCGGAATCAGCTCGACTCCGGTGTCGTTCTGTTCCTTTTTAATCAGCACTTTGTAGGTGCCTGGCAGTGCGCCGGAGTTTCGACTGGTGTAGCGAAGCTCGAAGTGACCTGTGGCGTCGGTCTTGGCGATGGAGTTGGTTCGGCCTCCTTCCACAGGAACGAAGATCACGCTCACACCATCTGCCGGCTGACCATCGAGCAGGACGGTTCCAGTTACTGGTTTCAGTCCTTCGTCGGCACAGCCGATCGCCAGGCAAACAAGAAACGCCAGGCTCAAAAACTTACAAATTGCATTCATTTCAACGGCTCCAATAGTTTCTGTGCGATTAGTAGTTACCAATCACTTGGCCGTCGTTTCGAGTCAGCAGTTTGATGTAGACGCCGTAGTTGCTGACGTCATCCTTCGTTCCGACTTCGATGGTTTCTGGAATGAAGTGGGTGCTCCCATCGGCGTAGACGAACTGAGCTCCGCCTGGGTGTCGGCTGGAGAAGCATTGCCGCTGCGTCATGCCAGAGCCGTTCAAGCCGAAGTTAATCGGAAAGCCTTCGTTACCAATTCGCACGCGTGAGAATCGCCCATTGGTATAGCCCAGCGTGTGATAATAAGTTCCAGCCCACGACGGAAAGCCGCCGTCGGTGATGTCGCTGTGCCCTTCGGCTTCGCCAATCATGATGACATTGCTGGTACCGTCGACCATATCGCGAAACTTGAATTCGCTACGGTTCTTGAAGAACCCGCCGTAATCGGAAAGTCCCATCGAGTGGCCATGATTGCCCATGTAGTTTCCTCGGGCATAGCCATCTTCGTCTTTGTCGGCCAATGTCGACGATGGGCATAGATACGAATCGATGATGGCGCCAGCTTTGTCGTTGGCATCATCCAGCGGATTGGTCGGATCGCCAATCGCTTCGTAAATATTGTTCTGCTCCATGAACGGCAGGATGTAACAAGCCCAGCCGTAGGTCGAATCTGGACCGTTCGTGGCGATCCAGCCCGGTGGGAACTTCCCATGCGTGTCGTGATGGTTATGCAGTGCCAGGCCGATCTGCTTCAAATTGTTCGAGCAAGCGTTGCGTCGAGCCGCCTCGCGAGCCTGCTGCACGGCCGGAAGTAGCAGGGCGATCAACACACCGATAATGGCGATCACCACCAATAGTTCGACCAGGGTGAAGCCGCGCCGGGACTTCGTCGTTGGGTTAGAAGTCATCAAAGATTACCTCTCTCGTTCCAGGAGAATTGGATAGAAAATTAGTAGATAATGGGGGATCCCGCCCGAACGAAGTGCCTCTTGTTTACTGCGGGATAGAAAAAATATATTCCGATATTCGGAAACCGTATATAATCGACAGCGCACGAAAATGTGACCATTAGCGCAATCTAAATCATGGCCCTGAAGCTAAAATTTGGGTTCTTTGCTCCGTACTGGACGAATTATGCGCGGATGCTTTTGGATGGCGTTGTGCGGTATCTTCAAGCGGACGATTCGATCGAACTGTGCGATTTCCGTTATCTCAAGAACATCGAGAAGGAAACGGAGCATCCCCCCTGGGCTGGACAAGTGCATGGGGTGATCGTGAATGGGGCCAATACGCCTGAGTTGCTGTCTTGGCTCAAGCGTGGTCGCGTCCCGGTGGTCTCCGCTTCGGGAGACTTTCGTGGGACAAGCATCCCATCGTTCTCGACCGATTGTCATGCGATTGCACGGATGGGTTTAGAGCATTTCCAATCGCTCGGCCATCGTCATGTTGTCTTCGTCAGCCAGGTGCACAACTCCGTTTCCGAGGCACGCCGTACAGCGTTTCTTCAAGAGGCGGCCAGCGTTGACTTGAAGACCAGCAGCGTGGAAGTCACCAAGCCGCTCGACGAGTTGTTCGGCAAAGAAGAGACATGGGACGGCGTTGAAGAGTTGATCGCCATCTTGCAGAACAGTCGATCGCAGGTCGGCGTGTTTGCCATGAACGATCGTGTGGCGACGTGGGCGGCCTGGTGCGCTAGTCATCTTGGAATGAAAATCCCGGAGCAAGTCGCCATCTTGGGCGTCGGAGATTCCGATCTGTCGCGGCTCTGCTCGCCGCCGATTTCGACGATCCGCCTCGACACGGAAGAGATCGGTTTTCGAGCCGCCCAGCGGCTGCACAAGATCATCCTGGGTAAGCCAACGTCGGATGAAGAGCTCGACTTGGCTCCGCTAAAGATCGTTCCGCGGCAATCAACGCTAGGGATTCAAAAGCCGGTGTTCACCGACATCGATGTGGCACTGCAATTCATTCATGACCGAGCATGCTCCGGAATCCGTACCCAAGATGTCGCTAACGAGGTGCGTATCTCGCTGCGAGCTTTAGAGCTTGAATTCAAAAAGCGGGTTGGTCAGACGATGGGCAGCGTCATTCAAGAGGTTCGGCTTAATCGGGCCAAGCATCTCTTAGAGACGACCGATTTATCGACTCAGCGAATCGCGACGATGATCGGCTTCAGTCATTACTCGTGTTTGAACCGGATGACCGCGCGGACGTTGGGGATGACTCCTTCGCAGTATCGAAAGCAGTGCCGGCAAGAGAAGTAGCGACAACGTCAATGCAGTTCGTCGATCTCTTCGACGCTTTCTTCGACAAGCCCACCGACGGTGACAGTAACACTCCGATGATCGGAACCGATCGGGCCTCCGACGCGACGGGTCAGGCAATCCAAGTCGTCGCTGTGCAGGATGTGATCGAGCGAAAGTCCCATCATGAATGTCGGCACAACGTACCACGTCGGTGTTGTCGAACCACCGAGAGGTTGGCCAACGGTGCGATGCGAACTTTGCAGACCGCTGCGTGATACGAAATCGTGAAAGATCGGCGACCAAGGCGTGATATTCAAATCTCCCATCACGATGGTTGGATGGCCTGCGAAGCTTTCGTTCGGTTGGCGAAGATGCTCGGCCAGCAGTTGGAGATGCTGATTGCGATCGTGAAAGCCGCTTGCCCGAATCGGTGGCAAGGGATGAGTGCCGATAACGCGGTACTTCTTATTATCGATTTGCACGATCGCCTCGATCGAATCGATATCGACGTTCAAGCGAAACACATCCGAAGTGACGATCGGATGACGCGAATAAAGCCCGATACCGAAATTGCCTTGATCTTGCGGGCGAACGATCTTGTGAGGGTACGCGTCCGCCGTTGCCGCTTCGATTTGTTCTGCCCACTGCGAAGTGATCTCCAGCACGACAAACACGTCTGGCTCGTCGAGAAGAATGTCACTTATCGCCGCATCGAAATGATGATTCGCGGAGTTCACGTTGCAGACCGTGAACGTGGCGATTTGGTAGTCGAACGATCCGGCAGTGTGATGGCCGTTCGGTAGAAACCACGGCAGATGAATCATCATGCAGGCCACGCAAATGCCCAGCCAGATCCAGCGACGATAGAACCCGCAAACGATCGCCAGTACGACCGCAACGACGATCTGCTGCACGCGGAGGTTGGCCAGGATATCCCAGACCCAATATTCCCACGCGAAGCCAGTCAGGAGCGTGGCAACGAAGAGAAGCACGATGAAAAGCTGCGAGTACCGCCAAATGCGAGCGGCGATTGCCTGTTTCCACGACCAGGACGATTCGGACTTGGTCGTTTCCGCGGCGATCACGATTCGATCTCGTACTCTTTCAGCTTCTTATGCAGCGTGTTGCGGTTGATGCCGAGCCGCGTGGCCGCTTTGGTCTGCACGTTGGCACAAGACGACATCACTTGCACGATCAGCTCCTTCTCGACACGATTGACGACGCGCGAGTGGAGATCTTCTGATTCGGGGTCGGCATCTTGCAGTCCCTGCTGGACCACCTCGAAGGCGAGCGTATCGAAGTCGGCCGCACCTCGGCCGAGGCTCATTGCCGAGCGGTTGTCGCCGCTGCGAATTTCTGGCGGCAAGAGATCGAGCGTCAGTTCGTCTCCTTCGGCCAGCACGACAGCTCGTTCCACGTAGTTCTGCAGTTCGCGAACGTTGCCAGGCCAGTTATGATCTTGCAAGGCTTCCATCGCTTCCCGTTGAATGTGCACCACGTGCCGATCGTTGACTTCGCTGTAAACGTTGAGGAAGTGGGCAACAAGTTCCGGGATGTCTTCGCGACGTTCCCGCAGCGGTGGAATGCGAATCGGCACGACGTTAAGTCGCCAGTACAAGTCTTCACGGAACTTGCCTTCGCCGACTTCTTCCAGCAGCAGACGGTTACTTGCCGCGATCACGCGAGTATCGACGCGAATGGTGGCTGTATCGCCAACTCGTTCAAACTCTCGCTCTTGCAGAACACGCAGCAGTTTCACTTGCAGGTGAAGCGACGTCGAGTTGATTTCGTCGAGGAAAATGGTGCCGCCGTGGGCTGCCTCGAAACGTCCGGTGCGGTTGCCAATGGCCCCGGTAAACGCCCCGCGAACGTGACCGAACAGTTCACTTTCCAGCAGGCTTTCACTTAACGCGCCGCAGTTGACTTTCACGAAAGGACCGGAGGCTCGTTGGCTCAAGCGGTGAACCGACGAAGCAATCATTTCCTTACCAGTCCCTGTCTCGCCGAGCAGCAAGACCGACGCATTGGTCTGAGCGACTTTTCGCGTCAGACGATAGACGTCGCCCATGGCCTTGCTCGAACCGATCAAACCAGGGATCGGCGGTTCGTGCCCCAGGGGTGCGAAGTCTTGCGTGTAGTTGGAAGTCGTTTCGGAATACAGTCCCATTGCAAACCTACGGGCCGATCTTGGCCGGTTGGTCGAAACGAACGTTTTGGGTCGGCGCCTCGAGGATGTCCAGAATTTTGCCGAGCACGGCCTGAGTCTCGGAGTCCAATTTCTCCGAGGCGTTATAGCGGTCGTACTGGGCGACAATCTGATCTTTCGTCAAAAGAATGCCTCGCTCGGCGATGGCAGCTTTCAATGCATCGGCACATGCCTGGCGATAGGCAGCAGGGTGAAACGGGTCGCTTGCATAGTCGACCAGCGCCGTTTGAGCGGCCGGAGTGGCCAGCTTGCCCAGTAGCTTGGCAATGTTTTCGGTCACTTCGTCGTCGACCAAGCGGCGCACGGCAATCTCTTCCAGCTTCAGGAAGTTGTAGAAGTCGTACTCTTGCTTGGCATCCAGCATCCGGCTTAGCTCGGCAATGGCGAACTCGGCGTCGGTGGCTCGTTCGTCGTACGGTACCAGCAGACGCCCTTGGGCCATGTACAACTGCTTTAGCTGAAACGCGAACCCTTGCGAATCGTTCGGGCGAATCATCACTTCGGTTAACGGATCGTCTTTGGTACGCAGCTGGTAGGAGATCACTTCATCGATGGGCGAAATCAAGCCAATCGGCAGATCGGCCGTGCGGCGATCCTTTCGCAGGATTTGCACCGACTCCATCATGGCTGGGCGAGCGAGCGGTTTGCTGATGAAAATCGCTTCGACGTCTGGCGAGGAGTAAGCCGCTTGAAACAGTTCGCGGCCGCCGGGAGTGATCAGTGGTTCCAGTTGAAGCTCGGCAAGCAAACTGGCCATCTTTCGGGCCCGTTGCTCGTGCAGTTCGCCCAACACAATCAGGCGTTTTCCTTGTCCATTGGCCATGAAGCCAAGCGTGTCGAGCAGTTCGGCCGAGCCGGCATAGGGAGACTTCGGATCGATCGCCAGAATGGCTTTCGCCGCGGCGCGACGTACTCGATAGACAGGCGATTGCAGGGCAAGAGCAAGCGGGCTTGGGTTGCCATCCACAGCAATCAGAAGATCAGCGTTCTTGGTGGCCCCAAGTTGCTCGCAAGCGACAACAGCCGCTTGGGCGAACTTACGATCTTCCAGTGCCCGATCGAGGGTCGTTTGAATCAGCTCGATACCATGTTCGTCGATCAGCTGCTTGAGCTGAGTGTCCGATTCGTCGAGGACCGCCATTCGCTGCATGGCCGCCAATGCGGTTTGAACTTGCACTTCCGCGTCGTCCGCAGCGAGAGCGTACAGATCATGCAGAAGCTGACCGGCAGTGGCGACTTCGGCATCGGCCGGGGGAAGCGGAGTCATCACGGCTTCGTTCTTGTCGGCATCCCACGTCCAGAGGTCGACCAGGCCATCTTCGTTCACGCTGAACATTGGCCCAGCGCCAAGATACGATTTCACTCGCTTGGTGAGATATTCGGTAACATCCGCTTCACTTGGTCGGGCATTGACGATGGCGTCGAGATACTCGCCGATTGCCGACTTCAGTTGTTCGTCATCGGTCAGTACGTAAGGGCCGACGAGAAACTGAGTTGCTTCTTTCAGTTCCAGCTGTTGCGCCACGTCGGCCAACTCGGCGACGAGCAGCGAGTTGTCGCTATCCAGTGCGGCAAGCAGCGGGCCATGGATCGCTTTATCGAGACGCACCAGCATTCGCTTGGCTGCCGGACGAACGTCTTCGCGAGCGGGATCGACCATCGCGGCGAACAGCGGATTCGCGGCGTCGGAGCCAGCGTTTTCCAGTTCTTTCACGGCGCGACGACGAACGTTCTTGTCGCTGTCGATCAGTTGGCCGATCAGCTGTTCCAGACGCTTAGGGTCTTTGATGTAACCGTCCAGTTTCTCCAGCAGCATGGTCGCCGCTTTTTCCCCTTCCGGCTGCAGCGACTCCATGGTCGACAGACGGAATAGTCGAGCGGTGCCGAGGTTGCGCTGGGCGGCAACAATCTCTTCGACAGGGGGATCGTTGTCGATCAGCTTTTGCAGGTATTGCTTCGAGAGATCGGCTCGGCCGAGATCGCCTGTCAAAAGAGCCGCGTTGATTAACTGCTGCGGCGTTGTCGGGTTCGATTCCTTAATGGCTTCGATGGCCGCGGTATCCACGGGAGCTTCCGGCGCAGGCTCAGCCGGAGGTTGGGTCTGCGCATGCACAGGAAGAGTCAAACCCACGACGGCGGCAATCAGGAAAGCAATTTTCAGGAAACGTTGCATCAGTTTTTCGCAAGGTTAGTGGGATGGCATTTCTGGCTTTAGCAATGCCGGTTCCTTGGCAAGGAAAAAATCCATGAGCGTTAGCTCAATTCTAATTGCTCCTTCCAGCGAACAACTTGCTTTTTCACTTCCTCAGGCGATGTTGAGCCGTAGCTGCGGAAAGCAGCGACCGCTTTTTCCACTCCCAGGACGTCATAAACAGACTTATCGAGCGAATCGTTAACAGCCGTAAAATCGTCCAGCGGCAATTCCGACAAGCGGCACTTCTTTTCCATTGCCTTTGCGACCAGGCTACCAATCTGGTGGTGGGCAGTCCGCTGAGGGGTGCCTTTGCCGATGAGGTATTCCATTAATGTCGTCGCGTCGAGGAAGCCATCTTCCAGCCGAGAATTGATCGATTCGACATTCAATACGGCTCCTTCGACAATCGAAGCGGCCAAGTCGAGCGAAAGTTGAACCGTATCTACGGAGTCGAACAAACGCTCTTTGTCTTCCTGCAAGTCGCGGTTGTACGCCAGTGGCAGGCCTTTGATCAGGACCAGCAGTGACTGGAGGTTCCCGATAACCCGAGCCGATTTACCACGAATCAGTTCGCATACGTCCGGGTTGATCTTCTGCGGCATGATCGAACTGCCGGTGCAGAATTGCTGCGGGATTTGGATGAATTTGAATTCCACGCTCGACCACAGGACCCATTCATCGGCCCAAACGCTCAGGTGCTCGGCGATCATCGTCAGGCAAAACGCGTATTCGACGAGGAAGTCGCGGTCGCTGGAGACATCAATACTGTTCGCGGCAACCGATTCAAAGCCGAGCCGTTTGGCGACGTTCTCGCGGTCGATCGGAATGGTCGTTCCTGCGAGAGCCGCGGTGCCGAGACTGCACACGTTCACACGACGACGGCAATCGGCCAACCGTTCTCGATCGCGCTGAAGCTTCTCGGTGTAAGCCAGCCAATAATGCGGAGCGAGCACCGGCTGGGCTCGTTGCATGTGCGTGTAGGCCGGCAGAATGGTCCCGATGTCGCCATCGCAGCGGCCCACGAAGGCGGCTTGCAACTGCTTCAATAGTCGATCGGTTTCATCGATCGAATCGCGCACCCATAGTCGGGTGTCGGTCGAGACCTGATCGTTTCGGCTACGTCCAGTATGGAGTTTTCGCCCGACGTCGCCTAAGCGGCCGACTAAGGCGCTCTCGATATTCATGTGGACGTCTTCCAGTTTTTCGTCGAACTGGAAGGTGCCGTTTTCGATCTCGCCCTTGATAAGTGCAAGTGCGGTCGTGATTTGCGAAGCTTCGTCAGTCGTCAACACGCCAACATCGGCCAGCATTTCAGCGTGGGCGATCGAGCCGCGGATGTCCTGGGCGTACAGTCGGTGGTCGAAGCTGATGCTTTCGGTGAACTTTTCGACCCGGGAGTCGACGGCGGAGTTAAAGACTCCGCTTTGAGAGGGGCTGTTCCGGGACAAGGTTGCCTCAGAATTATGCAAGGAGTGGAGTGCGTCAAGAATCGTAAACCACTTAAATGCTATGTGGATCGGTATGCACTGTCAACGCGCCAGCTGGGTGAGTGCGCAGTTATTAAGCATTGCGCCAGCAGAATTTACGACGATCGATCGATATAGCCGGAATGATGCGCGCAATCCGGGGAGAATCGGACGTTTGTAGGGCATCCTGATATTTGCCGCAAACTATCAAAAATGGTGGCTGCCTATCTGAAAAGCACCGGTTGCCTGGGTTTGGGGGCGGATTCTCTAGTTTCCTTGTTTAGCCCAGTTTCGATTCCCTAAAGGGGCATCTTTTGGGGAAGGAAGCCCGCTAACGATGCCTTGATCGAGTCGGTGGTTTGCTGGGGGATGCCGCGATTTGCCAGAAGCTGGTCCGATCCGCTTTCCGCGCCCCTTGTTATCGCTTCGTTCGTGCGTTTAAATTGGTGGGATTTTGCACTTCAAGTTGATGAAGACAGGGGTAAGTGCGCGCCTGTCATCGCCCTCACTTCAGCCCAGGACGAGAGCCCCCCAGTGCCGCGACGCGACGATATCAAAAAGATCTTGATCATTGGTTCCGGTCCTATCGTGATCGGCCAGGCCTGCGAGTTCGATTATTCTGGCACCCAGGCCTGCAAATCGCTTCGAGAAGAAGGGTACGAGGTGGTGTTGGTGAACTCCAACCCAGCCACCATCATGACCGACCCGGATACGGCCGACTCGACTTATATCGAGCCGCTTACCACCGATATCCTGGAAAAGATTATTGCCAAGGAACGCCCTTGTGCTTTGCTGCCGACCCTTGGTGGTCAAACGGCACTGAACTTGGCGATGGATCTCGACAAGCATGGGATCCTTGAAAAGTATGGCGTCGAGATGATCGGTGCCCGAGCCGACGTGATCGCCAAAGCGGAAGAACGCGAACAGTTCAAGCAGGCGATGGATAAGATCGGCCTGGAAGTTTGCCGCGGTGCCACCGTGCACACCGTGGAAGAGGCCCGCAAAGTTCTCGACGAAGTCGGCCTGCCGGCAGTCGTTCGCCCCAGCTTCACGATGGGTGGCTCCGGTTCAAGCATCGCTTATAACCGCGAAGAGTTCGACAGCCTCGTCCGCAACGGGCTCGACCAGTCGCCGGTCACGGAAGTGCTGATCGAAGAATCGATCATCGGCTGGAAAGAATACGAGATGGAAGTGATGCGCGATCGCGACGACAACGTCGTGATCATCTGCGCGATTGAAAACTTCGATCCGATGGGCGTCCACACCGGCGACAGTATTACCGTCGCCCCTGCGCAAACGCTGAGCGATAAAGAATACCAGCGTATGCGTGACGCTTCGCTGGCGGTCATTCGTGAGATCGGCGTCGAAACCGGCGGCTCGAACATTCAGTTCGCCTGCGATCCGACTTCCGACCGCATGATCGTGATCGAGATGAACCCACGTGTCAGCCGTAGCTCGGCATTGGCATCGAAGGCAACCGGTTTCCCGATCGCCAAGATCGCCGCCAAGCTGGCCGTCGGTTACCGTTTGCACGAACTGCCTAATGACATCACTCGCGAAACGAAGGCCTGCTTCGAGCCATCGATCGACTATGTCGTGACGAAGATTCCACGCTTCGCCTTCGAGAAGTTCCCCGAAGCCGACAGCACGCTGACGACCCAGATGAAGAGCGTCGGCGAAACGATGGCGATCGGCCGTACGTTTAAGGAATCGTTCCAGAAAGCTTTGCGTGGTCTGGAAGTCGGTCGCTTCGGCTTCGGTTGCGACGGCAAAGACTTGTGGGGCACCGACGAACAGCCGACCGACGACGAAATTCGTGCGAAGCTTTCCAAGCCCAACGCCGAACGTCCCTGGTATCTTCGCTATGCGTTGAAGTCTGGCATGACGGTCGCTCAGCTGTACGAAATCACCGGCATCGATCCATGGTTTGGTGATCAGCTGATGCAGTTGGTCGAGTTTGAAGACGAACTCGCGGCGATCGGTTCCATTGCTGACATCAGCACAGAAAAGCTGCTGCAAGCGAAACGCTGGGGCTTCGCCGACCGCCAACTGGCGACACTGCTTAAGAGCAGCGAGATGGAAGTTCGCGGCGAACGCAAAAAGCGTGGGATCGCGGCCGTCTACAAATCGGTCGATACGTGTGCCGCCGAGTTCGAGGCTTACACGCCGTATTACTACTCGACCTACGAAATCGAAAACGAAGTCCCTGCCAAGAAGCCGGATCAAAAGCGAATCATGATCCTGGGTGGCGGACCGAACCGTATCGGTCAGGGGATCGAGTTCGACTATTGCTGCTGCCACGCTTCGTTTGCTCTTCGAGAAATGGGCATCGAATCGGTCATGGTCAACAGCAACCCCGAAACGGTCAGTACCGACTACGATACGTCCGACTTGCTGTTCTTCGAGCCGCTGACGACTGAAGACGTGCTGAACATCTGCGACGTCGTTCAGCCTGATGGGGTGATTGTTCAGTTTGGTGGTCAAACGCCGCTGAATCTGGCTCGTGGTTTGGCGAACGCCGGCGTGCCGATCATCGGAACGAGCGTCGACACGATCGATGCGGCTGAAGATCGCGAGCAGTTCCAGCAGCTGCTCGGTCGCTTGAACCTCAAGCAGCCTGCCAATGCGATCGCTCGTAACATGAGCCAGGCCCGAGCCGAAGCGTCCAAAGTCGGCTTCCCTGCCCTTGTTCGACCAAGCTTCGTGCTGGGTGGTCGTGCGATGGAGATTTGCTACGACGACAAGCAGTTCGAGCGATTCGTTGCCGAAGCGTTTCTCGTCGCTCAGGGGCAGCCGGTTCTGATCGACCGCTTCCTGGAAGATGCCACCGAAGTCGATGTCGACTGCATCAGCGACGGCGAGACGGTAATCGTGTCTGGCGTCATGGAACACATTGAAGAAGCGGGCGTGCACAGTGGTGACTCGGCCTGCGTGATTCCACCGTACAGCTTGCCTGGTCCGGTTGTTCAGGAGATCCGCGAGGCGACCATCGCCATGGCGAAGTACCTGAAAGTGGTCGGCCTGATGAACGTGCAATACGCCGTGAAGCAGGAAGATGGCAAGATGAACGTCTACGTGCTGGAAGTGAATCCACGTGCCAGCCGTACGGTTCCGTTCGTCGCCAAAGCCACCGGAATGCCGGTCGCGAAGATCGCGGCGAAAGTGATGGCCGGCTGCACGCTCTCCGAGCTGGGCATCACCGGCGAGCCGATCCCGGCCCACGTTTCGATCAAAGAATCGGTCTTCCCGTTCCGCAAGTTCGCCGGCGTCGACATCGTCCTCGGCCCCGAAATGCGTTCGACCGGCGAAGTGATGGGCATCAGCGAACGCTTCAGTCTGGCGTTTGCCAAGTGTCAGCTCGCCGCCGGTGTGGTGTTGCCGCAGCCGGAAGATGGCAAGATCTTCGTCAGCGTCTCTGGTCGTCATAAAGATCAGATCGCCGACATCTCGGCCCGCCTGCGAGATCTCGGTTACGAGCTCCTCGCGACCGACGGAACGGCCAAGCGTTTGGAAGAAGCCGGCGTTCCGGCCCAGCGAATCAAGAAGCTCGCCGAAGGGCATCCGAACCTGCTGGACTTGATGATCGACGGAGCCGTTTCCCTGGTGATGAATACGCCCAACGGGAAAGGGGCGCGAACCGACGAAGGCCGCATTCGTGCCGCCGCCGTTCAGCATGGCATCCCTTGTATCACCACCATTCAAGCTGCCGAAGCGGCCACGAAAGCCATGGAAGCTTTGCGACAAGAAGGAATGGAAGTCGAGTCGCTCCAAGACCGCTTCAAGCAAGTCCGCATCCATCAAACGACCTAACGCGAATTCAAACTTCGCGCGGTCGAGGCTGCAACGAACGTTTAGGCCGGAGATTCTCATGCCGAGATCTCCGGCCTTTTTTCATGCCGGGAGCGATTCCTAAATTGAATTTGCACACGCCGGCGCGGCTTCCTAGACTTAGGGGCAGCCTCTAACTGTCAGGCAATCGAGGGGTAGGCCTACGAAGGATTCGGCGGAATGAAAAACTGGACACGTCTTTGGGTGGCGGTGCTTTTCGTGACCGGTGGTTGTTTTGGCGACAACGCTATCGTCCCGAGCGACGCACCACAAGCCACCACGGCAAACGATCCGGCCGAGTCCGCGCCTCCTGCCGCGCAGTCGCTGGACGACAAGCCGCGCGATCATGCTGCAGGTGGTTCGCGTTCGGCGATGGCTCCCCCCAAGCCCGCGGCGTTCCCCACGCCAAAGCCGAACAGCCAAGTCGGTCGGCCCACATCGATGTCATCCGGAGTTCGCGGCGGCGCTGGCGTTTCGCGTTCCAGTGCTCGGCCGAACGCTTCGCCGTGGAAGCTTTCGACGACCGCTCCGCCGGAAACGCCTGAAGCGTTTCGCACACGTTTCCTCGAACTATACGCTGTCAGCCCCAAGCAGCCCTGGGTCGAAATGACATGGTGGGAAGGAGCCGATTCCGATCAAATACAGCAGTACATGGACCATCTCGAGTTGCTCGTCGTCCGTGACGAAGTGCCTGGTCAAATCGAAGCCAGCAACGTTACCGTCACGCCGTTGGAAGGATCGAGTCGTGATTTCTATCCACCCAACGGCGACCAATCGATGGCTCTCTTCCCGGAGCCCACGCACCTGCTGCATGTCAGCGTAGCGTACCCTGGCGACGACAACGCGTCGATCGTCTTGATGCAAGACTTCGCCGTCGGCATGCAAGATGGCAAGCTCTACTTCTGCCGCGAAGACTAATCGTTATGGACGTTCGCCAATTCAATCGAGATGCGTGGGATCGTCAGGTCGAAGCCAACGATCGCTGGACCGTTCCGGTAAGTTCCGACGAAATCGCCCAAGCCAAAGCCGGAATCTGGTCGGTGATTCTGACACCCACCAAGCCTGTGCCGCGCGATTGGTTTCCTGCGTCGATGGCTGGCGTGAAGATCTTATGTCTCGCTTCCGGGGGTGGGCAGCAAGGGCCGATCCTCGCGGCAACCGGAGCGGACGTTGTTGTCTACGACAACTCACCCAAGCAGCTGCACCAAGATCGGCTTGTGGCCGATCGCGATGGCCTGGCACTAGAAACCGTCGAAGGCGATATGGCCGATCTCAGCCCCTTCGCCGATGCGTCGTTCGACTTGATCTTTCATCCTTGCTCCAATTGCTTTGCCGCCGATGTCCTGCCGGTCTGGCGAGAGGCCTTTCGAGTGCTGCGTCCTGGCGGCACACTGTTGTCCGGTATCTCGAATCCAGTACGGTTTGTCTTCGACGAGGCAGCCCAGGATGAACAGGGGCAACTGATCGTACGGCACAAAATTCCTTACTCCGATCTCACCCATCTGACCGAGCAGGAACAAGCCAACGCCATGCAGCAGCGTCCTTTAGAGTTCGGCCATACGTTAGAGGATCAGCTCGGCGGCCAGCTGCAGGCAGGGTTTCTCTTAGCAGGTCTGTTCGAAGATCGTTTCGACGACAGCGATCTCATCTCGCGGTACATCGATACGTTTATGGCGACCCGCGCGGTAAAGCCACCTGCGTAATCACGTCTCGGTTTAAATCTCGTAAATCTTGTCGCGGCATGCGACTTCGACGTTGGGTAGATGAAGTGCTTCCAGTTCGCTGACCATTTGCTCGTGATAGCCTGGCTTCAGGTGGACGGCAACGATCTGTACGTCGGCTGAAATGTTCTCGACTTGTCGCTGAAACTGTGCCGGGGTCGTGTGTTGGCTTTTCTCGGCGAGCCACTGCATCTCGTTCGGGAAGCTGGCGTCCAGGAAGATCAGCTTCAAGTTCGGGATCGACTTCGCGATGGCATCGAACTCGAGAAACGGTGCCGTGTCCCAGGCGAACAACGCACTCCCCTGCTCTCCTTCAATCACATACCCCAGCGTCGGGACAATGTGCTGCAAAGGAATCGGCGTGATTTTGTATCCACCGATCTCAATCGGTCGCTGCGCGTCGACAATCTGTTTCCGATAGAAAGGACAGTCGCCACCAATACGCTGAAGGTCTGGCCAGATCTCGTCGTTGAATAAATGCCGTTCCAAACTGTGCCACGTGGCTTCACCCGCATAAACGGTCGGGCAGTCCGCAGTTGGCTCAAAGATATTGTCGAGAAACAGCGGCAGACCGCCGACATGATCAATGTGCGAATGCGTCAACAGCACATGTTCGATGGCGCGCTGCTGCTCGATGCTGCCCAAGTACGAAAGCCCGCCGGTATCGATCGCGATATGATCGTCGATCAACGCCGAAGCGGTGTATTGCAGTCGACTCTTCGGATCGACCATCGGCATCAGCAGGCGAATTTTCATGCCATCATCGGCAGACGTTCCGCAATGGGGACGCTGCGTTTAAAAGAAACCAGGAAACCGTCGCAAGCCGAACCATGGTTTGCGACGACGCCACGTGCGAGGCGTCTTAAACAGATTTTAACTGTAAGAGTGGGCAACGTACCACGCAAGCGCAGCGAATCGATTGTCGTAGTTAAAGTCGTTACAATATCGCCAACGTCAGCAATCGTTTTTACCCGGAAGACCCTTCCCAGCGGTGGTGAACAGCTTGATGGATAAACAACGGATCGTGATTCTGGGCGGTGGTTTTGGGGGCGTTTATACGGCTGCCGAGTTGGTCCGGCGTGTGAAGCGATTTCACAAAGCGTCGGTCAACATCGAGGTAATTCTCGTCAGCGAAGAGAACTACATCACCTTCCAGCCGCTGCTGCCGGAAGTGGTTTCCGGGGCCGTCGAACAGCTGCACGTGATCAGTCCGATTCGACGCATCGCCCCTGGCGTTGTGCTGTATACCCGATCGGTCGAAAAGATCGACGTCGTCAATAAAACCGTACAGCTTGCTCCTGGGCGTGTGCCACGTTCCGAGGTCCTTTCGTACGACCACTTGGTGATTGCGCTGGGCAACCAGCTGGCACACGCCAAAGTGCCAGGCATGTACGAGCATGCCATTCCGTTTAAATACCTGGGCGATGCGCTTCGGCTGCGAAACCACGTGGTCGAAATGCTGGAAGAAGCCAGCGTTTGCACCGATCCAGCGGAACGAGAACGACTGCTCACGTTTGTCGTTGCCGGCGGTGGTTTCTCCGGGGTCGAGTGCATCGCGGAAATGGATGACTTCCTTAAGAAGGCGGTCCGCGCGTTCCCCAACATTTCCCGCAGTGACCTGCGAATGGTTCTGGTGCAAAGTGCCGATCGCATTCTGCCAGAGATGAAAGAAAACCTGGCCGCCTACGCCGACAAGCTGCTGCGGAAACGAGGCATCGAGATTATTCTCGAGCATCGCTTGAACGAAGTCTCGGCCGATCGAGCCGTGATCCTTTGCAAAGCCAGCAAGGAAGCGAAGACGATCCCTTCGCGAACCGTCGTCGCGACGGTACCCACTGAGCCGCACGAAGTGATTTTGAACACACCACTAGAGTGCGATCGGGGACGCATTCAAGTGAACGACGAGATGGAATCGACCAGCCATCCCGGCGTTTGGAGCTTGGGCGACTGTGCCGCGGTGCCCAGCGGCGAAGGGTACAACAGCCCGCCGACTGCTCAGTATGCCGTGCGTCAGGCTGTTGTTTGTGCCGAGAACATCCTCGCCACGATTCGCGACAAACCACGCTCTCACTTCAAGTTCGCAGGTCTCGGTAAGCTCGCTTCGTTGGGGGCACGCTGTGCGGTGGCCGAAGTGTTCGGCTTTACGTTCTCCGGCTTCTTCGCATGGGTGATGTGGCGAGCCATTTATGTTGGCAAGATGCCAGGCTTGGACCGGAAGATTCGTGTCTTCATTGATTGGCTGAAAGACTTCTTCTTGCCGCGAGACATCACGCAGTTGAACGTTCACAACGAGCAGCACGTTCGTCGCGAACACATCGCTGCCGGGCAAACACTTTTCCATCAAGGCGACTTTGGCGATCGGCTCTACTTTGTCGCGAAAGGAAAACTTGAGATCGAAGTCGATGGCCGCGTGATCAACACGACCGGAGAAGGAGACGTGATCGGCGAGATGGCGTTGCTTTCGCACACGGCGCGAAGTGCCACCGTGCGTGCGGTCGAGCCGACCGATTTAGTCAGCTTGCCGAAAGATGCGTTCGACTCGATCATCCAGTACGTTCCTGGTGCCGCCGAAGCCATGGCCGACATTCACGAAAAACGAATGCAGCAAATCAAAGCCGACATGGCCGCTGCCGCCGAAGATCAGCCCCAGAACTAACGCGATTCTTTCGCCCCTAAAAGCAGAGATCAGCCCCAAATCCGCTGCGACGCGCAAATTGTAACGAAGTATTGTCCAAGTGTACAAGGAAAATGCGTGAACTCTTCACGTATGTGCGTGGCCTAATCCCCAACTTCAGCCCCTTTTCGTCACCCGCCCAGCCAAAAATAAGGGCACCCATTCCGCCAAGCCATCGATCGCTCAAGTATGCCTGTACAGTCTGGTAGAATAAGCAATGCGTCTGCGTGGCGGGTATTAAAGCGACTGTGTATTGCGGTCACCGCGGATGACTCGGACGACTTCGACACCTCGCTCGGTGCGTTGGAAATAGATGCCATAGTTTTGGTACGACGAGAGGCGAATGCCATCCCCCAGGTCGTTACGGCGTTCACCCATCTCTGGATACTTTGCCAGCAGACGGCACTTGTTTTTGACGCCCAATACCCATCGCTGAGAGGCGGGAATATTATCACGAGCGATGTAAAGAGCGGCGTCGCGAATGTCCTCTTTCGCTGCGGGCGAGTAAAAGAGTTTCGGCATCGTTGTAGACGTGGGTGGAGGGGCAGACGGTTAAGAGCGACGCTCTTCCAGGGCGGCTAATTCCGCGAGGATATCAGGGAAGACTTCCTCTTCGGTAAGGCGTTCACCAGAGTCGAGTTGCTCCATCCCTTTGGCAAGCTCGGCGCGAAGTTGTTCCTGGGCCGCAAGCAGGCGGACCGCTTCGGCCATGGCGTCGGCTTCCGAGGCAAATCGACCGCTGGCAACAAGGCTTTGAAGAAACGCTTCCTGGTTGTTGGGCAGCTTGACGTTCACGTCGTTTACCTTCGGATAGACAGTGCGGAACCGTAAAAAGGAGATGATGGCATTATCGCGTGGAATCGCCGCGATGACAAACGAATTTGAAACGCGGTTCAAACTTCAATGCGTGTCCAGGCACCGTGACGGTAGCGGATGATCATGAGGATCATTCGGGCAACGTTGTCGAGCAGCATTGCGAGCCAGGCGCCAGTGAGGCCCCAGCCGACGCCTTCGAGCGTGATTCCGGTCAGGGGGATTTCGATCGTTTCCCAGGCCAGCCAATAGGTGGCCGGCATGCGGATCAGCAGGAAGCCGATGAACGTGATCAGCAGCGGCCAGGTCGTATCGCCGGCGCCGCGAAGGGATCCGCTCAGGACGGTAAACACCGCGTAAAACGGCAAGCAGGCCGCCATGATCCAAAGGATTTTCAGGACAGCTTCGCTCGTCGAATAGGCGGTCGTTCCTTCCTGGGGGAAGCCGAGGAAAACGTCGGTCAACCAGTTGCCGCCCAACACGATGGTAAGCGAGTAAAGCGACAGCATCGTGAAGCAGATCGATAGCGAGACGAGCGTGGCCCTGGTCGCTCGCTTCGGATTGTTCGCCCCGAGGTGCTGGCCCGTTAGAGACGACGCCGCCACCGAAAAGGCCCACGCCGACAGGAAGCCAGGCGACTCCAAGCGAATTGCGAGTCCATGTGCTGCGGCCTGAGTCGTGCCGAGGCTGTTGATAATGCCGAGATACCACAAGTGCGAGGAAAGCACGATCGCGTCGTTCAAGCCGCCCGGCAGGCCAACGCGGAGAAGTCGTCGCATTCGAGAAACGTTTGGCCACATGCCGCGCCATTGAACTTTGAGATGGGCTCGGCCTTGAAAGAGAATCGCCAATAACAGCAAGCCGCCGATCACATGAGATACGGCCGTGCCGATTGCAATTCCACTCCAGCCAAGTTTAGGAATGGGGCCAACACCAATCGCCAACGCAGCACTGATGGCGATGTTCAGAATGTTGACGATTGTCATGACGATGAGCCCGGTAACCGTATCGCCGGCGCCATGCAGGCAAGCAGTCGTTACCGCGATCATCATGAACCCTGGAATCGCGGGAATGAGAATGCGGAGGTAAAGCAACGCCATGTCGTACGCTTTCCCTTCCAACTGCATCGCGGCAATGTAGTCGTCGGCCAGGAACCACAGCACGAAGGTCGTGATGACCGAAAGGATCAGTCCAAGCGAGATCGCTTGTTCGGTTGCGAACTCGGCATCCTTCCAGTTATTGGCTCCGATATTACGAGCCACGACGGCGGTCGCACCGATGCCGATCGAAGCACAGATAACGAAGATCATCCAGCAGGTGTAAGACATCAGCCCTACGGCAGCGACCGCGGGAACCGAGTTGGCTTCCGACAAACAGTTTCCGGCAAGCCACGTGTCGGTGGTGCCGACGCAGAACTCGAGAAACTGTTCCGCAAGAGCTGGCGTTGCGATCGTCATCACCGCGCTGAGATCCCCCTTGGACGTCATAGGCGTCCGCGGCGCAGTTTGCTCGGCCTGCGTCATCGACATGGGGAGGCGGTCCGTACGAAAGGGCGCAAGATGGAAAACTGGATTATAGACCGCCGAGGCCGTTTCGTGACGGGGGCATTGCGTTAAGCGTCGGCGATAGGCGAGAGCGTGTCAGCGGCGACCAAGATTTTGTCGACATTGGGGAACTCGGCCGAAGAGCTCGGACGAAAGTCCCAAACGATCTGACCGTTGGTATCGATCAGATAGGTACCGGAAAGCTGCATCAAATCCCCTTTGGGTGGACCGATGCCGCTTCGTGTGAGGGCCTTTAAGCCTTCCCACCAAAGGTGTGGCCCGGCCACTTGCCAGACATTGCCGCGAGGGACTTCAAACGCTTTGTAGACGCTTTGGTCGACATCGGCGTAGACAGGGAATTTCAGCTTGAGCACTTCCCGAAACTTCCGAGCTTGATCGGCGTCGCCCATGATGACGAGGGCCACGTTCAAGTTATGTCTCTGGAACGTTTCGTAATGCTTGAGAAGCTGCTTTGCGTGATCGACGCAGAAGACACAGCCGAGATGCCGCGAGAACTGAAGCAGCAGCGGCCGGTCGGCGTATAGCGTAGCCAACGAAACCTGCTGACCATCCTCGGCAAGGAGGTTTCCGGAAGGAGCAGGGATCGAGGGGGCGAAGTGCGACATTACTTTTTGCGGGGAGGATCTTTCGGCGTACGTTCGGCTTCTTTGCTGAAAGTCTCGAATTCCGTACGCATCATGTTACCTAATTTTACCCGATCGACACCGAACCAGGTGTTTCGCGGAGCCGAGGCATCCAGCTTTTCTCGCTTGGAGTAAATGTCCGTTAGTTCCGCCAGTTTCTCACGTTTCACGTTCGGATCGGCGGTCGCTTTCAGTTGGGCTTCGGTGTAAATCGCTTGCACATTCAGCAGGACACCTTCGGGGACAGCCTTCTCTTCGACACGTTCTTCCAGGTAGTCGGTGAATAGCTTCAGCGATTCCAACTGCTGGTCCTGGAGGTATTCAAGATAGCCGACCAAATCATTCGGAAGCTGATGAACCCCCGGCAGCACGCTGTAACGTTGAGCGGATGCGAGGCCTGGAAACATCAGCAAAGCGAGAAGAGTAAGAACGGCGGTTCGCATGATAGCACCCTGGGGTCGTGAGAGTCTCGAAGCCCCTATCGTAACGAGATACCCCACGACTGACCTAGTCCAATGTCAGCCTCTATTTCCAGGCTAAATGCTGGAAATGGATCGCCAAGAATAAAAAAGTTGTGTTATCGGAAATATTGCCTTAGGCTGAATGCATCCCTTAGTCCATGTGAGCGGGTCAGTTATCGCTCCTAACGCGTAGATCTGCCTACCTGGGGAATTCCTATTCTTTATATCGGGACACATTCGATGCCCATTTCATCTCCTCGACGGATGCGCGGCTTTACCTTGGTCGAACTGCTGGTCGTCATTGCGATTATTGGCGTTTTGATCGCCCTGCTTTTGCCGGCCGTCCAACAGGCGCGCGAGGCGGCTCGGCGGATGCAGTGCAGTAATCAGCTGAAGCAGCTCGGTTTGGCGATGCACAACTATCACGACACCTATCAGGTCTTTCCGCCAGGTAGTGTGAATCTGAGTACCACTTCGGCGGCAAACCAGAATTTGACCAACTGGGCGATTGCCATTTTGCCGTACATCGAGCAGACCGCACTTTACGAACAGTACGACCACAGCGTCCACAATTCGCACGCGAGTAACGAGGACGTGCTGAAGACGATTCTTCCCGCGATGCTTTGCCCATCCGATGTTGGTTCGGAAGTGCTCGTCACGCCTAGCCAGTTGGTCGGCACCGATATTGCCCCAGGCTCTTATAAGGGAAACATTGGACGTCGGTTCCGTGGAGCGAACGGCTACTTCGACTATCCACCCTATGCTGGGACTTATACAGCGGCGGAAAGAGCATCGATCGGTCCCCTGCACGTGTCTGGCGTCAATGGGCTGACTTGCGAGCGGTTCGCTACGATCACCGATGGCTCGACGAATACGCTTTTAATCGGGGAATATCACACGAAAACCCGTCCAGACTGCAAGACTTTCTGGGCAAGTTCGCAGAACTTCCACAACTTGGCAGCCGCTCAGCCAGAGTCTTATACCCGGATTCCTGACTGGGAAGCATGCTATGCTGCGACCGGCAACAGTCAGCATTGGAAGTGCTATCGCGCGTTTGCGAGTCTACATGCCGGCGGCACGGTAAACTTCGCCATGTGCGATGGCTCGGTCACAAGCATTCCTCAAACGATCGACAATGTAGTCTTCGAGGCACTGTCGACCATTTCCAGAAACGAAGTGGCATCGCTTCCTTAGTTCCGACGTTCGGAAGTTACGGGAACTTTACGGAGCAAGGAGTTATTGGATGCAATATCGTTTCGGATTGGTCGTTTCGCTGCTGCTACTGAGCGGTTGCTTCGGTAGCGATAAAGTCGTTCCGGTTTCAGGCGTAGTAACACTCGACGGTGAGCCACTGTCTGGGGCTGTCGTCGGATTCGAGCCGATCGCGGTCGAGGGGCAGCTTGAAGCTGGGTATGGTTCGTATGCCAAGACAGATGAGGACGGACGCTATCAACTCCTTTCGCTAAAAAAGGAAGATGGCGCCCTCGTGGGGCGGCATCGCGTGTCGGTCAGTACGGTCGTCGGTCGCGAAGGCCCAAATGGCGAGATCCTGGGCCTCACGAAGGAGCGTGTCCCCTCTCGCTACAACAACGATACCGAGCTAGTCATCGAAGTTCCGCCTGGGGGCACCGATCAGGCCAATTTGGAACTGCAGCGGCGGTAAGTTTCGATCTTCTTCCTATCTTCACCCTGTGCCGCTGGTTTACCCGTACTGTAGCGGGGGAAACTGGGCAGTCTTGCGTTGACACAGCGATTTAAGACACCCTAAAATGTTGGGTTTTCCCGGACACAGGGTGCCTTGACAGGGGAAACCGGCTTCTGGCTCGGTAGTTCCCTCGCTGCTCTCGTTCGAAGTTAGAAGAACCTCGGAGCTTGCTCCACTCAGAAGAGATTCATCCTTGAAAGAAGCCATCGAAAAAGCGGACGTCCTGATTGAAGCCTTAGGATGGATCCGCCGCTTTCGCAATAAAGTCACCGTCATCAAGTTGGGCGGTAGCGTCATGGAAAACCCCGACGCGCTGCGGCACTGTTTGATTGACATCGTTTTCATGGAAACAGTCGGCATGCGGCCGGTGGTGATCCATGGCGGCGGAGCTGCCATCAGTCGGGCGATGGCGGAAGCGAAGATCGAGCCGAACTTCATTCAAGGACGCCGCTATACCGACGATGCGACGTTGAAGATTGTCGAAGAAGTGCTTGCCGGCAAAGTCTGTAGCCACATCACACAAGAGATCGAAGACATCGGCGGTCGCGCGATGAGCTTGAACCTCGATCCGCAGTGCGTGCTGTTCGGCGAAAGGATGACGCTCCCTGGTGAAGATGGCAAGCCAATCGATCTCGGCCACGTCGGCACGGTGACCGAAGTGGATCGAGCCACAATCGAAAACTTGTGTTATGCCGGCCAGGTTCCAATCATCCCTAGCATGTGCATCGATCAAAGCACCGGGCAGAAGCTGAACGTCAACGCGGACACCGCCGCCAACGCTGTCGCAGAAGCCTTGGGGGCTGAGAAGCTGGTCTTCTTGTCGGACGTCAACGGCGTGCGCACCGACAAGGACGATCCCGACACGCTCGTGCATTCGCTCAACCGTGAAAAAGCGGAAGCGATGATCAAGTCAGGCCAAATCGCAGCCGGCATGATTCCGAAGGTGGAAGCTTGCTTGGAAACGCTCTCGCGTGGTGTGAGCAAGATTCACATCATCGACGGGCGTTTGCGTCACTCGTTGCTGTTGGAAATTTACACGAATACCGGGGTAGGAACGGAAATCGTTCTTTAACTTGCCGAACTTTTAGGTCCGACCGCTGTCCTTCGATTTTCCCATTCACGGACCCTGGTCTTGGAGAACCTCCTATGTCGACGACCGATGCTTCTGCCGGAACCGAGCCTTTGAGCTCTGCGGACACCGTTTCCATGTTCGAAAAGTATGTGGTGCCTAACTACGTACGTTATCCGGTCAACTTGGTCCGCGGCGAAGGCTCCAAGATCTGGGATGCCGAAGGTAACGAGTATCTCGACCTGTTTCCTGGTTGGGGCTGTAACTTGCTTGGGCATTGTCCCGACATGGTCGTTGCTGCCGTGCAGGATCAAGTGGCCAAGCTGATCCACGTCCCCAACACTTGGCATATGGATGTCCAAGGGGAATGGGCGAAGATGCTGTCCGACCGTAGCTTTGGTGGGCAGGCCTTTTTCTGCAACAGTGGTGCCGAAGCAAACGAAGCGGCAATCAAACTGGCTCGTCTGCACACGCCAGACGAGAAGTACAAAATCATCACGTTCCTGGGTGGCTTTCATGGTCGAACCTATGGAGCGGTAACAGCGACGGCTCAGCCAAAATACCACCAAGGGATCGGCCCGATGATGGCCGGCTTCAGTTATGCCCCGCACGGCGATCTGGAAGCAGTCCGGGATTTAGTCGACGAGCATACGTGCGCCATCATGATCGAGCCCATCCAAGGCGAAGGTGGCGTCAAGCTTCCGCCGGAAGGGTTCCTGCAAGGCCTACGGAAGATCGCCGATGAGAACAACTTGCTGCTGATCTTCGATGAAGTCCAAACCGGCTGCGGTCGAACCGGCGAGTGGTTCGGTTATCAGCATTTCGGCGTTCAGCCCGATATTTTGACGCTTGCCAAAAGCTTGTGTGGTGGCGTTGCCGGCGGTGCTTTGTTGGCAACGAACGAAATTGCCGCCAGCTTGAAGCCGGGGATGCATGCCGCAACGTTTGGCGGCAACCCATTGGCTGCTCGAGCAGGTATTGCCGCGATCCAGCAGATCGAACGCGACAACCTTCTGGAGAAAGCGAAGCAGGTCAGCGAGATTTTCCGACAACGCTTAACCGCATTGAAGGAAGAGTGCGATCTGATTCAGGAAGTTCGAATCTGCGGAATGATGATTGGCCTGGAACTCTCGGTCGATGGCGCACCTGCAGTGAAAGCTTGCCTCGAAAAACATCTTCTCATCAATTGCACGCAGGGACGAGTCATTCGTCTGTTGCCGGCGATGAACATCAGCGAAGAAGAAGTTCATCGCGGATGCGACATCCTGGCCGACGTGCTGAAAAACCTGCCCACGACGGCAGAATAGTTTCTTGTCTCTTTCTCGGGTACCAAGTGCGACCCTTTTTCCAATCGTGAGATCGTTTCCATGCGACACTTCTTGAGCCTATTTGACGTTTCCGATGACGAACTAAAACGAATCTTCGAGCTTGGGCATCAGCTCAAAGCACGTTTGAAGTCGGGCGTCCGCGAGCCAGTCCTTCAAGGCAAAGTGGCAGGGCTGTTGTTTGAGAAGCCATCGCTACGAACACGCGTCAGCTTTGAAGCCGGCATGGCTCAGCTAGGGGGCAGCAGTTTGTTTCTCGGCGAAGATGTTGGCTGGGGAAAGCGAGAGGCTCCGCAAGATTTCAGTCGCGTGATCGGTCAGTATCTCGACGTGATTATCTGTCGAGCCAAGGGGCACGAAAAAGTTGAAACGCTGGCCAAGTACGCCAATACGGTGATCATCAATGGCTTGACCGACTTGTGCCATCCTTGCCAGGCATTGGCCGACTTGATGACGATTCATGAAGAGTTCGGCAAGCTGGAAGGTCAGAAGCTGACGTTCGTGGGTGATGGAAACAATGTCTCTCGTAGTCTCGCGTTGGCGTGTGCCAAGATGGGCATGACGTTCACTCTCGCAGCTCCGAAGGGATACGAGATCGAACAGGAATTCATCGATCGAGTTCTGAAGCATGTCCCCGATGCAAAGATCGAACAGACGAACGATCCGTTTGAAGCTGTGGATGGAGCGTGTGCGGTTTACACCGATGTTTGGGCCAGCATGGGGCAGGAAGCGGAGCAAGCCAAACGCGAAAAAGACTTCGCTGCGTTCCAAGTAAACAGTAAGTTGATGGATGCTGCCGAGAAGGGAGCCATCTTCCTGCACTGCCTGCCAGCGAAGCGTGGCCAGGAAGTTACTGACGAAGTGATGGATTGCCCGACGAGCCGCATCGTTGAAGAAGCTGGTAACCGAATGCATGCCCAAAAGGGATTGTTGGTTTGGCTTTTGACGGAAGCGGTCGACAAGATCCAAGTCGACTAAAACACTCGCTACTACGATTTGCACCAAGGAGTTCCCATGGCACGTCACGATGGCCGCTCGGCCTCTCAGCTTCGCCCATTAAAGGTGAAACGGAAGTACACCAAGAACGCGCCAGGGAGCGTGTTGATCCAAGCCGGCGCGACCACGGTACTGTGCACCGCGAGCGTCGAGTCTTCGGTGCCGCCATGGCTGAAAGGAAGCGAGAAAGGCTGGGTCACCGCCGAATACAACATGCTGCCTGGCAGTACGCCCACGCGTAAATCGCGTAGGGTCGATGGTCGTACGACCGAGATTCAGCGGTTGATCGGTCGTAGCTTGCGTGCGGTTGTCGATCTGGAAGCGCTCGGCGAACAGATGATCACTGTGGACTGTGATGTGCTGGATGCCGATGGCGGTACCCGAACCGCGAGTATCACCGGGGCATTTATTGCCTTGGTGGATGCGGTCAGCACGATCGAATTTCCTGATCCGAAGCGTCCTGTTTTTAAGGATAGCCTGGCCGCGGTAAGCGTTGGCATCGTCAATGGTTCGCCGGTGTTGGACTTAGACTATGTAGAAGACTTCGCGGCGACGGTCGACATGAACGTGGTCATGACCGGAAGTGGCAAGTTCATCGAGATCCAGGGAACCGGCGAAGAAGCAACATTCAGCGAGGACGAGCTCGCGAAGCTGCTGAAGCATGCGAAGAGCGGTATCAAGGAATTGACCGCAATGCAGCAGAAAGCGCTTGGCCGCAAATGGCCCATTGCCGGCTAGAACGTTGAGTAAGACTTGCCCTGAAAAGCAGCTGAACGCTTCAGGGCAAGCCTTGAACTCAACGGCACGATGGTGCGTGCCGAGTCACGAGGGACTACAACTCGAACGTTAACGTATCGAGACCTTCTTTGGGGACATCGATGGTCATGCTGCCGTCGGTCGCCTTCTTCGGCAGTCGAATGCCAGACGATTTCTCCTGAACGACTGCATCTTCCGCACCTAGCACAATCCGATTGCGGATACGAACCTGGTGTTGGCCAATCTGAGCTCCTTCGACCCCATCTTCGCCGGTTGTCTTGAGCGTGAACCGGCCCTGTTCGTCAGTCAAGCCCGACGACGCAGGTCCCGATTCTTCTCCTTGGGCCATGGGCAAGAAGCTGACAATCAAGTTAGGTTGAGGTTTTCCCTTGATGGTGACAGTGCCACTGACAGGGGCGAACTCTTCGCTGCTTTGATTACAGCCGATCACCATGGCAACCAGCATGCCTAGCGCGACGGTACGAAGTGAAAGCGTAAGAACCATATTGAATCTTCTCTGTTCCGAGTGAACGAAGCGGTGAGTTTTCCGTTGAGCCTACGTTAGTTGATGCGTTCGACTTCGCCGTTGCCCATGGTGGCTTGGGCGGCGAAAACACGGAGGTCAATCGTTTCCTGGAGGAAGAAAGTCGAAGCGTCCGCTCGCAGGAAGTTCATCCCGCCTGGGTGCTGAGAATGCCAAGCCCGTCGGCAAATGTTGGTGCTGGTGTTGGCCGTGCAGGTGTTGTACTCGTTTCCGAAGATGTACGGATCGAGAATCACATATCCAACCCCATAGCCCCACTTGGAATGGGCCCAGAACGCACCACGGCCGGAGTCATCTTTCGGCTGATGATACTCGCCCACGAGAAGCGTATTGGTAGTTCCATCGGTGACCGAGGCCATGTTCTCGAAGTTCAACTTGTCGCTGTTGTAGTTACCAACGGAGTGCAGGATGCCTTTCCATTTTTGGGTCGACATATCGACTTCTTTGATATGGTCCCAGTTGTACGCTTCGTCTTCGACGTAACCGCTCATCCCTTTGTACGACATCGCATGGGCATCGCGACCAAAACCGGACGACGGCTGGCGAATCGGAGCTGGCATCGGATCGCTGGGGCAGATAAACGCGTCCAAACGCATGACAACTTCATCGGCGTTGTTGGAGTGATCACATGTAACCGTGTGATCGTACGATTCGTAGAGAGCGTTTTGTTCGATGAACGGCAGAATGGCGATGCACCAGTTGCCGTAAAACGGTTCGCCCGATTGAACACGTCCGGGAGGGAAGTTGCGATAGGTGTCGTGATAGTTATGAATCGCGATTCCCATCTGTTTCAAGTTGTTACCACACTGCATACGGCGAGCTGCTTCACGAGCTTGCTGTACCGCAGGCAACAGTAACGCGATCAAAACACCGATGATCGCAATGACGACAAGAAGTTCTACAAGAGTAAAGCCATGCCGAGGACGCTCGGCGATTCCAACAACGCGCATGAGTTCAGGTCCTAAAGAATAGAGATAAGGATGTTTTTTACCGATGCTTCGATGGGCTTCTGGGTACCGGCAAATTCAAGAGTTGAAAGAAAAGGAGTTTGTCGCTGAAGCGGTCAACGATCCTGCCTCAGGTGACAGGTGAAATTATGTAGAAAAGTGTAAAAAATGTAATGGCACATTGGGCTCAATCTGCAAAGGCGAATGAAATGCCGCAGATAGCCAATAAAATGCGAATAATGGCGTCGTATTTGGTGACGACATGCTATCGGACGAGACGTGTGCCCCGATTTGCCTATGGGGCAAATCGCAAATTGCCTTAGCGATTTACAGGCATTCGGAGTGTGGGCGTTCCGCTATGCCCGGTGTGACACCCTGTGCAGAAATGGGTAAAGCCTGGTCGGGCTCCACTATAGTGGTCGCCGGCGAAAGCGAAGAACTTAGTCCTGTTGCCTGAAGCATTAGTCGCCGTGCTATGCCAACTGGCAACGTTTCCCGAGGCATCAAAGCCAGCAAGTACTGTGGGAGAGCCAGGGGGAATTTGGAATTCAAAGGCACCCTGCTCGACAGGGATCTCGAACAGCATTTCAAAGTTGCCAGGCGTTCGGGCCTCGGTTGGTGAGTCAAACCGATCGCGATGTGAGGCAAATACGCGAATGGTTTCAATCAGATCATCGGGAGGAGAGTTAAAGATCGGGGAGCTGTTGCTGTCCGATGCCTGCTGGCCAGGAGCATCGTCGTTATTCATCCTGGGAACCATCGAGTTGTAAACACGTGCGGTTGGCCCAGTGTAGGTTTCGCCATCGGCGAGCGTCACTGTTGTCATTCCGTTTCCCGACTCGAGCGTCTGGAAGTTGTATTGAATCTCGCGACGATAAACCGCGACAGGCTCGCTATCGACTAATGCTGGATCATCGAATAGCTTCGTCAACCCGATCGTTTCTGTGGAACCGTTTTGATTCCATTGGTCACTAGCCAAATAGATGCCAAAGCGACGGTCATCCCAATTGCCATCTTCATCCGGCGTTGCCGCAGCAAGAACAATGTTGTTATCAGGGAAAGGATTGGGGCATGCCAACTGTAGTGGGCGATCTTCTGCTGATTGTGTTGGCCCTGCCATCAGGAACGTCTCGTTCGATTCAGGCAACTGCGTTCCTCGCGCCAGGGAGCTAGGAGAGTTTTCAACGCTTCCTGGACGAGCTTGCAAGATGGTCACCGTTGGCGAGTCGTCTGCATCCGTGTGAGGTGTCATAAAGACATAGTTGCCATTGAACAGCCTTCGAGGACGCCACACCGGTCGTTTCGTTTTGAGAACGCTTCCAAAGTAGTCGCCGTTGGGTTCAATGTGGGCACCTAACCAGGCATCGGTCGGCAGTGTGCCGGATTGGGAACCTTCCTGGTAAGGTTCGATCGTCCGATGATCTTCCGAAACGACTTCACGATTGCGACTCCAGAGGCTGAAGATCACGTAGCCGTTCTCCGCGATCCATGGCCAACGATCGTTGTTTCGATTGGCAGAAAGCGGTTTTTTATCGCTGCCATCTTCTCGCATAATCCAAATCGTCGTACTTCGCCGTGCGTGATCTCGTCCGAGGTCTGGGGTGCGACTTGAGGCAAATACGATGTGCCCACCAGGTGCATAAGTGGGATCGACATCGTCGTAGTCGACACTGGTGCGTTCGCTGTCAGATAATACAGAAATGCCATCTTCTGCGTATCGCATCGGAGGAAGTTGGGTGCATCCGGAATCGTTCGGACCTCCGGTCACTTGACGAAGGCCGGTTCCGTCGACGTTTACTTCGAACAAGCGAAAGTGCCCCGCGTCAGGTTCGGACTTACGACCGGCGAAGACAATCCTTTTACCATCCGGCGACACGCTGGGGCTCATGACGTCGATGATTGTTGTGCCGTCGGCTAGCGGCCTACCCCAAGTCAATTCGCTAACGTTGCCATTGGGTAGCAGAAGGCGGAGTCTGCCTTCCGCTGCTTGCCAAAGCGACTTGCCAGGGTAGCTGAACTGTTCTCCTGCATCGGCGGCCGCACGATGACTGGCTGCACTGGACCGAGACGTAAACACAATCGGAAAACGAGGCGGTTCCGCAACATACTGCGAGAGTGCCATATTGGGCGGCGGATACTTAGTTGAGAATAGGTACCAGCCGCCGAGAAACGTGAGAATTGACAATGCCGCTGCAGTCGCAAGAAGGAGATGCTTGCGGCCGTTAATTTTCATACTGACTCAAATCGATGTCGAGATTGTCGCCGCTTTTGATGGATTGTTTGATAGGGGTCTTTTTCTGGTCGAACTTCCCCTTCAGCTTGTCGACGTTCGGATAGGGATCGAGTTGTTGGATGGCAACGCGGTAGCTTCCTTCCGGGACTTCTGCCTGAAAGTGACCGGTAGAGTCGACACTCGTCATATAGGTCTGACCGGTCAGCTGACCATTTTCTTCCTGGATAAAGTGAATCTGAATATCGCCTTGATCGCTAACTTGAAGAGCTTCACCTCCATCGGTGAGTGTCCCTTGGACCGTAGAGACACTTTCACCACATCCGAAGCAGGCCAATAGAGAGACTGCAAGAATAGGGAACAGTAATCGCATCGTCACGAGCGGAGGCCTTTCGTATAGGACGGTAAGAATATAGGTATGAGAAATCAGGATCGGCAAGTTCTTTATATGCTTTGCCGATCCTGGAATAAACTGAAAGCCACGGATTATGGCTTTTCGTAAGGGACACCGTCTCGGATGGCGTGCATCATGGCCCATGTCGGTTGGTCGATTGTTTCCGAGATGCTGCGAACGCTTCCATCGATCAGGACCAGGTTCACCACGCCTGGATGCTGCGATCGCGAAACGGCTTGCGTGTTCGGGCAATTCTCCCAGCAGCCACCTCGGCCATCTGCAAAGTCCTGGCAATCGTAGACGTCGTCCGAGTTGCCGTTCTTATCGTTTGGTCCGTGACAGTCGCCCCGCGAAAAGTTATTGACGACACTGGAACCTGAAACTCCCAATGCCCAGACGCCACGCTGATCGCCTGCGACTTCACCGATCCGAATCTCGCCGACGAGAACTGAATTGGAAGTTCCATCGGTCACTGCCGACATGTTTCGGCCGTCGTTCACGGTGAATGCGCCATCGGAATTCAAGGCTGTTCCATAGCCATTGGGAGTGTGCGATTCCCCATCGTTCCACCAGGAGCCGAAACCACCATTGGCGGCATAGTTGCCACGTCCCCAGTTTCCGCCAACGCCGTTGTAAGGAGTTTTCGATGCGGCATCGCTAGGGCAGAGGTAGCCAGGGATCTCTTGAGCTCGTGCCAACTCGCCGTTGGGCAGTGCGACGTCTCGGTTCCATTTGTCGGCGGTTGCGGCTTGGTTTTCGTTAACCTCAAACAGATCGTGCAATGCTGTTTGTTCGACAAAAGGAAGCAGTTTAACTGCCCAGTTGGGCCCAATCTGATCCGATTCGTTGTTGCCGGCGTAGCCATCGTTGTGGTTATAGAGAGCAGCGGGGAACTTCAAAAACGTATCGTGATGATTGTGGGCAGCGAGACCGATCTGCTTCAGATGGTTGATGCACTGCGAGCGTCGCGCGGCTTCACGGGCCTGTTGCACAGCAGGAAGGAGAAGGGCAATCAAGACGCCAATAATGGCAATAACAACTAGCAGTTCGACAAGCGTAAAGGCTTTGGGGCGACGCGAGCACATTGATAGGGCGTGAGGCATGAATCGCATTCCTTTCGCGGAGAGGCATAGGCGAGAATAGGTAAAATGAAAAGTATGCAGAGAATGCTTGTCGCACGCGGAAGGTTGGCTTGTGACTGCCTGGTCAGCGCAAAGCCTATGCATACGGCATGTTATCTCTCGCTATGGTTATCGATCCAATGCTGCCGATGTACAATGGTAAATGAGGAAAAAACATAAAAAACAGTGCAAATAATGTTGCGCAAAAGCTGTGAATGTTCCTCAGCCGGTAAAGAGTCTCAAGTCATTTGTGAAACGAGTAATCTGCTTCTGCGTTCGCGCTTCGTCTTATGGAGAAATGTCCACTATTGGCCTGTGGTAAGTGGTCATTCGGGGGGCTGATTGGTCGCAGGCTCAAATGTGACCGTGTCGAGATTCATGAGTCCGCCTTGGCGTTCTTCGTTCTGAAAGACAAAGAAGACCGTGTGGCGTCCTTTCTGAGGGGCGATCGTCGTGAAGACATCATGAAACGCATCCCAGCTTCCGTTGACGTCAATACTGGCCGTACCGATCACGGGGCCATCCAGCTGGTCTAAGCGAGCTTCAATCCTTCCACCGGAGCCAGCCGAGGTGACTCGGAACGTAAGCCCGCCAACGCGATCGAAAGGGATGCTGTCGAAACGCGCGAAATGGCCATGGTTGATTGCTCCGAGGAACTTTCCATCAGAAGCGGTGTGACCGCCGAGAGTTCGCGGCCCATTCACTTCGTCAGCTTGTTCCGCTTCAAGAGTTCGCTTGCGAAGATAGATCTTGGAGGTTCCAACAAGTGGCGGAATATCGCCTGCACCCAGATCACGATAGCTTGCTTCTAACTTCACGTGCCCAGCTTTTTCGACCTCGGCATCTGTGAGTTGAATATTGCCGACGAGTCCATCGAACACACGGACAGCGTTATCTGGTTCAAGCGAATAAACCCACGAGACCATCTCACGAATTTCGTCAACTGAGTGTTGGCTGTGAGGAAGCATGGGAACTTTGCCCCAAACTCCCGCAGATCCTTCACGAACTCGTTTGACCGATGCCTCGAAGGCTTCTGGAACGTTTCGATACTTTTCGGCAACTTTCAAGAATGCAGGACCAACACGAAGGCTGTCGACGGCATGGCAATTGAAACAGTCGCTCTTCTTCATGCGTTTGAGCCCGATTGGATCGTTGTCGTCGCCGGAGCTTCCGGAACCGTTGGGAATGCTCCCGGTGCCGAAACTCAAGTTTACCGCCGTACGTCTAGGTGCTTCCAAATCGATTTCCGGAATACCCAAAGCGTCGGCTGCATCAAAGTCTGATGTGCCATCTTCCATGTCACGGATTGTCAGTTGGTAGCGAATTTGTTCTGCCGAGTCGAAGAAATCTCCTTGTTCTGGAGAAACGAACGTTATCTCAGGTCTCGCATTTCCAACGATAACAGGGACCGAGGCGATCGACTCGGCACCACTTGGGTCGGTGACTTTGAGTTCCACGTTGAAGACGCCTGGCTCGTTGAAAGTTACTTCTGAATTGGATGAAGTCGAGATCATTTGGGGCTGCGGCGTTTCTTCTCCAGCGCGGTAGGCGATCCACCGATATGCTAATGCGTCGTTATCTTTGTCGATTGTCCCTTCGCTGCTTAGCTTGACTTTAAGCGGTTGTTTCCCCGTATTGTTCTCGACAGACGCGACGGCGATCGGTGGGCGATTTCCTCGAACATAGTCAATTCGTACCAGTTTCGCGTCTTCGTTCACTCCCCATGTTTCGCCATATTCCAGCATGTACAGCGCGCCATCAGGACCAAATTGTAGGTCGACCGGTCGCGTGAATTTCTGCTCAGGCATGAATGGTTCGATTGACCCTATTTCAGAGTCGCCGGTCAAGTGGACAGCAAGAATCCAATGCCGCGACCATTCATAGATGAACAAGCAGCGATCGTAGTGCGACGGGAATTTCGTCTCGCTTTTGTTGTTCGAATCGAAATCGTAGGTCGGTCCAGCGCATGCCGTGCGACCTCCAGACCCTACTTCGGGGAACTTATCGAATGAGGCACCGGGATAATAAATGAAAGCTTCCGTCGCCGGAGGAAGTTCACGGGCGCCGGTATTATTGGGGGAATCGTTGATCGGTCGGGCAGGATCGAACTGTGAGCCTATCTTTTCGCTCGTAAAGTCGACGTCGTGATACGCTTGATTGTCGGCAATGAAATAGGGCCAGCCGAAGTTGCCAGCTTTCTTGGCTTGATTCACTTCATCGTAACCGCGCGGGCCGCGGGCACCATCGTTCCCAGCATCGGGGCCAACTTCTCCCCAGTACAAGTAGCCAGTCTTTTGGTCGACATTAATTCGCCACGGATTGCGACATCCCATGACATAAATTTCGGGATGTCCGATCGATCCATCCTTGGGGAAAAGATTGCCATCGGGGATTTCATACGTACCATCGGCAAGCGGACGGATCCGAAGAATCTTGCCGTTGTAGCTCTTCGTATTGCTGGATGATTTTTGAGCGTCCCAAGGAAACTTGTCTTGCCGCTCATCGATCGGAGCGTATCCGTGAGAATCGCCATGCGGATGCGTGTTATCGCCGGTGCCGATGAACAGACATCCGTCCGGGCCGAACTCAAGAGATCCGGCGTGATGACAACATTGCAAACGTTGCTCTTCGTACTTTAGAAGTACTTTCTCACTTTCCATATCGAGCTTGCCATCGACGAGAGTAAATCGACTGACATGCTGGCCTGAGAAATTAGGAGGAGAGTATTGCAGATAGATCCAGCGGTTCTCCTGAAACTTTGGATCGAGAGCCAAGCCAATCAGGCCATTTTCCTGGGCCGTTGTGACTTCGATTTCACCAACGGTTTCTGTCTGCCGCGTTGCGGGGTTATAGACTTTTAGTTGCCCTTTAATCTCGATGTAAAAGACTTTGCCGTCTGGGGCAACGGCCAGCTCCATGGGCTGCTTCAATTGCGTTCCGAGCGTTGTGACTTCCAAACGAGAGGGATCGAAAGAAGTATCTTCTGCGGAAATCCCAGAGACGGTGATAAGCAGTGGGATGAGGCAGAGCAGTAAACAGGGTAGCTTCACAAACGACATGGCGGCATTCCTGAAGTAGGCAGCGTCGAGGAAGGATTAGGGGCTCGCGAGGAACCGAAGGTAGGAACTGGAAGGGAAAGTGAGGTAATCGAACGAACTTTTTGACTTCCGGGGTGGTTCGCTACAACATAGTTGTCAGTAGAACCGGCGTCCAGCATAACGGTTGTTGTCCACTAAGCGTTCGATTCACGTCCCCACCCTGTAGTGTCCCCGCCTGTCCAAAGGTTACTCCATGTTTCGTTCGATCTTGCTATTTGCTTTGCCCTGCGTGCTGACGATAGGTTTTTCTGTGAACGTATCGGCTGCTGAGACGAAGCCGAACGTCGTTATGCTTTTGGCGGACGATCTGGGTTATCAAGATGTCGGATGCTACGACGGGCCTGTCAAAACGCCGGCGATCGATGCGCTGGCACGTGGTGGAACTCGATTTGAAGCCTTCTATTCCGGCTGTGCCGTTTGTTCGCCATCACGAGCAACGATGCTGACGGGGCGTCACCATATTCGAGCAGGCGTATACAGCTGGATTCATGACGAGTCTCAGCGATCGCACTTGCTGCTGCGGGAAAATACCTTGGCCGAAGTCTTAAAGGAGCAAGGTTACGCGACCGCGCACATCGGCAAGTGGCATCTTGGTTTACCCACGAAAAAGTTCGACAAACCAACGCCGGATCAACATGGTTTCGACTATTGGTTTGCAACATGGAACAATGCCGAGCCAAGCCATAAGAACCCTCGCAACTTTATCCGTAACGGAAAGCCTGTCGGTAAGCTGGAAGGATATTCATGTCAGCTAGTCGTCGACGAGGCCGTTGACTGGCTCGACAATCATCGAGATGGCAAGAAGCCCTTCTTTTTAAACGTCTGGTTTCATGAGCCTCATGCGCCCATCGCCGCGCCGGATGACATCGTTTCTGAATATGGGTCGCTGAAAGACAACGCGGCAATCTATTCTGGAACGATCGACAATACAAACCGCGCTATCGAACGCTTGGTTGAGAAGTTGCATTCGATCGATAAGCCGGAAAACACGTTGATTATCTATGCTTCTGACAATGGCAGTTATCGAGACGATCGAACAGGAGGTCTTCGCGGAAAGAAAGGTGTCAATTGGGAAGGGGGGATTCGTGTGCCAGGTATTTTCTATTGGCCAGGCAAAATTGATGCAGGAAAAGTGATTGCCAGCGATACACCAGCGGGAATCGTTGATATCTTTCCGACTGTCTGCGGAATTTTAGGAATAATTCCTCCTGCGAATCGCCATCTTGATGGAAGTGATTTAACGCCGCTACTCGTTTCTGGAGAGGGGGAATTCGTACGCCACCAACCGATGTTCTGGCATTTGCAACGTTCGCGTCCGATCGTGGCGATGCGTGACGGAAACTACTCGCTCGTAGCTGAACGCGACTATGAAATGAGCAAAAACAATATGTTCCAAGAAGCCTGGATCCCACGGATTAAAGGTGGAAGTTACAAGAACTATCAACTGTTCGACTTACAGCAGGATCCCAAGCAAGAAAATGACCTTGCCGCACAGCAGCCGGAACTCGTTGCGAAGTTAAAATCAAAGCTTTTAGAGATCAACCAAAGCATCATGGAAGATGGTGCCGACTGGCATGAACTGCAAGCTGATTAGCTCGCAAAGCAACACCCCTTCGACATGAATATATTGCAGCACGCCCCAGGAATTTACGAGGTGGTTTCTTCGGCAATCGAGGTCTTGAGAAGCATGAAGCAATTCGTTGAGAACTGTTTTTGAATCTCCCATTTGTTCTTGGGAACTCGAAAGGCGATTGACGGTATCTAACGATAGGTCTTATTTTGTGTGGCGAGCTAGTTGGACTGCACGGAGACGCATCGTACATGGGTGCCTGGGGATACGAGATTTTCGACAACGATACCGCTTGTGATTGGCAAGATCGTTTACTGCGAAGTAAAGGAGTCTGCTTGATCGAAGAGGCGTTGCAGGACGTCGTTGACACGTCCCAAGGGAAAATCGATACGGATGTTGCGATCAGAATGCTTGCGGCCTGCGAAGCACTTGCCCACCTTCGAGGGCGTCCTGGCCTTCAAGAAGCGTCGCTCGATTGCCTAGCCGCTTGGAGCCAATCGCAACAGGGTGTCGAGACGGATCACTTGGTTAGTTTAGCTCACCAGGCACTGCCTCGAATCAAGTCGGAAGCTTGTCAGTTGAGGCGACTATGGGAAGTAAGTGGGCAGTACGATCAGTGGCTCGCTACGATTGATGACGTGGCACGGCGTATTGCTTAGTTGCCAAGGCGTTTTACCGAAGAGGTTACACCAAGAGTAACTTCCGTCATGGCGTGGTAGTCCAGCGTGTCTGCTGTATCACTCGGTTGATGATAGTTTGGATTCCGCAAGAAGCTTGTGTCTGTCAGCATCAACGCGGGGTATCCTTGATCCCAGAACGAACTGTTATCACTGCGTCGTATCTCTTCAATCGACTCAGGCAAGCATAAGGAAAACAGTCCTAGCTTGGTCGCCTTCTTAAAGCCTCGGCGAAAAGCCCAAGACAATTGCCAGGAGTTCAGGTTCCCGATGGCAGCGAGGAAGTTGCCTCGTTTCGGGAAGAGTGGATGCAGCCACTTTGGGATTGAAGCTGGGACTTGTTGTGAGTTCGGTTCGTCGCGGAAGTAACCGACCATCTCTAGGCAGAGCATTGCAATTTGTTCGCCACGCTTCTTTGCTTCGCGAGCATGGTATTGGCTTCCCATACTGTCGAGACTCATGTAGGGAGCTTCTTCGCAGGCAAACGAAATAAAGCGAATTGTCCGCTTCGGTCGAAGCCCTCTGAGAAGTCGGCTGGTTTCCAAGAGAACCGCAACCGCCGATGCGTTGTCGTCGGCCCCTGGAGTCGTGGCGATGGTGTCGTAGTGGGCTCCGAGTACGATCACCTCGTTTGTTGCTTGGGTGCCTTCAATTTCTACGATGAGATTCGTTGCCGGCCCGTCTGAAGATTCGTACGTTTCTTCTCGGACCTCGTAGCCCATCTTGTGCCACTGGGAAATTAGATAGGAAGAAGTTGCCTCAATGGTATCTGGTTTCGCAAGGATTCGTGGGCCGATCTCGGTGGCCAGGCAATCGACATGCTGGCGAAGTTGGGCATGAATCGAATTTTTGTCGAAAGCCATGAGTTAGTGCACCACACTGGGAAGGCAAGTTCGTCACGATTATATGGAAATCGTGCGCGTTTCGATTCTTTTGAAGTAGAATCGACCGAACCGGAATCGCACGGTTCTCTCAATTGTGGATAAGCCCATATGAAAGCCATCGTTTTACAAACGCTCGACGGCGAACATCACATCGGATTCATCTTATGCGCCATTCCTCCAGGCGATGTGGAGGGGGACTGCATGTTTTCGATCGTACCGGACAACGCCGAGCTGTTTGAAGACCCGAATATTGTCGAGCTTTTGGACCGCCGTGATCAGGGAGAGAGCCAGATCGAACTACTCGAAAATAGCCGCGGTGTCTTGATCCGTTCGCGGCGTCTCGACGTGATGTTCGTTGAGTTCGAGTCGGACGGCATCGGACGTTGGGGATATGTTCGGCAAGGTGAGAGAGTCGCGATCGGGACAGCGACGACGATCAATTCGGCCCGTTAGGCATTCTTTCCTCGTACCAGGGGACTCATCGCCACGGCGGCCGCGGTATCTAATGGGGTATTCTCTGGTGTTATGGTTGTGTTTGCGTGGGCGTTGCCCGCTTTCTTGGCGGACTGCGGTAACTACGACAAACTTCAGTAAAGTTGAACTTTCGGCCTGACAAGGCTTGTGGTATTATGAATGCCGTTCAAGCTTTATATCGCCAAATAAAGGTAAATAGACCGGTGTAGTTGATTCTCTGTCAGCGTGAAGTTCGCCCCCTTCGGCATACCTGCAACGTGGGATGTTTTCCCGACGGCGGCTGCGAACAAGCTCTCCTTTCGCTGAATTGCACCGAGTAGCGATCCTTCTAAATCGATTTGAGCTGGGATGAAGATCCCCCCGCTCCCTACCCACAAATTCCTGTTTGGAACAAGAAGTACGATGCAGAAACCAGAATCCTGGCGTCAACAATGGTTTGGCAATATTCCTAAAGACCTTCTCGCGGGTCTCGTTGTCGCGCTGGCTTTGATTCCTGAAGCGATTGCTTTCTCGATCATTGCTGGCGTCGATCCCAAAGTTGGATTGTACGCTTCGTTTTGTATTGCCACCGTTTCCGCTTTCGTTGGCGGCCGCCCCGGCATGATCTCGGCCGCAACCGGGGCAATGGCGTTGGTGATGGTGACGTTGGTGAAAGAGCATGGCCTGCAGTATTTGCTTGCCGCGACCATTCTGACAGGCATCCTGCAGATCGCTGCTGGGTACTTAAAGCTCGGTGTGCTGATGCGTTTCGTCTCGAAGTCGGTAATCACCGGGTTTGTGAATGCATTGGCAATTCTGATCTTCATGGCACAGCTACCAGAGCTGATTAACGTGCCATGGATCGTCTATCCGATGGTGGCCGCAGGTTTGGCAATCATTTACTTGTTCCCCTATCTGACCAAAGCAGTTCCATCACCTCTGATTGCCATCTGTGCTTTGACCGCCGTTTCGGTCACGTTTGGTTTTAACATCAATACCGTGGGCGACATGGGGCAGTTGCCAGACAGCTTGCCAGTGTTTCTGCTCCCTGAGATTCCGCTGACGTTTGAAACGTTGCAAATCATCTTCCCCGTTTCGGTGACATTGGCAGTCGTTGGTTTGCTGGAATCGTTGATGACCGCCTCGATCGTCGACGAAATGACCGACACACAAAGCAATAAGAACCAAGAGTGCATCGGCCAAGGTTGCTCGAACATTGTGGCTGGTTTCCTCGGCGGTATGGCTGGCTGTGCGATGATCGGTCAGTCGGTCATCAATGTGAAGTCGGGCGGACGTGGAAGACTTTCGACGCTGTGTGCCGGGGTGTTCCTGCTGATTCTGATTGTCTTTCTAGGCGAGTATGTTTCGATGATTCCTATGGCCGCATTGGTCGCGGTGATGATCATGGTTTCGATCGGGACGTTCAAATGGGAATCGCTTACGAATCTCGTGTTTCATCCTAAGAGCTCCAGCGTGGTGATGGTCAGTACTGTCGTGGTCGTGGTCGTGACACACGACTTGGCTCAGGGAGTGCTCGTTGGCGTGCTGATGTCCGGCTTCTTCTTCGCTCACAAAGTGCAGCAGATTTTGGAAGTCGAAGGCGAACTACACGAATGTAAAACGGGCAAGACGTACAACGTCAGCGGCCAAGTCTTCTTTGCCTCGGCCGATCGTTTCGTCAATTCGTTCGATTACCAGGAAGAACTCGATCGCGTGCACATCGATGTGACCGATGCACATTTCTGGGACATCACTGCGATTGGTGCGCTGGACAAAGTGATCGTGAAGTATCGACAGAAAGAGGTTGAAGTCGAGCTCATCGGGCTTAACACAGCGAGCGCTCACATGGTGGACCGCTTCGCTATTCACGATAAGCCCGATGCAGTGAAGCAGCTGGCTGGGCATTAATCACTGCCAACTAGTTCGTGTTCGACGTCTGTTGCGTTGCTTCATACAACTGTTGAAGCAACGACTCGATCATGTCGTGCCCCATGCGATTTTGTCGTACGAGCAGCATATGACATGAGGCGACCTGGGAAATGCTTGCCCCGTCGGAAGCTTGCCAGGTTTCTGGAAGGATCACTTGAGTAAGGGCGACTGTTAGCTGGTCGACGGAAATAGCGTCGCTTAAGAAGTACGCTCGAACGGTCATATGTTCGTCTGCCGCGTCCGCCGAAGTGAACACGATCGCTTCGTTCTCGACGTACCACCCCAGTCCCTCTTCGCCGCAAAGAATGTTGAGGGCACTGTGCAGTTTGAGCCCCTCGATGTTCCGAGTGATCAGCATGTCGACTTTCAAGCCTTCAGCTTTCATCCCTTCCCGGTCCAGCACGATATTGATACCGTGCAATTGCTTGAGATAGCCAACCACTTCATCTAGCGGCGTGTCGATGAACTGGATTTTGGTTTCTTGATAACGAATCTTGGCATCGATCAGCTGATCTGTTTTGGCCGATGCTCCTAGCCAGCGTACGAACTTCGATGGCTGAGGATCGCTTCTTTTCATGCGAGTTGAAGGAGCGGCCAATGGGTCAGTGGGACCAGAGTTAGTTGTTTTTGTTGACGGTGTTTTCGTCTGCGAAGTCTCATTAGGAGAAGCCTGGAAAGGGTCGTACGTGTCGGACGATTTACCTGGTGCTTGTTCTTCTCCGTGCGCATTCGAGGCAAGAATCAGTAGGCAGACAACAGGCATAATCGCCAAAGTACGCATCACCATCTCCTTATTGGAACAGATAGAATCCTCAAGCCTTCCCGGAACCTAACGAATATCATGGGAACGTGCCACGAACGGGAAGGAATTTTCTGGATAGGTACCGACTAGAGAAAATCGGCGGGTCGATAAGCTATAGTTTTTCTAGTATGGATCAACCCAAGTGTTTTATCTGGCGAAACGGTGGCTATGAATCGTCTCTATTTTTTCCGCGTGGTTGTTAGTTTGGTGATTCTTTACGCCCTGTCTGGTTTCAGCTCGGCGGAAGAATTCAAGCACCAGGAAAAGCTTCAGGCGACCGTCGAAACGATCTTGAAGGACAACGCCATCCCTGGCGCTGTCGTCTTGGTTCGCCAAGGCGACAAGCAGTGGTTGAAAGCGTTTGGCGTTGCAGATCTGAAAACCCAGAAACCGATGCAAGCGGACATGTCGTTTCGTGTCGGCTCGAATACCAAAACGATGACAGGCACGGTCATCTTGCAGTTGGTGCAAGAAGGCAAGCTGAAGCTGGACGATAAAGTCTCGAAGTATTTCGAGAACGTTCCCCAAGGAGATCAGGTCACCATCGCTGATCTGCTCGACATGCGAAGCGGAATCGCAACTTATAGCGAACTTAAGTCGTTCAACCGTATCTTGGATCAACACCCTGAGAAAAGTTTCACGCCAGAAGAACTGATTCAGATGGGCATCGAGCAGAAAGCCATGTTCAAGCCTGGTAGCGAGTACTTCTACTCCAACACCAACTTTGTCATGTTAGGTGTCTTGATCGAACGCTTCACCAATATGCCACTTGAAGAAGCGTTTGAAGAACGCATCTTCAAGCCGCTTAATATGACGCGGACACTTCTTCCTGCTAAAGACGATACGACGTTGCCGAAGCCATACGCGCACGGATATCTGTTCGGCTCCAATGAAAATCCAGAGCTCTCGAAAGCAGAGCAAAAAGAGGCACTTGCGGGAAAACTGCTGCCGACCGATGTTACGTATGCCAATCCATCGTGGGCATGGGCTGCCGGCGGGGCGATTTCTAACGCAGAAGACTTGGCGACCTACGTCGAAGCGTTGGTCGGAGGCAATTTGCTGGACAAGAGCTTGCAGCAGGAACGTCTCAAGAGCATTCAGCCCAACAACCCAAGCGATCCGCAGACCGCAGGATATGGACTGGCGATCGCGAAGCTGGGGCCTATGCTGGGACATGATGGTTCGTTGCCGGGTTACCAGTCGTTCATGGGATACGATCCAGAGACCGATACGACTTTGATCGTCTGGACCAATCTGCAAGAGACGCCAGGGGGCGAAGCGGCAGCAAACATCATTGCCCGGCAGTTGCTCGGCGTCATGATGGCCGCCAACTAGCCTGACACAATTCAATCGACGTCGCTGGCAACTTCGGTTATCCTCCACAGTGGGGCATAGGACCGCACCTATTGCTCCACTTTTTGCAAACTCTCTTCGGGTAACCAGGAAGAGGCACTGGATGCCTCCAATGTCGTGACGACACGTGCGAAGACATCACGGTATCAAAAGCTGAAGCTTGTCGCGGCTGCCGTCGTTGTTTTTCTATTGGCACGTGTACTGTTTTCAATCGTCGCCGAATACGTCAACTACTTTCCGCCGAACTTCGACGCGGTGTTTCTGCTGGGGCGCGAGGAGTCGTTTCGGGGAATCTACCCGCCGGCTTTCTACGTCCACATTCTTACCGCTCCGATTGCTTTAGTGATTGCGGCCTATTTGATGATCAGTGGTAAACGGAAGGCACATGCGACGCTGCATCGTCGTTTGGGAAAAGTTCAGCTCTTTCTGATCCTGGCGTTGGTCGCCCCCAGTGGATTTGTGATGGCTTTCTGGGCATTTACTGGGCCGTTGGCAGGTATTGGATTCGGATTGCAGGCCATTGCCACTGCGGTGACGATGATCTTTGCCGCGAAGTACGCGATGCAGCGGAAGTTTGCTATTCATCAACGCTGGGCATCCCATTGTTTCCTGTTGTTAGTCGCTCCCCTGCTCTTTCGCATTTTCGCCGGCATCTTGATCGTTACCGATACCGAGACGTTTGCCGCCTACCAACTGAACGCTTGGCTCAGTTGGATTTTGCCAATGGCCGCTTATGAATGCGTTCGCTGGAGAAAGATGCGACGACGCTCTACCGGCGAAGCGATCCCCAGCGATTCTCAGCCCCAAGAGGTTATGTCATGAACGACGTCGAAACGCCCCGCGATGGATTTACGCTGAAAGAGCTGTTCGTTGTCATTTTTATCATTGCGGCGCTGCTATTTTGTTTGATCCCGTTCGGGCGGCGTTGTGCCAGGGAAGCCGCGCGGCGGATGCAGTGCAATAACAACCTGAAACAGTTGGGACTTGCGCTGCATAACTACCACGACACCTTGGGACGTTTCCCCATGTCGACAGGTGGAACCGGATTGGGTGGCAATGAAAGTCGCCGGAGCGGTTTGGTGGTGTTGCTTCCCTTCATCGAGGAAAGCAGTCTTTACGATCAGATTATGGATCCTACGGGCTTCGAGGGCTTCTCGCCTGGGGGACCAGCCCCCTGGGAAACGCTGTATACGCCGTGGCAGACACGCATCGACACATACATTTGTCCTTCCGCCCCTTCGACAGAAACAGATTTTCAGCCCACCAATTATGCGTTTTGTATTGGAGATGTTTCCCAGAACATCCACGACTTGCCGAAGCTGCGGGGAGCTTTCGCTCCTGGGAAGTTTAGTCAATTTAAGGACATAACCGATGGCACTTCCAATACGATTGCCATGGCGGAAATGGGAACGAAGTGGAATCGTCAACTTATGGGGCAGTACGCCATTGAACTTCCACCGAACGTTCTTTCTGATCCAGCGATCGCATTTAGGACGACCGACTCCGCGAGAGAGCATTATTTGAGCAAAGTCGAATTGCATCCATTGGGACGCGGCTACAACTGGGCCGATGGCGGAGCAGGTCCGCAGTTGGTCAACACCATTCTACCACCCAACAGCCCCAGCTGCGCTGTCGGTGGGGAGGAAGCGGTCGACGGAATCTACTCAGCCGGAAGCTATCACCCCGGGGGCTGCCACGTATTGATGTGCGACGGCAGCGTGCGGTTCATCTCGGAGGAAATCGATGCCGGTAACCCTTCCGCATCACCTCCTTCACCAGATGCCCTTGCTGCGGCACCATCAGAAAATGAAGACGAGCCGACGGCCACTGCCGTGCCCAGTCCCTTTGGCGTCTGGGGAGCATTAGGGACTTCTAATGGACGTGAGGTGATACCGGCCGATGCATTGTAAGAACACTCGACAGGGAAAATCCCGCGATGGAATCACTTTGACCGAAGCGATTGTCGTTTCGGTATTGCTCATCCTGCTGTTGATATGCGTGTTGCCAATGCAAAGCGGACATGAGGCGGCTCGTCGCATGCGATGTGCCAATCACCTCATGCAGCTCGGACTGGCGCTGCATAACTGTCATGACATGCAGGGTTACTTTCCTGCGGCGATGGCAGGAACAGACGTTTCTACTTCGCTTGCATCAGGCAATCGCGAGCGGCTAAGCGGTTTAGTGGCCATACTGCCTGAGTTGGAACAATCGGAATTGTACGATCGAATTGTCGATCATCGATGGAACAGCGAAACAGAATCACTCCCATGGCAGCAACCGCTCGAGATCTTTCGTTGCCCTACTTCGTCTCGCGTAAAGCCAGGGCGCGAGCCGACCAGTTATGCGTTTTGCATCGGGGACGTCGCGTCGGGTCTTCATCGAGAAGGACATCAACGAGGCATCTTCGGCTGTGAAACGACAACTCGGTTTCGTGATATTACGGACGGAATGAGCAATACGATCCTGATGGGCGAGATCGGCACGGAGAAAGGCCTATTCACCGCTGGGCAAATCGCGGTCGATCAGCCAGAGAGCTTGCTGGATAGTCCAAGCTTCTGTTTCGAGACACGCGACACGTTGCCGCAATACTACGCGATCGATATGCCACTTCATCCTGAAGGCCGTGGAGCCCATTGGGCAGATGGGGCTGCCGGGCCTGGTATGTTCAGTACCATCCTGCCACCCAATAGCCCCAATTGTGCAATCGGTGGTAACGAGGCGGTCGATGGATTTTTCTCTGTGGGAAGTTATCATCCCGGAGGAACGCAAGTAGCGTTTGCCGATGGGAGCGTACGCTTCATTCCCGATACGATTGATGTGGGAGATTTAACTCAGACGCCACCCTCTTCCCAAGACCGGCAACCACGTAAGAGCCCATTTGGCGTGTGGGGTGCCTTGGGAACGCGGGCCGGGGAAGAGTCGAATCATCACGACTACTAGCAATAAGCACGAGCGTGGTCGTTACCTGTCGAGACCAATCGGTGGATTGCCCCGTCTTCTAGGAATTTCGTCCCGAAAGAGTTGCCAACATCTGGGAAGAACGTTAAAATCCATTAAAACTGAGACTCAGTATCTATAGCAAGCCGCCGCGGATTTGTCCGTTCGCTAGCCATCGAATGAGGGAAAGAAGCTTACCGCTCTCCCGCCCTCTTGGTCTCTCGGCTGCGGCATTCTAGCGTTAAAAGTAAGCTGATCGCCGCATGGTTTCCGTCCACTCCAGATGATGCGAGAGTGATATGGCTTGTGCAGGAAATGCCTACCATCAGGCTCTATTTTATTACCACCAAGGCAGTTACGTCGAAGCATTCGACACATTGCAACTGCATTTGGCTCAATATACCGACGACGCCTCGGCTTGGGAGTTGAAGGGTGTCTTATGTCATGCATTGTGTGACTTCCAAAACGGTAAAGATGCTTTAGAGCAGGCCCGAACGCTTCAGGGTCTTTCGGTGTCTGGTCAATTGGCACTTGCAGACTGCTACGCCCATTTGAACGAGGCCGACTTGGCGGTCGACGTCTATTGTTATTTGGCACAGCTGCCCATCATCGACGCCGAAGTCTTGTCACGGCTTGCGCGCGGATTAGGGATGGTCGGGCAGTTTGCGCTCGCCGCCGATGTCTGTCAGCGTGCATGCCATGTCGAGCCAGATTCCCACAACGCACGATACGGAGTTGCGTACTACATGTCGAAGGCGGGCTATCCTCCCGAGTTGATTCAACCGATTCTGCTCATTGCGATCGAGATGGCGCCGCAAATCTTCTTTTACCGTGTCGCGCTGGTTACTGTCCTTTCTCGGCTCCATCAAAACGAGAAAGCGTATCTCGCGATTGCGGATGCGACAACGTTTGAGATCCAGTCGCTGAAGTGTTCCTGTTGTTTGCAGCGATTGGCACACATCTACCGCGAAGCAGGCGACAACCACCGAGCCAATCTCTGTTGCGAGCGGCTAGGTATCTCTTCCTGAAAACAGATAAATTTCATCCTCGATGTGAACGTGATTGTCGTCGAGGACTCAAGAATGACTGCCAACACTAGCGAGGAAAATATGGATTTATCCATGGCCATTTTTTATGGGTCGACGACCGGCAATACCGAAGGCGCCGCTAATCGGATGAAAGAATTGCTCGGGGATTGCATCAGCCAGGTACACGACGTCTATAAGGCGAAGCCTGACGATGTGATGAAGTACGACATTTTGCTCTTCGGCGTTTCCACTTGGAATGTCGGTGAAATGCAAGCGGACTGGGACGACTTCCTGCCAAAGTTGGAAGGCTTGGACTTAACCGGCAAGAAGGTAGCGTTCTTTGGGATGGGAGACGCCGTCGGCTATCCCGATAACTATCTCGATGCTATGGGCGAGCTTTGGGAAACCATTCAGAAACTTGGTTCGCCCGAGTTGATCGGTGTATGGCCGATCGAAGGTTATGAGTTCGATGAATCGCGTGGACTGTTCGACGACAACCACTTCATCGGGCTTGGCTTGGACGACGACAACCAGTGGGAAATGACAGAAGATCGAATTCAGCAATGGCTTGCCCAAGTGGTCCAAGAGGCGGGCATCGTTGAGTCAGCGTAAGTCCGGCAGGAACGCAAATTATCAACGATGTCGAGATGTCCGACTGGGAACGGTAGCGACCCGAGCATTCCGCGGCCGTTCCTGGTCGGCAACTCGATAGATTGATTATAATCCTCGGATCGCTAACGCTTCCGTTCCGAGGGGCACTATGCTTATCTGGATCATTCCTCTGTTCCTTAGCTCAACAATCGTCGTCATCGGCATGGTGTTCGCTTTTCGCCGCGGCAGTTTGGCTGTTTCTAGTAAGGCGACGCGAACCGAAAAGAACAAACGTCATTTGATTACGTTTGGGGCCGCCACAATCACTGCGTTGACATGTGCTGGATTTCACTACTTGAATGTCCTCGGTGGTTACGGCTGGATAGTCATCGCGGTGGTGATGTCTGGCGTCCTGATATTGAGGTCTCTCTTCGTCGAGCTGGGAATTCGGCGAATCGAGACCAAACAAAGTTGAGATAGAATGCCCGGGAGATTTGATCCATCTTGCCCCGTGATCCGCTCCTTTGCTAACATCTGCCCGCAATTGGGACTTGGGCGGCAATCTATTTGCCGCTTCGATGTCCATTTTCTTCGAGTTTTTGCGGGTTTAAGCCATTATGAGCGTTTCCGTTGTTGTTCCGATTTACAACGAAATCGAGACCATTCCCCTGCTATATAGCAGTTTGCATCAGGTGCTAGCAAACTTGGGACGGGACTACGAGATCTTGTTTGTTGACGACGGTTCGGTTGACGGTTCGTCCGCGAAACTGAAGGAAGTTGCCACGACCGATCCGCACGTAAAGGTAGTCGAATTTCGCCGCAACTATGGCCAAACGGCGGCGATGCACGCGGGCATTCAGCATGCTTCCATGGACGTGGTGATCACGCTCGATGGCGACATGCAGAACGATCCGGAAGACATTCCGATGATGCTCGCCAAGATCGACGAAGGGTACGATCTTGTTCATGGTTGGCGAAAGAACCGTCAAGATGCCTGGGTCAATCGAAAGCTTCCATCGAAGATCGCCAACTGGTTAATCTCCAAAGTCACCAAGTTTCCGATTCACGACTTGGGATGCACGCTAAAAGCTATTCGCCGAGAGATTGCCGTCGAGTTGGAATTGTACGGCGAGATGCACCGTTTCATTCCGATCCTGGCGCACCAGCGCGGTGCGAAGTGCGTGGAAGTGGTCACCCGTCATCATGCTCGCCGTTTCGGCCAAACGAAGTATGGAATCGGGCGCACGACACGCGTTGTACTCGACCTTCTGACGGTCGCTTATATGCAGCAGTTCTTCACGAGCCCGATGAAACTGTTCGGCCGAATGGGTTTCGCTTGCATCGGCATCGCCGGAATTAGCGTCCTGACAACACTGGGTATGAAGCTTATCGGCGGCGTCGATATGACGGGAAACCCGTTGCTGCTGTTTGCCGTACTCAGCACCATCCTTGGTTCGCAGATGTTTGGGATGGGCTTGCTGGGCGAAGTCAATGCTCGGATCTACTACGCCTCGAACGGTAACGATTCGTATGCTGTTCGCAGTTTGACCAACTTTGACGAAAACAGCCCGCAGTCGATCAAGATGCGACGGCAGGCTGCTTAGTCGATTGACGTCGTCTATCCAAGCTTGGGTAGGGGCGCGTCCTTGGCGATCAAGCCATCTCGCTTAAGATCCGTCCAGAACTCTTCCGGAATGTCGACTTTCATCGATTGAGCGTCGGCACGAATTTGCTCTGCATTGCGTGCCCCTGGAATAACGGACGAGACCACGTTCGGCCCGAGGCAGAACTGCAGGGCTGCCGTGCGTAGGTCGATGCCATGCTGCTCGGCAATTGCCTGAACGCGTGAACGCTTTTGCGGTGCCCATTCAGGGATATCACCTCCATAATGGTAACGCTCACGTCCAGCCAGGTAGCCGGCATTTAACGGAGCACCGACGACGACCGAGATTCCTTTCTCCTCCAACTTGGGGAACGTGTTGTGCAAGGCATCTTCGTGTTCCAGCAACGAATACTGCGTGGCCAATAGGTGAATGTCGGGATCGCTTTCTTCGCTGGCTCGCAAAGCGGGTTCCGGCTGGTTAACACCGAGCCCCCAAGCTTTGATCAAGCCTTCGTCGCGCATCTTGCAGAGCTCAGGCATGGCACCCTTCACCGCTTGGTCGAAGTATTTCTCCCAGTCTTTGCCCAGGTCGCTATTGCCTTCGTTCAAGTCGTGAATGAACACGATATCGATCTGCGAAACGCCGAGCCGTTGAAGGCTGTCTTCAATTGAGCGTCGCGTGCCTTCGGCGGTATAGTCGTAGCGGTATTCGAACGACGAAGGTTCCTTCCAAATGCCGGCGTTCGGTGGATTGGCAGTCGCCGTGAAAACACGGCCCACTTTCGTCGACAGCACATAGTCATCAGGTGAATGGTTATCAAGGAAATGACCGAAGCGTCGTTCGCTGAGTCCGAATCCGTAGAACGGAGACGTATCGAAGTACCGCACGCCTGCGTCCCAAGCGGCTTCCAGCGTTGCTTCAGCATCAGCATCCGATGTTGGGGCAAAGCCGTTCCCGATTGCGACACCACCCAGGCCGAAGCGGTGGGCAGGGCGGTAGCGGGATAGCTGAGAAGTTTCATTTTTAGGAAGCGGGCGATCGCTGGAGGGGCCTTCCGTCGGCATAACTTTTCCTGCATTGGGCTGTTGGGCCATCAACGAACCGGCAACCATTGCGGTCGTTCCGGCACCAACACTCGATAAAAAACGGCGTCTCGAGAATTCACTCATGACAATCTCACGGTAAAAAGTTCGGCGATGGACGAAAAGTACCTCTCGTTCATCGCCGCAAAACTCATACCGATCGATTGTGGGTCTGCGGAGAGCTATTCCGCTTTGGCAACCCCTGGCGGTTCCCAGGTACCATCCAAGATCGATGGAGATTTTTCTGTAGGCCAATACAGACGCATCATCAACACGAATTTACCCTCGGGCGCTGGCAGCCAGTTCGATTCTTTTTCAGGGCCAGGGTTTTCGTGCTGAATGTATAGATCGACAGAGCCATCAGCATTCTTCTTCAAGTCGTTGCGTTGACTTAGCGTGTAACGATTTAGTTCGCTTTTCGTGAAGAAGTAATCCTTGTCGTACATCGTCAGCGACCAGAATCCGTTTACCGGTGGAAGTTGATCTTTGGGGAAATGCATGACGTATTGATACTGGCTGTCGTACGCTTCACCATTGGGATCTTTCTCGGACGTTGGATAGATTGCGTCTTGAGGGCGATTTGCTCCCAAGCCAATCGCGGCGATGAATGCTCGTTGCAGATAGTCGGTACCATACAGCCCGGTCTTGGTGGTAAAGAGCCAGCCGTGGATGTCTTCTCCAGAATCGGCATAGTGCCCCAGGATTTTCCGGAATGCAAGTTTCGGTACGTCTTGTAACGCAGCTTGAACTTCGGTTGGAAGCGATTCCATTTTGAAGGGCTTTCCTGGTTCAAGCCCAATGGCCGCCATCTTCTTGACCATCGCCTCGTCAGCTGGCGAGGGCGGATTGTCTTTCATTAGCTGCGCCAACAAGTTGAAGTACGCTTCGGTCGTCATGCCGTTTACTTGATCACGAACCGGAGTCTTGGTGTCGATGCTGGGATCGACTTGACCAGCGGGAGGCGAATAGTCGTGCCCGTATGAACTTAACGGTACAACGTTGACTTTATCTTGAAGCTCGTGGACCGCTTTGTAGTCTTCCGGAGTACCAGTGCAGTAGATACGACCTAAAAGCCAAACGATGCTTGTCGGTGATTTGTACTGGACAACTCCCTCAGGAAGTTCACCTTCCCAGCCAGGTCCAGTGATCGCGTAAGTTTGCGCTTTGGTCCCCGTTGTCCGTTTCCCTGGTACTTCAAAGACATCTGTCCATCCGCTGAGCATTGGAAAAAGGTAATAGCGATCATCCGCGTCTGGTAGGCTTAACACCCACGGCTCTGTTGCAACATCGATCCAGGCAACCGTATAAAGCGTGTCGGCATTGGGTGCCGTAACATCTCGAAACTCAGCATTAGGATACTCGCGCAGTCTCGCGAATTGTCCCATCGGTGCATGAGTACCACTAGGCTTTTCGACATTGGTCATAACGCGTCGCGTTATTTCCATTGTCACCAGCGGATAGCCAAAGATGTACGCGTCGATCGCATTGGATTTGGCTTGATTCGGCGTAAGTTCGACTGCCTGGATATAGCAGCTCGATGCGACCAACAAGAGGAGTGAAAGTAAACTACACAAAACGATCTTCATGGAAGATTCCCCCGAACGATTCCCATAGAATAGAGACGCCTCAACTCAAAGGCGTTTCTGGAAGTTTACTGCAGTTCTGACGGTCGTGAGAATAAACTATTGACGCTTAACCAATAAATCGTCGGATCTTGCGCAGTTGAGGTGCTTAGGGGATGCACCAGGACATTCGCTTGGCAAAGTCTTTTTGAAACTCTGGTCGCCACTTCGAGACGGTTTCTCGCGGATCGCCCTTCGAGTGAGACATATCGCGATACCAGCCATCTTCGGCAAGTACAAACTGCCCTCCCCATCCTGGTTTCGCGGGATCGGTCGGATCGTTGCCTCCTTTCGGTAGAAAGAAAAACCACGCGGGAGTATCTCCTTCTTTGAGGCATTTATGGGGATTCGGGCTGGTCCAAGTCCGCATTGGATAAAGCTCTCCGAGCGGTCCTTGCGCGGTGATGTGCTTTTCAATCCATTCACGACTCGTCGTTGAAACATCTCCGGTTAGATACATGCCGCGATAGGTGCCCAGCCGCTTATCTTTGCCTCGGGGCGCTTTTGCGAGGATGTAAAATAAGCCAGGAAACTGTTCATGCATCCAGTCGGCGATTTTGTCTTGGTCGTTGATGTCGTACACGCGAAACTTCGAGATAAAGTCGCGATAGCCTTTGGGGCCGCGGCCATGCTGGACCTTCCAAAGGGCCTGGGCAAGATCGGTCTGGCCTCCCCAGATCGTGATGTTCAAGGGATCGCTGGACGATCCCGCGTCGATCCGTTCGATGACGAACTGCGAACCTTCGGTGTCGTGTCGATCGCCGATGTGTTCTCTACCACGCTGTGGATTTCCAGACTTAATGCATGAAAGCAAGTGTTCCGTCGTGGGCCAATCCGATTCATGTTTCGACAGATTGGGGCGCACTTTACCGTACGCATTAACGATCTCACGAATCAGATCTGGCTGCGTGATGGCTTTTTTCAGTTCGCCAGGTGTGCCGGACGCTGAGGCGATCAGGCCTTCGATCCGGAACTGATTCGCGTACAGCATTAACCGAATCATCGACTGCTGATCATCGGGATCGCCACCGATATCGGTCAAAACAAGCAGCCTGGGACCACGTGAACTATTGTCTTCGCCGTAGGCAGTTGCCGAAAAGTGATAGGACAGGCCGAATAGAAAACCAAACGCGACCAGAAGCGGGAACACCGCGTGTCGATTAGAAACCATAGAAGTTCGATCTTGCGAGAGGGTGTACGAAAAGCTTTTACCCAAGTCGCCATGCCCTGGATCTTTGGGCATGGCGAGCAAGAACGATTTAACCATTTTGCACGCGAAATGGGTAAGCGAAATCAAACAGTGGACTAACTGCCGGAGTAAGCCTCGCCCCCAGCTTTAGAGCCCATTGCTCCCCAGACACCGTAAGGGCTGCGAGCCGAAGTCGTTTGACCAGCGGTCAGGTTACCGGTATCGATCGTGTCAGGGATGAACTTCACCGAACCATCGCACGACAGGCCCATCGCGCCGCCAGGGTGATTGCTCGTTGGAGGCATGATATTGTTGGTTCCGTCGCCATTGGAGTCAGAACCGTCAATGCACGACGGAGCGTTCGGAGGAAGGATCGTGTTGAAGCCGACCTTTTCCATCTGTCCGTCCGACCAACGCCATCCGGTGCGCCCCTTGACGGTCGATGGATTCGCGTAGAAGTTGCCGTTGGCACTTGCGACACACTGAGAGGGATTAGAGCCCAGGCCGGAGAAACCTGTTGCGGTACCTTCCTTCACAGGAATGCTTCCGGTGCGCGAGCCAAGATTGAAGTTTGTGATCAAACGCTCGCTCATGGCAATCGTATTGCTTGTGCCGTCAGTAATGTCTCGCATGGCGACACCTCGAACGGCCTGGAAAACACCCCGTAGGTTTTGCGAGTCTTTGGTGCTGTTGATCGAATCACCGGCACTGAACATGTAGTTGACCATGTACGGCTCGGCAGATCCCGTTGCTGACGGACAACGCAGCATGTCAGGAGCATTGTTCCAAGGACCCCAGCCCATCCAAGGGTATGGACCCCAGGGAGCGGTGCTGCCGTCACCAGCTCCGATTTGTTCGTACATCGCGTTCTGTTCGATGAAGGGAAGCAATCCAATAAAGCCACTTTGACGGCCGGCATTGGTGAGGCGTTCATTGCCGGAACCGTAGCCAGGATTGTTGGTCCCTTGTTTTCGAGGAACGAACGAGCCGTAAGTGTCGTGGTAGTTGTGGAGCGCCAAGCCAAGCTGTTTCAGTTGGTTCGAGCACTGCATTCGTCGCGCTGCTTCACGTGCCTGTTGAACCGCAGGCAACAGCAGTGCAATAAGAACACCAATGATCGCAATCACAACTAGAAGCTCGACGAGGGTAAAGCCGCGGCGGGCAAACAACGAAGATCGCATAGAAACTACTCGCATGAATTTAGGGTGCAGGAAAGATATGGGGATATCATCTATCGAGTAGAACATGTGAAAGCTTGGGGGCTTTCGATTCGTTCTGAACTGCGGCAACTTGAAAACGGCCCGCTTGATGCTTTGCCGCAATCGAGTCACGCAAATTAACAGGACGCTTAGTCGGTCAAATTCAGAGGGACGTCGTTTGCCCCGTTAGTGACTTCGATTTCAAGCCCAGAGGTGGCTTGTTGGGCGTACTTTTCTGGCAACGCGTTATTAGGTTTCGCGTTCGTTTTCGCGTACGGGTTGTAGTTGGGATCGTCTTCCCCTGCGAGCTGAACCTGAGGGACTTCAATCTTAGAGACGGTAACATGGTACGTCCCCGGCTTGACGCCATTGTTTCCCCCGGCCGAGGAGGAAAGTGTGTATTTTCCATCCGCATCGGTTCGAGCAAAGGCTCCTTGCCCCCCTTCTCCGGTAGGTAGGAACGTTACCATTGCCCCTTCGATCGGGGATTCTTTATAGGTCACCGTTCCAGAAACGGTGGCACCGAGAGAAGGAAGCGACTCGCTACCACCACAGCCAGCGAGAACGATTAGCGCAGCGCATACTGCGAACGGGGCAGAACAACTCCAAGACAGGGTCACCGGACGGCTCCAATCAGGAAAGAACTAGGCAGGAATGGGGGAGGGTGAAGTCAAAAACTTTTAACGTATTTGTTGTTAAGACTTCGAATAATAGAGATCCCGAAAAATAGAACAACCCTTACTCGGGGGGCGAGGCAGCAGAACACGCCGTAGAAGTGCATTTTCTTAACTTCAGAAAGGGTGGTTAGAAAAAATCAATTCCTTCCCAAGAGAAAATCATCGCAGCGAATGCTATTGCTCCCCTTAAAGGTGGTGAGTTTTTGCTATCCGTTTCGTAATCCGTCGATTGGCAGACAAGCGCGAGACTTAGTCAATCAGCACCAAGGCATCTGATAGTTCATTGGTGGATCCGTCTTTCTGGGGGAGCACAACTGCCAACTCCTTTCCAGCTTCCTGGATAACGTGACGCATGGCTTGGGTCGCGTCACCTTCTTTTAGTCGATCGGTCAGCTGTTGGCATAGCAGGTCCAGTTTGTCTTGACCGATCTTTTCCAGCACGACCTGGTCCGCCAACACGACCGCTCTATGCTCGAACAGCGAAACGTAGATCAGCATTCCGGTGCCACCAGAAGTGTGATGAACGCGCCGATCGAAAAAGACTTCACGAGCCCGGGAAGAAACGCAATCCTTCATTTGTTGCTGCGGCGTGAACAATCGTCGTAGCCAACCAGCATAACTGGCTAACGCGGCACCGATAAGAAAAGAGACGACGATTGAAACCAGCAGCGCGATCAACCCCATGTCGAACGATATGCCGGCCCATGTTCCCGGTTCCTCAGCGGAACGTGGATATAGTTGCCAAACGGCGAGGGCCGCAATAGCCGCCAGCCAGAGGCCGACGATGTCTTCGGCGCGGTCGTATCGTCCAGACGCGGTTGCTACCACGGGTACGATTTCACAGGTTGTCTTCGATTCTGCCTCGGCGACAACTTCTTTGATTTGCTGACGTTGTTCGGGGCTGAAAAGTTGTGATGCTCGCTGCATGGTTTTGTTTCCTTACCAAGACCCCGTGGCACCACCGCCACCTGAAGATCCACCACCGAAAGACCCGCCGCTGAAGCCACCGCCTCCGCTGCTGCCGCGGCTAGTTGCCATGTGGTACAGAATGACGCCGACAACGGTAAAGACGACCGCCCAAAACGCCCAAGCCCAGCCACTGGAACCGCGTCGATAAAGCGATACTCCGGTGAAGATCGCCAACGCGACAAACCCCACGCCGACAGCATAGTGCCACATAGGGCGCGGCGCGGTCGGTATCTCCAACTTGCGTGCCATCATGTCGAGCGATTCCACTCCAGCTAAAATGCCGCCAGAAAAGTTACCTTGCTTAAAGCGAGGTATGATCTGTTCGTCCATGATCTGTCGGCACAAGCCATCTTCCCTTCGCCCCCACCCGGCACCCAGTTCGATACGTGCTTTGCGGTCCTGTTGAGAGACCAGCAGCAAGATGCCGGTGTTCCATTCCTGGCCATTGATTTGGGCGTGCCCGATTCCCCATTGATCGAACAGCAGTGTGGCAAACGTTTCGATGCGAAGTCCTATCCCTCCATGCTTGGCCATGGAATCTATCGTGATCACGATGATGGGCGTCGCTTTTTCGGTGAGAAGCTTGTCGCAGATCTCGCGAATCTTTTCTTCGTCTTCTGGCGAGATCATCTCGGCCGTATCGCGAATGAACTCTCGTTCGCCGGGACGTTCTAATTCGATTTCAATCGCGGATGCCGATGAAGCGAAAACAGCTCCGACAACCAGGGCCAAGAGCCAAGTCAAGCGAGGCTTTCGAATCAATAGATAGCTTTCGTTCATAGATGCCGCACAATGTTCAGTCGAGGAGATTCAGCCAATTAGCATAACGGATTCGATCATCGTTCACACGCAAATCATGGAAACGGCAGATGGGCCAATTGGAAGTCGGTATTTGATTCGATCAAATGGCCTCGATATTGGGCCGATTTTTGCAAAAGCCTTCATTTGTTGTAGGATGAGAGAGATACAAGCCATGTGAATTTGGTTTGGTCGACTCGTCCATCGGCACTGCGTCCCACCACAATCGCCGCTTACGTACCTCTTCCTTTGAAAGGAATCCCCTCCCATGAAGTCTCGTTCGCTCAATCGTCGTCAAGTTTTAAAAGCTTCCGCTGTTGCCGGAGCAGGTTTTTGGCTGGGGACATCTGCCGCGGTAAAAGCGGAGGGTCCCAACGAGAAGCTCAACATCGCATGTATTGGTGTCGGCGGCCGGGGTGGTGCCAATGTAGGTGGTGTGAAAAGTCAAAACATCGTTGCGGTTTGCGATGTCGACGAGGAACGGGCCGGAAAGAACTGGACGCTTAAGGGGGCCAAGCAGTATCACGACTACCGCAAGATGCTCGACGAGATGACCAACGAGATCGATGCCGTGGTCATCAGTACTCCAGACCACACGCACTTTCATCCGGCCAGTCAGGCGATGCAACTCGGGATGCACTGTTACTGCGAGAAGCCACTGGCCCATACTCCGTGGGAAGCTCGCGAGTTGACGAAGATCGCCAAGAAGATGGGCGTCGCGACGCAGCTTGGTAATCAGCGGCATGCCAACAACGGAATGCGAAAGACGGCCGAAGCAGTGCAAAGCGGTGTCGTTGGAAAGATCAACGAAGTCTACTGCTTCCAGGGAGGAAGCCGTGGAATGCCTTCCAAGCCGACCAAGTTCCCTTCCCCGCCGGCGCATCTAAGTTGGGACTTGTGGCTTGGGCCTGCGAAGGAACGCCCTTATAGCGACACTTATTGTCCTTACGGATGGCGATTCTGGTGGGACTTCGGCACCGGCGAAACCGGCAACTGGGGCTGCCACGTGTTTGATATTCCCTACTGGGCACTTGGGTTGAAGCATGCGTCGTACGTTGGTCTCGATCACGAAGTGAAGCCGAGCGATGTCGATGCGGAACGAACCCCCAAGTCGATGCAAACCTATCTCGACTACAAAGATGTTCCCACACACGGAGATGTGCGACTTCATTGGTGGCATGGCGGACCGAAGAAAGAGATCGTCCAGAAGTACAACGTTCCCGAGAAAGAAAGCTTCAACACGTTGTTCATCGGCGAGAAGGGGATCGTTACCGCTGATTTCAACGGATACAACGTTCACATGGCAGACGGCAAGGATGTGCCAGAATCGACAGTAAGTATTCCAGGAGTTGGCAACTTCTATTCCAGTTGGATCAACGCCTGCAAAGGCGGGCCTGCCGCTTGCTGTGACTTCGTTGAATACAGCGGCCCTATTGCTGAATCGGTCTTGCTGGCGAATGTCGCATTCCGTGCCGCTGGTGGATTCGATTGGAATGCCGAAGCATTTCAAGCATCTGGCAATCCACGCGCGGAAGAGTTCATCTTCCCTGACTTCCGCGAAGGCTGGAAAGTCTCGTAGAGCGAATCACGCTCTTTCAAATTGGAAACGCAGTCCTAAAGCTATGCTTTCATCAAAGCATGGCTTTTTGGCAATATAAGACGTACTTTCTCGCCTAGTGATGTAATGCTTGGGCTTACTCTTGGCTTAAGGGAAGACGGCCAAAACTGTTCTGTTTGCGTCACCCCCGAAGTAATGGATGAGTGGGTTTAAAGCCGCCAAATTTTTTCTAATCTCTTAAATAAACCTTCATGAAGAATCTCTGGTCACTCAAGGTCGTTTCATTAGACTTAAGCGGCAGTTGTGGCCCTTTAGTCCTGTGAGAAAAGCAAGGGGGCACATGTCCCCAAGAGCTTTCCTTTCTTCAGCGGACCATTGGCATGGCCAATCACTTGGCTTTTAGCAGCCGAGCAATCATCGTCGCTTGCTTGTGCGTCACTTGGATCGGATGTTACGGAAAGCCGGCCGGTTTTCCTGACTTGGCGGAAGTTGAAGGTACCGTCACCGTCGACGGCAAGCCTGTCAGCAATTTGGCAGTTGCGTTCATTCCCGAAGGTGGACGACCATCGCTCGGCATTACCGACGAGTTTGGTCATTACCAGCTTTCTTACTTTCGTGGGGAAACAGGGGCTGTGCTGGGACCGCACAAAGTGATGATCACCACGAACCAGGAAACGGCTCCACCGCCTGGTTACCGAGACCCCATTCCTGTTCAGTACAACTTGAAGTCGACCCTGACTGCTGAAGTGCAAGACGGAGAGAATGTTATCGACTTCGAGCTGGAATCGAAATCTCGCCGTCGCCGATAGTTGAGTTTCGGTTGCGGATACCACTTTATCCCTCCGCTGCACCCTTACCTGGATTGATCTGTCATGATCGTTTCGCGCTCGAATCGTGCCTTTCAAAAGGCGTTTACCTTAGTCGAATTGCTAGTCGTGATCGCCATTATCGGTGTTCTGATTGCATTGCTTTTGCCTGCCGTTCAGCAAGCTCGTGAAGCGGCTCGTCGGATGGAATGCACCAGCCATTTGAAGCAAATTGGCTTGGCGATGCACAACTACCACGACACATTCGGTACGCTTCCTTCCAGCTATATCGACAACAATCCAGAACAAGGTTCCAGCATCGATACGGCGGAAAACCTGAACGGTCTCGGTTGGGGAACGATGCTTCTTCCGTTCCTCGAACAGCGTGCTTTGTACGAAGAGATCGGCAACCAGACCAATAACTTCTCGAACAACTGGCTCGATGCCAACGGCGACGGAACGGCTGCTGCTAATGATGCAATTCCTGCTGCAACGCAGGTACTGTCCATGTTCCTATGTCCATCCGATACCAGCAGCGGATTGAATGACAAGAAGGGTGGCTTCGGTACGTCGAACTACCTGGTCAACGGCGGCACCGGCGGCGGAAGCCCTTATGGTGTTTCGGCAGCCGGTCTTCGCGACGGTGTTTTCTTTGCCAGCTCGAAGCGACGCCTGGGCGACTTGACCGATGGTACCTCGAACACCATTCTCGTGGGCGAACGAACGACGGCCGACGATAAAGTTGGTAGCTGCCGCGGATCGAACTGCTTGTGGGAAGGTGGTCTCTGGATCGGCCCTCGTAAGTACAATGGTGTTGTCGCCGTTTCGTCTGGCTTGCAGATGGTCGATGTCGAGTTCATGGGTGGCGGAAGTACGGCTTACTTGATCAACGGTTCGTTGACGGTCACTTGGGGCTATGCCTACAACGCTTCGAGCCTACACCCAGGCGGTATTCAAGTGGTACTGGGGGATGGATCGGCTCGATTCCTGACTGAGCATATCTCGCTTCCAAACTATCGTCGCTTGATGCAGCCACAAGATGGCGAAGTGATCGGCGAGTTTTAATTACTACGTTTCGTTTCAGTGCACGGTTTCGCAATAGGGCAAGCCGTGGCCCTTTCTCCCCTGCCCTTCCTTTCCTGCCGTTAGGTATTGCTATGTCTTTGACGTCTTCATCACTTGCGCGTCGTCGTTTCCTTCAAGCTGGCGGAGCACTCGCGGGGGCGAGCCTCTTTCCTTGGAATCAATCCCTCGTCCAGGCAGAAGACGCAACGGCGGCAACGCCCAGCTTTCGCTTCGTACATCTGACCGATATCCATGCTCAGCCAGAACTCGGGGCCGCCGAAGGTTGGCTGCAGTGCGTGCAGAAGGTCAACCAGTTAGACCCGATTCCAGATTTCGTGATCACGGGTGGCGACTTGATCATGGACGCGTTGGCCCCGGATGCGGAGCGAATTGATCTGGAGTGGAAACTGTTCGACGAAGCATCCAAGCAGCTAGCCGTTCCAGTCCATCACACGATCGGTAACCACGACATCGGTGGATGGAGTCCGAAGTCAAAGCTCTCCAAGCAAGACCCTCGCTACGGCAAAGCAATGTTCGCCGACCGTTACGGGCAAGGCAGCACCTACCACAGTTTCGACCACAAAGGTTGGCACTTTGTCATCCTCGACTCAGTTGGCAAAGCCGAGCCTGGCGAGCCAGGCAGCGGCTACATCGGCCTAATCGATGACGAGCAAGTCGAATGGCTGCGTAACGACATGGAAAAGACCGGCCGGGATACGCCGACGGTCATTGTGACGCACATTCCCTTTTTCTCGGCCGTGTTGCAATCGATGTCAGGTCCTCAAACGCCAGTCTCGCGGGGTGGCTTGGTCACCAACGCTCATGAAGTTCGCAAGCTGCTGGAACCTTACAACGTGCAGCTAGTTCTCTCAGGCCATGGCCACGTTCGCGAACGGATCGATCTCCGCGGCGTGACTTACTTGCAAGGGGGAGCGGTCAGTGGCGGATGGTGGCGTGGTCCATTGTTCCACGAAGAAGAGGCCTTCGTCGTCGTTGATTGCCAGCCCGGCCAGTTCGACTATCACTTTCACGACTACGGCTGGGACGTACGAAAGTCATAGCAGCCGAGTCCGCGCGTTCGGTCGAAGTTAGGTGTCGCTGCCAGGTTCGCAGCATTCGCACTGACAGGCATAGTGACGATTAAGTAGATGAGCGGCTACCAAAAGCAAGCCGCCCAGCGGTGTCCACCACGCAGCATGTTCGGTGATAAATCCACCGAGTCCAGCGGTAAGGACCGGTGTACGCTTTTCGGTGGCTTCTTCGCTGCAGCCACCCGATGCACAGCAGGGAGGTAATGCTTCTGCTTCGCATTGCTCGACAGCAACGGTATTGTGCTGTGGCACAGAGCAGGAAGCACAGCATTCGTCAGATAGCCCGAAGGCCGTTCCGGTAATAACTACCAAGCCACCGACACCGATCGCGGCAGGCAGCCAACTGCGATGCTTTCTCCAGCCAGGTATGAACGCGGCGACGGCGAACATAAAGCAGATCCCTGCCATCCATTGGTGGAAGGACTCGTCTGCCAGAAAGCTAAGGCCCAGCATCGGCAGAAAACCGATCACCATGGGCATCGCCGCACAGTGAATAGCACACGCTACCGAAGCCGTGATTCCGGCATAATCTCGCCAGTTTGAGTCTTGAGGAATTACTGCGGACTCGATTTCAACGTTGCTCATGGCTTTGGGGCCTACTGCTACCTGGGACTTAAAGTGCTCAAGGAGTGTGAGTGCATGTTATGTTTAAGTGCTATTCGATTGCAAGTGGTTGTCTAGTGCGGACGCCGTTTTGGCTGGGGAAATTTCATCCCGCGAGCGGCCGGTATACCGCAATTCTGACTTTGGCTGTAGTTTTCCTAAGCTCTTTGCTTGTCTTGGGACGATGAGATGTCTATATTCGGGTAGGCGAATGTAATGAGCACACAGCAAAACACCATCGAACTCGAAACCATTTTTCGGGCATTGTCCGATCGAACGCGACTGCGCATTTTGAATTTGCTGCGAGGCGGCGAGATCTGTGTGTGTGATTTGGTGAGCGTTTTGGAAGTACCTCAGCCGACCGCGTCGCGCCATTTGGCCTACCTTCGTAAGGTCGACTTGGTGCTGGCTCGCAAGGAAGGCTTGTGGCACTACTATCGTTTGAATTCCGCCAAGACGACGTTCCATAAACGTCTATTGGGGTGCATCGAAGCAGCGGCCGAAATGGATCCGCAGTTCGCTGCCGACGTCGATAAGTTGACATTTGCCGACCGCCCGAACTGCTGCGACTAGTTCCGGTCTATTTTTTTAAAACGATATATTCGCTTAAGCGAATTTATGGAAGTGGAGAGACAACTATGAGCGAAGGGTGTCCAGCCAGTGAGGCTAAAACTGGAGGAATGGGATTCTTCGAACGTTACCTGACCGTTTGGGTCGGTTTGTGCATCATCGTAGGAATCGCCTTGGGGAAGATTGCTCCCGGCGTTGCGAAATCGCTCGACGAAATGGCTTTGTACGTTAACGGTGCACCTGTCGTTTCGATACCGATCGCTCTCTGCTTGTTCTTTATGATGTATCCGATCATGGTGAAGATCGACTTCGGCGAAGTCGTTCAAGCGGGCAAGTCATTCAAGCCAGTCTTGCTGACGCTGATCATCAACTGGGCCATCAAACCGTTTACCATGTATGCCATCGCGGCGTTCTTTCTGGGTACGCTGTTCATTGGATTCATCGGCCCCGATGCCGTCGACTACGTAAAACCACCTCTGGGTGTCGAACTGGAAGTAGGAGCAACCTACGGCGCAGGAAAAGTCGTCATGGTCGACGATGTGAAGATGCTGGAAGTCCCTCTTTGGCGAAGCTATTTGGCGGGCTGTATTCTACTGGGAATCGCTCCGTGCACCGCGATGGTTTTGGTTTGGGGCTATTTGGCCAAAGGCAACGATGGGCATACGCTGGTGATGGTTGCCGTCAACTCGCTTACGATGTTGGTGCTGTATGGCGTGCTGGGGGGCTTCTTGCTTGGCGTCGGTCAGTTGCCTGTGCCGTGGCAGGCGTTGCTGCTGTCGATCGCCGTTTACGTGGCATTGCCCTTGGTGGCAGGATACCTCTCGCGCAAGTGGATCATCGCCGCCAAAGGGGAAACGTGGTTTAAAGAGAAGTTCCTTCACTTGCTGACGCCAGTTACGATCGTGGCACTGTTGGTCACGTTAGTGCTTCTCTTTTCGTTCAAAGGAGACGTGATTCTCTCCAATCCTTTAACGATTCTATGGATCGCCGTTCCGCTCTTCCTGCAGACGGTCATTATCTTTGCACTAGGATACGTGGCATCGAAATTTACCGGCCTGACCTACGAAAACGCCGCTCCAACGGCAATGATTGGAGCCTCCAATCACTTTGAAGTCGCGATCGCTACTGCGGTGATGCTGTACGGCCTCGCTTCCGGTGCGGCCCTGGCAACCGTCGTCGGCGTGTTGATTGAAGTGCCGGTCATGCTGATGTTGGTGAGCTTCTGCAAGCGGACGCAAAGTTGGTTCCCGCGAGAAGAAGCCGCTCGTACGGAAGCTGAACCGGTCGCCGTATCTGCCGAGGCGTAATCAGCTAAAAACGATCGCGCTACGGCATCGTAGGCTCTTCGCGATACCACTGCAGGATGTCTTGCAGCACGCACCATCGCGGTTGCCGGATGTGGGTTCCATCTCCTTCGATCCAATACTTTCGTAAGCGATCGAAGGAGCCATCGAGTCGCTCGAACTCGATCCAATTGTCGAGGAAATCGTTCCATTCCGAGTCGTTCAAGTGAATGGCGAAGCCAACGGGACGTTTCAGCACAGGCGTCGGTATGACCGTCGTGAAATCAGGGTGCAAAACGTTCCACACGGCTCCTTCTTCTGCAGAAATCAGCAAGCCGTCGAACTCATCTTGTTGGCTTTCAAAGAACGCTTCATAGGAATCGATCACCGACACGTTGGCTGAAGGGAATTCATGTTTCGCGGCCGCGGCGAGATCTTCCGAGATCACTGCCAAGCGGAAATTGGGCAGGCGATTCAAGTCGGCCCACTGGGCACCTTCGCGGCGTCGATAGTCTTTCAGTGCAACCGCAATCGTCGCCTCTTCGTAAGAGTCGCTAAAGCTGATGTGCAGCATCCGCTCTGGCGTCTTCAGTACACCGCCGATGGCAAGATCGAACTGCTGCGCGTCGAGGTCGTCGTAAAGTCTGCTTTTGTCGAACGGTACAAATTCGAGACGAACGTCTAATCGGCTTGCCAGCAAATGCATCAACTCGACATCGAAGCCAACCAGTTCACCGTCGCCGTTGCGATAACAATACGGAACATGATTCGCCGGATAACCGACTCGCAGCACATTCGTGGTTCTAATGCGTTCAAGCGTAGACTCCGGCAAGTCGGAAGCCGGTTCTCGCGACTGCGTGTCGTCGAAAACCACGACATCGTCATGAGGCCGAGGAATCTCGAGCGAGAGGAACTGTTTGTCTAGATTGTATTCCAGCACTGTCGACGTTAGGTACCAACGTGCCCCGAGGCCAACGAGAAGGCTGCAAGCCAAAAGCCCGCCAAGGGAAGCGGATAGGTATCGCCAACGTATCCTCAGTCGACTTTGCATTGCTTGGTGTACGACCAGCGTCAACGCAATCAAGTGCATCACACCGACCATGTCTCCCAGTCGCATCGTGATGAAGCCAGGCAAGATAAAGAACGCCATCAAGTCTTGTGGAAGATGGAATTCGTCCAGCAGATAGGGCATCGTGATCAACGGGCTGGCAAAACTTGAGACGGCGCCAGTCGATGCCATCAGCAAGGTTTGACTCGTCGTCAGGTCTTGGCCGACGTACCAGGCCGAAAACGAAATGAAGACAAACGAGAGAATCTTTCCGACATGCGGGAAGGGATAGGCCAGCGGAACAAGCACGTTGGGGGTCGCTTCATCGGCTGGCGTCGTTTCGCGGTTTTGTTGCTGGATGAGCCATTCGCACTTTTCGACGATCTGTGGCAGCGTGACAAACAGCTTCCCAGTAGCGATAGCCATATACAACGGCTCCTGGGCGGCACCCAGAATGTCGCGATACCGCAGTGTCGTCACACTGCAGATCAGCAATGGGAACACACCGAAAATGCAGACCGCTGATACCAAACCATACAGCACCAAATAGGCTTGAAGCCGTGATAGATCTTCCACGCGAAATGTACCAGCCGCCGAGGCGGTCAGGGCAAAGAGCCCCAGCGGAGCCCAGCGAACAAGGAACAGATTGATTCGCGAGATGACCTGAGAGCAAGTATCGAGCAGGTTCAGCAGAGGTTCTTTCGTGGGAATCGAGATCAATGCGATTCCGCAAAACAAGCAGAAGACCACCACGGCAGGAACCATATTATGCGACAACGAATAGAAGATGTTCGTTGGGATGAACATCGACAAAGCGTCCTTGTCTTCGGACGTCGTCGGAATGGCCTCGCCGTGAAAGAACGAAGCTCCTTCAATCGGGGGCAGCACGGCCGAAACAGCGGTCACCAAGAGAACACCCACCGCCCAAAAGCAAAGCAGCGCGACCAGCCCTCGTAAACCTAGTTGGCCTGCCTTCGACAAATCGAGCCGTCCCAGTTTCGACACCAAAGAAACCGCCAGGTACGGTAAGACTGTCATCTGCAACAGCCCTACGTACGCCCAACCCACGACGTCGAATGCCTGGCAGTACTCGCCAAATAGGATGCCACAGACGACCCCTGCCACTAAGCCGAGAGCAACTTTACGGCCGGTGTTGTGAGGTTTCGCTGGGGGCGTAGAGGCGGTTTCAGAGGGCGTCATTGAAGCAGGACAAGCAGGCAGTAAAACGTAGTAGCATCAACGTTGAGCAATCACGAAGCGGTCCCATTAGAGTTTAGTTACTCGTTGCCCGCCGTTCTATATGCCGGAAGGAGGCTGACGTAATGGATCGGTAGTCTCGCTATTCCAATCCGGTGGGAAAGCAGGCCCGGACATGCTTGAGAAGTCCGTATAGCAGAGCACGACGAAAAGCACGAATAAGATTGCAAACACGATGTCGGCAACGGTCCACGCGTAAATTCCATCAACGCGAACGTCGCACGGTCGATCCGTCCTGAGGTGGCACGGTAGTTTTTACTACTCATTGCCGGTTCTATTTTTCATAATAGACGAATCCTCCTCAGTAAGACGCTTCTCCCTGTCAGGAATCACGTCATGCGAATTTCGCCTCATCTTTGGCTTGCTGTTGCCGTTACATTATTGGTCGCCGGGAAGCCAAGTTATTCCTACGCGGAAGAGTCCCCTGCTCTGCCACGTCCTGACGGTCAGGCCGCCAAGATGGATCAGCCGGTCAAAGTGTTCATTCTGCTTGGGCAGTCCAACATGCTCGGTTTCGGTCGGATCGATCCAGTCGAGCAGCAAGGAACCCTCTCGCACTTGGTAAAGCAAGAGAATAAGTATCCCCATTTGATCGATGACGAGGGCAATTGGACAGAGCGAAAAGATGTTCGCAACGTGCATGTCATGGACAAACGGGGTGGCGACTTTCGTGACATGAAGCACTTTAGCGATATCAAGAACGAATGGCTGACGGTGAAGAAGGGGCACATCGGTCCGGAGCTTCAGTTTGGGCATATCATGGGGCACCTTCATGAAGGGCCTGTCCTGATTCTCAAAGCGTGCATCGGCAACCGGAGTCTCGGCTGGGATCTGCTTCCTCCTGGCAGTGAACGCTTTGAGTTTGAAGGAAAGACGTATGCTGGTTCCGGCGACCGGGCTCCTTCCTGGGTGGAAGGTGAGCCCAAGAAAGAAGTCAACTGGTACGCCGGCCGCCAGTACGACGCCGACACTGCCCATGCTAAACATGTGCTCAAAAACCTGGCCGATTATTACCCCGGCTATCAAGGGCAAGGGTATGAAGTTGCGGGATTCGTTTTCTGGCAAGGGCATAAAGATCAGAACGCAGCCCACGCGAGTCGATACGAGCAAAACCTGGTGCATTTCATCAAGTCACTTCGCAAAGATTTTGACGCTCCAGATGCCAAGTTCGTACTGGCAACCATCGCTTTTGGCGGCGAGGAACTTAGCGGGCACGGACTCACGATTGCCAATGCACAGTTAGCCGTCAGTGGCGAAAAGGATAACTATCCCGAGTTTCATGACAACGTGAAGACCGTCGATGCGCGGCCGTTTTGGCGAGACAAAGAGGTCTCACCCACGGGGGCCGGTTATCACTACAACCACAACGCCGAAACTTACATGGAAGTAGGCAACGCGTTAGGCTGGGCCATGGCAGACCTGCTTGATAAACGCCCAAGCTCGCATTAGTTGGCAACGCAAAGACTCTCGATGGACGACCCACAAACGCAATACTTGCTGCTGTTTCTATTCTTCGTGGCGATCGTGCTGTTTATCAGTTTTGTTCTGCTGGTAATCGCGACACTCGGAGATTGGGGGCAACTGGCCACCAGGTTTCGAGCAAGCGACGCCCCCAAAGGAAAGTATTTCTATTGCCAGACGGCTGGCGTTGGCGATGGCTCGTATCGCGGGATGCTGACTGTCGGCGTGACCGAGGAAGGGCTCTACTTAGCCGTGCTGCTACCGTTTCGGTTATTCCATCCTCCGCTATTGATTCCGTGGAAAGAAATAACGCACGTTCATGAAAGCCACTTTCTTGCGTGGCGCAACTGTTACCTCGGCATTGGATATCCTGAGTGGGCCAGTATTGTCGTCTACAATGATGTGGTGGAAGCAATTCGGCCGCATCTGGTTGAAGTCGATTTGCCCGAAGGTTAGTTGTTCGCGTCGGTTTGCGGTCGTTGAATGGGCATCTCGATAACCAACCCTGCGACGCGATCTTTGGTGTCCTTCCGGTTTCTCACGTGGCACTTCAAGCACTGCGAAGCTAGGCGAATCGGCCCGGCAAAGCGATAACGCTCCCCTTCGACATCTTCCCAGTACGGCTTGCGATCGGCGAGCACGGCGACCGCTTTTTTCTCGAACTCGCTTTCGGCCTGATGATCGACGTTAACGACATCGGTTTCGACGACTAACCATTTGACGTCGACGTTGTACGCTTTCGAAAGAGCATGAAAGACATCTTCAAGCGACGCGGAGGGAATCACGCGCGAATCGTCTTCCTCGAAGAAATCGCGATGCACCACTTGAAGTGTGCCATGAATCGTTTCATGTAGCAGAACGGCTCTCGCTCGCGCTTCTTCAGCGGACTTGGAAGCGGCAACACGCGGTTGCTCAGGCATTTGTGCGGCTGCTTTACCGACCACAAACGCGCACAGAATCATACCGGCAAAAAGCCAGTTTCGAGGATTGGGCATGATAGATCTCGCACATGGCAGGGGTGGGAGTGCCGTCATGTTGTTGGCACCCAGGAGAGAGGCGGGAAGCAATGGCGCGGTTGATTGGGGCTAACCACGCTGCTGGTATTCTACGGGATTAGTAGCTCGTTGAGAAATCAAGCTTGAGATAATATCGTTTGAATCGAAGTCGATATGTTCGGTCATCGTGACGAGGCATTCGGCCGGGATTGTCCGGCCGAATGCCCGAATACACGTGGTTTAGTCTTTGCTTTTCAGGTTGAAGTCTTCCACCGCTTCCGCTTTGTCAGCGGAAAGATTTAGTGTCAGTGTCGTCTTGCGATTGAATTTCTCCGGGACAAACATCTCGCGCACCGTTGCTTGCTCGCCAGGGTTGTCTTCCCGCGTTTTGCCGGCCAGGTCGCGATAGCCATAGACTTCAATCCGTTTTTCTCCCGGCGTCACTTCCGCTTCGTAGCTGCCATTTTCGATCTTGCCGTAATAGCTGTTGCTGCCATCTTCGGCTCGGAAATAGATTTGACCTGACTCGATCGGCTTGCCGTCCAGGCTCACGTTTCCTTGAACGTCAATCGTCTGCGGTCTGCCTCCGCCGCTACAGCCAACGGCCGCAGCCAGGCTGAGGCCAGTAATGACCAGCCGCGCACATAGTAGATTCATGGTGGTTGTGTTTTCTCAGGGAATAGTGATGGAAAGATACCGTCGCCATTTGCTTTCCCGCTAAGTGAGTTGGGAAAGCAAACGATCGATCCATGCATGATTTACGTGACAAACGGTCGCTTAATAGTCGCTGACAACTTCACCACCGTGACGCGTCGCCAAGGCTTGGAAGGTCGCACGTTGAATGGTTTCTGGAATGAAGTGGACCGAGCCGTCGGCAAAGCCGGATAGCACGCCGCCGGGATGGTAGCTCCGGGCATAGATTTCGACTTCGGTCGTGCTGCCGACCGAAACACAGGGGGAACCGCGGAAGTTCTCGTCTTTGCATTTGTAAATACGATCTGGCACGGTCGTATTGGGCGGTTCGTAGGCGGTGAAGCCAAACGAACCCCACGCGGCCCCGCCCCAGTAACCGCCGCCGCCGCCCCAGCCGCCGGTATTGGCCGAGCCGCGGATGATCACTTCGCTCATCATCATCGTGTTGCTCGTGCCATCAACCAGGTCGCGGAACTTGGTCTTCGAGATGCGGTAGAACATGCCGTTGTTTTCGCCGGTACGGGACGAAATTTCCGATCCGCGGCAACCGACGTAGTTGCCTTGAAATCCGTCCGCATCAGAACGTCTACTTCCAGAACCACCATAGGCAGGACTCGCACCGTCGGAAGGACATTGCAGTGTTGGTACGGCCAAGTCACGAATTTCACCTGGCGTGTCCATGACCCAAGTTCCATTCCAAGCCATGTACTTGTCGTAGGCGGGGCCTTGCTCGATGTATGGCATGATCTGCTGCATCCAGCAGTCGCGTGCATGGAAATCGGTCGAGCCGTAATCGAGATAGCCATACGGAAACGAACCATGCGTGTCGTGGTAGTTGTGAAATGCGACTCCTAGCTGCTTGAAGTTATTCGAGCATTGCATTCGTCGCGCTGCTTCTCGAGCTTGTTGCACCGCCGGCAGCAGCAGGGCAATCAGCACGCCGATGATCGCAATGACCACGAGAAGTTCGACCAGGGTAAAGCCACGTCGAGACCAAATCTTCATAAGGTTCTCCCCCATGTACCAAAGAAAGAATGAATAAGAAGGAAACAGGTATCGCGCAGTCGCCGACGCAGCTGCGCATTGTTAGTGGAGTGAATCGCAAGATGAGGAGGTGAAATCAGGCAGTTCGCGACCAGCAGCACCCAAGTGCGCAAGAGCAAACGACCCAGCGACCGCGAAGGTGCGACCGACTTGTTGGAATGGGCGTGGGCACATTCTAGCCATAAATAAAACAAATGTGACTAAAATGATGCCACGAAATATCAAGAAAATAGAATTTAGCGCATGCTTCTAGCCCCGTAGGGTGATTTCTCTCCAGGGAAATCAAGCCTGGGTGGGGTGCGTTACATAGCGTTCGTCACCGCGCACAAAAAAAGCCTCGCCGAAAAATTCGACATGGCTTCTTAGGACAACGCGTCGTAATGGCGTTCGCTGGGCACTGTTGGATTTAGTAGTCTCCGACCACGTTTCCGTCTGCTTTCATCGTCAGGTTATAGAACGTAAAGCGGTCGATTGTTTCAGTGATGGTCCGTGTCGAGCCGTCGGCCAGCATCATGTTCACGACGCCAGGGTGAAAGCTATAGGGTGCGGCTTCGTTGTTGACGTTGATGTAATGAGTATTGTTGGAACCGTTACCACGCGCGGTACCATCCTGGCTGTAGTTCCAAATCATCACAGCGTTGTTACCGATCCAAGGTCCGTACCAATAGAACTGGATGTTGCCATTGTCGATCGCCGTTTTCTTGCCGTTAATCCAGTTGTCCGACTTGCCGGCCATTTCATACAGCAAGATTGTGTTGGTGGTGCCGTCGGTGATGTCTTTGAACGACGTCGCGTTCTCGCTCAGGATGCCTGCTTTGCTGTTGGCGTCGGTGTAGTTGCCGGAAGAGTCAATCACGTGAATGCCGCGGACCCCTTGGTAGTCCGTCACAATCCCTGTCAGATTCGGATCCAACTCGTCTACGCCGATTCCCCAGCCCATGTTCCAGCCGGTGTAAAGATTCATCGTCCGATTGCCTGGCGACGAAGGGCAAAGGTACGTCTCGACTGGTACGTTCGCGGCGGCTTGATTCGCGGGATCGTCAATGCTGAATCGCGAGTCGTACAGTTCCTGCAGGTTGCCTTGTTCGACATAGGGCAAAATCATCGCCAGGAAACCGGTGACGATCGTCGTTGAACTGCCGGTCGAGTCGACAGCGGTTCCGTTGTTGTCGTAAACCAATCGACCAGGCGCGAACGTGCCGTAAGTGTCGTGGTAGTTATGGCAAGCAAGCCCGACTTGGCGAAGATTGTTCGAGCATTGCATCCGGCGTGCGGCCTCGCGTGCTTGTTGCACGGCCGGCAACAGTAGAGCGATCAGAATCCCGATGATGGCAATCACCACCAACAGCTCTACCAACGTAAACGCGGAACGACGTGTCGACTTCACGGATTGGACTCCTAGCAAGTAACGGTTGAAATGGATCCAGAACCCAAGGGGCGGGATCGCTTCCATCTGCATTGCTAGGTGCCTTGGTCGGGGAAAGACCTGGGTGCCGTGGCTGGGGCAATAGAAACGAAGAAGCTTCACTTTAGATCAGACGATCCCGCAAAACAACCACTTTCGGGGGCACTGGGTCTTGCTTGGCAACTATATTTGCTATTTGCTAGGTAGATGAAATCGTTGGGCCAAGGCGAGCTTGTCAGGCCGTTGAGACGGACGAAAGTCACGATCGTTTTCTTAGAAGTTGGAATGTGCAATGCCATTTGCTAACTGGTTCAAAGTCGTTTGTTTCGTAGGTGTTGCGTTGACAATAGCGGCCGAATCGGCTTCGGCTTCACCCTATGAAATGGCATTCTCAACGTACCTTGGCGGGAGCGACTGGGAGCACGCACGCGACATCTTCGTCGACGAAGCAGGCAACGTGTATGTTGTCGGCGGGACTCAATCGCCAAATTTTCCTGTCACAGAAGGTGCCTTCCAAACCAAGCACGATATGTCCGGTACCCAAGTTGGCAGCGGCGGTTACTGCGACGCGTTCGTCTGTAAGTATCGCCCCGACGGCACCGTCGCATGGTGCACGCTGCTAGGCGGTCCTAACTACGACCGAGCCTACGCCGTGGAAGTCGACCGGCACGGCTACGTTTATGTTAGCGGACGTGGGGGGCCAGGGTTTCCCGTCACCGACGGAGCGTTTCAAACCGAGTTCCGCGGGAACGACGAAGGGATCTATGGCATGCAGAATGCCTTTCTCGTGAAGCTCTCACCGGATGGCTCTGAGTTAGAGTGGGGGGCGTTCGTAGGGGTTGGTAATCTTTGTCGCGAGCTTTCCCTCGACGATCAAGGCGACGTCTACGTCGCGCTGCACTACTTGGGCCAAGGACCGCTGCCCCCTTCGCAGTGGTTTGCCAATACCTATCAAGCCAAGCCTGCCGGCGGAGTCGAAATCGGGGCGATAAAAATCGCCAGCGATGGTTCGGCCGTACGCTGGGCGACTTGGCTTGGAGGTTCTCGAGACGAAGTCAGCAATTGCGGGATCCGGCTCGATGCTCAAAAGAATGTCTATTTGAACTTCACGACTCAGTCGGACGACGTGCCAACAACCGAAGGTGCCCACGATCGCACATTCAATGGTGATCACGACGCATTCATCGCGAAGCTTTCGCCGGATGGTTCGCGTCTGATTTACGGAACCTATTTCGGAGGTCGCGAACGTGAAGAGGGAAACAGCACGCACAGTCTCGCCGTCGATCCGGCAGGGCACGCTTACCTTTTGAATTCGACCACCGGGGACGATATGCCGGTCACCCCCGGCGTGCTGCAAAGCAAACCGACGGGGCAGCGTGATATGGTTGTCAGCAAGTTTTCTCCTACCGGAAAGCTGCTACTCTGCACCTACCTCGGCGGAAGCAGCAATGAAGGCTCGGAGGGAATCTACGCCAACGCGAAGGGAGAAGTCGCTTTCGCCGGCACGACCGATTCAGCCGACTATCCCATCTCGTCGCAGCCGCTGCAAAAACTGAAAGCGAAGTCCAACGATGCCACCGTGACGATCTTGTCGGCAGACTTCGATAAGATCCTCTACAGCACTTACCTTGGCGGCGAAAGTTACGACTACGGACGAGCCTTTTACTGGGGCGTGGACGGATCGTTGTACCTGACCGGATCCGTCAACGGCAGCGGCTGGCCGATCCAAAACGCCGCGCAAAAACAATTTGCCGGCGGTGGTGGTGGCAAAGAACTGTGCTACGAGGGAGGCTGCTACGCCGGCGACGTCATCGTCGCCAAGCTGACGAAGTAGCTTCGTATGGCCGAGCCAGCCAGTTATTTGTTCAATCGTTTGGCGAGGAACAGCATCATGTCGGTTTGATTGGCAAGCGGGGTTTCGTTACCCTCTTCGTCAAAGCCGGTTCCTTCCAGCAGTTCGCCGCCGGAGAATTTACCTTGTAGCATCGGCTTGCCATCTTCGTAGAAGTAAGTGCAATCTCCTTGCATACGACCCTGGTTGCTGTGGCCGCGAAACTTGAGATTGCCTTCCGGATCGAACAACTCTTCAACGCCAGTCTTACGGTGGTTGGCGAATTGCGATTTCAGCAGCAGCCCGCCACCGAGATGAATCTCCGTCGGGCCTTCCAAAATCATCGAACTCGATTCTGGATTGACTTTGGCAAGGGCCAACTGCTTCTCCATCGGATAGCCGTGCGCTTGTAGCTTCTTCGGTTGGAAGCAGGAATAGAACAGGTAGTCGTCCCGTTTGTCGGATGCATAGACAAACGTCACGCCAGGAACATCTTCAGCAGGGTCTTGCTTGACGCGGATCCACGTTACGCCATCGAAATCGACTGTCGCTGGGAACTCGTACTCGTGCCCATCCGCCTTCGTTACGACTGGCTCAGTCGGCGTTTCGGCAGGCAGAGGAAAAGGATCACTCTGGCCACAACCGATCAGAAATGTCGACACAAAAAGCAACAAAATTAGACGAAAAGACATCGCGAAATCCTTCGCAGAGGGCCACATGGTTTCGAGTAAGCGAACCTTTGTACCGACTGGGAAGCATCCAGGCAATGAGTACGAATTCACTCCTGCGCCAACGATGTAACGAATGTCGTATCGGCATTCATATGGAAACATTTAGGAAAATGCATGCGCTCGAAAATTTCACATTCGCCTAACCATGTTTTCCAGGAGTCACCACGTTTTTGACTGACTTTTTGGAGGGGCGAATCGAGCACTCAGTCCTCTTGCATGGCAATATCAAGCAAGTTCACTCCCGGCTCGACAATCAGTTTCAGCGACCACGACGCCACCATCAACAGGCGTTCCTTCGAAGGCGACTTAACCGCTGACAGCGTTTGGTTCGCTGCTTGGCTTCTCGTGCTGCGTTGTTGGCCGTTTATGGTGCATCGGGGAATGCTTGGAACTCGGACCATGTCACGATGGAATCGCGGTTCGCGTCGAGTTCTTCAAAGTGAATCAGATCGAAGATGCCCGGCATCCACATCGTTGCGTAATAGGCCCAGGGTTTCGCCAAATTGGCAGGGCCGTTTTGTGGGTCGCGATAGAGTTGCTCGACAGCTTTCCATTCCTGCAGCGAGACCTGGTTATCGACATTCAAATGGTCGAGGGCCGAGAACCCAAATTGACGTACACTTGTCGTGCGGAATTCGTCCCATGTCACTTCTTCGTCGTCGTTATGATCCAGCCGAGCAAAATAGGTTTGGTCTCGTTGCTTGTGCTTGCCATGGCCGACCCAATTTGCACCGGCGACTTCGTTAAACTGAAGCACGCCATCTTCGTTCTTATCGCGGCCAAAGAACTGGGAGACGTCATACGTGCCCACGGTTAAAAATTCGTCGAAAGTAATTTGCTTGTTCTCGTCGACATCTTTCAGGCGAAACGCTCGTTCCATCCACGCCAATACGTTGGCTTGGTCAGACTCGCGGGCATGTTTCAAAAACTCCTCTTCCGTCAGGATGGGATCGAAGTTGGTGTTCCTCGCAAAGAAAGCGTCTTCCGCGTTCATTCCTTCAGCAAGCTTGTTTGGCAATGCATCGTGAAACGCCAGGAATTCTTTCCAAGTCGCGATGCCATCTCCATTGCGGTCCCGAAACGTAAACTCGCTCTCCACTTTCGCCGGCGGAAGCTTTGCCAATGGAAAGTAGATGCTCTCTGGGTTGCCGTTCACCTCTTTCGCGAGTGACGCATGTTCCCGCAAACGCGCGGCAACATATTCATCGCGAGTCACACTGCCATCCGAGTTTTGATCCCAACGCGAGAAGCTGTCGTACAACTCGACCGGAAACGTCAGATACTCGCGATGGAAATCAATTTGCCCATCTCCATTTCGATCAATTTCGTCCAGCAGCGGCAGTTTATGGCCGGTCCGAGAATGCTTGGCATACAACATCGATACCAACGCCGGCTTATACGAAAACTGCGCGACTAAGCGTTCGGACTCGTCGACCACTTTCCCGCCATTGCGTTCATATTCGTCCGCCGAAATCTGCCGGTCGCGATTGGTGTCAAGCGTTTGAAATTCGTTCAACCAGTACTGATGCTTCTCCGGCAACGTCGGTTCCGCCAAGAACGGAGCCCCTGGCGATTCAAACAACTGAGCCGCCCCTAGTATCACCAGGCAAGCCACCAAGTCAGCCACAATGCACCCCTCCGACAATTCGCCGAAACCATGAAACGATACCTGTATGATACCGCTCTGTGCTGAAGACGTCGTTGGTTTGGTAGGTGATCATGTCGATTTGCCGAAGTGTCTGCTCGAGACCTAATCGACGACCCGAATTAGTGGCCGCGTGGCTTTCAGCTGTTTTGCGACCTGCGGGGAAGCCTCACACTTGTAGAAAACGCCGCTGATCAGATGCGGCAGTGTCTCTTGCTTGAGCAAAAGCGGCAGGCATGAGCCGACTGGGGAATCTTGGATTTCGAGGTGTCTTAGGTTATTCAGCACCGGAGATCGAAACAATTTCTCCGCGCCCCTCGCGGTAAACTTGTTTTCTTCCCAGCCAGCTCTAAGAACCAGCGTCCGCAAGCGAGACAGCGACGGATTGTTAGCCAAAGCTTCGGCAGCGGCATCGTCGAACGCGCATTCATTGAGCGTCAAGCACCGTAGCTTGGGCAGCTGCAAATTCTTGAAGAACTTGGCCGTGTCGGTCCATGCCCGTTGGCTAAATGGACGCGAGATCGACAAGGTCGTCAGGTTGGGGAAAGCTCCGGCTTCCGTAAGGGGCGTCTTGGCAAGGCTTCGCATGTTGCCTTCCAAATCTTCATTCGCCGTATTCCAATGCAAGCCTCGTAGTTTCGCAGCACACGAATGCTTTGCGATCGCAGTAAGGCACTTTGCGTCGAGCTTTCCTGAGTGAAGGTTTAATATGCGAGCATTCTTCAAAAACGACGCACTAAGAATCGCTTGCAGGTCGGAAGACTTGGCTTTGTGAACCTTCAGCCAGAACTCTTGTAACTGGGGCGTTTGCCATTGGCAGAATGCTTCACCCAGCTTGCCGGTCAAGTTGCGAGCTTCAACCACCAAGCGTTGCAGGGCTGGAAATGCGCCTGTCCGCGGTAACGCTTGAAACGTTCGTTCAGCGGTGTCTCGCAGTGCGAGCGAATGTAGATTCGGCATCTCGGCCAAGTTTTGCAGGCCGGTTTCGCAGCACTTGTCGCTAAAGCGAATGCTGACCTCTTCTAATCGACGAAACCAAGCTGCCTGCATCAGCTGGGTCAGCGCTTCGGCCGAACAATTGGGCCCGCAAACGTCAAAGAATCGCAGCGTTCGCAGTCGGTCAAACGCGGCACCAGCCAAAACGACCGCGTCGTCGTCTGAATTCAGGTGACTGTGCAAATACAGTGTTTCCAGCTGCGATGTTGTGGGTGATTCGACCAACGCTTGGATCTGTGGACGCACTCCTTCGTTGTTATACCCCAGGTTAAATCCGAGCCAGCGGAGATGTCTTCCGCCTGCCGAATTCAGAATCGCGGCGATATCTTCCTCGTAGTTGTCGTCCAGGTCGATTCCCCGGACAGGGGTCTGCTGAACCAATTGTTCAACGTCCGAAATCAATTGTTCAATCGGGCGAGGATTGTCGGAGACCGAGACAGCGTCAACAACAAAAGGGATGCCAAAGCGTGAGCAATCGTTTCTGTTGTCGAACCATTCGTCGGGCCGGAGCTGTATACCATGATAGAAGTTGGTGAACTTGACAGCGGTTCGCGGGGTTCGTTCCGTGACTTCCAGTACGTCCTCACGCAAGGCGACATAGTCTTCCCCTGGCGGCTTCGATGCCAGTTCAACGCGAAGCCGAATCTGACGCGCCCAGGCCTTGTCTCCTTGCGATGCAATCCAGTCCGCCAGTTGCAAAAGCCCTTGCCGTGTGAGAGGGTCGGCCTGACCGTTTGCCGAGACACCCAGCTTCGCCATTTCGGCTTTCAGTGATTCGCCATCGATTGTCGGATGTTCCCATTGGCACTCCCATGGCATCCCTTTCTCGGCATAAGCCTGATGTTTGGCCGCGTGGTCATCACGTTCCGCTTTGTGCCTGGCATCCCAGATGGGTTTCATCCGCATGTGGTCTTGAGCGGTTTCCAATTTATCTTCAACGAACTCAGCCAGGCTATCGTATAACTTCGACGGTTCCGGCTCCCAAAAGATGCCTCCCAGCAGCCAAACGCCTGGGGTTCCATCCCAACGCAGCGCATAGAAACCGGCCGCTCCATTGGTGCCGATCAGAAAGAAAGTTTTCCACCACTGCGGATAAGTCTGGCCAAACATGGTCTCTCGATCGCGAAACGAGTGGTTGTCCTGAACGATCCGATCGACCTTGAGGTAAAGCGGCGACAACTCATCGTTGAGCAAACCGGTCGCCGCGAGCCATTTGCCGCGCGTTTGCATCAGTTCCCGATACTCCTGCGGTAACACAACCGCCAGCGCATCCGCAATCTGATCCAATTCTGCTTCAGTCATGCGAAGGTGATTCTCTACTTCGGTTAACGTGCCATGCTCACGACCGCGTGGGCATGTTGTGGAATCATCAAACCCTTTGAGTGGTCCAAAGTGTTTGTAGGAAAGGGACGCACCATTAAAATGTTTTTTCCGCAGCTCCACATGCGTACTCGGACTTGGGAATGATCATCCTAGGAAATTTGCAAAGCCCCATGAATAGCCACCGTCAAATTGCTCGCGGGGTATCGGCATTTCTGGAAGAAACCAGAGGCATGCTATCCCCTCAAGATCACGCGTCTGCCGATGACTTGCTCCAGCATGGCGAGTGGGGCGAAGCCTACCTGCTGATCGTGACTCAACTGTACGAATACGAAGTCCCCATCCACCCTTCGCTGTACGACCAAATCAAATCGCTCGGGCAACAGATGAAACTAAAACCAACTGCTTGGGAACCACTCCGTGAGTTGATGCGGCGAAGCTAAAGTAAATGGAGCCAAATGCTGTAAGCCCAGCACGACGCACTGCCCGTAACGATAGCCGGCGTTCACCATAAGCGGCATTGCTTGATGCAGGTGGGGAATCCACCAAATTCACCTAGTCCTCGATAAACGTATTCAGGAATGCCGCTTCGGTATTTGATTTCAAGGCAATTTCAAGTTGCTTTACAAAGTTGTGATAGGCAAGTTCCCATTCGGCAGGTTTGCGTCCGAGGCTTATCATGGAAGCCTCGGCCTTCTCGCACCATTTGCGAGCCAATTCATTTTTGCCTTGATGAGCGGCTAGTGCTGCAACGCCACAAATATCGCTAATATGGTCCGTTGCTTCCGCCTCACACAGACGTAAGACCTCGGCGACATTGAGCGGTTGATTGATGTGCGGCAAAAACTGAGTCATCATGCCTTCAATGACAGACAGTCGCATGGCCTCATGTCGAGAGAGTAAGATCTGACGATGACGAACATCTAGAAACTGGTGAAGCATTGCCACGCCAGGAGCAACAAGAATTCGTACACCGGACGATGGTCTGTATCCGCCGGACCGCAATCTTTCAAACCATACTTGCTGTTTGACTGGTCCGGAAGTTCTAAAATACGTAGAAGTGCCGGCATCTTTATTCCAATTGGCAAAGGCATCCGAATAGGAATCAAAGACCTTAAGTAGTTCTTGTTTCGTTAATGGCTTTGTCTTTTTAGCCATGCCTTGGCGTCACTTCAACCAGCGAAATATTATCGCCTAGGCCCAGTAAAGTTGTTGTTGATGTTTTATCTCTTAGGCCCCGGCCATGCACGGCAATTTCGAACGCGGCTAAGGTGGCATGCTCACGTCCGCGTGGAACTTTGTGGAGTCACAAGGAACCATTGGCATGGCGCGTCGACGGCAGCCAGGGCACCATCTGCGGATCGGGAATCAATTTTGGGGTATGTAATCTTCGTGGTTCGAAACGTTGCAGTATCCACGGCGACAGAAATCAATGCGTCTTTACCTATCGTGATCGCACAACGACAATAATTACAAGCACCACCGACAAGAACTCTATCGGAGTGCGATGCGATGGAGAAAAAATGGAACTAATGAAGTACGTTACCCGTAGATTTCAATATTCCTTGCTGACAAGTTTATTCGCAGTTGCGATTGTCTCCATTGTTATTCACCTCGTTGTGTCCATTGCTCGTTGTAGTGAACAAAGCCTTGCTACGACGATAGCAAAATATGGCTTTCTCGTGGAATCGCATACGGATTGTCCTGACGGCATGGTTGGAATGCTAGGAATCAGGTGTACATGGATTGAATCAATTCGGACGCTTCCACCATCCTTCCCACCCGGATCAAATCCGTCATTGGTTCAAATTGAAGGTACAAAAACGTTACAGGCGTTAACGCAGTGCTCAAAATTGATCAACTTAGACCTCCGACAAAGCGATGTCCGGTCAGACTCAATCTTAGAATGCAAGTCGCTTCTGAACCTGCGCACGCTCTCTTTAAGCGGTTGCCCAAATATTGACGGAAGGGGACTCGACGAGATCAGCAAGTCGTCAAGACTCCAAAGACTCAGCGTTCTAGATTCCCCATTGGCGGATGAGTCCATAGAGGTTCTCTCCCGGTTAAAGGATCTTCGAGTCCTATCGGTGGGCGGCCAATTGGAAGGTGATTTTTGTAGTGGATTTGCCAACAACTCATCACTGATAATGCTTTGCATTTTAAGTAGCAAGCTTGTTCCTGAAAAGCTAATACCACTCGGGACAACGTCGTTGGAGAATCTTGTAGTATCGATGAAGCCAGGAAGTATACCGATTGAATCTTTGCCTAAAACGCTCAAGGGGCTAGATGTGTTTTGGGATGCTCCGTTAGATGACAGCGATAGAAAGTGGATGGATGCTGTGCATGCCCGGTTTGGCGGCGCAATAGTTCGTATCTATGAAAGTGAGGACTTGCCCCTCGTGTTAGGTCCGCGTTAACCGATTGAGAGTTGAAGCGACAGGTGAAACTTACCGGTCAGGCATCATGCTCACGTCCGCTTGGGCATGTCTTGGGGGCACTGCATTCTGCGGACTATACAGGAAATCTTGGAAAGCAATTCTTGCGTAAATCAAATGGTTTCTCTGACGCAGCTTCGCATGCCGACAAAGACGACAGGTTGGGTTAGCTTTAGGAACTCAGCAGCCAGCGCGAGATTTTCAGGAGTGTGCGTCTGGGGACCCAGGGGGTGATCCAGTTGAGTAGGAACCAGAGACGCCATTCGTTGATCACCACCAGGCGGCCTTTCTTCATTGCCTTGTAGCCAAGTTCGGCCACGCCGCGGGCCGTGGCGGTCGAGCCTTTTTTGAACATGCCGATATGCTTAGCGTGGGCGCGTTGGAAGAACTCGGTTTCGACCGGGCCAGGACATAGGGCAGTAACAGAGACGCCCAGCTCGGCCACTTCTTCGGCGATCGCTTGCGAGAAGCTGAGCACGTACGCTTTCGACGCGTAGTAGACCGCCATCATTGGACCTGGCAGGAACCCGGCCGTGCTGCCGACATTCAAGATTCGTCCATGCTGCCGCTCGAGCATCCCTTGCAGGAATCGATGCGTCATCTCGCTGAGAACTGTCACGTTCAAGTGAATCATCGACCCATCCGTTTTCCAGTCGTGCTGATGGAACGGTCCATGATTACCGAAGCCGGCGTTGTTGATCAGGATGTCGACGGCGATCTTCTCCGCTTCGACCTGGTTGTATAACTGATGCACGGCGCCTGGCTCGTTCAGATCGGTGGCGATGCACAGGACGTTGACTTGGTGCTTTTCAACAATCTGCTGCTTGAGCTCTTCGAGAACTTCGCCCCGGCGAGCAACCAAAATGAGATCGCCTCCTTGCTCGGCATGAACCCAAGCGAGCTCGCGGCCAATGCCGCTGGAAGCTCCGGTAATCAGCGCGGTGTTTTTCATGGTGCTGGTCCTTGCGGGGGTGCTTCGTCAGTTTCAGATTCCGTCGCGTCTTTATTTTGACGCGCCAGTCAGCACGGGACCAGATGTTTGGGGTGGAGATGCGGCCGTAAAAGAGACAGCCTGTCCGCCGTCCGCCCATGATAAGGTAGTTTGCATCTAGTTTTATAGAAGTGTTGTCCAAGTGGCAACGAAATATTGCGGAAATCAGGCGTTTTGCGCGTCAAGAAACTCAAGTATTGATGCGTAAAGAGACCTAGCTTGTCTCGCGGGCCGAGGGCGATAGGATGAGGGGAAGTTGACCCGAGGCGTTCACCCAGGAGGAAAGGACCCGATGAAAGCGGCCTACATCGAAGAGACAGGACCACCCGAGGTAATTCAGTATGGCGAGATCCCGACCCCAGAGCCGGGTGATGGCCAGGTGTTGGTGAAAATCGGGACCGCTGCGCTGAACCCGATCGATACCTATATCCGTAACGGAGCCAACTACTGGGAATTGCCCAAGCCGTTTGTCACTGGGAGCGACCTGGCGGGCACGATCGAAAAAGTAGGCCCCAATGCCAACCGTTATCAAGTCGGACAGCGTGTTTGGGGTACGAATCAGGGCCTTGTAGGACGCCAGGGAACTTTCGCCGAATATGCCGTCGTCGACGAATGCTGGCTCTACGCCACGCCAGATGACGTAAGTGACGACGCCGCAGCAGCTTGCGCGTTGACTGGAGTGACCGCTCATCTTGGTTTAGGGCCGCAGAACGCCAAGCTACAGGCTGGAGAAACCATCTTTGTCCATGGTGGCTCAGGCGGAGTCGGATCGATGGTCGTTCAAATGGCGAAAGCCATTGGGGCGACAGTACTTGCGACAGCAGGTTCCGACGAAAAGGCCGCGATCTGCAAGGAACTGGGCGCCGATCACGTCTTCAACTACAAGACGCAGAACGTCGCCGAGGAAGTCCTAAAGTGTTGTCCTGATGGGGTTAACGTCATCTGGGAAACGGTCCGCGAGCCCGACTTCGACTTCCTGGTCAGCATTGCCGCGGAGCGTTGCCGCATGGTGCTGATGGCTGGTCGCGATGCTCGTCCAGAATTTCCCGTAGGTCCTTTCTACGTCAAGGGTTGCAGCCTGCATGGCTTTGTGATGTTCAAGGCGAGCCCGGAAGAATTGGCAAGCTGCGGTGACGATATCGGCCGTTGGCTTTCGGAGGGGAAGTTGAAGCCGCAGATCGGCCAGACGTTCCCGTTGTCGGAAGCGGCTGCTGCTCATAAGTTGCAGGAAGACAACACGTTGCGTCAAGCAGGAACCCTGGCAGGGAAAATTCTGATTAAACCGTGAATGCCGACCGGCTTAGGACTATAATGCGGCTCGACTCGTAACGCATTTCAACTGAGTTGAACCCCTTCCCGAGTGAGCCGCATCATGTCCCGCCTTTGCTTGCTAACCGCCGTTTTATGCCTATTTTTTACGGCCGAACTCCATGCGACGGAGTTCGGCGAGATCGTCACCGTGGCCGGAACGGGTCACAAAGAAATTGGGAAAATGAGCGGTCCCGCCGATGAGGTCAACATCGGCCAAACCTTCGGTGCAACGATCGGCCCGGACGGTGCTTTGTACGTGACGGAAGTCGAGAACCACCGTGTACTTAGAGTCGATCTCGAAAAGAACACGGTCACCACGGTTGCCGGCAATGGCACCAAAGGCTATTCAGGCGACGGCGGCCCCGCAACAGCGGCTCAACTGAACGAGCCGTATGAGGTGCGATTTGCGAAGAATGGGGACATGTATTTTGTTGAAATGCAGAACCATATTATACGCAAAGTTGATGCAAACTCGGCGCAGATTTCGACAATCGCTGGGACAGGAACGGCCGGGTTTTCAGGCGATGGCGGCCCGGCGTTGAAGGCCCAGTTCAATCGCCCACATAGCATCGTGTTGAGTGAAGACGATTCGATTCTTTACGTCGCAGATATTCAAAACCATCGCATTCGCGCGATCGATTTAGCCAAGGGAACCATTACCTCCATTGCTGGGAATGGTCAGAAGAAGCTTCCTGTGGATGGAGAGCCAACCGTTGGAAAGCCGATGGTGGGCCCGCGGGCTTTATATCTTGATGGCGACGATCTTTGGATCGCCCTTCGCGAAGGACACAGTGTCTGGCGATTGGATCTGAAGTCAGGCTTGGTCCATCACGTTGCGTGTTCTGGCAAGAAGGGCTACAGCGGCGATGGCGGCAGTGCGAAAGAGGCCACCATGAATGGTCCCAAGGGAATCGTCAAAGCGCCCAACGGTTGTCTCTATGTCGTCGATACCGAGAACCAGGCCATTCGCGAGATCGATGTTGAAAACGATCGCATTCGTACCGTGGCTGGTATTGGGCCCAAAGGGCGTGGCTACTCCGGCGATGGAGGTCCCGCGACGGAAGCGAAGATGGATCGGCCCCATGGCATCGGTGTCGACCAAAATAACGCGTTGTACATCGGCGATACGAACAATCATCGGGTACGCAAAGTCGTGCCGGTTTCTAACTAACGAGGAGTTTCCATGCTTCACTTGAATCGACGACAGATGCTTCAAACCGCGCTGGGAACTGCCGCCGCTGCTGGAATGGGAAGCACGCTTTCCGCCGCAGATCCTTCGCCGAGCCGCTGGAAGCTGATTACCTTTACGAAGTTTTTGCAGCCGCTTAGCTACGAAGAAATGGCCGATCGCGTAGCGGAAATCGGCTACGACGGCATCGAGGCTCCCATTCGCATCAATGGGCATATCGAACCGAAGAATGTGGCGGACGAGTTGCCGAAATTTGTCGAAGCGTTGAAGAAACGTGGTCTGACCATCGACATTCTTACCTCAAGTATCAATAGCGTCGATTCACCCAATGCAGAGGAAACCCTGAAGGTTGCCCAGCAGTTGGGGATTCCTCGATACCGCATGGCCTATTATCGCTACGACTTGAAGAAGCCGGTCGTGCCGCAGTTGCGAGAAGCGGGAGCTCAGCTAAAAGATCTCGCCGCAATGAACGAAGAGATCGGCATTCAAGCCGTCTATCAAAATCATTCTGGCAGTCATTACGTTGGTGCCCCCATTTGGGACATCATGCAGTTGGTTCGCCAGTACGATCCGAAGTATGTCTCGATGGCGTTCGATATCGGTCATGCTCGCGTCGAAGGCAATACTTCGTGGCCCATTCAATGGAACCTGGTGCAATCGCATCTCGGTTCGGTCTACATCAAAGACTTCCAAGGCAACGGTGGCCGTCCGGCTTGGTGTTCGGTAACCGAAGGCCAACTGCCAGATCAATTCTGGAATTCACTGAAAGCAAGTCAGTTCAGCGGTCCAGTCTCGTTGCATGTCGAATACCTGCGCGGCGACGAAGCGAAGGACGTTGCGAACCATGTGGCCGCAATGAAGCGTGATTTGGCCTGGTTGAAGGAGCGTCTCGCGTAGATGCGTTTCCTGGCCGAGTTCTGGCGGAAGTTTCGATATGGATGCTACCTCCTGGGTAGTATCCTGTCGGTCGTTGTCGGAGTGAGCTGGATCGTAGGTGCCCTGACAAGCGAGCAGGGATTTATCGAGGCTGCCACGAATGTTGTCGAAGGAGGTATTGTCGCTTTCTTCGGCTTTTGCTGTGCGGCGCTCTTTATATGGATGGGGCCGCGGTCCTTTTCCTGACATTCGCGATTACTTTCGCGAAGAGCCATAAGCGTTTGATGAATTAACCATGGTGAGCACTTTGAAGATCTTACGAACGCTCGTCCTGTTCTGTGTCGCGTTTGCCGGTTCCGCGGTTGGGGCCGAAGAGCGGCCTAATATTTTGTGGCTCTCGTGCGAAGATATCAGCGCGCATTTCGGTTGCTATGACGACCCCCATGCGATCACGCCGAACATCGATCAACTGGCCACCGAAGGCGTTCTCTTCCGGAATGCATTCACGACGGCAGGCGTTTGTGCTCCGTGCCGCAGTGGCATCATCACCGGCATGTATCAGACTTCGCTCGGCACGCAGCATATGCGGTGCACGGCGACGCTGCCTGAGCAAATCAAACCGTTTCCGGTTTATCTGCGTGAAGCGGGCTATTATTGCACCAACAACTCGAAGCAGGACTATCAATTTCGCACGCCGAAGGGGACGTGGGACGCATCGTCGGGTAAGGCCCATTGGCGAAACCGGCCTGACAAGTCGCAACCCTTTTTTGCCGTGTTCAATTTCACCGGATGTCACGAATCGGGCATTGCCTCGAAGGGGAAGTACGAAAACGTCACCCAGGTATTGAGCGAGGATGAGCGACAAGATGCTGAAAAGCTTGATTTGCCGCCCTACTACCCTGACACGCCGATCGTCCGCGAAGACTGGAAACGGAACTACGAACTGATCACGGCGATGGATCATTGGGCTGGTGATTTGATTCAGCAGCTTAAGGATGACGGTTTGTACGAGAACACGATCATCATGTTCTGGTCCGACCATGGCGTTGGTTTGCCGCGAGCGAAGCGTTGGCTGTACGATTCGGGAACGCACATTCCTTTGGTGGTGCGAATTCCTGAGAAGTACCGCGTCGACGGGCAAGGGGTGCCGGGGCAGGCGACTGATCAATTGGTCAGTTCGATCGATTTCGGTCCAACGGTCCTTCGTCTCGCAGGGATCGAAATCCCGGCGCATGTGCAAGGGAAGCCGTTCCTTGGATCGGACGTCGAGCCGAGGGAGTTTGTCTATGGGGCACGCGATCGAATGGACGAGCGGTACGACATCATTCGTATGGTTCGCGATACGCGGTTTAAGTATCTTCGCAACTACGAACCGCTGAAGACTTACTATCAGTACATGAATACTCCGGAGAAAGGGGCGACGATGCGTGAGCTTCGTCGGTTGCACGAGGCGGGGAAGTTGCCTGCGGAAGCGGAATACTATTTCTCCGCATCGAAGCCGGTCGAAGAGCTTTACGACTGCCAGGCCGATCCTTACGAAGTCAACAACCTGGCTGCGGATCCAAAGTATGCCGATGTTTTGAAGCGGATGCGAGCGGCGCATCGGCAATGGGTTTTAGAGACACGCGATACTGGGCTGATTCCAGAGCCGATTCTTGTGAAGCGTGCTAAGCGGTTGGGAAGTGAGTACGCTATTTTGCGGCAGGAGGATGCCGACGCGTACAACGAACGGCTGAGCAGTGTGGCGACGATGGCTTCGGAAGGGGAAGGCGTTCTGCCGCAACTCCTGCAGGCGATGAAAGACGAGGACGATGCGATTCGTTACTGGGCCGCGACAGGTATCGGGAACATCGGCGAAACCGCCAAAACGGATGCCAGCGGATTGGTTCGTGCCGCGCTGACCGATGATTCCTCGGCTGTGCGGACGGCGGCTGCGCGAGCGATGTGTCGCATGGGGATGCCGAAGGAAGCATTGCCGGTCTTGGTGCGTGAGATGACGACTGGAGAGCAGTGGGAACGCCTGCAAGCGGCGATCGTGCTGGACGAAATCGACGAGCAGGCCCGGCCGGTGATCGATGAGATGAAGCAGGGTCTCGAATATCAGAAAGGGTTCAACTCGGACGGAAAATACCGCGTTCGAGTGACGAATCGTGCCTTGAACGAACTTCAAGGCACCCAAAACAGCGTTCCATAGGCCTCGATACGCACGCTGAGACCGATTCGATCGAACCTTTTAGCCGGGGATTTCTCCATACCCCCAGGCGAAGGACCGCACTCCGCGCCAATCGGCGAGTGCGGTACAATGCCCCGTTCTTGACGACGTAACCCTCAGCGATAGGACCTCACCTGCGAGGAATCCCCCATGGCACGACGCATTTTGGTCACCTCTGCCCTGCCGTACGCGAATGGGCCGATCCATATCGGGCACCTGGTGGAATACATCCAGACCGATATCTGGGTCCGCTTTCAAAAGCTTTCGGGCAACGATTGCCGTTATTTCTGCGCCGACGACACGCACGGCACGGCCATCATGATCAGCGCCCAGAAGAACGGGGTGACCGAAGAAGAGTTCATCGCCAAGATGAGCGACGAGCATCAGCAGGACTTCGCTGGGTTCGGCGTGCAGTTCGATAATTACGGCTCGACCCATAGCGACGAAAATCGTGAGCTGTGTGCCGAGTTCTGGCAGTCGCTTCGTGACGCCGGATTGGTGATCGAGAAAGATGTCCATCAGTTGTTCGATCCCGAGAAGAAGACATTCCTGGCCGATCGGTTCGTGCGTGGAACGTGTCCGAAGTGTGGCTCGGAGAATCAGCCAGGCGATAACTGTTCCAAATGCGGTGCGGCCTATACACCGGCCGATTTGATCGATCCGAAAAGTACGCTTTCCGGGGCGACGCCAGAATTGAAAACGGCGAAGCATTTGTTCGTGCAGTTGGAAAAGCTGCATGGCTTCCTCGATGAGTGGACGCAAAGCGGTCAGCATTTGCAGGACGAAGTGGCTAACTATTTGAAGGGGCACTTCCTGCATGACGAACTGCGGGACTGGGACATCTCGCGTCCGGGGCCGTACTTCGGTTTCGAGATTCCGGATAGCCCGGGCGACTATTGGTATGTCTGGTTCGATGCCCCGATCGGCTACATCGCATCGACATGGCAGTGGTGCAAAGCGAACGGCGAAGATCTTGCGAAGTGGTGGAAGAATCCTGAAACGGAAGTGCATCACTTCATCGGGAAGGATATCACTTACTTCCACACGTTGTTCTGGCCAGGCATGCTGAAGACGGCCGGATACAACCTGCCGGAGAAGGTGCACATCCATGGTTTCTTGACGGTCGACGGAAAGAAGATGTCCAAGAGCGACGGGACATTTGTCAAAGCGGCGACGTACCTGAAGCATTTGGATCCGGCCTACCTGCGTTATTTCTACGCTTCGAAGCTGGGCCCGAGACTGGACGACCTCGATATGAACCTCGAGGAATTCGCCGACAAGATCAATTCCGACTTAATCGGTAAAGTCGTGAACCTGGCCTCGCGGACGGCTAAGTTCGTCGAGAAGACGGGGCTTTCTGCCGAGTACCCCGACGACGGTGGACTGTTCGCCAAGGGGGCGGCCGCAGGGGATGAGATTGCAAAAGCTTACGAGGACTTGGATCTCAACAAAGCGATGCGATTGATCCTGGAGCTTGCCGACGCGGCGAATCCATTCATCGAATCGAACAAGCCGTGGGAACTGCGGAAAGATCCAGACAATGCTCAGAAGCTGCAGGATGTCTGCACGATCGGGCTGAACTTGTTCCGGCAGATCGTCGTTTACCTATCGCCGGTGTTGCCACTGTTGGCCGAACAAACGGGCGAGCTGTTGAACGACCCGATCACCAGCTGGGACCAAACGAAGACGCCGCTCACGGGGACGGACGTCAATAAATTCAAGCATCTAATGAAACGCGTGGAAGCCGATAAGGTAAAAGCCATGATTGACGATAGCAAAGAAGAAGCAGCCGCAGACGCTCCGGCCGAGAACAACCAGGCGGATGAAACCGCGGCGAAGTTCGAGGACAGTGCTCAGCCGATGGTCGACGAACCGATGGCCGAAGAATGCACGATCGACGACTTTGTGAAAGTCGACCTTCGCGTGGCTCGTATCCTTTCGGCCGAACAAGTGCCGGAAGCACGCAAGTTGTTGAAGCTGACGCTTGGTTTGGGCGGCGATCACCGCAAGCAAGTCTTCGCCGGCATCAAAGCGGCGTACAACCCGGAAGACCTCGTTGGCCGTTTGGTTGTCATGGTCGCTAACTTGAAGCCACGCCAGATGAAGTTCGGCTTGAGCGAAGGCATGGTTTGTGCCAGCGGTCCCGGCGGTGAAGAAGTGTTCCTGCTAAGCCCCGACGAGGGTGCCAAGCCAGGACAGCGAATTCACTAAGCTGTTTTCGATTGAAAGTGCTCAGCATTCAGTAGGGTGGCGACGTTGGGTTGCCACCCTATTGTTCTCTTAAGTTGAGGATCATCTCGACCGCGTAGACGTCCAGTTGCATTTGCTGGGCAATGGCCTCTTGAGATTGCCCTTCGTCCGCGAGCGTATAGATTTCGGCTCGTTTCACGTCATCGCACAGCAGATCGGACACGGTACGGAAGTTGGGACTTCCCTGGTCTACCAGCTGCTGGCTTTCTTGCAGTGTATCGGCGATGGCCGATTGTTGTTCGGCAGAAAGCTGGGCCGCTTCGACTTTGAGGAGTGTCCGCTGCAGGATCAGCAGCTTGGTATCGACGAGGGCTTGGAGCTCTCGGGTACGCTCTAGCATCTCGACTTGCCACTTGTTCAAGTCGGCAGGCCCGCCGGACATGGTCCACTCTTTGGTGACGGGGCGAGGATTCGAGACCAGGTAGCTATCGTCTTTGCCGCGAGCCCTCTTGGCCCTGGTCTGCCCCCGCCAACTTCGGCGGAGAAGTAGCCAGATCAGCAGGATCAACCCGCCAAAGAACATCAGGTATGGCAAATAGCTTTCGTCGCCCATCCGCGGCATCCTTGCTCGTAAGGCTGTCGTGCCTGATTACTGATCGAGCACCAAGTACTTATCCAGAAGTGCTTCCACGCCGATGCAATACTGCGAACTGCTTTCGTTTTCTTCGTAAACCGGATCCATCGCGACGGCGGAGATGTTATCGCGAAGACCAAGGAGCAGTTCGCGAATGTGCTCCATGTTGTGCAGGGTGATGACCTCGCCGGCCCCTTCCTGCGTTTCGGAAACCTTCTTTGCTTTATCTTCCTCGGTGAACAAATTGAGCAGTGTGATCGGGTTGCCTTCTTCGTCGTTACCGGTCGTACTGGAAAAACCGTCCCCTTGTTCGACCACAAACACAGGGTAATTCCAGGGGGAATTGTCGACGATCAGATAGTCTTCCAGCAGCGTCTTGATCTTGGCGATCCACTTGGCATTCACGTCGAATTCGACAGGATTAGGATCGTAGGCGACTTTGGTGACCGGCAGCTTCAGGCTTTTAAGAAACCAGCGAAACTCGCGGTCGTTGTTCAACTGACGCGGCTCGCCGATGATGGCGAACTGCTGCATGAAGTTCAACGCGACTTGCTCGGAGGAGTGCGTTGTGAGAATGTGCTGCGGTTGATCGTCCGTATCTTGAGGATCGACAATCGACGTATAACCGCCCCCATGGGCAATCAGGTAAAGCGGGTATTCCCACTGAATCGGTGCGGACATAGTGGTAACTCCTCCTGTGGTGTTGTCCGGTTAGGGGGTGGAAGTCGATTGGGTTCGCAACTGCTTGGCGATCTCTCGATTTTCACGCTGAATCAGTTGCCCGCAAGCGGCGGCGATATCGGCCCCGAGCGAGTAGCGAATAGTCACCGGAAATCCGGCGGCCTTTAGCATGCCGGCGAATTGTTCGCGTGCGGCCTGACTGCTTCCTCGCAGGTGGTCGGCACCGTCGATCGAATTGTAAGGGATCAAGTTCACGTGTGCGTGGATGTTTTTCAGGAAACCGATCAGTTTTTCGGCGTCCTCCGGCCGATCGGTGCGGTCTTCCAGCATCAGGTATTCAATCATGATCCGCCGCTTGTCACTCAATTGAAGTTGCAAGAGCGTGTTTCTTAGCCGATCGAGGGGGACACTTTTGGCGAGGGGGATCAACTCTTGCCGGCCAAGCTCGTCGGCACTGTGTAGGCTCAATGCCAGGTTCACTGCCGGGAACTGCTGGTCTAGCCGTAGCATCTCGTCCGGAATGCCGACGGTCGACACCAATAACCGCTGGGGGGCATAGTCGAACAGCAGCGGCGAAGTTAATGCCGTGATGACTTGATGCAGATGATCCGCATTGTGGAGTGGTTCTCCCATCCCCATAAAAACGATGTTTCGGACACGTCGTTCTTCGTCTCGCAAGATTTGATTGGCCTGAACGACTTGATCGAGTATTTGCGAAGGGGAAAGATTGCGGGCAATGCCCATTTGCCCCGTCGCACAGAAGCGGCAAGCGGCCGCGCAGCCAATCTGAGATGAAATGCAGAGTGATGTCCGACCAGTTCCCGCGCGAAGGATCACCGATTCGATCATCAGGCCTTCGTCGGTTCGGAAGAGAAGCTTTGTTGCTCCGTCCAATTCCGAGTCAAGACGTTCCGCCAATGTGAGTGGATGGGGATCGATCTCGGTGGAAACGATTTCCCGAGCGAGAGGGGCGAGTTCGGCCAGAGCCTCTTCGAACGCCCAGCCCTGCTTCAGCCACCGCGTGCGAAATTTGCGGAGGGAATGGACGGTTTGCGAATCGTTGCCGAATCGCTCGTTCCAGGCTGTAACATCGTACCAATGCGGCATATGGGGCTCTCTTCAGGTCGTTCTCAGTATAGCAGTCCCCCCTGCCCTTCGACGATGGTCCTTCCCGGGGAACCGTTGAAAATCAGGGGATTCCCCTACCAGTGGCCATCGCCGAAAGCTGTAAGCGACACGATAATTCCTGGAACGTTTGTCCCCCTTTTAACCTATTACGCAAAGCCAAATCGTTATGTCGACTATCCTGACCACGGCATTCCTGTTGACTCTGTCTAACATTTTCATGACGTTCGCGTGGTATGCCCATCTGAAAGATCTTTCGACTAAGCCGTGGATTGTGGCTGTGCTCGTGAGCTGGGGACTCGCATTTTTCGAGTATCTGATTCAGGTGCCAGCCAACCGAATTGGCTTTACGCAGATGGATCTGGGGCAGCTGAAGATCTTACAGGAAGCGATTACTCTGACCGTTTTCATCCCGTTCGCAGTTTACTACATGAAGCAGCCGTTGCGACTCGACTTCCTGTGGGCCGGTCTGTGCATCTGCGGAGCGGTCTATTTCATTTTCCGAGGGAACACGCCAGGGTAGTTTTGTGTCTGTTGTTCCGAAAGGAAATGCGATGGACTTGCCAGCGGCTATTTTGAAAACGTATCCTCCGTCGAAGGATCGCTTGCTCGAGCAAGTGAACCCCGCGATCGACAACGCCATGCTGCGAGAGATCGCCATGGCGGATAACGGGTACAAGTGGGAAGCAATGTACGAAATGCTGCGGTTGATTCGTGATCGCAAGCAGTTTCCGCAGCCGATCGATTTTGACTTGCGAGAAGTACTAAGCCTCACGCGTTGGAGCGATCCGGATGCTCCAAACCAGCCTCCATTCCCGCCAGGTCCTTCCGGAATAACGGGCCATTGGATTCGCTTTTACGCATGTGCTTTGCTTTTCTTCGATCATGAAGATCCTTGCGATAGCTACGATTCAAGTCTGGCGATCGCATTGGATAGTTCTCGTTGGCTCGGAGAAGATGTCAACGTCGCCTTGATACAGTTCTTAACCCATCGGTACGACGAATGGGACTACGTTCACCAACAGTCCTACACGCTGCTAGGGATTTTGATGCTCTTGCTGCGTTATCCAAGCGATAAGGTGAAGGAAGGTGACTTGGAAGTCTTGGCCGATCAATTACTGGACAAGGATAAAACTCAGGTCGATTTCGACTGGAACTATCCACGTCCCGATCCTTTCAGCATTCAGCAAGGCTTCTGGAAGCCAACGATTGCGGAACTGACGCAGCAGTCTGAAAAGGTGGGCTCGGAACGGTTGAAAGAGAAGCTATTGTTGTGCTCGCTGATCGTTTCCGGCGGTTAGATTTCGTCTCTAAGAACGTGATTCCGCGCTAATCGCAACGTATGATACAGAAAGACAAATCCCCAATCGATAAGTGAGAGCGGCCATGAATACCAACACCTACCATCATTGGAAGTTTACCCTCGTCGGCGGCGGTGTGACGGCGATCGGGCTCTTCCTGCTGTCGGCGTCTTACCTCAATAGCGATCCTGAAGGAGGTAGCGGCACGATGAATTCGGCCGGGGTGGCAACATTGGTGCTGGGCCTGGGGATCTTTGCGTATGGGGTTTGGAGCTATCTCCGGCATCAACCGGAAGAACACTAAACCGACGCGACCGATTTAAGTCGTGCCGCTTTCGCTTCCTGCCGTTCGGCTTGTCGCTTGGCGATGTGTTCGAGATCGTCTCGCGGCGTCGCATTGATCAGCTTGCGGGTGTACTCTTCTTTCGGATCAGCATAGATCGCTTCGGCAGGACCGAACTCGACAATCTTGCCGGCATTCATCACGGCCATCATATCGGCCATGAACTTCACGACGCTCAAGTCGTGGCTGATGAAGATATACGTCAGGCCACGTTTCTCTTGAAGGTCCTTCAGCAGGTTCAAGACTTGAGCTTGAACGGAAACGTCGAGAGCGGAGACCGATTCGTCGCAGACGAGAAAGTCTGGCTCGACGGCAAGTGCTCGGGCAATACAGATACGTTGCCGCTGACCACCGGAGAACTCGTGTGGGTACCGACGAAGATGGTCAGGGTTCATGCCCACCTCTGTCATGAGCTGAGCCGCTCGATCTCGCTGGTCTTTTTTACTTCCGCCGATGCTCTGAATGACCATGGGTTCACAGATGGCGGCTTCGATGGTCATCCGCGGGTTCAAGCTTCCGTAGGGATCTTGGAAGATGATCTGAATCCGCTTTCGCATCTCGCGAAGTGCATAACCGCGAAGCGCGCGGACGTTGCGGCCTTCAAATTCAACGACGCCATCGGTCGGCTCGATCAAACGCAAGATCGCTCGTCCGGAAGTTGTTTTGCCGCAGCCTGATTCCCCCACAAGCCCCAGCGTTTGGCCACGAAAGACGTCGAAGTCGATTCCGTCGACCGCTTTCACATAACCGCTGACTCGCGAGAAGATGCCCTTGCGAATGGGGAAGTGCACTTTCAAGTTGCGGACGGAAAGAAGTGGTTTGTCTTCCGTAGCAACGCACTTGGTGTCTTCTGAGTAAACGCCATCTTGCCACTCATGCCCCATTTCTTTCAATGCAGGTTTGGGGTGCAGCAGACGCCCGCGACCAGCGACGGTGAGCTCGTGGTACTTCTCCGGCGTCATCTCTTTCTCGACAACTTCCGTCCCTTCAGGGGTTGTCTTGGTTTCCATGAAATCGCTGACGGTCGGCAAGCGACGGAACTTCGTATCGAGACGAGGACGGCAAGCGAGCAAACCCTTGGTGTAAGGGTGCTGGGGATTCTCGAAGATTTGATGGATATCGCCGTTCTCGACAATATTGCCGCGGTACATCACCAACACATGGTCGGCGATTTCAGCGATGACGCCCAAGTCGTGCGTGATGAACAAGATCGACATGCCGCGGCTATCGCGAAGCCGTCGCAAAATGTCGAGGATCTGGGCTTGGATCGTAACGTCGAGCGCGGTCGTCGGTTCGTCGGCAATCAGTAGCTTCGGATTGCAGCTGAGCGCCATGGCGATCATCACACGCTGCTTCTGTCCGCCCGACATTTGGTGAGGGTAGTAGTCGACACGCTTGTGAGGATCGGGAATGCCGACTTCCTCGAACAGCTGAATGGTCTTTTCGCGAGCTTCCTTTTTGCTCACTTCCTGGTGCAGCAGGATTGCTTCCATGACCTGAGCCCCGACGGTAAAAACCGGATTCAGCGAGGTCATCGGTTCCTGGAAGATCATGCTAATGTCTTTGCCGCGAATCTTCCGCATCGCAGGGTCCGGCAAGCGGACCAGATCGGTTCCCAGGAACGAAATCGTACCATCTTCGATCTTGGCACTGCGAGCCAACAGCTGCATGATCGAAAGCGAGGTGACCGACTTCCCGGATCCCGATTCGCCGACGATTCCCAGGGTCTCGCCTTCGTCCAGTTTGAACGAGATACCGTCGACCGCTTTGACGGTTTCTTCGCCGTGGAAGTAGGTCCGCAGGTTGTCGACTTTGAGCAGCGTTTTGGTCATGGTGAGCTGGCTGGACTGTGGAAAATTAGACGTCGCGGGTACGTGGGTCGGTTGCTTCCTGGATGCCTTCGCCGATCAGGTTGTAAGCCAATACGGTCGAAAAGATGGCCAGGCCGGGGAAGAAATTCAACCACCACATCGAGCGAATATGATCTTGCCCATCATGAAGCACGTCGCCCCATGTGGGTGTCTGCGAATCGGTACCGATGCCCAGGAAGCTGAGGGCACTTTCGGTAAAGATGGCCGCGGCGATGCCGAAACTGATAGGAACAAGAATCGGTGCGAGGGCGTTTCGCAGGATATGGACAAACATGATCCGGACTGGGCCTGCTCCCATCGCTTTGGCGGCGGCGACGTATTCGATCTGGCGAATCTTCAGGAACTCGGCACGTGTAAGCCGTGCGATGCCGGTCCATCCGGTCAAACCAATCACAAGCACGACTTGCCAAATGCTGGGGCTAACGACGACGGCCAACAATGCGATCACCAGGATGAGCGTCGGAACACACAAAACGATTTCGATGAATCGCGAAAGCACAAAGTCGATCCAGCCACCGAAGTATCCCGAAACGGCTCCGATGGTAATGCCGATAACCGAAGCAATGCCCATCGAGACAAACCCGACTAGCAAGGCGATACGCGTTCCATGAACAAGTGTGGCAAACACATCCACACCGACAAAGTTGGTTCCGAACAGGTTCTGCCAACTCGGGGTTCCGTCAGCATCGGTCGGATTGCCAGGCTGGTCTTCAAACCAATCATCGCCGACGCGTTCGATCGGGTCTTGGCGAATCAGTGGCCAGATAGCCCAACTGTCGGGATCGTTCTTTTTTAAGTTTGGTTCGTAGCGATTGTTGAAGTGATCGCCGGTGGTGAAGATGGCGTTTTCCCAAGATGGGTAGTAGTAGCCCATCGCGGGGAAATAGATGTTGCCTTTGTAGTAGCAAACGATCGGTTTCGTACCGACAATCGCCGGCGAGAAGATGGCCACCAGTCCGAGGAAGATCACGTAGAACAGCGCCGCCATCGCAAAAAAACGACGACGATAAAATCGCCAGCTGGTCGCCCAGAATCCTAGCGACTTGACCGGTTTGACGGGCTTCTCGGCGGTCTCTTGAATAGCACTCATGCTTACGAATAGGTGATCCGAGGGTCAACGACGGCATAGAGGATATCGGCAAGAAGCTGTCCGATCAGCGTCATGACCGAGAACATCAGGACAAGTCCCATGATGACAGGATAATCACGTTGGCCAATCTTCTCGATGAAGAGCTGACCAATTCCATCCCATTGATAGATGTATTCCAGGATGACCGAGCCTGCGAGCAATGTCGGCAACGTCAGACCAATCAGTGTCAGCAAGGGAATCAAGGAATTGCGAAACGCATGCTTGACGAGGACTTTCATCGGTCCCACCCCTTTGGCTTTGGCGGTGCGGACGTAATCTTGCTGAATCGTCTCGAGCATGTTGGCTTTGATGAAGCGGGTATAGTAAGCCAGCGAGCCGTAAGTCAAACAGGTAATCGGCAGGAACGTATGCTTGAGAAGGTCCCAGGCTTTTCCGAAAGCCCCGAGCTCGTTGTAGTATTCGCTCGTCATGCCGCTCAGCGGAAGCCAACCTAGTTTCACGGCAAACAGTAAGTTCAGGTAAATGGCCGCCACGAATGTCGGAAGCGCGTAAAGAACATAAAGCGTGATGCTCATGACCCGTTCTCCGGTGGTGGCGTTTTTCGCGGTCGAAAAAAGCCCCATCGGTATGCACATCAGGTAGGTCAAGATCAGCGACGTGACCGTGAGCATCAAAGTGTTTGGCAAGCGGGTCGTAATAATGGTCGTCACACGCCGGCGATCAGTGTAGTTGATGCCGCGACCCATGTCCCCTTGGGCGACGTTAGCCAGCCAGTATCCGTAGCCAACGATCCAGTGCTTATCGAGATGATACTGCTTCTCGAGCTCTTCCCGTTGCCGTTCGTCAAACTGCTGACGAGCGCCTGGATTTTCATCCATCAGCGTCAGCGGCGTACCTGGCATGTTTCGGATCAGTCCGTAAACCAGGCAGGTCACCGCAAGGATCGTAAAGAACCCGATAATGACGCGTCGGGCAATGTAGGTCAGCATTACGCCAGGGCTCCTGGTGTTTCCGAATGGCGCGAGGGGTGGTGAAGCATGATGGTGCGTTACTCAGCTTTTGCTTTCCACACCGAATGCATCCCCGGCTCGTAAAACCAAGGACCTGTGGGGCTGAATTGATAACCCCGCATGCGTTTGTTGAAGGCGAAGAGATCGGCTCGGTAGTACATCCAGGTATAAGGCTGTTCTTCGTAGAGGATCTTCGCGATCTCGCGGTAGTGTTCGGCACGTTTTTCAGGATCCAGTTCCAGCAGGCCGAGCTCGTACAGTTCGTCGACTCGCTCGTTCGAGTATTCGCCGTAGTTCCGAGGTTTGCCGGTTCCGTAGATGTTCTCTGTCGAGAATGGATCGCCGCCGGAACCCCAGCCAGCCATCATGGCATCGAACGAGTGATCGCGTGCTTTTTGCTGTAGCACGGTCCATTCAAATTGGCGCGGCTCGCACTTGATTCCAAGTTGTCCAAAGTCACGAGCGAACTGACGTGCCATTAGTTCCGAGACAGGGCTCGGAGCATGCATGATTTGGAACTTGAAGGATACCTTCTTGCCATCGATTTCCTTATCGAGGATTCCGTCCGAATCGGTATCGGCCCAACCTGCTTCTTTGAGGAGTTCGCGAGACTTCTCCAAGTCGGTCTTGAACGGTTCCAGCGAAGGCTGCGGAGCGAACCAGGCAGAAGGATGAAATGGCCCGCTGGCTTGCTGATGAATGCCATTGAGCACGTTGTTGATGATCGTGTTGTAGTCGATTGCGTAGCTCATCGCGCGACGCACACGGGCATCTTCGAAGAACGGCGTTTTGGTGTTCCAGACGATATGTCCTTCCGACCAGGCGATGTGTTTAACTTTGACGTTGTCTCGATAAAACTCTTCGGTATTGGCTTCGGTATTCCACTTCGTGGCGGAGACTTCCGTATCATCGATTTTCCCGGCCGTCAAAGCGAGCAATGCCTGCGTTGGGTTTTCGATGATCTCCATCCGGATTTCTTTGAAGTAAGGCTTTTCGCGAACCTGTTTGCCTTCGTGCATGTAATAGCCTTCGCGGCGTTTGAGCACGATACGCTGGTTACGTTCACGTCGGACCACTTCGTAGGGACCACCCACGACTGGAGTGTTCTCTTGTTCCAGGAAGACATCGCTGTCGGTCAACGTTGGGTCGACGGCGATGGCTGGTTCGTAGATGTGCTTAGGAACGATCGGAAACTCCAGCTTCATATCGTTCACCGCACTCGACTGCTCGTGAAAGATGACAAACGTCTTGTCGTCGTACGCTTTGATTAGCTTCACTTTCTCCAAACTGCTGGGCAGTGCGGGGAACATGCCGGCCAATTCGGGATGAAGCAGGACTTTGAACGTGAACTCCCAGTCTTGCGCCGTGATAGGCTTGCCGTCCGACCAGGTGATGTCGTCTCGAAGGACAACCTTCTGAATCGTATTGTCGTCGTTGGCTTGCCAAGACTTAACGTAACGGCCGTCACCGACTGGCTTCAGGTCGATTGTTGAAGAGGTCGCTTGAACACCTGTCAGGTAGACGAAGAAGAAGTCCCCCACCGAGCTCATGCGGAGTGGGTTGAGGCTGTTCACGTCGCCGTTTTCGTGATGAACCCAGCTGGTATCCCACGCGACTTCATCGTCGCTCTTGGGCTGGATCTTCATGGCGGCGAGGATCTCGTCGTTGTCCTCTTCCGTCGTAGGACGGATCTCCGTCGCTTCCTGAGGAGTAATAGGAGGCTTGTAATCGGCAAGCTGCTCTTGCAGGGCCGGAAGCGGATCGACAATCGGCTTGTCGGACCAAGCGTACTGGCCATCCAATTCTTCCAAAGTCGCCGGCGGCTTGAACTCTGGCGACGGTAGCCCGGCGTCGAAGTTGAAGTCCTGAATTGCTTGCTTCAGTTCTTCGGGCGAGAGCTCTGCGGAACCACTCGTGCATCCGGTGGTGGAGGTAAGCAGGGCGAAAGCTGAAATGAGACAAAAACCTACCGCAACGCGGACGTCAGTCATTACGCAACCTCATGCAGAGAAAGAATCTCTTGGAGTATCTATTGCCGCCTGAAAGCTGCTAGCGGAAGCGGAAAGTGCCCCGGACCGTGCAGTTTTCCTAAACAGTCTCGTTCGAATCGTAAACGTATCAAAAAATTGGGTCAATAACGGACCGTATGTGGATAGTCGATGCCCAGCGGTGACAGCAATGCAGGTAAGCCTTACTTTCTGGGGGAATCGACAGCACAGGGGTGTAGTCGGGGCAAAATTTGCCAGTTGTCACGATTTTGCTGATTTTGCTGAGCGTCCTGCCCGATCTTACGAAGGATGGATGAGACTTGATTGCGCTCGCGCTGGGTTCTCATCGTTGGCCGAATGCGAGCATACGTTACGTCATTGGTATGAGTTTGAAGATGTTGACTACCCCTAAAACTCCTTGGTTGTTGCTAATCGTCGCCGCCCTTCTGGTGACGGGAAGTCCCAGCTTTGCCAGTGCACAGGCGAATCAGCCTCAGTGGATTTGGGCGACCCAGCATCGCAAAGACCAAGTCCCGGCCAGCAGCTGCTTTTTCCGAAAGAGCATCAACATCTCGCAGATGACAGGTGGTCAAATCATGATCACTGCCGACGACGAGTACGAGCTTTGGGTAAACGGAAAAAAAGTCGCAGAAGATAATAACTGGCGAAACCGCCAACGACTGGACGTTTCGAACCACCTCAAGATTGGTGACAACGTATTCGCCATTCAGGTCTCGAACACCCAGGGACGTAGCGCGGGTCTGTTGGCCGAGATCACGATCTTCGGCCCTAACAACCAAAAAGTCAGCTTTCCGTCGAATGCTTCGTGGAAGACCGATCTGCGTCCATTCCCACTCTGGCAATCGACGTTCTACAGCGACTCAGGCTGGGGACGAGCCCAAGAGTTCGGTCCTGCCAATTCGACGACTCCATGGAATGTCGGACAGCCGCAAGTTGCAAGAAACGACGGACCACCGGTTCCGCCAGAACCGTCGTTCGCGGAAAAGCCGAAGCCTTCTCGTCGCCCTGTCGAAGCCAAGCCAATTTCAACGGGTAATCGGGCTCAGCAACCAAGCAGCGGAGAAGTCGTTGCGGATCCAGCTCAAACCGCGCCTGTCGAAGAATCTCGATTCCGAATTCTGCCAGGCTTCGCGATTCAGGAAGTGATGTCGGAGGAAAAGACCGGCGCCCTGATTTCGATGACGTTCAACGAGTTTGGCAATATCATCGCCTCGAAAGAAGGGGGCGCTTTGATGCTGTTGTACGACTCGAACGATGACGGCGTTGTCGACGCCCAGCGAGTCTACAACGACACCGTGAAAAATGTCCAAGGGATCTTACCACTCAACGGCGACGTGTTTGTTGTCGGCGAAGGATCGGAAGGAACGGGGCTTTATCGTCTGAGCGATTCCGATGGTGATGGCGACTTGGAAGAAGCTGCCAATCTGATCAAGTTCAACGGTGCGATCGGTGAACATGGCCCGCATGGATTGGCTTTGGGACCGGACGGATTGATCTATATGGTCGCTGGAAACGATACCAAGCTCGATTCCCAAGTCAGCGAAAGCAGCCCTCATCGCCACTTCTACGAGGGGGATCTCGTTCCACGATTTGAAGACCCAGGCGGACATGCTGTCGGTGTAAAAGCACCAGGTGGGATGGTCCTGCGGACCGATATCGAAGGTCAGAACGTTGAAATCGTCGCTGGCGGTATCCGCAATGCCTACGACTTGGCGTTCAATCGGAACGGCGATCTGTTCATCCACGATAGTGACATGGAATGGGACGAAGGTCTCGTTTGGCATCGACCCACACGTATCTACCAGGTATCGCCGGGGGCCGACTTCGGGTGGCGAAGTGGTTGGGCCAAATGGCCGAATTACTATCCGGACTGTGTGCCACCGATCTTGGAAACCGGAGCTGGTTCGCCGACAGGGCTCGTCGTTTACGACCACTTCAAGTTCCCTGCGAAGTTCCAGAACCGATTGATTGTGACTGACTGGGCCAACGGCCGCATCAGCACGGTGACATTCGAGCAAGATGGTGCTGGCTATAAAGCGAAGAGCGAAGCCCTTCTCGAAGGCAAGCCGATGAACGTGACCGACTTGGAAGTTGGGCCAGATGGTTGGGTCTACTTCACCACCGGCGGTCGCGGCACCGAAGGTGGCCTTTACCGGATTGTCTATAAAGGGGATGAGCCAGGTGGAACGGAAGACCTTGGTGAAGGGATTGCTCAAGCTATTCGACATCCTCAACCGCAAAGTGCCTGGGGTCGTCAAAAGATCGCCGAGATCCAATCGGAGCTAGGCGAGCTTTGGAATCCGCAGATCCAAGGGGTCGCAGTTGCCAAGGAAAATCCATCCTATTACCGAACGCGAGCCCTGGACTTGATGCAGCTATATGGTCCGACTCCGACTCTCAGCATGCTGCTGGAATTGACCGAGGACGATGACGCAGCTGTTTGCCAAAAGGCAGTTTCGTTGTTGATTAACTACCCTGGTACCGAAGCGACGGATCGTCTTCGTGAGCTACTTGAGCACAAGGATGCCGCAGTTCGCCGAGAAGTCTGCGAAACGTTGGCTGAAGTGAAGGGTACGGTAACGTTTGAAGAATTGCGTCCGCTGCTGTCTGCGAAAGATCGCCGAGAGGCATATGCGGCTCGAAGATTGCTGGAAACGCAGCCAGTTGAAAACTGGATCGAAGATGCTTTGATCGCGGAATCGGCAACGCTCTTCAATCATGCAAGTGTCGCAGCATTGGTATCCCAACCGTCGCATGACGTCGCTTTGAAGATCGTTCTTAAATCACAGAAACGACTGGATGATTACCTCAGCGATGAAGAGTTCACCTCGCTGCTGCGTGTAATTCAGCTTGCCATTCATCGTGGTGAATTGAACCAGGACGAAGTGCCTGGCTTGGCCGAACGCTTGGCAACCGAGTTCCCTGCTGGCGATCATAAAATGAATCGCGAACTGATTCGTACGCTTGCACACTTCCGCGTCTCAGACATCACTGACCGATACATCAGTCATCTCGACAGCAAACTGCCAGCCGGCGAGCGATTGAATTTGGCGATGCACATGTCATTCATCGAGGATGGCTGGACGACCGAGCAAAAGCTGAAGTTGTTGGGGCACCTGGAGAATGGATTGAACATCGAAGGTGGCGAAGGGCTACGAGGCTACATCGAAACGAGCACCAAACAGTTCGTGAAATGTTTGACGCCACAAGAGCAATACGTCGCATTGACGATGGGGCACATGTGGCCGAATGCTGCTTTGGCAGTTCTGTTCGAGTTGCCTGAGAAGCCGAGCGAGCAAGTGCTCGGGATTCTTCGCATGATTGACGAAGAGCTTGTCGGCGACGACTCAACGGTGGCTACCCGAATGCGAAAAGGGATTGTCGCCATCTTGGCCGGCAACGGCACACCAGAGAACATGGCCTACCTACGCAAGGCGTTTGAACGTGAACCAGAGCGTCGTGCGTCAATCGCTTTCGGTTTGGCTCAACAACCGGAAGGTAAGAACTTCACGTACCTCGTTCAGTCGATTCCTGTGCTGGACGGCGCATTTGCAACGAACGTGATTCAGAAGCTGACTCAGGTTTCGCAGACTGAAAACGACCCTGAAGCGATTCGACAGTTGATCCTTTTGGGGCTTCGTGAGGACGACACTTGTAAGCAGGCCGTCAATCAGTTGCTCGTTAAATGGACCGGAGAGTCGATTGCCTCGCCAGCCAATCCGTTTGAAAAGCAAATGGAATCTTGGCAAGGATGGTTCCACGAAGCGTATCCAGATCTGCCGGAAGCAAAGCTGGTAGATGTAAAGTCAAGCAATTGGAACCTGGACGAGTTGCTCGAGTTTCTCAGCTCCGAGGATTACCATGGTGGCGATTCGACTTCCGGAAGTTTGATCTTCAAGAAGGCTCAGTGTGCATCGTGTCACCGCATGGGGGGAACGGGCGAAGCGATCGGGCCAGACCTGACCGACATCTCACGTCGCTTCCAGAAGAAGCAAATCTTGGAGTCGATCCTGTTCCCATCGCATGTCATTTCGGATCAATACGCAACCAAGCAGATCTTGACGATCGATGGTAAAGTACTGTCCGGGCTGATTTCGACCAGCCCAAGCGGCAACTACGTCGTGATCGACAGCCAAGGCAACAAGACGGAAGTGTTGAAAGACGACGTTGAAGAGCTTTCGCCTTCCAAGATCAGCATCATGCCGAATGGCTTGCTGGACCAGTTGACCGCCGAAGAGATCGGCGATCTGATGACGTACCTCAAAGCGAATAAGGCTGCTACGAACACTCAGGTAGCCGAGCAGCCAAGCGGAACGACCATTCGTTAGGTAAACATGCTAAACGAATTTGCGTGACGCCGGTTCCATCGAGCCGGCGTTGATGCAGTCGACCAGAATTCGCAGACGGCCCAAGTTACGACGATTGAAGGTAAACACCAGCCGGGACATTTCTTCTAGTTCCGGTTCATCTTCTTCTGGCAATGCGTCACGAACCTCGAAGTCTCCACTGCTGAGGATGTCTCGAAACTCAGTTCGAATGGCACTAAGCAGTGAATCTGCGATTGGTTCCAGCGTACGAATAACGAGCCGATTGCGCACGTAGCGCATGCTGTGATAAACCTTGTAGAAGCTTTCGATCTCTGCGGCCGCTTCTTCGACGCTGTCGGTCACTTTGTACAACGCGAAATCTTCCGGCGAGATCATGCCGTCTTGGTGAAGTGATTCGCGAATGAATTCGTCGAGTTTGCTCCAATAGGTTCCTCCCGGGGCATCCAAAAGCACGATCGGGAAGAGATCGCGTTTGCCTGTTTGGACGAGTGTGAGGACCTCGAACGCTTCGTCTAGTGTTCCAAATCCGCCAGGCAAACAGACCACCGCGTCGCACTCTTTCACGAACATCAGCTTACGCGTGAAGAAGTACTTCATGTTGACGAGCTTTTCGTCCCCATGAATCACAGGATTGGCTTGCTGCTCGAAGGGAAGCATGATGTTCAATCCCATCGAACTGGCACGCCCTGCACCGCGGTGCCCAGCTTCCATGATGCCGCTACCGGCTCCGGTGATGACCAGCCAGTTATCTTCTGCCATTTTCTCGGCAAAAGTGGCTGCTGCTTGATACGTCGGGTGATCTGGCAACGTGCGTGCCGAACCGAAAATGGTTACCTTTCGGCGGTCACGAAACGGCGTGAATATCTTGAATGCATATCGCAATTCTTTGAGTGACCGAGAGAGCAACTTAAGGTCGCCTCGCGTTGCCGCATCGCGTTGCAGTTTGTCCGCAGTTTCGCGGATCTGATTTAAAAGGTTCTGAATCTCAATTGCCCGACGATCATCTTTGTCAGACAAAACGTCTTCGGCATCCTTTTCATCGAATCGACTCAAGGCTCCATCTCCTCTCGAAAAGAATTAAGGGTTCGGTTACCCGAAACTGTTCGGTAAGCCGCACCAACAAACCCACTGCAAGTAGGGCACCCGTAGGAATAATAGCATATCCCTCTGCAGGCACGGATAGTTTCAGGGGTGTTCCAAGTATACAATTGTTTGTGAATCGCTTTGGAAATATTAAAAAAGTTCGGGGGTTGTTATTACGGAGATACGCCGATAAACTACCCCACGAGCGGTTTTTCGCAATTAGCCGGTTTTGCGTTTGACAGTATGTGTCGCGGAAGTCTGGTCCTTTTCGACGATTCCAGCCAAAGGCTTCGGCCGGAAAATTCCCCACAACCACCTTTCGATTAGATGCCGCTTACGGCGAAAGATTGTCATGGTCAACATTCTGCGCCAGAGAGATATCACGATCCTCGAATTCGGGCCAGAGTATGTAAATCTTGACGAAGCAAGTTTGAGCCAAGTTGTTCAGCAAGTCGTCGAAGTCGCCAAGCATACTTCTCCTCCGTTGGTCATCATTGACCTTTCCCATACAGAGTCGATCGGATCGTTCTTCATCCAGTTTCTGATTCGGATTTGGAAGTTGATCAAGAAGCGGGGCGGTCAGTTGGTTCTCGTGGGATTGAATGAGAACTGTCTCGAAGTTTTGAAGCGATCTAAGATCGAATCGCTTTGGCAGCGTTTTGCGTCTCGTGAAGCAGCCATGGAAACGCTGAAAGCGACTTCGTAGGTAACTATTATCAGCCTAACGATCGTCGTCTCGCTGCGACTTCTTCTTGCGAATGTAGTCGGCACGATGGGTGCGATACTCTTCCGCACTCGGCAACGCCACGGGATCTTCCTTCTGATGATTCTCGAAGATGCGTTCTAAGAACGGCCGACACCATCCACAGCCAGTACCCGCTCCGCCACATTCCGAAAGCTGAGATGCTCGGCGTGGTTTTTCAATGCGACAGAAGTTTTGCACCTTTCGCATTTTGACGTGGAAGCAAAGGCACAGTTCGTCATCTGGATTCATTCAGTGCCCCCTTCCCCGCGAGCAATTCTCAGGGCAACTTCACAGGCTGTGTGGAACTGTGAAACATCTAACATTTCGCTCGTCATGTGTTGGTTGTGTTGTCCGCAGCCGAGGGATACCGCTGGGATGCCATGTCGGAAAAGCCAGTTAGCATCGAGTCCGCCATTGGCGATCGCGTTGACCGGTTCCATTCCCATCTGCGTGAGAACATGGGAAGCCATTTGGACACTTGGGTTATCTGCCGACATCTTGAAGGGTTCGTAGTTCAAATCGCCATCGAACGTCACGGAAGCTGTTTGGTCGTCTTCGTTAGCAATTTCGTTTCCTGCCTCAGTAAATGCTGCTTCAAACTTTTGAACAAGAGCTTCAATGGTTGACTTGTCGTGGCTCCGGACTTCGGCTCGTAGTTGCACATGGTCCGCAACAACGTTGGTGGCATTACCTCCCTCGATAACACCAATATTGCTGGTCCCGTGAAGTGTCCCTTGTTCAATCTTTCCGAGCAGCCCTGCCGCGTGCAACTTACTGATCGCCAAGCCGGCAGCAGTAATGGCACTCGCTCCACGTTCGGGAGCAACGCCGGCGTGACTGGCAATACCACGAACATCAATCGTCATGCGATAGCCACCAATGGCTCCAATGGTCAACTTTGCCGGATTGCCTCCGTCCCAGTTAAATGCCAGGGTTGGTTTGCCGAGTTTCGACAGTTCCAGATTTCTGGCCCCTTGCAGTCCGATTTCTTCTTGCACGGTAAACAGCAGCGTGAGTGGACCGTGGTCGAGTCCCGACGAAAGCAGTTCGGTGGCGGCGAAGAGTACCGTTGCGACGCCCGCCCGATCGTCGGCACCCAGTCCGGTGTGTTTGTCCTGTGGAACGATTCGATCGTCTTGTAGTACTGGCCGAGCGCCAACACAGATCGGAACTGTATCCATGTGAGCCATGAGAAGTCGCTGCGGTCTATCTTGCGTCCCCGGTAGCTTCACAATCAAGTTGCCGGTTGTGCTTTTCGGAAGGGGACACCGAAGGTGAGCATCGTCGTGCATCACGCAATCGGCAGGCAGGCCAGCTTTCAGGAGTTCGTCACGAATAAACGTGGCGACGGCAGCCTCGTTGCCACTTGCCCCAGGGATTGCCATAAGGGCTTGAACAAGATCCAGCGCGCGAGATTTTTGAGAGTCGCTAAGCATAACGTCCTTGCGTAATAAGGAATGACCGGGGCAGCAGTCACTATCCTACCACGTTTGACGCTTACGGCATCAGCCTTCGTTTTTGGGCCGCTGAACGAATTGAAGTTCTGGATGAACAAGTCCTTCGTTGACGGCGAAGATCAGCATCTCGTTGATGGTTTGAACTTCCAACTTCAACTTGAGATCGCCAACCGTCTTGTTGACCGTTCGTTCGCTGATGTCCAACGCGTCTGCAATTTCAGATTGAGTTCGCCCGAGCGACAGTTCTCGCAGAACCCCCACCTCGCGATCGCTTAGCGTAGCCAGTCTCGAAACTGGCGCACCATCTTCTCGCTCGACCAGGCGTTTGTCGAGTTCAGGAGAGAAATAGGTATTGCCGGCTGCGACGTGACGAATCGCGAATGCCAGATTGCGAAGTGACTCGGAATGCTTCGAGACAATGCCAGCGGCTCCAACAGCCAGGCACCGATCCAAATAATTGTCTTTGGGAAAGCCCGTGTAGAACAAGATCTTGGCGCATCCGTTGGTCGCTTCCGAAATCTGCTGGCAAGCCAAGAACGGATCGAGGCCGTGCATGTGGATGTCCATCAGCACAACATCTGGCTGCAAAGATTTCGCCATGGCCAATGCCGCACGAGCATGAGTCGTCTGGCCAACGATCTGGATTGACTCATCCGAATCGAGGACGCGCGACACGGCTCGCATGATGGCATCGTCGTCATCGACTACCAGTACGCGAGGATAGGATGGTTCAGGATTACTTTTCGCAAGCATCATCAGACTGCCCCTGAAGCTACAAGCTGGAATTTCATTTACCGTCGCCTGTCAATAAAGCGAAGCAAGTTTCGTTGTGGCGCAGCATCGGCTGCTAGGGAATTCCCCTGTGAGCAAGTATAGGCCCCAGTTTGGAATCTGCGGCAGATCCGCAAAATGAATCAAAAAGCGCAAATCTCGCAACGTCCGTGATTTGTGAACTATCCTGCCAGATTTGTTTGACGGTTGGCCTTTGTGAGATAAGTAACCAATAGAGGTTACTGCCCCTTAGCGCGAATGCCGCGCTTTTAACCTCTGCGATCAGCCCGACTCTTCGGAGTAATCGGACCGATCGTTACGTTTGCAACTAAGAACGTGTCACCCGAGATGCCAGAATTCACGCTGCTCCACTTTCTTCTGTGCTTATTATTCTTTGGAATTGGTTTTGTCACCTCGAAGTGGCTCCGAGTTCCTTCGGTAAGTGATTTCAGTCAAAAGCGTTCAAGCGATGTAAGTGGAGAAATCAAGCCAGAAGTTTCTGTTGCAACGCCTCAAGAAAGTTGTTGTCCGCAAGCACAAATAGCGCAAACCGACGACGCTCAGGCCATCAGCGAGATGGTGGAACAAGTGCGTTGCCTGACGGACAATGTGCGAACTGATGTTCATCAGCATACGCAGTCGGTTGAGCAAATCAGTAACGACCTCGTCACAATTTCGCAGGTTTCCGACACCGATTCTGTGACGCGAATCATCTCTCGATTGATGGAAGCCAATCGACAGCTTGACTCGCAGCTGAACGTTGCGGAAACACGGCTTCAGGAGCAGTCGCAGCTACTTCGTTCGCATCGAGTTGAGGCACGAACCGACGCGCTCACCGGTCTGCCGAATCGTCGCGTGTTCGATGAAGAGTTGGACCGACTCTTCGAGCAGAAGCGAGATTCGAAACGTCCGTCGACGTTGATCATGGTCGACATCGACCACTTTAAAGAGTTCAACGATCTGCACGGACATCAAGCAGGTGACTACTGCCTGAAGAAAGTCGGTGAGGTGACTCGCCAAACGGTGCGCGGGATTGGTGGCATCGTCATGCGATATGGCGGTGAAGAGTTTGCCGTTTTGCTGCCGGGCACAGAATTGTTCGACGCTAAAATCGCTGCCCAGAGACTGAATCGACATGTGGAAAAGCTCGATGTCGAGTTCGAGGGGAAAACGCTGTCGGTGACCGCCAGTTTGGGGATCGCCGAGATCGGTCGCGATAGCGATGCAAGCGAATGGCTCAGCCGCGCTGATCGTGCTCTTTATGCGGCGAAGAAGTTAGGTCGAAATCGTGGGTGTTGGCACGACGGACATGCTTGCCATGAAATCACTCGTCGAAACGTCGATCCCGCGGCGGAACCGAATGAAGAAGTCGCCGGCATCGCAAAGCGTGAAGCGTTTATACAAGATGTGAATCGACGGTTAGCCCTCTTTCATCGTAAGCGTCAGCCACTCGCGCTGATTCTTGCGAGTATCGATCCTGTCGACGGAAAGTCTATTGAACAGCATCCCGACTTCGTGGCGATTCAACATGCGGTGATGCAAGTGTTCGGAACGATCCTGCGAGATATGGATCACGTGTGTCAGATGTCTGAGAATCAGTTTGGCGCATTGTTGCCTGCGGCAAGTGGTAGCGACGCAGCTATCGTTGCGGAACGTGCGCGTCGAGCGTTATCACAACTGGAAATGAAAACTCCGACCGATATGGTTTCGATATCGCTTTCATGTGGTGTTTCCCAAGCGTTGGAAGGAGACGAAGCCGAGCATCTTTTGTCTCGCTGCGAGGCAGGTCTCGATGCCGCACGGCGCAAGAATGGAAACGCCGTCTATCTCGTGCGTCATGAAATGGATTGGGAAACGCCCCATCGCGTCACACCAGAGGTAGTGATAGCAGATTAAATATTCTTGGTGATCTGCCAAATTCTTTTCAAGAAACGGGGTTGATCCGTTTTTGGAAAACCAATAATTTACCGCCTCACACGGACGACATGTCCTCCTTGCGGAGCAAAGAGACCGTTGTCCGGACTTGCAGATGTAAGAGATGTTTCCTGCATAGGAAGAGCCGTTTTTCGGTTTTTCGCGGATCGTGAGCCAGGTGTTTGACACGGATGTTGACCATGCTGGTTTGATAACTCTTAGATCATGCAACCGAAAGAATCGGCTCGATTCGACAGGATGTCGATTCCAAGAACCGACCAATCGCTCCCGGAGAAGAACGGAATCCTTTGCCCCCCTGGGATCCGAGCTTTCCGGGGGCCTTTTTTATTTCGAAGCAAACGAATAGCATCGTGGTTCTCTGGATGTCTTCCCGCACGGTTTCGCGGTGAATGTGCGTTAGCAATGGATCGCTCTCTGGCACTAACGTGACTTGATTGATTCACCCCCTATCATGGTCAGCAAACGAACTCGCATCGCGATCTGTAGCATTCTCTTGGGCCTGCTTGCTTGGACTGCTAGTGCGTCTGCGCAAGCGATCCCTGGCGTAACAACCGACAACGGCAACGGTGAAAAGCCGCCTGAGACGCCAGCTGTCGCCCCGGAATTGCTTCTTCAAAGAGGAACTCCGCAAGCTACCGTTCGAACTTTTCTCGAATCGATGCAGGAGGGGAACTACGACACCGCGCTGGAGTGTCTCGAGTTTCGTCCCGGAACCCCCACACAGTCTCGATCTGACCTCGCTTACGAACTTTATCAACTGCTTTCCACGTTGTGGCATATCGATCCTGAGGGAGTGCCAACGGAAACGGAGCAGATCGAAGTTTCTCTGTTTGGCGAAGAGGGTCAATTTGTCATCGTCGATCAGCAGGAAGATGCTGCCAAAATCACGCTGACGAAAGGGCCGCAAGGTCTGTGGAAGTTCAGTGCCAAAACCGTCGCGGCAATCACCGACTTGGCGAAGAAATATGCTCCCGACATCGAAGCGGAAGAAGAGCGGGACGCCGAGAATGGTAATGGAGAGCCAAAGCCTAAGCCGACATTCGCACTGTGGCTAGAGTCTCAGATTCCAGCATTCTATCGGGAAGAGCATTTTATTCTTCCGACCTATCAGTGGATCTGCTTGCTACTATTGATCGTCGCTGGTTATCTGGTCGATGTTGTTGTGCAGTGGATCTTACGATTTATTCGCCGTATTGGCTTTGCTCGCACAGCAGAAGAGGAAGATCTTCGTAAAGCATTTGAGAACGCCTGGACGCCCATCGGGCTGACGGCGATGGCGATCACGTGGTATTCCGGTTTGTGGCTGTTTCGGCTGCCTGACTTGTTCCGTGCTGTTCTCATTTATGGAGTTCAGCTATTTGGAATCGTCGCAGGCATTTGGTTCTTCTTCCGCATCATCGATCTGGTAATCGTACATTTAATTCATGCAGCCGCGAAGCGTGGGAAAAAGTACGACGACTTGCTGCTGCCTGCGGTAAGCAAAACGCTGAAAACGTTTTCGGTCTGCATTGGGATTCTTATCCTGGCCGAGACATTTTCGCTGCCGATTGTTGGTCTCTTGGGATCACTGGGTATCGGTGGTATTGCCATTGCTTTGGCAGCCAAAGAAACACTGAGTAACGTCTTTGGTTCGCTGACGGTAATGGTTGATCGCCCATTTGAAATTGGCGATTGGATTATCACCGAAGGTGTCGAAGGTACCGTCGAAACGATGGGCCTCCGCAGTACGAAGATTCGCACGTTTAACAACAGCTTAGTAACGCTCCCCAACAGTTTGTTGATCACTGCCAAAGTCGACAACATGGGGCGACGGACGTTTCGTCGCATCAAGACGATGGTCGCTGTGCAGTACGATACGACTCCTGAGCAGATCGATGCATTTTGCGAGGGGATCCGCGAATTGATTCGTCGCCAGCCCTACACGCGAAAAGATTATTACCAGGTTTATCTGAACGAGTTTAATGCGAGCTCGCTCGATATTTTGGTGAACGTCTATCTCGACTGTAACGACTGGAGTGTAGAGCTACGCGAACGGCACCGGTTGTTTATTGACATCGTACGACTGGCGAAGCGGCTTGGGGTTCAGTTCGCATTTCCAACGCAGACGATTCACCTTTATCAGGAAGAAGCCCAACCGGTCAAAGGGGCGAAGGAACTGCCGGAAGAAGCAGGTCGACGTCATGCGGCAGAGATCGCTGGGCCGCTGCCGATGCCGAACGAACGCCGCGGTTTGGTCGACTTCCCTGGCCCGTTCTTCTACGACGATATCGACTCTCGAAGACGGAAAAAGTAGTTTCCCGTTGAAGGCCAGGCTATTTCTCACACAACGCAATCCAGCCGCTCGCACGGAGTCCGCCCAGCAGCCATGGTCGCGGCAATTCTCCTTGGCGATCCATTCGCAAAGGGACAAGTTGGGTCACCTTAAAGCCGCTTTGACTCAATGCGTTAGAGAATTCGTTGCGACTGAAGACATGCAGAAAGAAGTTAGGAATGCCGCGATATCGGTAGTATTTGTCGCCCCGCTCCATGCCTTTCGTGAACCGCGATTTGACTAAGTGAGATGCCAACCAGAATGCACCGTCTGGTTCAAAAAAGTTAAACCAGAAGTTGTGGACATGGACGACAAATCGTCCACCTGGTTTGAGTATGCGATATGCATGGTCCAGAAATCGCCGACGATTGTCTGCGCCTTTGATCATTCCCAATGTGCTGAACATGCAAATCGAATGATCCACCGATTGATCGGCGATCGCGTCGAGCTCAACGAGGTTTGCCTTCAGGCATTCCACAGGTAGATTCTCTTGCTTCGCTTTCTCTGCGACGATTCGAAGCATTTCGTCCGACAAATCAACCGCGAGACCGGTGTTGCCGCGACGTACAAGTGGAAGCAGAGCCCGAGCAGTGCCACAGCCTAGGTCGGCAACTTGCCCAGTCCGTGGGATGAAATTGGCAACGACTTCTTCGTCGAACTGAAAGTTACTTCCGAAGGCGATGTCTTCATCATAGCCGTCGGCAATTGCGGCAGACTCGATGTAGTCCAGCGAACCGCGAGTGACTCCGGTTGGTAGTTGCCAGCTTGGTTTCGAGGACGACGAACTCATCAAAATGCACCAGAAGTAAGGAAAGCGAAAAGCGATTCCTTATTATCAATGGTTCGCCCACTTAGAAAACCGGGCCAAACAGGTCGGCACGTTAACGTTCGCGTGGATGCCGGTGTGGCGGTGGTCTTCGGTCATGCGGCGGTGGCCCATGACGGTGAGGAGGAGGGGGGGCATGTGGCGGACGATGTTGCAGTTCAGTCAGTTGGTCCCGCAGCAAACGAATTTCGTCACGCAATTCCTCGATTGCTTCGATGACATCAGCATCCTCCCGTGGCAATGCATCGGTGGCCTCGGACGATGGGAGTGCTGCTTCCAAATCTTGCAGCAAACGTTCCATGTGATGGTGGGGAGGCGGTCGGTGCTCGTGACGAGGGGGAACGCCAAGTGGGGCATTGGGACGACGATGAGGAGGATGGTGAGCGGGGCGACGTCGGAGATGCCCTGGCAAAAGAAATTCGTCCTCTTCAATCGTCTCAGACATGTCAGGTTCATCAGCCAAAACAGGCGATGCCGATTCCGACCAGACAATCGCAGAAGCAACCCATAGTACCAAGGGAATCATCACCAAAACCAAACCGGCCGGCCAGGAACGTTCGCCAGGCTGGGCAGATGGGGCACCCAGGATTTGCCGAATTCGCCCGACGAGTTGGCTTTGTCCTTGACCCAAAAACGGAGTTGCCAACGAGGCCTGCGAGTGGTCGACTTGCCAATGGGCGATTTGCTCGAGCGATTGCGCGTAGCTTAGTCGCTGCCCGAGAACCCCAATGGCCATTTCATCGCAGCAGAGTTCCCGCTCGTGCCGAATCTCGGAAGAAATCCACCAGACGACCGGGTGATAGAAAAAGATCGTCTCCACGACACGCTGCAGGAAGTTGATCCACAAGTCTTGTCGGCGAATATGAGCCAACTCATGAGCCAGGACAGCTTCAAGCACTTGCGGAGTGATCTCGGTCATCCAGGCAGCCGGCAGCAAAACCATTGGCCGCAAAAGACCAACCGCCATCGCTTGGCGAATGTGTGAAGAGTAAGCGACGGACGGCATTTGCCACAAACCAAGTTGATGCGCTAAGTCGGAGTAACGAACCAGCAGCGAGGATTCGATCGGCGTCAATCCAAATCGGCGCAGCCAAACGGTCCCGAAATAGCTCAGGCAAAGTCGCAGACCAAGAACGATGACGCCGCACGTCCAAAGCAGCATGAGGTACGGCTGGATAACAACGGTCGCATAGGCAATACCCGACAGCCAGTTTGCGTCTGCGCGCGATTCTGTCGCAGCAGCAACCGTCGTCGCATTGCCGTGACTTTCCAGGCTGGGATCGGGATCATCGACCAGGAATGCCTTGGAGGATGAATCGACCGAGATACCAGTTAGCGACTCTAGCTCGCTTGCCACAGGTAATTGGTGATCGTCCAGCCAGACAAAAGTCAGCACGGGGCAGGCTGCAATTAAAATCAGCACGCCCAGAGCCCCACCATAGCGATGTTGTGGAGATCGAATTGAAGCGAAGGTCTTGATAAGCCGCCAGAGGCAGTAAAGAAGCGTTGCTTGCCACACGAAGTGGAGCAAAACAATCGTCAGCTTCATCCCCATGGGGCTTTGCAAAACGCTCCACATCAAGCGCGATTCTCCTCTTCGTATTGTTCCAGGGCTTTACGGATTTCTTCTAATTCTATCGCGTTTGGCTTCGACTCTTCCAGCAAGTGGGCAACCAAAGATGGTGCAGAACCTTCGAAAACGCGGCCGAGAATATCGTTCACAATGCCTCCCAAGGTTTTTTCCTGGGGACGTCGGGCTGAATATTGGAAAGCTCTGCCGAGTGGTTCTCGGTCGAGAAGCTGTTTGTCAGCCATCACATTCATCAGGCTCATGACGGACGTGTATGCTCGGGTTCGGCCTTGGGAGTTGAGCTCTTCCAAGACTTCGCGAACTGTGCTGGGGCCTCGTTTCCAAAGGACTTTAAGGACTTCCAGTTCGCCTGAGGTGGGAGTTTCCTGTTTAGGGCGTGCCATTTTGAGTGGTTTTATTTCTGTTCTGATCAGAGTTCCAATTTACCAATCGAAATCCTTTCGTCCCTAAGCATTAGATCCGCGCATATCCGCAGTTTGGTAGAAAGTTTCGTCCCCCGAAACGTTGGTGTTAAACATAACAAAAATACTGACTACCTGGCATGCCATAATGTTCCAACGAACTTGTGATTAGTCAGAAAAAATTGATGCATCAAATGTCAGCGATTCTTAGGGTGCGAATGATTGCCAAACTGCTTTCGGAGTTTCGGCCGAGTTAAACTCCATAAAACCCATGCGGAAGGGAAGAATGACAGAACGACCAGAGGCAGCGGAAGGCACCCTACCACCGAGCCGATGATGCCTACCCAATAATTTTTTCGCTTACGCACCGACCAGCCAGCATATAAGAGAAGGCTACCAATCGCCGCAAATGCCAGCTCATATATGATCGCTTTGATCGCGCTGTCGACATAAAACGAAGGACGTGTGTAGGACTCGCCTTCTGCAGAAACGGCCCGAAACATAAGAATGGAAAGGGGCACTGCAGAAACAGCCGCCAATAGATAAATTCCGCCACACGTCATAATCACCATCGACGCGATACCCACGCCAGGGGTTTCGGGCGGCGAAGGGGGATTCGACGACGTCGAAGTCGCTTCGGCCGGGCTGCGATACGGATTGGGGGCACTGTGGGCTGAAGGCATCGCTCTTGCTAAACGTCGATTGACGTATGGTCGTTAAGAGATTCCGATTCCGAGTGCGATCGACAATCGGTGATGATATCTCGCGGGACAGGCCCAGGCAAATGCGAGCCGCCTAAGCCACACGTTTCTGGGTGAGTTTATCGACCAAATTACGTCGATTCGTGGCGGAAACGGTCGCCGTCCATTCGTGCAGATTGCGTTTTAATTTGCGTCCGGCACGACGAACGCGAGCAGGGATTTCACCTAAAAGTCTGCGATCGGCCTGTTCTCGCAGCAACTGCCACGTTCGTTCGAAATTCCCCACGGTGGTCTCTTGCCAGTTCAAGCTAATCGGCTGTCGTGGCTTGCGAAGCGTTGCCCAGACCACATTTCTGCCGGCACAAGTATTGACGGAGACGACTTCCAATCCACATGCATTCGCCAATGCCGGCAGCGTGTGGCAGTTGAAGTGAAACAGATGCCCTGCATGCCATTTCTGGCGAAAGCCTGTGTCAATCGATTCGACGTTTGGCACCTCGATAAAGATGATACCTTCTGACTTTAAAGCATTCGCCACTTTTCGCAGCGCCCCGGCCGGATCAGCGAAGTGTTCTAGCACATGATACAGTGTCGCTACATCAAACGACTGCGAAGCAAGCGGGGCACGATTCAAAGATTGGTTGATGATTTTTACGCCGTAGCTTTGCCGGCCAAACTGGGCATATGTTTGATCAACTTCGATGCCCTGCATTTCAAAGCCGAGACGGTTGCCGACGTGGAGAAGTTCTCCGGAGCCTGTCCCGATGTCCAGGATTGCGGCTCCTTTCGTGGCGTAGGATTGAATCGTCTCCATCCGTTGGGCGGCGATTCGCGCGTTTCGAGCGGTGTGCTTCCATTTCGGCTGAACGGACGACTTGTAGAAGCGACGATACGTGCTTCGATAGAAATCGTCGATTGCTTCTTCGGTCGGCCGGGGGTCGGTATAGACCAATCCGGTCGCACGCGAGATGACCGTCCGCATCGGAAAACCGTAGCGGTCGCGGTGAAAGACGACTTTGGCATCGTGTGTCCCTGAGATGGCACAGGGAGCGTTGGCCAAGATGTCTTGACCGATCTCTCCGTTCGAGCCGTCCCATGTTTGAAACACACGATGTGCCATCGGCCGATATCCAACAAGCGAAAGTTAAGCGGCGGCGTCCATGTCTCCGCGTTCGCCAAAGTTGTTGCGAGAAAGATTGCCAAAGTAGTATTTCACCGCTTCTGGATGTCGCACCACTTCATCGGGCGAGCCATGGCAAAGGATATTTCCACGATGCACAACGTAGCAGCGATCGACAATCTCCAACGTCTTTTCGGCCTGATGGTCGGTAATCAGAATTGAAATTCCACTCTCTCGGAGCTCTCGAATCACCAATTGAATGCTGTCGACGGTGACAGGGTCGATCCCGGTAAAGGGTTCGTCCAGCATGATGATTTCAGGATCGGAAACCAGGCACCGAGCAATTTCCAGTCGGCGACGTTCACCACCAGAGAGGCTCTTGGCTTTCGACTTGCGAATATGGGTGATGTCGAATCGTTCCAGTAATTCTTCGCAGCGCATCTTTCGGTGATACGAATCGATCCGCAGCAGTTCCATCACTCCCAACAGGTTCTGCTCGACGGTCAATTTCTGGAAAACGCTGCTGTCTTGCGCCAGATAGCCCATGCCACCATCGCGGCAACGCTTGAACATCGGCCAGAGCGTGACATCTTTGCCGTTGAGTTCGACACGGCCTTCGTTGGGAGTCACCATCCCGCAGGTCATACGGAAGCTGGTCGTCTTGCCAGCACCGTTGGATCCGAGTAGACCCACGATTTCGCCTCGTTTGACGTCATAGCTGACACCATCAACGACGCGTCGTCGGCCGTAGGTCTTGACCAGGTTTTGAGCGGAGAGAATCGTCGATTCGTCCATGAATCCGTAGGTCCTTCCGTACGTTATTGAATGAACTTCATCCGGCTGAAGTTAGGGAAAAACGGCACCGGAGTGTTCTTTGAGTGTGGCCAGTAAACGAACAACGCCTTACCGATGAGCATATGCTCTGGCACAAACTGGTTATCGATCGGGAACAATCGTCCATCTTGGCTTTCGGCACTGTTATCTCCAAGAGGAAAATACTGTCCGTTTTCAAGACTGAAGACCGCTTCGCGACGCGATTCAAAGATTTTGGTCGTTGCCCAGCGACTTGGGTCAGTCAGCACTTCCATGATCTCATCGTCGGTCGGAATGTTCCAACCCAAGTGCTCCCCTTCCTGGTAGTCGAGAAGGGTCATCGTGTCGCGACCATGGTGATACTGTTTGCCATCGGCGATGTAGTACGTATCTCGTAGCACACGCACGTTGGTCAATGTCATTTGGACCGAGTCGGTTCCGATCCCGACCGGCAGCAAGTCGCCAGGATCTTGCTCGCTCCATTTCGGAACGACCGGCTGATTGGGTGTGTAGGTGGCTGGGACGTTGAATTTGATCAAGCTTCCGTTGACCCACAGGCGTAATTCGTTGTCGGTATTGGAAAAACGGAAAGAGTAAGTCCCCGGTCCTTGGACAACCGTTTGGGCTTCGATGGTACCTTCTTCGTCGAATGTAACCGTCGGCTGGTCCGCCGAGAGAGTCGCTTTGCCGGTAGCGACGTCGATGTCGCAGCGGAAGTGAGTGCCGCCTTCGACTAAGTCGAGCGAAAGGACCCCTTCTTCCGACTTGATTTCCGAGGTGCACTCAAGCATCAAGTCGCCGACCCAGTGTAGACCGGACGATGTCCGGCGATTTCGGTAATGAGTCGTGGTGTCGGTGTTATAGGCGCTAAAGTCGGTGATCAACTGGCTGCATTCATCGCGTGCCTGCTGCGTATTGATCCGTTGGCCTGTTTCCGCAAGAGCCCAGTAACGAACGTTCTTTCCGTTGTCGGCCAACACGTGCCGATATCGCAGCCAGGTCGGCTGTCCCTTCGGATTACATGTCCATGTACCGTTCTCCCCTTTCACCCAATAAACACGCGTGTCCGCGGGATAGGTTTCTAATCGATCAGGGAAGCCGGCCTTTTCCAGGATTTCGCATGGATAGGCTGTATCGTAAACCAGGCGATGAAGTGTCAGCTGTTTGGCCGGCGGTTTTCGAGCAATGGTGAACTCGGTATCGCCAGGTTTTTTGATGTAGATGTCGCCGTGATAAATGCGAACGGTTTCGCCAGGCAGGCCAATCAAACGTTTGATGTAATTCGTTTGTGGCTCGATGGGGTATTTGAAGACAATCACATCCCAACGAGCAGGGTCGGCAAAGTCGTATGCGAATTTGCTGACCAAAATGCGGTCGCCGCTATACGAAGGGTTTTCGCTGACATCGGTAAGTCGATGGTAAAGTGGATCGACTGCTTCCACGACGTTTTGGAATTGCTTGTTGGTCGTGCGATCCATCTCGCCGCTAGAGCCAACGGTGTATTCGTAGCCCGTGTACTCGTCGACGATATCTTTATGTCGCCCGAGAAGCGTTGTCGCCATCGACCCAGTGGGAATGACAAATGCTTCCGCTTCGAATGCGCGAAACAAGAGGGCCAAGATGATGGCAACCACCAACGACTCGACAAACTCTCGCGTCACGGCAAAGTGGTCCGATTCGCCGGCACTTTGTGAGGACTTCGATTCGCTCGATTTCTGCGACCCGGAAATCGCTTGAATGCGTTTCTTCTTGACCATGAATCAATTCCCCTTGCCCCTGAGGACAAGAGATGGAGAAAGGATGAGCGGAAATCAATCGCGAACGTCAAACTCCGCCGGAGCTGTTGAGACCCTCCACTATACCTAATCCGCGAATCTGACGCAGCGCGGGTCGGTCAGGGTGAGGATGCCTCGTGGGCTAATCTGCTAGCACGCGTAAAAGCTTGCCACGTAGGTTGTTACGCATGTCGATTGGGCCGAGTTCAAATCGCGAGTCATCCGAGACCGGCACATTGTCTCCTAACACAAAGATTTCGTGCGGTTCGAGCTTGCGACCAAGGCTCCAAGAAGAAGGCCGTCGCTGGGCACCAAGCCAGACAATGTCGCGATAGATTTTGGCTTTTCGCAAAACGGCCGTACCACCGTCAATTTTGATTGCAAACGGCTGGTTGCTGAAGGACATTTCAGCCGACCCGAAGGGAAAACGAACATGACGGCGGTTCGTTTCAAGTTCAAAGAAAAGCTGGCCGTCGCACTCTCCTGCCCTGATCGTTGCGTCCTCAAGTGATTCAAGCACCAATGGAAACTCGGTCGTCGCGTCGTTGTAGTCGCACTGAACGATTTGTTGGCTGACATCAAGCACAAACGTTGCTGTGGTGTTCTCTCCGTTCACGCGAATCGTCAGGCGGTCTGCTTGCCAATGCTCGCACTTCATTTCAATCCAAAGGTCTGCCACCGGAAAGAGTTCTCGCGAGACACTATGGTTGTATCCATAGCTATCCAGCGGTGTGGCATTCTTTCCAACGGGGCTCGGAGGAGGCAGGCAGCGCTCGTGATGATAAACGACCCAGTCTTCGGCAGCGTTTGTCGTCTCGCTGATCGGGGCAAAGCCAAGGGTACCAGGGCGGACGTTCCAGCCACTCCCCGAGGCTCGCTCGCTAAGAAATCGGGGATGCTTGGCTGCCTCGAAAGCATGATCGAAGACGAGCTGCTTGAGCGACTCGCGCTCTTGTGGCGTCTTTTCGATAATCGACTGTGCCTGGTATAGCTCGCCTGCGGAAATGCGTGGCGTTTCTCCGGGCAAGAAAGCGACTCGTTTAATTTGCCAGGCGTCTTGATCGTTTTGCAGGAGGACGATGTCCCAGCGTTTTAGTTGGTCAGGGGCAACTTCTTCCCATTCCAATGCGTCGCCCCGACGAATCGCCGAACGATCAACGTGATTCTCTTGGTGACCGCAATTACTGCATGTGGCAACATCGGGAAGCTCGTTCCCATCGAGAATCGACACGAACTGGCACTGTTCACAAGTCACAGATGCATGGGGGCCACGCAGTGTAGGAGCCATCGAACCGCTGGCCACACGGAACGTAGGCTCAGGAGTTGCGGTTGCCAGCCCGAACCCGGCCACGCATAGCGTAAAGATCAGCAAGATTAACAGCGGGCCAAGTCGCATGGACAGCCTCATGAACGGTGGGAATCAATCGCAACGCGTTCGCCTAGCCGGTGGGGCATGCCAGGCGACGATTCTAGTTTAGCTGCGTTGATGGGAGATTTGAACGATTATTATCGTTCTTCGCCGGTTTCCAGCACCGCCATGAAGGCCTTCTGCGGAATATCGACCGAACCGATCGACTTCATTCGCTTCTTACCTTCTTTCTGCTTTGCCCACAGTTTTCGTTTACGTGAGATGTCACCACCATAGCACTTGGCGGTCACGTTCTTACGCAAAGCTTTGACTGTTTCGCGAGCGATGACCCTGGTACCGATAGCGGCTTGAACGGCCACTTCAAACATGTGTCGGTCGATTTCCGACTTCAGCTTTTTCACCACCGCTCGTCCACGTCGGTCGGCATCGGCACGATCGCAAATGATGCTCAATGCATCAACGCGTTTGCCGTTGACCAGGATATCCATACGCACGAGATCCGCTTCTTCATAGCCGCGGATTTCATAGTCCATGGTGCCGTAGCCGCGCGTTGCACTCTTCAGCTTGTCGTGCAAGTCGTAGATCACTTCCGCGAGTGGAATGTCGTAGACCAACATCGAACGCGTCGGCGAAAGATATTCCGTACGAACATGGATCCCGCGACGTTCGTTACACAGCTGCATCACCGGGCCGATGTAATCGGATGGCTGGATCAAGCTGACGCGGACGATCGGCTGCAGAAACGTCTCGATATCGCCTGCTTCAGGAACATCTTGCGGCTTGTGGATATCGACCGTTTCGCCGTTGCGATTAATGATTTGATAGGTCACGTTCGGCGCGGTTTGAACCAGGTCGATGTCAGCTTCCTGTTCCAGTCGCTGCTGAACGATTTCCATATGCAACAGGCCCAAGAATCCGCAGCGGAAACCGAAGCCCAATGCGTCGCTTGTTTCTGGCTCGAACGTGAAGCTCGGGTCGTTAATGCGAAGGCTCTTCAACGCGTCACGCAGTTGCTCGAAGTCTTGGCCATCGGATGGGTAAAGCCCGCAGAAAACCATCCGTTTAGGTTCCTGGTAACCTGGCAGCGCTTTGGCTCCCTTGTCCCCTTGAACGGTGATGGTATCACCGATGTTGACCAGCTCGAGCGACTTGATGTTACAGATCACATAACCCACTTGCCCGGCAGCCAGTTCGTCACGAGCCATCGGGCGTGGCGTGAACTGTCCGACTTCCAGCACATCGTGGTTCGTTTCACCTTTGATGAAACGGATCTTGTCGCCCTTCTTGATCGAGCCGTTCATCACGCGAACGTAGGTGATCGCACCGCGGAACTTATCGTAGTGCGAATCGAACACCATCGCTTGCAGTGTGGCTTTGCGATCACCGCTGGGTGGTGGAATGCGTTCGATCAGGCGAGCCAACAGGGCATCGACCCCTTCCCCTGTCTTACCGCTGATACCGCAGATATCCGTTGCTTCGAGAGCCAGCGTGTGCTCAATTTCTTCAGCAACTTCCGTCGGTCGAGCATGGTTCAAGTCGATCTTGCTCAAGCAAGGAACCACTTCCAAATCGTGCTCCATTGCCATGAACGCGTTGGCCACGGTTTGTGCTTCGACACCTTGGAAGGCGTCCACCAATAGCACCGCTCCTTCACAACATGTCAGCGACCGGCCCACTTCATATTGGAAGTCGACGTGGCCAGGCGTGTCGATCAAGTTGATCTGGTACTCTTGCCCTTCGTGGATGTACTTCATCACCACGGCGCGGGCTTTGATCGTGATACCACGCTCGCGTTCGACTTCCATGTCGTCCAGCAGCTGCTCTTTCATTTCGCGCGAACTGACGGTGGCCGTCTTTTCCAGCAAACGGTCGGCCAACGTGCTTTTGCCGTGGTCGATATGCGCGATGATGCAGAAATTCCGAATGTACTTCTGGTCGATGATTGCCATCGTGATGAAGATGCCCTGGGCTGGTGGGTGGTTCTAGTGTGAACCCGGCGGTTGTCCGAATGCTTCGGGTAAACGCCCCATTATACATCAGGACTAGGTGGTCAGGGAATCGCGGTGGGCAACGACTCGGGCCTTGCCTGCAGCCCCCAGATAGCCTGCGTCCCCCCCTAACTTGGCGAAATCGACCACCGTATGCTTGGCTGGAACCGGGAAAGCCCGGGATTTGACCTCTTGGCGGACCCGATCCAAAAACTTGCGTCCCAGTTCGGTTTCGTGCCCCCCGAAGTTGACGGCACCGCCGAGAATGACCGCACCGGGGTCGATGGTGTGCATCAGCGAAACGATCCCGATCCCCAGATAACGAGCCGTTTCCATGACAATATGCATGGAAAGACTGTCATCTTTTTCAGCTTCCTGGGCCACCATCAGCGGCGACAGTTTCTCGCCTCCGGCAATCCGAGCATGCAGTGTGCTCTCTTTTTGGAGGTCCAGGACCAACGCTTCGTCGGTGCGTTTGATAATGGCTGTTCCGCTGGCATAGGCCTCTAAGTGGCCTCGCTGACCAGTTGGGATCGTTCGGGCATTCTCGCTGAAATCGATGATAATGTGCCCTAACTCGCCCCCGTGACTGTGCTCGCCGTCGATCAACAAGTCGTCGACAATGATCCCGCCGCCAACTCCAGTACCCAGGGTTAGCATGATGATGCTGCGGAATTCCTTGCCCGACCCGAGCCAATATTCGCCAAATGCGGCCGCATTGGCATCGTTGGCGTAAACAACAGGGCGCCCCGTCAATTTCGAGAGGCAGTCGCGGATCGGAAAGTTGTAAGAATTCGGCAGATTATGGGGTTCCAGCAGCATTCCGCCGTTAATGTCCATCGTGCCTGGCGTGGCGAGACCAATTGCCGCAATGTTATCCATCGGGCGGCCGATGACATTCATCATCTTCTGAATGACTTCGGTCGAACGTTCCATGTAACGTTGTGGACCTTCGGTCTCGTTGGTCGGAATCTTCTCGTATTCGACCGTGTTGCCGTGATCGTCGACCAGGCCGATCTTGATATTCGTGCCGCCGACGTCGACGCCGCAAAAGAGTGGTAGAGTCTCTTTGCCTGGTTCGATGTGTGGTACCGACGTCATGAAATTGCCTTCCAAACCGATAGACGAATTAACGGCTGTATGCCGAGCGATTGTCATCATAGAGTAGCGACGTTACAGCCGCAATCCGCCCCATTGATTCCCGCATCCGACACGTAAGGTGGATCATTGCTCGATGGCGGCATATCTCGTGAGTGTCACCCTCGTGGGCTTGCCGGCTGGAAATGAAGATGCGACCGGCTGAGACGGCCAAGCTTGGAGGAATTGAGAATCTTTGCGTTAGATGGCCCCAGTTCGGATCTCGGTCGACGAAATATCCATGCGAAACTGCGAGGGAGGGACCGGTTCGCACAAGTTGGACAGTGCCGGCGGAAGGTTGAGTTGATCGAAGGAAAGAAAGTCTCCTTCCACGACTCGGGGAAAAACAAGAAACCGGCAGTTCTGCTGGGTAAACTCACGTATCGCTTCGTCACGCAGCGGGAGCGAGTCTTGGTAATAGCGAGGTTCGGCAATTCGCACGATGGTATCCGCACCAACAACGAATGTGGCTTCTGGAAAGATCTTCGACTTGTCCAGAAACGTTGGAGCTTTCGTCAGCCAGCATCGCTGAGGAGGCTCAAATTGTTCCGCGCGAGTTTTAATGCTGAAGAAGTCGAGCGGTGGTTTGTCGACGTTTTCGATAGAAATCTCGTAGTCGACACGATGTCCGGTGATTGCTTCGGCGACGTCGGCCATGGTTTGGTGGCCTTCGTGCAGTGGATTGAAAGCTCCGGGAAATAGGACACCACTGAATGAATCGAGTGACGCATGTTGCTCGCTCTGAGGAGCACACGCAGCCGTCCGATTTCCAAGCATCAGTTCTGTCCAGGAAGGCCAAGCTTCCACTGAGGTCTCATCGACACGTTCGCCAGGCAAAAGATCGAGCGAGATACGATCGGAAATGCCTGTGGCGTCAGCCAAGCGATTGAGGATAAGTGCTGCGACGACGTTTTCTTCACGCCCACGATCGCGGGAATCTTTGGTCAGAACGAGCGAGGCGATGCTGCTGCTAGAGGCCGTCTGCACCGCGATGTGAACTCGGTGCTGCCCCTTCTTTGGGCGTAAGCTCCGCAAACTGGCGCTGCACCCAATCCCCACTAAGTGCATGTCATCAATATCTGTGGGAGAAATTCGAGATTGTAGTTCTCGAGCACGGAAAAAGGCCCGCATCGCCATGGCCTGGGCAGTGGCGCGGCTACAATAATGACTTGGCTTGTAGCGGAGATAATCTTCTAGAGAAGCACTCGAGTAGGGAATGACTGCTTCCAGCACGGTGTCCGACGCACCGGGAAGGCTTAGCAATTGGCTTAGTGCTTCACTTCCGCCGCCGGTAACGACTGCTGCCATTCGCCATGGCGAGCGATGAAGTTGCCGAATTAGATGATGGGTAATTGTCTCATTCATTGGCCATTCCCTATCCCATGCCCCCGAAAGAATAGACCGCAAACGTTAGGCTGTCGACCACACGTCTTGCGGGCACATGACCGAATTACTTTTTAGTATATGACGCAGCGAACAACTCCGAATCCCTGGCTTGGGTTAATTTGTGGTGTTCTTGCCGCGGTAGGTTACTCGCTGGCGAATATTTGCCTGCGCTGGCTGACGACGCTCGATCCGGTTTGGGTTTCGTTTCTTAAGGCGATACCCACGGTCACCATGTTCGCGCCGATTGCCATCTGGCAAGTCCGAACCGGGCGATCTCCTTTCCCAAAGGCTTCGTCTCTCTTCATTCTTATCATCGCCGCGATTTCCAGTCAGCTGTTTGGTAATGCCATGCTGCAGTGGAGTTTCGGTGTTGTGGGGGTTGCCATGAGTGTCCCCCTTTGCCTAGGGACGATGCTTGTCGTAGGGGTTGTGATCAGCAAGTGGATGCTGCAGGAAAGCCTCACCCGCTGGCAGGGGTGGGGAACGGGGGCATTGGTCCTGGCCCTGGTCAGTTTGAGTCTTGCTGGCCGAAATGCGGTTCAATCTGTGGTAGATACGCAAACTGGCTTGCTTTTGATCGGCGCGGGCGTTTTCGCTCCAATGTTGGCGGGCATTTCCTACGCATTCTTAAGCGTGGCCATCCGTCGTGGCGTCTCGGGCGAAGTGAGCATGTTCATGACGACGTCACTTATCTGTACCGTCGGGATGGCCATTCTGGGGCCGCTCAGCATTTATACGGCCGGCTTTGAGGGAATGGCTCAAACGACGTCAGCTCAGTATGGCGTGATGCTAATTGCGGGTTTGCTGAATGCGGGAGCTTTCGTGGCGCTGACGTTATCGTTTCGATACGCTCCGGTCATTATTGGGAATGCGGCGAACTCCCTGCAGAACCCGCTTTCGGCACTTGCCGGAGTGATTTTGTTTCACGAAGCGTTCAACACGAACTTGGCTTTTGGTGTCGTACTGACAGTGATCGGCGTGGTAATGATGGGGCTGAAAGATAAGCCTTCAGCCGATCTGGCAGAGAATTCTGCAGAGAAACCTGAGTTGGCATCGGCCGCCCCGGAAGACGGCCGATAAACAAGCCAGGCGATATGGTGGAATTGATCTAACGACTGCTGACCAAATGTTTTCGGGAAGAATTAGGAGATACGAAATGAGCGTTTTCGTCTTCTAGGATCTCGAGTGCGTGATCCATCCAATCCGACAACAAAGCCAGCGAATCTTCGGGGAGTGGCTGGTAAACCACAAAGTTCCCGGCAGGGTTCTTCGGTGGTTCGTGAACCAGCTTGAATGGCGTCGAGTGATCCATTGAATTTTCTCCTATCCGATCGAGCGACGTCTCGAAAGAGAGGTGCTCGTTTAAGTGGACGGCTTCTGGTCTCGACATGACACCGCAACCGTGGTGCCAAGTTCGCACAATTTCTTAATGGGGCGTCGGGAATCTTTCGTAAGGTGAACAGTACCAATCAGTTGGGGCTTTCGACCGCAAAATCGCTTTGCGGGGAGCCGAAGTGCGTCCTGTGTGCTCTTTTGGCAACGTCTGCCATTTTCATCAACAGTTTTCGCACCGCCTGCCATCCTAACTGTCTTTCACTAGGTTGAAAATTGCAGTTGTAAACTTCAACTTTCACTGCGTGTTAAGGGGAGTCATTTTGGCGATGGGCGGTTGTAATCCCCCTCAGGCGAACTGCCGGAGGTTTATCGTTTCGGCCTATTTCTGCTCTCGACATGCACACTGCTGACAGCATGTCAAAAAACGCGAAAAAAATCCAAAGATCGGCAAATTGGCGGCGAAGTCCTATCTATGCCTGCTAGTTAACCGCTCGGAAACGGCGTTGTAAACGATCCGGAAAGCCGTGCCGGGCAGGAAAAGTACAAGGGTCATTCCGTTTATTTCAGAGAGGGTTGAGTCATGATCAAGAAACTCGCATGCACTGGGATTGGTGCCGCCATGCTTGCTGGGCTCGTGTTTGGAACCGATGCCTACAGCTACATCTCCACGACCGCGAGTCGTGTGAGCGACAATGTTAAAAACAGCGTTCCTGTCGAATTTGAACTCGATCGGGCTCGCAAGATGATTCAGGATCTGACGCCTGAAATTCGTCGCAACATGCATTTGATTGCGAAAGAAGAAGTCGAAGTCGAGAAACTGCAGTCTCGCGTGGGTGATCTGGAAGAAAAGCTTTCTTCCAATAAAGCCGACATCATGCGACTGAAGAACGATCTCGACAGTGGTAGCACTTACTTCACGTACGCCGGCCACGAGTACTCGCGAAACGCTGTCCAAACCGATTTGGCAGGTCGCTTCGAGCGTTTCAAGACGCAGGACGCCACTCGCGTGAAGCTGGAAAGCATTCTGCGTGCTCGTGAACAAGGGTTAGACGCCGCTCGGGCCAAGCTCGACAGCATGCTGACCGCTCGCCGTCAGTTGGAAGTCGATGTCGAAAACTTGGAAGCACGCCAAAAAATGGTGGAAGTAGCCCAAACGTCGAGCAAATTCGCGTTTGATGATAGCCACCTTTCCAAGACGAAGCGTCTGATCGACGACATCCGTACACGAATCGATGTGGCTGAACGCATGGTTGATGTCGACGGCGAACTGGCTGGCGAAATCCAGTTGGACGAACAAGTCGATACCGACATCAGCAATGAAGTCGCGTCGTACTTCGGTCTCGAGATCGAATTGGACGACGAAGAACTTGCCGACGTAGACACGAAGGCTGCCGAGAAGCTGACCAAGCGAATTGAGCTTTCTCAGCTGAACTAGGGCACGGATTGACCCTTGGAAATCTCCAGCGAAGCGGGATGGCGGCGACTCGAAAAAGTCGACGCCATTTCGCACGCGCGAGTGAAGATCGCGTGCTTTTCGCATGGAAACAGAAGATTTGCCCAAGCTACGGATCAGGGCACCGTAGCGAGAAGCGGCAAGAAATCGTGATCGATTACGAATCACCAAACATCGGGGGCACTTCCCGTCATGCTAAACTTGAAACAGTGAACCCGCCAAAGTCGCTATGTCTATTGTGGAATCAAATTTCGCCTACCGAAGAGGAAACGTGAGCGATCGCCTGCAAATGTGGATCGATGGGGTCGGTGGCTACATGCTGCTGCTGGCCGATCGCGTCAATGTTGGCCAGGCCATGGCTTCCGCCCAGGTCGATATTCCCATCATGGGAGATATCAGCCGTCGGCATGCGGCGATCAAGCGAAGTGGCGATGAGTACATCATCGAGCCACTCGCCGATGTCAAATTAAACGACCAGGTCGTCGGCGGACCGGCCCTGCTCAAGCATCGCGATGTGATGACGTTGGGACGAGGCGTGAAGCTGCAATTCACGCAGCCTCATCCCCTCAGCACGTCGGCTGTGCTCAAGATCGTCAGCCGGCACCGGACCGAGCCGGCATGCGATGGAGTTGTGCTGTTAGCCGACTCGCTGTTGATGGGGGCTAAGTCGAACAATCACATCGTTTGTCCTCAGTGGCAGCAAGATGTCGTCGTTTATCGGCAAGGAAGCAAGCTTTTGCTGAAATCGAAAACGCCCCTTTATCAAAGCGATTCGACCCAGCCAGCAACTTCGATCAAAATAGGAGAAACGGTCCAAGGAGAAGAGGTGTCGTTTTGCTTAGAGCCACTTGGCCGAGCATGAATTGCATTTCCTGTTCTCTCTCCCCGGCTCCGGGGGCGAGTGAGCAAGAGATGGAAGCAACTTATCACTTATCCGTTGGCCAGGGACTAGACCATGAACCAGTCGGCAGCCGCCATTACTCCGGACAACCAACCGGGGGACGATGAAGTCGGCCCTGCGAAACTAGCCAAGCCGAAAGAAAGCCCCATGCGGTTTACTTACAAAAGCGGGTCCTCTCCGTTAGATGGATATACCATCAAACGGGGCGTAGGCGCCGGCGGCTTTGGCGAAGTCTATTACGCCACGACCGAATCAGGCAAAGAAGTCGCGCTGAAGCATATTCAGCGGAATCTTGAAATCGAAATGCGAGGTGCCAAGCATTGCTTGAATTTGAAGCACCCGCACTTGGTGTCGCTCTACGACATTCGCTACGACAACGAAGGGGAAGGCTGGATTGTCATGGAGTTCGTCCATGGCGACAGCCTGCAAGATGTTATCGAACGTCATCCCCAGGGGATGCCACGCGAAGAGGCGTTGTCGTGGTTCAAAGCGATTGCCTCGGCTGTGAATTACCTGCACGATCATGGAATCGTCCACCGCGACTTAAAGCCCGGCAATATCTTCAACGACCAAGGCACCGTCAAAATTGGTGACTATGGCTTGTCAAAGTTTATCTCGGTCAGCCGCCGCAGTGGCCAGACCGAAAGCGTCGGCACGTTCCATTACATGGCCCCTGAAATCGGCAAAGGTCGATACGGCCGCGAAATCGATGTCTATGCGTTAGGCATCCTGCTGTTCGAGATGCTCACCGGCCGCGTTCCATTTGAAGGAGAAAGCAGCCAAGAAATCATCATGAAGCATCTCACCGCGAGTCCTGACTTAGGCGACTTGGGTGAGCCATTCCGCTCGGTAGTGACCGCTGCGCTCGAGAAAGACCCCGACAAGCGAACCAGCAGCGCTGAAGAAATGCTTCAGCAATTGGGGCTGAAAGAAAATGTCGGGTATGTCTCGACGATCGACTCCGTAAGACCGGCTGCCGCGCCGAGCGCTATTCCACCATCGCTGCCAGCGTCGGAAGTTAAAGCGAAGATCGGCTATGTCGAACAACCAGCAGCTAAGGGAACTCTCGACGACGAACCGATCGCTCAGGCCGTCACTGGGATCGCTCAGAAAGTTCGTGGATGGTGGAACCACAATAACACCAGCCTTCCGGTCAAAGTCATCGTACTGACAGCGATTGCGTTTGGCGTGGTAACGAATCTCCACTTCCTCGTGCCGCTGGCCTTCGTCGGTGGCGCGGTCTACATGGCATATCTGCTGATTCGCCTTTTGGTGAATACGGTACAGGACGAAACGCCTGGCGGAAGTGGTGCTCCCAATAAGAAAGACTCCAGCGGTCGTTATCATCCCGAGGCGATGCGACGCAAGCACCGCGTCTCGGAAGATGCCGTCTGGCATCCCAAGCGAAAAGATCGAGAACGTGCCGCGATCGCGTTGCGTCCGACGCACGAGAAGATTCGCGAACTGCTCGGTTCGTTGATCGCCAGTGGCGTTTCATCGATCTTGGTTTCGTTCGTGTTGTTGGTCATTTCTGTGGGCGAACAAGCGTTTACGAAGTCCGCCATTTTGACGATTGGACCTGCCTATGTCTTCTTTACCGGATTAACGATACTCGCCTCTTGGGCCGTGTTGATCACATCAAAGCTGTGGGAAGAACAGGGAGGCGATCAGGCACGTCGCCGCATCGTGATGGCAATGGTAGGCGTTGCTTTAGGGGTTGCAGCCTGGTTCGGTTCGATGCTCGTTTTCACCGGCAGTCCCGGCGAGATGGATCTGACGACCCCTTGGTTCGCGATGGGCGAGCAATCTTCCGTCGGCGCGTTGATGCTGTTCTTCGGGCTGGCATTTCTGGTGCCACGATGGTGGAAACTGGCCGATCCGTTGCGCGGAACCTGGCTCAGTATTTTCAATACCGGCATGTATGTTGTTTGGGCTGGCATCCTGACAACGTTCTGGCCATTCCTGCAGCCGTGGGCAATTATGTTAATCGGTGCGGTTGCCGCAACGGTTCAGCTTTCGGCCCCTTGGCTCAGCCAGGAACGCCGCGATGTCGAACGTCGTAAATATGAACAGGAACTGAAAGAGACGACCGTCAGCGGAGCCAAGTAGGTTTCGCGTTTTGATCATTCATAGGGGAGAGTGAAAGGATGGACGCATCAATGAGTTGGTTCATGCTATTGGCCGGGGCTGGGGTGCTTGTGATTGCCGTGCTGGCGCTTGTTGTCGTATTTGCCGCGATTTTTTCGCGAGGACGTCAATAATTGCAGTTGTCTGGCGAAAGACAGTTAGCCACTCAACTCAAGAAATCACATGGTCCAAACTGAATCACATCTGAACGTCAGCCTGTTTCTGATCCTGCTACCAGTGCTTATCTTGGTCGGGCTCTTCGCTGCAGCGATATTGGCGGTCATTTTTGGCGGCAAGTATGGCAGTAAGATAGCGGCCGGATTAACGATCGCGTTTCTGGGCATGATGTTGCTGTGCGGTGGTTTCTTTTTCGTCGGCTACAGCACAACCCAAACCATGACGTCGGACAAAAGCGTTGCATACAGCCGCGTTGGAGTTCAAGAGCATCCGTACTCAGTGTCTGAGACGCACATGGTAGCCTCCGAGCGGCCACAAGTACGACTCGAGACAGCCCGGTATCCAGTTCCCTCCCCTTCTTTGTCGGAAGAATCGACTGCTTCAACAGGTAAATCGATCGGCAAATGGGCCGGATCGCTCTATCAAGGTTTCCGCAACCAGCTGAAGTCAGGCGAGATCGATCTCGATCCGTCCAAAATTATCCCGCCGGGTCGTCCAAGTTGGGTCGAACAGACGCCTCACTGGACCCACGATCAAACCTATTACGTCGCCGTTAGCTCCGGTCCGTATGATCGCGGAATGGATTGCCAAAGGGCGTTGGACTTCGAAGTCGACAAGGCGATCGATCAATTCGCGATTGAGTTAACTGGGAGCGAGGATGCCCCGGCGCTGATCGGGGAAGAGCTTGAATCGCTGCACCATAACATTGTTGCGGAAACGTACCAGGAAGAGCTGACTCCTTCGTTCGGGATTATGCACCAGTGGCATTCGCTCCTGAAGTTCGATCCCGCGATTCAAGGCAAAATTCGTGAGTTCTGGATCGCCCAACAACGCATCAGCCGTGTCGTTTATATCGGGGCAGGCTTCCTGTTCCTGCTTGGTCTTATGTCTACTTTCTACGCTGGAATGTCGCTGACCGGAAAAGGTTCGCGAATCTCTCCCTGGCTAGTCTCCGCAGGAAGTGTGGTCGCTTTAGGTGGCCTTTTCGCTGCAGGAGTGATTTTCGTCCGGTCATTTCCCATGTTATAACTTGGGTGACGACCTTTCGATTGACGTAAGCTCGCCGCACGACTGGCTTTGCCAGGATTGCCCGAGACACCGCTTTTCCCGTTGCTTTGGCCACGAAAGGAACGCTTACGCCCGTGCCAACCACACGCGTTTCAGAAACCGATGCCCTGTTGATTGGTCGCATCCGCGACGGGGACGAAGATGCCTGGCAAGATCTGATTGATCGCTATGAAGGTCGCCTGTTGGCGTTTGTCGAGAGCCGCCTTCGCCGCCGAGCTCATAGCGAAGATGTCGTTCAAGAGACGTTCATCGGATTTCTTAACAGTCTGCCCAACTACGACGGTCGACGTAGCCTGGAAAGCTACCTCTTCGCCATTTGTGCCTACAAGCTGACCGACCATCTGCGTCGTGAAGGACGTCGCCCGGTGCTACCACTAAGTTCCGCCGGCGGCGGAAAGTCGAGCAGCGATACGTGGGAACTTGAAGGACCAGCACGGCCAGCGTCGAGCATGGTACGCAGCGGCGAGCGTCGCCGTATGGAAGAAGACGCGCTCGTTGAAGCCATTCAGCAGCAGATCGTTCGTTGGAAAGAACGTGGCGACTGGGTCAAAATTCAGTGCATGGAACTGCTGTTCGTTCGCGGCTGGGCCAACAAAGATGTTGCGGCGAAGCTTGAGATCACCGAGCAACATGTCGCGAATTATAAACATGACTTCACGAACAAACTTCGCGGAAGTGTGAAGAATCAACAGCTCAGCGAAGAGGTCTTTCCTGAGCTATATTCCTAGTACCTTCGGTACCAGCAACCAACTCACATTGAAAACAGAGTCTCGAGGCAAACGGCGACTCCAATTCTTTTCTTAAAAACGTTTCTGGGGGAAACACCAACGATGTCCGCAGTAGAAAACCGATACACGCTTCGCGAGTTTGTCGAGCAGACCCAACAACGAGATCGCGGCGAAGGCTTCTTCGAAATGGAGAGCCCCCGTATTCTCGAAGTCAATCTGAAGAATAACTTCGTCTGGTCGAAAATGGGGTCGATGATCTCGTATCTCGGCAACATGAAGTTCGAGCGAGAAGGGATGCTCGACAAAGGCCTCGGCGGCTTCTTCAAGAAGGCCATCACCGGCGAAGGCGCTCGACTGACCAAAGTCACCGGCACCGGGAAAGTCTATCTGGCCGACTATGGTAAGAAGATCCAGATCTTGCGACTCGAGAACCAAGAGATCGTCGTCAATGCGAACGATATCCTCGCCTTCGAGGACTCGGTCGATTGGGACATCAAGATGATGAAGCGGATCTCTTCCATGATGGCTGGTGGTCTGTTTCAGATGACCCTCAGCGGAACCGGCATGGTCGCCATCACGACTCATTACGAACCACTGACGCTGGTGGTCACTCCGGACCAACCGGTTTATACCGATCCGAACGCCACCGTCGCATGGAGCGGAACGCTACAGCCAAACTTCAAGACCGACATTTCGTTCCGCACGTTGATCGGTCGCTCGAGCGGTGAATCGTTCCAGATGGAGTTCGTCGGCAACGGCTTCGTTGTCGTCCAGCCATTTGAAGAGGTCTACCACGCCGAGGCGTAGTTTCATTTACCCGTCACGATATCCCTCTCCCGATTTGTGGGGAGAGGGGCTTGGAAGAGTCCCATGCATACCGTCACCTTCGCTGATTTAGAAGCCTATTTGAACGAAGAGCTGGCCGTCGAACAGGCCACCCTCGTCGAAGAGCAAATCCGCGAACAACCTGAACTGAAAGAACGCCTGCTCGAGATTCTCTCGCGCCGCGATGCCGGGGTGCATAGTCTCGGCGAAATTTGGCGACGGCATCGAATCACTTGCCCAACGCGTCCGCAGCTTCAGCAATACTTGCTCGGCGTGATGCCATCGACCGAAGAGCAAAGCTATATCACGTTCCACTTGGAACAGATCGGTTGCCGGCTATGCGCGGCAAACCTGGCCGATTTGATCAAAGCATCGGAAGAGTCGGATGAGTCGGCCGATCAGGAGCAAAATTCGACACGTCGCCGGAAGTATTTTCAGTCCAGTGTTGGTCGAATTCGTAAGACCGATAGCTAGTCGTGCTTGCACGCTCGGCGCTCAGCTTGAACGATCGGCAACCGCTCAAACGAGTCAATATTAACCCGTTGACCTAAAACTCGCCGCAATTCTCTGCCCATCTCCGCTCGTTATAGGAACTTACGACGAGCGACTCTTTTGGCACACTGCTTGCAACTCCGGGGTCTCTAAACCCAATCAAGCACCTCAACCACGTCAGGTGGAGTTATGAACATCAAAAACTTTTTCGGAATGGCTTCGACCCTTGGTGTTGCCATGGTCGGTCTCGTGATTGGAAGTGGCTGTCAGCCGCCACCGCAAGACGTGCCAGGCGATCCTCCTGCGGTCACGCCAGGTGATGAAGTCGAGAACCCATCGACCACCATCGACACCGATCCTGACCATGAAGCAGACGAGGCGATGGAGTAATCCATTTGCCCACTGCCGCCCCCTTTCCCCCGGAACATAGATAAGCGCTAGAGCCTGCCGTCATGAGCAATCTTGAGATGCACCGCACGACCGATTCCGCTTGCTTGAGAGCGACCAAAATTCAACCGCCTCTGCCGGACGGATCGTTACTGCTGCCCGTTAACGATCCAGTCGATGCGATCCACTCAGAACGTCAACCACGAGAAGCCGTCGATCGACACCGTGAAGCGGTGACGTTAGACCGCCTCTTTTGGTTCTCGATTGGAATGCTCATGGTGGCCGGCATCGCGCTTCGTATCTGGGTCATGCTGTAATTTAAGCGTCCAACGATTTCGGAAACTCACCAACGCCACTCTCTTGCTGGAATTCGATAATGACAACAACGATCGCTCAACCTAACACCGCCACTGAGAACGACCATGCCACGGTAGCATCCGACAAACGTTTAGAGGACCGCACGGTCAAAGAACTCCGTGAACTGGCCAGCGAACTTGGCATTCGCGGTCGTAGTAAGCTGATGCACAAAGAAGAGCTGATCTGCGTGATTCGCCGTCGCTGGTAAATCACCCTGTCGATTAAAAACACACGAACGAGCAAGGGCCTGGTTGTTACGCGACCAGGCCTTTGTCGTTCGAACCACCAAGTGAAAGCTAACGCGTCATGCGATCGTACATCCTTCTCTTTTTGAAAAGAATTACTGCGGTAATTGGCAGGGACTTACAAAGATTCCGAAGACTTTGTCCATCGTTGGAACGAGACGTGCAACGCATAGTTGGCAAGTTGGAATACTCGCACAAGGAGGCGGTAACGCTTGAACTTGTTCGAGCCCTTGGCGAGTGATCGCCCCAATGCCCGTCGTATTAAACATGGCAGAACAGTACGACGACCCATCAACCATCTGCCAATTCAGTTCAAGGAGAGGTTCTATGTTACGCTCAATTCCCGCAGTCGTTGCTACTGCCCTGATGGCCGCTGGGAGCGTCACCTCAGCTGCCTACGCCGATGACAACCCAACGGCCGACCCCTTTGCTCCGCCAGCCCAGACAGACGCCAACTCGGATGTCGAAGCAAAGAAGCCGGTCATTTCCGCCGACATCGATACCGATCGCGCTGACCGAGCGGCCAAGTCCGCTATGGCTGTCCGTGCGAGTCAACTGCAAGGGATGACAATTCAGAACGAAGCCGGTAAAGATCTCGGTAACGTTCGCGACGTCGTCATCGATACCGACCACGGCAAAGTAAAGTATGTTGCGGTCGCCTATGGTGGCTTTCTCGGGCTAGGATCGAAGCTGTTTGCCGTTCCTTTCGACGCCTTTGAGTATCGTCCAGAATCGCAAGATCGCGAGCAAGTTCTGTTGCTCAATCTAAACGAAGAGATGATGCGTAAAGCTCCCGGTTTCGACGCCGACAACTGGCCCAACATGGCCTCGAAGGAATTTGCTGCCGCAATCGATAAGCACTATGCCGATCGAGATGGTGGCGTCAACGTGAAAGTTGGTCCGGTAGACGTCGACGTTGATGTCGATCGCAAAGACCGAACCGCTCAACAGCCATCCAATACGGCCGCCATCCATCGTGCTGGCGACCTGAACGGAATGGTGGTTGTGAATAACGAGAACGAACGTGTCGGTACGATTGGCGATCTGATGATCGACACCGCGACCGGTGACGTTCGCTATGCAGCCCTTTCTGTTGGTGGTCTGGCTGGTATCGGTGACACGATGCACGCCGTCGCTTGGAACAACTTCCGCTTGAATCACGACGCGCAGAACGACACCAACCAGTTGGTTCTCAATGCGAACCCTGAAACGCTGAAAAAGGCAAAAGGTTTCGATCAGAACAGCTGGCCACTGGAAGCTAATAAGAACTTCGATGGCCAGGCGAACCGAGTCGACGACCGCCGCCCGGTCGATGACAGTCGTCCGGCCATCGATGCTGACATCGAAGCCCCCGGTGTCGACGTCGAAGTCAACGATGACGTTCCTGGGAGCGTGATCGATGCGGATGTCGACGCTGAGTAATTCAGGAAGTTGATGTTCACTGGATGAACGCTGGCAAGGACGTTCAGAATTAACCACACCTGAGATGGATTTGCGAAGTGGTTGTTGGGCCAACGCCTTGGGGGAGACGTTCCTAGAACGATTTCCCTCAAGGCTTGGCTTACATTTACACCCCATCTTTTCTTCAATAAAGGAACCCAGCCATGAATTGGGATACGATTGAGGGGAACTGGAAGCAGTTCTCTGGAAAGATTCGTGAGCAGTGGGGAAAGCTGACCGACGACGACATGCAAGTGATCGCCGGTAAGCGAGACCGCCTCTGCGGTAAGATTCAGGAACGATACGGAATCGCCAAGGACGAAGCCGAACGGCAGATCCGCGATTACGAAAACGCAGCATAAACCTCGCTGCGGAAATAAAAGCTTTGGGGGAATCCCCCCTGCGGAAGCCCGGAGTCATGGGCCATGGCTCCGGGCTTTTGTCGTTAAAGTCGTATCTACATTTCCATCTTTGCTAGCGATGGATCATTTAAGGGAATCGAAACAGCCCTTGCTAATAGTGCTAAACAATCTTCGTCACTTTTAGATTGACGTTACTTTTGTTTTTTTCTTACACTTGGTGATTCCTACCCGTCTCCTTCCTTTGGGGGCAACGATCTTCTCACCTTTGTTGATGGGAATGTGAACCTATGCGGTTACAGCCTTCAGGTTTCCCAGTGCGCGTCGCGAGTGTTGCCCTGCTGCTCGTTTTGCCGACCATCTTATGCGCCGGCGATTCGCTCGACACGAAATTGCTGCCAGGCATTTTGCTCGACAATACGGCTGCCCAGATGATGGGGCCATGGAAGCCGTCGGTGCATACCAAGCCGTACGTTGGCGACGGATATGTTCACAGCGGTATCCCTGGCGATGCTGTCGCAAAGCAGGCCAAGTCGCTCACGTTCCGTCACAAGCTTCCCGCGTCTGGTAAGTACACCGTTTACCTCGCTTATAACTCAAACACCAACCGCGCTGCGTCCGCTCCGATCGAGATTCAACATGCCGACGGCGCAGCAAAGCTGAAACTGAACCAGCGCAAAGCTCCCCAGGGCCCAGCTCTGTTTCATCCGCTTGGCGAGTTCAACTTCAAAGCGGATCAGGAAGCGGTCGTTGAGATCTCGGACAAAGACGCCCAGGGAATCGTTATCGTCGACGCGCTGTTGTTCGTCCCTCAGAAGGAAGTCGCCAAGCTGGACGACATCGCCAAGAAGCTGACTACCAAGCCGGCCGAACCAAAGACGGCGAAGAAAGATGAGCCCAAGCAGGAGGTTGCCCCTGCGTTCGAGCGAGCCAAGCTGGCCAGCGTGACGCTCCTTTCGCCAAAAGAACTCGACCAACTGATCACCACCGAAGCTCACGTGACTGAAACAACCGAGGTCGTTGACGACGAGACGTTCTTACGCCGCGTGACCATTGACGTCATCGGGCGTATTCCGACCGAACAGGAACGGGCCGATTTCCTGGCCGATACCAATCCGGCCAAACGGGCACTGCTGATCGATAAGCTGCTCGACAGTTCCGAGTTCGGTGCGAACTGGGCCGATTACTGGAGCGACGTATTTAGCTATCGAATTCCTCAGCCAGAGTTGACGTTTCTCAGCTATGAAGTCTTCCAGGATTGGATGGCCGACCAGTTGAACGAAGGAACCGGCTGGGACGAAATTTCTTACCGAATCCTGACTGCCACTGGAAAAGTGGGCGATAACCCTCCCGCTTTCTTTGTCGGCTATCACCAGGCCAGCACCTCGCGTTTGGCTGGCGAAACGACTCGCATCTTCCTGGGTACCCAAATCCAATGTGCCGAATGCCACGATCACCCATTCGTCGACATTCCGCAGGAACGCTTCCACCAGATGGCTGCGTTCTTTGTTCGCACGAGTGCCAAGTTGCCGTGGAACGATAGCAGCGAGATTATCGTCAGCAGCAAAAATGCCGGCGAGCATAAGATGCCGGAATCGAAACAGATGATGATGCCGGCCGTTTTCTCCGGTAGCGAAATGGAAAAAGGGGCCAGCGACATCGATCGCCGCGTCTCCCTTGCCAACTGGGTTGTCAGTCCTGACAACGCCCTCTTCACCAAAGCCTACGTCAATCGTGTCTGGGAACGCCTGATGGATCAGCCATTCTGCGATCCAATCGACGAGATCACCGAAGAAGCTGGCTACCCCACGCTTCCGACGCTGCACGACACCGTGGCGGCTCACTTTGCCGCGAACGACTACGACGCCAAGCCGCTGTTCCGCTTAATCCTCAACACAAAAGCCTACCAGCGCGAGCTCGACGCGAAAGACGAAGTGGTCGGGCAGCTTACCTCGGCCGAGCTTCGCAAGATGCGCGGCGATGTGGTCTTCAAGAACCTCGAGACCGCCATCGAGTTGCCGAACGTCAAAGGGGAAGCAATGAAGCCAACCGCCGAGATGCGATTCCCGCCACCGCCGAAAAGCACGCAAGATATCGTCAACGAAGTGTTCGGCTACGATCCCTCGCTGGGCAAAGACTTCCGGCCGCAAACCATGCAGCAAGCCATGTTCCTGATGAACAATCGCCAGTTGCAGGCCCAAGTGAAAGCTGGGGACGACCACGAAACGAAGCTGGCCAAGATGCTCAAGGAAACGCTCGACGACCGCCAGGCGATCCAGCGGTTGTATGTCAACGTGCTCGGTCGCGCTCCGCAAGAGCAAGAACTGGAAGTCGCTTACGAGTACGTCCAAGAGATCGAGTCCCGCTACGAAGCGTTCGAGGACTTGCTGTGGGCTTTGCTCAACACGGCAGAGTTCACCACGCGTAAGTAACCTCGAAACCACGCACGCATGAAACATCCCACCTGAGGAAACTCACTATGATTCGTCCCTTCTGGAACCTGGCGACCGGACGCGATCACGTTTCGCACCGCCGTGCGTTTCTCAAGCAGATGATGACGACCGCCGCTGCCGGCACGCTGACACTTTCCTGGCGCGACATGATGATCGCTCGTGCCAGCGAACTGCGAAAGACCGGCAAGTCGATGATCCTCTTATGGATGGATGGCGGGCCAAGCCAGTTTGAGACGTTCAATCCGAAGATCGGCTCGAAGTACCAGGGACCAGCCACCTCGATTCCAACGTCCCTGCCAGGGGTGCACATTGCAGAATACTTGCCGGAAACGGCGAAGATGATGCACAAGATCGCACTGATTCGCAGTATGAAGAGCAGCGAACGCGATCACTTCCGCGCCATCAAGCTGGTACGCAGTGGCTACCCAATCAATCCTTCGATTCAGTATCCTACGTGGGGCAGCGTTGTAGCTCGGGAACGTTTCGATCCAACGTACGATCTGCCGGCGTTCGTCCGCATCGGCAAGCCACGAATCAAGACTCGCGACATCAACAGCGGCGTGCTGGGCCCGCGTTACGAGTCGTTCAAAATCAGTCAAGCTGGCACGCTGCCGGAAGACGTCCTGACGACGGTCCCGGAAGAACGATTGCGCCGTCGACTCGATCTCTCGGCACGGCTCGATCAGCAGTTCGCCCAAAGCGGCGGTGCTGAGCGCGTTCACGAAAAGCAGGAGATCTACCAGCAGACACAACGTTTTGTGCTTAGCCCCAAGCTCGAAGCGTTTCGCCTCGATCACGAACCAGAGCCGATTCGCGACGCTTATGGCCGCACCGAATTTGGTCAGGCCTGTTTGTTGGCTCGTCGTCTCGTCGAAACAGGCGTCAGCTTCATCGAAGTCTTCAGCACCGGCAACGTAAGCGATCAAGGCTGGGACACCCATAAAAAAGGTTGGGACGAAAACCCGAAGCTGGCCGGCGGCGTCGATCAAGGCTACGCCATGCTCCTGCGAGATCTCGAACAACGCGGCATGCTGGAAGATACTCTCGTCGTCTGGATGGGTGAGTTCGGTCGAACGCCGAAGTTCAAGCCAGATGGCGGACGCGAACATTACTCCGATGGCTGGATTACCTGTCTCTCCGGAGGCGGTGTCCAAATGGGGCAGGTCATCGGGGCAACGGATAAGGAAGGCGTCCACGTCAGTGATCGTCCGGTCGAAGTGCAGGACCTGTTCCAAACGTTCTGTCACGTCCTGGGCATGAACCCGCACGACGAATACGTGACCGACCAAGATCAACCGCTTGCGCTGGTCAAAGGGGGCGAGGTAATTAAAGAGTTGTTCTAACGCACAAAGCCGTGCAGGCAGATGGTTTCGCCGAACGACCGGAGATCGGTACGTACCAGACTGGTCGCATCTTCCATGTTCAGCAGGCCCTGCCCGCCGACCGGAGAAATGGCGTCGTGACCACCGGCGATCTTCGGGGCGACGAAGGCGTACACCTCGTCAATCTCTTTCGTGTCCCACAGCAGCCCTAGCAGTTGGCTGCCTCCTTCGACCAAGATGTTGGTCATGCCTCGTTGGGCCAATTCGCGGAGCAGGAAGTCGATCCGCTCGACATGGTTTGCCCCTTCGCAGACGATCAAATCGCAGCCCGCATGGGCCAGGCGTTCGAGCCGTTCCGACCGAGCCGAACTTGAAACAGCGACGATCACCGGCGCTTGATCTAACGTCGCGATCAATTGGCTCGACTCGCTAAGGGTGGCCTGACTGTCGATGAGTATCCTGGCCGCGGTGCGAGGTCCCGCTGGACGCGTTGTCAGCAGTGGGTCATCCAGCTTCGCGGTGTTGCTGCCGACCATCACGCCGTCGCAAACGCCCCGGATTCGATGCACTTCGGCGCGTGCCGCTTCGCCGCTGATCCATTTGCTGCTGCCGCTGGCGGTGGCCAGTTTGCCATCCAGCGTCATCGCCCACTTGGCAATCAGCCACGGCTTGCCGGTTTGATGCACTTTAACGAACGGAGCGTTAAGCTGCTTCGCCTGGTCACCGCAAACGCCCACGCTCACGTTAATGCCGCTACGAACGAGCAGTTGGATCCCGCCACCCTGAACTTTGGGAAACGGATCTTGCATGGCGATCACGACCCTGGCTGGCTTGATCTTTAAAAGAGCATCGGTACAGGGAGGCGTTTTCCCATGATGGCAGCATGGTTCGAGCGTCACATAAACGGTGCTGCCTTCCAGAGAAGCATTGCCGGCGTTGGCAATGGCGTTTACTTCCGCGTGAGGACCACCAAACTTTTGGTGATACCCTTCGCTGATGACTTGCCCGTCACGAACGATAACGCAACCCACCATCGGGTTCGGTTCGACATATCCCCGACCCTGTTCGGCGAGATCAAGTGCTCGCCGCATGAAGTGTTCATCGTCCGCGCCGTTGGCCATGGCTTAGTCCATTCCTGGCAGCCACAACCCGGACTTCTTCTCTTCGCCACCACCGGCAGCAGGTGGAGCTCCTTGCGGAGGTGCTGCTGGAGGAGCAGCAGGAGCGTCCGGCGTCCATAGTCCGCCGCCAGCTTCGGGGCCGCTTGGGGCAGGAGGTGGTCCACCGGGGCCGCCTGGCATGCCGCCGACCATGCGTCCATCCGGGGTGATCAGCCCGAATCGCTGCAGTACGCCAAACAATGCCTGAGCCGTTTGTGGTTCCTGGGCATGCTTCGACATCAGCGTTTGCATCAACATCTGGGCTTCTTGCATTTCGCGGCGTTCGAATCGCATCGAAAGCTCGGCCACCATCCACAAGCCAGGCGAAGTGCCTTGCTTGAGGGACTCTTCCTGGGCCTTCTTCAGGTAGCCGAGGGCTTGATCGCTGTCGCTGGCCGTGCGTGCCAGTTCGCCGTAAAGCTGCGACTTGTCGATCTGGCCGGCAAGCGATTCACGCTGCAGCAATTCAGTGGCAAGAATTTCGACCGCTTTGCTCAAGCCGCGGATCACACTACGGCCGTATCCTTGGATCAAGTCTTCGTCCGAAAGCTCGGAAATCGGCAAGCGGTGCAGCCGAGTGATCGGCACGTTCAACACGTCCAAACCTTCGGTTGGCAGCGTGCCAGCCCCTGGGAGGTTCAGCTTTTCGCGGAGTTCGCTGAAATCGAACTTCCACTTCTCTTGCTGGCCGACCATTTCCAGCGTCAGCACTTCGGCTGCCAGTGGAAGTCGCAGTTCGGAATCCTTCGAGGCTTCCAGCGGTGTTTTGCCATTGAGCGTTTGCAGCGGGAAGTTGACCCACTTGTCGAGGATCACTTCGCGACGCTTCTGCGTCATCAGTTCGTTGCGAACGTCGTTCGGTGTATCGTCCGGCAGACGCCACTGCCAGTTCATCAAGTCTTGCAGTGCAAAGATGCGGCCTTGCACGTTTTCTTCGACGTTCGGCTCGATCGTATCGCCGCAGATGTCCTTCAGCGTGCTGACTGCTTCGTCGAACAGTGGACCCTTGGCCGAGGTGAATTCAACACGTGCGGCCCGGTCGGTTTCTTTGCCGTAGATCAACAGTTCGCCGAGAACGCTAGAAACGTTTTCGAGCGTCAAACCAACGCCAGAAGCAGCACGCGGCTTGTCGAGCAGCAGGTAAGCGGCTCGCGGAGGAGGCGATTCTTCGGTGCCCAGCTGCGAAAGATCGATCGGCAGGTGCTCGGCTCGTTCTTCGACACGCAGCTTCTCCTGCAGCGGTTCCATTTCTTTAATCGGCATCGAAGCGTTGACGACGTCGATCTGCTCTTCGTCTTGATCGGAAAGCGCTTTGGCGAGGGCTTCCGCTTCGGTGGCGGCTTCAAAGTCGCTGCGCTGTTCGGCCGAAGCATAGGTATGCAGCGTCTTCGCGGCGACATCGTCCTGGCCGAGACTGAACTGCAGCGCGGCAATGTTTTCCAAGATCGCTGGGTTGCGAGGAGCACCGCTGCGGAGTTCTTCAAACTGTGCGAGACCCTTGCGCCACAAACCTTGGGCGGCGTCTTGCAGGGCTTTGTTGAACTCGTCCTTTTTGGGGAATTCAGCGGGGCATTCGGCCAGGCTCAGATCTTGCTTCAGGAAGATCGGAATCTCCGGCGAGTTGTTCAACCGCATGAGCATTTGCATCGGCATGTTGTCGTCCTCGGGGGCGAGGTTCGACTGCAGCGTGAAGTGGCTGCGGGCACCGAGCACTTTGCCGGTCATCAGCAACATTTGGCCGACCGCACCGAAGGCATCGTACAGCGATGGGTGAAGACGTTCTTCTGTCTTTTCCAAAGCCGTTTGTAGCTCGTTGATCGCTTCGTCCGCTTTGCCGAGCGAAGCTTCTAGCGTCGACTTCAGCGCGTGGGCAGCTGGCAGCTCGGGATGCTTTTCGAGGAACAAGTTGACGGCTTCTTCCGCTTTGTGTTCGTCGGAAAGTTGCAAGTTCAGAATCGCGTTATAGAACAGCGGCACCGAGTGGTTTGGGTGCTTTTCCAGCAGTTTGCGCACAAAGTCGAGACACGCCACACGCTGCTCGCCCTGCAACATGCGTTCGATCTTCTCGATATCGGCGACCATGTCGGGGCAGTAGAACTTGATCTTCTTGTTGGTCCCGCACGGGGGATAAGAGTACGTGTCGATAGTCATGCCGACTTCCGTTGCTGAAGTATCTGGTGATGCGCCAGTGCGTATTGGTAACCGCCCTACGTTTATTCAGGCGGATTTCCTGATGGGAAACTCGGATGGTAACAAATATATGTCCTGCTGACGAGAAGCTTTATGCGCATCCAGAGGCCCGCCAGAGGCGATTTACCCCAAGTTTGCAGCCCCTCAGTTCTTTCGAGTAAAGTAGAATTTCTCCTGACGATCCAATCCATTGCTCACCATCATCCCCTACCCCCCAACTAGCTCCATGCGAAGCCTTCTCGTTCTGCTCTTGCTGGCAGCCCCTGTTCTGGGCGATTTTCCTGAGATTCATAACTCGGAACGTGATCAGGCTGCCCAGCCGATGCCTCCGGACGAAGCCGCGGCTAGCTTCGATGTGCCGGAAGGGTTTCAAGTGGAAGTCGTGTTCGCCGAACCGGACGTTCAAAATCCGATCGCGATGAACTGGGACGCCCAGGGCCGTTTATGGGTGGCCGAGAATTATACCTACGATCAGCCAAGCATGCGGTTCGATCGCAGTTTGCGCGATCGCGTCCTCTTCTTTGAAGATACCAACGGCGACGGCAAGCTCGACAAGCGAAACGTCTTCGTCGACGACGTTCAATTGCTGACGAGTGTGGAAGTCGGCCTCGGCGGGGTTTGGCTCATGTGCCCACCCCAGGTCTTGTTCATCCCCGATGCCGATCACGATGGCAAACCGGATGGTCCGGCCGAGGTGGTGCTCGATGGGTTTACCGTTGCAAAGGACAACTACCACAACTTTGCCAACGGGCTGCGATTTGGTCCCGATGGCTGGCTGTATGGTCGCTGCGGTCACAGTTGTCCTGGGCTGATCGGAGTACCTGGAACACCGGACGAACGTCGCCAACCGATCGACGGCGGTATCTGGCGATATCATCCGAAAACCAAACAGGTCGAAGTGCTGACTTGCGGCACAACCAACCCTTGGGGGCACGACTGGGACGAGCATGGCGAGTTGTTCTTCATTAATACGGTCAATGGCCACCTCTGGCATGCCATCCCGGGGGCTCACTTCAAGCAAGCGTTCACGCTCGATAAGAACCCACACGTTTACGAGCTGATCAATCACCACGCCGACCATTGGCACTTCGACACTACCGGCCGCTGGCAAGATTCCCGCGCCGGAGCCGCCAATGAATTCGGTGGCGGGCACGCTCATGTTGGCATGATGATCTATCAAGGCACCAACTGGCCCGAGTCGTACCGCGGCAATCTCTTCACCGTCAACATGCACGGCATGCGGGTCAATCAAGAGATTCTCGAGCGTGAAGGAAGCGGCTACGTCGGCAGGCATGGCAAAGATATCCTGCTCAGCAAAGATCCGTTCTTTCGCGGCATGGAACTCAGTACGGCCCCGGACGGAAGCGTTTACTTGATCGACTGGAGCGACACCGGCGAATGCCACGATCACACCGGCGTGCATCGCACCAGCGGGCGAATCTATCGGGTCTCATACAAAGGAGCTAATCAGGTCCCGAACCCACCGCCAGGCGATTCCTACTTCCTGAACCCCATGGTACAGCAGTTGGATAACAACTGGGCACCGCGGATTGCACGCATCGTCTTGCAAGAGAAATACCTCAATGGCGAAGACCTGGCCCCGCTGGCCAACTTGCTGAAAGAGATGCTGCAGGAAGAAACGCCTGAGCAAGCTCTGACCTCGCAAGAAACGCATGACCGAAATCGCCTGCGATACTTGTGGACGCTACACGTGATTGGCGGCACCGATCACGACTTGTTGGTGAAGCTGCTTGACGATAAGAACGAACATCTCCGCGCCTGGGCCATCCGTCTGCTGACCGAACAGTGGCCGCTCGATGGAATCATGGGACCGGTTCCTTACGATGCCGCAGAAGCGTTAAAAGTCCGTTCCGAAGCAGGAAAACTCCTTTCGCGACTTATCAAGATGGCTCAGGAGGATGAGTCGGGGCTGGTGTTGCTCACGCTTTCATCGACGCTGCAGCGTCTGCCGGTTGATATGCGGCAGACATTGGCGGTCGAATTGGTGAAGCATGCCGAATACGCCAACGATCACAACTTGCCGCTGATGGTTTGGTACGGCTTGATGGCCGTGGGAAAGCAGCATCCAGGGCATTTGAACGAGGTTGCGACAGCCTCCACCTGGCCGACGACCACCAAGCTGATTGCACGGCGTTTGTCGGAAGATATCGAAAAGAACCCGGTTCCGATCAACAAGCTGGTCGCGGCCACGATCGACTTTAATGAGGACAAAACCAACGACGTGCTGACAGGGATGAGCGAAGCACTTCGTGGTTGGTCCAAAGCACCCAAGCCGGAAAGCTGGGACGCACTGGTCGCGAAGCTGGAAGGGGTCGAGAACCAGGCGATTCAGCAGAAGCTTCGAGAGTTAGGGGCCCTCTTCGGCGATGGCCGCGCGCTCGACGAACTCCGCAAATTGGCCATGGATAACGATACCGATATGCAGATTCGTCAGTCGGCGCTCGCTTCACTGATCGAAGCCAAGCCGGACGATCTACGTGCCATCTGCGAGAAGCTGGTGCGTGTTTCCAACTTGAACGTCGTCGCCGCTCGGGGCTTGGCGTTGTTCGACGATCCGGCCGCCGCGCAGTTGCTGGTCGACAATTACCGACGTTTCCGCGAGCCGCAGCGACCAGAGGTGTTGGCCATTTTGCTCTCGCGACCTGCATCGGCCAACGTGCTGTTGGATGCCATGGAAAAGAACCGAATTCGCAAATCGGACGTCACCGCATTTCATGTGCGGCAGATGCGAAACCTGGGGGACGAAGCGTTATCCAAACGGGTCAACGATGTCTGGGGCGAAGTCCGCGAGTCGAGCGAAGAGAAGCAGAAAGCGATGGCCTACTGGAAAGAACGCCTGACCGACGAGACTTTGGCCCAAGCCAACATGAGCAGCGGCCGCGTCGTGTTCGAGGGACTCTGTGCAAAGTGCCATCGTTTATACGGCGAAGGGAGCAGCATCGGACCTGACTTGACCGGCAGCAACCGCAGCAATCTCGATTACCTGCTGCAAAACATCATCGACCCTAGCGCAATCGTCAGTGCCGACTACCGCATGTCGGTGCTGCAAATGGACGACGGCCGCGTCTTGAGCGGGATCGTGGCCGAACAAACCGATAAAACGCTGACGCTACAAACGCCGACCGATCGCGTGACCGTTGAAAAAGAAGGTATTGAAGCCCAGAAGAAAACGGCATTGTCGCCGATGCCTGACTTGCAGCTGGGAGCCAAGCCGAATGAAGAGGGAGGCCTGCTCACCGACGAACAATTCATCGACTTGATCTCGTACCTGAAAAACCCAAGCCAAGTCCCGCTACCTGAAGGGGAAGAATAACCTCGGCTGTCCAAAACCGTGGCGCATGCCCTCGTTCCCACGGGCACACGCTTCCGAGATCGATTAGCCACAGAGGGCACAGAGAACACCGAGTGAGTGAGCGTCGAAATGTCTATCATGCCTCGGTGCTCTCTGTGAGCTCTGTGGCGAACCTTCTTAACGACCTGCGACACGCAGGCCCTACGGTCTTTCGCTTTCCTTTCAAAATGCCAATGCGTTCGCATCGAATCTGGTACAGCCGTTGCATGGGCCGTCCGCTGAAAAGACATCGAAAACGAGACGATACCAGCAATGTCTGGAAGATCGTGCGGTGGTGGGGCCAGGGCTATATTGCGATGTGGTCGGTCTTCGCATTCTTGCTCGTCAATTTTGAAATCATGAATCTCCTGGGGGTCGTGGACCCTGGGGACACGACGTTTGCATTTCGGATGTACGGCCTGTTTGTTTCGATACCAATGATGCTGGCCATTCCCTTTGTGCCGCTGCTTGTTGGCCATCTTCTGATTCATGCGGTTCGTGCCTGGCTGGGGCTTACCAATTGGTGACCATGGTGTTGATTCATGGGTGCCGCGCCTTTGGAGACTTAGCTTTGTCCGCTTTGCTAGCACGCGGTAAACATCGCTTGCTTGCGATTGACCGTTTCTCTATTATCTGCCCGCCGCGTGTTTTGCGCGTGGCTGCGCATGCGAATTTCCTTGGAAGAAGACGTTTCTGGCATGGATGCTCGAACGATTGCCGCTGTTCTGCTGACCGCGACTTGTGTCGTGTTGAGTGGTTGTGCGCTGTGGCAGACGACCGAAGATATTCCGCCGAGCGAGCTTCCCAAACGGCGTCAGGCCGAAGATTCCGTCTCGCTGGAAATGGCGCGGATCTCGCTTTCGATGGATGACGAAATCGCGATGATCGATGTCTGGAAAGAGATCGACGAGCAAGCGATTCCGCTCGATAAACGCCGCGAGCTGGCTGCCAACGGATTTCGTGTCGGCGTCATCGACTTTCATGTGCCGGCCCCGCTGCGGAGCATTATGAAGGCCGAACAAGGGGAACTCGATTCGGTCAACAGCGACATGATCCGCGTTACCGGCGAAGATAAGGTGGCCATCAATCATCGTCGCTTCCCCCGCGGGAAACGGGGCGAGTACGTGATGGTTCCGCTACGGCCTGAGGTTTCGCTCTTGGAAACAGTCGACGGAGCCCTGCGGGGTGAGACGTACCACGATGCCGAGTGCAAACTGGCGATCAAAATGTTCCCTCAAAACGATGGCCGCGTGCAAGTTATGGTCACGCCTGAGATTCACCACGGCGAAGCGAAGCAGCGCGTCGAGGGAAGCCAAGGCATGCTCCGCGTCGAGACTCGACGGGAAGTGAAAGTCCTGGAGCAAGTCGCGTTTTCGGCGATGGTCGAGCCAGGACAAACCGTCATGCTATCAGGAACTACCGAGTCTAAGGGGCTTGGAAAGACCTTTTTCGAGCGAGAAAGTGGCGGCAGTTCCCGGCGTCAGGTGCTGATGATTCGTGTGTCTGGCTCGCAATTCGACGATCTTTTTCAGACGCATACGTCTGTCAAGGAAAATCTGCCCCTTAATGACGACTCTACGGATGGTCAACTGCCCTCGTTCTTCGACGAAGTGGAAGCAGCGTCAACAGGGGATTGACCCCACGCCGCAAACTCTCTGATAATAACGACTTTCAATTGAAGAGTCGGGCTGCCCTAGGGGGCTTTTGGAATCCTCATGCAGCCGTGTTAAACGTTTTAGCTCGGGAGAGACCTCATGGCTTTGATTCCCCTACGGGTGCTGTTGGATCACGCAGCCGAAAATTCTTACGGCGTGGCTGCCTTCAATGTCAACAACATGGAACAGATCCAGTCGATCATGGAAGCCGCCAAGGAAACGGATTCCCCAGTGATCGTCCAGGCTTCGCGTGGTGCTCGTAAGTACTCGCAAGACAACTACCTGCGTCACCTGATGCTGGCCGCCTCGGAACTGTATCCAGAAATTCCAATCGTCATGCACCAGGACCACGGCAACAGCCCTGAGACCTGCATGAGCGCCATCGAAAATGGCTTCACTTCGGTGATGATGGATGGCTCGCTGAAAGAAGACGGCAAGACCCCAGCTGACTACGACTACAACGTTGCCGTCACCAAGAAGGTCGTCGAAATGGCCCACGCCAAGAACGTGAGCGTCGAAGGCGAACTGGGCTGCTTGGGTTCGCTGGAAAGCGGAACTGGCGAAGCGGAAGATGGCCATGGTGCTGTCGGCGAACTGAGCCACGACCAACTGCTGACCGATCCAGAAGAAGCGGAACGCTTCGTCGCTGAAACCGGCTGTGACGCATTGGCCGTTGCGATCGGTACCAGCCACGGTGCTTACAAGTTCACCAAAGCACCAACCGGCGACGTGCTTGCCATGGATCGTATCGAAGAGATCCACAAGCGTCTGCCAAACTGCCACCTGGTGATGCATGGTAGCTCGAGCGTTCCTCAGGAACTGCAAGACATCATCAACCAGTTCGGCGGCGAGATCAAGCAAACCTACGGTGTACCAGTTGAAGAAATTCAACGTGGTATCAAGCACGGCGTTCGCAAGATCAACGTCGACACCGACAACCGCATGGCCATCACCGGTGCCATCCGCAAAGTGCTCGCCGAGAAGCCTTCCGAATTCGATCCACGTGCTTACCTGACTCCGGCTCGCGAAGCCATGAAGAAGGTTTGTATCGATCGCATGGTCGCCTTCGGTCAGGCCGGTCAAGCCTCGAAGATGCGTGAAGCCAGCTTGGTCTAAACCAAGGTGACAATCGAGACCATTAAAAAGGGCTGTGCTTCTCGCGCAGCCCTTTTTCTTTCATCGTAACGAAGTTTACGAGAAGTGTTGATAAAGTATTGATCTCATGTAAGTGTACTTGTGTCAAGAAAGAGGCCAAATCGAGGTCGAAAACGCCGAAAAATAAGGGCGTTGATTCCTCAGGGCGGTCTCAGGGAAAGAGTCTTAGGCACTTGGACGTGTAAGCTTGTACAATGAGAGAGGCGTGTTCGTCCTTCGCGAGCATGGCCTTCAGGACCCTGGAAATGACCGCAGCCCCTCAGGTTTTTCACGACCCCGCAGCGCTTCGAGCCGCCATTCGTAAAGCTCAAAGCGAAGGGCAAAAAGTTGGTTTGGTCCCTACCATGGGCGCCCTGCACGAAGGCCACTTAAGTCTCGTTGCCCAGTCGCAAAAGACATGTGACGTGACCGTCGTGACGATCTTCGTGAATCCAACCCAGTTTGCCCCCGGCGAAGATTTCGAGAAGTATCCGCGGACGCTCGATGCTGACTTGAAGTTGCTGTCGGCGTTCGATCCTGTCTGGGTATTGGTCCCCGAAGTCGAAGCGATGTATCCGACAGGGAGTACGACGGTGGTGCAAGCTCCGGAGATTGCCAAGCCGCTGGAAGGGACGTTCCGGCCGAGCCATTTCGATGGCGTGGCGACCATTGTGTTGAAGCTGTTTCAAGCAGCCCCAGCCGACGCGGCTTACTTCGGTCAGAAAGACTTTCAGCAAGTCCGAGTCATCGAAGAAATGGTTCGCGACTTGATCGTTCCGATCGAGATTGTCCGCTGTCCGATCATTCGCGAAACGGACGGCCTGGCGATGAGCTCGCGGAATCGCTACTTATCGGAAGAAGAACGGAAGAAAGCGTTAAGTATTTCACAAAGCATTTCGGCTGCCGCAGCGAGAATTGAGTCTGGCGAAACCGACCCCGCCCCAATTCAACAGCAGATGAACGCGGCTCTGCAAGATGCTGGCATGCAGTTGCAATACGCGGTGATTGCCGATCCGCGTTCGCTGGAATCAGTAAAGACAATCGACGGCGAGGTCGTTATCCTGGTGGCTGCCAAAGTCGGCTCGACGCGGCTGATCGACAACATGTTGGTAACGCCCGCCGCGTAAGATAGAACGAAAACCGAACCCCCGAAACCGATCGTGCAACGAACCCTATTTCTCATTCCCGTTCCGGACGACCTGTTTGGCCTGCCTGTGGTTGGATGGGGTTGGCTTTTGATTGTTTGGGGGGTGATCGTTGCCGTCTGGATATTCCTCCTTTCCAAGAAGCCAGACTTTCAGCAAGAACTGCTAGGGCACGTTCCGCTGTTCGCGGTCGTCGCCGCGGCGATCGTCTTTGTCTTGCCGATGCTTCGCGTGAGTGAAGGAGGGCAGATCGGATTCCCGGTCCGCGGCTATGGCGTGCTGCTGGTCTTCGCGATTGTATCGGCAGTCGGTTTGGCCGCCTATCGTGCGCAGCGGATGGGGCTGAATCCTGAGGTCATCTATTCACTGGCGATGATATTGATCGTCTGCGGTGTGGTCGGGGCCCGAGTCTTCTTTGTGATTCAGTACTGGGAGAACTTCTATCGCCCCGGCGACATGGCAGGAACGCTCAAAGAGGTTTTTAAAGTGACCGAGGGCGGGATCGTTGTGTACGGTTCTTTAATCGGTGCCGCGGTTGCGTTCGCCCTGTTTTGTTACCGCAAGCAAATCAACGCATTGGCGTTGGCCGACTTGATTGCCCCCAGCTTGATGATCGGCATGTTTTTCGGGCGACTCGGCTGCTTCATGAACGGTTGCTGTTACGGAGGGCTTTGCATGCTTCCGCTGGCAGTTCAGTTTCCGCAAGGCGTCGCTCCGCAGTATACGCCCCCCTACGTTCGGCATCTGGAAAATGGTGCGTTCTACGGATTGCTGTTCGTGCAAGACGAAGAGGGTCAGGTCATCGTGGCGAATGTGCTGCCAGAGTCTTCGGCCAGCAAGACCGGCAAGATCGAAGTGGGCGACGTCGTCGAAAGCATCGACGGCTATCCACTTCAAGGGCAGCCTTACGCACCGCTGGAAGTGCTGAAGAATCGCTTCCTCGCTTCATGGATGAAAGAAGACCCGAAGCAAGGGACGCTTGAGATCAAGTTGGCCGACAAAGGAGATGTCGCGCTGCATGTCGACGAGATGCCGAAGGCTTCGCTGCCCATTCATCCGACGCAAGTCTATAGCAGCTTGAACGGCCTGATTCTTTGCCTGTTGGTGTTGGCCTACTATCCCTTTCGTAAAGTCGACGGAGAAGTCATTGCGTTGACGTTGGGGCTTTACTCGATCGCGAGATTTCTGCTGGAAGTGATTCGAACCGACGAGTATGCGATCGGCGGAACGGGTCTCACCATTTCGCAGAACGTGAGCGTGGTGATCTTGCTGCTTTCGATCGTACTGTTCGTTTATGCTCGGCTAAGAAAGCAGCCTCTTGCCTGGCCTCGCAGTGCTGCTTAACAATGGGTGACTTCTCGGAGAGTTCTCTGGCTCGTTGAAGGAAACCCACGCATGCCTATTCCGATTCCCGCTCCCTCGGTCATTGAAGCTGCCGGCAACAAGCCGAAGATAATTCAAGAGTTTATTGGCCGCGTTAATTCGCAAACGGACGACGTCAGTATTGCTCGAATGGTCAGTCCCAGCGGCTGGGTCGAGCCAGGGCAAACGCCGGAGTTCGACGAGTATACGCTGGTGCTCAAAGGAGAGCTGACGGTCGAGTCGAAAGAAGGTGTCCACGTGGTTTCGGCCGGTCAGGCAATAATCGTGAAAAAAGGAGAATGGGTTCGCTACAGTAGCCCGCATTCCGATGGTGCGGAATATGTGGCCATTTGCTTGCCTGCATTCTCACCAGAGACGGTAAATCGCGATTCTGAGTAAGTTTGAGGGGTGCAATGTGCTCGAAAAAAGGGGGCACTTCGGCTACGATAGAACGAGTCTTCCCTTTCCCCGTCGAGCCGGAACGCGCGGTCAATCGAGTTCCTCGGGGAGAACTCTAAAATCCCAATCTCCTCCGACATCCATCCACCCCGGCAGCTTCGTTCGTGTCCGACGATTCGCTCCTGATCCAGCGTATTCTTCAAGGGGATTCGTCCGCTTACGAAGAGATTGTGCGCTGTTATCAGCAGCGGCTCTATAACACGATGGTCCACATTCTCGGATCGAAGGAAGATGCCGAAGATGTCGTCCAGGAGTCGTTCGTTCAGGCCTACTTAAAGCTCGGCACGTTTCAGGGGAACAGTGCGTTTTATACCTGGCTGTATCGTATTTCGTTCAATATCGCGATAAGTCATCGTCGTCGACGCAAGAAGGTTCACTCGATCGATCAAGTTCGCGAGGAAGTTGGCAGCGAGCCAATCGACCGTAGCGAAGGGCCCGGCCATCGAATCGAACAACAGGAAAGTATTCGTCAGGTTCACGAGGCACTCACGAAGCTTTCCGAAGAGCATCGCGATGTCCTGGTACTTCGCGAGTTAGAAGGAATGGACTACGACCGGATCGCGGAAGTGCTGGAGCTGCCTGTCGGAACCGTTCGCAGCCGATTGCATCGTGCTCGAAGTCACTTGAAGGAGTGCCTGGAAGTGATGATCGCTCAGTCCGAGCGTGGTATGCCGTAGGGGCGGTGCTGATCGCATCGCCAAGAAAAAAATAGAGGACTTGAGCCGACGTCCTGCCAGACCGTTAAGCCCAAGCCCTCTCGGGTGGATCGAATGCGGATCGTTTAGTCGACTTGAGCCGCTTGTGCTTGCGCTTCGGCTTGCTGTTCTGGCGTTACGGGGAAGATCTTGTCGATCAGCGCGAAGAACGAGTAGATCCCGAACACGACGACAATCAAGGCAATGCCAAGTGGTTTCGCCAACGGCCAACGGGTCATATCGACGGCGCCAGAATCCTTTTGTTCGTACGGTGTATCACGCGGACTAACGCGAGCCATTATCAGCTGGAAGCCGACTAGCGTCACAAACATCAGCCCCAGGAAGTGGAAGTCGTAGAACGGTTTGTTCAAGTCGACCGCTGCTCCATCGGTCATCGGCTGAATCAGGAAGTAGAACACTGCAATGGCAATAAAGCCAAAGATGAGCGCGATGTCTGCCGCGATCTTCGGAGCACGCTTCGAGAGCATGCCGACAAGCACGACCGAGAAAATTGGGATGAAGTACAGCCCGTTCATCTTTTGAAGATAGCCAAAAATGCTTGTTTGCCCGGCAAGCAGCGGTGCAATCGTCATCGAAGCTAATGCGAGCACGGTGCCTGCGATTTTGCCCGATCGAATAACGCTTTCGTCCGAGGCGTCGGGATGCAGCATTTGCTTGTAAACGCCCAGGCTGAACAGAGTCGCGGTGCTGTTAAGTGCCGAGTTGAACGAGCTGAGAATGGCACCCACCATGACAGCAGCAAAAAAGCCTGCCAGCCAAGTCGGAAGCACGTTGCTGACAAGTGTTCCGTAAGCCATGTCATTCTTAGCGATCGATTCGCCATACAGGTGAAAAGCGATCAGGCCGGGGATAACGAGAATCAGCGGAGCAAGGATCTTCAATACGCCTGCCAGCAAGACGCCCTTTTGGCCTTCTTTGAGGCTGCTCGCTCCGAAGGTTCGTTGAATGATCTGCTGGTTGGTACACCAGTAGAACAAGTTCAGCAGCAGAACGCCGGTAAAGAGTGTCGAAACAGGAACCGACGATTCTGGTCCACCGAGCGAGTTGAACTTTTCGGGGTTGGCTTGATAGAGCTCTTCGACAGCTCCGAAGATGCTTTCGCTATTGATGGCATTCAGACCAAAAAACAAGATCAGAAACCCGCCCACCAACAGGCCGAACCCGTTGAGCGTATCGGAAATGGCAACGGTTCGAAGGCCACCGAAAATTGCATAGATCGAACCGATGATACCTATCATCCAGACGGCACCCCAGAGGATCGTGTAGTCAGCTGTCGACATGGCACCGGAAGATGCGTCCGCGGCAACGGCCGCGTCTTCAAAGCCAAGGATCCCTTTCACATCCAAAATGCCGGTCAGCCCTGTGGCTCCGGTGTAAAGGATGATCGGAAGCAAGATAGCGGCGTAAGCGACAATGAAAATGAGCGAAGTGATGGCTCGCGTTGAATCGCCGAAGCGTTCCTCCAAGAACTCGGGAACCGTGGCGATCCCGCTTTTTAAGTATCGCGGCAGGAAGTAAAGGGCCATGATCACGAGCGACGTGCCGGCGAGGACCTCCCAGGCCATCACGCAAATCCCGTCTTTAAAAGCAGCACCGTTCAAGCCGACCAACTGTTCGGTCGACAGGTTGGTCAACATCAAAGAGCCTGCGATATAGCCGCCGGTAAGGGACCGCCCGGCAAGGAAGTAGCCAGCAGAAGATCCATGGTCGTCTTTGCGTGTCAGCAGCCAGGTAATCAAACCGACTAAAGCCGTGAAAAAGACGAAGGAGCCTAAGATGATGACCGTATCAAGCATGGGGTGCCTGTGAATGGTTGCGGGGCATGACGAGCGGGCAAACTGTTGAGGTTAACCCGTACAAGGAGCAAGACAATGAGAAAAGTGCAATGGGCTTTGAGAAATCTTGCGAAATTTGCTGGCGCCATGCAATCCCCCTGCACCGGAGCGTTAGCGTCTTACTGGCTAGGTCACGAAAACGAGAGTTGCGGTTGGCGATTGTTTGTGCAGCAGGGACCTCGGAAAAGAAAACTTTTCGTTTTGTCCAATCAACGCCGCCGAGATTGGCCGATGGATAGAGTAGAGACCCACTCTCGTCGAGATTCGGCAAACCACAGTGCAGCTGTTTTGGTTGTGCCTAGAATAAGTTTCAGCCACAGAACTAATAGCGAGAGGTGACCGATGTTCTTTATCGTTTCGATTCTTCAGCAGCAGCGAAAGCAAAAATAGTTTTGGCTTTTGCTAGTTTGTCCCCGCCGAATCTTCCGTAATCGAGAACTTCGGCAATGGCGAAGCTTCAGCCCCCGTCGGTATCAGGCGAATCTCACGAATCGCCAATTTTCCGATCAATGGAAGTCCTACCATCTCGGCGGAAATCAGGTACGTTTCCGGGGCACCGAGCGGCAGTTCGCCGAGAGTTGTCGTCGCCACCGATTCCGGGTTATCGCTCAGCAAGAGCAAGTCTTCCACGAAAAGCTTCTCCCCCACGTAAATCCGCATGCGGGCCTCTTGTGTAGGGCTGGTGCAAATCGCATCGACCTCGATGCGGTAATTGCCTGCCGCGGTGATCTTCGCTCGCCAGATCGCCTGCTGGTCTCGATGTTGGAAGCCGGTGATTTGATCCCAATCGTCGAGCATTAGGCTCTCTCCGGAAAGCTGGGCGGTGAGGGGAGAGAGTTGGAGTGAACCGTTGGAATCTTGAAAGATGACAGGCGCCTGTTTTTCTGAGGTAGATGCCGAGTTGTCCGCTTGAGTTGCATGTGCGTCTGGGCCCTCAGGCTGGGCGTTGGTCGTTCGAATCGGCGAGGGCTGATGCGTCGTTGGTTCTGGGGCAGACCGTTGGCAGCCCCAAATCGGCAATGCCACGAGCAATGTTAGAAGAAAATTGAATTTGCACAAAGTGTTGGTTTTCTTCCGTCGAGGGGGATTCGTTGTTAGAATAAGGAGCGGCGACTTTTCTATTCTTGCCCCTGGAAAGACTGTGTGTGGCTTCGACACGTCCATCATACCGTTTGGAAGATATTCTGGCTTTAAACGCCGAGATTATTTCTTTATCGCGTGTCGAACTCCCTCTCGATCCGCATTTAGGGCGGATGAGCAAAGAGCTTTCCGGCCGCCTTCGCCAATTGGGTGAAGATCTGTCGAAGAGATTATCCAGCGGTCAGCCCCTGGACGAAGCGATCGATGAGTTGGGCAGCGGGTTTCCGCCCATGTATCGGGCCGTCGTAACTGCCGGACTGCGAAGTGGTCGGCTTACCTCTGCACTAGAAGATGTGGCCGCGACGGCTCGTCGTATTCAGAAAGTACGGATTTCGTACCTGACCGCTTCGGTTTATCCCGCGATTCTGCTGATTCTAGCGGGCCTGTTTGGAATGACCGTCGGCATGGAGCAGCTGCGAATGATGCGCGAGATCTGCGTCGATTCGTTCCTGCCAGAGACGTCCTACATTGTTCGCTCGATTGATTTCTTCTCGGCGCTCAAGCCCCTGTTTATTGCGCTGATTCCTCTTGGGGGAGCGTTGTTGTTTTGTATCACCTTGTTGCAAGTGTGGCCGTCGTTTCTTTTTTTAGGAGACGGTTTCGTGGTTTGGCTACTTCCAGGCGCCAAGAAAGTGGCTCGTAACTGCCAGTGGGCGATGGTATTTGACCTGATGGGTTTGATGATTCGGCACGAGTGCCCATTGCCGGAAGCTGTTCGTTTGGCGACCGAAGCCACGGGAAGTCGCCGCATGATGCAGCTCGGACGCGAATGGGCCGAACGGATTGAGAAGGGGGATATCAAGTCAGCGCCTGAGGAACTGAATCCGCTTAGTCGTTGGCTGTTAGGATCTCAGCAGGAACCGGAAGCGCTCGCGAATAGTCTTGCGTTGACAGGCCAGCGGTACTACGCGAAAGCTCGTCGCCAAAGCTTGTGGATCCAAAATCAGCTTCCTATTTATGCCACGTTGGTCATCGGTGGCTTCGTCGTCATTCTTTATGCCATGATGCTGTTCATTCCTTGGATCGGAATTATGCGGCACGTACTTGTTCTTCCCGCTTAGTTGTTTTCCTTCCGCGTTTCGTTCATGCCGTCACCTTCCGATTCCTCGAATCACGAACCTGATCGCTCGTCCCTCGGCGGCGCGTCGACGGTAGATGTTTCGAAAGACGAAGCGACGCCCAAGCCAGCATCACCGATCAAACTTAGTCATGCCGAGTCGTTAGAACTGCTGCGATATATCGGAGAACTTTCGAAAGCTGGCCTTCCGTTAGACGACGGGCTAGAGGCCTTTGCAGAGGAAATTTCTCATCGAAAGCTTCGGCAAACGCTACGGCAATTGGCCAAGGAAGTCCGTTCCGGGGGAAACCCATTAGCGGAGCATGAACTGAGCTTCGTTCGATTGCCCAAGTATCACCAGTGCATCTTAATCGCGGGTATCAAGTCGCAGCGTTTGGGAGATACGCTGTTCGAGTTACTGGAAGAGGAGAACTGGCGAAGCGAATATTGGCGAGACTTGTGGGCGGCATTGTCGTATCCCATGCTATTGGCGACCGTCACGCTGTTGGTGGTTGATCTGTTGAACGTCTTTATCATGCCCATGATTCAGTCGCAATTCCTTTCGATTTACGAGGACTTCGAATTAGATCTGTCATTCGACCCTGCCATTTTTCAGTCGCCAACGATCTCTTGGACCAGTTTCTTTTTGTTGGGCGTGGTAGGCATCTTTTTGATTCCTGCATTTCTGACGCCTGCGCAGACATCGATGCTGCGAAGGAGCATGCCGCTGATTGGCAAGATCTTCTGGTGGTACGAATCGTTGGACTTGATTATCAAGCTGCGTCTTTTGGTTGCCCAGGGAATCGCCACGCCGACTGCGCTGCGGTTGTTGGAAGGCGCCATCGCAAGCCGACGTTTTGCTCAGCTTGTGCCGCTATGGGCCGAGGAAATGGAGCGAGGTAAGAAGCTTACCGAAGTATGGCAAGACTCGCTCGATATTCCGACATCGATTTTGCCGCTCATTCGCTGGGGAGAAACGACCAGCCAACTGGATGACGCGTTAGGAAGCGCCGAGTTATTGTTGAAAGAGCGACTTGCATTACGGCGTGAGCTGATTCGTAAGATCGGACCGCCATTTATTACCATCATCGTTTTGGCGGCCCTATTCTGGGCTGCCGTTCGACTTGCCGTGTTGGTGTCGCCACTGATCGACCTTATTCAAGCGTTGACGTAAGACGTATGGAATTGCTTTATCACCTACAGAACCTTTGGATGGCAGTCCTGCTTGGGATAGTGCTTCTGATCCTGGCGAATCAGTGGGATAGCACTACCCATGAAGGCTCTTCCTTTCTGCGACGCTCACTGCGTCTGGCAGCATGGATGTTCATCTGTATTGGTGGTTTGGGATGGTGGATCGGTGTTTCCGGTTTTGTCGCCGTCATTCTCGTTCCGGTAGTTAGCCTGGTGTTTTTCGGTTTCGGGCTTCAGCGATACCGGGTAATGGAAAACCGCAGTCTCGTTTCCATTGTTATGGCAGGCATGGAGAAAGGGATCTCGCCGATTTCTAGTGCCGTGGCATATCGTCAGGAAGCGGTTGGCATGCAGCAACGCAAGGCAGATCGTTTCGCCAAGGCGCTCGGCGCTGGTATGACGCTCGTCGAAGCGGCTCGTGTTGCGCGAGTATTTCTGCCTGCGGAAACGCTCATGACGTTGGAGCTCGGCCGCGCTTTGGGAAGTGTCGACGACATCAATCGGCATTCGAAGCAATTTACTCGCGACGATACGACCAACTACGGTAACTTGGACTTGTTCCTTGGTGGTTTAATTACCGTGGTTTTGGTTGGCAGTTTTCAGCTGGCGTTGTTGTCATTTACCGACCGCAAAATCAAACCGTACTTATATCAGATCATGGAAGAGTTCGATCTCAACGCGAGTGGGTTCCCCGCTTTGTGGAGATGGAGCGAGTGGTCGACGGAAATTATTTTATGGTGCCTGTATTTCATCATCCCAGTCGCCTCGCTGTTTTTCATTTTAATGGTGATAGTTCAATTTGGCTGGATGAGTGAACTTCCGTGGCGACTACGCTGGGTTCATGGGCCGATCAATGAGTGTCGACTTTTAAATGTCCTGTCGGTCGTCGTTGCGGCTGAACTGCCCCTACAGAGTTCCTTGGAAGTCATTAAAGCGAAGTTTCCCTCCAGCAGAATTCGCAAAGTGGCACGCCATGTTTATTACCAGCAGCAACAAGGGGGCGATTGGATCGATGCGCTGCGCGCCGAGCGTATCTTGAACCGCGGAGAAGCCGCACTGGCCACCTCGGCTCAAAAAGCCGGCAACTTGGCTTGGGCGTTGAAGGAGATTTCCATCGGCAAACGCCGGCGTCATTTGCAGCGAATGGCTCCTGCAATGAAAATTGCATTGCCGGTTTTGGTCATTCTGGCCGCAATGCCAGTCTTGTTTGCCGCTATCGGGGTTTTCCTGCCAATTATCAACCTGATTACTAATTTGTCGTTATAGCGTTTGTCGTTTTTGTAATGATTCGTCCCGTCTCAAAACCTGGGCTTTCCGTAATCGAGTGCGTTGTTGCGCTCTCGGTGCTGGCCGTGATGTTGACGACATTGCTCTCAATTCACGTTGTCCAGTCGGCGCGTCTTGGTTTGGCAAAGCACCAATTAACCGCCGAGCAAACGCTCAATAATCTTGCGCAGCGTATCCAATCGGCAGACGTCGATATCGTCACGCAGCAAGCGATCGGCCAATGGGCCGACGCCCAAGAGAAAGAGTTGGAATTGCCACCGGAAACGCTTCATGCAGATGTGCAGATAATCACTGATCCAGCTTCGGGGGTTCGCATCGATTTGACGTGGAATCCGAAGTCACCAAAGCTGCCTGAGTATTCGCTTACTGTCTGGCGATTCCAAGGGGCGATGGAAGAAACCGCGGAGGCCAGCCCATGAGCCGTTCTCGACGATACGGGACAAGCTTGATAGAGACGCTAGTGATTATGGCTGTCGGAGGCGTCATTGCAACGTTGGCAATTAAGCTCGTCCACGAAAGCCAGATCCGGGCCCGCGAAGCTCAGCAAGCGTTAGACCTTCAGGTCGGCATTCGCAGGCTGGATGAACAGTTTCGTCGTGATGCACGCGAAGCAGAAAGCATTCAGATCCCCAGCGATGGTAGGCTGGAGTTGACGTTAGCCGATTCCATGGTCGTGTTTGCCGCCGAGAAAGGACTGATAACGCGAACCGAAACGGAACGCGATACGAAGAAAGTATCGCGAGAAGGATACGGCCTGGCAAATAGTCAGGTCACTTTCTCACAAACCGAAGATGGCAATGCTCGTGTTCTCGTAGTCGTCGGTAATCTGGAGTATTCCTCAGAGGATTACCTCATCGAGCAAGCGATCGGAGGGCAGCCATGAAACGGTGTGCCATAGATGATCGGAACGGCTTTGTCAGCGTACTGGTCCTTATCGCCATGGTTGCCGCGACGATGATCGCCATGGCTTCCCTGACGCACGTTGCACAGCAAACTCGACGCGAATCAGGCAAAGCGAGTGGTCCACAAATCGATTTATTAAGCGAGGCGGCAATCGAGCTTGCCAAAATTCGATTGGCATCCGATGCCAATTACACTGGGGAGACGTGGGAGGCTGCTCTTTCCAGCAACATGCAAAGCGGCTCGGCAACTGTTGTCGTTAAAGTATCTCCTGGCGAGGAAGCGAATCGCCGAGAGATTCAAGTAGACATCGAAGCAGGCGAGTCGGTCGGTCAGACCATACGTCAACAGCGAACAAAAACAATCACACTCCCTGAGTCGGAGGAAGAATAATGAATTCGTGGAAACGCCGCGGTTTTACTTTGGTTGAGCTGTTGGTGGTGATTGCCATCATCGGCGTGCTCATCGCTTTGCTGCTTCCCGCCGTTCAGCAGGCACGAGAAGCTGCGAGGCGCATCTCATGCCAAAATCACTTGGCCCAGTTGATTCTTGCGGTTCATAACTATGAGTCGGCGAATCAGTACTTTCCGGCCGGAACGATTAACGACACCGGGCCAATTCGAAACGCGCCCAAGGGTTATCACCAAAACTGGATCTCGGCGATCCTTCCTTACTTGGGTGACACCACCACCTACGAACATATCGATTTCAGCAAAGGCGTCTACGACAAAGCCCAGAACGGTCCGCGGAACTTAAGCTTGGAAGTCTTGGAATGTCCATCGAGTCCCGTAAGTCGCGCGAATAATCGAGTCGGAATCTCGCATTACAACGGCATTCATAATCACTGCGAATTGCCTATCGACGAGTCGAATACTGGGGCGTTTATCTTGAACAAGCCCTTAGCGGCGAATCAGTTTACCGATGGGATTGCGTTTACGCTCTTTCTTTCAGAGTCCAATATTACGCCCTCCAGCAATCTAGGCTGGATGAGTGGAACCAGGGCGACACTACGCAATACGGGCACATCGCCCAATGGTGGTGCTGCAGTCGCATTGCCCAATGTTTATACCGACCCAGAATGGCTTTCGACGCTGGAAGTCACACCAAACGAAATGGATTTGCCGGTCGATGATTTTGAGGAGGAACTGGAAGAAGTAGCCGAAGAGGGCGAAAAGCCGGCGGAAGCGAAAGACAACGCTCAACCGCAGCAGTTCACCGAAAAAGACTTTATGGATTTTGAGGGTAAGAATTTGCCTCTGCCGACCCTGAAGCGAAGTGTATTTGGTGTGGTGCCTAACGATCCGACTTTGTTTGTGGGTGGTATTGGAAGTCACCATCCCGGCGGCGTAAATGTCGCTCGAGGTGATGGAAGCGTGCGATTTGTCTCGGAAACGATCGGGGCGGTGACATTTCGTCAACTCGGCCACCGTGCCGACGGTCAGCTTCGAGTCGGCGAGTACTAAGAAAGATTGTTGATGCTGCGGGGCCAGTCGTTTCCTCTGATATTTTTGATGCTGCTAGTCGCATTCTCGGCGATCCTGGCACGCATTGCGATGCCGATTGTTCAGTCGTTTCAAGCAAATGAAGTCTATGGCTCGGCCGTGGCGACCGAGCAATGGGTTTCCTGGAGTGCGGCGATGGTGATTACCGGCGCATTCGTCGGCTTGATCATCGGTTGGATTCGCGAGCGTTTTTGGCCTGGCGCGATTGTCGGGTTTATTCTGGGAAGTGTTATTGGTGCTGTTTGTACTCCTTTTCTCGCTGTACCTGCCGCGTTAACTGCTTTATGTGACTTGGCCTGGATCTTTATCACGTTGATTTTGCTTACGTTCGGGACGATACTGATTGAACGTCGTTACTGCAATCAAAGCCGTCGTGGTGAATATGTGAGAGTATTGCAGGAGAATTCGGACGAAGCGTGATGATCGCTTGGCGGCTTGAAAGCATTTGAAAGAGGACATGTAATGGTCAGCAATATCAGTCGAGTTCTGTTGGTCGAGGATAACCCGGCCCACGCGAAGCTGATGATGCGGACGCTTAACGAGTTTGGTGAGTCGCTGGATATCGAACATGTGAGCGATGGTGAAGCCGCGCTCGCCTATCTGTTCCGCAAGGGAAAGTACGAGAACCGCCGATCGCAGCCACACTTGGTGCTTCTCGATCTGCGAATTCCGAAATTCGACGGTTTAACGGTTTTAGGTCGGATAAAAGAAGATCCCGAGCTAAAGCACATCCCCGTTGTTATTCTCACGACGTCCGATGCAGACTCGGATGTTCGCGGCGCCACCGATCGATTTGCTAACAGTTATCTCGTCAAGCCAATCGAGTACCTGCAATTCGTGAATCTTATGCGGTCGGTAGGCGAGTATTGGACCGAGATGAATCAGTCTCCGGGGTCGAAGTCATAGCACAGATACCTGCGAAACCTGGCAGGCTCGAAGAGCACGCTTATTCTTCATAGATGGGGCACGAATGGGAACCAAGCTGCGTTTGATGATTGTCGAAGACGATCCCGCTCACGCGCGGCTGATTGTGCGCGGCTTTCGAACGGAAGTAGACGACTTCGAGCTGACGACCCATTTCTCGTTGAAAGATGCCAGGGCCGCAATCGCGGAATCGGTGCCAGACCTGGTGATCGTCGATCTATCGCTTCCTGACGGCTTTGGGGCTGACCTGATCGAACCACAGGGCAAAGAAGCACGTTACCCGGTGATGATCATCACCAGCCAGGGTGACGAAAAAACTGCCGTCGACGTTCTGAAGCGTGGCGCGATCGACTACGTTGTCAAATCAGAATCGGGCTTCTTTGAACTGCCACGTTTGGCGCGTCGATCGATTCGAGAATGGAATCTACAGCGAGAAAAAGTTGAAGCGGAAGAAGCTTTACGAAATAGCGAGCAGCGCTACCGTGCGTTGATCGACCACTCGCCCACGTCGATTGTCGTTGCCTGTGAAGGAAAGATTGTCCTAGCCAATAGCATGGCACAGAAGTGCCTGGGGGCGAACTCGACTTCGGAAGTCGTCGGCAAAACGATCCAGGCTTTTCAAATTCCTGATGTCGAAGCTCTCGATAAATCGCACGAATCCAGCCCGACCGATCGGAAGCCTGGACAATTGAATGAATATGTCCTGCGGCAAGTCGATGGGACGCTGCTGGATGTCGAGTTGATGACGACGTCGGTCGATTACTACGGCCAAGAGGCAACGCAGTACGTTTTTCAAGATATTACGCTGCGGAAAGAAGCGGAGACGGAGATGCGGATTCGCGACCGCGCGATCGCCTCGGCCAGTGATGGGATTTTTATCGTCCAGCTTTCTAACGAAGAGATGAAAATCGTCGACTGTAATCAAGCCTTCTTGGAGATCGTCGGCTGCCAACGCGACGCTGTTCGTCAGCAAGGGGTCAACGTCATCCGATGCGATTCACGTTACGAGGCTCGGTTTCGGTTAATCGTCGCTGGCATTCATTCAAGGCAACCGGCACGCGATACGATTCGGATTTACACCGAGGGGGAAGCCTATCGCTGGGTCGAGATCTCGATTTCTCCTGTGCATGTTTCGGAAAGTCTTAGCACGCACGTTGTCGGCGTTGTGCATGATATTACCGAGAAGGTAAACGCCGAAGAGGAAATCCGCCGCCGAAATGCTGAGCTTGCTCACTTTCTGCGTCTGACGGCCATGGGCGAACTTGTCGCCGGTTTGGCACACGAGGTGAATCAGCCGCTATATGCGATTTCTAACTATGCAGGTACATGCGAAAACCTGCTGAAGGCTGCCGATGAGATCGACAAGCCTAGCGTTCAGCAATGTGTGACACGGATCGGGCAGCAAGCACGTCGGGCCGCCGAAATCATTCGCCGCTTGAGAAATTACGTGAGCCGCACGGCTCCTAAAGTCGAGGCCTCCGAGATCAGAGACCTCTTAAGTGACTCGGTGGCATTGCTGACGCCGCTGATGGAAGAGCAGGCCATCGAAGTCACGATGGACATAGAACCTTCGACTCCGAGTGTTTTTGTCGATAAAATTCAAATAGAACAAGTGCTGATCAATTTGATCAGCAACGCGACAGATGCGATAGACGATACCAATTCGCAACGCGTTATCGAGATTCGAGCTTCCCTGGTTGAAACCAAGGAAGAGCCAATGGTGCAAATCTCGGTAAGAGACTTTGGGATTGGGATTCCCCCAAATTTCGATGTCTTCGAGGCATTTCAGTCGACGAAGGAATCGGGTATGGGAATGGGACTTTCCATCAGTCGAACGATTATCGAATCGCACGGAGGGAAGATCTGGGTTGAACCAGCTTCTCCGCACGGTACGATCTTTTTCTTTACGCTACCTACCTCCATCCAACAGGTTACAGGCCATGCCGACGAATCCGACCGTGTTTGTCATTGACGACGACCCAGCGGCACGGGAATCGATTGGAATGCTCATCCGTTCGCTCGGGCTTCAAGTTGAGACCTTTGCTTCGGCTGAACAATACTTGCAATCGTTCGAGGCAAGCCGTCCCGGTTGTGTCGTCACCGATATGCGGATGCTTGGATTGAGCGGTCTTGAACTTCAAGAGCAGCTCGTCGAGATGGGAGAACGTATTCCCGTGATCCTGATTTCCGCCCACGCGAATATGCAAATCGCAGTGAAGGCCATGCGGAACGGGGCGATTACGTTTCTGGAAAAGCCCTGCCAACAGCAAGAGATTATCGATGCGGTAAACGAGGCGATCGCCTTGGATGCACGTTGGCGGCAAGAGGCTCAGGAATCGGCCGAAGCACGCGAGAACTATGAAAAGCTTAACGCCGGCGAGCGAGACGTGATGAAGCTTATGATGATTGGTAAAGCCAACAAGGTGATCGCCAATCGTCTGGATGTGAGTCTGCGGACCGTGGAGGCTCGACGGCACAATGTCTTCAAGAAGATGGGAGTGGATAACATTCCCGACCTGACACGCTTGGCGATGAAGATTGAAGAACTGCGTACCGAGATCGAATCGATTCCCGATTCCACCGACGAGCAGGAAGAAGAATAGTCTGTTCGATCTGCGTTTAGTCCTGGGGCTGGCCCAGGACTAACGCTGCAATGCTTAGCGTGACGATCATCGGCAGGATCGTCATGGGGTAAACAGGAGGGCTCGGCTCCTGGTACAGATAATCTCGTTGGATCAGCCAGCCTTCTGCCCTGAGCCAGCCTTCGTCCGTTTTTCGCCAAACGACGGTCACTTCGTCTTGTGCCGCAGGACCTCTCGTTGGCAAGACAACGGAGGTTCCCAGCCACAAGGCAATCAGGATCAGTAAACTACTCAGGAGGAGACGCATCACTTGGCAGACTTTTCTGCGAAATCAATGAGGCAAATTGGTTTTGCCTTAACGATTTTGCAGGGGCCGTGCCAGGAACTGTCTTTTTTGTACGAGTTCTCTCTAACTCGTTGGCCGACTGCGATTTCGGTCTATCTTGTGACAAGCGTCACTAGAAACGATGATGACGTTTTGCGACACGTTGCATAGGTCTTCGTTGCGGAATTGAATCATGAGGTTCGACGACAACGGTTCGATTCGCAGGAAAGGCGATTCTTCTGTCCCTGCCCGTTTGCTCTTGGGGGCGGAGTGACCTATTTATTTCACGTGTGGTTCGCATTGAATTACAGAGCGACCGGGGGATATCTCTTCCAGAAATGACGGGACGGAAATCACAATGACTCAGAATACTTCTCTCAAAGATCTGCTTGCAGGGGCACAGTTGCCAGCGTTGCCTCAAAGTGCCATTCGACTTTTGGAACTTGCTCAGGACCCAGAAAATGGCCCTGCCGAATTTGCGGTACCGATCGAAGCCGATCCTGGCCTGACCGGACAGGTATTGCGGTTTGTAAATTCGTCGTACTTCGGATTCTCTCGCGAAATCTCAAACGTAAAACTCGCCATCACGCTCGTTGGCATTCGTACCATCAAGAACTTTGCACTCTGGAGTGCTGTCTTTAGCTTGATGCCCAACCCTAAGAGCGGCCCTTTTGATCTTAAAAGCCTGTGGCAAGATTCGCTTCGCCGCGGCCTCTTTGCTCGTGCCGTTGGTAAGCATTTAGGTTTGAAAGATGCTGAAGATCTCTTCGCCGCTGCATTGCTGCAAGACATGGCCGTTCCACTGCTGGCCAAGGAACTAGGCGACAAATATCGAACATTGATCGAAGGACGCTGCGAAGGCCAAACCCGCATGTCCGACCTGGAACGCGATACGTTCGGTTGGACTCACGCGGAAGCCGGCGGCGTGATCGCTCGTGGCTGGAGCTTGCCGGAAGCCTTCGCCGAGTTGATCGAATCGCACTTGGATCTGGAAGACTATCTCGAGAATCCAAATCAAGAGCCTGGCCGCGTTGCAGTTGCTCTGTCGGCATTGTTACCGGCAACGGCCGATGAATCGTGGAGCGAATTGGAACGCTTCCAAGCAGCTCACGACAAAGTCATGAACGGCGGTCCTACGGTTGCAGAAACCTTGGACAAAGTCGACAAGGATTACGAAGAGTTCGCTCCCGTCCTCAAGCTGAGCAATCCGTCAGTGACGCTTGTTGAACTGTATCAGCAAAGCCAAGAGAAAGCGGCGACGTAACTCGCCGACGCTGACAACCGAGAAGTTGCTGCGACCACACCTCGAAACAATCCGTTTCGCCAAGCAAGAACTAAAAAAAGCCGCCCCAGCAGGAGCGGCTTTTTTCTGTTTGGCATAACAGGTCGTGAATTTGGCTTACCAGACGAACTCGCCGCCGAAGTAAGCACCGTGCAGAATCAGGTCACTGGAAGCTTGCGTCGATTCGATGATCGCGAAGTCTTCAAAGTTTTGTGGAATCTGGTCAGCCGACAGGGCAACGCCGGTAACGGCAACGGCTCGGTAACCGCCACTGACGGTGAAGCATTGGAACATGCGGTAGTCGACACCGAGGTCCAACTCGCCGAGGAACGAGACGCGGCTTCGCGATGCGTCGATGTCAAACTCTTGGCCGTCGTTGGGGCTCAGAGCGTTGTCGACGACGGCATTGCCTGCGGCACCGTAGATTCGCGATTCATGCGTGATGATGTTGCCGAACAGACCCAGCTTGCTGCCCAGGTGAACATTCCACTTGCCGTGGGTCATGTTACCGATGAAACCGATCTGAGGACCGATCAAGTTATTGGCGACGTCGATGTTGTAGTTCACTTCGTCCGCGGCACCATCGAAGACTGTGTTCGTTGGATCGGAAGAGAACGACATGCCTTCCGAGAATCGGAAGTATCGAATACCGCCGAGCATCCCAACGGAGAAGCTGTGGTGGCCGGTATTGCAGGCAAACATCGTTGGGTCCTGGAACAAGTTCAATTCAACGTTGTAGAAATCGGAACTGCGACGCAGCCGATGAATCTGAGCGTTGTTGAAGAAGTCGTCCAGGTTCGCCAAGCCGCTACCATCGTCGTACGATAGGCCTTGGAACGGATCTTCCAATGGGGTGTTCAGCTGACCGGTCAGGCCTGCGTTGGTGACACTGAATTCGGTCGTGTCACGCAGCGACCAGAAAACACCTTCCCATGCCCATGCACCGCAACCGGTGTATCGGCCAAGGCGGACTTCATAGCCGCCGGTCCAGTCCATGCCGGCATCGTGCGTGCCCATGACTTGACGCGAGTAATCGCCGGTGTCGTAGCTGAGCCACACTTCACGTTCCAGGTCGCGGTTCATAATCAAACCGCCGCCGTAGGCGAACCAGGTCGTGCATGGCATGCAGCATTCGGCGAAGCAATCGTCGTAGCATTCACCGGTCGAGCAGTCGCCGGTCGACATGATCGAGTGGCTTGTGCTTGGGATGGATGGTGCACTGAGTTCCTCTGGCTTGCCTTCCAGAGCATCCATGTATGCCTTGTCTCCCTGAAGCGGTTCGAGACTGGCATCGGGTTTATAGCTGACATTCGAGGTGGGTTGCGACCACAACTTGGCGGGCGCACTTGGTTCGGCATAGTAGGTCGCCCCAGGGCGATATGCCGACGGTTGGTACATGTCGCCAGGAGATTGGGCGAACAATGCGCTGGCACTTAACAATCCTGCTAAAGCACCAGGAACTAATAGAAACGTCTTCATGACAAAAACTCCACGACTTTTGCTTTGAGCTGTTGCAAGCAACAATCTGCAAAGCTGCCAAACAATGCGGAGATACTGGCATCCGTTCCACACTCTGGCTTCCTGCGTCGCGCCGCTACCATGCTGCGCGTGGCCACAACCGTGTGGCCGTTAGCATTCATCGACAGCAGCTAGCGTCTCTGATAGACCGTTTTGAGCCAGTTGACTTCGAAATCGCCAACGCTTTCTCGTAGAACCCGTGCAACCGCTAGCACCCGACAAGAAACGGGGCATTCACTGAAGAAATGGTTGTAGGGATACCCTAGAAGGTAGGGTAAATGTTTGGCTTCCTAACCATGCCTCACGATTTGTAGCTTGTCAAAAAAGTTGGGCTAAAAAAACTTCACCAATTGGGGGAACGTTAACGGCCGTGGATCGGCCAAACCGCTATTGGGGAATTGCCGGCCGCGGCGTTACGATTCGCTGGGCCTCTCTTTTGGCATCGCCAGAGGAACGCCCATTAAGGAAACGACCAGACAATTCCAGGGATTCGGATGCGCCTGACACTGCGAACATTGCTTGCTCATGAACATGGATTGTTAAATGAGCAGCAAGCGGAAGTTATCTCACAGAAGATCGAACAAAGTCCGTTCGTCAGTCAGTTGCTACGTCATCTGAAAGATCGAGCTGCCCGACGCGAGGTCATTCCATTGGCCCTGGAAGCCCGGGGTACCGCAAGCCTGGAAAGGGTGACGCGCTACCTTGATCATGCTTTGGATGCTGAGAGCGTGGTCAAGCTGGAAAATGAATGCTTTGCCTCGGATCGATTACTGGCCGAAATTGCATCGTGCCACGAAATACTCGCTCAGTGGCTGTCGACGCCGGCTCCTATCGAAGTGGAACTACGGCAACGCTTGTATGCAGTAATGCCCGGCCCGGTTCAGTCTTTGCCCGAAGCAGCCGACGAGTTGGCAATTGATCTGCCGGCATTGGCTTTCCAGGGCGATCCTCCGAAGCAGCCGGTCGCCGAGAGAGTTGCGACGGAGCCGAAAGAGAAGCTGGCCCGCCATCCGATCTGGAGTCTTGTCCGGCTTACCGCTTTGGCGGCAAGCGTGATGGCTCTGGTGGCGTTTGCCTATTCGAATCGGGATGCTGCTCGCGAGATGATCGCCCAGCATTGGAAAGACAAGAGTTCCGCCGACGTCGAGACTTCGCCAAAACGCCCCCTAAACGAAGCGGCGGATGCTCCCAAAACGTTTGCGGCGACGACCGAGCCAATCGAGCCGATGCCAGAAGTCGCGATGCTGGAGTCTGAGCCCAACCTTCTTCCAGAGGTCGCTACCACTGCGTTTCATATGCCCGTCAAACCGGAAGGTGGCTTGACCAGCATCTCGTTGCCAGGCTGGACCGTCGAAAAGCAAAGCGGCTCGGTTTACTACGATGCGCAGTCGGAAAGCTGGAAATCACTGCCCGAAGGAATTGTGCGATCAGGGCGAGTCGTTGTTGGACCGCACGGACAATGTCTGCTCAATGATGCAGATATTCAACTTGAAGCGGCGTCCGGCACGGAACTAATAATGCAAGAGCCAAACCGCCCTGCCCTTCGGTACGGTAAGCTCTCGATTTACTTCGATACTGGAAGCGAGTTTGCACTCGATGTTTCTGGACAGAAGTTGCTTGTCCGAAGCATGGAAGCAATGCACCTCGAACTGACGACATCCGCAGTGACTCCGGAGGGCATCGACTTCGCGAGTGCGAAGAATAATCAGGAAGTTCAAATCTGCTGTAAATCAGGGCTCGCCGAAATCGAGATGTCGAGTTGCCGGGGCCCATTCTCTCTTGGTGCCGGGCAAACCGTCATCGCCAATATGAATTCTGGAGTTCGCGGCGGCGAAGTAGACGGCGTTGTGGCTGCTTCCGCGAGCTTTGTGCCAGATCAAGCATTGGCAGTAGCGTTTTCCCACGCATCGGATCCTGTCGACTTGCTGCAGAAGCAATTGTCGTCGTCCGATCCAATCGAGCAGATCTCTGCCGCGAAGTTGCTATGTCAGATGGGACGGCCAGAGGCTTTGCTTTCTATTTGGAATCAACAAACCATCGATAGTCGCCACGTAAGTCTCTCGGACGTTCAGTCCTTGCTGGCTCAAGATGCTGGGCTTGCGGCGACGGCGCAAAGGGTTTGGGCTCAGACTAATCCAGAGCATGGGCGTCTTGTTTACCGCCTGGTTTGTGGTTTTTCAGAAGACCAGCGGAATTCGGAGACGGAAACCCAGCTAAAAACCCTACTTCGGCATCCCGAACCGTCCGTTCGTTTGTGGTCGGAGTTTCATCTGGCAAACGACGACGTCTTTACGGCACCTGTGAATTGACGCTCCTGAGGCAAACTCTGGACCCGGTTTCGCTATGCGAAATGAGGCCCCCTAGCACCGGTAGTCAGGTCGTATCAGTCTTCCCTTGTGGGTTTGCAGGACCGAAGTTGGTCACAATTGGGTCGTAAATAGGCTCTCATGGGGGATATCGTAGTTGGTGTGAATGACTTGCAGCTATCGCGATGGTTGCTCTCGATTTATCGAAAAACGTCGAAAATTTGAACCGAATCGGGGCCTCGCTCCATTTGTCAGCCTCTTCCCTTGCTTGTAGACTGGGTGGTTTCCGCTATAGCATCGATGATGAAACAGAGGCTACCTCTCCGTCGGCAAGGTCGGATTCCAACCGATTTCCCGAGCTTTAGCCCCACTTAGTCGGATTGTCCCGTCAGGAGATTTCAGACGTGCAAGTCAATATTTCAACGCGCCATGGTCATTTGAGTCCCGCTTCGCAGGAAACGATTACTGAGAAGGTCTCGAAGTTAAATCGTTTGTTCGAGCGAATCACGGCAGTCGAAGTGACCATCGACCTGGAGCATAGCGATAAGCCGGAAGTCGAACTGCGCGTGACCGCGGAGAAGACCGAAGATTTCGTGGCAACGGACAAAGCGGAAAGCCTTCTTGCTGCTCTGGATAGCACGATCCATAAGATGGAACAGCAACTGCGGAAGCACAAAGAGAAGCTGAAGGCGCACCGCGGCAAAGGACAGCCGTCGGATGCTGAAACGAACTTCGAGGGATAAGATATCGACCACGCTGGCGAAACCACGCTGGACATCTGGCACCGAGTCTCTGCGACGACTTGTTACCGGCCCGGTCCATCACGAAAAGGAACCTAGCTAATGAAGTTTGCCGATTTTATCAGTGTGAAGGCAATCAAGCCGGAATTGGAGTCGAAGGATAAGGAAGCCGTTATCCGCGAATTGGCTGCCAGTCTCGTGGCCTCGGGCGATGTCATGGAAGATAGCGCCGAAAGTATCATCAAGGCCATTTTGAAGCGTGAAGAACTCGGTAGCACCGGCATCGGTCGTGGCATCGCCGTTCCTCACACGAAGCACCCCAGCGTCGAAAAGCTGGTCGGTACCGTTGGTGTCAGCACCGAAGGCGTCGACTTCAACAGTCTCGACGGTGAGTCGGTCCATCTGTTCTTCCTATTGGTTTCCCCGCCAGATCGTCCCGGCGATCACCTGCGAGCTCTGGAGAACATCTCCCGTCAATTGCGTGACGACATGTTCTGCAAGTTCCTGAAGCAGTCGAAGTCGGTGGAAGATATCAAGACGTTGCTGGACGAAGCGGATAACAACCAATTCGGTAGCTAAGCGTCGAAGTAATCCTTTGGCGGAAATGTCGAGCGGGTTCGAGCAGGGGTAATCGAGCCCGATTTCATTTGACATTCCATCACACGGGGCATCGGTTGGATGGGCGAGGAATCCATCATACGTAAAGTTGTCGTGCCAAATCGGCAGGGCCTGCATGCGCGTCCGGCGGATATGTTCGTCAAAGTGGCGCTGCAGTATCAGTCCCAAGTCGAAATCACACGCGACGGTCTGAAAGTTAGCGGCAAAAGCATCCTTGATGTGATGACGCTCGCCGCAGAGCAAGGTACCGAACTGACGATCATCGTCACTGGTCCCGATGCTGAAAAAGCAGCCGATGCCTTGGTCGAAGTTGTCAAACGCTTCGTGGAAGAGGATGATGAAGAGAACGAGTCGTAGTGCTTTTCTAAAGTGCCTCGTTCTTTCTAAGAGTTACAGCGAGTCAAACTGAATGCGTGTTCTTCAAGGGATTGCCGTCTCTGCCGGCGTGGCCATCGCAAAAGCCATGGTGGTCGACGACCAGCAACCTCGAGTAACACGCCGCTTTATCTCTCGCGCCAACGTCGACTCCGAGTTGCAGCGACTGTCGGATGCCATGGATATGGTTGCCGATCAGATCCAAGTCAGCCAGGACGAAGTTGCCACGGAACTAGGCGATCAATACGGCGCGATCTTCTCTGCGCACTTGCAGATGGTTCGTGACGAGAAGCTCAACGAGTCGCTTGTCGATTCCATTCGGTACCGACATTACACGGCAGAATATGCTGTTTCGCAGTCGTTCGCTCGATACATTCAGTTCTTTGAGCGTGTGCCGAACCCATTTTTGCGGGAACGTGCCGGCGATTTCCGAGACATTGAACAGCGCCTGTTGAACGTTTTGTTTGGGGCTGATGCCAAGCGAAAGTTAGCAGCCAAGCAGCCTTCGATTGTGATTGCTCATGATCTGACGCCCAGCGAGATGGCGAACCTCGATCGGGTCAATATCCGTGGAATTGTGACCGAAGTTGGCGGACCAGGCAGCCACTCTGCGATCGTAGCCGAGGCGCTCGAGCTTCCGGCGGTCGTCGGCATTGGTTCGCACTTGCGCGAGATTCAAACCGATACCACGCTTATCATCGACGGGCACCAAGGCCGCGTCATTGTTCAGCCGGACGACGAGACGGTTGCTCGATACAAGAAAGAAGTCGAGCAGCAAAAGCAGGCCAAGATTCGGCTCCGAGGTCTCAAGGATTTGCCGGCAGTTACTGTCGACGACGAAACCATTACTCTGATGGCCAACATCGAGTTTCCGCACGAAGCCGATGCGTGTATCGAGCGTGGTGCCAGCGGTGTTGGGCTTTATCGAACCGAGTTTCTTTATCTCGGCCAAGATAGCGAGCCGACGGAAGAGGACCATTATCAGGTCTACTCCAAAGTCATCCGCGACATGCAAGGCAGTCCCATCGTCATCCGCACATTGGACCTAGGTGCAGATAAGATCTTTGGCGACGATCATCCTCCGGAACAAAACCCATTTCTGGGGCTGCGAAGCATTCGTCTTTCGCTACGAAATACCGATCAATTTCGTCGGCAATTACGGGCCATTCTTCGAGCGAGCGTGCTCGGCGATGTCTCGGTTATGTTTCCATTGGTCAGCACGCTTCACGAGCTGCGACAGGCCAAAATGTTGCTGTCGGATCTGATGGAAGATCTGGAAGAACAGTCGATTGCTTTCAACCGCGACCTCAAAGTCGGCATTATGGTTGAAGTCCCATCCAGCGTGGTAATGTTGGATCGATTCGCTCAGGAAATCGATTTCATCAGTATTGGAACCAACGATTTGGTCCAGTATACATTAGCGGTGGACCGCAATAATCCTGACGTGGCCGCCCTTTATAATAGCTGTGATCCGGCCGTGCTGAGACTCATTCAGATGGCAGTAGACTCAGCGATTAAGGCAGGCATCGACGTCACGTTATGCGGCCAGATGGGGGGGAATCCCGTCTATACCATGTTGCTAATTGGCATGGGTTTGCGTAGCTTGAGTGTTACGCCGAGCGCGATTCCGGAAATCAAACAAATTTGCCGCACCGTCTCTGCCGAAAAATGCCGGGAGTTGGCGGTACGCGTACGAGACATGGACAACGCCTGGGAAATTAAACGGTTGCTGCGAGAGCACTTACGGCAATTGTTTCCTGACGAGTCCTAATGCCGCAGGGACGAAGTGCCTCAAGCGGCTTGCATTGCGAAGGTTCTGTTAAGTAGGGCCGAATAGACAAATCACAGAAAATACTTGTCCGGTGAGTCGAAACTTGCCGGATCCCTTGACACAGGTTCAAGACACGAACGCTTTTATCGAAACGAAAGGCAACCGTGCCGTTGACGGGGACTTTTAAAAAGCCTGTCAGCTTCACGATTCGATTCCACGAGACCAGCAACCAACGGATACGTCCCGATTTCGATGCTGAATTCCAGCCCAGAAGCGGACGCGTCGTTAACCGCCAACTGCCAGAATTAGATGCCGCCTTTTGATAGGTGGACGATAGCGAAAGCTCTCCGGCAAATATGCGGAAGAATGACAGCGAGATCCCTTCTCCTGCGACTGTCCAAACAAAGCTTGTTGGCCCCGAATCGTTGCCCCACCAAGGAACACACTGTTGGATAACCCGACAAGCCGCGTGAAAACCTCGAGGTCGCCTTCCAGCTGCCAAAAGTAGATGATCCGGACCGGGCTCGGCAGCTCCGCTTCGGAGTATCGAGAAAACCGCAGTCGACACCCATTCATTCGAAAAAGCTTTCGCGGTCATGGACCCCATGCACCAAAGCGAGCTTTTCATGAAAAAAGAGATGCTGATCAACGTATCGCAGCCGGAAGAATGCCGGATTGCGATCGTGGAAGATGGAATTCTGGAAGAGTTCTATCTTGAACGGACCAGCCAAGAGAACTTTGTCGGCAATATCTACAAGGGTGTTGTCGTCAATCTAGAGCCAAGCATTCAAGCTGCCTTTGTCGATTTCGGCGTTGGCAAAAATGGCTTTCTGCACATCAGCGACGTCGAGCCGCAATACTTCCGCCAAGGGGGCTACGATCCAGCGGCCCAATACGATCGCCCAGAGGATCTCGCCGCTTCTCGATTTGGAAGTGATTTCGGCGATGATGACGAAGACGGTGATGAGGGCGACGATGAGGGCCCATCCAGTGGTGGCACCAAAACGCAGCAGCGTCGCGGACGCCGCCAGCGTCCTGGGGCACGTCCACGCGTAAAGCCACCGATTCAAGAGATCTTCAAGCGAGGCGATGAAGTCCTCGTGCAAGTCATCAAAGAAGGAATCGGCAACAAGGGACCAACGCTGTCGACCTATATCAGCATTCCCGGACGTTACTTGGTGCTGATGCCAGCCCTCGGACGCGTTGGCGTTTCGCGAAAGATCGACGACGACCAGGTTCGCCGCCGTCTGCGTGGCACGCTCTTGGATCTTGATCCGCCGAAGGGGCTTGGGTTCATCGTTCGTACTGCAGGGCAGGACCGGACCAAGAAGGACCTGTCGCGTGACATGGCATATCTGCTGCGGTTGTGGCGACTGATTGTTCGCCGAATTCGCAAGTCGACGGGACCGTGCGAAATTTACGAAGAGAGCGACATGATCATCCGCACCATTCGCGATATTTTCGCGGCGGATGTCGACGCCATCTATATCGATCGCCAGGAACAGTACGAAGCTGCCAAGGAGTTTCTGCAGCTAGTTATGCCGCGATTTGTTGATCGCCTGCATCAGCATGATGCCAAGGAAGCTTTGTTCCGCAAATACAACTTGGACGAAGAGATCGCCAAGATTCACCAGCGAGAAGTTCCTCTCTCGCGAGGTGGTTCGATTGTGATCGACCAAACCGAAGCGTTGGTCGCCATCGACGTGAATAGCGGTAACTTCCGCTACGATGGAAGCTCGGAAGAAGCTGCCTACCAGTTGAACTTGCTGGCGGCCAAGGAAATCGCTCGCCAACTGCGACTGCGTGACTTGGGGGGCGTGATTGTCAACGACTTCATCGACATGCGTCGCGAAAAGCACCGCTCGAACGTGGAGCGGGCACTGAAGGACGCTGTGAAGCGAGATCGTGCTCGTACCAAGATTTTGCGAACGAGCCCGTTTGGTTTGATCGAGATGACTCGCCAGCGAGTTCGCCCAAGTCTCAAGCGGAGCATCTTCCGCGATTGTCCTTGCTGTAACGGCCGTGGCGTCGTGAAGTCTTCGGAAAGCATGGCGATCGAGGTCACTCGCGTTCTGATCGCAGCTGCTCAGCAGCCTAAAGCGGCCCAGATTAACTGCCGCGTGAACGAGGAAGTCGCTGCCTATCTGAACAACAAGAAACGCCGCGAGATCGCCCTGATCGAGGACGACAATCGCGTGGTGGTTCACATCATCGGCAGCGAGTCTGTTTTTCCAGAACATGTCGAAGTGGAATGCAAGGATGCCGAAGGCCGCCGCGTCTACATGGCCGATCCTCACGATACGTCTCGCAATGGTCGGCGTTAAGTCGTTTGCAGGCAACAGGTTATTTGATCGTGTCTCAGCGGCACTTGCTTCGTTGAGGCCCGTCGATCGGGATGCCCGCGGTTTTGGTCTCGTTCCCAAATTTTCGGGGCACGCGCCCTCGACAATTCGACGAGTGCCCTGTAAATTGTGTGGTTTCCCCTGAAGTCATTTGGCCCTGCTGGGGCTATTCAGAAATATAGAACTCGATTGGATTCAATCGGATGTACGCGATCATTCAAGAAGACGGTAAGCAAATCAAAGTCGAACAAGGTCAAGAGCTGCGGATGGACTTCCGCTTTGAGGCTTCGGCCGGCGATGCCCTGACGTTCGAGAACGTTCTGCTCGTTTCCGGCGAAGACGGCGTCAAAGTTGGCAAGCCGACCGTCGAAGGTGCTTCGGTCAAAGCGGAAGTTCTGGGTGTCGTCCAGGGCGAAAAGCTGACGATCCAGAAGTTCCGTCGTCGTAAAAACAGCAAGCGAAAGACGGGTCACCGTCAGGTCTACACGAAGGTGAAGATCAGCGAAATTGTCGCCTAGTAAAAGAGCTAGACTGCACAAACTAGAAAGCCGTAAGTGTTTTGCTTGCGGCTTTCTTTATGCGCCTTTTGAGCAGGCGAATGGCGATTCGAAATGGTTTATGCAGCCAGGGTTAAGAATTGTCAAAAAAAGACTAGGCAAGCTCAAGCGATATCGATAAGTTGTTCCCCATGCGAGAGGGAATACCCTCTAAGCCTGAAGTCGGAAACGCGAGGGAATGAGATTTCCGGTAGGTCACCGGCGGACCGATTCGCATTCAGGTCAAACGCATGACGAGCGAGCCCTAACAGGATGTTACCCCAGTCAGGCACCTATTTGGGATGGATTCGGCTTAGCAAATATCTTTAGCTTGACTGCTACTTGGACAGTCCCCTGCAGTAATCACCCTACCGCAGGGGACTGTTTTTTGCGCCTAGTGTCTCGGCTACGCTCCATTCCACCACAGCCAAAACGGTTGCCAGTAAAGCAGCACGCCAACGACGACAGCAAACATGCTTGAAGTCAGCACCGCTGCGCTACCGACATCGAGGGCTATCCGTATATTCTCGTCCGGATTTTTGTCGATCGCTCTGCCAAGGCTTTCCAGCGACGTGTTGATGAGTTCCGCGACCAGTACGAAGCCGATTGTCATTAGCAGCATTGCCCAGCGTGTGAGTTCAAATTGCAGAAAGCCTGCTAGCGCCAAAGCAAGTAGTGCCGCGGGAATGTGAACGACGAAGCTTCCTTCCGTTCGGATCGCCCAAAATAGGCCAGAGAAGGCTAAGCGGAATTTGCGAATCCAGCCTTGGGGAGTCATTGCGTTTTTCATACCGACGGTCCCCTGCCCTGCTTGCGCTACTCGAGGCCGTAAGCCCCCAGCGGTGGAAGCGATTCGCCGTTGATCTTGCTGTACTGACCAGAGGCGAAGAATCTCGGCTCAAAGAAAATTCCGACACCAATATTTTCACGACTTGCGTCCACGTTGAAGTTGAACGTAAACAGGCTCGACTCGCCGATTCTTGTGAGGAAAATGTTTTGGCCGAGGTTTCCAATTTCCTTCACGTCGTATGCGGTTCCCAATCCGCCGAACCACTTTTCGCTCAAGCGGTATTGCAGCGAAGCCACGATCAATTGGCTTTCAAATGGATGGACGGCATGCGTATAGCTGACGTACAGATTTCCGATCTGCGTGCGATTGATATAGCTGCCAACGGTGAGCGTTTGTAGTCCATCATCAAATAAGTCCCAATATCCGTTTGAGAACACACTGAAGCGACTTCCGATCTTCCAGTCGAATTCATAGTTCAAAAGGCCAACCGTTTCGCCGAAGTTATCCCGATCGGCATCTGGGAAAACGGTCCCTCCGACGTCGAAAGTGATCCAGTCGATGATCTTTTCGTTACCAGGGCCACCTCGCTTGGTTTGCCAGGTTTGGCGCAGCTCGAGGTGTGCCGCCGAGACATCATCGGCGATTTCTGGAATGGGCGATGTGACCATGCCTTGCTGGTTGGTGCGAAAAGCGTAGTAGCGAGGATCGACCGCCGCAGGTACAGGAGTTCCCGCAGGCAGGCCATACGTGGTGAACTTGAATCGTCGCTGAAAAGCTTCTTGCGAGTCGTCATTGATCTTGTTGTAAATGCCGACACGCGAAATGTCTTGGCTGGAATCGGCGTAGTACAAATCGCCATAGAGCGTGATCTTGTGGGCCACTCCGTTGACGTTGAATAGTTGACTTTGAATGTTGCGATTCACGCTCCACGCCATAATGCTGCCGCGAACACCCCCTTGGGCATACCCACGCAGCATGTCGTTTCCGTTGATGTCTTGTCCTTGATAGGTAACATCGCCCAGAGCGTACGGCGTCACCTTCGAGCCGAAGAGCTCCATCGGAAGGTCGATTTCATGACGCGTCGAGCCGACAATGCCTTCAATATCCACTTCATACGGCAGTGGATCATACGTCGCGGCGTCGGCCGGATCTTCCGGAGCGGTCGACGGTCGCAATCGGGCGTAACCCACCGTCGAGTGCGAGAAGTACGTCAGCCGATCAAACAGCAGTGGTTGACCCAACATGTAATGGTCGAGCTTTGGAATCCACTCGGTCTGCATGAAGAAGTCGTTGATGCGAGTCGCTCCATGAATATTGAAGCTTTGATTATCAACAAGCTTCTTCAACTCGAATGATGTATCGAAGTCTTTCTGGGTGTCCCAGTCCTTTTCGTAGTACGACTCAAGGAAGTTACGGTCTGAGATGAGACCCAGCTCGCCGGTAAACTGAAAATCGCCAATCGTCATTTGACGATGCCGGCCCCAAACGCGACCACGAAGATCAGTTTCCGGAGTCAGCATCCGGCGATCCGCTCCGAGGTTGTCGGTACCGGTGTCGTAAATCCCCCAGGCATCGAGAAAGCCTGTGGCCGGATTATTGACGAATGGAAAGTACGTGTTGTTAAAGTTGAACCGCGTTCCGACACCCATACCTCGTTCTGAGAGGTAGTCGAGATCGGTGACCCACTCGGTCCCTTCCCATGGATCGTCGATGCCGAAGATCTCGTAATTGTCGAATTCGGTTAAGACCTGAAAGCCAAAAACATCGTCGTTCTTGAAGCTGATCTTATTCAAGTAAAACACCGGGTCGTTGATGTCTGCCGAAAGGACCGGCCAATAGAACACCGGGTAGCCACCGAAATAAAGCGTGTTATTTCGTGACGTCGCCAAGCGTTCGTGACTGATCTTAGGCTGCCCAGTAACGGGGTCGATCTGCGATTCGCCTGTTACCGGATTGATCACTGTCGACTGCTTGTCGACGTATTCAATCTGATTCGATTGGAACCAATAGCGTGGCACGCCCATGCGGCTGGTCGTCAGTGCCGCACCAAATGCCTGGTAACGATCGCGGTTCACACGCTGAAGAACGTCCGCTTTCAATCGGACAAGGCCTTGGTATTCCGGGACCGGCGTCAACAATTCGGCGTTCAATATCGTGCCGTATTCGTCTTGGACGTTGTAATACATCCGCTCGGCGTAGACGACTTGTTCTCCTTGCTGGAAGACAACGTTTCCTTCCAGGTACAGTTCGTAGGCACCATCGTCGGTGGCTCCTTCCGGGGAAGTCAGTCCGTCGATGCCATTTTTCGACCAAATGATGGCCCGATCCGCCAGCAAGCTGACGGTATCCAGTTGTCCCACGCCCTCGACGATAACATTCATACCGCCATCGAATCGGGTAATCGTCTCGCCGGTATTGGGATCGACTTGCGAATCGAGGTGATAGCCTGTCGAGTACCGCTGCAGCAATCGGATACGAACTTGCGGTTGAGCGATCGAAATCGACGGGGGCATCGGTTCGCCGGTTTCAAATTGAATTTGCTTGATCGGCGCGGCGTTCGGTTCTTTGGGAGCGAAGTCTTCGTCTGATGGTTGAGCATTCCTTCCACGATGATAAATCGCGGGGGCAACGGCCGGAGGCGACTTGGTCGGGTCGACCGGCAAGTTTATGCGGGAGGTCGTAAAGAGTTGGCCGAGCCAGGACGAATCTTCGACTTTTACGTTGCCTGATTCCGCGTCGCGATAAGAAACGTTGACTTCGTTCTCGAGATATACGGTTACTTTGTGGGGAACGAGGCGGAACGGCTGTGCGTACTCGATCCAAAGAACCGCGTCGCGACCTCTGGCAATAGTGTTGTCTTGAACGATCTCGCAGTCACCACGAAGAATCCAAACTTCCTTCTCGCCATCTTGCCAGTGGCGTACGTCGTCGGCACGGACATAGATCGGCCGCGTGACATCTGACTGAGGAAGGTGAATTTCTGCGGACGAAGTTGCCGATAGAAGAAATGACAGGATCAACGCAGCGCACATCGAGAGCGCACGCGTGAAGCACGCGGAACCGCACTGAACTCTATGCCAGCGCGTCGTCGGACTTTTCCTGTGAGGGGGAAACAGGGTCCTGGCTTCCTTGCCGGTTGACTCTGAATTAGTTCAAATTCTCGGGCGTCTGCGAGGTAATCCTTGACGGTCCGAGAGTTTATGGCGGGGCGGATTATAGGGATGCCGCCAGAGCAGAGCAAGCCAGCTTCGGCCTGATTAACGACGCTTCGCTCGATTCCAGATCATCTGCAGGCCAGCACATGCTAGCACGGCCAGAATGGGAACCAGCGGCGAACGCATTCGCATGTTGCTCCAAAAGAACAAATGCACTGCCGTAAAGCTCAATAGCAAGCTGATAGCAGCGATCCAGCCAGGCTTTGCGAGCCGCTTACCCAGAGCAAACAGCCCGGCAATCACCAGGGCAAATTGCACGATATACCATGCTCCGATAGCGTATCGGAACAGCGACCGCTTAGTACTTTCGTCCGTGGAAAGTGCATGCGGTAGCGGTCGCCAGAACATGGAAAACCGAACCAAGCAGCTGTAAGCCGCCATCGCCGGTTGGTCCTGCATCGTCTCAATCGCCTCCGAATATGCCGCACGATCTCGGGCCAATTCGCTAGCAGAGGTCCCCTCGTAAGGATGACGTCGGGCAAAGCGAGCATGAAACTCGGTGTTGTCCCAGACGGGAGTGCTGCCACTTTTCAGGTATTCGTAATAGGAAGAGTTGTTTCCCCACAGCAGAGTGTGCCCTCCGTGGGTTGTTCCCAGCACCGGAGCGTTGAAGACCAGGATGTTGCGCACCACCCATGGTGCCAGCAAAAATGCCAGCATCAAGCCATAGGCCAAAATCGAAGAGGCCCGCAGCTTCCAATCGCGTGCACAGAACCAGACCGCCAGCGGTAGGAGTGCGGCCCAGACTAAAAACGTAGGGCGGCAAAAAATGGCGAGCGCGACTGCACCGGCAATATTCACGCTGCGAATCGTCACATCTCGACTGGTCCCCTGCTCTGTTCCTTCTTCACGAGCTTCCGCCATTGACGAAACAGCCACCAACGTAAGCACCGCCAGGCAGGTTGCCAGCGTTTCGGTCATTACCAGCGTCGACTGGTTCAACAGAATCGGATCGATCGCAACGAGCAGCCCGGCCAGGCTTCGCCAGCTGCCAAGTCCCATCAATTTCGCCCAATAAAACGTCAGTCCGACGGTGATTACCCCCAACGCAACATGCAGAGCAAAAACTTCCTCGGGCAGGATGTTTCGCGAAATGCTGGTGATTGCCAAAAGAAGCGGATAAAGGGGCGGGCGAAATGCGGTTGGCTCGGCAGGATCTTCCAGTGTGAAGGAGTGAATCCGCACGATGTTGTCGGCCAGCAGGCGGTAGCTATCGGGATCTTGCGAGAAGTTTTCCCACTCCACGTACCCGATTCCCCCTCGCACGAGCATCGCCAAAAGCAGGACCAGGTACCATTGCCAGTCAAGCCAAACGCTCTCGCGCCGTGACGAAGTGGGAGAGGCATCGCTCGTGGACTGCATCGCGTTGACCGATCAGAAGAAGCCGACTCGTACGACAAGGGGGACTTCGTAGAATATAACAGATGCGATGCCCGGCTGACGACGGTAGGCCTCCCACAAGGAAACGCGGTGAATAAGTTGTTTGAAAGATGGATCGCCCTTCGCTGGCCTTTGCTGGCGATCGGAATTGCGCTGACGGTTGGGGCTATTTTCCTCGGGCAAGGGCTCGCGTTCGATCGCTCGATCGAAAACATGTTCGCCGCCGAAGATCCCCTGATCGAGTCGCACGAGCGGTTCAATCGAATCTTCGGCGGTAACGAAGTCGTGATGGGCGTCTATCTCGACGACGAACTCTTCGCTCCCCAAGGTGCCGGACTCACTCGCGTTCGCGAAGTTCGGAAACAAATCGAAGAACTGCCTGGCGTCCGCGAGGTGCTTACTCTTGATCGTGACATCACGCGAGACTTCGTGCTCGATCCCAAGTCGGGCGCTGGGAAACAGCTGAAGCAAATGTTTGCCGGCTACACGCACAATACCGATGGCAACATCGTCGCATTACCAATTCAGCTGACTCCGAAAAGTGAAGCGACCGTCAGTCGGGTCGAATTGATCGCACAGCTTCGGGCAATCTTCGACGAGCTTCCTGGCGGAATGATCACCGGCGAACCGGTCATGGTGGTCGATGGCTTCCGTTATGTCGAAGAGGATGGCCAGCGGTTGGGCTGGGCCACTTCATTGCTGTTGGCTTGTGTCATTCTGCTCGTTTTTCGCAGCATCCGCTGGGTGATCATTGCGATCGTTGTCGTTCAGGTCACCCTTCGGTGGACGCATGCGACGCTGGCGTTAAGTGGCCTTCAGCTAAGCATGGTCAGCTCGATGCTGACAGCGATTGTCACCGTGATCGGGGTGGCGACCGTCGTGCATTACATCTTGCGATTTCGGCAATATCGCGACGAAGGGCAGGCACCCAACGAGGCACTCGCTTCCGCGTCGCAGTACCTTCTCGCCCCGGTCTTCTGGGCATGTGCGACCGATGCCGTTGGGTTCTCGGCACTGCTAATCACCAACGTCGGTCCGGTGCATGACTTCGGCGTGATGATGGCGGTCGGTGCAATGCTGGTGCTTCCGGCCGTGTTGGTATTCCTGCCTGGCTTAGTGCTGCTTGGCAGTCCCGTGGGTGTCGATCCGGCGAAACCGTGGGGCGATGCCAAGCTTAGTTCTGCTCTTTCGCGAACGGTCGACGCCATCGTCCGGCGCCCGGTGCTGCTGATGGTTCTAATTCTGGCCGCGTTTGCCATTTCCCTTTGGGGGGGCTCGCGACTGGAGGTCGAAAGCGACTTCACCAAAAACTTCCGCGAGTCGACTCCCGTCGTTCAAGCCTACTCATTTGTCGAGGACGAACTGGGGGCCGCCGGCGTCTGGGACGTCGCCATTCCCGCCCCGCAGCAGCTGACTTGGGAATACATTCAGGAAGTTCAGCAGCTGGAAGAGCGTCTTCGTGACGAGGTCCCGGAGCTGACCAAAGTGCTCAGCATGGCCGACGTGATGGCGGCGATGATGAAGGAAGTTGAAGCGAACAGCTTCTTTCCACTGCCGAAGTACACCCTGATTCGGATGGGGATGACGAAGTTAAAGGACGAGCTTCCGAAAACGCTCGACTCGCTTTACTCCGAGGACGACCAGCGGCCGGGCGAATATTGGTTTCGGATCATGCTCCTTTCCAAAGAGCGTCAGGATGCCGCGACGAAGCAGCGGACGATTGAAGCGGTTCGCCGCGTCATGGCCGACTACCATGCTCAGCGAATGGCCGCCGAAAAGCCGAAGGAAGAGCTAGACCCCGTGTTTGTCGTTCACGAGGACGAGCCGATTGTCAGCGGGTTCTTTGTGCTGCTGACTCATCTGATCGACAGTCTGATTCGCGATCAGTGGCGGTCGTTTGCACTAGCGATCGTGGGTATCGGCATCACCATGTCACTTGCGTTTCGCAGCGTGAAGTTCGCGCTGCTGGCTCTCATTCCGAATGTCCTGCCGATCTTGATGGTGACGGGGGCGTTCGGGCTGCTGGGGTATCGAATCAACATGGGAGCGGCGATGATCGCAGCCGTATCGATGGGGCTGGGGGTCGACGCTTCGATTCACTACATCTACGGTTTTCAGCGAAGCCTGGCCAGCGGTCGGTCGCCGAGCGAAGCCCTGGTGGATGTGCAACAGAGCGTAGGCAAGGCCGTCATCTTCGCCACGTTCGCGCTCATCGCCGGCTTCAGCGTGCTGTGCGTCAGCGACTTCGTGCCGACCATCTACTTCGGGGTTTTGGTTGGGCTAACCATGTTAGGGGCGTTGGCAGGAAACCTGATCATCTTGCCGCTGCTGATCAAGCTGTTTGTGATTGGCCGAACCACCCCCGCCGCCCAGGCGGAAAGCTAACGGTGGAGGCGACTGGTTTTCAAGGATCGACGCGATCGAAAAGAACTCGCCGGCTATTAAACAATAAAACGTGTACAAGTCGCAAGGAAAAGTTCTTCACGTTTCAAAACACTCGGTAATATTAGGCCCGGTCGGCGTTTCGCCGGGCCGCTCTGTTTTGGCCCTGCGTCTGCCTACCCTAAAAACGGACGCAAAGTTCGTGTGTTTCTCGGCCATGGTTGCCGCACATGTCATGCGGAATTCGCGCAGAAGTGATTAACGCTTGTGCAATAAACGTTTATAATAGGGGGGCTCGCGAAGGGGACGGCCTGGGCAGCCTTCCTGGCTTGGTTAATCTGCTTATCTTGTCGTGTCGGCTGGCCCCCTCTGAGGGGTTGTCTGTTCGTGGTCGCTTCTGCGCGGAAGTCGTGCCGGGGTTCCTTGCCAAGGGACGGGGGTCTCTGGTAGAATGCGACGTTTCCACCCAAATAGATTTCCCCGCCTGGGGATTTTCAATATCGACAGACAGTGTAATTAGCTGCGGAAACGCAACGGAGAGATTTGTGGGAACGAAAAAATCAGGTAAAGGTCGACGCAAAATTGGACGCAAGAAACGACGTATGCGTGCAAAGATCCGTCACCGCAAGAAATAATTGCGGCGAGTCGCTCGCGTAGCGATTCCCTTTATTCTACCCACCTATGTACGAGGCCGTCGCCTATCTGTTGCAGGCGACGGCTCTCTCTGCGCGCCTCTTGTTGGGTCTCTTCCCGTTCAATTTCGTCCTGTCGTTGGGGCGTGTTTGACGATTCAGGACATGCCGACGCGGACGACGGCATGGCACCCATGATTGGTGCCTCGTGATGGGGGCAAGAAGAATCCTTGGTTTGCCGCATGAAGACATGCCCACGCGGACGTGAGCATGACACCCAAGGTTCTTTTTCTTGCGTTTGATTGGTACCGGTTTTTAGGCCGGAATCGGGTCGCCGACAGGAAGCCATTGTAAGAACGTTGGCTTGGTATGGCTTAGTCTTTCAGACCGGTGGTGGCGATGCCTTTCAGGAAGGTCTTTTGGGCGAAGAAGAACAGCACCACGATCGGCAGCGTGAATAACGTGGCCGCGGCCAGCAGCAAATGGGTTTGGTCGGCGTAGCTGCTGACGAACTGTTCCAAGCCGTACGCCAGGGGGAACTTCTCTTTGTCGCTCAAAAACAGGAGCGGGCCGCTGAAGTCATTCCACGCGGCGACGAACTGAAACAAGCCGACGGTCGCCAATGCCGGCACCGACATCGGCAAGATGACGCGCCAATAAATGCCCCACTCGGAAAGACCATCAATCCGCGCCGCTTCGCTAATCTCTTCCGGAATGGTGCGGAAGAACTGCCGCAGCAGGAAAATCGAAAACGCATCTCCCAGAAATGTCGGCACAATCAACGCGCCTAGCGTGTTGTACAGCCCCACTTCCCGCAGCAGCAGAAAACGTGGGATCATCGTCACATGCCACGGCAGCAGCATCGTGCCGATCAGCACGGCGAACAGCTTGTCACGGCCCCACCATTTCAGCTTTGCGAACGCGTAGGCCGCCATCGAGCAGGAAAGGAGCGTACCCGCGACCGATCCGCCGCACAGCACCAACGTGTTGGAGAGGTACTGCCAGAACGGCATCGACTGGATCGCAGTGACGTAGTTTTCCCAGTGCCAAGCCTCGGGGATCAACTGATTCGGGTTGGCTTGGATTTCCGTCGGCGACTTCAGCGAGCCGGATAACATCACCAGCAGCGGCAAGCTGTAGATCGTCACGAAAAAGATCAGCAGCACGTAAATCGACGACTTTTGATACCATTTCATGGCTCGGTCCTCGCGCGATCGATATGCGACTGAATTCTCGCTTCGGCCTGCTTGAGCATCTGCGAAAGATCAGGCTCCGAAGAACTCGACATAGCCGATTCGGCGAGGTTTTTGACCTCGTTGTTGAAGTAAGGAGCCCCAGGAATGACGGGAACCGGGTATTGGTTTTCGCTGCCGGCTAATTGGATGAACGTGCGGAACAGAGGCTCTTCGTTCAGGAATGTTTGGAATGTCGGCTGATCGACGACGTGCTGCGAAACGGGGATCCAGCCGCCGGCGACACACGTCTGCGCGGCGTCTGCTTCCTGGCCATCGAAGCCGCACCAGAACTTGATGAACTGCCAGGCTCCTGGCGATGACTTGGCTCCGCGCGGGATGACAAAGTTGTTGCCGTTCACCCAGCCAGCGTTCGACTTGCCTCCGGGAGGTGGCGGCAGGGGAATGGCATTGAACTGCGTGACCGCTTCTCCCTTTTCTTGTTGCGACTTTTGAAACGCACGGATGTCGCGCACGCGCCATTGGCCATCCATCACCACGGCATACCGCCCTGCGAAGAGCGGAAACGTTTTGCCAGGCAGCGACTGATCGCCATGGCGGAAGCGAGCGATTTCGGAAGGACCATATCGATTGCGATAGCTGACCATCCATGCCAACGCCGATTCGATTTCGGGCGAAGTCAGCGTCACGTTGCCATCGGCCGCATCGTAAAACTGCCCACCGAAGACAGGGCCCCAAGCCCAGATTCGCCGCGAGTCAGGCAGGTAGCCATGCCGCTGATAGGCTTCGGATTGATCGGGCGGAGCAATCGTTTCAGCGATGTGGTCTAAATCGGCGGTCGTTTGCGGAGGCGATAGACCATACTCGGCGAGCATCGTTTCGTTGACGTAGAGGGCCCGGATATCGAGCCCGTTCGGTACGCCGTACAGACGATCTTCGTAGGTGACCAGCCGGCGTGCGGCCGGAAAAAGCCAGGCCTTCAGCCGCTCGACTTCCTCGGCGGGGGCAACTTCGTCCAGAGCCAGGATGGCTCCGCGATGGCCCCAATCGGCAATCACCGGGTCGTCGATGTTCAGCAAATCAGGCGGATCGCCGCCGGTGACGCTGAGGAAGAATTTTAAATCCAAGTTGTTGCCAGGCATCGCAATGGGGCGAACGAAGTAGTCGGTTTGCGACGCGTTAAATCGCTGTGCGACGTCTTCGACAATGGCCCGATCGGCTCCGCCCCAGAAGTGCCAGAAGACCACCTCTTCGCGGTCCTGGGGCTTTGGCGACTGGGAAGCGGTGAGGTATGGCCGCGAGACGAGCAGGCCAATCGCGACCAACCCAATCGCCACGACAGTCAACCAACCGCGAAATGAAAAAGCCTGGGGCATCAGCCCTGTCCTTTATGGGTTGGTGTTGGTGCGATGGTGAGATCGGAAAGACTAGCCACAGAGGGCACAGAGATCACCGAGGGGGGCGCCGGTGGAATGACTGCGCTAATGGGTAGCCCAGGTTGCTTGCAACCTGGGGAGGCGAAGCCGAACGGAGGTTTTCGTGAGCGGCCAGCGTTTCCTGAAGACCTCGATTCGCTTCGCTCCCCAGTTTGCAAGCAAACCGGGCTACCCAAGCGTTGGTGGTTCATCCTTGGTGTTCTCTCTGAAGCGATTTGTCTTCGGTCGGAAACGTCGAGCAGCATGGCAGCGCCTGGCATCAGCGGACTCCTTCGTAGACCCAGCGGCGGGATGTGCGGAAGAGGAACCATGTGGCGATGCCCAGCAGGGTAAACAGCAGCCACGCCACTGCCGAGGCGTACCCCATGTTCAGATGCTGAAACGCGCTGAGGAACAAGTGGAGGCTGATCACCAGCGTGGAATCGGCGGGGGCTCCGCGGCCTTCGCTGACGATATAAATTTGGGTGAACGCTTGGACCGATTGGATCAGTCCCATTACTAGATTGAAGAAGATGATCGGCGTGAGCAGCGGCAGCGTGACATGGGTGAACCGGCGAATGGGCCCTGCGCCGTCGATCCGAGCCGCCTCGTAAAGCGACTTCGGGATGTCGCCGATCGCGGCCAGGTAAATCACCATGAAGTTGCCCATGCCCCAGAGGCTCATCAGGATGAGGGCATCCTTCGAGCCGATCGGCGCGGAATTATTCTGCCATGCTGCAGGCGAGAAGGAGTGCGTTGAGACCAACTCTTCCGGCGAGGCAAACCATTGCGGCTGCCAGAGGCCGAGCGAACCGAGGACCGAATTCACGAGCCCATCGGCCGGATTCAAGAGCCACATCCACAGAATGCTTGCCGCGACCACTGGAATGACCGACGGCAGGTAAAAGAGGGTGCGGAAGATCGATTGCCCGCGGATGTCGCAGGAAAGAAGCGTTGCCAGGCCGACCCCCAAAACGATCGACAAGGGCACCGAAAGAAACGCGTAGTATCCGGTGTTCCACAGGGCATGGGCAATTCCGGTTCCGGTAGCGAACTCGGTGGCGAGCTGTTCGTAGTTTTCTGTCCCCACGAAGCGAGGGGGATTGATCAAGTCGTACCGGCAGAAACTCCAGTAAAGCGATACGACAAACGGATAGACGAACAAAGCCAAGAGTCCCACCAACCAGGGGCTGGCGAAGCTAATCGCGGTAAGCCACGAACGCGTATGACGACGTGATATCCGTGCTGCCGTATCGGCGCTATCAGAGCTGTGGGGGCGATCTTGCAAAGCGTTTTTGAGTGGACAGTTGAGTAATCGAAAAACGGCGGAACAGGGACGTTCCCCCTGGCAGTATCAGATCGATTATGCCGATCATACCTCATGGCATTCGCCCTACGATGCCACAATTACCGCCAAACGGCAACCGACGGGGGGATTGGTGGTGTCGGCTGTGCTGGACTGGCCCAATGGGGGCCGGGACGGGGCTTACATGCTACGATGACAATAGACCCGAAGGGGTTTCATGAAGTTGCTGCAATGATTGGCCAGACCTGCTGAGAGGAATCGGATCGAATGGAATTTCCCCGGTTAAGCAGAGATATTTCGATCGAACGGGACGAAGCTGGTGTGCCGCATGTTTCGGCGAAAACACTAGACGATGCCTTGTACGGCTTGGGGTATATGCATGCCACCGATCGACTGACGCAAATTCTTTTTGCCAGGGCGATTGCTTCGGGGCAAGCGGCCGAGTCGATTGCGGCTCGAGACGAACTGCTCGAGACCGACCGATTCTTTCGCCGCGTCGGACTGCACCGCAATCAGCCGAAAGAGCGGGACTATTGGCCGGAAGAAACGCAGAAGCAAGTTCAGCATTATTGCAGCGGCGTGAACGACGGCATGAAGGCGATCGGCCATACGCTGCCGATGTGGGCGATTGGCTTTGAAGCGGTGCCGTGGGACCCCGTGTCGGTGCTGTACATCGGCAACCTGCTTAGCTTCGGCGGTTTGGCGGTTAGCCAGCTGGAGAACGAGCGGATCGTGATCGAACTGATTCAAGCGGGCGGCGACGAAGACGCTTTGCGAGAGCTCTTTCCCGGTCGCTTGGAGCACGTCGACTTCGACTTAGTGCGGAAAGTCCACCACGTGCGGCGGATGTCGGACGAGGCGTTGGAAGTGTTGATGGATCTGCCGCGGCTGGCCGGCAGCAACGCTTGGGTCGTTGGGCCTTCGAAAACGAAAAGCGGCAGCCCGATCTTATGTTCCGATCCCCATCTGGAAACCAACCGTTTGCCGGCCATTTGGTACGAAGCGGTCCTGAAGTGGAACGGCGACTACGCGATGGGGGCGACTTTGCCAGGCTGTCCGCTGTTCGCTGTCGGCCGCACCAAAAGGGTCAGCTGGGGTGTCACCTACATGAAAGGGGACACGACCGATTTCTTCATTGAGGAAGTTCGCAAGTCGGACGAGGGGACCTGGCAGTATCGCCGCGAAGATGATTGGGTCGACTATACCATTCGCGACGAAGCGATCGGCTGCAAAGGAAAGCCGCCGGAAACGATGCGCGTTTTCGAGAATCCACAAGGCGTGCTCGAGGTCGATCCCGAACAGTTCGGCGACGGCTATTACTTCTCGCTGGCGTGGACGGGGACGTTTCCGCATTCCGGAATGGCGATTGCCTCGTGGCTCGATATGTTGAAAGCGGAAAGCACCGCCGAAGCACTTGACGTGGCCAAGCAGTGCCCGCAGCCGACGTTGTGCTGGGTGGTCGGCGACGAGTATGGCAACATCGGATTGCAGGGCAACGGCCGCTTTCCTCGGCGGCGGCACGATGCATCGGGGCTTGGTCCTGTGGCAGCGTGGGACGCGCGAAACCATTGGCAAGGAACGATCGCTGTCGATCACCTTCCGCGGATTTATAACCCGGAATGTGGCTTCATCGCGACCGCCAACGAAGACATCAACGAGCCAGACAAGCCGAAGTTTGTCAGTCAGACGCTGCCCGACTATCGCAAGCGGCGAATCGTCGAGCGGTTGCAGACGATGGACGAAGTGACGCTCGAACAGATGCAAGAACTGCAGTACGACTTGCTGAGCATCCAAGCGCGAGAGATCTTGCCGATCTTGCTGCCGTATGCTCCGGATGATTTGAAAGTGATGCTCCAAGGGTGGGACTTTCGCTACGCACCTGAGAGCACCGCGGCGGTGGCATTTCAGCGGTTTTATCGCAATACGCTGCTGGAGATCTTCGGTCACGAACGAGGCATGGGACCGCGACGGACGTTGTACTTGGTCTCGCGGGCCGGGTTTTCAAGCATGATCATCGCGGCGTGCGACGAGATCTTAAAGAAAGAGAAGTCGCTCTGGTGGCAGACTCGCGACAAAGGAGAGATGATCCGCACCGCTGGCGAAAAGGTATTGCTGGAACCGGAAACGACGTGGGGGCAGTTCAACAACTTCCACTTCACCGATCGTTTCTTCGGCGGTAGCCAGGTCGGTCGATTGCTGGGATTCGACAGCCCGAAATATCCAATGCCTGGCTGCCATGCGACTATCTTTCAGGGGCATGTACTTCAGACGGCAACGCGCGAATCGACATTCGCACCAAGTTACCACTTCATTACCGACTTAAGCCAGGACGAAGCGTGGACCAACTTGCCCGGCGGGCCAAGTGAAAGCCGGTTCTCGTGGTATTACAAAAGCGATGTACCACTGTGGCTGGAAGGGGAATACAAGCGGATCGCGCCGAAGGTCGAGCCTACAGGGACCACCCTGCCAGAAGAATTACCACAAATACCACCCCCATAAAGCCGACAATCCAGATGGCCGTGTCCCAGGCATGCTTCAAGATGGCAGGCCACAATTCGTGACGTGTTGCTCCGTAAACCAAACTTACCACCACGATCAGTGGGAAGGCGTACAGCAACATGCGAGCGCCGGGGAACATGGCCAGCAGGGCGAGATCGAACATCGGGACTTCTCTTTCGCGTGAGGTAATCGTTGACGGTGGGTGCGATCGGCTTTAAGCCATCGGCACCCGATGCCAATGCCATGTGCAAGGGTTACGTGGAAGCTGTTTCGGGTTTCGACGAGTCGGCTTCCGACGTGTCGTTGTTTGCGGCGTCGTTCTTCTTGGCCCGCTTCTTCTTTTCCGAATCGGGAACCATCCACACCGGGCCGGCTCCGGCATCGTAAATCACCAGCACATTCAACAAGCCGGCAATCATCGTGTAGAGCGTACCCATCTCGAACAGGTAGCCATACTTTCGGTGCAAGTCCGACATCTCGCCTTTGGCAGGCGGGGCCATGATTCGTGCGCCACCGATTTCGATTGGGTCCCTCTTTTGTCGCACGAGCAAGGCCTGGGCGAGCGCCGGCAGAGTCGGCAAGCCGACGCCGAGCTGGCAAATCAGCGGCAGTCGTTTTTCCTCGTTGTCCCATTTTGCGTAAACCACCCGTCCGCCCCCCATCGACAAGCCGAGGAAGTAGATCGAGAGGATACAAACAAGAAACAAAATACCTTTGCCGCGGCGACCTTGGTAAAGGTGGCCGGCGCCGGGGATTAGCCAAGCCAGGAAGATCGCTGTCGAAGGATTCTTCAGATCGACAGGAACAGGGGCGAAAGGATCTTTTGCGGGAGTCTTGGGGCTGGACCCGGCGTCATTCGACATACAGATAAACCGGTAAGAATTTGCTGCTTAGGTAATCTCCCAATCTTAGCCGAATGTGCCTCTGAATCTAGGCCAGTTGCGGGGGCAGATACGCAGAGGCACAGTGACGCAGGTGCCCCAAACGATAGGCTGACCGTTATCGCTTCGCTCGGCCACTAAGGGAAGTGAGTTGGCAAGAACGCACGCTGATTCCACTGTGATCAATCGTCGCAAGTGGTTATGTGGCGGTCAGTTCCTGCTTTCAGATGCTCTTGCCGGTGGCTATGTCGGCTTGTTGTGCAGGGGGCCAATGGCACCCCAGGCCGTTGGCAATCGAGCTTCTACAGAAGTTCGTCGCGGATCGCTTCGACCGTTTCTGGAGTGAGCGATTTCGACTCGCTTGCTTCCAACGCCAATCGCGAAAGGTCGAGGATTTGCGAGATCACGCGGGGCAAGCCTTCCGAATGCTGCGAGACCGCTTCGATCGCGGCTTCGTCCAGCGTAAGCGGCGTTTCGGGATAAGCGTCGCGGTAGGTTTCGGCGAACTGAGCGACGTCTGCGGGGCTCCACGCTTCCAATTCGATTTTCAGATCGGCCAGTTTGATCAATCGCTGATCGAACGTCGGCAATGCCGCTTGATCGACCGAAAGAATCAGCGAGCCGCCACGATCGCTGCCACAGTGCAGCCGAGCCAACGTCAGCAGCACGTCAGCCGTTTCGCGAGCCATTTCCTCGACATGATCGACGACGATCACCACCGGACGCTGTTCGAGCGAATAGGTGGTCAGCTGTTCGCGAATCTGAAACCACAGCTCCGGCGGCGCAGTGTGAGGGCCGACGTCCGCTTTCAGTTGGGTGGCAAGTTCCCACAGGAAGTCATGCTCGAACGTTCCCGGCGTTTGCAGATAAGGAACGATTGCACCCCCGCGTCGCAGCTGCGCTGTCCACTTCTCGAGCAACGTCGATTTGCCGCTTCCCAAAGGGCCTGTCAAAACGGCAACTCGATCGCGACGCTGGAGGGCATACTCCAGGCGGGCAACCGCTTCCCGGTAAGCAGGGCTCTCGAAAAAGGGACTCATAGGGGCGACAATCAAAGGAACTGGTAGGGCCCGCGTGTCGCGGGTCGATGGACCGACGTTGGCACGCATTCTCTACGGTGAAGGAGGTGCTAGCATTCGCGCAGGGCATTCCTGCATTGGGTTTGTTTCGGTAGAATCCGGCCGCTGTCTTCATGCATTCCTGAACCTTGATCCCTCAAAAGCCGCATGTCGGAACGTTTTTTTCTCGACCAGCCTCCCACCACGGAAGAAGTGACGTTTGCCGAGGCGGAATCGCAGCACTTGGCCAAAGTGATGCGTGCCAACGTGGGCGACATGGTGGTCGGTTTCGATGGCCAAGGAACCGAGTACGAAATTGAGTTGACTTCGGTCGGCAAAAAGAAGGTGATCGGGGCCGTTCGCAAGAAGGTGGACGTTTCGCGGGAAGCGGCACGCAAGCTGACGCTGGCGGTCGCATTGCCGAAGGGAGACCGACAACGCTGGCTGGTCGAAAAGTGTGTCGAGCTAGGCGTCGCTCGCTTGGTGCCCCTGCTTACCAAACGGGGCGTGGCTCAACCGGTGGAAAAGGCAATCGAGCGACTGCGCCGCGCCGTGATCGAAGCCAGCAAGCAGTGCGAGCGGAACCACTTGATGGTGGTCGAAGAAGGCCAGACGTTGGAAGAAGTCTTGGCGTCTCGTCCCGCTGCTTCGTTCGTGATGCATCCCAGCGGCGAACCGTTTCATCACGAGACACTCCTTCCGGCGACCGACGTGTTGGCGATCATTGGGCCGGAAGGTGGTTTTACCGACGAAGAAGTGGCTGCGGCCGCCGAGCAAGGATGCCAGGTCGTCTCGTTAGGCCCGCGCATCTTGCGAGTCGAAACGGCCGCGTTAGCGATGGCAACGCTCGTTACGGCGATTCCTTCGGCGTAGCCGCATTCGCTTCGGTATCGAGCTTTTCAATACGACCGAACAAGGCTCCGCCCACTTCGCCGTGCGTCCATGTGCCGGCGTACTTGTCTTCGTCGATCACCACGTGAGCGCTGAAGGTACCCATGCCGGGGATGGTTGTTTTATCGAGCGTGATGACTGGCGTCATGCCGGCCCATTTCACTTCCAACGGCAACGGCAGCGTGACATCTTTGTCGCCATACTTGATGCGGGCATTGAACAGCCAGACGTCCCCTTCATCGAGCTTGCGAACGTTTTTGATCTCGTACCGTTCCGGCTTGGGGGCTTTGTCTTCTTTGCCAGAGATCGTGAACGACCCAATCAGGGCAACGTTGTTCAGCGTCTTCTCGAACGCAGCGAAACGCCTGGCTTGAACGTCGCTGGCTTCGGCCGGCTTGTCTTCATGGGCCAGTGCTTCCTGAGCCAGAAGAGTTGCGGGAGACCAAGCCAGGGGAAGCAGCAATAACAAGCAAATGGCACGTGACATAGGAGGTGACTCCGAAGCAAGTGAGGCGTGATACGATCGAGAATCCGTGGCCCCGAATAGAAAATGGGGCCATGTGTATTGCCTTCATCGTAGCGTCGTGGCGGGAGTCCGCCAAACAAGATCACGGAATCTGAACGTTACGGAGGAACTCGAGACCGTCGGACACTTCCTGGACGGGATGCTCGGGGTGTTCGCGTTCGACACAGATGTAGCCCTTATAGCGAGCTTCTTCCAGCGATGCGATCAGCAACGGGAAATCGACGGTACCGCGGCCGAGGGGGACTTCGATGCCGCGTCCTCGGGCAAGATCTTTCACGCCATCTTTCCCCCGCACGTTGGCAACATACTTGGCGAGAGCCTGGTACGACTCTTCCGCTGAGAAACCGTTGATGATTAACGCCCCGGGATCGAAATCGACTCCCAACGCACCTTCGGGAAGTTGATCGAGAAACTTCCGCAGCACCACGCCATCGACCTGGCCAGTTTTCGCGGCGAATGTGACCCCGCACGTGTCGGCATGCCGGGCCAGATCGTGGAGGACTTCCAGCAGGCGCGTATTCGTTTCGGCGGTCAGCTCTTCGTCGATACCGCCGATGTGATTGACCAACACTTTGGCGCCCAGTTGGTAAGCGGCATCCATCGCCGATTTCGTAGCGGCAACGCGTCGGTCGAGATCGTCCAGCACGTTGTAGCCGCGCCGTGTCGGGAAGGCGACCGACGCGATCTTCAGGTTATAGTCCGACATGATCTTCTTGAGATGCCGAATACCGGTTTGCGTCAGTTCTTCAGGGCGAAGTTCGTTACGCAGGTCGATCTCGACCGCATCGGCCCCCAGTTGTCCGGCCGTCTCCAAGGCTTTCCGGAACGGTTGACGAAGGCTGCGGAGTTGAACACTGATTCGAATCATAAGAAGGCTTGGTCGCTGAGAGGGAATGCGTGGGTTGGCAACGTGACGATTATAGCGATTGTTTCGTTTTTCATCGTGAGGGGCGAAGCAGGAATTGGCAAGCGGTGACTACGACCGCCGAGCCATAAGCAAGAGTTGAGCGGACTGCGCGAGGAGTTTGCGCGGTCCTCAGCTTCGATTTCTCTCTATTTTCGGCCGGTGACTATGAATCCGTACATCCTCGTTCCGCTGTTGCTTCTGGGCGCGGATTGGAAGGATGCGCCATTAGAACAGCGTCATCCCGAGGCGATCGAGCTGTTTCAATGCGACTTTGAGGAAGACGCCGATCGAAACTACGATCTGTGGCCGGACCAGTGGACGCGTCGAACGGGGCCTGGCTATCCACGCTATGTCGATATCGAAATCACCGACGAAGACGCCGCCCACAATAAACGCTCGCTGAACATGCGGCTCGATGGCGGAGCGGCAACGGCTTACAGCCCGCCGATCGCCGTGCGAGATATTTTCAGCTACGTGCTGGAAGGCCGCATCAAGACAGAAGGACTGGAATTCGACAAAGCGTACATCTCGCTGACATTCTTCAACGACAAGCAAGAGCCTGTCGAGACGTACTATTCCGAAAAATTCCGCGAAACGGGCGGCTGGGTCAAAGTCCGCATCGGGCCGATCGCTCCGGTGAATACCAACTTGCAGCTGGCCGTCATCGGATTGCACATCGGTCCGCAGGGAGATGTCGACGAAGATCTGACCGGCAATGTCTGGTTCGACGATCTGTGGTTTGCTCGGCTCCCCAAGATGACGCTGGAAACGGCGGACGGCGGCAGCGTTTATTTCAACGATCAACCGATCAAAGTGAAGTGCAACGTCTCCGGTATTCTGGAGCGTGACCCGAGCATGGTGTTTGAACTTGTCGATGTCGGCCAGCAGTCGTTGGCTCGGCAGGAAAGCAAGCTCGATGGGAAAGTGGTCGCTCGGAAGACCGAGAAGATCTCGGAGCTGTTCGGCAAGAAAGCTTACCAGGACGAAAACTGGGATGTCGGCTACGCCGGCGATATCGAATGGAAGCCACCGATTTCGCAGAATGGTTTCTACGAAATCCGTGCCACCATGGTCGGCAGCTCCGGGCTCATGCATCGCCGCGTCATGACCGTGGCGGTCGTATCGCGAGATTCGTATGCCGAGAAGGGAGAGTTCGGCTGGTCGCTGCCCGATGGCGAAAACCCGCTCGACTTCCAACGCATGTTCGACCTGCTGACAACAGCCGGTGTGAACTGGGTCAAGTTCCCCGTTTGGTATAACGACAACGACTTGGAACGAGCCAACAACCTGGCTCGCTTTGCCGAACGTCTTAACAAGCACAACATTAATGTCGTCGCGGTGATTGATAAACCGCCGGCGGACATTCGGAACTTGTTCGGCGAGCAAGAGACCATGCTGGTCGCGAACGTCTTTGCCGAACCGCTGTTGTGGCGCCCTTACATCGAGCCGATTTTGACGCGGCTTTCGTTGACGGTGCATTACTGGCAGTTAGGTGCCGACGACGACGTCAGCTTTGTGGGCTACACCAACTTGCAGGAAAAGCTGAAGCAAATTCGCCAGGAACTGCGTACCAGTGGGCAAGATATTCAGCTGGGGATTCCGTGGCGTTGGATGGCTGAAACGCCTGCGGGAGGCAATCATCCCTACGACTTTCTGGCCTACTCGATCTTGCCTCCGACGGGAGACATGGACGAGTTACTGCCGTTGACCAAAGACGAGCTAGGAATCTACCTCGACAAATCGCAAGGCAAGACAACCCGTTTCGCGACGATCTATCCCCTGCCCCGTTCCCGTTATACGACCGAAGAGCGGGCCCGAGACCTGGTCGAAAAAATGGTTGCCGCGAAGATTCACGAAGTCGACGCCGCGTTTGTGCCGAAGCCTTTCGATCGTGAATATGGCGTGATGAACGAAGATGGCTCGCCTTCGGAGCTTCTACTGCCATGGCGGACGACAACTCGCTTGATCTCAGGCACCCAGTACCGCGGCAGCATTCAACTGCCGGAGGGAAGCCATAATCATGTGTTCTCGCGAGGCGATCGCACGGTGATGCTGATTTGGAATTCACGCTCGATCGACGAAACGCTTTACCTGGGAGACGATGTTCGCATCATCGACTTGTGGGGACGCGAACGCGTGCCAGAGCAGTTTGGCAACCAGCAAGTCATTCCGGTCGGTCCGTTCCCGCAGTTTTTGGTCGGCTTGAACGACAGCGTGGCTCGGATGCGGTTGGCGTTTCAGTTTGAACCAGCCGAACTGGAAAGCGACTTCGGTCGAACGCAACGAATCGATGCCACGGTTCGCAACACATTCCCAACGGCAATCAGTGGCACGGCTCACTTGATTGCACCTGATGTATGGAACGTGAATCCCGGTATTTTACGGTTCAAGCTGACGCGCGGCGGCGAATTGAAGTCGCCTTACAAAGTGCTGCTTCGTGCCGACGCCGATAGCGGTATGCAGCCGGTGCGAATCGATTTTCAGATAAGTGGCGATCAGGAATACGAGTTCAGCGTTTATCGCGAGATTCAAGTTGGTAGCGGGATGATGCAAGTGGAATCGACCGCGACGTTCGACAAGGAAACGGGCGAACTGGTCATCGAAGCGACCATCCATAATCTTGAAGAAGAGCTGATTTCGTTCGATGCTTTGCTTTATGCGACCGGACGCCGGCAAATGCGACAACGTGTCATGAACTTCGGGCTTGGCCGTACGTCCATTGTTTACCGGATTCCGGATGCAAAGGACCTGGATGGATCGACAATCTTGCTTCGATTGCGAGAAATTGGGGGTACCCGGGTTTTCAATCATCGCGTGGAAGTGAAGGATGAACAGTAGATCCCTACTTGTTCCTGCATCCTGACGAGAGTTTCTCCCGTGGCGAATCCCTTAAAGCTAAGTAGTGTTTGCGAATTTCTCGAACGGTTCGCGCCGTCTCAATTGGCCGAATCGTGGGACAACGTCGGACTGTTGATCGGTGACGAGCAGCAGTCGATCGAGGGAATTGTGACCTGTTTGACGATCACGCCAGAAGTGGTCGACGAAGCGATCGAAGCAGACGCCGATTTGATCGTCACGCATCATCCGCTCCCCTTTCGACCGCTCAAGAGAATCACCAGCGGCGATACGGTCGGCAAGATGCTGTTGAAGCTGATCCAGAATAACATCGCCGTCTACAGCCCTCACACCGCGTTTGATTCGTGCGCCCAGGGAATCAACCAGCAGTTGGCCACCGCGATTGGGCTGACCGATGTTCAGCCGTTGGTACCGGTCGATCTGCTGGGCGTCTCGGGGCCGACTTCGCAAGTGGGGAGTGGGCGATGGGGGAAATTGGCTGAGGGGGGCATGCCGTTGGCTCGTGTCGCGGAGTTGGCCAAACAGGTCACTCGGGCGCCGATGGTAAAAATGGTCGGCCGCGGGACAGGCGACATCCAAACCGTGGCGGTCGGATGTGGTTCAGCGGGCGAACTTCTCGGAAAAGCGATCGAAAACCAGGTCGACTGCCTGATTCTTGGCGAGACCAGCTTTCATACGTGTCTGGAAGCCAAAGCACAAAATGTCGCTTTGATTCTCGTCGGTCATTATGCGAGCGAACGCTTTGCGGTCGAGAAACTGGCCACCGTACTGGCCGATGCGTTCCCCGAGACCGAAATCTGGGGTAGCCGGCAGGAAACCGACCCAATTCACTTTGCGTGAAATTTCTGCGACGTGCCGATAATACTCGGCATCCAAACTGTTGTTGCCACAACCGTTGTGTCCGCAAGTGCGGATTGCCGACTTGGTTACGACCATTGATCGACAACCGTTTGTCAATCTAACGTATTGATGTAACAATGGTTAGGACGCAAGGTGGCACAGCAGTTGCTGTCGTAAGTTGGGCCGGCTCCGGTATGAAAACCGTGACTTCGGTTGACCACTTCGCAAAATGGTTGCGAACTTACCTTCGTAAATTAACCTTCCGCACGATTGGCGAACCTATATGACACAGCCTGAGAAAGCCTTGATCGCCCTGCCGGTGTACAACGAAGCCAAGACGATCCACGCGGTTTTAGACCAAGTGGTTGGTTATGGTCACACCGTGTTGGTGGTCAACGACGGCTCGACCGACGACACGCTTTCTCTGCTGCAAGAACGCGACGACATTATCGTCGTAACGCACGAAAAGAATTCTGGTTACGGCGCGGCCCTGCTAACGGCGTTTCGCTATGCCGAACAGCATTCGTTCGACGTACTGGTGACGATGGACTGCGATGGTCAGCACGAACCGCAGTTGATTCCTAAATTCATCAAGGCCTGCCGTTCGGTCGACATCGTTTCTGGAAGCCGTTATCTAAAACAGTTCGAGGGGCAAAGCGAACCGCCCGCCCAGCGGTTGTTTATCAATCGCCGTGTCACGTCGGAGCTGAATCGTCTGTTGGGGTTCCGGCTGACCGATGCGTTTTGTGGCTTTAAGGCTTACCGCGTCGAATCGCTGAAGAAGATGGACGTTACCGAGACCGGCTATGCGATGCCGCTGGAGTTGTGGGTCGAAGCAGCCAAGGCTGGGCTGAACATTGTCGAACTTCCCGTCCCGCTGATCTACTTGGACGAAAATCGTTCGTTTGGTGGAGCGTTGGATGACGGCAGTACCCGGCTGAACTATTATCACTTCGTCCTCGATCGAAGTCTCGCACGTAGCGGCCTGGCGAATGTCGGCGTTCAGACGTTGGCATCTTGCTGAAACATCTGGGGTAAGCATCCAATCTTATGACCGGCGAGCCATCCGGAATCGAGTATCAACGCATCCGTGCGCCGCGAGGCGACGGTGAAGTGCTGGTCGATCCGAGCCCGCTTCACCCGTCGCAACTGATTGCCGAGAACCAGTCACGGTTTCAAAACGCCGCCCAGGCAACGCTTAGCTACGATCAAACGCCCCTGGAATCGCTTCGTCAAACGGCTCGGCGTGAGATCGTTCAGCTGGCCATCGAGCATTCATCGCGGTATCGGAACGTGCCGCAACTGCCGGACGTCGATCGCCCCGTGGTGCTGACCGGTCACCAGCCGGCTCTTTATCATCCTGGCGTTTGGTTTAAGAACTTTCTGGTCGATCAATTGGCGGCAAGCGTCGGAGGGACGGCAATTAATGTTATCGTCGATAACGATGTGGCCCCTGCCCCTTCGATCTCAGCCCTGACAGGAAGCCCGAGCGAGCCCAAGCCGGCTCGGATCGCCTACGACATGCCAGGCCCTCGTGTAGCGTGGGAAATGACTTACGCGAGTTCCTTGGAAACGTTGCGAACATTTGCTCAGCGAACCGAGGAAACGATTGGTCCGTTGGTTGCCAATCCGCTGGTGTCGACGTTTTGGCCTGATGTTGTGGAAGCAGTCGAGTCGGGACTGCCGCTTGGATTGGCGTTCTCGGCTGCTCGCAGTCGCTTGGAAGAATCGTTCGGCCTACGAACGTTGGATGTGCCGCTAAGTCGGCTTTGTCAAACGGAATGGTTTTGCCAGGTCGCCGGATATGTTTTCGCGAACGCGATGAGTTATCGCTACGCCTACAACCGTTGTGTACAGCAGTACCGCGACGTGCATAAGATCCGCAGCACTTCTCATCCGGTACCAGACTTGGGGGCGGAAGATGGTTTCGTGGAGGTGCCGTTCTGGATTTGGACGCAAGAGAACGCAAGTCGGCGCGGGCTATGGGTTTCGGTCTCGCTGAAACGCATTATTCTGACCGATAAAGCCGGCTGGCAAATCGAACTGCCGCACGACGAACGGTTGCCTGAAAGCCTGCAGAGTCTGACCGAGCAAGGAGTTTTCATTCGACCACGCGCATTGATGACGACCACCATTTTGCGATTGGTCGCGTCGGATCTTTTCGTCCACGGCATCGGCGGCGCGAAGTACGATCAAGTCACCGATGAGATATGCCGTTACTTTTTCGGCGTGCAGCCGCCTGAATTCGTGACGGCAACCGCGACGGCGCAGTTGCCCGTTAAGCGGTCTGCTGTCGACCGCGTAGACTTACGACAAGTCGAACGCCACTTGCGCGATGCCGAGTTCAATCCCGATCGCGCGGTGGATGATGGGGACGTTCGAAACGATGCGGCTTGGCAGTCTTTGTTAGACGAGAAGTCGCGTTTGTTGGCCGATGTTCCAAATTTTCCAGAAAAACGTACATGGCATCGTCAGCTGGAAGAGGTGAACGCGAAGCTACGAAAGCAAATCGCGGAACCTGTTGCGCGCCTTCGAATTGAGCGCGATCAAATCGTCCAAACGTTGCACGAGAAACAGCTACTTGCGTCGCGAGAGTACAGCTTCGTTCTGTTTCCGAAAGAGGGATTAAGGAATTTGCTACTGGACCTTGCCCAAAAAGAGATTTAATCTAAGGAAAGAGTTCACTTCGCAAAGGGATTTGTCTTTATTGAACGGAGTCGGATTGAATGCGTCGCGTCGTATCATCGACCTATTCGCCCACGATTCAGCCGCCCGAATCTCTCGCTCATGCGAGTCTCTCTCGCAGAGATGCGGCAAGGTTTCGCCTCACCTCGAGTCAGGAAGGGGAACAGTTTGCCATCTTGCAGCTGATGAAGCACTGTCTCTTTGCTTACGACGAGAACGAGTTTCACTCGCAGCAGGAACGTCCCGACTACGACACGCGAGAGCGGCTGACGTTTCGGTTAGGAAACCAGATCATTGGGCACATTCGTTGTGTTCCTCAGCAAGTCTGGCTGCAGGGGAATTTGGTGCCGTACGTTCGAGCCAGTGAGTTTGTCCTCGCTCCGGAACATGTCGACATGACCAACGTCGATGCGTTCTTCCGCTGCCTCGACGAAACATTCGATCATCACCCCGGCACGTTCCTGATGCATCGCACGAGTGCGGCGATGGCTCAGCGATTGGCACGTTTCGGCTGGGTGACACTCTCTAGCAACTTCCGCAGCAAAGCGGCGACCGAGCCATATCTCGCATCAGTTCGCGGTGACGTGAAAGACGAGGCCGTGACGCTGTCGCCACGCAACGAGCCAGGGCTGTGGATTCGGTTGATGCGGCAAGTCGAAACGGACGCTTTAGTTTCGTTATATGAAAAGTCGTTCGCAGCGAATCAGATCGGTACGCCCCGCTCGGCGGCGATGTGGGATTGGCTGCTGCGCCGCAAAGCGTTCGATGCCCTGTACGTCGCGATTCGCGGAGGGAACAAGTTGGCGTTAGAGGATACGATCGACCGGATCGCAGGCTACGCGGTCGTCCAGGATGAAAGGATTCTGGAAGTCGTCACACAGCCGAGCGAAGCATCTGTGAAAGTGCCGTTGATCAATCGAATCTGCAGCGACTTGTATGAAGCGGATCATCGTGAGTTTCATTTGGAGGCACCTGCAACGGACGAGGTGCATGGAATTTTGCGAGGCATTCCGGTTCCTAAGAATTCGCCGGCAGGGGAAGAGGTGATGGTACGGATGCCAGACCCTATTCAGCAGCTGGCCGAGTTCTGCTCGGTGCTGCATCAACGGGCCAAATCACGAAGGCTGGAGTTGCCGGTCGATTTGGGGCTGTTGATCGATGGCGAAAAGTACTGCATCCATTTGGGCAAGCGGAAAGGCACGCTTACCGATGGTAAGTTGGGCCGCAGTTATTTGGAGCTGACAGGCGCACAACTGGTCCGGCTGGTTTTGGGAGACCTTCCAGTTCGAGCGATGTTGGAAAGTGATCAGCTGATCGCCTCGACGCACGTCGCCGCGAACACGGCCGAACAGCTACTCGATTACGATCCCCCTTGGTTTCCCGCCATTGATGGGCTGCCGATGCAGTAAGCCCCGCGCAGTAATCCCCATTCGCACGATGGCCATGTGAATTGAGCCGTGGCGGTGCGAAATCGCTTTGGCCGCGGGGACATGGCAAACGGTCTCGTTTTGAGTATCATAAACCGCTTGCCTTGCAGTTCGCTCAATCGCTTTGTGTGAACTGCCTAGTTTTCCTATTTGCATCGCAGATCGTTTTCTCAGACGACAGTCCCCATGAAGATCGCCATCGCCTCGGATCACGCCGGTTACAAGTACAAGACGCTTATCATCGAGCATCTGAAATCGCTGGGGCATGAGGTCGTCGATTTCGGGACCGATTCGGACGAATCGTGCGACTATCCCGACTTCATCATTCCTGCTGCCAAAGCGGTCGCTGCCGGAGAATGTGAACGGGGCATCGTCCTGGGCGGCTCCGGAAATGGCGAGGCGATTGCCGCAAATCGAGTCCACAACATTCGTTGCGCACTAACTTGGAATGTGGAAACGGCCCAGCTCAGCCGTCAGCATAACAAAGCGAACATGATCTCGATCGGCGAACGTATGACGGCCGAAGGAGACGTTTTGAAGATTGTCGACGCGTGGCTCGAAACCGAGTTCGAGGGTGGTCGGCATCAGCGTCGGATCGAAAAGATCGAAACGCTCTCGCAGAACTAGCCCTGTAAAGCACGCCGACTTAGGCAGTATGCATGCTGCCTATCGACTTTCTAGCGATTACGCACCAACACGGATGTGCCCGAGTACCTGGCCTTCGCAGACGATATCGTCTTCTTCGGTGCGCTGCTCGCACAGAACACCGCTGACTGGTGAAACCACATCGAAGGTCACTTCGCCGGCGAGAACTTCCAGCACGCGATCCCCTTCACGTACAAACGAACCGTGGGGAACAAGCCACAAGCTTGTGCGCACCAAGATATCGGTGAGACCAAGTTCGGGCAAAATCAGCGGTTGTAAGTCTTCGCGTAGCATTGATTTCCGATTTCTACAGGCGTCCCGGTTCAAATTCGTGAGAACCTTCCAGCAGGATCAATCGTCCTGCTTTTGACCCAGCTTGGTCGAAGGGCTGGAGATTAATAGCGAGGAAGCGGTATCGGTTCAAGGTCGAATCCCAAGCAGGCCTCGGGCTATTTCCGACAAAACTTCTCGTGCTATTGACCCAAAAAAGAAGCTCTTTCGCGAAGAATATGGGGCCTGTAAGCGTTTTTGCAAAATATTTGGCGGCGAATGCAGAATTAGCTTACCGTGGCATCACCAGCATGACTCGGGGGAGTTACTTGGCGGAAATGGGGGCACCATGGCCAATCAAATCAAATCGATCACGCTTGTCTTAGCCGTAGTGATTGCGTTCTGCTTCATCTACAGCTCGTCTCTGCAAAAGATCGCCGACAGTGGTGGCGAATGGATGCGACGGAACTCGAATCGGTTCTGCCATCAAGGCTACCGGCTTCACTCCGAGCATTGTCTGCATGCTGAGGATGGTCAGACCTACCATCTCTATGTCTTCGAGACGACCGACGTTTTGCATGGAATCGAGCCTGGCGTGCAGATCCTGCTGGAAAACGATAGCCATCAAGAACTCGATCGTTTGAATGTGAATTCCGAGCATGTCCTTTTCAACACCGCCATTCTGGAGTCCGTTACCCCGCAGCGAATTGAATTGGTGTTTCGTGTCGATGGTGGACGCTCTGATCTCTACTGTTACTACTGGAAAGTACAGGGAAGCCGCCTGGTTCGCGCCGATTTCATTCCAGCGTAACGAACTTGCCGGCAATCGACCGCCGTTCACGCCCATGTTGTGAGATCGCAACGTGTTTCGTTCTCGCAACATTTCTTTACGCTTGAAGCTGCGCCTGACAACCGCTTCGGTTGGGTCTTAAGTGCTTTTGCTGCAGTGGTTTGTGGCAATGGATGGGTGGTCGTTCATGGGGACTGGCACCCGCTTTGCAAATGGAAACGGCACCAGACCCCTACGGCAACGTTCGCTCTACAACGGCGAGCAAGTGCCCAATGCCATCCACTGCTTAGACGAGAACGACTCTTCCATGCATGCTCGAGAACACGTCCAGCTTGCCGCTTATCTTGCCATTCATGCGCCCGAGTATTTGCGAGGTAACACCGGCCACAGTCCCGTCGCTTTGGAGCAGTACTGGATTGCGTCGAAGTGCCGGCTCGATCGCTGGGGGATTCGTCTCAAGACACACTCGCAGCTTTTAGAGTCTGGCTCGGCGATGGATCTGCCGCGATTCTGGAACGCGGCTCGTCCCGTGATCGAAGAGATCTTGGTCAGCGATATTCTGACACGAGTATGGATTTCGATCTGCGTTGCCCACGATCGGATTCAGCGCAAGAGTGTCGCGGAGCCGGTAGCGCGGAGCGTCTTCCTGGGGCACATGGAAGCCAGGAATCGGGCGTTGAATCTACTACTGCATGGGCGTGGCTTGGAAGCAACGATGATGGTTCCGCTCAATCGGCTTCGCCGCCGAACCGAGCGCTGGACCGATATGTTGCTGGGGTATGTCGCCGCGGATACCGACGTCAATAGTTTCGGGTACGATCAGGCACGCGTTCGAGAGTTTGGCAGCGACATTCGGAGCGAACGGGGAGCAACACCGAAACAAACCTCGTGGACGCTACTTTTAGAAACGGCGATCGAAGCATTCGGCAATCAATTGGTGAGCGAGCCTGCCAACGCCGATTTAAATCGCGATATTGCTTCTGCGGTGATGGCTTGCTTTGGGGCTGACTTGTTCGATCAGAATACGGTCATCAATCCGATGTGGGAGTCGCGAATCTTGCACCTCGCTGACGATGCCCAGTCGTTGGTCGAACAGTTGCTTTCGCCGGAAGAACCTGTCGTCAAGCGACAACGCCGCGAGTATCCCCGGATCACCCCACGCGTTTAGCTTATTGCGTCATTGGCGACTGAAAGGGGTTGTCACTAACTTCCGCTAAGACAATTTCCTCTTCGCGGCCGTGCGCGGTATCGATGAACGATTTGATTCGCTCCAGCAGCCACGTTTGCTTTTCGGTCGTGGGTATGGCGGCCTTGGGAATCGCGAAGTGAATGAACGGTTGGGCGTCGAATAGAGCGAACGCTTCTTGATCTTCGACTATGGAATCGAACACCTTCCATCGATTCAGCGACACATCATCTAACGTCTGGCATGCCAGCCCTTCTTCGTAAATCCAGATCTTGACCAGTTGGTCGGCTGATTGGTCGCGCTTTCGTTCGCTTAAGAAGCGAAGGCGATTGAACAGCAGCAGTCCGAAAACCAGCAAGAACAACGACGCAAGGATGAGCACGGGGTAATAAAAGAAACCGCCGGTGATGCCTGCGTACCACTTCAAAACAATCAACATCAACACCAGGCACAACGGAAAGACGGTTTGCTTGATCAGTTCCCACGTCGATGGGACGTCGTTGTTGCCATCGGCGTTGACGCCTTGTGAGCGAAGTCGAGCTAACAACGATGGATCGTGCTGCCACTGGGCTGCTTGGATCAGGTGAAGCTGGTCGAACTGAAAGTCGGCATGGAACTGCTCCCACGAAAGAGGCGGTGGTGATGTGTCGATTGCCGCGCTACGCAGCTCTTCCACGCGAGCGGCAAACGCACTGGCTTGCTCCGGCGAATCGAAATAGCGTTTGGGAACTACGTACGCCCGGACAGGATGGATATAGATGGTCACAAAATCGGGTAACTCTTGCACGCGGGGAACGTCATTCCAGCGTCGGCGGGAAGCACCTCGATCGGCTGAGAGTTCGAGGTAATCAGGGTGCAAGCGAAGCGTTTGTTGACCTGGGATCACCTTCGCATTCTTGACCGCTTGTGTCCAAGCACGGAAGTACAGCAGCGACATGATCACGATACAAATCGCGACGCCTGCGGCCAGACTACCCAGCAGGACTTGCTCGTTGAGGATCGCGAATAGAAGAAACAGCGGCCACGTGATGGTGACCAGTGATAGGTTCTGCACAAAGTCCCGGATACGATCTTTCCAGGACAGTCCGGAAAGAACAGCTTGGATATCTGCGGGATGATTTTCGAACGTAACTTCCACGGTGCAGCCCATTAATGGAAACGGAAATCCGTTTGCGATGTGATTTGTCCGCTATTTTTCGTGGCCAAAGCCGATCTCGTTAGTGACAATAGGGGGCGCCCAAATTCTACCCCTTTCCTTCCCTTGTTCCTGATTCGATTATGGTTCGTTTAATTGCTGCCCGATGGCTTGCAACTGCTCTTTGCGTTTTTGCTTACTCGACCGTTGCACTGGCCGACCGTCCCAATGTTGTCTTGGTGATGACCGACGATCAAGGCTACGGCGATCTTGGATTGCATGGCAACGAAGTCATTCGCACGCCGAATATCGATCAATTCGCTCAACAAGGAACCCAGCTCACGCAGTTTTATTGCAGCCCCGTCTGTGCACCGACGCGAGCCTCGTTGATGACCGGGCGATACTTCTATCGGACTGGGGTCATTCATACGTCGCGCGGGGCGGCTCGCATGGCGACCGACGAAAAAACGTTGGCGGAAGTCTTTCAGGACGCAGGCTATGTTACCGGAATTTTCGGCAAATGGCACTTGGGAGACAATTATCCGATGCGGCCCCAAGATCAAGGCTTTCTGCATAGTCTTGTCCACAAGTCCGGCGGCATAACTCAGGCCCCCGATCAGCCGAACGATTATTTCGATCCGTTGCTATGGAAAGATGGCCACCCGGTGCAAGCGAAAGGGTATTGCACCGATGTCTTCTTCACCGAGGCCATCGATTTTATTCGGCTCAACGATCAGCAGCCATTCTTTGCTTATATTGCGACGAACGCTCCGCACACGCCCTTAATTGTGGATGAAGCGGCCTGGAAACGATACGCCGACAAAGGGATGGATGAAGCGACCGCCAAAGTCTATGCGATGGTCGAGAATATCGACGACAACTTCGGTCGCCTGCTAAAGACGCTCGATGAACTGAAGCTGCGAGAAAACACGATCGTTATCTTTCTGACCGACAATGGTCCGCAGCAAAAGCGATTTAATGGTGGCCTGAACGGTCGCAAGTCGATGGTGCTGGAAGGTGGCATTCATGTCCCTTGCTTTGTGCAGTGGCCTGGCAAGCTGAAACAACCTCGCGAAATCAACACGCGGCATGCGCACCTGGATTGGTTGCCCACATTGATCGAAGCAACCGGCATCGACGCAGACTTGCCGCATAAGCTTGACGGCGTTAGCTTCTGGCCACAGCTTTCAGGGGAGCAACAGGAGGTCACACCACGAAATCTCTTCTTTCAAGTGCATCGCGGACTCGATCCAGAACCATATCACAACGCGGCCGTCTTAGGGCCTCGCTATAAGCTGGTGATGAACGTTGGCAGCTTCGGTCGCGAGACGCTTGCGGAAGTGCCGGAGAAGCAGCGAACAGGCATTCAGCTGTTTGATCTCGAGAAGGACCCGGACGAGCAAAACAATCTGGCGGCGATGATGCCTCAAAAAGTCGAAGAGCTAACCGAGGCGTACGATGCCTGGTTTGCGGACGTGAAGTCGTCACGAAACTTCGAGACGCCGCCGATCGTACTAGGCTCTGTGGCGACCGATTCAACGCTTTTATGCCGCTATCAAGATGGCCACTATGAAGAGGGGCGATCGGTAGGCTGGAAGGTTTCTGTCGACGAACCGCTGCTGGTGCAACTGCGGCTCAATCAAGAGGCCCAGCCGGGGCAGAAGTTGATGGTCCAGTGGCTGGGCAATGTGATATCGTACGAAGTGGAAAACCTCAAGCAGCCGGTTGCGGCATTGCAGTTGCCGCCAGGGACAGGGCTGCTCGGCGTTTGGCTGCAAGAGGAAGGAAAACCACGTCAGTATGTCAGCGACAACTCTACCAAAGGAGATGTCGTCGTGCATCCGGTCCGTGAGATGGAATAGGCCGCTAGTCTTCCAGGCCCAACTGAACGGGGACCGAAACTTTCTCGCCGCGACGCAGCAAGCTGAGGATGACTTCCTCGCCAGGCTTTTTGTTTTCGATCACCGAAAGTAAATCGTCGGCCGAACGAACGGGTTTATCGTCGATGCCGACAATCGTATCGGCATCGCTGCGATCCAGGCGAGTTTGCTCGTAAACAAACGGCCCTCGCTGAACTTGTTCTCGGACTAGGCGAAACCCTCGAATGCCAGCGCGATCGGCGGGCCCGCCAGGAGCGACGGTCGCCACGGTGAGCCCTTCGTCCGATTGATAGACCCTGGTGATCCCGATGTCGGGACGAATCACACGGCCATTCTTGACCAACTGAGGAACAACACGCTGAATCGTGGCAACGGGAATTGTGAATCCGACCCCGGTGTTGTCTCCTGTTCGAGAAGCGATGGCAGTATTCATTCCGATCAATCGCCCACTGCTGTCAAAGAGGGGGCCGCCGGAGTTCCCGCGGTTAAGCGCCGCATCGATCTGGATAATCGACTTCATCGTGCGACCGCTGCGAGACGGAAGGACTCGGTTCAAGCTGGAGATAATACCGATGGTCATCGTGCGTTCCAAGCCAAAAGGATTGCCGATGGCATAAACCTTTTGGCCTACTTTCAACCGAGAAGAATCCCCATACTGCACCGGGTGCAAGGCATCTTTCGGGGCGTCGATTTTCAGAACGGCGATGTCGTTGACAGGATCTTGACCGATCAGCGACGCGGCGTAGCTGTCTCCATTGAACAGCGTCACGCGAATTTCTCGAGCCCCTTCGATCACGTGGAAATTGGTGAGGATCAACCCTTGTTGATCGAGAACACTACCGCTGCCGGAACCTTCGGCCGGACGCTCCATCAAATAGAAGTTATCAATCTGGACACTTCGCGTAGTGATGTGAACAACCGAGCGATTCCCTTTTTCATAGACGTAAATGTTTCGCTGTTCGTCTGGTGTCAACTCGAGCGGTCGATCGTTCCACTGCGGTTGGAACTCTGACGGAGGCGTGGCCAGCGGTTCCTGGGCGAGAAGTGGCATCGCCGAAACAAACGTCAAGACAAAGGTAAGAAATACGCGAGGTGCATGCATCGATCGTACTCCTGAATCGAGTGAGGACTCCTGTCGGAAGGCATAGGCAATCATTCGCACATGTCGATGTACGAAGATAGTGAAAATTGGTTCAGCTACGGTGGGCGAAGGCTATTTGATGCGTTCTTTCAGACGTTGTTGCGTGAGCAGCATCAACGTGCGGTGGGAGCCGAGGCGAGAGATATCGCTGTCATCGTCCATTGGCGTGAGCTGTTCGTATTCGCCATCAGGATTCATTGTCCATGCCTGGCGACGGTCTTTCAGCAGCACATCCATGATCTCCCACAAGCGTTCCTTATGGGCTCGCAGTTCGATCGGGGTTGTTGCCTCCACGCGATTGCTGAGATTCCGCTGCATCCAGTCGGCCGAACCGATGTAGAACTCACCTTCAAGCGGGTCATCCGAACCGTTGGCGAAGTAGAAGATTCGCGAGTGCTCTAGAAAGCGACCAATGATACTGCGGATGGTGACGTTTTCGGTCAGGCCTGGAACACCGGCGCGGAGGCACGAAAAACCGCGTACGATGCATTCGACTTGAACACCAGCTTGGGAGGCAGCCACAATCGCCTGGCACATCTCGGGATCTTCCAGCTGATTCACCTTAATGATGATCATTGCCGGCTTGCCTGATTTTTTGTTCTCGATCTCGCGGCGAATCTTTTCCAGAAACTGTTCCCGCATATTGGTCGGCGCAACAAGCAGCTTCTGGAAGCTTGGTTCGCGCGAACGACCGGTGAGGGCATGGAACAAATTCACCACGTCGGTCGTCAGCATCGGATCGCACGTGAATAGCCCCAAGTCGGTATAGAGGCGTGCCGTTTTCACGTGGTAATTACCGGTGCCGATGTGGGCGTAGCAGCGAATGCCGTCCGATTCCTGGCGAACGACCAAGGCGATCTTCGTATGTGTTTTCAGGCCCAGCACGCCATACACGACATGGGCACCGATTTTCTCCAGCTCTTTGGCCCAGTGCAGATTGCGTTCTTCATCGAAGCGGGCTTTCAGTTCGATCAAGCAGGCGACCTGTTTACCCGTTTCTGCCGCGCGAATGAGACTGCGGACGAACGGCGTATCGTCGCCGACACGATAGACCGTCATTTTGATGGCAATCACTTTGGGATCGTTCGCTGCGGCGCGAATGAACTGTTCGACACTGGCGTCGAAGCTTTCATACGGATGATGTACGAGGAAGTCGCCCGATTTGATGACCGAGAAAATGTCGGCCTCTTCCCCAGCTAAGTCGGCAGGAACGATCGGGTTCCACGGCTCATCTCGCAGCTCTTTGATGTCGAGCGAAGCCAGCGGCCACATGCCAGCGTAGTCGAGTTCGCCAGGCACTTCGTAGACGTCATCTTCGGAGAGATCGAATTGATGCATCAACAGGGAACGAACCCAAGGGTTGGGATCTTCCGAGAGTTCTAAGCGAACGACTGGTTCAAACTTCCGTTGCCGTAGTTCTTCCGCGACGATGGTACGGATGCTTTCCGAGTCGTCATCGTCTTCGATTTCGACCTCTGAGTTACGCGTGATGCGGAACAATGTCGAATCGATAATGGTCATGCCGGGGAAGAGTTTCTCGGCGTTGTTATGGATCAAGTCAGACAGGCGAATGTAGCTTCGCGCGTCGTCCATCTCGGAATCGAGTTGGATCCACTGCGGCAAAATGTTGGGAACTTTGACGCGCGCGAAAAGGTTCTCTTCCGAGTCCGGTACACGCAACACAAAGCCAAGCGATGTCGAGAGGTTCGACATGTACGGAAACGGGTGGCCAGGGTCGAGAGCCAACGGCGTCAACGCAGGATAAACGTTGCGGTTGAAAAATAAGTTGGCTTTCTCTTGCTGCGATTCTGAAAGCTGATCCCAGTCCAACAAATGAATGCTGTGTTCGGAAAGAAGCGGGCGGAGATCTTTCAGGAAACAGTTGGCTCGCTTCTTGAGCATCGGGATGATGACTTGCCGCATTTCCTGCAGACGCTGCTGCACAGGAACGGGGCCAATCACTTTGTTCTTCAGGCGTTCGGCCTGGCTGCGTGTACGGAGAAGTCCGATACGCTTCATGAAGAACTCGTCCAAGTTCGACGTGAAGATGGCGAGGAATTTGACTCGCTCTAATGCGGGGTTTCGGGGGTCGAGAGCTTCGTGCAGAACTCGTGCGTTAAATTGCAGCCAGCCAAGATCTCGGTCGGAATAGGCGTCTCGCCAGGAGGTGTCGGTCAGGTCGGTCTCCGACGAGGTAGTCTTCAGGTTCTGGTCGATCAAGCGTGCCGTAATTTCCTGCGTCATCAGTCCTTCGAGCCTTTGCTGCGGAAAACAATGCTTGCGTCAAATCGGAGGTGTTGTGGGCATTTTAGCCGATATCCACCCCCCTTGGGTCCCCACTCTCCCGGTTTCCTGTCGAATTAACAATGAAGATTGGACTTGGGCGTGGCCGACGAAAACAGTACAACCACCCCCTCATGTGGTCTCTCTTGACTCTGTGCATGGAATGCTGGCATGGCGATTGATACGAAGATCTGGACTGGACCTGGCCGACCGGCTGTTTTTCTGGACCGCGACGGAACCATTAACGAAGAGGTCAAGTACCTCGGTTCGCCTCATCAGTTGCGTCTGATCCCAGGCGCCGGAGAAGCAATCGCTCGTTTGAACAACGTTGGTATTCCAGTCATCGTTGTTACGAATCAGTCGGGCATCGCGCGGGGTTACTATACCGAAGACGATGTCCAAGACGTGCACAACTATATGGACAAGCTGCTGGCCGATCATGGCGCGTCGGTGAGTGCGTATTACTACTGCCCTCATCATCCTGATGCGATCGTGAAGAAGTATGCTGTCGACTGCGAATGCCGCAAGCCGCGTACTGGAATGCTTAGTGCAGCGGCCGCCCAGGAAAACGTTTCCCTCAGTCAGGCCTACATGGTCGGTGACAAGCGATCTGACTTGCGTGCCGCGCGGAATTCCGGGGCCCGAGGCATTCTTGTCCGCACCGGCTACGGTAAGCAAACCGAAGAAGAGCTTCTCCGTGAAGCCGAGTCGACGGGGGCCGCTTTGGTAACGAACATCGTCGACGACTTGTCCGCCGCGGTCGATCAGATTTTGACTACGCTAGGACAGAATCAACCGCAAAGCGTCAAGCCACCGAAGTTCGCGACTACTTTTCGTCATCATCGACCGGAGATAGGTCGATCGTACCCTCACCAATAGGCTCGATCGGTTCCGGCTGTTTTACCGGTGGAATTTCGGCTCCAATCGGGCCAAGTTCCTCGGAAGCCGCGGTGATCATTTCCATCAGCTCAGGAGCAATTGGACTGGGCTCGGTGGGACCTGTGACGACGACTTCTTCCATCGGCTCGGTTTCTGCTGGTTCCGGGGCTTCGACAGGAGGTGACGGCTCAGGCTCTTCGGCCACCATCTGTGGCTCAGGTTTGGGTTCGACAGGTTTCGGCTTTTTCGTTGCCGGTTTCTTGGCGGGTTTGGTCTGCTGCGATGCGTTGACACGTTCCTGAAATGCGGCGGCAAGCGGACTCGCATCGGAGTCGCGCGAAGGAGGATTGAACGAAACTTGATCTTCCGTTTCTGATGTCGCTTCTTCTTCCGCTTCCGGGGCAGGCTCATCGGCCGGGATGGTTTCGACCGGCGGTTCGATTTCCGGGGCAACCTCTGGTTCTGCGCCTTGGTTCGCCAAGGTTTTCATTTCTGAAGTGTGTAGCTCCTCAGGAACGATAAAGTACGCTTGTGGGGGCAGCATCGGTACGATCTTGAAGACGTCTTGATGGCTGAACCACATAATCATCATCACGGCGATGCCAAGCCCTGCGGCACCACCGACGGCGATCTTTAGAAACTCTAGGAAGACATTGGGCTCGGCTCGTTTCGGTTTCCGCGATGGGCGTGACGAGTCGATCTTCGCCATCGGAGCCGTGCTTGAAAGAGGACCGGAATCTTTGATCTGGAAGTCAGTCCGCGGCTGGCTGGCGTCTTGAGCAAGCGTATATTCCGCTGTCTCCGCTGGGTCGTGCACCATGGCAACGGTGACCTCCGAGCCAGGGCCGGAAATAACTTCCGCTTCGGGAGGCAACGCCGAGAAGATTTCGCCAAGCGGAAATTCTTCCGAGCACCGTGGGCAACGGATGACCGACGTCTCTGTCGCCGCAGCGGGAATTCGAATCGAGTCGTGACAACGTGGGCAGGAACACAACAGCATGTGGGGCTCCGAAACTTGGCAAAGTCGACAGGCCGCCTTGAAGCGCGGGAGGGATAGTGACAAGGGCCCCCCAGGGCGGTCGGTAGCAACAAGTATTCTAACAGGAATGTACGATATTAGGTCGAATGAGGCCAATTGGTACCAAGATTTCTGCAAATCAGGGGCCGGTTGTGCCTAGGTGGAAGTCCCGCTTTCTGGGAGCTACACTAAAAGTACCTACCTGATCTACCCCATCGATCCATCCATTCGCTCAAATCTGGAGCATTGCCTGTGACTGGTCGCCCCTGGATTCCAAGGCTCATTCCCTGCTGTTTGGGAATCGTTCTGTCGGTTTTGCTAAGTCTGGACGCCTATGCCCAATTCGGCGGCAGCGGTAAGCCTTCGTTTGCTATTCGCGACGGGGATCGTATCGCGCTGGTGGGCGGAACGTTCATCGAACGGGAACAGCAGTACGGCTATTTCGAGTTGGCTCTGAACTTAGCGCTGCCTGATACCAACTTCACGATGCGGAACCTGGGCTGGAGCGGCGATACCGTTACGGCCATTTCGCGAGCTCGTTTTGGTAACCAGAAAGAGGCTTGGTCGCATCTGACGAAGTCGCTCGAACTGGTCGATCCCACAGTGATCATCGTCGGCTACGGGACAAACGAAGCCTTCCAAGGAAAGCAAGGCCTGGAAACTTTCAAAGCGAACTACGTAAAGCTGTTGGAAGAACTAGAAAAGCGAACCGAGCGAATCGCGTTGATCACGCCACTGCCGATGGAAAACCTCGGCCCGCCGCTGCCGAATCCGGAAGAATACAACGCGAACGTCAAGCTTTACGCCGACGCGATCGAGCAGTTGGCCTACGACCGTGGGCACCATACGCTTCGCTTCGGTGATGCGGTGGCGAACTATAAGCCCAAGACGAACAGCCAGCCGAAGCATTTGACCGACAATGGCATGCACCTGACCGAATTCGGTTATTGGTACGTCGCCCCGACGATGGTATCGAGCTTGCAGAGTACATCGCTACAGCCGCCACTAAAAGCGACATCGGGCGATCCGCTCAACGCGTTGAAAACCGTCGCCATTCCCCTGCCCTATGCGGCTTCTCCCAAGGGTCCGGCTCCCAAATCTATCGCGTGCCAGCTGCCGACGCTGCAAGAGGGAAGCTACACGCTGAAGCTGTCGGACGCATCGAAGGTGACTGCGTCTGCTGAAGCATGGAAAAAGGGCGTCGATGTTCCGGCTCAAGATTTGTACGCCAAGACAGAAGCCCTTCGCCAAACGATCTTGCGGAAGAATCAGCTCTTCTTCGATCGCTTCCGACCGCAGAACGAAACGTATCTCTACTTGTTCCGTAAGCATGAACAGGGAAACAACGCGGTCGAAATTCCGCAATTCGATCCGCTGATCGAAGCGCAGGACAACAAGATATTGGAACTCAAACAATCGGTTCAAGCAGCCGTGCAGCGCGACTGATCTCGTTTCGAGTCTCCTCCCCAAATCATTCATTTCGTTGAGATAAGCCTACCTATGTTTCGTTCTGCTTTTTCCCTGCTTCTGCTGTTTCTCGCCCCTGCGGCGGTGGCATTTGCCCAGCGTGATCTGAAAGTCATTCCTAATACCGATCCGGCTGAAGAACTGCGATCGTTCACCGTTGCCGATGGCTTCGAGGTCAACCTGTTTGCTTCGGAACCGATGATTGCCAGCCCGATTCAGATTAACTTCGACGCCCAAGGCCGCTTATGGGTTGCATCGAGTTCGGTCTATCCACAGATCGAGCCTGGTCAGGTCGCCGACGACAAGATCTTGATGCTGGAAGACACCAACGGAGATGGCACCGCCGACAAGTCGACTGTGTTTGCGGATGGCTTGCTGATTCCGACCGGAGTCCTGCCAGGCGATGGCGGCGTGTATGTAGCCAACAGCACCGAACTGTTGCACATGAAAGACACCGATGGCGACGGCAAAGCGGATGAAAAGCGAGTCGTTCTGTCTGGTTTTGGGACGGAAGATACGCATCACATTCTGCATACGCTCCGCTGGGGCTACGACGGGATGATGTACTTCAACCAGTCGATCTACATTCACAGCCACATCGAAACGCCACATGGTGTGCGCCGCTTGAACGCCGGCGGGATCTGGCAGTTCCGACCAGAGACGATGGAGTTGGATGTCTTTTGCCGAGGTTTCGTGAATACCTGGGGGCACCACTTCAACGACTATGGTGCCAACTTCGCCACCGATGGTGCGTACAACGAAGGGATTAACTACACGTTTCCTGGAGCCGTCTTCGTAACGGCTGCCGATTCCCGACGACTGATGCAAGGGTTGAATCCCGGCAGTCCCAAGCATTGCGGATTGGAACTGGTCGGCGGCTCGCACCTGCCGGAGGATTGGCAGACGAGCGCACTGACGAATGACTTTCGTGCCCATCGCGTTTGTCGCTTTGTGCTGGAAGAGGATGGTTCAGGGTTCGCCAGCCGTCAGGCCGAAGATGTCATCAAAGCGAGCCACGGAGCATTTCGTCCCGTCGATATCAAGATGGGACCTGATGGAGCGATTTATATCGCCGACTGGTACAACCCTATCATTCAGCATGGCGAAGTCGACTTCCGCGATCCGCGGCGTGATCACGTGCATGGTCGTATCTGGCGAGTGACCAAGAAGGACAGCCCTTTGGTCAAGCCACAAAATCTGGAAGCGGCCTCAGTCGAAGAGTTGCTCGCTGCGTTGAAATCGCCAGAGAAGTGGATTCGCACGCATGCCAAACTGCAGCTGAAATTGCGACCGCGATCCGATGTCTTAGAGCAGTTGGCAGCTTGGATACAAGAGCTTGATAAGAATGACCCCGCTGCCGCTCATCAGCGTTTGGAAGGCTTGTGGGCTTATCAGGCACTGGACGAAGTGAACGAACCTCTACTGAATGAGCTGCTGGAATCGCCGAACCATAATATTCGAGCGGCTGCCGTTCGTGTTGCGTCACAGTGGCATGATGAAGTTGCCAATCCGCTGGAGTTGTTCACCGCGGCGGTTCGGGACGAGCACCCGCGCGTGCGTCTGGAAGGGGTGCGAGCACTCGCGACCATTCCGAGTTCTCAGGCCATGATCGTTGGCCTGGAAGCAACACGCCAGCCGATGGACCGTTTTCTCGACTTCGCGGTCTGGCAATTGGTCGAAGACTTGGCACCGGTTTGGATTCCGGAACTGCAGCAAGCCGTTGCCAATAACAATGCTGACTCCGCCATTTTGAAAGATGCCAAAGCCCATCCTGAAAGTTGGGCGTTCGCGTTCGAGGCAATCCCCAATCCGGAAGTTGCCGAAGCTGCGATCCTGCTACTACCTCATGCCGACGGAAAAACATCGGCGCGACTCGTGGAACTTGCCGCGCAGCGAGGTGGATCGAAGCTGCTTGGAAACCTGCTCACATCGATCTTGCCGGGTGGAAGTCGTGCGGAGGACAATGCACAAATCGCTCCTATCTTGAAGTCGTTCTTAGTGGCCATGCAAGTTCGTAAGACGAAACCAGACGGCGAACTTTCGGCCATTGAACAACTGTATGCCTCCGATTCGCCGGAGGTGGCTGCTCTTGCATTCGATACGGCGATTGCCTGGAATGTCGCCTCTGGGGAACTGGTGCAAGCCTACGCTTCAGGGGAAAGGCCATTGCCTGCGTCCGCTCGCGTGGCGGCGGTTCGTGCGTTGGCGAAGATGCCTGGTCCGGCAACCGTTAAGCTGTTGATTCAGTTGGTGCAGGGAGAAGACGTTAGTCAGTTGGTTCGATTGGCTGCGCTGGAAAGTCTCGCGACGTTTGCACTTCCCAATGCTGCGAAGCAGGCCGCGGAACTCCTTTCTGCGGAATCGAATCCTATTCCGGCCGATGCTTTGCTGACTCCGTTTTTGAGCCGTAAGCAGGGCCAGCCTCACTTGGCGAAAGCTCTGAAGGATAAAAAGCTGCCACGCGATCAAGCACAGCTCGCTTTGCGTTCGGTTCGTAGCAGCAGCCAGGCTTCGCCAGAATTGGTTTCGGCCATACAAGCTGCTGGTGGATTGACTGAAGGTATTCGCCAATGGTCGGACGAGGAACTGGTGGAAATCACCAAGTTGGCGATGCAGTCTGGCGATCCTCATGCAGGGGAAGCAATCTTCCGTAAAGAAGCGTTGAACTGTTTCAAGTGTCACGCCATTGGTGAAGCAGGTGGAAAAGTCGGCCCGAACTTGATCAGCCTGGGGGCGAGTGCTCAGCCTGATTACATCGTGGAATCGCTGCTGCGACCGAGTGCCAAAGTGAAAGAGAACTTCCATTCGCTGGTGATCCTAACGGACGATGGCAAAGTGCAGACCGGTATTCCGGTTCGCGAAAACGATGACTTGCTGGTCCTGCGTGATGCCGAGGACCGGGAAATCGAAATCCCGCAGGAAGCGATCGAAGATCGTGCCGAGGGACGCTCGTTGATGCCGGATGGTTCGATCGATGCGTTGACGACGAAGGAAATCGTCGACTTATCGGCGTTTCTTTCCAAGCTGGGTAAGGACGAGGCGTTTTCGATCGGCAACCAGAAGTATCTGCGGTCGTGGAAGACGTTGACTTATAACAACGAATCGAATCGGGCCATCAATCGCTCCAGCAACAACACCGTCGCGGCCGGGCATCCATCGTTTGTTTGGAAGTCAATCTTTAGCCAGGTCGATGGTGGCGTGCCGCTAGCAGAGCTGCCGGTCTATCATCCGCATCGAAATCTTCCGAAGTTCTCATACTTGCAGAACGAGCTGGAGGTCGCCAACGGCGGAAGCTTCGTGCTGGCATTCGAGGGAACGGAAGGGATTTCGGTTTGGTTGGATGGCAAGCCAATTCCAACCGCTGAGAAGCTGGAAGTCTCGTGGCAGCCAGGTACCCATGTGGTGACGCTGGCGGTGAACTTAGGCGAGCGGCAGACGCCAGTCAAAGTCCGAGTTCTGGAAGAAGAGTCGAGCGGTCGACTCGCCACGGCGACAAAGAAATAAAGATCACGACGAATTCGGGGCAATCTTCCCTTGACCCATAAGTTGCCCCTTTGGTAGTTAGACGCTCCGGTCCAGCCAATTAGTATCGTCACATGTTGACGGGGGACTTGAGCGTCATCGTGAAAAAAATTTCTTATCTGCCGTCAGTCAGTTTAACTGGGTTTGTTTTGCTAGCCCTTGTCGTGCTATTGCAGACTCGGTCCGCGCATGCCCAAACGGTGGCTCCTGCTCCGGTCACAGGATCGGCGGGCGCTTCCATCCAAGGGTGGGATCCCTACTCTACGACTCCGCAATATGGATCGTATGGGCAGCCGGGCTACAGTGCTCCGAATTACGCCGCGCCGCCATCTTCCAGTTATCCACCCCCCAGCAGCTTTCCGCCGGCGCCTTCCTCGCCACCGGCAAACTTCTCGGCGGGACCTAACTCGTACTATCCTCAGCAGCAGCAACCCCTTTATCAGCCAGCTCAGCCGTTTGCTCCGCAACAGCAGCAGTATCAGATACCGTACGAACGCTTCATGGAAAATCTGGCGTTTCAGTACACCTTTCTGCCGAAGCTGAGCAACGATGCCGACACGCTGCAGATTCAGGACTTCGAGTTCTCCGTAACCGCATTGTTCCCGAACTTTTTATTCAGCGATCATCCATTATTGGTAACGCCAGGCTTTGTGCTTCACCTGTGGGATGGCCCTTCGACGATGGTGCAAGACTTGCCATCCAAAGCATACAGTGCTTACTTGGACTTGGCATGGAACCCTGAGCTGACGCCACGTTTGTATGCTGAACTTGGCTTCCGAGCAGGTTTGTACACCGACTTCGAAACGCTTAATTCCGACAGCCTGCGTTTACAGGGGCTCGGTGTCGGTAACATTCGCTTGACCCCGACGATGACGCTGAAAGCGGGTGCCGTTTACATCGATCGAATGGACAAGAAGCTATTGCCGGTGATCGGCTTGTTGTGGGAACCAGACAGTCTGACTCGATTTGACATCACGTTCCCCTACCCTCGACTTTCCAAGTATTGGACGACAGTCGGCGACCGCAAAGTTTGGTGGTATGTCGGGGGCGAATATGGCGGCGGTAGCTGGACTATTCATCGCTACGATTTCGTGGCCATGGACGACGTAAGCGACCAGATCGACATCAACGACTATCGCGTTTTCGTGGGACTCGAAGCGACTCATCCCAACCGCCTGCGAGCATATGCGGAAGTGGGATACGTTTGGGATCGAAACATTTTGTATCGTGCCCCAAACATTCCGAACCTGAAAGTAGACGACACCTTGATGATCCGTGCCGGGTTCAATTTCTAAGGCGAGGCATTGAAACAACTATCGTTTGCCGCTGCACTGATGCTGGCCTGGGGATGTTTCTCTGGGGAAGAGATCGTTCCGCGCGCGATGGCTCAGATGCAGCCATGGGCACAGCGTGGTCTTAGTACGATCGAACGCGAGTCTCCTTACCGGCCGATCGAGCGAATCCCTCCGACGGAAGTCTTTCCTGGTGGATACAAGCTACCCGACTATCCGAAAACTGGCTCCCCTGGTAATCCGGCGGTTCCGGCAACTCTCGTCTCGGAGAATCCACCCGAGCTGAGCACTCTCTCGGAAGATGTCGAAGAGTTGGACGCGTTATACCTGACCGAAGACGAGGTTTTCACGTCGCGCCCCAAGCTGAGTCCTGCGAAGAATGGAATTTTGCAATCGCTAACCATTCAAAGTACGTGGATCGCCGGCAGCGGAGATAACATCGGCATGACCGAAGTTAGTGGTAGCGCCACGCTCGGCTTTCCAGCCCCGACGCGTGAGTCTCCGTTGTTGCTGACGCCGGGCTATGGAATGTATTTCCTTGTGGGGCCAGACTCCGTCCAAGCACCAGCGACACTGTATCAAGCCTATCTGACGACACGCTGGATGTCGCAGCTTTCGCCGAAATGGGGAACGGTTTTGTCCGTCACGCCTGGGGTTTATAGCGACTTCCAGCGAACCGACAGTGATGCCTTCCGGGTAAGCGGGATGGCGTTGATGTCGTACCAATGGACCGAAACCGTCCAGTTTCTGTTTGGTGTCGTCTACTTGAATCGCGACGACTATTCGATCTTGCCGGCCGTTGGTTTGATCTGGACCCCGGACGACGATCATCGGTTGGAACTCACGTTTCCCCGCCCGCGGTACATGCAGTTGTTTTCCTATGGAGACGGCTATGAAGACTGGTGGTACGTCTCAGGTGAATTTGGCGGCGGGACATGGAGCGTCGAGCATCCCAAAGGAATGAACGATTCGCTCACGCTAAGCGACTACCGCATCATCGCAGGGATGGAGCGGAAGTCGGACGGAGGTGGCAAATCGTTTGTCGAAATCGGGTACGTCTTTGGACGCAAGTTTGAGTACAAAGACGACCCGGTCGAACTCGACATGAGCGACACGATCATGTTGCGTAGCGGCTGGTGGTATTAAGCCTTTGGGTAACGCTTCGCGAGCTCTTTCTCAAGCAGTTTCATGTTTCGGCGGTTCGCTCGGAACGTCACGTCCGCGATGTCGCCGACAAGCGGCACCAAACCAACCACGAAGTCGATCAGCACGTTCCACACCATGCGGACGAGCGTCCATCGACTTGCTCCGAGTCTGTACGCTTCCCACAGGAAATAAGCCGATACCGCCGTGGTTGCCGTGTCACCGACGATGGGGATCAGGCCGAGCACCGCGTCCCAACCAAGTTTGATGTTGGTGCCTGGCAGCGCGACGGCGTCGTCGAACAAGTGCGCGATCGTTCGCAATCGACTGACAATCTTTTCACGTTCTTCTTCAGAAACCGACGCCTGAGCCTTCTGGCCTGCCTTCTTCACCGCGCTCGGCGAATGGGGACGACGAGGCAATAAGCGTGACGAACTGGGATTGAGATATCGCATATTCATGGTTCTATTCCGGGGCTAAAGTTCCAAAGCACCCCCGAGTGCTAAACCATGATTACGCAATCGCTATACCAACGGCCTTTTGAATCGCGGGCATCTCTCTTGGTAGACTTTGACGATTGTCGTAAAGCGTCTATTCACAAGAGGTTTCGAGGGAATTCAGATATTCCCACGGTTGTCCGCACCCGAAGCTTATCTGCGATTGAGCGATAAGCTCTCACTCTGGCATTGTGGCGACAACTGCCAGGATGACACCTATGGCCGAAACCGTTGCTGCTGGAATGACTATTGCCAAACCCCGAACTAGTCCCGAGGCTTTTGCCGGCAAGAGAAACCCAATGATCGCTGAAATAAAGGGACCAGCCATCGGCAGCCAATAACTTGCCAGTGGTACGTCGCTGAATGAGTTGACTTGAGCGATTAATAAGATGCCGGCCAGATAAACGGTCAACGTCAGGCCAAGTCCGCCCAAGAGCGAACGCTTCAAAACGATTCCCGTGACCACAAGCCCCAAGCCTGCACTAAAGCTGAGACCGGCAACTTGTGCGAAACGTAAGCTTTCGGAAAGAGCCACGACGACGGCCGCCGCCAGACAGGTACCCAGCCAAACAACCGCCATTGGCCAGCCACCGTTTTCTGGAGTCCATTCGTTGGTCAGCGAAATGACCAAGACGCCCACACACCAACATGCCAGGTATGGTGTGTAAGAAGGCTCGAGCCCTTCCCAAGTCGGCATCAATACGTAACCGACCAACCCAACGATCGCTGCATAACCGATCGGCAAGCCAATCCAGTGGACAAGCGAGTGCCAACGAAAGAAGTCGAGCAGCGAGGCCGTCACGGCTGCCAATACAACGCCTAGCGGCAACCACTCGTAATGGGCATCAGGCACCCAAGGGCCGAGGCTCAACATGAAGTAACCAACTGCTGCCGCGACCACCAGCGGCAGACAGGTTTCCATTGCGAAGGCAACCGAACGCTGCGGTGGCAGATCCTCCTCTTCTATCGACGGAGAACTGCCTGGTCGAAATCGATCGAAAACGATTGCTAAGACAAAGCGGAGCCCGGCCGCAATAAGTATCGGTGCGGCGAGGCCCCAGAGCAAATCATTCAGCGTAAACGGCATAGCGTTCTATTTGCCTACTTTGATCGTCATGGTGACGTCTTTATGAACTTTGTCCGGGCTGTAGTCCATGCCGAATTCGACGCGATCGATAACGAATTCCGCATCCAGCTTAATATCGTCGCCGATGGTTACCGTGGCTGGGAAGGTTATCGATTTGGTCGTGCCGAGCATCGTCAAGTCGCCGGTGATTTCGACTTTGCCGTCATCGCCTGGCTTGATCGATTTGGAGACAAACTTTGCTTCGGGATGTTGGCGAACGTCGAAGAAGTCGGGGCTTTTCAGGTGGTTGGTCAGCTTCTCGATGTCGGTTTCCAGAGAAACGGTTTCAATGTCGACGGTGACTTCGGTGAGCTTGCCGTCGGCGGCTTTGGCCGTTCCGCTGAATTTGCTGAACTTGCCGGTTCGTGGGTCAGGCTCATCGCCGACATGCGTTCCGACAAACTGAATCAGCGTGTTATCAGGCGTCAGCGAAGTTTCGACGGGACCAGCTGGCTTTGCTTCTTCCGGCTTCTTCATTTCTGCTTCGGCGGCAGCTTCGGGCTTCTCTTCCAGCAAGCCTTCCACCTCGTCCGCGGGCGTAGGCTGAGCAGCCGATTCCGGGCTGGCTTCTTCACTGGCCGCTGCTTCAGGCTTTGCTTCCGGGGCCGGAGCTGGCTTCTCTTCGGCAGGTTTCGTCGGAGCCGTTTCCATTGGAGGAGCGGCTTCTTCTTCCTTCATTTCCGGGGCAGCTACCGCTGGCTTAACTTCCTCAGCTGGCGTTTCTTTTTCAACCGGTGCAGGAATCGTTTCATTGGTTGCGGCCGGAGCGGCTGTTTCGTTCGTGCTGGATGGGCCAGCAGGGTCTGCGTCTCCCGCTGGCGGCTTGCAGCCGAGACAAGCGATCGACAAGACAATGAACAGACCAAAAATGCGTGTCATCGTACTCTCCCTTGTGGAGTGAAAGGTGCCGGCGCGCGGCCAGGCGTGGATGGGTTGGCAAGCAAACGAGCATGCGAATCGAAGACGCTGCCGTTGGAAGTCTTCCGCTATTAAACCACACCGCTTGAGCGGTTGCCATTCGAGGCCAAGCCGTCGAGGAATTGTTCCGTCGATACTGGGGCATTGCACTGAAAGTTCTCGCAGACGTAAACCATCGTTTGCCCATCTTTAGGAACTTTACCCGCGGTCAAGCCACCTAGCAGTTCGCTGGCTTCTTCACCGTCGATGGTTGCCGCCAATAGCGTGTTAGGACGATAGGCGGAGTGGAACGCCTGAACGGTTTGTTGCAGCGATTCACGATCAGTCGCCGCAATAACAATCTCTTGCCCTGGCTGTTTCAGGAAGTGATAAGCCACCAAAAGTTGTGCGGCGGCGAGAGGATGCTTCTGCAAAATCTCGGCCCCAGCGGCGACCGTCGCTTCGGCGAGCTTTAGGTATTCGGCTTCACCGAGCAGCTTGCCAAGTTTCGCCAAAACCAAAGCGGCGGTACCGTTTCCGCTTGGGACGCTTTGATCGTAGAAGTCCTTATTCCGGGCAATAAGCTGCTCGTGATCGTCCGCGGTATAGAAGAAGCCGCCAGCTTCGTGATCGTAAAAGTGCTTAATCGCCGTGTCGATGAGTTCCTGCGATTGCTTGAGCCATTCGGTTTCCAACGTTGCTTCATACAATGCGAACAAGGCCGAAGCGAGGTAAACGTAATCGTCCAAATAGGCTGGCAGTTTCGCGGCACCATGTCGGTAGGTATGCAGCAAACGGCCGGTGTCGTCTTGCATCGAATTCATAACGAATCGTGCGGCCTGTTTGGCGGCTTCGATGTAACGAGGCTCTGCAAATGCGGCTCCTGCTTTGGCGAACGCCTCGATCATCAGGCCGTTCCAACTCGCGAGAATTTTGTCGTCTTTCCCCGGACGAATGCGACGGCAACGTGCGTTGAAGAGGACTTCGCGAGCTTTGTTCATTTCGTCGCGCAGTTCATCTTCGGTCGTCTGAAAGTCGCGAGCATACTCGGCAAATGGTTTCTTCAAACGAGGAATATTGTTTCCTTCGAAGTTGCCTGACTCGGTGATGTCGTAGACGCGACGAAAGCGTTCCGCGACCATTGTGTCACCTAGTAACTCGTCGACTTCATGGGGCGTCCAAACATAGAACTTGCCTTCTTCCCCTTCGCTGTCGGCATCTTCGGTGCTGTGGAAACCTCCTTGCTCGTCGGTCATGTCACGCAAGATATAATCGCAAGATTCCCTCGCGACTCGTGCATAGCTGGCATCGCCGGTCAGGCGGTATGCGTCGACGTAGTTGCTGACAAGCAGAGCATTGTCGTACAACATTTTCTCGAAGTGAGGAACTAGCCAATAGGTATCGACACTGTACCGAGCGAACCCGCCGCCGAGGTGATCGTAGATGCCACCCATCGCCATTTTGTCGAGGGTAGTCGTCACCATCGTGAGAAGTTTTTCTTCCTGCGTATCAACAAACTGCCGCAGCAAAAGATCGACATTCATCGTGTGCGGAAATTTGGGAGCGGAACCAAAGCCGCCATGTTGCGGATCGAACGATTGCTCCATCTGCCGAATCGCAAGCGGTAGTGCGTCTGGCGAAATTGACGAAGACTCGCTTGTGCCAGAGCCGATCTGCTGTAGTCGCTCCGTGAGAAGTCTCGATTGCTGGAACGCCATGTCCCGTTTGTTTTGCCAGGCATCGATTACTGCCTTCAACACTTGATCGAACCCTGGCATGCCGCGCATGGCAGTTGGCGGCCAGTAGGTTCCGCCAAAGAACGGCATCAACTCAGGCGTCAGGAACACCGACATCGGCCAGCCTCCTTGCCCGGTGAGTAGCTGCACGGCGTTCATATAAATTTGATCGAGGTCAGGGCGTTCTTCGCGGTCGACTTTGATGCAGACGAAGTGCTCGTTCAGAAAGTCGGCGATCTCTTGTGACTCGAAGCTTTCATGCTCCATCACGTGACACCAGTGGCACGCCGAATACCCGATGGAAAGAAAGATCGGCTTTTCTTCCTGCTTCGACTTTTCGAGAGCTTCTGGTCCCCAGGGAAACCAATCAACAGGATTGTTGGCATGCTGTAAGAGATAGGGACTCGATTCTTGGGCGAGACGGTTCGGCATGATCCGTACTCCTTCCGCGCGACGTGCGCCGCACTGTTAAGTTGGCGATGGGTTTAGCGGAACGACTGAGCCTGGCCGGGGAACTCGCCCGACCGAACTTCGTCGCAATATTGCCGCACGGCGTTGGTAATTGTTTCGCCGATGTTGGCGTATTGCTTCACAAACTTGGGGACGTGCCCTTCAGTTAAACCGAGCATGTCGTTTAGAACGAGAACCTGGCCGTCGCATTCTTTTCCGGCACCGATTCCGATGGTCGGAATGTCCAGCATGGCCGTGATTTCGGCGGCGTCGGTTTGCGGAATGCATTCCAGAACGATGCTAAACGCTCCGGCGTCTGCGGCGGCCTTTGCGTCGTTAATAAGTCGATCGCGATCGCGTTGAACGCGGTAACCTCCCATTTGGTGAACTAGTTGCGGCCGAAGGCCAATGTGGGCCATGACGGGAATTCCCGCGTTAACCAAGCCCGAGATCACCTCGGCTTGGTCAGCACCACCTTCAAGTTTGACCGCTTGAGCTCCGGTTTCCTTGAGGATTCGCCCGGCGTTGCGAATGGCTTCATGTACGCCCAAAAGGTTTGATGGGAAGGGCATATCGACAATTACTAGCGCATTAGATACTGCCCTGGTGACCATCTCGGCATGGTAAATCATCTCGTCCAGCGTAACGGGAATGGTTGAATCGTGTCCTTGAACGACCATCGATAGCGTGTCGCCGACCAAAATGGCGTCGATGCCGGCCTGATCGACCAAACGAGCCATCGGATAGTCGTAAGCCGTTACGACGCTTAGCTTTTTGCCTTCTGACTTGCAGGCAACGAACTGAGGGACGGTAAGACGCGATTTGCCGCGCGGTGGGGTGGACATCTGCCTGGGCCTTTTTGCATTGCAAGTATTGAACCTGTCAGCACTTATTTTCACCGTACACTGTTCAACCGGCAACCGCCAAAGGGTGAAGACTTGCTCAACGCTCGTTAAAAAGAAGGTGTACGCTTGTGCATGTTTTGCGTATAATGGAGTAATCTGCCCGAGCATTCTTTGCTGACGGGAAAAAATTGGCTTTTCGCCTCTCGAATCGTTATCCTGAAGACACAACAGCCTTCCTCGCTTTTCCTTCTCCCGATTTGGTCAGGACTTCCATGCATCGCCAAATTGCTTGTCTTAGCAAAGCCGCCCTCTTTTCACTGGCGGTCGTTACTTTCGCAATCCCCGTTAATGCTCAAAACCCGAATCAGCCTCAGCAGGGGATGCCCAACTTCCAAGGCCGACCAGGGCAGAAACAGGAAAAGACCAATCTGACCGGCACGCTCACCGCGGCAGCGGCTCCGCTGATCAAATTGAAGCCGGAAAAGGGCAACCAGGAATGGACGATTCGCGTCGATTCCAAGCCGGAAGAAATCGTCGTCCGCGGCGAAGCAGAAAAAGGCTGGGTCAAGCCAGGCATGTTCGTGCACTTCGATGCGACGCTCGACAAGAAAGGCGTCGGTCAATCTCCCGTAAGCGAAGTCAGCGTCTTCACGCCTACGCCGCAGTTGGAATTGGGCGTCACCGAAAATGGTGCGTTGCCTGACTTCTCTGCCGTTGGGTCAGAAGAAGAGCCTGCCGAGAAGTCGGACGAAGAGGTCTCGAAGTTTACTGTCGTCGGTCGACTCTCAGGCGTCGCTCGTGACGGCAAGTGGAGCGTCACCGCTGGCCGCGCCAAAGTCACCGTCGAAGTGGCCGAAGATGCAAAGATCAGCGTCGAATTGCCAGACCCTCGATTGATCAGCATGGGTGACACCGTCAAAGGCACCGTCTACTATTACAACCAAGGCGTTGGTGTCATGAAAGGCGAAGTCGAAGTCGAAGCAGCCAAGCCATTCGCCGCTCCGGAAGACCCACGCGAAGCACGCCGCAATCGCCGCAGTCGAGACAAAGAAGACAACGCGCCCGTCAACCCGGCGGAAGCGAAGAGTATATTCGATATGTAGTAGCCACCCAGCATCTCAAAAGGATGCTCGGCCAGGTGAACCGGAGGGGGAGGTCGTTACGACCTCCCCTTTTTTTATGCGCCATACAGCGGCCCAATCCGCGTCGATGCCCAAGCAAAGCCGAGCAAAATTCACCCCAAATCAGCATGCCGCCATCACCAAAGTGTCCAACACGCCAACCACCCACGATCGCAAATTCAACGTAGGGTGCGTCTCGACGAACCAGCCCAAGTAAACGCTTGTCTCAACTAAACTCGCAGCAGCGAAAACAAGCGTGCAATCAGACCGCCGCAGATCTGCATTGAGTCGTAGCACGATTTGGTCGTAGAAGGTGTTCACGTTGGGGTTTTTAATTCAATCGTCAGGACAGCGAAACCGAGGTTTTATCCGTAGACGTATTTGACAGGGTTTTGGTCGAAATCAACATCGCAGTTGATTATGCTCGCATCAAAAAAGCGAAGGATAAGGCGGCCATCTTCGCGGCGTTCACTTGCTGGATCAAAGATCGCATTGATCATTTGAGTGCCATCCCAGTTCACAACTTGAACGTTAGTAAGATCACGCTCTTTGTCTGCAGCGATAACCCAAGCCGGAGATTCACCCTTGGAAAGTAGCTCAAGTAAATTGTCACGAGTTCGTACTTGAATAGTGAGTTTAGGCACGGCGGAAGACTTTCTCTTGTGTGTTTTCAGGGAACGAGCAACCAATAGATTTTCAATCTTCGTTTCCAAGGAGCAAAGTTATAGCGTATTGGTTCTATTTCGGAAGGCTCGAATCGCGTCTATCATTTCGGGGATCTCGCCCAAGCCTGCCCAGGATTTTGGTACTAAGAACATGTTTTTTGGATGCATGAAACGCATGAAATGTTCCTTGAGTATCGAGATTTTAATTTCTCTTAGATCACACTGCTTTTTGAGGCCAATCGGCTCAATATGCGCTAATTTCCAACCGACTCGATTCAGGTTTTCTGTCCTGCTAAGAGAGTAGCGATACGTGGCGCGGTTGCGCTCTATTGATTTGAGGATCATTGCCACAGGGATTCGGTCGGCATTGATTAATTCCTGAATCTCATTGATCGTCGGACATTTACCCTGCAACGCAAGAGAATACACCCATTGTGCAGGGCTGTTGTCAACAGGAATCAATTTGCGACCTGACGTATGAACAACAACTTGTCCGCGGCCAACGGATGCTTTGCGGATGAACAAGGGAAGATTGGAGTCGGCAATCCAACTTAGAATTAGCTGTTCCCATAATGTCTCGAACGTGGCATCTGGCGTTGGACGTAGTGTAGAACTAGCCCATGCACCTGCAAATTTCTTAAGTGGGCTGAGTAGGTCGTCGGATAGCAACTTGGGACAAGTAGGTAGTTGCTGAGTTTCCACTGTAGAGGCTTTCGTGGTTTAGATATTTGATCGATTGATAGTCGTACAACCTGAATTATTTAAACATGGATGAAAAGATTACGGGTGCTTAATTTAATACACTAGGTGTGTTCATTTGTATTCTAATCAGGCGTTTTTGGTCGAATCGTTAGTAAAGCATTATTTGTCCTCGACGCACCCTACGTCTCGTTATCATTCTTCGATATCGAAAGTTTCGCTGGTCCATGAAATTTGTCGTTCGGCGTCGGTGAACTTCCAGGTCGAGAAAACGCAGGCGTACGATTCGGCTACGTCGCACATGAATTCGACCCAGGCGATGCCGCGTTCGGGGCTGATGCCATCGACCGCGCAAGGGTAGATGGTTCCTTCCGCGTTCCAGTAATCCTTCTCTGGTCGTTCGATGACCGTCATGGTGTAGTTCTCGGACAACTGCTCCGCGAGATCCTCGACATCGGCTTCATCATTGCCGAAATGAAGGAAGTCGATCGTGAGAAGCGTTTCGTCGGTGACGCCGTCAGCCGACATCTGTTCGTGCAGAGCCTTCGCTTGGGCAATCCGGCGCTGCCGAATTCGGGCGTAGTAGTCAGTCCAAATCTGTTGGGGATCTTCCGTCATCAATCAACCATTGCGATCTAAAAAACTCGTGGGGCTCGTTTCGCGGCAACATTGCTGCGAGACGTTTATCGCCACCCCAAACGCGCGGTAGCGAAAACCGATGTGCAATCAGGCCTTCCGCCATCTACATTAATGTCTATTAGAACGTATTTCGCTAAGACGTGTTGGTTCGCGTTGCCGTCAGCCCTCTGTTCTGCCACGCACTGAACAGGTTTTAGTTTTTAATAGGTAAACATCATGCCGGAAGGGATTGTCGTTGAAGATCAGTTTCCTCGTTTGGACGAGGAGGTACTAACGAGAATTGAAGAGGTGCTTAACGAACGTTTCGGCTACCCCACAATGCCGAGCGACTTCAAGGAATTCTTGTTAAAGCATAACGGGTGCCGGCTTACTGCTACGGAATCGGATGCCGAAGTTGGCATCTCGATAGACGTTCCTTTTTTGGAAGAAGTGCCCGTGGCAGGCATTTTTGGCATTTGGCTGCCTCGTTTCGAAGGGCAGGTTCCGCTGCACGATGATTGGCCGGAGTTGTTCGCCTCCAACGAGAATTCCAAAGAAAACTTTGATGTTCTGCCAGACAAGATGATGTCGTTTGCCTACGAGCACCGCGACTCCGGCAGCCTGTTTGCGATGTCGGTCGATCCAAGAGACTATGGCATCGTCTATTTCTATTACGATCAGCACCTCTATTCCATCTTTGGTCAAAAGCGTTCGCAAGAGATCTCCGGCGAGTGTTACTATGGCCGAGCGATGCGAGCCGTGCTGGAGAAACATGGCGTCGCCGAAAAGCAAATCAAGAGGTTCGAGGTCTACGGCGAAGTGAGCTTAAACAAGATAATGAACGACCCTGCTGAGCTTTCAGACGAATGCCTCTTTGAACTTGGTCGGGCCATGTTCATTCCGGTAGCTCCATCATTCGATGCGTTCATGAACCGCTTGCAGAAACTTCACCGATAGGTGCCGGATGCCGAGCGTAACAAGGGACGCGGCTTTACAGCTTCGCGTCCCTTGAAGAATTATTGAGTGGTGTCCTGGGGTTATTTGCCAGGAGCAGCCGGTGTACTGAGGGCTTCCAAGGCTTCGCCAACGGTGAATGTGGAAGGCTTCTGGCGAGGCGGAAATTCCTTGAAGGTTTCCATCACGCGGGCAACTTCCTGTTGAACAGGGACGAGAACGTAGGCGCGGCGGTACCACCAGTCGTTGTAGTTCATCCCTTCGTCACCGCGTTCGCCTGGATCGATCTTAAGATCGAAGAAGATAGGAGCACGTAGTGTGGTGAACGGATGTCGCCAGACATCGATGCCGGTCGCTTCCTGGATCATGAAGTGGGCTTTGATTCGCTTGTCGCGGACAGCCAGTAGGTCGCCGTCGTCGCTGAAATACATGAATCCTGGGCGTGCACTTTTATCTGTCTTGCCGGCGAAGTAGTCTGATTGGTCGAAGCCATCGAGGTGGACTTTGTAGGTCTTGTCGCCAGCTTTATGGCCTTCGAGCAGCTTCTTCTTGATATCGGGTTCGCCTGCCGCGGTTAGCAGCGTTGGCATCCAATCTTCCCCAGCGACGAGATCGGTGAACTTACTGCCGGGTTCGACCGTGCCAGGCCAACGGATCAACGCCGGCACGCGCCAGCCACCGTCCCAGTTCGTATTCTTTTCACCGCGGAATGGCGTTGACCCGGCATCCGGGAAAAGGCAAACCATCGGGCCGTTGTCGGTCGTGTACACGACGATCGTGTTCTCGGCGATTCCAAGTTCGTCCACGTAGTCGAGCAGCTGTCCAACGATCGCGTCGTGTTCCACCATCCCGTCGGCGTAGAAGCCGAGACCTGTCTTGCCAGCAAACTTTTCGCCAACGTGCGTAAAGTTGTGCATGCGCGTCGTGTTGAACCAACAGAAAAATGGTTTGTCGGCCTTGGTCGCGCGATCGAGGAAGTCCTTCGCTTTGCCGAGAACTTCTTCATCGATGGTTTCCATTCGTTTCTTGGTGAGCGGTCCGGTGTCTTGAATCTTTCCGTCCGAGGTGCTGTGAATTACGCCACGGGGGCCATATTTCTTACGGAACTCAGGTGACTTCGGATAGTCTGCGTTCTCTGGCTCTTCCTCCGCATTGAGATGGTAGAGGTTACCGTAGAATTCGTCGAAGCCGTGGTTCGTCGGTAGGAACTCGTCCTTATCGCCGAGGTGGTTCTTACCGAATTGACCGGTCATGTAGCCAAGCGGTTTGAGTAGTTCGGCAATGGTCGGATCTTCAGGCTGAAGGCCTAAGTCGGCCCCTGGAAGGCCCACTTTCGACAGCCCCGTGCGGAACGGCATCTGCCCGGTGATGAAAGCGGACCGTCCGGCGGTACAGCTTTGCTGAGCATAGTAGCAAGTAAACTTGGCGCCTTCTTTCGCTAGTCGATCGATGTTAGGCGTTTCGTAACCCATGAGCCCATCATTGAAAGAGCTAATGTTCCAGTAGCCGACGTCATCTCCGAAGATGATCAAGATATTCGGCTTCTCTGCCGCAGAAATGCTAGGTGTAAGAAACGCTATTAATACAAACGAGCTGAAGATCTGCAGAAGTGATCTCATGTTGTTTCCCCCGATTTCCTGGGTTGTTAAAAGACGAGAGTGTCTCGGAAATGCAGCTGGCAACTTTAAGTCTACGCCGCTGCTTGACACGCCGCAAACATTTGCATTTGCGGTTGGATTAAGATTCTGAGTTTGAAAATGCGTCGCGTTGTCTGTGATGTGATTGCGCTTTTTAGACGTACGCGATCGACAAAGCGTGATCGATAGTCACGTTACAAACGGGATAACCGTTCTTGGAATTGAACTTGAATCGCGGCAGGCGTTGGTCTGCACCGTGCTTATTTCGTGGAAGGGGTAGACTTGGCGAGTGGTCTTGGGGCGTGGCTTCTTTCAAAGGTAGAAAACGATGAGTTGGCAACTTTCGCGTCGCGAGTGGATGGGAACCGCGGGAGCGTTGGCCTGGGGTGGTTTGGCTTGGGGCGACCAGCAAGACGAGGCGGCCGGACTGAAAGAGTTGCTTGACGGCGAGTTTCAAAAACATGACTTGAAGGCGTTGCTGTGCGGCGTATGGCGCGGCAAGCAGCAAGTCCTGAAAACGGCGATCGGCGAATCGATGACGTCGGTGCCAGCCACCACCGATATGCATTTGCGCGTCGGCGGTGTGACGCTAACATGCGTCTGCGTGGTTTTGTTGCAGATGGTCGATCGCGGCCTGGTAACGCTCGACACGCCGATTGCTCAGTGGTATCCGAAGCTGCCTCATGCCGATCAGGTGACGTTGCGGATGTTGGCGAACTGCACGGCTGGTTATCCCGATTACGTTCCGATGGCGACGTTTGAAGATGCGTTTGAAAAGAACCCGTTCCGGCAATGGACGCCGCAAGAGCTGATCGACATCGCCATGCAAACGCCGTCTCATTATGCGCCTGGCAAAGGGTGGAACTATTCGCATACCAACTTCGTGATTCTGGGCGAGATTCTCGAAAAGATTGCCGATAAGCCGATGGCGAAGTTGATTGAGGAAAACATCACTCGGCCACTGGGGCTGAAGCAAACGGTTTATTGCGATACTCCGCAGATCCCTCGACCGGTGCTGCATGCATTCACTACCGAACGTGGCAAGTACGAAGAGTCGACATTCTGGAATCCGTCCTGGACGTCGCACTCTGGCTTGATGACCTCAACGCTGGGTGACATGGGCACGCTGGCCGCCGCAATCGGAGCCGGCAAGCTGCTGAAGAAGGAGACCCGTGCTGAAATGACCGCACCGACGACCGTAGGGCTGGGGATCAATCAAGAGAACCTATACTACGCGATGGGCATCGGTGTGATGGATGACTGGCTCGTACAGAACCCACGCTTCGGTGGCTACACGGTGCTGTTTGCCAACCTACCGGAGGAAGACCTGACGGTGATCGTCGCGAACACGCTGGGCCCCAAGGCCTCGCCGGATATTGCCTACGCGACGCTAATCTTCAAAGAGATCGTCAAACGACTCACACCGCAGCATTTGATCCCCGAGATGGTGAAGTAAACGGTCCGGCGATAGGAAATCGTTGCGGCGATGGGTGGGATGCCGTATCTTGACGCGGAGCGAGAACTTGTCGTTTGTTTCTGGTTTGCGCGTGAAGGGGGAGATGCCATGAAGTCGAAGCCTGTCGTGATTGGTTTGGTGGGCTTGGTGGTTGTGGGGGCTGCGTCGGCGTTGGCTTTTGGTTGGTTGACTTCGCCGCTGGGTGGCAATCAGGAAGTGACCATCGGCCCGCATACAGTCGTTTCGCATCCCACCAAAAATGTGGTGCCGGCAAGGGACGTGCTGGATGAAGCGACGGTCCAGCCGAGCCCTGAGTTTCTGGTCGAATATGCGTTCGGCAGCGGAACCGATGGGTTCGATATCTTGAAAGTACACGCCGATGGTTCGGCCGAGTTTCAGTACTGGGACAGTTCCGGCGAACGGACGGTGCAGAAGACTACCCAGTTTCAGGTCTCGTCCAATCAACTGGAAAAGATCTGCGCGAAACTGAATCAGTCAAAGTTTATGGCGTTAGATAACGAGTACCATGCTGACCCTCCGCAGGGAACGCAAATCGCGATCACCGTTGTGTCTGGCCATGTCGAGAAGGAAGTCTTCTGTATGAACCACTTCCCAGTGGCTGTCGTGCAAGTGGCCGATTATCTTGAAAAAGAGATCATCGAACCGAATCGCGGCGGTTCGTAAGTGCCCCCCCTCCCCTGCTCGCTTCCCTGCCTGAATGTTCGCCCCGCCTCCAAAAGGAAAGTTCCCTCATGCGTAACGCGCTGCTAGTTGGTTTGATTGTCGTTCTGGGAAGCCTTTGCCCGAGCGTGTCGCTTTCGGCGGAAGAGTCGCGGCCGAATATTGTGCTGATCATGTGCGACGACATGGGCTTTTCGGATATCGGCTGCTACGGAGGCGAAATCGACACGCCGAATCTCGACAAGCTGGCCGAAAGTGGAATGCGGTTTCGCACGTTCTATAACAACGCCAAGTGCGAACATACGCGGGCATCGCTGCTGACTGGGCGATGGTGGCACCACGTAGGGGCTTCGCCGAGTGTCGTTTACAAGGCTCCTACGTTTGGCGAACGGATGCGCGACGCAGGCTATCGCACATTGATGGTTGGCAAGTGGCACGCTGGGCAAACGCCTTACCAGCGTGGGTTCGATCGTTACTACGGTTTGACCGATGGCTGCTGCAACTTCTGGAACCCTGGGCATGCGCGGCCTGACGAACCGGAGCCGGCCAAGAAGCGAGTCCGCCGCTGGGCGATCGACGATCAAGAGTTCAAGCCGTTCACGCCGGACACGAAGGACTTCTACACAACCGATGCGTTTACCGATCATGCCGTCGAATATCTGGAAACCTACAAGGACGAAACCGAACCGTTTCTGCTGTATGTTGCCTATACGGCGCCTCACTATCCGCTGCATGCCAGCGAAGAAGACGTGGCCAAGTATCGCGGCAAATATAAAACGGTTGGCTGGGATCAGCTGCGGGAAGAGCGTTTTTCCCGGCAGCAGAAGTTGGGCGTGCTGCCGGCCAATGCCACGCTTTCACCACGTGATCCCGACTTACCATCTTGGGATTCGATTGCCCAAAAAGATCGTGATTGGTGGGATCTTCGTATGGCGACCTATGCCGCGATGATCGATCGGATGGACCGCAACATCGGACGCATTCTGGAAAAGCTGGAAGCGATCGGCAAAGCGGACAACACGGTGATTTTCTTTTTGTCAGACAACGGGGCCTGCGAGGACTCCGCCGACCGCTCGACGGTAAAAGGAGCGATGCCATGGGAAGTGACCAGTTATCTGACGCAGGGGCGGACGTGGGCGAACGCCTCGAACACGCCTTATCGCAAGTACAAAACGACCGACTATGAAGGGGGCACGCGAACTCCGATGATCGCGTGGTGGCCCAAGAAGATCGAAGCGGGGACTTTCACCCAGCAGCCAGGCCACTTGATCGACTTCATGCCGACGATGTTGCAATTGGCTGGTGCGGAAGTGACCGACGAGTTGCCAGGCCATTCGTTGGTGCCGACCCTCGAAGGAAAATCGGTTGACCGCCCCTGGCCATTATTCTGGCAATTCGGCAAAGCCCAGGCGATTCGCGACCAGCAATGGAAGTTGGTCAAATATGGCAAAGGCGACTGGGAACTCTACAACTTGGAAGAAGACCCTACCGAGCTAAACGACCTGGCTGATGAGAAGCCTGAGGTTGTTCAACAGCTAAACGAGAAGTGGTCGGCCTGGTGGAAGGATAAGGGGAAGTAGATTCCCAAGCGAGGCGAACCTGGGCAGGACGTGCGTGTCTCACTGCCAACTTTCTATTGAGGAGCCTAGGGGATGCATGTCTTTGAATGAACTGAAACGAATCGACGCGAATCGGTTGGAACTTGCCAATCCGTATGGCCTGGATGTCACAATCTTTGCCAACCAGCAAGTTCCCATTGAAGCAGTCGCGGTGCGTGAACTGCTGTCGATGTTGCAGCTGCAAGAGACGCTTGAGTCGGTTTATCAGGCCTGCCCCGCTCAATTTCGTGAAGAACCCCGAATTGAACGCATCGCAGTAACGCCTGATTTTCATAAGGCACGCGGAATTCCTGTCGGCACCATTCTGGAAACGACAGGTTTTATCGTTCCCCAGGCCATCGGCAACGACATCAATTGCGGCATGCGGCTGCATCGGACAAGCCTCGATGCCGAGATGGTTCAATCGTCTGCCGATCAGTTGGAGAGTGCGTGTCGATCGATGTTCTTCGAGGCCGGCCGACGAATTCCGATGGCTTGGGAGCATCGGGAGTCGCTATTGCTCTCGGGTATCGAGGGTTTGTTCGCGTCGGTCGACCGATCGTTCGACGAAGGTCTGTGGAGCTACTTTCATCGAACCGATCGTGAAGAGACGTTGTCGAGAATCGATCGACGCGGTCATCTTTCAGCGAACAAGATCCATGGGCTGGACGACTTTCGAGGAGAGCGAAGCCGACTGCATCGAGACAGCCAGATTGGTTCGATCGGAGGTGGCAATCACTTTGTCGAGTTTCAAAAGGTCGAGCGAATCCTTGATGGCCAGATTGCCCATGCCTGGGGGCTGGAGCCGGGAATGGTAACCGTGATGGTTCATACCGGAAGCGTTTCTATCGGCTATGCGAGCGGAAGTTTCTATCGCGATCAAGTTCGTCAGCGACATCCTGCCGGCGTCGTTCAGCCTGAGAATGGGATCTTTCTGCTTCCGCTAGGAGCATGCGATCAGAAAGCGGAGTCGGCGTTTTGGAATGCGATGCACAATGCAGCCAACTTTGCCTACGCCAATCGAAGGTTTCTAGGATTGATGGCGTGGGCAAGCCTGGAAAAGTGCTTGGGCGAGACGCGTTTCGATTTGCTGTACGACGCACCGCACAACATGATTTGGAAAGAGTCGCGTGATGGTCGCGAGACATACGTCCACCGAAAAGGGGCTTGTCCGGCACGGGGCTATGAAGCGATGTCTGAAACGCCGTTTGCTTATTATGGCGAGCCGGTCTTGGTACCAGGATCGATGGGAGCGAGCAGCTATGTGCTTGCCGGAAATGGCTTCGCCGGCAGCATTCAGAGTGCTGCACATGGAGCTGGTCGAGCGATTTCGCGAGGAGCATCGATGAAAGGATTCGACCGCGAGTTCGAACGGTTTTTGGACGAGTTTCGCGTCGTCACTCCGGTCGACTTCCGTCGTCAAGAGATTCGTCAGCGAAGCGATATCGTGCAGAAGAAGCTGGCCGATTTAAGACAGGAAGCTCCGTTTGCGTACAAGGGAATTGGCCCGGTCATTGAAACGATCCAGGAATCTGGCATGGCTCGACCGGTCGTGGAGCTGAAACCATTGATGACCGTGAAAGGGTGAATTGATTGCCTTCAATCTGCCCTAAAAAAAGCCGCCAGCGGTTGCTGGCGGCGTAGATGGTTTGACGTTGAACGATCGCTGGGGACTAGCCCATTTGGATCTCGTAGCCTTTGCGGCTTTCGCGGGAGAGGAACGAGTTGGCTTGGTCGTCGCCGATAATTTCTCGTTTGGCTGGATCCCAGTTGACTTCTCGACCGAGTCGCATGGCGATGTTCGAGAGGTGGCAGATTTCGAGCATGCGGTTGTGGCTCCACACGTCCGAGATCGGCTGCTTGCGAGAATCCATGCACTCGATGAAGTTCACGCTGTGGTTGGCAGGAACAGGACCGCCGTAAACCTCTTCGATCGCACCTTCGGGAAGCGGGTTGCTTTCCAGGGCTTCGATTGGAGCACCGACGATTTTGCCGCGGTTGACGAAGAAACGACCTTCGGTGCCTTCGAAGAGAATACCGTTGTCCCCTTCGCTGGTGATGATCATTTCGACATCGTTTGGCATATCGACTTGGATGTTGAACTTGGTGGCGACGTTGTAGCGATCGTGCACGACTGGTTCGCCATCCTTGTATTCGCAAGCCAGTTCAAAGTCGAGTGGCTTGACTTTGCTTGGACCGGTATCGGTGGCACCCAATGCCCAGCAAGCGATATCGACATGGTGAGCACCCCAGTCGGTCAGTTTACCGCCGGAGTATTCGTGCCAGTTACGGAACGAGTAATGGCAGTTGCTGTAAAGCGGAACGCCGCCGCCGTAACCTTCGCGCATTTGTGGCAACGCACGGTAATCGACTTTCGGTGCTGGGCCGAGCCACAGATCCCAGTCAATCGTTTCCGGGACGTCGGCCACAGGAATGACGGGAGATGGAGTCATGCCATTGATGCCGCACTTAACCGACTTCACTTTACCGATGCGGTTGTTGCGAAGCATGGCGACCGCTTGCAGGAATCGCTTGCCTGATTCGCTACGCTGCATGGTGCCGACTTGGAAAACGCGACCGGTTTCCTTGACGACTTTTTCGATCAGCTTACCTTCGGCGATCGTCAGCGTGAGCGGCTTTTCGCAGTAGACATCTTTGCCGGCATACATTGCTTCGACAGCAACTTTGGTGTGCCAATGATCCGGCGTGGCGATCATCACGGCGTCGATATCCTGACGGTCCAGGATCTTGCGATAGTCCTTGTAAGCGTCTGGCTTTTTGCCTTGCTTCTTTTGTACTTTGGCGACGTTGTCGTCGAGCACCTTCGAGTCGACGTCGGCCAATGCGACGAAGTCGGCGTAAGGAGTGGTCTTGTTGGTGATGGTCCAGCCTTGGTTGCGAAGACCAATCGTGGCGAACGTCGGGCGATCGTTGGCGTTCTGGAAACCAAACGCACGATTGGCCGATGGAATAATGACCGTAGCAGCACCCGCCGCGGCAACTCCCTTAAGGAACTGACGGCGCGAACTGTGAGAATACTTGGACATAACTGGAATCCTTTTCGGGACGCTAAGGCAATTGGGGGTCAGGTAGGGATATTCCAAGGGCGGACTTTGGAGTATTCACCCTGGATTATCTAGGCAGGATAGACTCTCTAGTATAGCAGAGAACGGCCAGGGATACAGTTTTATGACAGCAGAGGTGGCTGCAGACGATCTGCGCAAAATCGCTTGCTGGAGTAGGTATCGATGAACGAGAGATATGTGAGCGAACTTGCCGAAGTGCTCGGTTGGCCGCAGCCGAAGTTCTTCCAGCACTCTTTGGAAGGCGACGCAGCTGAGCGGTACGGAAATCAAGTTGTGCGATGGGCCGAATGTCGCATCGACGGAGGCGTCTTCCTGCAGATTAACCATCATCCTGTTCGTCCCAACGAATACTCCCTCTGCGTTTATGCCATGCGATATCGTATCTGCAGCGGGTGGCGATATCTTTCCTTGGACACGAGCAAACGACAACGTAGTCGTGTCTTTCGGCAGTTGCGTCCCTTCTATGACTTGCGGCATTTCGAGGATGCTCCGTTGCGAAGTGCCTATCGAAGCGAATTTCCCGAATCTCAAGGATGGACTTGGAAACGGATCCAGCAGGAAGGCTCGCGACACTATACGGAAGAGATTTTTTCTTAGAGGTGAAACGCGTCTGTGTTACGGTCGAATCAGCGTTGGTGCATATCGGACAGCAAATATTGAATACGGGAAGAGCTTGGAAGATGCAGCTAGGCATTAGCCATTAGCATTGCCAATGGATGCGTTTGGGGCGACATCTTGCCCGGTAGCGAGAACGATATCGCGCAATGCATTGTCGAATAATGGTTTACGGTAAGCCGTGGCTTGAGCTTCGCAAAAGTTAGCCTGTTAATCCTTATGGTATGCCGTAAATAATATTGCGCAAGAGAAAAGTTCAATTAAATTGAAATAGGCATGCGCAATGCCAGGAAATTCTGGTATGTTTTGAGTTATTCCGATTTAGCCAGCGAATCGGTGTCGCGGTTGTATCGAAATCCTTTTCTTCAATTCCTTTTCACTAACGAATTCACGTCCTCCTTCCATCTCTGCGCGGTCATTCTCCCCCGGTCGCCTTGAGGGAATCGGCGTAGTTCCAACAGCAGGTGCGCGGCGACTGTTGATTATCTGCAGGCGCTCGGGCTCCACTTTTCCTTTTCCTTATTTCATCTTGGGAGATCGTGTTATGAGAATGCGCTTCGCGCGATCGGGTTTTACCTTGGTCGAATTATTGGTGGTGATCGCCATCATTGGTGTTCTAATCGCTCTGCTACTTCCGGCTGTACAGCAAGCACGAGAGGCGGCCCGGCGGATGCAGTGCACCAACAATCTGAAACAGTTGGGTTTGGGCCTTCACAATCATCACGATACATACGGTCACTTTCCGACAGGCTATGAGTTTCGATCCGGTTTCACCGATGGCGATCCTCAATGGGGGTGGGCCGCATTCCTGATGCCGTTCTTGGAACAGGAAACCGTTTACGATGCCCTTGATCCTGCCAATCAAACGGTGGCCACCGCGATCGCCAACGCGAATGATCTTGCCGTGATGCAAACACCGCTGGACATGTTCCGTTGCCCCTCCGACACCGGGCCAGACTTGAACAATCAGCGCGAACTCGTCGATGAAGCAACGGCCGTCTCGAATTACATCGGTTCGAACTCCAGCGACTTGGCTTGCCGCGACGACGGGATTCCTGGGGGTAACTATGGCGCTGACGGAATCTTCTGGGAAAACAGCGAATGCAACTTCTCGGATATCACCGACGGAACGTCCAACACGTTTGCCATTGGCGAACGATGCTGGAACATGAACCGCACCAATGGAACCGGTAAAGCAAACTACTACGCAGGGAATATCTACGGCGTAGAAGGTCGCTTGGTAACAGGGGGTAGCCCAATCTCGACACGAACGCTGTACTCCGTTCTCGGCGGTACGGTACGTGCGCTGAACTATGCACGAAACGACGCTTACGAAAGCTCGTCGTACAGCAGTCTTCATCCAGGCGGCGTTCAGTTCTTGTTCTGCGACGGCAGCGTTCAGTTCATCCCCGAAACGGTGCAATTCGATACCGACAATACACCAGATACCGTGCTGGAGTTGTTGGTTTCGCGGAACGATGGTCGCCCTGTCACGATTCCTTAATTCGATTAAGAACTGCTTAGCCTAACAGGAATGATTTTTATGCGTTTGAAGATATCAATCACGAGTCAGGCCCTCATGCTGCTGGGCCTGACGATGTTTGTCGTCACGCTTTCAAGTGGCTGCGAGTCGATGGCTTCGGTCGATGCGGCCGAGGCACCGGTGAAAGAGTTCGTCGAATCGAAAGGAGGAATGGTTGAACTCGAGGGAGGGCATATCGTCGTCGTTTGGTGCGAGAGTGCGAACCTTCAAGATTCGGACGTCGAGCAGTTTGCGGCACTGCCTCAAATTAAAGAACTGCATTTGAACTACAACGGCGACTTGACCAATGCTGTGTTCAAGATGCTCGACAACAAGCCTACGTTAGAAACACTCGAGTTGGCAGAAACGAAAATCACCCAGCGTGCCGCTGACAACTTCCGCGAAGTGCACACGGAAATGAACGTTTCCGGGCCAGGCGTTTAAGGCAAACCAAGCCAGGGCCAGCGTACCGGTCCTTGAAAGAAACCGGAGAGTGAAAGCCGAGCATGGCTTTTGCGACTCCGGTTTTTTTATGGGCGAATGGTGCGATGCCTGTTCGATGCGGTTTCGTTTGATGTCTCGGGATAGCATTAACGATTTTGAAATGCGTTTCGCACAAAGTTTGTAATTTGTCATCTGGAAATTGTCTTTTTCGGTCAAATGGGTTGGCCGTGGCGACAAGACGTTGGTGGTCGGAAAGTGCGCAAGTAGCTTGTCTGTGTTCGTCGGTAATATTTTTTAATTTTTACTGCTACACAAAGGAGCGTCGCTATGAGCGCACAAGCGAAGCGGACCGGGTTTACCCTGGTTGAGTTATTGGTGGTGATTGCCATCATCGGAGTCTTAATTGCCCTATTGCTGCCGGCTGTACAGCAAGCACGAGAAGCGGCTCGTCGTACCAGCTGCCGTAATAAGATGAAGCAGTTGGGTTTAGCTCTGCACAACTATCACGACACGTTTAATGTCTTTCCGTCGGGCAATATGAGCCGCAGTGGCTCGACGACCGACTGCACGCCCGATGGCGATCAGTGCCAGGACGGGATGGCTTCGTGGACCGTATTGATTCTTCCGTTCATCGAACAAGGCAATCTGTACAACCAGTTCGATTTTCGAGTGCCGCTGTATTGGGGCTTCAACGACGATTTCACGGGGACGAATCCAAACTGTGGCTCGAACAACGTCAACTTTGCACCGCAGACAACCTCGGTGGACGCGTTTCACTGCCCTTCCGATCCGTTGGCGACTGGGGATAGTTTGACGAACAACTATATGGGCGTGATGGGGGGCGATACCTTCCCGGCATACAACAACGGTTCGGCGTACAACTGCCGCATGAACAATTCGCGTCTGAACTACAACAACGGGATGTTGTATCTCAACTCGAAGACCGGTTTCCACAGCGCCACCGACGGTTCGTCGAATGTCTATTTGATTGGCGAAAGCAAGTACTTGTTCCAGCCTAACTTCTGCTGCGAAACGGCGACTTGGGCCTCGGCGGCGCGTATCAATAACGATGACTCGTTGCTGTTGAACATTGTGGCTTGCACCTTCCAGCCGAATACGGGCGACAGCCCGCTGAACAACAACGTTCACATGTGGGACGAGATGCCTGGTACGGTTGGCAGCTGGCATCCTGGTGGTTGTCACATGGCAATGGGCGATGCTTCGGTGCACTTCATTAGTGAAAACATCGATATCACAACCCACCGGAATTTGAGTAAGCGTAGCGATGGTTTCCCCATCGGCGGCTTTGGTGATCTCTAATTTAGTAGTTGGGCTTTAGAAAAGGAGAATTGCCATGATGCGTACGCTGATAATCCTCACGCTGTTTTCTGCATCCGCATTGGTCGGTTGCAATGGTCCGACGACCGATGGACCAGAACGCTTTCCGTTAACAGGAAGCGTGACCTACAAAGGTTCGCCGCTGCCAGCCGGGAAAATCTACTTTGAACCAGACGGGAAGAAGGATAACTCCGGGCCAATGGTTACCGCGGAGATCAAGGATGGCAAGTATGAAACGCCGGCTGGGAAAGGGACCGTGGGAGGTCCGCACGTCGTTCGTATCGACGGATACGACGCCAAGAACGTGACCGAGCACGATCCGCTCGGCAAGGCCCTATTCATCAATCACATGATTGAAGTGAACTTGCCCAAGGAAAAGGGAACCGAAGACTTCACGATAGAAAAGTAAGCTCGACGGAAGTGCAGATTCCAACGAAGGAGGCCGACATCTTGAAGTCCGGCCTCCTTTTTCGGGGCAGCTGCATTTTTGAATAGTTATTGCTGAAAACGCTCGATCGCTTCTTCATTGGTGGGCAGATCGTCTGTGAAAACGGGCTTCAAGTTGGGCATCACTTTCACAAGCTCACGAGCAACAATCGGTCCGAATAGTTGACTGCCGGCCGAATTGAAGTGCGTTCGGTCAATCGTCCCGTCGGAAGACTTGGGACGCATCTTCTCGCAGCCTTCAGGGCCAAGGGTTTCGTAGATTTGTATTGAGATCGTATGCAGATCGATAAGCGGAACCTTCTTGTCGGCAGCGACGGCTTTGGCACCTTCCACGTATCCACCGAGGATCGATTCGATCTTGGTTTCCTCTTCATTCCAAAGACGTCGTGATATCGAGGTGACGATAATCGGTTGCGTGCCGTTCTCTCGTGCTTCGTCGACGTAACGTGCTAGGTTTTCACGATAGGTCGTCCTTGGATCGGTTTCTCGGGCGGGGCCCTTGCCGGGCATGTCGTTGTGCCCGAACTGAATCAGAATGAAATCGGGCTTATCTTCGAGGACTTGTTTCCAGCGTCCTTCGTCCCGAAAGCTTTTGCTGCTACGGCCTCCCATGGCTCGATTAATGCAGACGGCATCGTCGGTAAGCGACTTGGCGAAACCGACACCCCAGCCAGAACGGTCAGTCACCGTGGAATCGCCCGCCAAGACAATCTTCACCGGCTCCGTTTGATCGGCAGCTGAGGTGGAGGTTTGATTGCCGGTAGCAGAAACAACGGCAACGAGCATCGCGAAAACAATCTTCTTCATGGCATGAGCAAACATTGAGGGATGGAGTGGGTGAGGCCTTCATTGTAATCGCCACGAAGTCGCTCGCATCCCTCACGCTTCACCAAAGCTGATCGCTAGGATGCACGGCCGAAGTTAGGGACTTTCAGCTGTTCACCACCTTTGAGCGAGGACTGATGAGCCACGATCCCAGGGGCCGTGTAAGCAACGGCCTCGTAGACATCGACGGCCGGGCGACGGTTATTTGCCAACGAGTCGATGAATTCATGCGTGATGAAAGTATGCGATCCTTCGTGACCACTGTTGTGCCGCAACGGTTCTGGAAGCATATCGGTCTGCCACCAGGCAGGGACCGAATACTTTTCGTACTTGGGTAAGTTACGGACGAAGCCGCCGTCATCTTTCTCGGTTTGATTGCCACTGCGAACAACGATCGGGCCAATACCGTTAGGGTCGTGACCATAGAAGCTCATTTGGTCGCCTACCCATTCGGCGCGTTCCCCGCCGCGATGGGCCCCTTTCCACCAGACTCGCATGTTGAACGAAAGTCCTGATTCGCTTTTAAAGTTGGCCGAGCCATTCCAGAAGGGGTTGTTGTAGGCGTTATCTTTCAGGCACTCGGCATCGTCTCCCCAACCTTGGCAGGCAACCTCAGTGAGTCGCTCGCCGGTAACGCCGACAAAGTGGGCCGTACAGTGCGTTGGGTAGTGCATCGGTGGAAAGCCATATCGCCATGTCCGTTTGCCGTTTTCCATGAATAACGAATCCAATCCGTCATGTTGATAGGCTGATTCGCAGTAGATCAGCTGGCCGAATTTTCCTTCCTCGTACATCTTGCGAGCCGAGATCGTGCTTTGCTGCCAGTAACTAGTTTCAGCCATCATGAAGGTGAGCCCGGTTCGCTTGACCGCGTCGATTAACTGCTCGCACTCTTCCAAGTTCATTGCCGCAGGCACCGCGCACAAAACATGTTTGCCAGCTTCCAATGCCGCAATCGAGTGCGGGACATGGTTCGGGGCTTCGGTGAAGATCGCCACGGCATCAATGTCTTTGGCGTTGGCCAACATCGCTTCCAGCGATTCGTATTTCGTCGAACAGCGATACGTCTTGCTCAGTGCGTCGAGTCGTTCAGGACGGAGCTCGGCGACCGCGTTGACTTCGCACATCGGATGTTCATGAAATTGAAATCCTAAGCCAAAGCGTCCTCCGGCAATGCCCAGGCGAACTTTTTTAGGCGGGTCGGCAGCATGAACCGCGGCAGGAAGAACGAGGCCTGCCCCAGCGGCAATGCCTCCGGTAGTACGAAGGAAGTTTCGGCGACTAACGTCACCGGAGACCGAACTCGATTGCGGTTGAGAAAACGACATGGAAGATATTCCTTCGCGAAAAGGCGGTTGTCGTGAATCAGGCAGGCAAGCATCTCGATAGCGACTTGCCCGGGTAGGTTTCGCCAGTTTATCGCGTTGAGATGATGATGTCACGTGGAATCTTTTGGTGCTTCAAAACTCTTTTCAAGTGGAATTGCCCCGTCTGACGGGATATCCTGGGCGAGAACGCCCGCCTGACTGTTGCGAATGGATTTCTTTTTATGCCAATGAATGTTCCGCTCTCACGCCGCCATTTTCTTGCTGGAACGATAGGCTCGCTTTTGGCGAGTTGTCACTTATCCGCCGCCCAGCCGAGCGATTTGTTGAAGCAAATCGAAACGCAAACGCTTTGGCGAAATCGAGATGGCAAATCGACGACGTGGTTTCATCCTCGAGCTTGTTTAGTGCCTGGCCCGGACGAGAAGCCATCAGTATTGATGACGATGCAAGAGATTGCCGGCTCTGACTATTTTGGTCCTGTCCACTGGACGATGACCGACGACAAAGGAGAAACGTGGACTAAGCCGAAGTTGATACCAGGTTTCGACCGCAAACCGGTTGCGGGGCATGAAGGCTTGATGGCTGGCGTATGCGATGTCGTTCCGCAGTATCATCCGCAAACCGATACGACCCTTGCCCTGGGGCATTGTGTTTACTACCGGGGGCCACGGTTTTCGCACAACGACCAGTTATCACTCTTTCCGACTTATTGTGTAAGGAAGAGCGATGGCACTTGGAGCGATCGAAAGAAGCTGGCATGGAACGATCCACGCGGGGCGTTTATCTATACGAATAACTGTGGACAGCGTGTTGTCTTGCCGGACGGTGATATCCTGTTGGCGTTTACGTTTGGACCGAAGGCAAGTCATCGGATGGTAGCTGGCGTGCGATGTGGTTTTGATGGAGAAACGCTGGAAGTCAAAGAGGTGGGACCAGCGATCGAGAATCGCGTTAAGCGAGGACTCTTGGAGCCCTCGGTAACTCAGTTTCAAGATAAGTACTTCCTGACCATTCGAGCGGAAGACGATCGCGGTTATGTTGCGGTAAGCGACAATGGGCTTCATTGGGAAGCCAAACAGCCATGGTGTTGGGATAATGGTAAACCGCTAACCATGTCAACAACCCAGCAGCATTGGTTGACCCACAGTGACGGACTTTACTTGGTGTATACGCGGAAAGCGGAAGAGAATCAGAACGTCATGCGTTGGCGGTCGCCACTATACATTTGCCAGGTCGATCCAGAAAAACGTGTCCTGCTTCGCGAGACGGAACGCATCGCGTTGCCTCTTGTCGGAGATGGTGTGCGAAACCCGGATGATGTCGCGTTAATGGGGAACTTCCATACCGTTCACGTTTCGCCGCACGAATCGTGGGTCACGGTTGGTGAATGGTTGCCCAAACGAAACGCGAAAGGAAATACCTTGTTGGCGAAAATACTTTGGGCTCGTCCAAATAACCGCTGGATGGCGTAGTTGCTTCGCGACCGAATGTTGTGCCGAAACATGAGACGCGTGTTCGCCGTATTCGCTATTTCTGGTAGTCTCGCAGCCAAGGCTTTGAATTTCTTCCGTACCAAGGCAGTCGTATGGGACGCAGTGCCACAGGCGTTTTAACACGGCCAGGCATATTAACTCAGATGTTGCTCGATCTGGATCTGCAGCGGTCGGAACTGGCTGAGCTGCTGCAGGTAAGCGTGCGGACGATCCACAATATTGAGTATGGCCGTAAGCCGGTCAATCGTGAGGTGCTTGATCGCCTGGCAGTTATCGTCAGCCAGCATTGGTCGCAGAAGTATGGAAGTGATCAGCCGAAGGTACTGACAGCCGACAGCTTTATCACAGAACCTGATTCGGTCGCGGCGGCGCTGCTGCAATATCTGGGCGTGAGGGAATCAGACGTCTTACTGGTCGGTGAAAACGTTGCCGCTTCCACTGTATCTCAACCGAGTACGTCTGGAGGTAAGTCGCCGGTCGATTTTGGGGAAGTGCTTTCTCGAATGCATCAAGGTTTCGAGTTAAGCGAGATGAAAGAGGTGCAGCTGCTGCGCGATCCCAACGAACAAGTGGTGATCGTTAGCTCCGTCATGACGGCCATTCATCCACGCAATCGCCGCGAGCTCGACTTCAAGGCGTTTCTCGAAATACGGATGGATGGAAATCAGATTATTTCGCTCGAGTCGGTTTACGATACGCAGCTTCTGGCCACTTTTATGCGAACGGGTCAAATTCCAAGAAGTTCGAGACGTTCCGTCTGAAACAGGCCTTGTTTAGATTCAGTTCCGATTGAGTTCCGATTGGAAAACGTTTTCGATGCCTTCGTGATATTTTGTCCTCACAGTGTCTTGCCGAGCAAAGTTGTGAGGGCAAATCGATCAGCCTCACTGTGCTGAATGGTCTGTCCATGCAGCTGCCAAGCACTGCATGGGGCAAAGCGTTCATTTCGGAAAATGGGCGGGATGGACGCTTTCCCTTTTTTAGGAGAAGGGGGCGATGCGTTTTCAATATCCCAATGATCGTTTGCAAGAGTTGCTACCGTCCGATGCGGAGCGAGATGCTTCGTGTTTGAAGGATTGGATGAAATGGCTGCAGTCGGAAATGCAGGAATCGGAAGAAGTGCTGTGGAATCGATACTTCCGTTACTTGCGTGCGAAAGCTCGTGGCAACTTGCTAGCAACCCATTCACATCGGCCCTCGGGTATCGAACAGTTCGCGGTCAATTGTCTTTTTGTCGGGACGCGAGAGAGTCGATTTCCGAGCTGGAGCGAAAAAGGTGATCTCTGGAAACCACTCTTGTGGCAAGCTGCCCAGCATGTGCTGGAATCCGACCGAGGTATTCACGGTCATACGCCCCACAATGTTCGCTTTCGAGAGTGCTTAGGGCTCGAACCCTCCGCGCAGATTGTCCAAGCGTTTGCCAAATTGCTTGTTCTGCGGCTGAGTCATTTGCCAGATGCGCGGACGTTATTGGTGGCACGCCTATTTCTAGAAGGAACATCCTCGCAGCAGATCGGGGAAATTCTCAACCTTTCGTCTCGTGAAGTTGCGGAACAGTTGGAACAGATTCGTCTACGATGGCAAATGAGAAGTGGCGAGGGGCTGCACGACTTTGCTCGGTGAGAAACGTATCTTGTTCGGTCGAAAGAGCTTCCGATTCGCTGTTCATGGCGGCTGAATAATTCTACGGGAATTTGAAATCTGCATTAGGCTTTGTGTCGTCGTCTTGGGTAGGGGAGATTGCGTCCCCCGCTTATTCATCGATCGATTCCCAGGAGACGAATCATGCGTGCAATTTTGGCAACTTCCGTATTGCTTTGTGGGCTTGGATTTTTGATCGCTGGAACCGTACTGCAGCGGGAATCTACGGCGGCAAATGTCAATGAAGAAAACCCCCAGATCGACTATCAAGGTTTCCTAAAACAGGCCCAAGAGGTTGCTCAGGTACGCGAGAAACGGCGTATCTCGGAAGCGGAGTTTCTGCGGATGCTGGAAGACTCTGAAACCGTGTTTCTCGATGCCCGTAGCAAAGCGATGTACGATTTGTTGCATGTGAAGGGAGCCGTTCACATTTCGCTGCCAGATATGACGGAAGAAGATTTGGCGAAAGTGATTCCTGATAAACAGACCAAAGTCGTAATTTACTGCAACAACAATTTCAAGAACGAGCCTACCGCATTCGCCACTAAGGCGCCTGTGGCATCGCTGAACTTGAATACTTACAACACGCTGTACAGCTACGGATATCGCAACATTTATGAATTAAAGCCGTTGCTCGATCGAAAAACGACCAAGATCCCCTTTGCCGGAAGTCTTGTCGAAGATCGCAAATAAGGGTGGTGGACTCCTTCATCATGATAGAATGCGTTGGTTGTTTTTGAAAAAAGTCAGAGGCTTTGTCGATTCGCGTCGGCGCCGTTCGATTAGATGGTAGAAGCGAGCTTCTTAGTCTATATCAGCGGAGTTATCGGTATGCGACCCTCAGAAATCATCGAGCGATCCCTGACTTTCAGTTACGAATGGATCTTGCCCCTCGCGGAAGATCTTGCCGACGCACCCTTCACCGATCCGACGGGCAGTCAGGGAAATCATCCGACTTGGATTTTGGGGCATATGACGTTTTCTAAATCGGGGCTTCTGGCGATGATCTCTGGCCAAGAGAGCCCCGTTGCAGATTGGAAAGAGCGGTTTTCAGGTGGGACGCAACCGAGGTATGAAGCGTCGTTCTATCCCGCCTACGATACAATTTTGCAGGCCTATCGCGATACGCATCAACAGGCGTTGTCGTTGCTTCAACAATTGGGCGACGAGCGTCTCGACGCGAAGCCGTTGTTTGTTTGGGAGGCAATTGCCGACGACCCCGACTTTCAGACCAACGCTCGATTGTTTCTATTTATCGCGATGCACGAGATGTCGCATCGAGGTCAGTTGGCCGATGCCCGCAAAGTGCTGTCTCGAAAACCCTTCGCTTGAGCCCTCCCGATTCGCGTCGATAGAATTGTGCTTGGCCGACGCCCGCCGGGAGTAATGCCCTCGGTCGCTTGCGACTTACCTGAAAGTGAGATGGTTATGAAATACATGCTGTTGATTTATAGCTCCGAGTCAGATTGGACCCCGGAAACTCGTGAAGCTTGCATGCGAAAAAGTATGGGGATCTGCGACGAACTGGAGCGTGAAGGAAAGCTGGTCGCATCTTCTCCGCTGCAGTCAGTTTCGACGGCGAAAAGTTTGCAAATTCGTGACGGCCAACAACTTGTCACGACAGGGCCATTCGCGGAAACAACCGAGCAACTCGGCGGTTATTACATCTTGGACGTCGAGAGCGAAGAAGAGGCAATCGCCATCGCGGCTCGCCTGCCGCCTGCTTCGGTCGGGACGGTCGAGATTCGTCCATTGGAAGCGTTGCCGGAATAGCGGGAAAGAGAGTCCTTCCCGCGGGAAACTCCCCCGATTATGATCCAGGCAGTGTCTCTTTCGATGCTGAACAACCGAATCGGGGGCAGGTGCCAATGGGGAGTATCTATGATCTGCCAACGTGGAGCATCGTTGGCTGCATATTGCTGTTAACGTTTATCGCCAACGAAATCGGTTTCCGATTCGGATGGCAAGATCGGGCCAGGGAGTCGGACGGCTCAAGAGCGGTCAGCAATGGCCTGAAGGCAAGCATTCTCGGACTTGCCGCGCTGCTGCTGGGCTTTTCATTTTCGACGACAAGCACCAAGCACTATCAGCGGCAACGGCTTGTCCTCGATGAAGCCAATGCCATCGGAACGTGCTACTTAAGAACCGAGTTGCTGGAAGCCCCGCATAGCCTGGAAATGCAGCAAGGGCTTAAGCGGTTTACAGAGCAGCGACTAAGGTTCTTCGAGTTCGGACTCGACCCTGCGGTTTCCACTGAAACGCTACAAGAGATGGACCGCGAACTCGATCAGCTTTGGCAAACATGTTCCGCTGCGACGCGCGAGCAGTCGGATCGAATGTTGGTCAGTCAGATTGTTCCATCTCTGAACGAAGTGATCGACTTAAACGCGACGCGAACCTGGTCGACACGCAATCATATGCCGCAAGCGGTACTCATTTTGTTGACGGTATGTATTTTGGTTTCCAGCGTGATTACTGGGCATTCTTCGGGACAAGTCGGTAAAAGATATCTATGGTTATGGATAGCGTTTAACCTGCTTTTGACGCTCGTGCTTTTCGTTATTTTGGATTTCGATCGACCACGTCGGGGGCTAATTCAAGTCGATCACCAGCCCCTCGTCGAGTTATATGAATCGATGGAAACGGAAATGTAGTTCGGACAATCCGGTTCATTCAGGAGCATGTTGTGCCAACCCTTTCGCGACGACTCATTGTCTTAATTTCTACCGGGGTGTTCGTCGTTTGCTTTGCGATATTCTACGTCCAGTATTTCATGCTTCGCCCTATCGGAAGCGGACCTGCTGGACCGGAAGTTCCTGCAGAGCCGTTTGATGAGATATGGACCGAGCAGCGAGTCGTTCTGCTGGGACTTGGCGACAGCATTACGGCAGGTCTAGGAGCCGATTCGCAGGATCACACGTTTTTTAATCGACTCGTCGCGAACCCGGCCGATGAGTTCGATGACATGCAGGGCAAGTCGCTCTCGCAGGTGATTCCTCAACTCGAAGCCACGAACCTTGCTGTCTCTGGTTCGACATCGAAAGAGCATAGCCGCCTCATCGAGGATCGCTTACCGCAGTACGACCCGGATGTCTTCGGGATCGTTGTGATGACAAGTGGCGGCAACGATCTGATCCACAGCTATGGCCGGCGACCACCCAAGGAGTGTGCCATGTATGGTGCGACGTTAGCGGAAGCCGAGCCTTGGATCGCCTCGTTCCGAGTTCGACTCGGCGAAATGCTCGACAAGATTGAGTCGGCATTCCCGGGCGGATGCGAGATCTACCTTGCCGATATCTATGATCCGACCGACGGCGTAGGTGATGCTCCGAGTGTTTATCTTCCCAATTGGCCTGACGCTTTGGCCATTCACGGGCGATATAATCAAGTCATCCGTGAAGCGATTGATGATCGGCCGAATGTGTTTCACGTCCCGCTACATGAAGCGTTCCTAGGGCATGGATCGCATGCGACGCAGTTTTGGCGATCAACCTATGTGGCTGATGATCCCCATTATTGGTTCTTTGAAAATATCGAAGACCCGAATGACCGCGGCTACGACGCCATTCGCCGCTTATTTCTCAATGAGATCGTCGAGCATTCTCAGTTGCACCGAGCTGCAGATCAGAACGGCCAGAAGTAGACCGCTACGGCAACCGCCGCACAAGAGACTGCGAAACCGAGAAGAACCATCACGCCGTCGCGAACCGTCATCCCTAAAGCAAATAATGCGATCGCAGTTCCTGGAATGGCCACGGCAAACGGCAAGAAGGCCAAAGGAACGAAAAGTGACGCGAGAAACGCAATGACAAAGGCAATCACGTAGTGGAAAGGAGCCTGGGTTAAGAACTGCAGACGACTCTCGGTAAAACCTTCAAGCCACTTCGCCCAAGGAAGTGATTTGTCAATTCCCTCGGTCATCGTTTCTCGTGAGAAAGAGAATTCAAGCAGACGTTTGGGCAGCCACGGATGGCCGTCGGAAAAGACCATTTGGACAGCAATCAACATCAGCACACATCCGGTAACGATCGACATTCCGGGAATTGCGCCAATGGGGGATACGGCCATGATAGCTGGCACTAACAACAAAGGGCCGAAGCTTCGGCTGTTTAGTGCATCGAGCGTGTCGTCGATGGTAACTTCGTCGCCATCGGTGTTCTCTTTCATTTGCTCGAGAATATCGACAAGGCCTTCTGGCTTGTCTTTTTGCTGCGAAGACTCGTCCTTCTCCGAGCTTTGGCTTTCGTTTCGTTGATCGTCGGACGTTGCGGTAGACATCGTTTGCTCTGAGATAAAGTGGTTGCTTATATCCAGAGAACAGCAAAATGCATGCCGATTAGCGGAGGCGCTTGGTTTCCATCAAAGAGTGAAACAGTGCGACGTGGTCTTCTGCATTGCGTTTCAGGCTGAAATGCTCGATCACGCGTTTCCTTGCGGCCGTCCCCAATTGTCGGGAAAGGTCCTGATTTTCCAGGATCCGAATCAGTTGGTCCGCCAGACGGTCAATCTCGTCAACTGGAAAGATCAGTCCTGTTTCTTCCGGATCAATCAAGATACGGTTCCCAGGAATATCGCTGACAACACATGGCAGATTTGCGACCATTGCCTCGAGCAAAGCAATCGACATTCCTTCATGAAGCGATGGCAAAACGAATGCATCGGCAGCGGCCAGAACGTCTTCCACGGTATCAAAAGCGCCTGGCAGCAAGATTCTGCTTTGCAATCCCATCGCACCGATCATCGAGGAAAGTTCGCCTTCTTGCGGCCCTTCGCCGATGAGCCACAGCCGCGCCATCGGGAATCGCTGTAAAACACGAGGCCAAGCACGAACTAATTTGGTGAGCCCTTTTCCAGGATGCAATCTGCCGGTGAAGACAACCAGCGGAGCCGATTCGGCCAGGGTTAAAATGGGATTGGCGGTGGCTAAAGCTTTGCGTGCTTCTTGACGTTGTACGTCGGTCTTAAGAGGCCCAACTTTCACACCGTTGGGAATGAAGCGGATTTTGTCGCGGTCGAACTGTGCGGCAGCCATCTCATCGAATATCTGTTGACTTGGGGCGACAAAGCCATCCGCTTGTTGGCAACTCCGCCGGATGCGTTGCCCGAAATTGGCAGACTCATGGAATGCACAATCGCCAGTCTCTCCGGCGCCTTCCGCCCGCAGCACCACGGGGACGTTACTGTTGAGAAACCGGGAAGTCGCAACAACCGCACTATGCTTCAGCATAGAAACATAGACGGCGTCGAGGTCTTGTTCGTGACTACGTAGCCAACGACCGAGAGCCATCATGTAGCGGACAGTTCCCCATCCACGCACGGAAGGATTGGGCAGGCGAATTACGGGAATACCACGATGTGTGATTTGCTTCGGCCAATCGGGATGCCACTGCGCGGTGACGATCTGAACTTGATGGCCTTGCTGGGTGAGCTCTTCCGCCAAGTTAGCCATGACCATTTCTGCACCCCCGACCAGGGGCCAGAATCGACGTGTGACAAGTGCCAGGCGAAGAGAGGTCATGCGAGCGAAGCGATTTCGTGGTCTTCCAGCGCCGCGACATACGGCAAGTTGCGGTACAGATCTTGATAATCCAAACCGTACCCCACGACGAACTCGTTGGGAATATGAAAGCCGACAAAGTCAGGCCGAATCGCCACTTCGTGTCGTTCCGACTTGGAAAGCAAGACCAGCGAACGAACCGAGGTCGGTTGATGTTCGCGAATGCTTGCCAAGACGTTTTCCAGAGTGTGCCCGGTATCGAAGATATCGTCCACCACAAGTACGTCTTGCCCGGCAATCTGCGGCATCATATCCAGATTCAAAGCCAAATCGCCGGCCGACGTAGCCGTTCCGCGATAGCTTCTGGCCTGCATCACGCCCACCTTCAGCGGCATTTCGAGCTGCCGAATCAAATCAGCCATCAGCACCAGGCTACCAGTCATGACCCCCAGCACAGTCAGCGGTTTGTCACCGTATGCTTCGCGAAGTTCCGAGGAAAGCTCGCAAACGCGGGCTGCAAGTTCGTCCGTTTCGATCAGAATACGCAAGGGCTGTTCCTGAGTGGGGGGATCCGCGTTTCGTCGATAGGACGTTCATTGTAAGCTGTCTCCGGATGAAGCTGTAGAACCCAATCGACAACAAGATTTCGATGGCCTGAGCAACTATGTACGACGTAATTGGCGATATTCACGGGCACGCGGACGAACTGCGTGAATTGTTGGAACTGTTAGGTTATTCCGTTCAGAATGGAATGTACGGGCATTCCAAGCGGAAAGTGATCTTTCTAGGCGACTTCGTCGACCGCGGGCCGAAGATCCGAGAAACCCTCGATATTGTTCGGTCGATGGTTGATGGGGACGCGGCTCTTACGGTGATGGGAAATCATGAGCTTAACGCAATGGCTTTCCATACGCCGCACCCCGCAAAACCGGGCGAGTTCATTCGCCCTCACACGCCAAAAAATGAGAAACAACATTCCCAAACGCTTATACAGCTAAGTGATTCGCAGCTGGCCGACGCACTCCAGTGGTTCCGCACGTTGCCGATGTGGCTTGAATTGGACGGACTACGAGCGGTACACGCTTGTTGGGATCCGATTGCGATCGATCACATCGAGACCGAGTTGGCCCACACCGGGGGAATTACAGAAACGTTTCTTCACCGGGCATGCACGCCGGGCGAGGCATTGTTCGCTCAGGTCGAGACCATTCTTAAAGGCGTGGAAATGCCGCTACCCGGCGGCGTCAGCTTTCTCGACAAGGATGGCCATGCTCGCACGAAGACACGTACGCGGTGGTATCTTGATCCGGCTGGGCATACGTATGGAAGCTTTGCGATGACCGATGAGATTCGCTGCGATACTCCACTCGACGAGAATGTCTTGCGAGAGTCGCGGCATTATGCCGAGACCGAGAAACCGGTGTTTCTCGGTCACTATTGGTTACGCCGAGACACGCCACAGCGATTAGCCAAGAACGTGGCATGTCTCGATTACAGCGTCGCGAAAGGCGGATTTCTGTGTGCCTATCGCTGGAACAGAGAGCACGAACTGCAGGACGAAAACTTCGTTCATGTCCGATAAAGCCGGCTACTAGTTAGCGACGGCAGCCATTCCGCCGGCCATAACCATGATGCCGACTTGGACGATAATACCCAGCAACGTCAACACGCAGCCAACGATACCCAGGATCATGCCGATCTGAGTCATCTGCTTGCCTTCAGGGTCCATTCGACCAGCTTCGATTTCGGCCATATCCTGCGACCCCATATACCATGCGATTGGAGCACAGATACAACAGCCAACAAGTCCCAAGATGCCCAAGACCAAAATCAGAACGCCACGGTGCGGTTTCATGCCAGTGTTTCCTTACTAATTAAGTACGTCTGTTTGCCGTCGGAAGAGTATCGGAGTCAAGGCTGGATGCCCTCGGGGAAATATCATATCAGGTCCCCAAGCCAATTCCCAGCGACGAAATATCGATAGCCGCCTCGGCTGGTGATGGACTTAGCGGTTAATATAAAGATGTATTCTAGTGGGATAACCAGGAAGCTCTTCATGCCCGATCAAGCCACCTATGGAAACTGGAAAGAGGTCGTCGTCGATGGCCATACGTGCGAATTATTCGAGCCAAGCCAGCGGAACGAACATGGATATGTGGCAATCTATCTGCACGGAGTTCACCTAGGCAAACTGTGGAACAGCTCAGCATTCGTCGAGCAATTCGAACGATTGGGGCTGCCAGTGATCGCTCCGGTAACCGAGCGAAGCTGGTGGACCGATCGAATTTGTCCAGAGTTTGATCGCGAGCGATCCGCTCAGACTTATTTGCTAGAGAGTGTGCTTCCGTTTGTGGAAGCGGAATATGACGCGAAGACGCCAAAGATTGCTCTGTTTGGGACGAGCATGGGGGGGCAGGGATCGCTGAGGTTTGCGTATAAGTTTCCTGATGTCTTTCCGGTCGTAGCGGGGGTGAGTCCGGCGATTGATTATCAAAATCGGATGCGGGAAGACGAAGAAGACAACCTCTGGCAAATGTATGACAACGCCGAACAGGCCCGGCAAGATACGACCACCCTTCATATTCACCCATTGAATTGGCCTCGGAATCAATTCTTTTGCTGCTGCCCCGAGGACACCTCTTGGTGGGAAAGCTCCGATCGATTACGAATGAAATTGGAATCGCTCGGGGTTCCTCATTCGTGCGATCTGGAAACCAAGGGAGGGGGGCATGGCTTCAATTACTACAGCTTGATGGCCCCGAAAGTGGTGCAGTTCCTGTGGGACTCGCTAGAAAAAGAACGCCGCCGAGTGGTTTAGGCTCCGTCGTTAAGAAAGCCGTAAGTCGAAACAATGCAGAAATTGATGCTCATCATCCCGACGCTCGATCGCTCGGGCGCCGAGAAACAGCTGACGCTTTTGGCGAAGGGATTGCCGCGCGATCAGTTTGATGTCTCAGTCTGTTGTTTGACGCGAGGAGGGCCGTATAGCGAACAGCTGACATCGTCTGGAATTCCAGTCACCGTGATCGGCAAGAAGCTGAAGATCGATCCGGCCGCGTATTGGCGGCTCAAGAAGCATATCCAAGAGGTCCGACCTGACATCGTTCATACGTGGCTCTTCGCGGCGAACAGCTACGGCCGAAAGGCAGCCCATGCCGCAGGGGTGAAGCACATCTTGTGTGGTGAACGGTGCGTTGATCCTTGGAAGATAACGCACGAACATTTGATCGATCGCTATCTCGATCGGGCGACCAAGAAGATTGTCGTCAACAGTTCTGGGATTGAAGACTTCTATGTAAAGAAGGGACGCGACAAGAGTAAGTTTGTCGTCATTCCTAACGGGATCGACCTAATTGATCCTCAGCCGACGAAAAGCAAAGAAGAACTATGGCGCGAACTTCGCCTGCCAGACAACGCAAAGATGATGCTCAGCGTTGGTCGGCTGTGGCCACAAAAACGAATGAAGGATCTGATTTGGGCGACCGAGATTCTAAAACGCATTCGTGATGATGCATTTCTCGTGATCGTCGGCGATGGCCCGCAACGGGAACGGCTTGAACGTTATACCAAGCAAGTGACGATCGACGACAAAGTGCGAATTGTGGGGCCTCGGACCGATGTATCAGAGCTGATGCGGCATGCCACACTGTTTATGCTTGCCAGTGGTTACGAGGGTCAGTCAAACGCGCTGATGGAAGCGATGGCTATCGGGCTTCCGGTTGCCGTGAGCGATATACCTGGTAATCAAGATTTGGTGAAGCATGACGAGACCGGGTATCTTGTGGGGCTCGGCCAGCGGACCGAGTATTCTCGTTTCGCCAACTTCTTGTTGGAAGATGAAGACCTCCGCAATCGCTTTGCGGAGGCTAGTCGAAAGCGGATTGCCGAACAGTTCAGCATTCAGCAGATGATCGATCGCCACGTCGCTTTGTACCAGAGTTTGTCGTAATTCTAGGGTGTGGCCCCACTTCTGACGAACCGCCCTGCCCCGGTTGTTGTCTCTTTTCACCGGCGGTAGGCTAGTAGGTTTGAATTCTGGCCATCCGTTTGACCCTAAGAAAACTCTGAACGAAGACCATGAGCGATCCCTACTTCCAGAAGCTGTTTGCTGAACGTATTGGTGGCGAAAACTACGGTAAGGGAACCGCGATCTACAAGTTCGAAAAGATCAAACGGGCCAAGCGAAAAGCACTTGCCGACTATCCTGACCGCACGCTGATCGATTTTGGTATCGGTGAAAACGACGAAATGGCCCCGGAATCGGTCCGTAAGGTCATGGGCGAAGAGATCAACAAACCTGAGAATCGCGGCTATGCCGACAATGGTGTTGCTGATTTCAAGAAGGCCGCTGCCGACTTCATGAAGCGATTCTTCGGCGTCGAACTCGATCCGGCAACCGAAGTGAACCACTGCATTGGTTCGAAGACTGCTTTGGCAATGTTGCCGGCTTGCTTTATTAACCCAGGCGATGTTTGCCTGATGACGGTACCAGGTTATCCCGTGGCAGGCACCCACGCCGCTTACTATGGTGGTGCTGTTTACAAGCTTCCTTTGCTTGCCGAGAACGACTTCTTCCCCGATCTCGATGCCATTCCGAGCGAAGTGAAGGAAAAAGCAAAGCTGCTGGTGATTAACTACCCCAACAGCCCAACCGGGAAAGTCGCGACGAAAGCCTTCTACGAAAAAGTCGTGAAGTTCGCCAAGGAAAACAACTTGGTCGTCGTTCAAGACGCGGCGCACACTGTCCTGACGTTCGAAGGCGAACCACTTAGCTTTCTGAGTGTTCCTGGCGCGAAGGATGTCGGCGTCGAAGTTCACTCGCTGTCGAAAGGCTTCGACATGATCGGCTGGCGAATCGGCTGGGTGTGCGGAAACCCACTGCTCGTTCAAGCCTTCAGCGACGTCAAAGACAACTGCGATAGCGGGCAGTTTATTGCCATTCAGAAAGCGGCCGCCGCAGCGTTGGCTAACGACGACATTCCTAAGCAAACTAAGACGAAGTACCAGCGCCGTTTGAAGAAGCTGGTCGACATGCTCAACCGCTGCGGTTTTCAGTGCGAAATGCCCGGCGGAACTTACTTCCTTTACACCAAGAGCCCATCTGGTGTGGAAGGTGGCCCAAGCTTTGCTAACGCCGAGGAAGCTTCGCAGTATCTGATCACAGAAAAGTCGATCTGCACGGTGCCATGGGACGACGCTGGTTCATTCCTGCGTTTCTCCGTCACGTATGTGGCTGCTGATGAAGCAGCGGAAAACGCATTGATGGAAGAGACCGAAAAGCGTTTGAAGCAAATCTCGCTGAAGTTCGACTAAGTTACTGAACGGCAATGGCGTCGGAAAAACTCAGCAATCTTGGGTTTCTGAGTTTTTCCTAGAGCGGCGTTAAGTGTTAGGTCTTGGCCGAAACGGCAAACGTTAATCGAACGATACCACTTGCCCATCCGCTCGGTCGCCGAGTTTGCGGAAGAGATCTTGTTCGATGGTGTAAGGGATAAAGCGGACGCTTCCGTCGACCAGCAATGCATTGAAGCCGCCGTCGTGAGAACTTCCGAATCGGTTTTCTCCATTCCCCGCACCATTAGTATCGGGAAGTGGTTCGTACTCGGTGCGACGAACCGTTTCGTGCGTGATGCCTGGTCCCGATGGTGGTCCGTTCCAGCCCGACGTGTAGCCGTAAATGTCCCCTTCCTGCGAAGCGGAAGTCCCCAGCATATTCAGATTAACTCGCTTTTCGCCGACCATCAGCGTATTGCTGGTTCCATCGGTTACCGACGAAAAGTTGAACAATTGCTTCCGCGGGCCGACGCTTGATCCGGACGAGGTATCGCCACACGTGCCGACAAAGTTACGTGATAAGACTCCAGTTCCTTCCTGGTTGCCGCCGGCGTAATCGATCTGGGCCCTAGCCACTTGATGAAACGCGGTGCCGTGGGTGCCGGTGGGGCTCCAGCACATGGGAATCAGCTTCGAGGGATCGGTCGCCGGTGAGCGTCGGCTTGGGCAGAAATACTCTTGAATCGGGACGCTCATTGTAAACAACGAGGACTCAAGTTCCGTTCCACCTGGTTTGCCATCATGAACATTGCCATGCTCTAGATAGGGCAGAATCTGAAATGCCCAGCAAGCGGCCTGCTTATCGAGCATGCCGGGGCGACCACCGTTAAAGCTGACACCAACTTGCTGTGCGTAACCGCCGGTCGGAAAAGCGTTGTAGGTGTCGGTATGGTTATGCCAAGCTAATCCGATCTGCTTGAGCTGATTGACGCATTGCGTTCGCCGGGCCGATTCGCGAGCTCTTTGGACCGCCGGAAGGAGCAACCCAATCAAGATTCCGATAATCGCGATCACCACCAATAGCTCTACCAGGGTAAAAGCAACACGGCTGGCTGATTTCAAGTTGCAGAGAGCACGGGGCATAGGGGATGGTCGTAGCGATAAAGCGGTTTAGCAGGGTGATTTCATCATCTCAAGGTACCCGTGCGGGTGGTTTTTGGCAAATCATTCTTCCCTTCCGGTTGCTCGACGCAACTTGTTGTGCTGAAGAGAATTCCGCCAACGGCTTAGCAACGGTGACCTATATTTTTTAACGAATTGGGCCCTGGGTTGGTTTCTTGAGTTCGCGGTGAAAAGGCAATTGTTGTGGCAGGCGGTGATTCGATAACGACGGGAGTCCCGAAGACACTTAGTGCGGACAACCCAGCGCCAGGCAACATCAGCGTTGTCGGGCAGATGGTTGCCAGGGCGCAACAGCTGTATTCGCTTCCGACAGTGGCCATGGAAGTACTTAAGCTTACCGCAAACGAACATGCCACTGTGGTGCAAATCAAGGAATGCATTCAGCGCGACCCGGCGATGACCGTAAAAATCCTTAAGGTGGTCAACAGCCCTTTGTTCGGTCTTTCAGGGCAAGTATCGGATTTGAATCAGGCACTTGCTTTGCTGGGGATCAAGCCGCTAAAGTTGCTTGTCCTTGGTTTCAGCTTGCCGAAAGCCATGCTGCAGGGAATCGAGGCGGAAGTCCTTGCCCAGTATTGGCAGTTTGCGCTAACCAAGGCGGTCGCCGCCCGGGAGATCGCCAGGCTTCAAGGGAAGAACTATGGCGACGAAGCATTCATTGCCGGGTTGTTGTCCGAGATCGGGACGCTAGTGCTGCTACAGGATTTGGGCGATGCCTATGCAAACTTTGCCAACAAGGTACTGCAGGAAGAAGCTGATCTCTCGGAAATGGAGTGGGAGACGCTCGGCTTCGATCACAACATTCTAGGGTGTCGTCTGCTGCAGAGTTGGAATTTGCCGGAGGCTTTAGTGCAAGTCGTCCGTGAAGGACATCCTTCTTCCGGAATTGAATTTGAGAAACTTACTGGGCAATCGACGACCCTTCGCTTGGCCCACAACTTAGCGGAAGTCTTGGCGCACCATCGACTCAGCTTGATGCCAAAGTTTCTAGAGCAGTTGACTTCAACGACCCACCATAATTCAGATACCGTCGATCATTTGGTGGTCGAGATTCAAGAGAAGCTGTACCAGTTGGCAAGCGTTCTTTCGGTGTCACTGCCGGAAGGAATGGACTATTGCGAGATCGTGGCCCAAGCCTATTCGCAGCTTTCGCTGCTCGCTGAAGACGCTGCGGCTCCGTTGGCATTGGGAGAGCGATCGGTGAACGATCGAATGTTGGAATCTTCCGAAACCCAGGGTCTGATCGAGTCGATGAAGAACCTCGTTGAGAACGGTCCCAGCAACGAGCAGCACGGCAAGAGGCCCGCAGCGGAGCCAGACAACGAAGAAGAACCAATTGATCCAATTTTGCCAGACTCGAAGCTGTTGGCTGAACTGGCAATGTCGATGCAGCGCTGCCGGCAGCATCGCTGCGAATTTTCGATGGCGTTGATCAAGTTAAATCGCTTCGAAGAATTTTTGGTCACCGCAGGGGTCGAGGAACTGGATCGATGGCGCCAGTTAGTCTCCGTAATTGTCGATCGACTGAGTGACGGTCTCGGGCGTGTGATGCCGTGCGGAGATATGAGTCTGGCCATTCTGCTAGACGACCACGATCGTCATCAGACGGTTACGTTGGTTCGGCAGATACTCGAGCTAGTCACTTCGTGGTCGATACGCCAGGAGAGCCATCACGGCTTGCAGCTTTCGATCGCTGGCGGCGTGGCTTCCGCATGCGTTCCTCCCATGAGTCTTCCTCCGCAAGAGATTTTCCAGGCAGCGAAACGTTGCATGCTGGCCGCTTCCAAAGGTGGCGGAAATGCGATTAAGAGTATCGAAGTTTTCTAGGCAGCTGCGGTATGCTTGCTGGGCCTTTTCAGTGAGATCGAGGCGCTAACCTTTACCATTTCCAGATGGAACTATAGGCTTTAGGAGAATCTGGGCAGGGCAAATTGCACGGTCTGCCTTCTTCCGCGATCGAGTGGAACTCAGTTACCCTTGCCGAAATGAACGAATCGATGGAATCCCGCTCCGACGACCAGGCTCCTTCGCAGGAGACTTCTACTACGGAAGAACGGCCCACGATGTGGGAGCGTGATTCGGTTGAATTCTCGTCCCAAGCTCGTCGCTATGTCGAGGCTCCCCCTCGCCAGCGGCGCGTGCGACTTCCGGTGATTCTATTCATTGCTACATGCCTCTCGACGTTCTTAGTGGGGATGACGCACTGGGAGCCTGTCGAAGCGATGATCAAGTTGTTTGCCTGGTCCGATCCGGCGACGCTTGGAGTTCCGCGAGCATTCGATCCCTATTTATCAAGTCCTGCCGCAGAGATGCGGCGCGATTTAATGCAGTACGCAGCTGGTTGGAAGAGCGGCTTTCTGTATATGGCGGCCATGCTCGGGATTTTGTTTGCCCACGAAATGGGGCACTTCCTGATGGCTTTGCGTTATCGAGTGCCGGCCAGTTTGCCCTACTTCATTCCGGTACCGATTTCACCGATCGGAACCTTTGGGGCCGTGATCGGAATGGATGGAATGCGAGCCAATCGGAAACAATTGTTCGACATCGGTTTAGCTGGCCCACTTGCTGGCCTGGTCGTCGCGGTACCGGTGCTCTGGTATGGCGTTTCGCAGATGGATTTGTCTGCTCCTGGAACCGGCGCTTTCAAGCTCGATTTGCCTTTGGCGATGGCCTGGATGATGCAGTGGTTTGATGTGCCTGGGTATGAAGATGGAATGTACATCAATCAAAGCCAGCTCAATCCATTCTTTATGGCAGGCTGGGTGGGACTATTGGTGACCGGGTTGAATATGATTCCTGTCAGCCAGTTGGATGGTGGCCATGTGACGTACACGTTGTTTGGCAAGAAAGCCCACTGGATTGCCAGAGCGTTCCTAGTCGTCGCCGTTGGGTTCATCATTACCTACGGCGCATATAACTGGAGTTTGATGCTGATTTTGGTCATTCTCATGCGTCCCGATCATCCACCCACAAGCGACGATAGTGTGCCGATCGGATGGTTCCGGTACGCACTCGGAACCGCCTCGCTGACGATCCCCCTGCTCTGCTTCCCGCCGATGGCGATCGTGGCCGCTTAGTCTATTTGTTTCAGACGCTGCAAAATTTCGGCAGTGATCGGGCGTTTGGCGTCCCAGAAAATCCAGGCGTTAAAGAAGTCTTGCACTTCAGGGCTGTTCAGCCGTGAGGCCGCCTTGGTCGCTTCTCGCTTGGTACGAAACGACAGGAAGTAAGTCGTGTCATCAAGCATCGTCGGGCGGCCATCTTGTGGCCCGACCACGCGAAACGATAGCCGCTTGTGAAGTGCCGAGATGGCGACTTTCCACTTGGCGAAGGAGTATTCGCCGATGCCAAAGATCGAAAAGGGAGGTCTGCCGCGATAAATGGAGCTCTTGCGTGCCGCCAAGCGGCTTTCATGCTTTTGGAGATAGTTCCAAGTGCGTGGGGCGATCGACTTAATCTTGGAAGTATCTTCGCCTGTGTGCGATTGAGGGACAATCAGGAACTGATCGGTCTGTTCCGTTTCCCCTCGATAAACCGCACCTGCCGGAAGAAGTGGGTACAGAAAGTCGGTCTCGAGCTGGACCGTTTCTCCCAGTCCGTTCATCAGCGAACGGCCTACCCGGCGCAACTGCATCACGTCGCGACAGTCATGCTTGATGCCGCTTCTCCATCGCTTGGTCGCTTCGGAAGCTAAGAGGTGTTGTCGACGATCAAGGGCACAGCGGTCAGCAATGAGCTGACCGCCATACATTCCAAGCGTCGAGTCAGGCTGTGTCTGGTCGAGCGAAGAGTAGACATGGCATTCAGTTTTTGCGATTCCAGGCGTGATGCTGCATGTCATTAGGCACGCATCGACGGATGCACCGAAGTGTTGTCGTGAATCGATTTGCCGAATCGAGCAGTTTCCGATCGCCTGCCCTGACTTCCAGGCATGTTGCAAAACTTTCCGTGCAACGGCCGTTTTACAGAGCATGGCCAACGTGCCGCCATGCTTGAGCATCGTCTCCAGGAGATGAGTCATCATCCACTGCGAGATGTCAAAATTGGCTTTGCCGGTCTTGGCCGCAATGCCGCGGTCGTTTTGAAAGTTTGTTTTGCGAGGGAGATTTCCGCTGTCGAGCGTTCCTAGTTGAGAGTTGGTGACCCACGGAGGGTTTCCCAGGACGAGAAGCTTGCCTGGATACTTGCCGAGGATTTTGTCCCAGCTTTGTTGAAAGAAGTCTGCTTGGACGAGATCGACTTTGCCTGACACGTTTGCCAGACGCGAGCGTGCGGCGGCAACATATTGACGGTTCCATTCACGCCCAACGAGTGAGTTCACGTTCGGGAAAACGTGTGAGGCTGCTTCTAAAAAGTAGCCTTGCCCGCAGGTGGGTTCGACCACGACCTCGGGGCAGATGCCTTCCATCGCCAGGCAGCGGCAGACGGCTTCAGCAAGTTCAGGCGGAGTTTGAAAGTCGCCGAACTCGGTTTTTTGGCGACTTTTGACACGAATCATGGGATGCGTCGAGGCTGAATGAATGCAAAGAATTCGAATTTCGCGTCAGTCTAAGCCTTTCGCGAAATTCGAACCATGGCAATTTTCAGCCGTAACGCCTTAAAACTACGCAACTTGTGGCCGACCGGAGGTCAATTGCGGCTCGATCAGGTCCTCTTTGGCGATAACGACCAAGCCAGATGGTGTGACGGTAAACCCACGTCGGCGATCCAAATCAAGATCGAAGCCAATCTGTGTTTCCGGTGGAATCGAGACTCCCTTGTCGATGATGGCTCGGCGGATTTGGCTATGTCGCCCAACCGAAACTCCCTCGAACAAAATGGAATCTTGAACTGACGTAAAGCTGTTCACGCGAACTCGAGGGCCGAGAATACTGCGTTCAACTTCTCCGCCAGAGATAATCGATCCACCGCATACCACACTGTCGACCGCATAGCCGCGACGTGTGGGGTCGTTCTCGCCGCCAAACACAAACTTCGGTGGCGGAACGTTCGGTTGATAGGTTCTCAGCGGCCAATCTTCGTCGTAGATATTCAGCTGAGGATCTACCGACACCAAGTCCATATTCGCTTCGTAGTACGCATCCAGCGTGCCGACGTCTCGCCAGTATGCATCCTGCTTACGGTTTTCGTCGCGGAATGGAAATGCATAAACCTGATGCGTATCAATGATCGACGGAATGATGTTTCGTCCGAAGTCATGGGCGCTGGTTCGATTGGTTGCATCTTGGCAAAGCTGCTCGAATAGGAACGATGCATTGAACACGTAGATACCCATCGAGGCGAGGCAGTGCTCGTTGTCGCCGGGGATGGTCTTTGGCTCGGCCGGTTTCTCTTCAAAGCCTAGGATTTTCTGTTCGCGATCGATCTGCATCACGCCGAACGACTTGGCTTCGTCGACCGTCGTCTTCAACGCTCCGATCGTCAAGTCGGCGCCATTGTCGATATGGAAATCGAGCATCGAGGCGTAGTTCATCTTGTAAATATGATCGCCTGCGAGGATGACGACATACTTGGGACGATGCTTTTCAATCGCGTAAATGTTCTGATAGACAGCATCCGCAGTGCCTTGGTACCACTGCTCGTCGATTCGCTGCTGGGGTGGAACGACGTCGATGCATTCACCCAGTTCACGACAAAAGTATCGTTGCCAACCGACGTTGATGTGTCGGTCAAGGCTTTGGGCTTTGTATTGCGTCAACAGTTGGATCTGCCGAAAGCCACTGTTCAAACAGTTCGAGAGGGCGAAATCGATAATGCGATAAACGCCACCGAAAGGGACCGCTGGCTTGGCCCGGTCACGTGTCAACGGTTCCAGACGCGAACCCTTGCCGCCGGCAAGGATCACGGTGAGTACGTTCTCCATCCGTTGCGTACCTCCGCTATGATAGGGGTGTGAAGAGAGGCATAGGAAGCTTGGGGCGGGCCTCCGAGGTGTCTGACGCATTCTATCGGCTTTGCCCAACCGTCAAAACAAAAAAATGAAGCCAACTCCCCCACAGTTTGTGCGATCTGAAAGCTTGTCGTGACGGCCATGACGGTTAGTTCGCCCGTGAACCGAATTCGCCTGAGAAATGTCTTGCAGTTCGGAGAGTCAGCCTGGCACTTACTTAAAGGACGAGAATGAACCCTTCCGAGAAATCATCGGTCGAAGAAATACGTACCCGATTCGATAGCGACGTCGAGCGTTTTTCAAACCTTGAAACGGGGCAATCTGCCACTATGGATGCTCCGCTTGTTCTCGATCTCGTCACGCGAGTGGCTGCTGCACAACGCCCCGATGCGAATGCTGTCCTCGATATCGGCTGTGGAGCTGGCAACTACACGTTGAAACTGCTCGAGAAAATGCCAGGCATGGACTGCACACTGGTTGATTTGAGTCAGCCGATGCTTGATCGAGCACGCGGCCGTGTCGGTGCCAGTTCTGCCGGACAAGTGACAACGCTGCAAGCAGACATTCGTAACGTCGATTTGCCTGACGAGACTTTCGATGTCGTTATGGCGGCAGCAGTGCTTCATCACCTGCGTAGCGACAGCGAGTGGCACGATGTCTTTGCGAAGATCCATCGAGCCATGAGGCCAGGCGGTATCTTTTTGGTCAACGATCTCGTCACGCAGGATGTGCCCGCCGCAGGCAAAGTCCAGTGGCAACGCTATGGCGAGTATCTGATCGATCTGCGCGACGATGAATATCGGCAGACCGTCTTCGACTATATCGAAAAAGAGGACACCCCGAAGAGCGTCCTCTTTCAATTAGATGTATGCCGCGACGTCGGCTTTCGTCAGGTCGAACTCTTGCACTTGAACGCGTGCTTTGGAGCCTACTGCGCGGTGAAGTGAATCTAGCTACACCATGCCGATTGAGGTGTCGTATGGACTTGGGCATCCTTTCCCGTCGTGAGCTTGGCGATCTTGTCTTCAACTTGGCTGACACTCGCCGCATCAGGATGAAATTGGAGGCCTAAGTCGATCTCGTACGTCGCGCCCGGAGCGATCTTAAGCACGCGACCGTTCTTTTCTTCGAAGGATCGAGGATTGGGGAAGTTGGTGGCTGGTTCTAGTCCGGTAACATATCCATCCGCCTCTGCGGCAGTGTTCTTCCAGACAACGAAACAAGGTAGCTGCTTGATGTTGAAGTGGACCGAAACGCCTTGGTCTCCTTGGGCGTTCTTCAACAAAGCACAGGTATTGCCATTCTCATCCGCAGCTAACTCCATGAAATAAACCTGTTCGACATAGCCAGCGGTCGGGCCCTCGTATGTGTTCCAGGTATCAATGTCGGTCGCTGCATGATCGTTGCGTGGGCATAGTTGAGTTACCGGGCAAACAACGGACGCCCCTTCTCCAAGGATCGGTGTTCCCAAGTTGATGTGATAAAGCATCTGGGCCGTGCTCTCTTGAGCGGCACGGTTAACGATCCGATCGCGAATTCGGAACCCTTTTTCTCCAGCCTTGGTGCGAATCTCTGTTTCCAACGCCACGTTATAGCAGAGAAAACGAGTCTCACGCACTTCGCCCCGAATACACAGCTCGCCCTCTTCGGAGACTTCGACGACAACGTCTTCGGTCGGTTGATTAGCGATGCGTCCATGCAATCCGTAATTGAGTCGCCCTGAATCCTGATCGAATTCCGGAGCCCCGTTGCTTTCCAGGCCGCAGCGTACGATCAATTCATCCATGCCATCGAGCCAGCCCAAACCACTGGGATCGGAAAGCGGTACGAACTGCGGATGGACAGGACCTTCAACAGGCGAATCCCACCCGATTCGGGTCTCACCACATTTGGCCTGATGGATGCCCATTCCACGCGTTGGAATTGTGGTGAAAGAGAAGTCGCCATTCTGGACAGTTAACAGTTCCACGCCATCTCGACGACCATGAAACATCCGCGTATGTGTGACGCTGAGCCCATGCTGTCTTGCCAATTTCAGAAAAGGGGCCGGCTGTTGATAGGGGGAGGTGACATCGTACTCACTGAGGACCCATCGATTGCTCATGTTGCACTTTCCTATTAGGCATTTCTGGACAGGTTTTAGGCGCTAACGGACAGGATGCCGCTACCATACGCGTGCTAGGTGTGAATTTCCAGCACAGAAGGGTTTATTTAGGCACGCATTTACTTGTCACACGAATAAAACTTGTTAAAACAATCGCTTTCCCTTGACGGCTCAGAGGCCACCATGGTCTGCACAAATTTTGCCGTCGTGTGTCATTGGGCACCATGTTCCCACCGCATTATGCTACCACACCGGAGTAACGGACCGAGATGATCGAAAATATTGTCAAAGGGGATAGCATCGCCAAAATCTTGGACGGTGCTTTGGATGCTGGCGAAGGTTTGTTGCGACTCTCGCCGAACTGGGTTCCAAGAAGCTTTCTACACCCGGGCAAGCGTATCAAGTTGCATCCGAACGATTGGTATGCCTACGGTGCTCATCGCGGCGGGATCGACGAACGTTGGTTTGCATCGACCACCGACGCAGCCAACGAAGGCCGCGTTTGGTACGAAGGCCAAAGCTTCATTCTGCACGAAGGTCAGCACTTCCTCTTGAAAGATGCTGTTGAAGAGCAAGGCAAACGCTTGATCGGCGACGCCATGTTCAGCAAGTACAATCGCTGGCCTGTTTACTCGAAGTTCTTCGACAACATGGGGCCAATCCCGCATCACTTCCATCAACGTCAGGAAGATGCGGCGCTTGTCGGCCAGGAAGGTAAGCCGGAAAGCTACTACTATCCGCCGCAGCTCAATAACGTCGACAACAACTTCGCTTACACGTTTATGGGCCTGACGCCGGACACCACGAAGGCTCAAGTTCGTAAGTGTTTGGAAGATTGGAGCAAGGGTGACAATGGGATCCTTTACCTTTCGCAGGCCCATCGCTTGAAGCGTGGCACCGGCTGGCTGATTCCTCCGGGCGTTCTGCATGCTCCAGGTTCGCTTTGCACCTACGAACCACAGTGGGGTAGCGACGTGTTCGGGATGTTCCAGTCCTTAGTAGAAGGTCGCGAAGTGCCGTGGTCGCTGCTGGTCAAAGACATGCCGGAAGAAAAGCACCAAGACCTGGACTTCATTCTCGGCCAATTGGACTGGGAAAAGAACGTTGATCCTGACTTTAAGGGTAGCAACTACCTGGAGCCAATTGTCGACGAGTCGCGCAGTGGCGACGGCTATGAAGACAAATGGATTGTCTACGGCACGATTGAAAGCGAGCAGCTGTTCAGCGCGAAAGAACTGACCTTGCAGCCAGGTGCTAAGTGCACGCTGAAAGAAGAAGCTGCCAGCGGTTGGATTACCGTTCAGGGTAGCGGGCGCATGGGCAAGCTGAACCTGCAAACGCCGGCCATGATTCGCTTCGGTGCGACAACCGAGGACGAAGTCTTCATCTCGCATGAAGCTGCTTCGGCAGGTGTCGAAATCGAAAACACCGGCAGCGAACCACTCGTCGGTCTCCGCTACTTCGGCCCACACGCCCACGCCACCATCCCGGCGGTCGGCGAATTCCGTAAGTAGTTCGGCCTATAAGTATTCTCCTCTCTGTGAGCTCTCAATGAATCTAGTGGCTAACGTACTTGGAAGATTGTTAGCCACAGAGGACACAGAGATCACAGAGAAGGGGTTAGGTGCCGAACATGGGCGATGAACTTACGAAAGCAATTATTGGTGCAGCTATCGAAGTTCATCGCGTGTTAGGACCAGGGCTACTCGAAACGATTTACGAAGAAGCCCTTTGTCACGAGTTAACGTTGCGAGGAATTTCAACGCAACGCCAAGTCGAAGTTGCCATTGCCTACAAGGGAATGGTGATTCGAGGCCAAAAGTTGGATATCCTGGTCGAGAACGAAGTCATCGTGGAACTAAAATCGGTTGCCAAGCTTCCCGAAGTGGCAACTGCTCAGACCTTGTCATATTTGAAAGCCGCGAAATTGAAACGAGCGCTGCTACTCAACTTCGGCGCTAAGAAATTGATAGACGGAATAAAACGCATCTCTCTGTGACCTCTGTGTGCTCTGTGGCTTGTTTTCTTAGAAAGAACGCTTGGCCGCCAAGAACTTAGAGCGTTATCGAGGGAGGATTGATTTGAAAATCCCGTAGCCCAAGATCTTCTCGGAGCCTCTCATGAATTCACATCCCAATGCATCCCCGAAACTTCACAACGCCATGTGGCCTGGTTTGGTTGGTAAGGAAGAAGGGACCGATCATCCGCCGATCAGCTTGGAACGCATGTTGGAGTTGACCGCAAATGCGGAAGTGGATGGCATCAAGTACGACGGGATCGATTACTTTCTCTTTCACCCCCACACCGACCCGGATGCTTCAGATGATGAATTGAAGCGAATTGCCGACTTGGTCGCCTCGCATAACTTAGCGATCGGTTCGCTGGTCGCTCCGATTTGGCCAGGCACCGTCGGTGGGCCAGCCATGGGAACCGAAGAAGAACGATCGAATTTCGTGCTGGCGGTGAAGAAGGCTTGCCGCATCGCGAAGATCTTCAACGAGCATGGCGTTCGACAATATGGCTGCATCCGGATCGACTCAGCCAGTGGTGTCGAAGATTGGTCAAAGGATCCTGAAGCCAACACCAAGCTGATCGCTGAAACGTTCAAAGAAGCAGGCAAAGTCGCCGCCGACAATGGCGAGCGATTGGCGGCAGAAGGGGAAATCTGTTGGGGGGCAATGCACTCCTGGAAAGACATGCTGAACCTCTTGGAAGCGGTTGGCATGCCGGGCACCGTCGGTTTTCAGGCCGACTTGGCTCACACTTATCTCTACTTGCTTGGCTATAACGCTCCACAGCACGCCTTGCTGAAGGAAGGTTACACCGAAGAAGAGTTCTGGGCCGCGTACACGGAAATGACGACTGCGTTGCGTCCTTGGACGATCGACTTCCATGTGGCTCAGAACGACGGAAGCGTCCACGGTACCGGGTCGCATGACAAGACCGGTCGTCACTGTCCTGCCGACGATCCCAACGGCAAACTTGATATCGTCAATTGCAGTAAGTACTGGCTCGAAGGCGCTCAAGACCGCGGGATCAAACACATCTGCTGGGATGGCTGCATGTTCCCGAACGAAATGCTTGAGAAGCAGGAAACCTGGAACACGATCCTTGATGTCATGATCAAAGTTCGTGACCAGTGTGGTTGGAATTAAGGCTCGCCGAATAACTCACCTAACACCCCTCGCGAATCCACTTCGCGTTTATCTACTGGGAGATTACCAACATGGCAAAGAAACCTCTTCGCATCGGCTTGGTCGGTTACGGCTTTATGGGACGGACGCACTCCAATGGTTACAAACGTGTGCCAGACTTCTTTCCAGAGCTGGAATACCAGCCCGTTTTGAAAGCTGTTTGTGGTCGTAGCGAAGACAAAACCAAAGCCTTCGCCGAGCAGTGGGGCTACGAGTCGTACGAAACCGATTGGGAAAAGCTGATCGCCCGCGACGATATCGACGCCATCGACATCTGTACGCCTAACGACACCCACGGCCCAATTTCGATTGCTGCTGCGAAGGCTGGCAAAATGGTGCTGTGCGAAAAGCCGATTGGCATGAGCACGGCCGAAGGGGAAGAGATGGTCAAAGCGGTGGAAGACGCCGGCGTGGCGAACACCATCTTCTACAACTATCGTCGAATTCCTGCAGTGACGCTGGCTAAGAACATCATCGATAGCGGCAGGCTCGGACGAATCTTCCACTATCGCGCCAACTTCCTGCAAGACTGGACGATCAACGCCGACGTGCCCCAAGGGGGCGCTGGACTATGGCGATTGGATGCGGCTTCGGCGGGCTCTGGCGTGACTGGTGACCTTCTGGCTCACTGTATCGACACGGCACTCTGGCTTAACGGCAGCATCAAGGATGTGAACGCGGTGACGGAAACGTTCGTCAAAGAGCGTCTGCACAGCGGAACCGGTAAGAAAGAGCCAGTCAAAATTGACGACGCTTGTTCGTTCTTCTGCCACTTCGAGAATGGTTCGCTCGGTTTGTTCGAGTCGACTCGCTACGCTCGTGGGCACAAGGCGTTGTATACCTTCGAGATCAACGGCGAGAATGCTTCGATCCGCTGGGATCTGCACGACCTACACCGCTTAGAGTACTTCGATCATGCCGACGAAGGAGAAGTCCGCGGCTGGCGCTCGATCCATGTGACCGACGGCGAGCACCCCTACATGGATCACTGGTGGGTCCCCGGTCTGAATGTCGGTTACGAACACAGCTTCGTCCACCATGTGGCCGACTTCTTGAAGAGCGTCGAAGAAGGGAAGCCGTGTGAGCCAACTTTCCGTAGTGCATTGGAAACCCAAAAGGTTTGCGATGCCGTGCTTTCGAGTGCCGCGGACCGAGCTTGGAAAGACATTTAGTTCCTTGCGTCGTCGAGATAACCCACTAGGGAAAGGGTGCCAGGGTACCCTTTCCCTTTTTCGTTTCTGGGCAAAGATAAACGCATGAACTACTTCGCCCATGGAAGACCGTTTGTCGATCAGCCCTATTTCCTCGCAGGTACTGCAGTGCCTGATTGGCTGAACGTTGTCGATCGCAAGTGCCGAGCCCGCTCGAAAAAGGCTCTGCCACTGTGTGACGCCGACGATCCGCTCGTCGCTCAGATTGCCGCTGGGATCGTTCAGCATCATGCCGACGACGATTGGTTTCATCGAACCGAAGAATTTAACCGGCTGCAGTGGGATTTCACGAAGCGAATCCGTGATTTCCTGGGTAAAGACAGCGGAATGCGACCCAGTTTTCTGGGACACATTTTGGTGGAACTATTGCTCGACTCGGTGTTGATGGAAGATCATCCCGAGGAGCTAAATGCCTATTATTTAGCACTCAGCAACGTCGACGGAGGGCTCGTGCAACGAACCGTCGAGCGAATTGCCGAGCGTCCAGCCGACCGATTAGATTGGTTCATCGGCCGCTTTGTCGAGGTGCGATTTTTAGAGGATTATCCAGACGACGAAAAACTGCTTTACCGGTTGAATCAGGTCATGCAGCGCGTCAAACTACCAGCTTTGCCGGACACATTCGGTCAGCTCTTGCCGGAGCTTCGCCGTGACGTTCGAGCCTCATCCGCGGCTTTGCTGACCGCGCATTCCACGTAACTGCCCCTCTGTATTTTCATAAATGTTCAGGAGACCCCGTCGATGAAATTTGGCATGAACTTGTTGCTTTGGTCTGGCGATCCCGATGACAGCCTTTTGCCGGTCATCGAAGAATTGAAGGCCATTGGTTACGACGGGGTAGAGATTCCGCTTTTCAATCTCGACGTCGACAAATGGACCAAGTACGGCGAAAAGATCAAAGCCATGGATCTGAAGTGTACTGCCGTGACGGTTCGCAATGAAGAAGACAATCCCATCGGCTCCGATGCGGCCGTGCGAGCTAAAGGTGTCGAACTGAATAAGAAAACGCTCGACTGCTGTGCCGCCCTGGGGGCTGAAACTCTGGTGGGGCCGTACCATTCGGCGATCGGTATCTTCAGTGGTGCCGGCCCAACGGAAGACGAATGGAAATGGGGCGTCGATTCGATGCGCCAAGTCGCCGAACATGCTGGAGATGTCAACGTAATGCTGGGCGTCGAAGCATTGAATCGCTTTGAAACCTACTTGCTCAACACGCACAAAGACTCGGCTCGATTTGTGCGTGAAGTCGATCATCCGAACTGCAAGATGATGTACGACACATTCCACGCAAACATCGAAGAAGCAGATTTTGCCCAGGCCATTCGCGATTGTTCCGACGTTTTGCATCACGTGCATATCTCGGAAAACAACCGCGCTACGCCAGGAAGTGGCCATGTCGATTTCGACACCAACTTCGATACGCTCAAGGAAGTGGGCTACGACGGCTGGATGGTGGTGGAAGCATTTGGTTTGGCTTTGCCTGAAATCGCTGCTGCGACCAAGATCTGGCGAAAGATGTTCGAGACTGAACTACAGCTTGCCAAAGATGGTCTCGCGTTCATGAAGCAAGAAGTTGCCAAACGCTGGTAAAACATCGCCCATCGCATTCAATGAAAAGGCCACGTTCACGCGTGGTCTTTTTTTATTTCCAATGGTGAATCCGCTGGTCGGTTTCATCTTGGTTTCTCGCGTATCGATCGATATAGTTCCGTTATGACCGATGACGAAGAACAGTTCGATCTTTCCGCCATGTTCGCCGACGATGCTGACGACGGGGGACTTTCGTTGGAGCGATTGTCGGAGACCTATGCCGAGGCGCTCGGTAATCGGCCTGCTCCGTTCCAGGAAGAAAAGCCGGAAGAGGAAGACGAAACTTCGGAAGAAGAATCGACCGCCGAGGCGGTTTCTCGCTTGGCGGATGAAGCGGAAGCGGATGACCCTTGCGAGCTTTCTCCGACGACCATTCTGGAATCGATCTTGTTTGTCGGCAACGCGTCGAATGACAAGCTAACCGCTGAGAAAGCAGCGTCTGTGATGCGAGGCGTGCAAGCCGACGAGATCGATGACTTGGTCGCTCAGCTCAATCGCAAGTACGAAGCCGAAGGATGTCCCTACGAGATAACCGCCGTTGGTGGAACCTATCGGATGGCGTTGCGAGACGAGTTTCGGCCGCTACGTGAAAAGTTCTACGGCAAAGTAAGAGAAGCGAAACTCTCGCAGCCGGCGATCGATGTGTTGTCGCTTGTCGCTTACAACCAAGGAGCAACGCGGGAAGAAGTCGACGAGATGCGCAGCAAGCCGAGTGGCCCTATTCTGACGCAGTTAGTCCGCCGTCGATTGCTTCGCGTACAGCCAGACCCCGAAGAAAAACGGGTCAAACGATACACGACTACCGAACGCTTTTTGCAGCTGTTCGGGCTGACTTCCCTGGATGATTTGCCTCAACCACAGAGTCTAGACGATTAAATTCGTGTTCTTAACTTATTGCCAGCAAATAGGTTGCGGTGAGAAAGCCCATTGACGGCTGACGAGCTCACATCTGCTTGGTACAATGCGACCCATCGATTTTGAGGGGCACAAGTTGCCCCTATTCGCACTTCCGCGATACTTAGTGAGTGTTGCTTGGCGGAGGGCCTTAGCCGTTTTCGCCATCGAAGTGATTCGTCCCCCTACCCCAGGTTTGGCATGAGCCGTCGTTCGCATCTCGCGCGACTTCGCCAACAATCTCCGCTGATTCTGCCATCGGTGCTATCGTGCGACTTTAGCGATATGCGCGGTGAGGTAGAGAGGCTGGAAGCAGCTGGCGTGCAAGCACTTCATTTGGACGTGATGGACGGAAATTTCGTCCCTAACATCACTTACGGAATGCCCATTGTCGCCGCGTTTCGCAAGTTGTCACAACTTCCGCTCGACGTCCATTTGATGATCGAGAATCCGGAGCGTTACATCCGACAGTTCTATGAGGCGGGCGCGGATATCATTACCGTCCACGAAGAAGCGACTGGATCGGAAACGGCCAGGGTTCTGCAAGAGATCAAAGATCTTGGTTGCGGAGCCGGCGTGACGATCAATCCCGACATTCCTGTCGAGCGAGTCATGCCCTTTGTGGACACAGCGGACTTGATACTGATCATGAGTGTGAATGCAGGATTTGGCGGACAAAAGTTCAATCCTGTCGCGTTGGAGAAACTCGAAGCTCTGCGAAAAGTGGCCCCGCCGGAACTTCTTTTGGAAGTTGACGGCGGCGTGAACCTGGAAACGGTTCAAGCATGCACGGACGCGGGAGCTGACCTTCTGGTAATAGGATCAGCGATTTTCAATCAATCGGATTACGGCGAAGCGATCGACCAGCTTTATCGCACTGCCCAAGTTTCGACCTAATTGAGAACAGCTTGCCATGTTACGCATAGTGCTCGTCCGACCAGGGCAGACCGAATATGACTTTCAGGGTCGTATTCGTAGCCGTTTAGCGATGCCGTTGACTGAAGAGGGTACTCGCCAAGCGTCGGAAATGGTTCATCAACTTCAGGCTTTGCAGATCGAAGCCATCTACTGTGGCCCTTGTCAGGCATGTCAGCAGACGGCGGACGAATTTGCAAAGGCTCTCGGCAAACGAGTCCGTCAAATGGACTGTTTGACCAATTTGAACGCCGGATTATGGCAAGGGAAGCTGATCACTGAGGTGAAGCAGAACCAGCCGACGGTGTACCGCTTGTGGCAGGAAAACCCAGAGGCGGTCTGTCCCCCCCAAGGGGAGACTTTGGGCGAGGTGCGCTTGCGTGTCCAGAACGCCCTAGACAAGATATGGAAAAAGCATCAAAAAGGCGAAGGCAACGTGATTGTGGTCGCCCCAGAACCTCTGGCATCCATCATTCGCAGCGAGATCCTGCAGACCGACTTCGGTGATTTGTGGCAAGCTGAACGCCGATGTGGATGGTGGGAATTGATCCAGTATGAAAAAAACGCAGTCGTCTCCAAAGTCTAAGTCGAGCAAGAAAGCGTCGACCGACACCATGGAAACTACCTCTCCGACTAATCCCCTCGTCGAGGAATCGAACATGGCATCCGTCTCTTCGGATCTAGTCTCGCAAACTGAAGAATCGGGCAAACCCAAAAAGCGTGGCGTGCCAGAAGGCCTCTGGCAACGCTGTCCTGGGTGTCAGGCCGTTATTTTCCGCAAGCAAGCCGAACAGCAGCAAGGCGTTTGCCCGGAGTGCGATTATCACTGGACCATCTCGGCCCAGCAGCGCATCGAACAGGTCTTAGACACCGGCACGTTCGAGGAATGGGATACCAACCTGGAATCGCTCGATCCGCTCGGATTCAAGGACAAAAAGTCGTACGCCGACCGTCTCATTGCCGAGCAAAAGCGTACCGGCCTGCGAGAAGCCGCTTTGACCGGTTGCGGCATGATCCGTGCTCGACGTGTCGCCATCGGTGTGACCGACAGTGCTTTTATCATGGGTAGCATGGGCAGCGTGGTCGGCGAAAAGCTGACCCGGTTGATCGAACGAGCCACGGCTCAAGATCTGCCGTTGATTATCATTAGCGGTTCCGGGGGTGGAGCTCGTATGCACGAGGGCATTTTGTCCCTGATGCAAATGGCTAAAACAACCGCTGCTTTGGCGAAATTTCACGAAGCTGGTGGTTTGTTTATCTCGGTCCTGACCAACCCTACGATGGGCGGCGTGGCGGCCAGCTTCGCTTCCTTGGGTGACTTGATCTTCGCCGAACCGAAGGCCCTTGTGGGTTTTGCCGGTCCGCGTACGATCAAAGCGACCATCCGCATCGACTTACCGGAAGGCTTCCAGACGAGCGAATTCCTCCTCGATCATGGTTTCGTCGACCGAATCGTTCCGCGGAACAAGCTGAAGTTGGAGATCGCTCGGGCGATCGACTACTGCGGCAAATAGCCTGATAACGTCCTCTCGCTTCGGCGGCACGTTCCAGGAAGGTGTCTCTTGTGCCGCTTTGCATGCCAGCTTAAAGTGGGGTGAGAGGCACCGGAACAGTCAGGCTAATACGACCCAATCGACGTCAAAAGGACGTTCGATGCGCTATTTCGTAGCGCGGAATCCGTTCAGGGGCCTAAATTTGAAGTACGTTTTCAAGTTTGACCCCTGATTGCGTGAGTTCCCTTCTCCGATGAGTCTGCTCAAGAAGTTCAAGTCGCTCTTTGCCGGCCAACAACGGCTCGATATCGCCTCGCGATTTCAGATCCTCAAAGAGGCGGTCTCCGGCACCATGAGCGAATTCTACAAGGTTCGCGAGCACTCCACCGGGCAGACGCTTGGGCTGAAGATCCTCGATCTGGAAAAGCAGCAGTTCTTCGATTCCCGTTTCCAGGGCCTTTCCCGGCCGAAGGAAGGGGAAATCGCCATGTCGCTTACCCATCCTTGCATCGTTCGTACGCTCGAGCACGGCATGGTTACCTCGGGGCAGCAGTACGTCCTGATGGAGTTTCTCGAAGGCAAGGGGCTCAATTCGCTGATTGTCGACCGAGACCCCATGCTCGAAGGTAAGCAGCTCTTGCTGCTGCGGCAAATGGCCGATGCGTTGGCCTGCGTCCACGAGGCCGGCTATATCCACCGCGATATTTGCCCGCGTAACTTCATTGCGGCCCCTGACTGCCGTTCCTGTAAGCTGATCGACTTCGGCCTTACGCTGCCGGCCAAGCCAGAGTTCATGGCACCTGGCAACCGCACAGGAACCCCTAACTACATGGCTCCGGAAATCGTTCGCCGGCGACCCACCGACCAACGCGTCGATATCTTCTCGCTTGGCGTAACTGCTTTCCGATTATTGGTTTACGAATTGCCTTGGGCCAGCGTAGAAGGAACCGGACGCGATGCGTTGACCCACGATACGATGCCGCCGGGCAACATCTTCGACCATCGGCCGAAGCTCAATCAGGATCTCGGCAAGTTGATCATGTCCTGTATCGAGCGAGATCCGCGGAATCGGCCGGAAACGGCTCGGGACCTGCTTAACGCACTGCAGCGAATCAAATCGGTCGACGCGTAACTGGTAGATTGTAGCCGTAGAAACGGCTCATTCGGCGGGTTGGTTACGGCTTGACGGCCCTGGGGGCTCTGGTATCATGATGCGTTTCCCCTTGATCCGAAATAGTCGCCTAGGCGATCAAATACCTGGCGGATCGGACGTTTTCCGCCTGATAAACGCATAACGCAGGAGAGTTACCGTGACCATCGATAAAAGCCTGAAAGTGAAACGGGGCGGTATTTCGACCCGTAGTGTGCTCAAGCGTACCGAACGTATCGCTCAAATGAAGGCCCAGGGCAAGTTCGACGAAGAGAGCCAATCGCCTATCGGTCTGCCCAAGACCAAGGTCATCAAGATCTCGATGAAGAAGAAGAAGAAGGTCAAAGAAGAAGACGCGAAGAAATAGTCGCGACGCTGACCACATCCGATCAAAAGAAAGCCTTGGCTCAACCGCCGAGGCTTTTTTGTGCGCTTGGGGGCGTGAAAAGTGGGTTGTGAAAGAACGGCCGCGAGACTTGATCGTCAGCCTACGAAAAATGTGTCCAAGGCCCAAACGCTTTTCAGGCAGGGGCGAATTCCCCGAGAGTTACGCCCCGGCCGCTTGCGCAAGTGCCGCATTCTTGCGAATTGGGACGTTCAAGCTAGGGGCATGCTTGAGCACCAGGCCATGTATGCGATAAGTAAAGTGCGTGAATACTTTGTTGATACTTGTGCAATAAAAATTTATAATAGAGGGCAATCCCGATTCGCAGCGCTCCGGCTGGTTTGAAGACGTTTGTCGAGATCGCCTCGCTTCCTTATTTTGGCCGGAACACCCACTCTAGCCGGCACCAATCGTTCATCTCGCTGAGTAAGTCTTCCGTGCTGGTGTAGTCGCGGTCCGGCACCAGGTGACCTCCCACGGCAACATGCACGTCATCGGTCGTCCAGGGCCAAGGGGATGTCAGGAAGGTGCCATCTCCTTGCGGCTCGACTGTCAGTGGAGCTTCGCCAGGCGTTTCTTCGAAGGTGTGCGTTTCGGTTCGGTGATCGAGGCAAAGCCATAGGCTGAACCAATCGAAGAACCGTAACTGCCGGATTGCCAGTTTTACTTCGTGATCGTCGCACAACGGATGTCTTGATTCCCAGTTGTCGCGCCACGTGTCGCACAGCTCTTCGTACTTGTGGATGAATCGCTGCCCTGCTTCGCTCTCGGCTGAATGGCTATGTTCCCGGAGCATCATGAAATGCTCGGCAATCAAGTACTGAGCGAAGGGGCTGATGCGACCGGCCCATTCAATCGAGTGAGTCCAAATTGCGTGCGAATCGTCCGCAGGGGAATCAAGAAACGAGACCGGGCGTTTCGTTTCTGGATCGATTGGAGGAGACTTGTCGACAGGAATCCAACCGTCGTCATGATGGAAAATGGCTGGCCAAACGACTTCTGGATGCACCAGCGGTTGGAACGGCCCGTTGCCCCAATGCGAGGCCAAGTCGCCGGAAAGAGCCGCATGGATCGATTGCGGAATCAGAAACAGCGCCGACTCGTCGGGCGAGATCTTATAAGGGCGAACAATCACGGCGGGGCCTTTCAAGGAAGCAGCGAAGGGAGGACAGCCCCGCGAGCGAGTGTGCGCTCGTACGACCGCCAAACCCACTCTTGTACCCTCTCCCTTCCCAACGGAAAGGGATGGGGTGAGGGTTGCGAATCTGGTACCACCGATGCCCCTTCACCCTGACCCTTTCCCCGCGGACGGTGGAGAGGGGACTAAGCGGAGCATGCCTGCGTCTTCCAGGCGTAGTACCTGATTTTAATTGTACCCAACCGCCGCATGGGCTTAGCGTTTTTGGACCGCTTTGATTTTGGCGGAGATTCGTTTGGGCTCTTCCGAGTCGTCCGATTTCGCGACACTATTTTTTTCGTCGGTGTCGGCGATGTTCGGTTTCGGAGCGTCGATCAGATCGAAGCCGCTCATGAACGAGCGATCGGCCTGGCCGAATTTTTCGGCCAGACTGGTCTCGTAGGTGAAGACGATCGAGTAGCGGCGACCGCTGTCATCGGACACCAGGTAATAGATCCACGTGATCGGCATCTTGTTGGCCGAGCCGATGGCAGTGACACGAAGTTCACGTAGGCCTTGCGAGTTGACCGACTGGCTGGCATCGATCACTTTGCCGAGTCGATCGTTCAATGCCTTTTTGACGTCGGCTTCGAAGCCTTCAATCGTCATCTGTTCGCCTGGCTTCAAGTTGGTCAAGCGGTTCACGTTGGCTTGGGCCAACAGCTCGCCATCTTGAACCATGCGGAAAACGGTTTGCTTCGGGGTTTCCGCCATGGCAAACCAATCTCGTTGGTGCAGCAAACGGAAGCCAGCTTCTTCGCCAGCGAACGAAAGCATTTCGCTGCCATGGTTGGCTTGCAGATCGATCTTGGCCAGGCTGACGTCGGTAAGTTCGTCGGCAGGGCCCTCGGTGGCCGAAATCTGGGTGCGAACGACGGCCGTGACATCAAAGCCAGGAATCGCATGGCCGATGCTGCGGTCTTCTTTGATCGATGCCGCGAACCAAGTAATTGCTCGGTGACGCGTGTCGAAGTTGATGCGGGCCTTCAATTCAATCTCGGTGGCGACCCCTTGGATCGCTCCGGAAACCGTACCTTCTAAGGAGATTTTAGCGATTCCGGAAGCGTCGACTTCGGTCAGCGTGGCAATGACCTGCTGGCTGTTGATGGCATCGATGCCTAAGGCTTGGGCGAGGGCCTGGTTGCTGGGCGACCACTCTTGCTCGACAGCGACCGGTTCCGTGGGCAGAAGCTTGCCTAGAACGCCAGGGTTGCCGGGAACGCTGATCATCTCCAGCTCTTCGCGCGTCAGCGAATACTGAGGGCTGAACATAAGGGGCCGGTCGCCGCTGGTATCAACGGAGATCAGTCGCTTAACGGTAGGCAACTTGTCGCTAACCGGTTTGTCGTTGACGGTCGATTCGGTTTCTGCCGTTTCATACAAGCGAACTGCGGTGGAAGGGCCCAGGATTCGCTCAAAAGCGATGTACTTTCCTTCCAGCGACATCGGGAATTTGCGGACCTTCTTCCCATCGGGATTGATCCGCATGGTCCCTTCGACTTTCAGCTGGGTCTGGATTTGCCGGGTTTTCGCCTGCAGTTTCTCCGTCAGCTCGTAGCTATCGGCAGCGGAAAGAGGAGCGGCCAGGCAGAGTGTCAAAATGGCAGCCGTAATGGACAGTTTGTGGCAGAACAACGGGTTTCCGTAAATTCGCGTAACGAATATTGCCTGGCAAGCATCGAAAAACATGGCAGCGGCCTAGGAATGAGAGTCTCTCGTTAAAAGCAGAAATCGCTATATACGGAAGAATCGTCAATCCTGGAGGGCATGTTGAAGGAAAGTTGCTTCTGCGGTTTTGATCCACAGAGACTAATTTGACATTCCCGCCGTAAACCTATACGAACTGCGGAAATGACACGACCATTGGCATGCGATTCGCAACACCTCTTCAGGCATTGACTTACGACGATTGCCTGCCAGGCCTCAAGGCCCCCGAAGTGGTGGATTTTGAGAATTTCATGAACAAATGAGCAACCAAACGGGTCATTTCCTCGTATAAGGTCATAGATAAAGGTTGGTTTGCAGGCTAATAGTTCATTAGTTTAGTTGGCAATCCAACCGAAGACTTTTCAAGCATCTGACAGAAAGAGGCGCCCGTCGGCGGATGGGTAGCTGTCCCGTTGCTTGAGTGATAGTCGCCCGGGAAGGGTGACTCTCTCCAAGTTAGACATCGTTTGGGCGAGTCGGAACTCGCAGGGAAAACCAGACGGATGTTGTTGATCACTGAGTGAGGGACAACATGAACAAGGGATACCAGAATGTCGCGCTCCGACAGTTGCGTGACCAGCAGATTAAATATGCTCCCCGGGATCGCAAGCTCGATCAGGCCAATCGTGCAGAGAAACTTATCTCTGAGATCGACCCGAGCAAGCAGTACCCGGTCGACTATATCTACTATCGTTTGACCGATTTCCGTCCTGAGCAGCCGAACGTTGGTTCGCTTCTGCCAGGCAAGTCGGCTTCGGAAGACCTCCGCTTGATGGTGGAAGACCTTTCGGATGCCGCGGATGTCTCGGTCGATTCCGTTCCGGAAGAAGTGCTGACCGTCGAACAGTTGAGCGACCGCTTCAACGTTTCGACCAAAACGATCTCGCGATGGCGTAAACAAGGCCTCGTCAGTCGTAAGTTCCTCTTCGACGGACGAAAGCGTGTCGGATTCCTTCGCAGCAGCGTCGAACGCTTCGTGAAGGACAATCCTGACCGTATCGAACGTGGTCGTCATTTCAGTCAGCTTTCGGACGCTGAAAAGCTGGAGATCATCGACCGAGCTCGCCGTTTGGCCAACGCGGGAGGTACCCCTTCGGAAGTTGCCAAACGCGTGGCCGCGAAGATGGGACGTAGCGTCGAAACGATTCGTTACACGCTGAAGCATCATGATGACGAGCAGCCGAAGGAAGCGGTCTTCCCACGCGGAAGTGGCCCGCTGACCGAGTCGGCCAAGCAGATCATCTATGGCGAATATCGCCATGGTGTTTCGGTCGATCGACTTTCGGAAAAGCATGGCCGAACGCGGGCCTCGATTTATCGGGTGATCAACGAGATCCGCTTCCGCCACATTACCGAACTGCCGCTGGATTGCATCTACAACGACGACTTTGAAAAGCCAGAGTTGGAAGAGGATATCCTCGGCGAAATGCCACCGCACGAAAAGCCAGCTCGTAAAGTTCGTGTTCCTTCGGGACTGCCAACCTACTTGGCTTCGCTGTATGAAATGCCGCTTCTGACGCGTGAGCAGGAATATCACTTGTTCCGTAAGTTCAACTTCCTGAAGCACAAAGCATTGAAGATCCGCGAGCAGCTGGATGAACAGCGTCCGAAGTCGAGCGACATGGACGCCATCGAGCAGCTTTACGACAAAGCGAGCGAAGTGAAGAACCTGATCGTGCAGTCGAACTTGCGATTGGTGGTTTCGATCGCCAAGCGTCATGTCGGTGCGACGGAAGACTTCTTCGAACTCGTTTCGGACGGCAACATGTCGTTGATTCGTGCGGCCGAGAAGTTCGACTACTCGCGAGGTAACAAGTTCAGCACCTACTGTAGCTGGGCGATCATGAAGAACTTTGCCCGAACCATTCCGGTCGAGTTCCGTCATCGCGATCGTTACCGTACGAGCTTGGACGAATACTTCACCACGCGTGTCGACGAACGTACCGATCAGTACGAACAGGAAATGGCTCAGCAGACTCGCGAAAAGCAGATCGACAAGATCCTGCATCGCTTGGATGAACGTGAGCAGAAGATCATCATCCGCCGTTTCGGTTTGGACCACAGCCGCGAACCACAGACACTAAAGGAAGTGGGCGAAGAGCTGGGCGTGACCAAGGAACGAATTCGCCAGATCGAAGCACGTGCTTTGAACAAGCTGAAAACGGCCGCGAAGGATTACAACTTCGACCTCCCGGAAACCAACTAATTCGCCCCCAGCGAACGACGTTTCCATCATGCGAAAAGCCAGAGGCTACGGTCTCTGGCTTTTTTTGTTGCCCTGTTTGCAGCGGTAGGTTAAGCAGAATGTAGGACGCGTGTCGCATTGCTGCCGGAGCTAGGAGACCATTTATGAACACCAGTATCCTTCAACGTGAGGCGATTGCGCAGGAAGCAGCCGTTCCCGATTCCAGCGATGTATATGCCGGCTGGTCGGAAGAACTGGCGGACACGTTGGGGTATCGTGTGCTGTCGGCCCAACAAGAAAACGCTCGGCAGCTTGCGCACTTGCACGAAACGCTCGCAGAGTTAGAGATTGCGCCGTTCACAAACGAAAGCGTGAAAGCTTACAAAGATGCCTGCGAGGAAGAGGCTTTCACCACACTGGACAATATCATCGATTCCTCATTCATTCTGGGGCTGTTTGCTGCGGTGGGGGCGTTTCCTGTGTTGATCGTTGCGGCACTGTTTTCGATGGGCGAGCTCGCATTCTATGCCGCCGCAGTGCTCTCGGTAGGAATGGTGATTGCGATTGCTTGCTATAACCTGGGAGGGCACTATTTCCTCGAGAAAAAGTGGCAAATGCATGCATTGGAGGCCTATCCAGAGCCTGTCCCCGAGTTCGCATTGCAAACCGCGATGGACATTAAGAACCGTTGCCCTGATGTCGAGTTTTACATCAGCACATTAGTAGAAGCGGAGGTCATTATCGATCCCTTTCTGGTGCTTCGTTTTCATGACGGCGAGCGGGATCGCGACTACTACCTGGAAGTCTGGAACGAGTCGACGTTTCAGGGGGAGCGTGAAGTCTGAGATTTGGCCGGTCCGTTCAAGTCGGCAGTATTTGGCATCAAGAAGAGCGGTCCGATGGAGCGGGGTATTTGCCGAAGATCAGGCCGAAGATTAGTACCAGGTAGGTCCATGCTACGACGATGAACATCATCACGATGACATAAATGTGCAGCTTGATGGCTTCTTTGAATACCGCGGCGACGTATGCTTTCACGGTCACGTTATCGGCCTCAGGCGGTGGAATAGGGACCTCTGTTACCCACACTCCGCCGAAGCTGCTTAGCAAGGCCAGCAGCATTGAAACGATGATCCAGCCGATCAATTGCGTGAGCGTGCCCCAGGTACCTTCCATGATTCTTTTCGCCAGTTTGCCGGCCAGTCCCAGCAGGAAAAGAATTGCCCAACCGATTGCGCTCATGCAAAGCAGGAACAGAACGAGGGTGATCCACTGAGGTAAGTTCATCGTCGGCACAGCGAGGGACAGTTTGAGCGAGGCAGCCGGATTTTATCAGGCCAATTTTTCCGTGTCACCAATTTTTCAAGCAGTGCCCCGTACCGTTTTTGCTGGAAGGAATCGCTCTTGTCGCGCAGACTCAAGCGATCGTAAACGCTTATCGATAGAGATCCAATGAGCCGCGCCACGCAGATCGTTCGTTACCTGATACCTCGCATCGCGCTTGTCGATCTTCCATGGATGTTGGGCGTTGCAGCGGCCGGGTCACTGCTGGCAGGCCTGTATGGAATTGGGCACGATCAGCTGACCTATTCGATCTCGCCAGAGTACTTCACGAAGATGAAGTTCGAGCAGTTTCACTACGCCGACTTCGGTTTCGGAAATCGCGTTTTTGTGGCCACGATTGGCTTTCTTGCGTCGTGGTGGGTGGGGGCGATTGCGGCTTGGCTGCTTGCACGACGTTTGATTCCTGGTCAGCCTCGCAGCGTCGCGATTAGCCAGATTGTGCGAGGATTTCTCGTTGTTTTGGTGGTGACGTTTCTCTTTGGATTCGCTGGATATGTCGTCGGAATCTGGCGAGGACCGGAGGCTGACTACAGTCGTTGGCAGACCATGATCGACGTCTTGGGTATCGAGCAGCCATGGCATTTTGTGCGTGTCGCGACGATTCACAGTGGAAGTTATTTAGGTGGGCTCGTCGGATTAATTTTTGCTTTGCTGCTGATTCGCCCTGTTGAATCTGCGGAGCGGAAAACGCTTGATTCGACAAAATTCGTGCGAGCTTAAACGCCTTTTGCTAGGTTTCATTTGTGGGCCTGCTTGATGCTTCGTGTGGGAAATCACGAGCGAACCAGTCGATTGCTTGATGACCGATCGGGGGCATAGGAGTAGCGCCATGAATGTCTCGGAATTGCAGCGGGAACCGATTCTGCTAGAGGCCCGCGACCATTCGCCGGAAGATCTTTCGCATGCGTTGGCCGACGAAGCGAGTGCCGTGCTGGGATATACCACCACGCTAACGCGGGCACGTCGCAGGGCCGCATTGCAGCAAACGTTAGAGGAGTTGGACGTCCGTCCGTTCACTCACGAAAGCGTGCAGCGTTACAAGGAAGCTGGCGTACGGCAGCCCCACTGGTTGCTCTCGACACTGCTTAACAGCGTAGCGGCAATCGGAGCGATTGCGGCGGTCGCAGGAATTCCGATGCTCATCGTTGCCGCATTAACGATGAACGCCTCTTTGGCGTTCGCCGTAGCGTTGGCGATCGTCTTCGGGGGAATCGCTCTCTTTGTATTTTCTATACTGGGTGAAAGCCTTCTAACGCAGCGAATTTGGCTGACGTACGACTTGGCGTATTACACGAAGCCCGTCCCAGAGTTCGCCCTGCAAACGGCGATCGACATCAAAAAGAAGCATCCCGAAGTGGAGTTCTTTGTCTGTTCACTGGAGGAAAGCCAAGTTGTCCTCGACCCATTCCTGGTCATGCGAATCCCTGGCGATCCAACGCTTCGCGAGTATTATCTGGAAGTGTGGAACGAGCCGGAATTCCAGGGAAAACGCGAGGCGTAACGGGTTGATTCAACGCATGCTCAATACGTCGTGAGCATGCGTTTTTTGTGGGGAATTGCCTATCGTTTCTTCGAGAGATCAAAGTCTTTCAGGTCGTATGTGAACGCGCTTTCGCTATCGGAAACAGAAGCGATAAGCGGGCTCGTGTTCGGGATGCGAAACGATCGGGGGATGGCTTGAACGTTCTTGGGGATTTGGCGTGGCGAGCCTGGCAGTGGATCGCCCGGTGGTGGTTGAATGGTGATGACATACTGACCGACCGCCACCCCTTTTAGGTCGACGCGTCCCTGTTCGTCGAGCGTGCCGCCATAAGCTTCCCCGTTTTCGTGGCTGGCAAAATCAATCAGGGCGCCGGTGAGTGGTTTGCCTCCCTGCGTGATCTGGGCTGAAATGTCGGTCCGCTTCAAATGCGATCGCGGTTGTTGGCTGCATCCAGCCAAGGAAAGTGAAACAATCGTGCCCAGCAAGATCATGTAACCAGGGCCTGGAGAGAGAAAAAAATTCTTCATGGCAGATCTCAAGTGCGAGTGTTCGAGTTTCAAGAAGCGTTGCGCTAGGGCGGCCGATGTTTAAAGGTCGGAGATGACAAGACCATCGTCCAGCGTGAAGCCTCGGCGCAGCATCTCCATGTCGGCCGTTTCCTGAACGAAGCGAACCGAACCGTCCCCCAATAGCGTTTCGATCCCGCCGGGGTGATACGAGTTGAGAATTGTGTTGACGTCGAACCAGGAGTTCGCCCCGGACGGTGCGCCTGAGAGCCAGGAGCTGTTGATCGGGTAACGGAACGTAGCGGTGCCTTGGGTGTATCCGCTGCTGTAGGTGATTTCGTGAATCGGAGTGTCTTTGTTCCAGACGTTCGATCCAGACGACGTCGTCACCGTGTTGGTGCGAAGTCCGTCCCAACCGCCCAGGGCGTTCGCACTTTTCTCGATGCCATCGACTTGGCCAGACTGTTCGGCGATGACCATCGTGTTGGACGTGCCGTCGGTCATCTCGGCCAGTTTGCGTCCGCGAAAGTTGATGAATGCGCCGTTCTCGCAGTGGGTCCCAGACTGGACGGCGTTGACCTGGGTGCAGACGCTAAGGCGATTTTGGGGATCAGGATAAGCCCCGGAAATGCCCACGTAATCGTGGACTTGCGACCAGTCGGGACTCGTTCCGGAATAGGTCATCGCCGGATTGCGGTCTGGAAGCGCACTGGACGGACATACCAAACCAGGCACGGTGACGTCGTAAAGCACAGGGTTTCCGGTAAACATGCGGCCATCAAAGCGGCCCCACGCGACGCTAAAGTCGAGCTGATCGTAAACCACGCTTTGCTCGAGATACGGCAAGATGGTGATCTTCCAGTTGAAGAGCGAGACGTTCCCGGTAGGGAGTTCCTGATAAGTGTTCTCGAAATTGTGCAGTGCGAGCCCAAGCTGCTTTAAGTTGTTCGAGCACTGCATGCGTCGAGCGGCTTCGCGGGCTTGCTGCACCGCCGGTAAAAGTAGCGCGATCAAAACACCAATAATCGCAATCACGACGAGCAGTTCGACCAACGTGAAACCGCTTCGCATGGGAACAGGCCGAGTCTTCATAGATACCCCAGAGATGAAAATATGCGTGGGTGATCAATTCCTGGCGGCTTGGGAAGTGGGGAAAGCTGCCAACAGGCATGACAAGGCGGTGCGACCTGCTTGCAAAGAAAATGCCGAACCGATGGGCTTACTTTGTCCACCTAAGGGAGGGGAGGTGGAAAGTCTTGTCAGGCAAGCACTTCAAAGAAGGTGGTGATGGGTGATGTCTCGAAAAATCATGTGGAGAACTTGCCGGCCTAGATGCGTTCCATGTGCGAATGCCACAAGATGTATCGGCGTTGCTCGATTGTTGTGCGAGGCAAAAGTTCACGCAGTCTACCCGCATTGCCTAAACCGTGATCGATTGCCGCTCTCGAAGTGCACTCGTGGGCAAAAATGTCACAACTTCGTGTCATACGAACTGGGGCTTAGTATGTCCAAGAGTGTCGATCGATTAGGCCGATTAGCGAGGGGATGCTGAGCGCAAACGAGCTCGCGAACATGCAATTGAATGCGGTGTCCAACGCTTAGCTGGGATTTTGGACGAAATTTGCCATTCCCATGCTCATCCTGGCTTGCGGGGAACTTTGGACTCGTTATAGTTATTGGTTTTCCATAAAGCCCAGGTAGTGGGCTAGCGTAGCTCAATTGGCAGAGCAGCTGATTTGTAATCAGCAGGTTGTGGGTTCAAGTCCCTCCGCTAGCTTGTTAAGCCCACTTTGGGGCTGAATTTGGACGGATAAGAGCCGTTTTCGACGGGTTGCCGAAGCCACTAGTTTCGGAGGCCTAGCAAAGCGGATATGTTGGGGGGTTTCCCGAGCGGTCAAAGGGGACAGACTGTAAATCTGTTGGCATTGCCTTCACAGGTTCGAATCCTGTACCCCCCACTGAATTGAAATCCCGGGCTTTATTGGAAGAAAAGACAGCAAGGCCTGGGTAGGTTGCGGGTGTAGCTCAATGGTAGAGCAACAGCCTTCCAAGCTGAAGACGAGGGTTCGATTCCCTTCACCCGCTTCGCAACACGCCTCTTTACCGGGTCTGTTGTGAGCTTGCCAAAGCGATCTCGATAGGTCGACGAGGCTCCGTTGTCGAGAATCGGGTTGTCCGTTTGGGCGGCTCGGAAGCGAGTAGCCGGGTAAAGGTGGCGGAAGCAAAGCCCCAAACAAGCTTCCCATTTTTCGGCTGCTGTAGCTCAGTGGTAGAGCACTTCCTTGGTAAGGAAGAGGTCAAGGGTTCAAGTCCCTTCAGCAGCTCTTCACGGCACCTTGATTTTCGTATTTAGACAGATCCCAATTTTTCACGGTTTAACTGGGGTAAGAAAGACATAGAAAATGGCCAAGGACGTATTTGAACGATCTAAACCTCACGTCAACGTTGGCACCATCGGTCACATTGACCACGGTAAAACGACCACGACGGGCGCGATCTTGGCGGTTCAGGCTGCCAAGGGCCTGGCAAAGATGAAGGAATACTCGGAAATCGCCAAGGGTGGTACCGTTCGTGACGAAACGAAGACGGTTACCATTGCTGTGGCTCACGTCGAGTATGAATCGCCGACTCGTCACTATGCTCACATTGACTGCCCCGGCCACGCTGACTTCGTCAAGAACATGATCACCGGTGCTGCCCAGATGGACGGTGCGATTCTGGTGGTTTCCGCTGCTGACGGTCCAATGCCGCAGACGAAGGAACACGTTCTGCTGGCTCGCCAGGTTGGTGTGCCTTGCATCGTGGTTTACCTGAACAAGTGTGACCTGGTCGACGACGAAGAGTTGTTGGACCTCGTCGAGCTGGAAGTTCGTGAGCTGCTGAACAAGAACGATTTCCCAGGTGACGACTGCCCAGTTGTCCGTGGTAACTCGCTCGGTGCTTACAACAACCCTGCTGACGCAGACGCTTCCGCTTGCATCACCGAATTGGTTGACGCACTGGACAGCTACATTCCAGAACCAGAACGCGAAACTGACAAGCCATTCCTGATGGCAATCGAAGACGTCTTCTCCATCGAAGGTCGTGGTACGGTTGCTACCGGTCGTATTGAACGCGGTATCGTCAAGGTTGGTGAAGAAGTCGAAATTCTCGGTCTGACCGAAAAGCCGACCAAGACCACCGTCACCGGCGTTGAAATGTTCAACAAGATCCTGCAAGAAGGTGTTGCTGGCGATAACGTCGGTTGCCTTCTGCGTGGTGTCAAGCGTGAAGACATTTCGCGTGGTCAGGTTCTCGCCAAGCCAGGTTCGGTTAACCCGCACACCAAGTTCGAGGCAGAAATCTACTGCTTGAGCAAGGAAGAAGGTGGTCGTCACACGCCATTCTTCAGCGGCTACCGTCCACAGTTCTACTTCCGAACCACTGACGTTACCGGGACTGCCAATCTGCAAGGTGCAGAAATGTGCATGCCAGGCGACAACGTCAAGATCGAAGTCGAGCTGCACAAGCCGATCGCTATGTTTGAAGGTGTTCGCTTCGCTATCCGCGAAGGTGGTAAGACCGTCGGTTCCGGCGTTGTTACCAAGATCACCGAGTAAAACTCGTTTAGAATTCAGCTCGCCGAACCAAGCATTGGCTTTGGTTCGGCGATGCTACAGGGGCGTAGCTCAATTGGCAGAGCGCTGGATTCCAAATCCAGATGTTGAGAGTTCGAGTCCCTCCGCCCCTGCTTAATCGTTGGTGTTACCGAATTTGTTGAGCGCGTCGCACCGGTAAAGAGACCCTGGAAAAACACCCCAGCGTCGTCGCCGCGGCAGGAACGCCAAAGACTGAGAGTGACCATGGCCAAGGAGAAGACCGTCGGTTCCCCTTCCCTTCTCAACGAGATGGTGCAGGCGAATCGGTATAAGCGGACTCAGGGCAGGATTGCCCGGCAGGCAACGTTAATTTCCATTTGGGTATTGACCGCGATTGCCGCTTACCAGCTGTATCAGCAGATGGAAGCGATGGCAACGATGGTTCAGTACCAGTTGCACTTGCTGGTTCCCATTGCCCTGGTCGTCGTTGGTTTTTGGGTAGCCTATCGACTGATTAACTGGCCTACGTTCGCGGACTTTTTGATCGCGGTCGAGGCAGAAATGAATAAGGTCACTTGGCCTTCCAAGGCTGAGTTGTGGCGAAGTGTCATCGTGGTGATCGCGTTGATCTTCATCCTGGCCATGCTGTTGTTTGCGTTCGACTTGTTGTGGATCACCCTGTTCAAAACGATCGGGTTGATTCCTCCAGATCCGCAGACTCCGCCGACGTAGTCGCTCGGTTTGTAGCGGCTTGTTGGCAGCGGCCCTTTGGTTGCCAGGTGCATTTCGCAATAGATAGTTCGGTCCTTGCGGCCGGATAAGGTTGAGTATCCGTGTCAAGTTCCCCTGACAATTCGTTTGATCCTCAGAAGGACCCCGAGTCGGGTATCCCTGCGGACGCAGAAAACACCGCAGAAGAAGCAGCGACCCCGGAAGCTGCTGCGGATGATGCTGCGTCAGTGGAAGAGCCAGAATCGGCTGACGAGGAAAACGCATTGGGCGAAGCTGCGGAAGATCAACCTGAATCCGACGATGCCGCTCCCGCTGAAGATTCTACGGAGGAAGCAGGGCCTGCTGAGCCAAAGCCAGCTCCTGCGGCCACCGGCAAGAAGCGTGGGCCGATCGAAGAAATCAGTGATGAAGAGGAAGAAGCTGCGGAGGCAGCTGACAAGGAGTGGTACATCCTCAAGGTTCAAAGCAATCGCGAAAAGTCGATTAGCAATAACCTGATCCGCCGCGTCAAGATGGCGGGCCTCGAGGATTACTTCGGCGAGATTCTTGTTCCTACCGAGGATTTGGTGGAATACAAGAACGGCAAGAAGAAAGTTACCAAGCAGAAGCTCTATCCAGGCTACATCGTCGTGCATATGGCAATCAACGACGAAACGTGGTTTCTGGTTCGTGAGACCGGTGGCATTGGTGACTTTACCGGCGCGGCTGGCAAGCCAGTGCCGATGTTGCCGCACGAAGTGGATCGCATCGTCAAGAAGACGCGCAAGCCCGAAGAAGGCGAGCAAGAAGAAGTCAAGACGAACATTCGCTTCAAGATTGGCGACCATGTTCGCATCACCGAAGGAACCTTCGAGAACTTCGAGGGGGATGTCGAGGTGATCGACAACACCAATGGCCGCGTGACGGTCATGATCAATATTTTCGGCCGCACAACACCGGTGGAGATGGAACACTGGCAAATGGAGCCAGTTTAATCCACTTCAGGCGTTGGACCGGTGGTCGATTCTTCTAACTCCCCCTTTGCCGGCGGAAACAGAGAACGAGCCTCGGGGCCTTTGTTTAATAAGCACACGGTTTACATAGCATTCGGTTGCGGCACGCCGTCCAGGCAGACCGCAGCACGGGAAACAGCAAAATGGCACGGGAACAAGTAGGTCAAGCGAAGTTTCAGGTCCCCGGCGGTCAAGCCACTCCGGCTCCTCCTGTCGGTACCTCGTTGGGTCGTTTCGGTGTGAACCTCGGTCAGTTCGTTCAACAGTTCAACGACAAGACTCGAGAGTTCAACGGCATGCCGATTCCGGTTGTCGTCACTGTGTACAACGACCGTACCTTCGAGTTCGTCTGCAAGAGCCCACCAGCTGCTGCCCTGCTGAAGAAAGCTGCTGGCCTGGCCAAGGGAAGTGGCACGCCGAACACCAAGAAAGTCGGTAAGGTCAGCCAAGACCAAATCGAAGACATCTGCAACCAAAAGATGGCGGACTTGAATGCCCGCGACTTGGACCACGCTCGCCGAATGATCGAAGGAACGGCTCGGAGCATGGGTCTGGAAGTCACGGAATAGTCCTACCCCTTTACGCGAACATTATCTCCCTACCTATTGGCGATAAACGATGGCTAAACAATCCAAACGATACCGAGCCCTGGCAGAAAAGCTGCCAGCCGAACCGCTCAACCTGAAAGACGCGATCGTGCTGTTGAAGTCGTTCGATACGACCAAGTTCGATCAGACCGTGGAAATTGCGATGCGATTGGGTATCGATCCGAAGCAAGCTGACCAGTTGGTCCGTGGCGCTTTGGTTCTGCCGCACGGTATCGGTAAAGTCCAGCGTGTCATCGTCTTCGCGAAGGGGGATAACGCCACCGCCGCGGAAGAAGCTGGTGCGGACGAAGTCGGTGCCGAAGAGCTCGCCAAGAAGATCAAGGGTGGTTGGCTCGACTTTGACGTCTGTATCGCCAGCCCCGACATGATGGGGTTGGTCGGTCCTTTGGGTCGTGTCCTCGGTCCTCGTGGTTTGATGCCATCGCCACGTGCCGGTACGGTCACCCCAGACGTCGCTAAAGTGGTCAAGGAATACAAAGCCGGTAAGGTCGAATTCCGTAATGACCCAACTGGAATCGTTCATGCAGTCGTTGGTCGTCTTGGTTTCGAGTCGGACAAGCTGCAAGACAACATCCAGGCCTTCATCGATCATATCAATGGCCTCAAGCCTCAAGCGGCGAAGGGCACTTATGTTCGTAGCGTCAATTTGAGTGCGACAATGAGCCCCGGCATCCAAGTCGCTCTCTAAATTGTTCCTAACCAGTTCAAGCGTTACGCGAAAACACATTCGTATAAAAGCCCTGAGCCATGAGTAAGTATCTAAAAAACCTGGTGATCACCGATCTGTCCAAGCGATTGGATGGGGTCAACGACTTGTTGGTGGTCGACGTTGTGGGGATGAATGCGGAAAAGACTCACCTGGTCCGCAAGCAACTCCGCGAAAAGGGCCTGAGCCTATTGGTCGTGCGTCGCACGCTGGCCGCCAAGGCTTGTGAAGGCACCACGCTCGCTCCCGCCTTCGAGGGCATGCAAGGTAGCACCGCCATCGTTTGGGGCGGCGAAGACTTCGTCGATTTGGCGAAAGAAGTCGTCAAGCTGAACGAGAACGATGATTATCCCGGGTTCACCGCCAAGGGCGGTGTCATGGATGGCGAATCCCTGAACCCTGATTCGGTCAAGGCAATCAGTAAATGGCCCAACCGAGCTGAACAGCTCTCGCTTCTGGTGGGTCAGATTCTGGGTCCTGGCCGTACCCTGGGAGCCCAAATCAAGGGTCCTGGTGCCAAGTTGGCCTCGCAGGTCAAGCAAGTTGGCGAAAAGCAAGAAGGCTAACAGCCTTCTCTCGGCAAACGTCCTGGCGGCTTTTGCCGAAAGAACGTTTCCATAAACCAAAACATCCGTATTCCCTGGCGCAGGTGGAATCGCTCCCCTGCAAATCGTGTTGAAAGGATAAGATCCGAAATGTCCGAAGAAGCAACTGCAACCGTCGAAGTGTCCGAAGAAATCAAGGGTTTGGGCGATCAGATCGCTGGTCTGACCCTGAAGCAAGCCGTTGAACTGGGCGACTACCTGAAGGACGCTCACGGCATCGAAGCCGCCGCTGGTGGTGGTGTCGTTATGGCTCCTGGTGGTGGCGATGCCGGTGGTGCTGCCGCTGCTGAGCAAACCGAATTCGACGTCGTGATGACCGACTTCGGTGCCCAGAAGATCGGCGTCATTAAGGTCGTCCGTGGTATCACCGGTCTGGGCTTGAAGGAAGCTAAGGACCTCGTCGAAGGTACCCCAAGCAAGATCAAGGAAGGCGTCTCGAAGGAAGAAGCCGAAAAGGTCAAGACCGAACTGGAAGAAGCTGGTGCCGTCGTCGAAATCAAGTAAGACGTTGGTATTTGGCTGATTTCCTGTTTTCACTCAGGCGTTGCCTCGCCTATACTTAAGAGGCAACGTCGCGAGGTGTGATTTTGAAGTCTCCCGGATCTTCTTTTTCTTTTGACAGCATGGATGGGAATCAGGTAAGAGTGCGCGCCCGTATCTCCGGGCGTGCTAGCTTGCATGGCGCCAGCTGCGCGCTTTCGCGGGTCTGCTTAAATCTGAACCTCTACTGTCCGCCCGTATCGCTCATGCTTTCCCGCTATCTGTCTCAGGCCGCCTGCTAGAACCCTGCGTTCGGTCTGCGCTTGATTTAGCGTGAGAGCATGTTGTTTTTTGATTTGCCGCCCAAGGAGTCGCGTCGCCTATGGCTACCTCGTCGCAACGACGGCTGGAACCCACTGAAGTTCGTCGGTTTGGAAGTCAATCGATTTACATGGCTCCGCCGGATCTGACGAAAATTCAGACCCTGAGCTACAAAAACTTTCTGCAAGCGGAACTCGATGCGGAAGAGCGAGATCAAGAGCTGGGCATCGAAAGTGTCCTGCGAGAGATCTTCCCCATCCAAAGTTACGATGGCCAGAATCAGCTGGACTATGTCCGGTATGAACTAGGCAAGCCGCGCTACACGCCAGAGGAATGTAAGCAGCTGCGGTTAACCTACGGTCGTCCGTTCCGAATTTGGCTCCGCTTGAATAAAGAAGAGCCGATCGAAGAAGAAGTCTACCTGGGTGACTTGCCGGTCATGCTGGGTGGTGGTGAGTTCATCATCAATGGTGCCGAGCGTGTTGTCGTTAGCCAGCTGCACCGCAGCCCTGGTGTCGACTTCGTTCTCGAGCAAGACACTACTTCGGACAAGAAGCTCCCAAGCTGTCGCGTGATTCCAGAGCGCGGAAGCTGGATTGAAGTCAATGTCTCGAAGAAAGACTCGCTCACAGTCCGTATCGACCAGAGCGGTAAATTCGCCGCGACGACGCTTCTGCGAGCGATGTCGCCAGAGTTTAGTAGCGACGCCGACGTGATCCGAGCGTTCTATGAATCTTCGGTCGAAACGGTCAAAGATGGCCGTAGCGTCTCGAAGATCGAGAACAAGATCGCGGTTGACGACATTATCTACCCAAGTGGCAACGACCGTGCTGGGGAAATTATCCTCGAAGCAGGTCAGAAGATCAGCCGCAACATCGCGGAATTGATTTGCTCGGCTGGTATCGATACGGTCGAAGTCATGGAGCCGCCAAAGACTCCGCTGATCTTCAACGCGTTGGGCGAAGACAACACCTCGAGTCACGAGGAAGCATTGCTTCGTATTTACCAGCGTCTGCGTCCAGGGAATCCTCCGCAGCTGGAAAAAGCGAAGACGTTGTTCGCTGAAAAGTTCTACGACGAAAACCGCTACCGCCTCGGTCGCGTCGGTCGTTTCCGTATGAACCGAAAGCTGGGTCTCGACATCGACGAAGGTCAGCAGACCCTTCGTCCGGAAGACCTGATCGCGGCGATTCGGTACATCTTGTATCTCTCGTCAGGTGACAAACGAGCTCGTATCGACGATATCGACCACTTGGGTAATCGTCGTCTCCGAACGATCGACGAGTTGGCCTGCGACGAAATGCGTAAGGGCTTCCTGAAGCTGCGTCGCACGGTTCAAGAGCGAATGAGCCTGAAGGACGCGGAAGACATGACTCCGCGTAACCTGGTTAACCCGAAGAGCATTTCGGCAGCGATCGAATACTTCTTCGGCCGTGGCGAGCTTTCGCAGGTGGTCGACCAGACTAACCCGCTTTCGATGCTTACGCACGAACGTCGTTTGTCGGCTCTCGGTCCAGGCGGTTTGAATCGTAAGCGTGCAGGCTTTGAAGTCCGCGACGTTCACATTTCTCACTACGGTCGTATCTGTCCGATTGAAACGCCGGAAGGTACGAACATCGGTCTGATCTCCAGCTTGGCTCTCTACTCTTCGGTGGACGAGTATGGCTTCCTGATCACGCCGTATCGCAAGATTACCAACGGTAAGATCGCCAAGGGTTTTGTTTGGCTGCGAGCCGACGAAGAATCGGACGCGTTGGTGGCTCCGGCCGATACGCCGACCGACGATGACGACAACCTGCTGGGTGATCTGATCATCGCTCGTTACCGCAGCGACTTCGAAATGGTTGCTCCGGAAGAAGTCGAATACATCGACGTGGCACCTTGCCAGATGGTCGGTGTCTCCGCAGCGTTGATTCCGTTCCTGGAACATGACGATGCGAACCGTGCTCTTATGGGTTCCAACATGCAGCGGCAAGCAGTGCCACTGCTGATCGCCGAGCCTCCGATCGTCGGTACCGGCGTCGAACGCGACGTGGCGATGAACTCGAGCATGATCATTCGTGCCAAGTATGACGGCACAGTGAAATACGTCGACGCATTGAAGGTGATTGTCGAGCGTAGTGGTGCTGCAGAGCATGCTGAAGATGTTTACGACCTGCGTAAGTTCGTCGGTCTGAACGAACGAACCTGCTTGAATCAGCACCCTGTCGTGAAGATGGGGCAAAAGATCACCGCAGGCGACGTTCTGGCAGATGGTGCGGCGACCCACGGCGGTCAGTTGGCTCTCGGCCGTAACGTGCTCGTCGGCTTTATGTCGTTCGATGGCTACAACTATGAAGACGCGATCATCATCAGCGAAGAGCTGGTGAAGCAAGACGTTTACACTTCGATCCATATCGAAGAATTCGACGTCGAAATTCGCGAAACAAAGTTGGGCCGCGAAGACTTCACGCGAGACATTCCGAACGTCTCGGAAAAGATGCTGCGTAATCTCGACGAGAGCGGGATCGTTCAAGTCGGTACGTACGTCAAGCCTGGGGACATCCTCGTCGGTAAGGTTTCGCCGAAGAGCAAGACCGAACTGACGCCGGAAGAAAAGCTGCTGCACGCGATCTTTGGTCGTGCCGGTGAAGACGTGAAGAACGATTCGCTGGAAGTCCCATCCGGTATCGAAGGGATCGTCGTTCAAGCCGAGAAGTTTGCTCGCCGCATGAGCCTCTCGGACGACGAACGAAAGGCTTTCGAGAAGACGCTCAAAGACGCCGAGACCGAGGGCAACAATGCCATTTCGGATCTCTTCTCCGAGTTTATCGGCGAAGTCGAAAAAATCCTCGGCAAGACCGTGACCGACGAAGATGGCACGCCGCTCACGCGTGATCAGGACGCCAAGTACATCGCGGAACAGGCTACCCAGTTCCGTCTGTACAAGATCCTGGAACCACTCAAGAGCGAAGAACGCGTTGCCCAAATCCGTCAGCTGTACGCTGCGAAGTGGCCTGCCATTGAGTTGGCCATCGATCAGCGTGACCGCAAGCTGAACAGCATGAAGCGAGGCGACGAGCTTCGCAGCGGTGTGCTGCAGATGGTGAAGGTCTACATCGCCACCAAGCGAGTTATCTCGGTGGGTGACAAGATGGCCGGTCGCCACGGTAACAAGGGTGTGATCGCGAAGATCCTACCTGTGGAAGACATGCCATTTTTGGAAGACGGCACGCCAATCCAGATCATGCTCAACCCGCTCGGCGTTCCTAGCCGTATGAATGTGGGGCAGATTCTGGAAACCCACTTGGGTTGGGCCGGTGCCAAGCTCGGTTTCCAAGCGATCACGCCAGTGTTCGACGGGGCGAGCGAAGAAATCATCAACGACTGCCTGGAAGAGGCTGGTCTGCCACGTCACGGGAAGGCTCGCCTTCACGACGGACGTACCGGTCAGGCTCTCAACCAGGAAACGACGGTCGGTTACATCTACATGCTGAAGCTACATCACTTGGTGGATGACAAAGTGCACGCTCGAAGCACTGGGCCTTACTCGCTTATTACCCAGCAACCGCTTGGTGGTAAAGCACGATTCGGCGGTCAGCGTTTCGGGGAAATGGAAGTGTGGGCTCTGGAAGCCTACGGTGCCGCCTACATCCTGCAAGAGCTGCTCACTGTGAAGAGTGACGACGTCGAAGGACGTACGAAAATCTACGAATCGATGGTCAAAGGTGAAAACACGCTTGAAGCCGGTACGCCCGCCAGCTTTGACGTGTTGACCAACGAAATCCGAGGGCTGGGGTTGAACATGCAGCTGGAAAAACGCCGCCTGTAATTTCAGGCGGCCTCGGCTGCGGCGAGCCAGCATATTGCTGGTTCGCACTCGCGGCTAGCTGGCACTGGGCGACCCCGCGGCTGGTTCCTGATCAAGCGACCGGCTGAATCTTCACCAAATCGACCATCCTAACGGGATAATATAAGGAGCACGGGCCATGAGTATTCTCGAAAGCTCTTACGACCGAATCAACGATTACACCGCGGTCAAGATCAGCCTTGCACGGCCTCACGACATTCGCAGCTGGTCGTTCGGTGAAGTCAAAAAGCCGGAAACGATCAACTATCGTACCTACCGCCCTGAAAAGGACGGTTTGTTCTGCGAACGCATCTTCGGCCCTGAAAAGGACTGGGAATGTGCCTGTGGTAAGTACCGCGGGATGAAATACAAAGGCATGATCTGCGATCGCTGTGGCGTGAAAATCACCCACAGCCGCGTTCGCCGTAAACGCATGGGGCACATTGAACTCGCCGCCCCGATCGTGCACATCTGGTTCTTCAAGGCGATGCCTAGCCGACTGGGTAACCTGTTGGCGATGAAGACATCGAGCCTGGAAAAGGTGATCTACTTCCAGGATTACGTCGTCATCGATCCAGGCTCTACCGACTTGGAGAAGTTCCAGACGCTGACCGAAGAAGAGTACCGAGGTGCCGTCGAGCAGTTCGGTTCCGGTTCCTTCGAAGCTGACATGGGTGCCGAAGCGGTTCGTAAGCTGCTGCAAGGCTTGGACCTCGTTCAGTTGTCAATCGATCTGCGTAAGGACCTGGCCGAAACCGGTTCCAAGCAGAAGCGTAAGGACTACATCAATCGCTTGAAGATCGTCGAATCGATCCGCGACAGCGACAACAAGCCGGAATGGATGATCATGGATGTCATTCCGGTCATTCCTCCCGATCTGCGTCCACTTGTTCTGTTGGACTCCGGTAACTTTGCCACGTCCGACTTGAACGACTTGTACCGTCGTATCATCAACCGCAACAACCGTCTGCGTAAGTTGGTCGACTTGAACGCTCCGGAAGTCATCATTCGTAACGAAAAGCGAATGCTGCAGCAGTCGGTCGATGCATTGTTCGACAATAACCGCTGTAAGCGTCCGGTTCTCGGTTCCAGCAATCGTCCGCTGAAGTCGCTGACCGACATGATCAAAGGTAAGCAGGGTCGTTTCCGTGAAAACCTGCTCGGTAAGCGTGTCGACTACTCCGCTCGTTCGGTGATCGTGGTCGGTCCGCGTATGAAGTTGCATCAGTGCGGTTTGCCTAAGAAGATCGCCCTGGAGCTGTACCAACCGTTCATTATTCGCAAGCTCAAAGTGCTCGGTCACGCCGACACGATCAAGAGCGCCAAGAAGATGCTCGAACGAAAGGATGAAGAGGTTTGGGACATCTTGGAATCGGTGATTCAGAATCACCCGGTTCTTTTGAATCGTGCTCCAACGCTTCACCGTATGGGTATCCAGGCCTTCGAGCCGACCCTCGTGGAAGGGAACGCAATTCACCTGCATCCGTTAGTGTGCAAAGGCTTCAATGCCGACTTCGACGGTGACCAGATGGCGGTTCACTTGCCGCTTTCGATTGAAGCTCAAGTCGAAGCCCACACGCTGATGTTGGCGACGAACAATATTTTCGCGCCGTCCAACGGTAAGCCGATCATGAGCCCGTCGCAGGACGTGGTGATGGGTTGTAACTTCATTACCATCAGTCTGCCGAATCGTCCCGGTGAAGGGATGACCTTCTCGTCGATGGACGAAGCAGACTACGCGTTTGCTCAGGGTATTATCGACCTGCATGCGTTAATCAAAGTTCGTCTGCCGGAAGGGCGTATGCTCAAAGGCGAAGACGACGAGTCGAACCCAACGCGAATTGTTGAGACCACCTTCGGTCGTGTTTTGTTCAACGAAATGCTGCCTGAAGGAATGGACTTCTACAACTATTCGCTAGGTAGCGGCGAGCTGTCCAAGGTGATTTCGGACTGCTATCAGCGTCTCGGTCGTCGTGCGACGATCAACCTGTTGGACGATATGAACCAACTCGGTTTCCGCGAATCGACTCGTAGTGGTCTTTCCTTCGCAACCGACGACTTGGTGACGCCAGACTCGAAGCACAAGATTATTGGCGACGCCGAAAAGAAGGTGATCAAGTTTAAGAAGCTGTACGAACGCGGCGTGATCACCGACAAGGAACGAGTCAACCAGGTCCTCGACGCTTGGACACATGCTCGTGAGCAGATTACTGCCGAGATGATGACCGAGATGAAGAACGACGACCGTGGCGGTCATGGTTACATCAACCCGGTGTACTTGATGGCCGACTCGGGTGCTCGTGGTGGTACCGAACAGATTCGTCAGCTCGCCGGTATGCGTGGTCTGATGGCTAAGCCGTCCGGTGAAATTATCGAGACGCCGATTAAGTCGAACTTCCGTGAAGGCTTGACGGTGCTCGAGTACTTCTCCTCGACGCACGGTGCTCGTAAGGGTCTGGCCGATACGGCTCTGAAAACGGCTGACTCCGGTTACCTGACTCGTAAGCTGGCCGACGTGGCTCAGAACGTGGTGGTTACCCAGGACGACTGTGGTACTACGCAGGGGATCACCAAGGGGGTCATTTACCGCGGTGAAAAAGTCGAAGTCTCGCTGGCAGATGCGATCAAAGGTCGCGTTAGCCGTCAGAGCATTGTGAACCCAATCACCGACGAAGTGATCGTTCGTGAAAACGAAATGATCACTACCGATGTTGCCCGTAAGATCGAAAAGATGGGTCTCGAACGAATCCAAGTTCGTAGCCCAATGACGTGTGAAAGCGGTCTCGGCTGCTGCAAGACTTGCTACGGTATGGACATGTCGACCGGCGATCAGGTCGAAGAAGGCATGGCCGTCGGGATCATCGCAGCTCAGTCGATTGGTGAACCTGGTACGCAGCTGACGATGCGTACGTTCCACATCGGTGGTGTGGCCGTTACCGATACTGAAGAGCACGAAAAGAAAACCAAGCGTGGTGGTTTCGTCAAGTTTACCCGTATGCGTACGGCGACCAACGACGAAGGCAAAAACATCGTGCTCACCCGAAATGGTGAAATCACGATCGTCGACGCCAAGGGTCGTGAAATCGAAAGCTATGACGTGCCAACCGGTGCGACGCTGGAAGTTCAAGAGAACCAAGAGGTGAAGAACGGCGACGTACTTTGCTCTTGGAACCCTTACTCGATTCCGATCGTTGCCGAAGTGGGTGGTCGTGTTCGTTACGAAGACGTGGTCGAAGGCGAGACCATGATCATCGAGCATGACTCGACTGGTACCACACGTCGCATGATCACCGAGCACAAGGGTGACTTCCATCCGCAGCTGGTCATCGAAGACGAAGATGGCAAGCCGCTCGACGTTTATTACCTGCCTGAAAAGGCGATCATCGACGCCGAAGAAGGTGCCAAGGTTTCGGCCGGTAGCACGGTGGCAAGTACGCCTCGTGAATCGGGCGGTGTTAAGGACATCACCGGTGGTCTGCCGCGAGTCACGGAAATCTTTGAAGCTCGTAAGCCAAAGGATCCAGCTGTGATGGCTGAGATCGATGGTGTGGTCGAGATTCTTTCCGAGAAGAAGCGTGGTAAGCGAACGATCATCGTCCGCAACGAATCAGGTATCGAACGCGAACACCTCGTGCCGCACGGTAAGCGATTCCTGGTTCACACCGGCGACTACGTGAAAGCTGGTCAGTCTTTGATTGACGGACCACTCGTTCCGCACGACATTCTGCGAATCTCCGGCGAAGAAGCCGTTCAGCAGTACCTGCTGCACGAAATCCAAGGCGTTTATCGCAGTCAGCGGGTGGAAATCAACGACAAGCACATCGAAATCATCGTCGCTCGCATGCTGCGAAAGGTGATGGTCGACTCGGCTGGCGATACGAGCCTGTTGCCTGGTCTAGTGATGGATAAGTTCGATTTCCGTCAAGCGAACGAGCAGCTTTCCCGATGCCTGAAGATCAGCAATCCTGGCGACTCGCAGCAGTTCACCGAAGGCATGATCGTGCCGAAGGAAGCTCTGGAGCAGGAAAACGGCCAGATCGAATCGCTCGGTGGTACGCCTGCCAAGGGGGCAAAGCCTGCTGCAGCAAGTGCTTCGACACAGCTTTTGGGGATCACCAAGGCTGCCGTTCAAAGTTCCAGCTTCATCTCGGCCGCGTCCTTCCAGGAAACGACCAAGGTGCTCACCGAAGCAGCTCTGGCTGGCAAAGTGGACGAACTGATCGGTCTGAAGGAAAACGTGATCCTGGGGCACTTGATTCCTGCTGGTACCGGTTTCCGCAGCTTCCAAGATTCCGAAGTTCGCATCAATCCTGAAGCGCTGGCCGAGTTGGCGTCGCGAACTCGCGAACGAACGCTGGAAGAAAGCTTCCCGCTGCTTCAAGATGGTGGCGAACAGCCGCAGCAGCCAGGTCCTGGCCCAGCTGCCATCTCCGAAATGGCACCAGCTCCTGGGCTGGAAAGCTTGCTCGGTGGCGGTTCGATTCCTGCGACCGAAGGCCCGACTTATGGCGAACAGCCGCCGCAAGCTCCGGAGCCACCTCAGCAGCCGCAGCCACCACAAGATGGTGGTGGAGAAGGCTTCGATCCAAATCGGGACGAACTGTAAACAAAACCGTTTGGGCTAAATGTAAGAGCCCGATCGGATCCCATATCAAGGGTGCCATGGCCACGTCCGCGTGGCCATGTTCCTTTCCTGAGCTTGTTTTCCCGTGAGGAACTTCATTACGGGTTGACAGCCGTCAGCAATCGGATAATTTAAAGGGCTTCCCATAATCCGTGGGAAGCGACAGTAAGCAAACAGAAATTCGGCCGCCCAGTTGGCTGCGGCCCTATGGAAAAGTAACGGCGACCTATGCCCACCATTAATCAGCTCGTTCGTAAGCCGCGGAAGAAGAAGCGTAAGTTCTCCAAGTCCCCAGTTTTGGAGAAGTGCCCGCAGAAGCGTGGTGTGTGTTTGCAGGTCCGCACGATGACCCCTAAGAAGCCAAACTCGGCTCTTCGGAAGATTGCTCGTGTGCGTCTGTCGAACCAGAAGGAAGTCACCGTTTACATTCCCGGTGAAGGTCACAGCCTGCAGGAACACTCGATCGTGCTCGTGCGTGGCGGTCGTGTTCGCGACCTTCCTGGTGTGCGATACCAAGTCGTCCGTGGTGCCCTCGATGCTTTGGGTGTCAACGGTCGTAAGCAGTCCCGCAGCCGTTACGGTGCGAAGAAGGGCTAATCGCGATGCTTTCGGGCCATTTGCCCCGGCATCCCGCAATTGATTACATTCCGTAAACCGAACAATAGCGAATAGTTAGTTACCAACGATGGGTAAGATTACCGCCAGCCGCGAAACGTTGAAGCCAGATCCGCGTTACAAGTCGATCTTGGCCAGCAAGTTCATCAACTGCCTGATGCAGGATGGCAAGAAGACGACCGCACAGGAAGTCTTCTATGGTGCTATGGACGAACTGAAGAAGCGTGTCCCGGATGAAGAGCCGATTGACGTCTTCACCCAGGCTGTCGAGAACGTTAAGCCGCACATCGAAGTTCGCTCGAAGCGAGTCGGTGGTGCTGCTTACCAGGTTCCGATGCAGGTCAATCGTACCCGTCAGCAGTCGCTCGCTCTGCGTTGGTTGCTGTCGGCTGTTCGCGAAAAGAAGGGTCGTCCGACCCACTTGAAGCTGGCTGATGAATTGTTCGCCGCTTACAACCGCGAAGGTACCGCCTACACCAAGCGTGAAAACGTTCACCGTATGGCTGATGCGAATAAGGCATTCGCTCACTTCGCCTGGTAAGACCGCTCAGCAAAAAGCCGTGCTTCTTCACAAGTGCGGCTTTTTTTATGCGCTGACACTGCCCTGCTCCGTGGTTCTAAGATTCCAAGGATGGGAAAGAAGATCTATTTCCTGGCATAGTCGAGCGAATCAGAAACCGGCAAAATAGATATTCCCTTTTGTCGAACATCGAGAAGTAAGAAAGGTCCGGCCAGTCTCGGTCGGCAGTAGAGTCATGGATCGTAAGCTTGAAGACATTCGCAATATCGGGGTGATTGCCCATATCGACGCCGGAAAGACCACGGTTACCGAGCGGATGCTCTTTTACAGTGGTACCTCGCACAAAGTCGGTGAGGTTGACAAAGGGAACACCACCACGGACTTCGATGAGGAAGAAGCAGAGCGTGGGATCACGATTTACTCTGCGTGTGTGACGTTTCCTTGGCGAGATCACACGATCAACCTGATCGACACGCCTGGTCACGTCGACTTTACAGCTGAAGTCGAGCGATGTCTGCGCGTGCTGGATGGTGGCGTTGTTGTCTTCAGTGCCCGTGAAGGGGTGGAGGCGCAAAGTGAGACGGTTTGGCGTCAAGCTGATCGATACAAAGTTCCTCGCGTCGCTTTCATTAATAAGATGGATCGCGAAGGTGCCGACTTTTATTCGGTGCTCGAGGAGATCGAGAAGCGGTTGAAGGCGAATCCGGTGCCGATTCAAATCCCTGTCGGGGCTGGACCGCCGCATGTTGCCGACGCGTTTCGCGGTGTGATCGACCTGATTGACATGAAGATGCTGCACTTCGGCGAAGGGGATCAGGATCGCACGGTCGATGTGCTCGATATCCCTGAGGATTACGTCGAAAAGGCACAGCAGTGGCGAGATAATCTGCTCGAAAAGTTATACGACCTGAGCAACGAGTTGATGGAGCTTAGCCTTTCGGAGGAGCCCATCCCGGCAGAATTGATTCGCAAAGTGCTGCGTGAAGGGACACTGGCTCGTCAGCTTCAGCCGCTGATGTGTGGTTCGGCCCTCGATGGCATTGGGGTGCAGCCAATTCTCGATGCCGTTACGCACTACCTGCCGAGCCCGAAGGACGTGCCGTCGGTTGTCGGCACCAATCCGACAAAGAAGAATCAATCGGAAAAGCGTGATCCTGACCCGAGCGAGCCGTTCTGCGGCTTGGTGTTCAAAGTGCTTCCGGCGAAGCATGGCGATATGACGTGGGTGCGTGTCTATTCCGGCGAGCTCAAGCCAAACTCGCGGCTACTCAATCCTGGTCGAGACGTGAAAGAGAACTGTGCCCAGCTGTGGCACATTCAGGCCGCCAAAAAGGAGCAAGTCGATCACGTTGGTACGGGGGATATCGTCGGCATCATTGGGCTTCGGCATTCGGTGACCGGGGACACGCTTTGCGATACGCGGAATCCTATCCTGCTCGAGTCGATCAACTTCCCGGAAACCGTGATTGGGATGGCCATTGAGCCAGAGTCTTCGGCCGATCGAGACAAGCTCTCCGAGACGTTGACGATGCTGCGGCGGCAAGATCCCACGTTTGCAGCGGACGAAAACAAAGATACCGGCCAAACGATCATTAGCGGGATGGGGGAATTGCACTTGGAGGTGATTCGCCATCGCCTGCTACGCGATTTCAAGCTCAACGTGAAAGTGCATAAGCCGCGTGTCAGTTACCGTGAAACGGTCGGTAAATCGGCCAAGGTAACCGGCGAATGCCATCGAATTATTCAGGGACAGCAGCTCTTTGCGAAGCTGACGATTCAAGTCGAGCATGCCCCGAATCAGCAGCAGCCGGTGATCATCATTCCAAGGGTGCCGCCAGAAAGTGTTCCGTTTAACCTGGTTGAAGCTGCGATGGAGGAGCTCCGCAGTCGGGCTGTTGGTGGTGGAATTATCGGTGGTTTCCCCCTGGCGGATCTGAAAATCACAATTCTCGATGGCGAAGTGGCCGAGGTCGGTTCTACCGATACCGCGTTCGCAATTGCCGCAGGTGATGCGTTCGAGAAGGGGTTGGAGGCAGCCGTGCCGACGCTGCTTGAGCCGATCATGAAGCTGATTATCACGACTCCTGAGGACTATATGGGCGATTTCGTGGGGGATATCATGAAACGTCGTGGAGAAATTGCCAAAACGGAGAATCGATCCGGCGACGCAATTATCGAAGCGCATGCCCCCCTGGCAGAGCTGTTTGGCTATTCGAGCGCGATGCGAAGTCTAAGCCAGGGCCGGGCTTCCAGTAGCATGGAGCCACTGAAATACGCGGCTGCCCCGCCGGAGGTGATGAAGCAATTTATGTAAGCTGTCGAAGGGTCGCAGGGGGAATGCCGGGCTATTGGTCCTCGGTTTCGCCCAGCAGTCTTTTCAGCTGCCGATAGGCTTGACCGGCGGTCTTGTTTTCGTTGACCAGGATTCGCAAGCCTTGAATCACATAAAACATCACGACGACAAATAGGGCAACTGCGGCAAGAAATCGCTCGACATGGAATCCGGCCGCCTTGAAGAGCAGTGCGGCGACCGCGGCTATGGCCATTAGGACGAAGATTGACTTGAGGCTGAGCTGGTAGTTTGGGCTGTCACTCAAGGGGTGCTCCCTCGCCTAGCGATGGGCTGTATTGCGATTTGGTCGGTCAATTATGCCATGTCGCGTGCGAGTATTCGACTCAATAGGCAAACTCGCCGTAGGAATGCGACATGATTTCCCCAAAACACCCTTCCGCGGTCACCCGCTTCGAATGCGGTTTTGCCCGGGAAAACGAAGGTTTTTGTGTCATTCGAGATAAGCCTTCGAAAAAGGTTCGAAAACAAACACGGCGCCCATTGACGAAGTCGCCTTGGATTTTTAATATCATCTGTTTCCCGCACAGCTCAAAGAGCGACTAGGGAGCGAAAAGAAATTTACAGGCCCGGGCATCCGGGAACAGTTCATAGGGATCAGACGCGTGGCGAAAGAAGTTATTCGCATTCGGATGGAAGCTTACGATCACTCGATCTTGGATCAGAGTGCTCTCGATATCGTCGACACGGCGAAGCGGACCCATTCGGAAGTGCATGGTCCCATTCCGTTGCCGACTCGCATTGAACGTTACACCGTTCTCGCAGGTCCGCATGTCGACAAGAAGGCACGTCAGCAGTTTGAAGTTCGGACGCATAAGCGTCTGATCGATATCGTTCAGGCAACCGCCAAGACGATTGAATCGCTCAACAAGCTGAATCTGCCCGCTGGTGTCGATATCAAGATCAAGGCAACCACTAAATAGTTTACCCTCACAGCTCGTTTTAAAGAGTCTTTGGATGGCTGGAAGCTTCGGGTGGTAATTGGCCGACTTGGCTGATCCATCGAAGCGAGCAACGGACTACAAGGCGACGAATCATGGCAAAAGGCATACTCGGCCGTAAGGTTGGGATGACCCAGGTCTATACAGAGTCTGGGGAAGTGATCCCGGTTACGGTTGTTCAGGCAGGTCCCTGTCACGTGCTTCAAGTGCGAACCTTGGAGCGTGATGGGTATGAAGCAATTCAGCTCGGATACGACGATAAGCCTCGCCGTTTGGCGATTCGTAGCGAACGTGGTCACGTTGCTCCTCTCTCGAGCAAGCGATCGAAGAAGCTCGCCGCCGCTGGTGGTGAAGCCGCTGCAAAGGCAGGTTGCGAACCGAAACGATTCGTTCGTGAGCTTCGCGGTTCGATCGAAGGTGCTGAAGTTGGCCAAGAGGTCGGCATCGGCGTTCTCGCAGAAGCTGCTCGCGTCGACGTCATTGGTACTAGCCGCGGTCGCGGTTACGCCGGTGTGATGAAGCGTCATAACTTCGCTGGTCAGCGAGCCACCCACGGCGTGAAGAAAGTTCACCGTCACACCGGTGGTACCGGTTGCAGTGCCTATCCAAGCCGTACGTTCAAAGGCTTGAAGATGAGCGGCCAGTACGGTAATGCCAAGACCACCGTTCGTAACTTGAAAGTTGTCAAGGTCGACGAAGAAAACGGCGTGATTCTGCTTAACGGTGCCGTGCCAGGCCCCAACGGCGGATATGTGATCGTTCGTGAAACCAATATGGTCCGCTAACGGCGTTCCTCAGGAAACAAGTCGCGCCTCGCGTGAAAGAATAATCCCATGGTGAGTTTGCCCATTTTTGACAAGAGCGGAAAGGAAGTCGGCAAGTACGAGCTTGACCCGGCTGAAATCGCTCCGTCGATCAACAAGCAATTGCTGCACGACGCTGTCGTGATGTACCAGGCGAATCTTCGTCAAGGTACACACCGCACCAAGACGCGTGCTGAAGTCGCTGGCACAACCAAGAAGATGTATCGCCAAAAGGGTACCGGTAATGCACGTGCTGGTTCCAAGCGTAGCGGCGTTCGCCGTGGTGGTGGTCACATCTTCGCGATTCGCCCTCGCGACTATTCGTACCGCCTGAACAAGAAAGCCCTGAAGCTTGCGACTCGCATGGCGATCGCCAGCAAGATCCAGGGTGAGCAAGTAGTTGTTGTTGACGACTTTGCTCAAGAGGAAATCAAGACCAAGAACGTCGCTGGTGCCTTGAAGGCGTTGGGTGTTTACGGTCAAAAGGTTGCGATCGCCTTGGATAAGCACGATCCAGTCTTCTATCGCAGTGCTCGAAACATCGAAGGTGTTTCGGTTAGCCCTGTGACGGAACTGAATGCCTACTCGGTGCTTCGTCCTCGCAAGTTGGTGATCACCAAAGCTGCCCTCGACGCTTTGCGTAACGGTGGCAAGAGCGAGTAATCGCATCAATCGATTGGCTGCTTAGCACTAAATCAATTCAACCTGACATAGCGACAGAGGTGCCACCATGGCACGGCCTTACTACAAACCAAGCCAAGACACACCGACCCGAACGCTGGAATCACACCAGGTGATCTTGCGTCCGTTGGTTACGGAAAAGGGTGTTCAAGCTTCGGAAGACTTGAATCAGTACACGTTCGAGATCGCCCCGGCTGCCTCCAAGTTGGATGTCCGCCGAGCGGTTGAAGAGTTGTTCGACGTCAAAGTCGCCAGCGTGAAGACGCAGACGCGTAAGGGGAAAGCCCGCCGTTACCGTTTTCGCAACGGCACGACCCGTAACTGGAAGAAGGCCATCGTCACGTTGGCTGAAGATCAAAAGATCGACTTCTATTAATCGTTACTGGTCCACCGCCGTTAGCCGCGACAAGAAATAGACTACGAGTTGAACCATGGGTATCCGAAAATACAAGCCGACCTCCGCTGGGCGTCGTAACGCCTCGGTCAGCGACTTCAAGGAGTTGACCAAGGGAGCCAAGCCGGAACGTAAGCTTCTCAAGAAGATTACGAAGACCGGTGGTCGTAACAACCAAGGTAAGATCACTGCTCGTCACCGTGGTGGCGGCCACAAGCGTCGTTATCGCGTGATCGACTTCCGCCGCGCCAAAGATGGCGTGCCTGCGACGGTTGCTTCGGTGCAGTACGATCCAAACCGCAGTGCCCGTATCGCCCTGCTGAACTATGCCGACGGTGAGAAGCGATATATCCTCGCTCCCGATGGGCTGAAAGCTGGCGACAAAGTTCAAAGTGGTGCGGAAGCATCGCCGACTGTGGGCAACTGCCTGCCGCTCAACAAGATTCCTGCTGGTACGACGGTCCACAATGTGGAAATGGTGCCTGGCCGTGGCGGTGCAATGTGCCGTTCCGCTGGCAGCTCCGCTACGTTGATGGCTTGCGAGGCTGACTGGGCTCAGCTGTCGTTGCCAAGTGGTGAAATTCGACGTGTTTCCAGCCGCTGCCGAGCAACGGTTGGTCGCGTCAGCAATCCCGATCATGAAAAAGTTCAGCTTGGTAAAGCTGGTCGTAGCCGCTGGCTCGGTCGACGTCCTCACGTCCGTGGTACCGCAATGAACCCGATCGATCACCCGCACGGTGGTGGTGAAGGTCGTACCAAGGGTGGTCGTCATCCAGTCACGCCGCAAGGTAAGCCAACCAAGGGTGGTGCAACACGCCATCGTAAGAAGGCTTCCAACCGTTCGATCGTTCGTCGACGTCGTTCGCGTCGCTACGGTCTGCTGAAGTTGTTGAAGTAATAATCCCCAGCATACGGTAAGTCAGGCCGCCAAGCCGCGATCCTAAAGGTTTTCAAGAATGAGCCGATCCCTGAAAAAAGGGCCGTACGTCGACCCGAACGTTTACGAAAAGGTAGCCAAGCAAGAAGAAGCTGGCACCAAGGACCCGATCAAGACCTGGGCACGTGCTTGCACGATCATCCCGGAATTTGTCGGTCATACGTTCATGGTCCACAACGGCAGGGCCCACCTGAAGGTTTACGTCACCGAAGATATGGTCGGGCACAAGCTCGGTGAGTTTTCGCCGACGCGAACGTTCCGCGGTCACGGTGCTGATAAGAAGAAGAAATAACGCATACCGATTGGCAAACGCAGCTTGGCTGCCCACGGCAAGCAGGGCTTGACCCTTCGCTCGTGGTTCGAGGAGTTGATCAACCATGTTCAAAGCGACCCACCGACTGGCACGCATCAGCCCGCGAAAGGTGCGCCCGCTAGCCGATTTGGTGCGTGGTAAGCTGGCCGACGAGGCACTCGACATTCTGCGGTACCAACCGCAACGAGGCGCTCGCCTGCTGGAAGAAGTCATCAAGAGTGCCATCGGCAACTCGCAAGATTCCGAACAGAACGAAGGCCGCTCTGCTAATCAGCAAGCCCTTTATGTTTCGGAAGCTCGCGTCGATGGCGGCCCGATCATTAAGCGATTCCGCCCCCGAGCTCGAGGAAGCGCGTTCCCGATTTTGAAGCGGACCTGTCACATTCACGTCACCCTGGAGGAACTCCAAGGCTAAGGCAACGCCCAAGTGGCATGCCCCGTCTTCGAGTCGAGAGACAAGCATGGGACAAAAAGTTAATCCAGTTGCGTTTCGTACCGGCGTCATGGTCGGCTGGAAGAGCAAGTGGTTTGCGTCGAAGCGTGATTTTCCAGCCCTGCTGCTGGAAGATAAGAAGATCCGTGACTTCATCCTGAAGCACCCTGATCAACGCATTCGACAGAAGTACCGTAATGCAGGTATCGACAAAGTCGAAATCGAACGTACGCGTGACGAAGTACGCGTGACGTTGTTCGTCGCTCGACCTGGTCTGATCATTGGTCAGAAAGGTCAAGAGGTCGAAAAGCTGCAGGAAGAACTGCAAAACCTGGTCGGCCGACGTATCAATCTGAAGATTGAAGAAGTCGGACGCCCAGAACTGCGAGCCCAATTGGTCGCCATTGATATTGCCGATCAGTTGGCCAAGCGTGCCAGCTTCCGTCGCACGATGAAGCGTGCGATCGAAAGCACCATGGAGGCCGGTGCCCGAGGCATCAAAATCCAAATGGCCGGTCGTCTTGGCGGTGCGGAAATGGCTCGCCGCGAAAAGCAAATTGAAGGATCGATTCCGTTGAGCACCCTGCGGGCCAAGATCGATTACGGCTTCACCGAAGCACGTACGCCGCAGGGACACATCGGGGTCCAGGTCTGGATCAATAACGGTTTTTACGAAGGGGACGACTCCGATGGCTATGATGCCTCGACGAGTGAAGCACCGAAAAAGCCAAAGAAGACGTATAAAAGGTAATGCCACTCGTGGCAATACCGTCGTCCTCGGCGATTTTGGACTTCAATCCACACAAGCGGGTCATATCACCGCTCAAACGATCGAAGCGGGTCGTATCGCTGCCCAGCAGTACGTCCGTGGTATCGGTAAGTTGTACATCCGGATCTTCCCCCACAAGTCGGTAACGGCACGTCCGTTGGAGACTCGTATGGGTAAGGGTAAAGGTGAACCTGATCGTTGGGTTGCCACCGTGAAGCCCGGTACTGTGATGTACGAACTCAAGGGTGTCACAGAGCAACAAGCGAAGATTTGTTTCGCTCGTTTGGCTCACAAAATGCCGGTTCGTTGCCGCTTTGTGCGTAAGCGTCCGGAATTGGAAACAACCGAGGCTTAGTCCACCAAGGACTACGCCCACGATGGTCGGCGGCAAGTAACCCGCGAACAAAACGTGGATAGGCAATAGAGCGATGAAAGCAAGTGAATTGCGAGAACTGAGCGACGATCAGCTCCAGGCGAACCTGAAGAACGCCATGGATTCCCTGTTCCGTCTGCGAGTTCAATCCCAGACCGAGCGTTTGGACGCCCCCAGCGAACTGGCGAAGAATCGCAAGTTGGTGGCACGCATCAAGACGATTCAAGCCGAGCGAGCAGCCGCCGCGGCCAGCACCTAATTCAAGCGAAGTATTAAGAGAGATTCGGCAATGCCCAAGAAAGTATTGGTCGGTCGAGTGACGGGCGACAAGCAAGACAAGACGCGACGCGTGGAAATCGCTCGTCGTATTCGTCACCCGCTGTACGGCAAGTACTACTCGCGCCGCATGGTCTGCCACGTACACGACGAGAACAACGAGTCGGGTTTGGGCGATCGGGTCGAGATCGTTGAAAGCCGTCCTCGCTCGAAGACGAAACGCTGGGAATTGGTGCGAATCGTCGAGAAGAGCACGGAAGTGGACGTTGCCGCGTTGAAGGCTGCTCGAGAAGCAGCTGCTCACCTGCAAGAACAAGAAGAAGGCTAAGCAAGCCCTCACTCAAGAGTCTCCCGTACACCGCCAACGCCACCAGGCCGCGGCATAGGGTTGGATTTAAGAAGCGATGATTCAACAAGAAACAAGACTGGCCGTCGCCGACAACACCGGAGCGAAGGAAGTCATGTGCATTAAGGTTCTCGGTGGTACGCGTAAGCGAACCGCTGGCCTTGGTGACGTGATTATCTGCTCGGTGAAAGAAGTTGTCCCGGGTGCGGAAGTGAAGAAGAAGGCGGTCGTTCGGGCTGTGATCGTCCGCGTTCGCAAGTCGACTCGCCGCCCCGACGGAAGCTATATCCGCTTCGATCGCAACGCGGTCGTGCTGATCGACAAAGACAATAACCCGCGTGGTACGCGTATTTTCGGTGCGGTCGCCCGTGAGCTGCGAGATCGCAAGTTCATGAAGATCGTCAGTTTGGCGAGTGAGGTGGTCTAATGCATATCAAAGTTGACGACACCGTCGAAATCATCACCGGAGCCGATGCCGCTGGCGAAATGCGTGGCAAAGTCCTGAAGGTCTTCCCTGAAAAAGGGAAAGTCCTCGTGGAAGGTGCGGCCAAGGTTTATAAGCACGTCAAGCCAAGCCAACGTAACCCTAAGGGTGGCAAGCTGTCGAAGGAAATGCCAATCGACATTTCCAACGTCATGCTGGTTTGCACCGAGTGCAAAAGCCGTACGAAGACCGGTGCCAAGATTAAAGAAGACGGCAGCAAGGTTCGCTACTGCAAGTCCTGCAATGCCGAAATTGGTCAGCTGAGTCCGGCCAAGTAAACACTGCCGCGAAGCAGTCCCGAAACAAAAGGCGTGAGCCGGTAATCGTTCGAGATAAGCCATGAGCAAACCACGACTTCAAGAAAAATACGAACAAGAAGTGCTTTCCGCACTGGCAGAAAAGCTCGGCCGTAAGAATCCGATGAACCTGCCTCGCCTGCGGAAGATCGTCGTCAACATGGGTGTCGGCACAGCCGTCACTGAAAAGAAGCATGTTGACGAAGCTGCCGAAGCTATGACCGAGTTTACCGGTCAGCGTCCGATGATCTGCCGAGCTCGTAAGAGCGTCGCTGCTTTCAAGCTGCGTGAAGGCATGCCAATCGGTGTTAAGGTGACACTGCGTCGCCAACGGATGTACGAATTCCTGGATCGCCTGGTTTCCCTGGCACTTCCTCAGGTGCGTGACTTCCGTGGGGTGAACCCCAAGAGCTTCGATGGCAATGGCAATTACACGATGGGCCTGACCGAGCAGATGGTGTTCCCGGAATTGAATCCGGACAAGTACACCCGTCAGCAAGGGATGGACATCACCTTCGTCACCACCGGTGCCACCGACGACGAAGCTCGCGAACTGCTGTCCTTGCTGGGCATGCCGTTTCAGCGAGAAGAAGAACCGAAAAAGAAGAAGACCGCTTAAAGCTGTATAGCTTTTCTGCGGACCGTATAGAACGTTTGTTACCCAGTCGATTCGTTTTCCAGGTAGGAAATCCTCGTGGCAAGCAAGTCAAAAATCGCCAAGGCCAATCGCGAGCCGAAGTTTTCGTCTCGGCGTGAGCGTCGCTGCACCATGTGTGGCCGTCCGCGTGCCGTGTATCGAAAGTTTGGTGTCTGCCGAATTTGTATTCGCAACTTGGCGGATCGAGGGCTGATTCCAGGTTTACGCAAGGCGAGTTGGTAAGGGGACCCGAAGTATTATGATGACCGACCCTATCGCCGACATGTTGACCCGCATCCGAAATGCGGTTCGCGTCGAGCACCCACACGTTGAAATGCCCACGTCCAAAGTCAAACGCGGTTTGGCCGACGTGCTAAAGCGTGAAGGCTATATCTGGGACTGGGTGGAAACGGATGACGTTCCAGTCAAACAGATCCGCTTGGAACTGAAGTACGGCCCCAGCGGGGAACGCGTGATTCAGCATATCAAGCGTGTCAGCAAGCCTGGCCGCCGTATTTACTCGAAGTCGCACGACCTGCGTCCGATTCTTAACGGAATGGGCATTTCGGTGATCAGCACCTCCAATGGTGTGATCAGCGATCGCGAAGCCCGCCAGAAGAAGATCGGCGGCGAAGTGTTGTGCGAAATCTGGTAACCCAGACCCATTCGTGTCAGCGACCGGCACCGTTCGCTAACAATCCAATCACCAGGACAGTCTCCCTCGAAGAGACCCATTGCCTAAAGCTAGGTTAAGAAAATGTCCCGACTAGGTAGAAAACCAGTTGCCCTGCCCGAGAAAGTAACTGTCTCGGTCGATGGCCAAACGGTCAACGTCGAAGGCCCTCTCGGTAAGCTCACTTACACTGCTGACCCGGTTGTCACCATTGAAGTAGGTGAAGACGGCAAGGAAGTGTCGGTAACGCGTAAAGAAGACACGCGTACCGGCAAAGCCATGCACGGCCTGACCCGAGCTCTGATCGCCAATATGGTCGAAGGGGTCGAAAAAGGGTACGAAAAGCGACTTGAGGTCGTGGGCGTCGGTTACCTGGCCGCGATTGCTGGCGATGTTCTGCAGCTTCGCGTTGGTTTCGCGAACGAAATTCACAAGAAGATCCCGAAGGATCTGGATGTGAAGTGCCCCGACCAGACCCACATCGTGGTCAAAGGGATCGACAAGCAACGTGTCGGTCAATTCGCTGCGGAAGTGCGTGCTGCTCGGAAGCCTGAACCTTACAAGGGTAAGGGCGTTCGTTACCAAGGCGAGCGTGTTAAGCTGAAGCCTGGTAAGGCCGCCGGTAAGTAGTCGATCATTTCGTTAAATTGAAGTCATCGTGCCCCGGCTGTTACCGTGGCACCCACGAGGCTAGTTGAGTCGTGAACAAGCAAAAATTCATCGCCAAGCAGCGGAAGCGTCGGAGCAATCATGTCCGTCGAAAGGTTCGCGGCAACGCCGAACGTCCTCGGCTGACGATCTTCCGTAGCAACTGCAACATCTACTGCCAGATCATCGATGACGAATCGGGTCGAACATTGGTTTCGGCTTCGTCGCGAGACAAAGATCTGCGTGAAGATGCTAGTGCAGGTAACTGTGAAGCCGCCGCGAAGATCGGCAAAGCTATTGCTGAAAAGGCATTGGCAGCCGGACTCAAGCAGGTTTGCTTCGATCGTGGTCACTTTCGCTACAACGGACGCGTTGCCGCTTTGGCATCCGCCGCCCGTGAAAGTGGATTGGACTTCTAGTAAGAACTAAGTCATTAAGAGCGCTTTGGAGTTCGCTGATCAAACGATCGGCATGATCCAAACGGGAGAGCCAAGACAGTGGCGAAAGATTCTGGCAAAGGCGGATTCGTCGAAAAGGTCGTGAAGATCAAGCGTTGTGCCGCCGTGGTCAAGGGTGGTCGTCGTTTCAGCTTCGCGGCAATGGTCGTTGTCGGTGACGGCAAAGGCAAAGTCGGCTGGGGCTATGGCAAAGCCAACGAAGTTCCACCAAGCGTCCAAAAGGCCGTCAAGCAAGCAGAACGTAAGCTGCTTGAAGTACCGATCATCGAAGGTTCGATTCCGCACAAAGTTGTCGGTACCTTTGGCGCCGGTCGCGTGGTCATGCTTCCAGCTCACCCTGGTACCGGTATCATCGCTGGTGCTTCGGTTCGTGCCGTCTGCGAATCGGCAGGCATCCATGACGTTCTGACGAAGAGCTTTGGTTCGACGAATCCTGTCGTTCTCGTTAAAGCTACGTTGAATGCTCTGGAGCAACTGCGAACCAAGGAAGAAATTCAACGCCTCCGAGGAGTTGCCGTCTAATGAGTTTGCACGATATCAATCAAGGCGTTCACAAGAACAAACGTCGCCAACGCGTCGGTCGTGGTACCGGTAGCGGTTGGGGCAAGACTTCGCAACGTGGTCACAAGGGTGCCAAAAGCCGTGCTGGTTGGTCGAATCGTGCGACCTTCCAAGGTGGCCAAACACCTATCGTTCGACACGTGCCGAAGCGTGGTTTCAACAACAAGTGGGCCCTGACTGTCTCCGCAGTCAATATCAAGGACCTCAACGAGTTGTTTAATGATGGCGACACCGTCAACATTGAAACTTTGCGAGAAAAAGGCCTCTGCAAGCGTCGCTATGACGAGATCAAGATTCTCGGCGATGGCGAACTTTCCAAGAAGCTGACCGTCGAAGCTCATCGCTTCAGCGCCTCGGCCAAGGAAAAGATCGAGAAGGCTGGTGGTACCTGCAATACGGTCGTTCGCATCACGACTGTTGCGGAAAAGAAGGAAGCTGCCAAAGAGGCAAAGTCCTAAATAAGACAAATTGCGTTACATGCCCACGTTATCACGTGGGCATGTTTTTTGCGCAAGCAGTTAGCTGCGGGCCGCAAGAATGCAGAAATAGGCCCGAATTTACGGATAGGACTCATTCGGGTGGTCTAGTCCGAGACACGCGGTTTGGTGTACATTCACTCATCCGCACATCCATGCAAATCAATGTTCATTGCACTGCCTTTGCGAGGCATCAATCGGAACTAGCCAAATCGGGTTAGATTGCCATGTTGGAAAAAGTACGCGTCCTCTTCACCATCCCCGAACTACGGTCGAAGATCCTTCTGACGATTGGCTTGCTGGCCGTCTTCCGCGTTGGTTCTCAAATTCCTCTGCCCATGATCGATCAGATCAAGCTGCAGGAAATGTTTGCGAACCAAGGGAACGAAGGTGTTGCTGGTCTTCTGCAGCAGGTCTCCGTTTTCAGTGCCAGTGCACTGAGCCAGATCACGATCTTTGGTCTGGGGATTATGCCTTACATCTCGGCTTCGATTATCTTCCAGCTTCTCGGCACCGTCTGGAAGCCGCTGGAGGAACTTCAGAAGGAAGGCGAAACAGGCCGCAAAAAGATTAATGAATACACCCGTTACGCCACGGTAGCGTTGTGCGTCGTGCAAAGCTATTTCTACTTAGCATCGATGACAGCCGTGGGCGAAGGAGGGGATAGTATCGTCAATCAGGCGTTCTGGACCTCTTCCGAACCTGGCAATATTGATAGAAGTTTGTACTGGGGTTGGGCGATTGTCGCTGTGGCGATCATGACTTGCGGTACCGTCTTCTTGATGTGGCTTGGTGAACAGATTGACGAATTCGGTATCGGCAACGGTATCAGTCTTTTGATTATGGCAGGTATTCTCGCAGCGATGCCGAGCGCATTGCTCGACTTGCTGTACAACACCAAGCCAGAGTTAACAAACTTCACCAGAGGTGAGTTTGGTATTGAAACGATCGTGGTCTTAGCGATTCTCTTTGTGGCGGTGATCACCGGGGTGGTGTTCATCATGCAGGGGCAACGGAAGATTCCGATGCAAAGCGCCAAGCACGTTCGCGGTCGCCGAGTTTATGGTGGAACACGTCAGTTCCTGCCGCTGCGAATTAACCAAGCCGGCGTGATGCCAATCATTTTCGCCAGCAGCTTGCTGTTATTCCCGCAGTTTGTCTTCCAGGCATTGGCGGGATGGACCGAATCGACCACGATGGCTCAGCTTGCCGACGTTTTCGCTCGCGGTCAAAGCTTTTTGTACATCGCGTGCTATATCGCACTGATCTATTTCTTCTGCTATTTCTGGACGGCCATCACTTTCAATCCGAAGGACGTCTCGGAAAACCTGAAGAACTTTGGTTCGTTCATTCCCGGGTATCGTCCTGGTCGTCGAACGGAAGAGTACCTTGAAAAAGTCATGGTTCGCATCACCTACGTGGGTGCGGGCTTCCTCGCCTTGGTCGCCATCATTCCGACGCTCGTGTCGGCCGAACTTGGCGTCTCGCCTCAAGTGGCAAGCTTCTACGGTGGAACCGGGTTGCTCATCGCCGTGAGTGTGGCATTCGATCTTGTTCAGAAGATCGACAGTCACCTGGTGATGCGTAACTACAAGGGCCTCATCGAGGGCTAACCCTTTCTCGCCAGGATGGCATGTCCCGCTTTCGCGTACCCCACCTGAAAGCGGCTTTGAATTTGTGACTTCGGCGTGGAGGGCCTCCCTGTCTTCCACGCTCAAGCTAGGCTGCGATTGGGCCATGCGGATTATCTTTCTCGGACCTCCTGGCGTCGGCAAAGGGACCCAGTCCCAGAAACTGGTCGACTTTCTTAGTATCCCGCACATTTCGACGGGCGAGATGCTTCGGGAAGCGATCCGCAACAAGACAGAGTTAGGTCTAAAAGTTGCCGCCCAAATGGAAGGCGGCCGTCTCGCAGCAGACGAAATTGTTGTGCAGTTGGTGCGACAGCGTCTTGCTCAACCTGATTGTCGCAATGGCTATCTCTTGGATGGTTTCCCTCGCACGCTGCCGCAAGCGGCTTCGCTCGATCTAGGATTGGCAGTCGACGACGAAGCGGTTGACGCGGTGCTGAACCTGACAGTCGACGAGGAAGAGCTTTTTCATCGGCTTATGGCTCGCGCCAAGAAGGAAGATCGTAGCGACGACAACGAAGAGACCATCCGAAATCGGATGAAAGTCTACGATGACATGACTTCGCCGCTGATCTCGTATTACGAAGAACAACGCATTCTGCACCGCATTGATGGCCTGGGTTCGATCGACGAGGTCTTCGGTCGCATTCAATCGGTACTCGAGGAAGTGGCTCGAAAGAAAGACGCATGATCACGCTCCGCTCGAAACGCGAGATCGAGAAAATGCACGTGGCCGGACAGCTCGTCCGCCAAGCCCATCAAAGGGTTGCCCAGTTGGTAAAGCCCGGGGTCACGACAGCGGAGATCGACCAAGCAGTCGACGACTTGTTTTCGGACGCGGGGGCGATTCCCTTGTTTAAAGGCGTCCCAGGCAAGACCCCGTTCCCAGCTGCGACATGCATTTCAGTCAACGACGAAGTTGTGCATGGCATTCCTGGCAAGCGAATTCTCAAGGAAGGCGATATCGTCAGCGTCGACACCGGCGCCAAGATCGGTGGATGGTGTGGCGATTCTGCTTGGACTTATGCGGTGGGCGAGATCAGCGACGAAGCCAAGAAGCTGATGCAAGTTACCGAGCAGGCATTGCAAGTGGCGATTGATCTCTTGCCGATAAAAAAACGCTGGAGTCAAGTCGCTAAGGAAATGCAGGAAGTGGTCGAATCGGCCGGGTTTTCTGTGATTACGACGCTGGTTGGCCATGGAATCGGCACAACGATGCACGAAGAGCCTCAGGTTCCCAACTACGACTCTCGCGAGTTTCGGCAAAAAGGCGACTTCGATCTGCGGCCGGGCTTAGTCCTTGCCGTCGAACCGATGGTCGCCGTCGGCCGCGAAGATTTGTACCTACATGGGGACGGCTGGACCCTTTCGACCAAAGACCGAAGTCTGACTGCCCATTTCGAGCATACGTTGGCACTGACTACCAGCGGTGTTCGTGTCCTCACCGGGGAAGGCTAGATCCGACGCGATGGCCGTACTCGTCCTGGGGGCAACCGGAGCAACGGGTGGGCTTCTTGTAGCCCAGCTGCTCGATCGAGGCCTAGACGTCCGTGTGATTGTGCGGAGCCGTGACCGGCTTTGCAGCGGAGCAGAAGAAAATGCGAAACTCTCGGTCACTGAGGCAAGTCTGCTCGATCTCAGTGATGCTGAATTAACACACGAAGTTCAGGGATGCGATGCGATTGCCTCTTGTCTGGGACATAATTTGACTTTGAAAGGCGTATTCGGTCATCCGCGACGCCTGGTGACTGACGCCGTTCGTCGAATTGCCTGCTCCGTCGAGCGACTAACGCCTGAGCGGAGGGTCAAATTTGTCTTGATGAACACGGCGGGAAACAGAAATCGTGATCTGAATGAAGAAGCCTCTTTGGCCAATCGGATGGTCGTTGGGCTGATTCGTTATCTCGTGCCTCCGCATGCCGATAATGAGCAGGCTGCAGAAGTTCTGCGATGCGAAATCGGCAAAAAAAGTGATTGGTTAGATTGGGTGGTCGTACGTCCTGACAGTCTCACGGATGAAACCGTCACAAGTTCGTATGAGATCGCTCCCTCGCCGACCCGCGATCCAATTTTCAACGCCGGAAAGACTAGCCGCATAAATGTTGCCCATTTCATGGCAGATCTGATCACCGACGAGGCAGTTTGGACAGCTTGGAGAGGACAAATGCCGGTTATTTACAATCGGAGCTAACGACCGCGTTTTGGTCAGATTTAGATTAGATCAGTGAACAAACAGACCCACGGAAGTCCGCAGGTCAAGTGCAGTGGTCGGTTTCACCCTTCGAAAACCGACATTTTTCATGTTCACGCCCTTGCCAGCGTAAAAGGTCCTCGGGTATACTGTCCCGCTTCCCCAACGCCCAAGGTTTGGAAGTAGAGAGTCATGAAGGTAAGAGCCAGCGTTAAGCGAATTTGCGACAAATGCAAAGTGGTCCGCCGTCGAGGCCGGGTCTACGTCATTTGCGAAAACGCCCGTCACAAGCAACGACAGGGCTAGTTTTCCGTCTTGCCACGGTGTTTCCCCAGTTTCTGAGGGTAGCCCGGGAGGGCAAACGAAACACCCCTTCGCTTCGCAAAACCATAGCACGAATACATTTTCGGAATCATTTGCCCTAGTTAGGGCAGCCACAGGAGATCACCATGCCACGTTTGCTCGGTGTGGACATTCCCAACGATAAGAAGACCTGGATCAGCTTGACGTACTTGTACGGCGTCGGCCCAGCCCTTGCTCGTGAACTGTGCGTGAAGGTCGGTATCGATCAAGATCGCCCTGCTTCGGAAATTCACGAAGACGAACTGAGCCGTCTGGCTGGTTTGCTGGAAAGCGAATACACCGTCGAAGGTCCGCTTCGTCGTCAGTTGTCGCAAAATATTCAGCGTCTTAACCGAATCGTTTGCTACCGCGGTCTGCGTCATCGTCGTGGTTTGCCAGTTCGCGGTCAGCGTACTCGAACCAACGCTCGTACGCGTAAGGGACCGAAGAAGACGGTTGCCGGTAAGAAGGGCGTGAAGGATCTCCGTTAATCCTTTCCATGGGTGCGACGCAGCGATGTTCTGCTTCGTGCCTTGTCAGTGCGAAACATATCAATCATTCAGCTTGAAAAGCTACGCCCGTTGTGGTGGGAGATAGTTAAGTGGCCAAGGTCGCAAAGCGAAAGACACGACGTAACGTCCAGCAAGGGACTGTCCATATCAAGGCAACCTTCAACAACACCCAGGTGACCATCACCGACAGCAAGGGTGACACGTTGTGCTGGGCCAGCGCTGGGACTTGTGGTTTCAAAGGAAGCCGTAAGAGCACCCCGTTCGCTGGACAGTGTGCTGCTCAGCAAGCGGCTGAAAAGGCCTTGAAGTTTGGTCTGAAGGAAGTCGACGTCAAAGTCAACGGTCCTGGTAGCGGTCGCGAAAGTGCGATCACCGCTCTGGCAGCCGCTGGTCTGACGGTCAAATCGATCGAAGATTGCACCCCGATCCCGCACAATGGTTGCCGCCCCCCGAAGAAGCGTCGCGTCTAGTACCACGGCGATTTTTATCAGGCAACGTTTTCTGGCGGTCTCAAGACACACATAGCAGCACAAAACGGAGCGAACTATGCATATTCGATGGCGTGGGTTGGAATTGCCAAGTGCGGTCACTTGCGAAGCCGAAACCCTCACCTCCAATTACGGCAAGTTCATTGCCGAACCGTTTGAACGCGGTTTCGGTGCCACCATCGGCAACAGCATGCGTCGCATTCTGCTCTCGAGCCTCGAGGGTGCAGCGGTTACGCAGATCAAAGTCCGTGGTGCTCAACACGAATTCACGAGCATCCCTGGCGTTGTCGAAGACATGACCGACATCGTTTTGAACGTGAAGTCGGTTGTCGTTAAGAAACACTCGGAGATGACCAAAGTCATCACCATCGAAAAGCAGGGTCCCTGCGAGATCACCGGCGCCGACATCCAATGCGATGCCGATGTCGAGATCATCAACAAGGATCTGCACATCTGCACCGTGACCGGCGAAATTCCATTCATGATGGAAATGGTGGTCGAATCAGGTCGCAGCTATGTTCCTTCGACCGAGCACAGCTCCAACGAACATGAAATCGGCATCATTCCCGTCGACGCCGTGTTCAGTCCAATCACCCGCGTTCGTTACACCGTCGAGGAAACTCGTGTCGGTCAGAAAACGAACTACGATCGATTGATCCTGGAAATTTGGACCGATGGTTCGGTGCATCCAGAAATGGCATTGGTCGAAGCGGCCAAGATCATGCGTAAGCACCTCAATCCGTTCGTTCAATACAACGAACTTGGGGCGACGATCAACATGCCAAGCCGTTCGACCCCAAGTGGGTTGGATCCTGTCATGGAAGCCAAGCTGAACATGAGCCTAGCCGAAATGCACCTTTCGGTTCGTGCATCGAATTGCCTGGAATCGGAAAATATCCACACGGTTCGCGACTTGGTTCGCCGCACCGAAGATCAACTGATGGAAGTCCGCAATTTCGGTGAGACGACTCTGACCGAAGTTCGCGAGAAGCTGAAGGAATACGGCTTGCACCTTGGCATGCGAGTTCCTCCAGCTCCGAGCCCGATGCACTAAATCGGACATCCCAAAACGACATATCCCTGCCCATCACGGCACTGACAACATTCAAGAAGTACCATGCGACACCTACGAAAAGGTCGACGACTCGGACGCTCGGCGAGCCACCGCAAGGCTCTGTTCCGCAACATGGCCAGCAGCTTGCTGCTGACCGAACGTCCTGATGACGTCAACGAAAGCTACTACCTTTACAGCGACTTCCTGGCTGCTGACACTCCCGGTACCGGGCACAATACGCCAAAGGTAAAGGGTCGCATTGTCACGACCGTGCAGAAGGCGAAGGAACTACGTCCTTACGTCGAGAAGTGCATCACGGTCGCTAAGAAGGCACTACCGCATCTTCGTGAAGCTGAAAAGTTTGCGACGAAGGCCAAGCCAAACACGCCTGAATACAAAGAATGGCGTCAAAGCGATGAATGGCAGAAGTGGAATGCCGCGATGGCTCCTGCTCTGGCGGCTCGTCGTCGTGTTGTCGCTATGCTGGGCAATCAGCGAGCTGTCGAAATTTTATTCGACGAAGTTGCTCCACGCTTTGAAGATCGCGACGGTGGTTACACTCGTATCCTGAAGCTGGCCAAGCCACGTCTGGGTGACGCGGGTATCCAGGCCATCCTGGAATTCGTCGGTAACGATCGGGATCGTGTGAAGACTGAAGCGGAGCGTCCTGCATTCGATAACGAAGAAGAAACCGCAGCAGCACCAGCTGCCGAAGAAGCTCCGGCAGAAGAGTCCAAGGAAGAAGCAGCTGCACCAGAAGGTGAAGCAGCTGAAGCTCCTGCCGAAGAAGCTGGCGACGAAGAAAAGAAGGAAGGCTAAACGCCTCTTTCGCGATACACATCGCTCGAAAACAACAGAGCCGCTATACTCACTCGGGTATAGCGGTTTTTTCATGGACGGCTGGTAAGTGAAGCGATCATCTGGTCCCAAACGAAATCAAAAGACAGCAGGTCGGAGCCATGCTGTATCAAAGACACGGGCAACCCTCCCTCCAAAATCGATGGGACGGGTTCAGCTTCATCGTTCGGTAAAGCGTCGCGGCTTTGATTTCACCTTTGCGATGCGTCTGCTCGTTAATGACATGGTAGAGCGGATGCCGGAGTTGGCTCATATCGACATGAGCCGTGTGGCGGTTGCTCTCGTTCAGGCTCGTGTTGATTCAACGCATGGAATTTTCGCATCACTTACTCCGATGCGATTTGAACAAGGGTCCCGTTTCACTACGCGTCGCGGTCGGAAGTACTTCTGTCAGACGTTGTTGGACGAGAATGGACGGGAGATGCTCTACATTCTCAGCTTCTATCTACCACGTTTCCAGAATATGGACTTCTCTGAGAAGATGATCACCATCTTCCACGAATTGTGGCATATCAGCCCTGATTTCGACGGAGATATTCGTCGACACCCCGGGCGTTGTTACGCTCACTCTTCAAGCCAGAAAGAGTATGACGAGCGGATGGCCGTGCTTTCGGCTCAGTACCTGATGAAGAAGCCGTCACCCGACTTGTACGCATTTCTCGAGCAAGACTTTACTAAGCTCTACCAGCAAAGTGGTGGTATCTATGGGGTAAAGATTCCACGCCCAAAACTCATTCCTGCGGCCGCCTAGTTCTGTGTAATAAGCCGAGGCCTGAGGGGTGGATTTATTGGAATCGGTCTCGCTGTTTCGCTACGATGGATGGCATCTTGATAACGTCCTCGTCTCCTTTTCTCGAGCTTCACACGGGTTTTCCATGCTCCGCGCTCTGCTTACGGCTACTGTTCTTTCCCTGATTGGACTGACAGCGGGATCATTGAAGGCTCAGGAAGAGCCGCGACAGGAAGACTTGTTGGCAGCGGTTGAGCGAACTTCGCAGCACATCGAACGGAGACCGATTCGGTGGGAGATAGCGTTTGAGTTACCCTCCGGCAAAGAGATTCTGGTAGAGGTACTTGTTAAAGGAGGACAGCGGCGAACCAGGTGTTTCTTGGGGATGGGGGCCGGCAGGTTAATACTACTGGAAGTCATTGAGAAAGATGGCTATTGGTACGTCACAGAGGAAAATACTCGATACAAGTGCTGGCCCTACGAGGCTGCATTCAAGATGCCAGCGTTGTACACATTTATGGCACGCGGCGAGTTGCAGCTCTACAACGGTGACGAGGAGGCGATCGGGCACTTCGAGCGAATGGAAGGGGAAGCTGCTGTCTATCGCGTACCACTTGCCGGCGAGGCACGCAGTACGGTTTCAGCCGCATACAGTCAGCTGCTGCAGGTCATGGCCGTCTCGCCGGTACCAAACATTGAGTTGGAAGAGAAGCTGAAAACCTATCGAGAATTCATCGACAAAGGATCGGAAATCCGCATCAACACTCGGACCGGTGTCATTGAAAAAGCTGGTGCCATTAATCAGATCTTTCGAGTGACGGCATTTCAGAAGTTGCGCATCGTTCATCCTGACACATTTAAGGTGGACCGGCAGACCTGGGAAGACCGCACCGGCAGTGTAGCTGGTGAAGAATACGACTGGAGCGACGTAATCCTTATTGCCTCCAATCCGAGTTGGAAGCCAGGAAGCGAAAAGGGAGATCTCGAAACGATCATGCTCAATCGCAAGACCGGGATATCTCGAAGAGTTCCGTTCGCCTACGGAGCGATTATCGACGCCTGTTTTTCACCCGATCATAGATACTGCTACGTTACCGGTTGGATCCCGTATGAAGGAACAATCGGTGTCTTTGCGGTCGATCTGGAAACCCATGAACACTTTCGACTGGGAAGCGAACCGCTTTTGACAGGGATGAACTTGGTCGCCGAAGTGTCACCCGATGATAGTTTTTTGGCGGTCGTTCAAATTGAATATGAAGCAGGTCCACTGCAATTTCGACTGCATCTGGTCGACACCGAGTCAGGAGACTCGATAAAAATTGGCGACACGCATGACATGGGTAGCGTCAACTGGTTGCCTGAATCCAACGGATTCATCCTTGCTATTCGTGAGAACGATGGCTTGCTCGAAACCAAGGCCACTCGTATCTGTCACATGGATCTCGATGGCAAATTAACGGAGCTTTGCCAAGGGAGCGAGCCGAGACTGTTGGGCAAGTCGCGGCGTATCTTGTTCAAGGGAGAGGACGGCAGCTGGTATACATGTAACATGCAAGGAGAAGATCGCCAGATTGTTGGGGACGGCCTAAAAGGCTTTGGTTCGCCGTCCGCGAATAATCCGGCTGATAACGTCCTGATGACAAAGTTTGATGACACGGATGGGCCGAGGCCTTACCTTGTGGATATCAATTCTGGGGAAGCAAAAGCGGTCGATGTAGGGGCTGGTTTTTGGTCTCAGCCTCGATGGTAATTCCATGATCGATCGCGTTGCACCGACGATTCGCCCAACGCTTCCGGTGCGTGGCTATCAGCGTTGGCGTTCCTTGTTGTTTATGCACTGGGCTGTTCCTGTCGAATTGATTCGGCAATGGGTGCCAAAGCGTCTGGAGATCGATCTGTATGATGGTCTGGCCTACGTCGGTTTGGTGCCTTTTGCCATGGAAGGAGTCCGGAATGCATGGTGGCCATCGTTTACGGGCCTAACGTTCCTGGAAACAAATGTTCGTACCTACGTGCATTTCAATGGTGAGCCTGGTGTTTACTTTCTTTCATTGGATGCGGCCCATCAGTTAGCGGTTTGGGGAGCACGGCGGTTCTGGGGATTGCCCTATTACCATGCTCGGATGAGTCTCACGCAATCCAAAAACGAAATTGCCTATGAACTCGTTCGAACTGATCGGACGGCCAATCTAAAGGTTCGCTACCGTATCGGTTCTGCATTAAAGCCATTTTCAGAAATCTCGCAGGAGTATTTCTTTCTAGAACGCTACCTGCTTTTCCTTGAGCATCGTGATCAGCTTTATTCTGGCCAAGTCCATCACGCCCCCTACCCTGCTCATTTGGCAGAGGTATTAGATCTGGAAGATTCATTGATCACAGCTGCTGGGCTAGATGGCGACTGGGGGATGCCTTCGCATTGCCATTTTTCTCCAGGAGTTGATGTCGAGATCTTTGGCCTGAAGAAGCTTGGATAACCGCGAAGCCATGAAAGATGAAATGCCATTCAAGGGAGGTTACACTGGAGGAGCACCTTCGCACGTCCCGCCCTGCCCCTCTTTCGTAATGTGAGCAACGATGGTTTTACGAACTCTCTTTACGCTGCTGCTGGCTCTTTCATGGTTGCACTTGGAAACACGTGCAAAGGCCGACGATGCGGCGAAGCTTCCCAACGTGATTGTCGTGATGGCGGACGATCTTGGGATTGGGGATCTGTCAGCGACGAATCCTGAGTGCAAAATCAAAACGCCACATCTTCAGCAGATGGCCGATGAGGGCCTGACGTTTCTCGATGCCCACACGCCAAGTTCGGTATGCACGCCAACGCGATATGGCCTTTTAGCGGGCCGCTACAACTGGCGATCACGACTGGCTCGCGGTGTGCTAAGCGGTACTAGCGAACATCTGATTCCTGCCGATCGACCCACGTTGGGACATCTGATGAAAGAGGCTGGGTATCATACCGCGATGATTGGGAAGTGGCATCTTGGTTGGGATTGGCATAAGGAAAACGGCAAGATCGATTTCAATAAGCCAGTCAAGAACGGACCGGATATCAATGGATTCGATCAGTACTACGGCCATTGTGGATCGCTCGATATGCCTCCGTATGTGTGGGTTGATACCGGCAAAGTGACTGCCGTCCCTACGCGAGAAGATGGCGTGACATCGAAAGAAGATCAGTACGGTTGGTATCGCAAAGGACCGATTGGGCCTGACTTCGAGATTGAGCAGGTCCTGCCCCATTTATTCGATAAATCGATGGCCTACGTCGAAGAGCGTGCCAATCCTGAAAACAAAGAGCAGCCATTCTTTCTCTATTTGCCGCTGCCAGCACCTCATACGCCCATTGTTCCAGTGCCGCCGTTCAAAGATGCCAGCGGCTTGAATCCATATGGCGATTTCGTTATGCAGGTCGACCATCACATGGGGCAATTAATGGCCAAGCTCAAAGAGCAAGGGATCGATGAGGAAACACTTGTGATATTCACGAGTGACAATGGTTGCTCTCCGCAGGCTAACTTTCCACTGCTCAAAGAAAAAGGACATCGTCCGAGTGCAATCTATCGTGGACACAAAGCAGATATCTACGAGGGAGGACATCGTGTGCCATTTATTGTTCGATGGCCAGGGAAGATCGAACAAGGAAGATCGTCCCAAGCGTTGGCCTGTCTGACGGATGTTTACTCGACGCTTCAGGAGATTACTGGACAACCGCGAAAAGCTGTTGGCGGGGAGGATGGCTACAGCCTTGTGCCGGTTTTTGAAGGTGAGGAAACAACCGGCCGCGATTCACTGATCAGTCATTCCATTTCAGGGCACTTTGCAATTCGCCAAGGGGATTGGAAGCTTTGCTTGGCCCATGGTAGCGGCGGTTGGAGTGCTCCTCGTGAACCGGTCGCCATCAAGCAAGGCCGGCCTGAAATGCAGCTGTTTAATCTTGCGTCGGACCCTGGCGAGCAAACGAACCTGGCAGAATCTCATCCTGAGCAAGTCGAAACGCTACTGAAACTTTTGGAGCAGCAGGTCGCCAACGGTCGTTGCACGCCAGGAGAGAAACTTCCCAACGATCGAGCGGTTACCTTCTTACCAAAGGCTGCCAAGTAGGCAACTCGGAACGTTCCGCATTAGCGGTACTTCGTGCTGCCGTAGTTAGGCTGCGAGGCTGTCGCCGCAGCGCCAGCCGGATGGCTATAGGAAGGGATGCTCGACCAGGAAGAAGATCGTGGTGTTGTCCCGGAATAGCTTGACGATGTAGCCGGAGCTCCCCAGCCGGCAAACTTCGTGCTGGGCTGTGTATACGAAGTGGCTCGCTGCGGCGTCGTTTTTAGTGCGGTTCGACTTGTAGAGATTCGCCCACTGAACGTGGAAGGCTTCGTCGTCGTTTGGTTGTACGTCGACATTGGCTTGTGAGCGTATGTGGAAGGAAGGCTCGGGCTCGATCCATACGTGCGCGGTAGACGCTGATTAGTGGTCACCTGATGATAATTCGAACCTCCCCAGGCTTCGGATCTTGCCTCTTCCACGATTCGCGAACGGAATGGATTGAGACGCTGATACCAAGCCAACGTCTGCTGCGGCTCCTGCGATGCAGAAACGCGTTGTCCATGTGAGAAGCTCTGCGACGAAGTAGAAACGCCAGGTCCAGGAGCCGATCCCGTAGAAAGTTGCGTTGGGGCACTTGCCGGGGGATCACTCAGCGTACCGTCTGGGCCGATCATTTTGACGGTGACTTGACCAGTCTTTTCGTCGACCAATTCAATCTGCGACTGCCCAATGGTTCGACCATCGGGCAATATTACCATATGATTTTGACTGAGAGTGTCTACGTCGACATTGCCGTCCGTCTCGACCGGTTCTGGTTGCCCCATCACTTTTCGTTTCAACGTGTTCCAACTAGGCCACCACGTCTGTGAGTCTTGCGAGGTTTCAACCAGCTGAATATGGGCGTCGCTTGGGTATGATTCACCAACGACGTAATCTTCGTGGGGGTTATTCAAGTAGATGGGGTGCCCGTTCTGGCCGTTCACTTCGACAGGCTCCAGCACCGACTGCAATTCTTGCCCAGTGCAGATTGTGGAGAGACAAAGCACAGCGACAGTTGAGAAAAGCGAAGTGCGTACCACGGACAACGATCCTTCTTGCGCAATTTACAGTTTGAATGATGGGAGGCGGAGGGGCACCGACCACCTAAACGTTGTAGCTCCTATCTTCGGTATCGGCTGATCCTAAGAGAATGTTGCGGAGGCTAGGCCGAGTGGGCAATCTTAGTTCACAGAAAGCCGATTTTGAGAAGCTGGCATAGGCGGCATTGCCAGCGTAGCGATGGAACTTTGCCAGTCACGAAGAGTTTGCGTTGGTGGGTGCGAACCCGTTTGACCAAGAAAAGCAATGAGGCCATGAGATAGCTCATGGCCTCATTATGGAATCCAACCTAACGCAATGCGTTAGTCGTCCAGGCGGCGAACTTGGATGTCCTTGAACCAGACGGTGCTACCAGGGTCGTGAGCTTGCAGAGCAAACGTCCCTTTGTCCAGCACGCGAGTGAAGTCTTTGCCAGGCTGGGCATCATCCGGCTCGGTGTAATCAGCGGAGACTTCACCGTTGATCTTGATCACGACATGCTTGCCGTCCACTTTGATGTAATAGTCGAACCACTCGCCATCTTTGGCCGGCGAATCATCAATCACGTCCTTAACCGAATAGATACCACCGGTCTTCTTGCGATCGTGGTGGGTGTTATTGACTTGTGCTTCGAAGCCATACTTTGGCCAGCCAGCGTCTTGGAACTTCGTGTGGAAGTAGATGCCGCCGTTGCTGTTTTTGTCGGTCTTCACTTTGGCTTTGAACTCGAAGTTCTTGAACGGCTTATCTTCGCCGACATAGAACAAGTGGCTGCGATCGCCTTTAGCAACAAACGCACCATCTTCGATCTTCCACGACTCAGGGTTTTCGCTGATCTTCCAGCCGTCAAAAGTCTTGCCATCCATCAGCGATTTCCATTCGCCTTCGGCGGCGGTCGCGACAGCGGACAGCATCAAACAAACCAAGGCTCCAGCGGCCATACGTTTCAACATGTGTTTTCCTTTACGAAGTACGATTGTCTTCAAGTCTGGGGGTGGATTCGTGTCTCTGGGGGGACCGACGGAACGAGAGATTCCTGGGGAGTCGGTGGAACACGAAAAGTACGCAATTGATTTTGGTTGAAAGCCAATCCGCTGGCAAGATTCCAACGCTTTCTAGCGAAGTTTTTATGGATTCGCGGCGATTTTTCGCTATTTTTTGAGATCTATAGCGAAGCGCCATTTGCAGAACGAACCATGAGCTTTTGCATTTCGATTCAATCCTGCGAGACCGACGAAGATGAGCACCGCAACTGTCTTACCGATGAGTTGGGAAGTCCCGGATATCTTTCACCAGAGACTAGGCGATGGGCCTGGTCGACAGCGCGTGATGGAAGCGGATGGTCATCTGTTGCTGGTCGCTCATCGGCCTCCGCGGCATGGTGACCGAATCCGCGGCGGACGTTATTTCTGGCGGAACCCGGCCGGCGTCTGGCAGAGCAGCGATCTTGGGCAAGGACCATCCTCGCTGAAGAAGCATTTGGAGGAGTACAACGGAGCGATTTCCAAATTAGAAAAAGCTGAGGAAGCGGCCCAGTCGAGTGAAGAGTATTTCCGAGTGATCAGTGAACTAGGTCCGCTGCTGCGGGCAACTCGAAATCTGCATAGTACGTTACAGACGGCCAGAGAAATGACCGGGAACGATCGAACGATGATCAATCTTCGCGACCGAAGCTATGAACTGGAACGCTCGGCAGAACTTCTGTACAACGAAGCGAAAAACGAGCTCGACTTTCTCATTGCTCAGCGTAGCGAACAGCAAGCTGCAAGTAGCCATCGAATGGCTGTCTCGGCGCATCGGCTCAATATCTTAGCCGCCTTCTTTTTCCCGATTGTAACGTTGGCGACCATCTTCGGAACGTCAATGAAGCATGGCTGGGAAACCGCTAACGCTCCGGTACCGTTCTTCTCGATGCTGGTCGTTGGATTCGTTCTCGGCTTACTGTTGAACTGGTTTATCAACGTGCCGATTAAACCAAAGCCACGTAAACGGCATGGAGCGGATGCCCAGATACCGCGTAGTCCGTAGGGTTACGGTTCGGCGACTTCCACGGGCTTTTCTTTGTTGTCTTTGCTGTGGTCATGGAGGCCACCTGGCTCGGCAAAACCAATCAGATAAGCCACACCGACCCCCAAGAGCATAACCAGTGAAAGCTTCACTTTGTCATGGGAATGGAATTGGACTTCCGGCAAAATGTCGGCCAGCGAGATACAAAGAAATACACCAGCGGAAAAACAGAGTGCCATGCCTACCATGAACTGCTTCGAAGCATCAAGTCCGTTGTAGCCTGCAAAGAATAGGAGCACGCCCAGCGGACACATCAACGCATAGCCAAGATTCACAATATTGATTGTCGTTAACGGCCACTTGCTTTGCCGCATGATGAACGTGATCGAAAGTGCATCAAGGGGTTTGTGGAGGAAGATCCCCAGGAAGACGCCAAACCCAATCAATCCCATCGTGACCGGTTCGTGGTGTGCTGCCGCCGATACGCCGGCGGCGAGAGCGATGCCATCGAGCAGTGTGTGCAGCGACAACCCCAGGAAGACGCCAAGCCACCGCATCTTAGAATCGGCGTTGTCGTCATGGTTATGAGAATGCTTGGGAGGACTATGGCTATGATCGTGATCGCAGTGGAGATGCCCGCCATGTTCGTGATCTCCGGCTGCGGTTCCGGGGTATTCCTCTTCGACGGGGGCATGCTCATGAAAGTGGAATAACCGCATCAAAAAGAACGTCGTCAGGAGCCCTAGCAAAAGCCCTCCCATGGCCCAGTCGAGAGAACCCGTTTCCAGGATACCGTGCGGCAACATATGCAGAATGCCGACGCCAAGCATCAATCCGCCAACTGCGCTCATCATCAGCTGCATGCGGGTATGGGTAAGCCGCACGACCACCGGAAGCCATCCGCCAAGAAGCGACGCGGCGATGATCAGCAAGCAGTAAATGGCAATCAACGCCATTGGAAACATGAATAACGATTCCAGAAAAAGGGGCGATTCCCCTGCTCGTGGTGGTACGCTCGAGGGAAACATTTCAGCTTAGACGCCATTTCCTTGGATGCCAAGAGGTTACAAGGTCTTTGACCTCTTGGAATTGGACGCTACGATTCGGGTACCCACATTTCACCTAAGTCCATATCCGTAAAGTAGATCCGGATGACTCGCACGCCGCCAGAATCATCAATCGCGAACCCTTCTCACGTTGTTTTGCAAGTCGCCGAGTTAGACTGCGCCGAAGAAGTTCGCATTTTGAAGGATGGCCTGGCCAACAAGCAGGGGATTGAGAAGCTCGACTTCGATGTCATGCGGGGACGGATGGATGTCTACTACGACGGCCAGACGTGGAATATTGATACCTTGCAAGAGGCCGTTTCGTCGCTGGGAATGTCCGCAGTTCCGGTCGAAGAGGAGGCAGACGATGCTGAGATTACCGAGATGCCAAGCGGTAACCGAGGCCGTGAACGTGCGTTAGTAAGAAGTGGTGCGTTTCTGCTTGTTGCGGTCGTCATTCAAGCATGGGAGGCGGGGGATATCACGGCTATCTTCGGCTACGGCGAAGGGGCACACACGATTTCGGTACTTGCCAATATCCTCTACCTAATTTCGATCGGGTTAGGCATCCGTTGGATTTTGCCCAAAGCCGCGAAGTCTGTTTTGCGGTTTTCCGCCGATATGAACGTCCTGATGACCGTCGCCGTGTTAGGCGCGATCATCTTGGGTGAGTTCTTTGAAGCCGCGATGGTCACGTTCCTGTTTACGTTATCCGAAGTGCTCGAACAGCGAAGCGTTTCGCGTGCTCGGCGATCGATTCAATCACTCATGTCACTTGCCCCAGACGTGGCTCGCGTAAAAACGGATGCCGGAGTTCAGGAGCTACCGACCGACGATATTAAAAACGGGCAGATTTGCCTAGTGCGTTCCGGCGAACGGATTCCCTTGGACGGCACCATCACGCTAGGCGTGTCGGCTGTCGATCAGGCACCGATTACCGGTGAGTCAGTTCCTGTTGAAAAAGAGCCAGGCGATCCGGTCTATGCGGGCACCATTAACGGCAATGGAAGTCTCGAGTTTCGTGTCGAAGGGACCTCCGGTTCGACGTTACTCACGCGGATCGTGCGTTTAATCGACCAGGCATATCAGCGACGCGCCCCAAGCGAGCAATGGGTCGACCAATTCGCTCGCTATTACACGCCCACTATGATGTTGCTGGCCGTCGCGATGATGGTCGTCCCGCCGACGATTTTAGGTTGGTCAGCGGAAACCGCGACGACGTGGTTTTACAACGGATTGGTTTTGCTGGTGATCGCGTGTCCTTGTGCTTTGGTGATCTCGACGCCGGTTAGTATCGTTTCTGGTTTGACGGCAGCTGCTAGAAATGGAGTCTTAGTGAAAGGTGGTCTATCGCTGGAGACGCTGGCCAAAGTAAAAGCGGTGGTTCTCGACAAGACGGGAACGCTCACAACAGGAACCCCCTCGGTCACATCCGTTCAGTGTTTTGGCGAGGTTTCGGAGGACCGGGCTTTGGCGTTCGCTTCGGGACTTCAACAGCACAGCACTCATCCAATTGCCAAAGCAATTCTGGCCTATGCCGACCAAAGAGAGGTAACGCCGGAGAATTTCATGGAGGTCCAAGAGATCGCTGGCCGTGGGATTTCTGGCCGCAGCGGTGAGCGGAAGCTTTGGCTCGGGAGTTCACGCTTGGCAACGGAACAGGGGGTTGCCGATTCCGACTTAAAGATCGCAGAGGGGCGAGGTGGAGCCAATGTCGTCCTTCTCGGTGAAGGTGATTCTGTGTTGGCGGCATTTGTACTTCAGGACCAACTGCGAGACACGGCCGTGCACGCGGTTGAATCGCTACATCGACTCGGCATTGATCAAGTTGAACTGATTTCGGGTGATCGCACAAACGTTGTCGAATCGGTGGCACGACAAGTGGGAGTGGACGCGTGGAAAGCGGAGCAGCTACCGGAAGATAAGATTGAAGCCGTAACGCGGTTACGAAATGAGCACAAACTGGTCGCCATGGTTGGAGATGGTATCAATGACGGCCCCGCGCTGGCGGCCGCGGACGTAGGAATTGCCATGGGGGCAATCGGCAGCGACACGGCGATCGAAACGGCCGACGTTGCGTTGATGTCGGATGAAATCGAAAAGCTTCCGTGGCTGATCCAGCATGGTCGCCGTACGTTGGCGTTGATTCGTCAGAACATCTTTGCTGCCCTGGCAATCAAAGTAATCTTCGTGGCTCTGACGATGATTGGTATCTCCAATCTTTGGCTGGCCATTCTGGCTGATACAGGAGTTTCGCTGGCGGTTATCGCCAACAGCTTGCGACTCTTGAAGGCGACGCATTCTGATTCATAAAAGTGAATGGAAGAAATGACTTCCGATGCACCGTGCCTGAATCTTTTCATTTAGGATCGCCGTATCATGTCTTTTGTCGGGAAAAGACTGCAACTTACGCTCGGCTACGGATGCAACGGCCCCTTCAGGTGCCTTCTGGGGTGAGGAAGTTGCCCTCCGCGTTCGGTACCTTTTGCGATGGGACGCAGGACGTTACATTGGCGGTTTCAACGCACAATCAAGTAGTCCTTACGCGGAGCTGAACATCCCCATGGCAAAGCTATCGATCGCCGACGTAGACGTAAGTGGTAAAAAAGTCTTGATGCGGGTCGACTTCAATGTCCCGCTCGACGGTGGCAAGATCACGGACGATCGTCGCATCGAAATGGCCCTTCCTTCGATCAAATCGGTCGTGGATCGTGGCGGTCAATTGATTCTGATGAGCCATCTTGGTCGACCAGAGCCAGGGGCAGACAACTCTGCTTTCAGTCTGAAACCAGCTGCCGTTCGTTTGGGTGAGCTGCTGAGCAAGGATGTTGCCTTTGCGACCGATACTGTGGGTGACGATGCTGCCGCCAAGGTAGCCGCTTTGACCGACGGTGGTGTGGTCGTCTTGGAAAACCTCCGCTTCGAAAAAGGCGAAAAGAAGGGCGATTCTGAATTCGCTGGCAAATTGGCCGCGTTTGCCGACATCTACTGCAACGATGCGTTTGGAACTTGTCACCGAACCGACGCTTCGATGGTTGCCGTACCGGAAGCAATGGGCGACAAGCCTAAGGTCGTTGGTTTCCTGGTCGAGAAGGAAATTACCTATCTGTCGGATGCTATCGGCAACCCTAAGCGACCATTCGTTGCGATCTTGGGCGGTGCGAAGGTCTCTGACAAGATCATGGTCATCAAGAACCTGCTGGGCATTTGCGATAAGGTCCTCATCGGCGGTGCAATGGCTTACACCTTCTCGCTCGCTCAAGGTGGCAAAGTCGGCAAGAGCCTTGTCGAAAAAGACAAAGTTGAACTGGCCAAAGAGCTGATTGAAGCTGGCGGCGACAAGCTCGTGCTGCCTGTCGATACGCATTGTGGGGATGACTTCAGTGGCGACTGCAATAAAGTCATTGTCAAAGCCGGAGAAATTCCAGACGAATACGAAGGTTTGGACGTGGGGCCAGAAACGGCCAAGCTTTATGCTGAATTGGTGAAAGATGCACAAACGGTTGTCTGGAATGGTCCAATGGGCGTATTCGAGATGCCTCCATTCGATGCCGGTACTAAGGCTGTTGCGGATGCGATTGCCCAGTCGGATGCCATCAGCATCATTGGCGGTGGTGACAGTGCTGCGGCCATCGGTCAATTCGGACTCGACGACAAAGTAACCCACGTTTCGACCGGGGGTGGAGCCAGCCTCTCGATGCTGGAAGGTCAGGCTTTTAAGGCCGTTGATGTCTTGAACGATAAATAAAGTCGAACAATCACGTTCGATCGAATATGTTAAAGCGGTCCTGATTGCCAGGGCCGCTTTTTTTGTCGTAGGAAATCGCTCAATGAATGCCGTAACGCCGATCCTTCGTCTGCATGAACATCGCCTCTGGGCCAATCGGCACCTACGTGATGTCTGCCATCTGTTGACGACAGAGCAATTGCGGCAAACGCATGCCATTGGGCAAGGAACCATCTGGAAAACACTTTGCCATATGTATGCGGCAGAGTATGTCTGGCTGGCGGCATTAGAAGGAATAGATGATGCCGTTGCTCCAGGAGATGTCGTAGGCAAATTGCCTGGAAACCAAGAGGGCGAGAACGCGGCGGATTCACTCGAAACGCTTTTTCAGCGATGGGACGAATTGGATCTTCGTTGGGAGCGTTTCCTCGATGGGCTGACGTCCGATATGCTCACCAAGACGATCTATCGAAAGAGTTCCAGCAGCTACCAAGGACAACGCATTGGTTCTTCTATGCTTGATGTTCTCTTGCATGTGGCAACGCATGCCCATTACACGACTGCCCAGGCAATTAATATGCTTCGACATAGCGGCGTAGAAAACCTGCCGCCGTCCATGTTAATCACGCTTGCCCGCGGTCAAGCCCAAGGCTAATCGCCCATGACGAACGTGAAACTGATCCTCATGATTGCCGTCTTTGGAGCGCTCGGTGCGCTTGCCCGTGTTTATGTCGGTACGTTTGTACAAAGCTTCGTGCCGGCAACCGAATCGTATCGGTTCCCTGTTGGCACGCTGACGGTCAATGTCTTGGGATGCTTGTTGTTTGGGTTCCTGGGTTACCTGGGGCATCATCTTGATATCTTGTCGCCATTCTGGCGTACGGCACTGCTATCGGGATGCCTTGGTTCGTTTACGACGTTCTCTACGTTTGGATTCGAGACCGTCCTTTTGTACGAAGACGCGCCGTATGGAAAGCTCTACCTGGCAGGTGCGAATGTCGTTTTGAATGTCGCATTGGGGGTGGGGGCTATCCTGCTAGGGTTACAACTTGGGCGTTGGTATACGTCGAGTTAAGTATTCATGCGTTCGATGCGATGACTATGTTGCGAGCGTGTGAAGAATGCGCTAATTGCAATTGAGTTCCAATTGGCAAGATACGAACTTGTCTACAATGCACGCTTCGATGCAGTATGGCGTCTTCCTTTATGGAACGACCGATCTTGAAACCTGTTGATGGTCGCCTCCGACGATCAACCTGACCCCAATGGTTAGCAATGACTCTTGGCTCGAAGCTCTGGGCAAATTCGAAACGTCTCGTCACTTTGACTTTTATCGCCACTATCTGTTTCGCGATCACCGGCTGTGGTGGTTGCGGTGGAAATTCGCCGGCCGATAAACTCGCTCGATTTCAATTGAATCGTGGTGGTGGCGACGAAGAAGAGGAGGAGAAAAAGCCAGCTCCGAAGCCCAAACCTAAGGCAGAAGAAAAGCCGGCTCCGAAAGCGGAGAAGAAGCCTGATTCAAAGCCTGCAGAGAAACCGAAAGCTAAGCCTCAACAAACGGCAGCAACTCCTGCTAAGGCTGCACCTGCCGAGGAAACGAAGCCTGCAACCGCCGAGGCTCCAGCGGCTGAATTGCCCACCGCGGAACCACCAGCGAATCAAATCCCGGGAGCTCGAGATCGCTTTGCTATCCTGGAGGGATTTCGTCTGCAGCCAATTCAAGGAGATCGCAGCGAAACCAAAGCTCGTTCCAAGGCAATCTTAAGTCTCCTCGGTCAGGCGGTCGCTCAACAAATTGCGGACTCGAACGTTATTCCAGCGAGCGGTCCGGTCGACTCGCAAGGGCGGCAGCTTCTTAGTTGGCGTGTTCACTTGTTGCCTTATCTTGGCTATACCGACTTGTACAACAAGTTCAAGCTGGATGAACCATGGGACAGCCCTCACAACATCAAGCTAACCCGAGAGAAGCCTTATGCTTTTGCAACACCGGGCTTGAGTGACGATCGAACGAACTTCGTCTTGGTGACGGGGCCAACATGCGCGGCGAAAGATCGGCGACCGACTCCCGTCGCGTCCCTTACCTCGCGAAGTTTGCATAATGCCATCGTGGTGTTGGAAGTCGCGGATCCAGCGAATCGTGTTGTTTGGACAAAGCCGCAAGATCTCTCGCTTGATCCATCCGAGCCCGCACAAGGTTTAAACGGTTGGCCCGAGAAGAGTTTTCTCTGCGTGACCGGCGATGGCGTGGTGCACGATGTGCCTGTGATTAGTAACGATCATCTGAATCGCTTGTTCGTGGTCAGCAATCCTATCACCATGGACGAACTTGCTGCCAACGCTCCGGCGACTGCTCCTCGTGGTTCGACTCAAGAGACATCTTTGACAAAGACAGAATTGCCCATGCAGGCAATGGGCCGGGGCGACTTCGACCCTTCCAAGCTGCCTCTTCCGATGACAATCGATTTGGACAGCGCAACGGTCGAGCTGCGGCGGCTGTTCCAAAATGAAGTTCGCGAGGCAAATACCGATGCGAAGAAAGCCGCTATCGCTGAGAAGTTGATCCAGCACGCGGACTATCTTAAGGATGATCCGACGAAAGAGTGTGCTGCTCTTCAGATTGCTTATCGTTTTGGGGTTTTAGCCAAGAAGCCAGTGATCGTCAAAGACGCCTTCGACAAGCTTCAATCGAAATACCAAGTCGATACATTCAGCTCGGACATGTTTACGATTAAGTTCGGCGCGGACAACATTCAGCATATACCTGCTCACCGCCTGCCAGAGTTCCGCGAGCTTGCCAAGACGATTCTGGATCGTGCCGTCGAGCAAGATAACTTCGCTGCGATCGAAGAGCTGATCCGAATCGGCACCTACTATGCTGCAAGCCAAAACGATCAAGAGACGATGGCGAAGCTTTCGAAAATGAAAGAAAAGCTGAGTGCTGCTCGCCGCGACTACGAAGCCATTCAGGCCAAATTCCTTTCGCTGGAAGTGCCGTCACTGGACGAGCAAGGCAATCTCATGGTGGGCAAGTATTGGTGCATACATCGCAACAATTGGGAGAAGGGTTTTACGTTTCTCATGCGGGGGAACGACGACCGATTTGAATACTTGGCCGAGACTGAGTTGACGGAACCTGTCGATCCACGAGTTCAGTTTAAGATTGCCGAGGGCTGGTGGGACATCGGTATTTCCAGCGGCCCTGGTGCTGAGCGAAATCAATTTCTGGAGCGTGCTGCTCAATGGTACAAGAGAGCCGATGGCAACATGGACGACTCCATCGAGAAAGTGACTTCGCAGCAACGTTTGCAAGAATTCACGCGGTTGACTGGAATTAAGACCATTCCTCCACTTTAAGTTCTGCCATCAACTCAAAGTGTTGTCCCGGTTATAGCGATCGATTCGATTGCCGCCGAGCAAGTAAACTTTTCCGCCAATCTTGGGCGAAGTCTAGATTGATATCCCACGTTTCTAGACTTTCGTCAGCAAGGAATCGGCTCGCATGGCAACCAGTGGAGGCTACTACGATTGCGTCGTTATCGGCGCAGGACACAACGGGCTGATTACTGCAGCCTATCTTGCCAAAGCTGGAAAGAAGGTTGCCGTTCTTGAGCGTCGGCACGTGCTCGGTGGTTGTTCGACGACCGAAGAGCTTTGGCCTGGATTCAAAGTCTCGACGGCCTCGTATGTTGTCAGTCTGCTTTTGCCTGAGATTATTCGGGATCTTAAGCTCAAGCAAAACGGCCTCAAAATCTTGCCCCGCGATCCTGCGTCGTTCACGCCGACCGATGATGGACGTTACTTGCTTTTGGGGCACGACGTCCACTCGAACGCTAAAGAGATTGCCAAGTTCAGTCAGAGTGACGCGGAGAATTATCCGAAATACAACGAATTGTTAGAGCGTATCGCAGCCGTTGTCGAGCCGATCCTTATGCAGACGGCGCCTGATCCGTTGCCGATGCCGAAAGATTGGCGAAGCATCCCTATCACCAAGCGAATTCGCGACACCTCTCGGCTTTGGAACTTCTATCAAACGTTCGGCAAGCTAGGAGGTGAAATTCCGGAAGCGATCGAACTTTTGTCCGGGGCGGCGCGGCCGATCTTAGAACGTTGGTTTGAAAGCGAACCACTTCGCGCGACCCTGGCCACCGATGCCATTATCGGAGCGTTTGCATCGATCTCGTCGCCGGGAACAGCTTACGTGCTGCTGCATCACGTGATGGGCGAAGCTGGCGGAAAACGCGGCGTCTGGGGCTTCGTCGAAGGGGGCATGGGCGGGATCGCTGCGGCCCTCGCGAAAACCTGCGAAGAGCTTGGTGTGACAATCGTACGCGAAGCGCCGGTAGAAAAGATCATGACTTCCGAGCACGGTACCCAAGGCGTTCAGATCGCCGATGGTACGACCTACGACGCGAAAGTTGTCGCCTCAAGTGTCGACGCGAATTTGACGTTCCGAAAGTTTCTAAATCCGAAACAGCTGCCGGCCGATTTTCTGCGAGCGATTTCAAATATCGATTACGCTTCGGCGTCTGCGAAGATCAACTTGGCGTTGGCGGAACCGCCGCAGTTTACGGCTTATCCTGAGCAGGGATTGAGCCCCATACATCGCGGGACGATGCACATCTCGCCTACCATGGATTACATCGAGCGTGCCTACGACGATGCCAAGTATGGTCGACCAAGCGAAGAGCCGATTTTGGAAATGACGATGCCAACTTCGGTCGACAAAACCATTGCCCCGGAAGGGAAGCACATTTTGTCGATCTTCGTGCAGTATGCCCCTTACCAACTCCGGGATGCGAACTGGGACGACATCAAGGAATCGTTCGCCGACCGCTGTGTCGAAAAGATCGGCCAATACGCACCAAACGTCCCTGCTGCGGTGATGCATCGACAGGTGCTTTCGCCACTCGACTTAGAGCGTGTCTACGGACTCACTGGGGGCAATATCATGCAAGGGGCGATGAACTTCAATCAGTTATTCGCCATGCGTCCCATTCCTGGCTGGGCCGATCATCGTACGCCGATCAAGGGACTTTATCTTTGCGGAGCGGCTAGTCACCCCGGCGGTGGCGTTATGGGGGCATGCGGTAAGAATGCGGCTGTCGAAATCTTGCGCGACTTCTAACGGACCAATTCCAGCGTCGTCCAGATGCTGGGATCTTCGTCGATGGGGAACTGTGTGTTGACGCTCTGGGTTTGCCAGCCCAGTTCGCGATCCATCACCGCATAGAAGAAGCCAAGCTTGTCATATTCACTCGGATCGTACCCCGTCAGGCTTGTCGCAGGGACGCAGCATTCCAACAAATAGCCATCCTTCGTCAGCGTTCCGCGAACGCGAAGATCGCCGGGGCGGACAGGGTTAGCGTTTTCACGAGCACGATTGATCAGCAGTTGATCGCCAACAGGATTACGATAGCTGGGGCCGGCTCCAATCGGTAGGAAGGCGAACCGATGACAAAATCTCGTGGCACGATGCACATTGTGTGTGGCCCTGGTGTCGAGCCAGATTTGAAAGCCGTCGCTCTCGTCGACACGGCTTTCGCGGCACCATACCGGTTGGCGTTTGCCAGAGACCAATACCGAAAAGGAGACCCCGCGTTCGTTCCAGCCGCCTCGCACGTCAGCGAATTGTTTGCGACTATCGAGTTCTCCGAAGCCCCGTAATTTGTGCTCGTCCGAATAAGCTAAGGGGGCCTGTTTCCAGATCTTAGCGCTATACTTCAGCGGAACCGAGTATTGAAACAGGAAGGATGGTGAGAGGACCGATTTCGCCATGGGCTTTGCTGTTTCGCTAGTTGAAGTTTGGCAGGGCTGGGCGAAGGGATGCAGGATTACGATTCGCGTTTGGTGCCGGTAAAGATGTAGTACGGCGTTTTGAACCACAGCAGGTAGGGAACCTTGGCGCGATTCTCTTCCAGTTTGTTGGTTTCGAAGTGTCGACGCAAATAGGGGAGATGGTCTCGCGACGGAAACACGTTATCTGACGCAAACCAAACCGGCCAAAAGCTCCGCGAAAACCACGAATGTCGCTTGAGAGTCTCATCCGGGAATTTCCGCGACACGTAAAAGTCGACGATGCCAATGGTGCCGCCTGGCTTCAAAATTCGCAGAGCATTGTCAATCGCGGCGAACCAGTCTGGGATCATCGTCAACGAATAGGAAAACGTAACGACGTCGGCATACCCTTCCTCAGGCGTCCAAGTGGTTGCGTCCGCTTCCACCGTTTTGACATTTGACCAGCCACGTTCCTGGATGCGGTCATCGCAGACTTTGAGCAGCGACGAAGCAAGATCGACCACGTATGCCTGCTTGAGGTTGCCAATTCGGTCGGAAATGAACTCCAGGTTCGATCCCGTTCCGCCACCCATGTCGACCCAAACGGCATCTTGAGGGGGGGCAATCGAGCGGTACATTTCTTCCCGCCCTTTGAGCAGACGCTTGCGAAAGTCGTCATATGCTCCGGCCTGACCGCTGTAAAAGCTGTCCAGGCGTTCTGCGTGGTTGTCACCTTTAACCGGTTTGACGGCCAGGTGATACAAGACTTTCAAGTCCGAAGCCAGGCTCATGCGTTGCTCCTCGAAGTTGGCGTGCGTCGGCTTAGGCAGCGATATCCGCGATTCGGAACGCCCCGTAGGTATGCACGCGATCCTTGACGTGAAGCTCGTCCGCTAGTTCCTGGTTGTATGTCAAAAGTTCGCCCACTTGTTTCTTTTGACCATTGTGGGTGATTTCGACTTCGTCAACAAAGTCGGTGTTCAAGCCACCGGTTCGCCAGATGATTCGCGAGTCTTCCTGGCCGGCCAGGCGATTGGTAATCGCTTGCCATTCGTTGACGAGTGCGAAGTAAAGCTTGTCGGTCAGCCAGTCTTGATGGTCCAGCAGCACTAAGCGATGGACCGGATGATCGTCATGCTTTTCCAGGAAGTGCTGAACCGAATCGGTATGGGTGCTGACTTTGTGGACCAGGCCATCCTTCAGCTTCTGGAAGTTGTCTGGCTTGAGATATTCTGGACAGCAAGCTTCCGTGTATTGACCGGTCACATAGACCCGCCAGAAATAGTTGTCCTGGATCGGCAACTCGGCAAAGACAGCACGCATGTTGTCTTGTACGAAGTCAACAATACCATTGGCGTACTGTTTTTCGAGGTGTTCGCGTTGGGCTCGCGGCACGCCAACAAGGCTCCATGTGGTGTCGCGGCTCATCGCAAACTTCAACGGGCCAGTCCACAACTTGCGGTCGATCACCTCGAAGATCTCGCGTTGTTCATCGAGATTTTTCGCATCGAGCAAATCGAGCACGAGCGGACGCATTCGCAGGACGTTCTCGACGTACATGTTCACCACTTTGGCGAATGCACCGGACGTTCCGCGGAAGTAGAAGCTTCGCTTTTTACGAGGACGGAAGTATTTGATCTTCCGGTCCCAGTAGCTGCGAGACCATTCTGGCAATGATCCTCGAAGCTTCGACTTGTAGATGTCTTTGAAGTCGAGCAACTGCCCTTTGCCGAACATGGAGAAGAAGTCTTCATACTCCAAGTTCTGGATGCCTGCTTTCTTCAAGTCGAGCAGAGCATTCTGACGGGGATTCATGTCCACGGCGTAAACATGGTTGGCACCTGCCAGGACATAGTCCAGGGCGTTGCAACCAGCCGAGGTAATCACCATCACGTTGTGATGAGGTTGAATCTCCAGGGCGACCCGATCCAAGCGAGGGTCTTCCCAGCAGGTATTGTAAACTAAGTTGTTACGGTGAACGAAGTTAAAGACACGACCTCGAACCCAGCTAACCAATGCCATTGCGGCCCTCAAACAACTAGATCAGGCAAGGATAGGGGGAAACCGGATGGGGACCCCTGCCAATCATCGAAGCACCAGAAATGGCACCCCAAAGTAACTCATTGATTGTAGGGGGTTGCCGTGCAATCACAAGCCGCGGTGCACCCCAATCCCCCTCCATTTCCTTGCTTCTTACATAAGATTTACCCATTCTCGGGATCTTGAAGAGTTCAGGGTATGCCCTGTCTCCAGTGATCCCCAGAGGAGGTATTCGTCGCGTTCACAGTTCGATTGTGAAAAAGAACTGTTCGGCTGCAAATTTCTGAAATGCGGCTGCTAGCGACTGCGAAAGATTCTCCGGCTCGCCTACTTCAATGAGAGCCCCATGAATGGCCTGATTGACTGTCCCGCCGGCGGCAAGACCCGACAATACGAAGTATTCGAAGCGGTTCAAAGGAACGCGGCGGACGACGAACTCGCGCCGCGTCAGGGCCAAGTAACTGGGCTGAAACGCAGGGATCGGGGCGTTCGCATCTTGCTTGACCGCCGTGATGAAGTCGTTCACGGGGAAGGGAAACGAATGGATCCGCAGGCAGGGCACCATCGTAAACGTTGCCTCAGCGAACGCTTCAGGTTCAATGCCTTCCAACTGCTTTGAAGAGACGACCTCTTGTCCTTCGTAGCCGGGGCCGTCGAAGATCTGGTCGATCGAACGTTCGGTAACGGCAAGGCCTACCAGAAAGTCTTCCAGGCTCCACTCATCGGTTCGGTACGTCGGACTGGTCACTTCAAGGAACTCAGGAAACTGATCTCCCAGTCGATTGAGGGTGTACGACGTCGATGGATGCTGCTGAAGATAGGCGAGCGCAAATTGGTCGAACAGTTCGTCCCCTACCGACCTGGCAAACAGTGGATAGATCGATTTCAGGCACTCAATCAGCCGCGCATAGTAGGCGTTTGCGTAAACTTCCAAACGCTCCAGGCTCGTCCGTTTCTCGCTGCGAGTAACGACCGATTCGACCTCGGCTGCATCGATGTTGATCAATCGGCGAGCTTCGTCGGATTGAATGCCCTGCTCTACGCCACCCACGTTGGTAATGACCGACTGCATCCACTTTTGCAAGATCGGCAAGTCCGCAGGAATCGACTTGGCGTTATCCATTTGCCTAGTTCACTTCATGCTCGATGCGATGAGCCGGATGAGGAACGGTCGTGGCCGTTTCCTGGGAAGGAGACTCGACTGAGATCGACTCTCCAGCGATGAACTTCTTCGCCTTAAGCACTTCGGCGTGCATCGTAGCGAAGTCTGGAATGTTGGCGTCCCATTCCAGCAAAGTCGAAACACCTCCGGTGCGCTGATGAGCCAAACGATACAGTTGCCAAACCGGATCGATTACCTGGCCGTCGTGGGTATCAATGCAGTAATCGCCCATATTGGTATGACCGGCGAGATGGAACTGGACGATGCTCTCCCACGGTAGGTTTTCGATATACTCGGCCGGATCGAAGTCGTGATTAATCGCGGAAACGTAAACGTTGTTGACATCCAGTAGCAGACCGCACCCGGTCTCTTCCGTGAGCGCTGAGAGAAATTCCCACTCGTGCATCGTCGACGCAGCGAAGGTTACGTAGCTGCTCGGATCTTCCAGGATGAGAGGCTGCTCGAGAAAGTCTTGAACCTGGCGTACGCGTGAAGCTACATGTTGCAAAGTTTCTTCGTTGTAAGGAATCGGCAGCAAGTCGTGCGTGTTCTTGCCGGCCACCCCAGTCCAGCAAACGTGATCGGAAATCCACTTTGCATCGATCGCAGTAGAAAGCGTTTTCAGCTTTTTCAGATAGTCGAAGTCGAGCGGGTCTGTGCTGCCAATTGAAAGGGAAACCCCATGCATCACGATAGGGTAACGTTCGGCAATTTGATCCAAGACGTACCGCGGTCGGCCTTGCGAGTCGATGTAGTTCTCGGAGATGATCTCGAACCAATCGACCGCCGGCCAATACTCTAAAATGTGCGAGAAGTGGGGGGCTCGAAGGCCAACCCCAAGTCCCAAGTTTTCGTGGCCAAGCCGAGGCTGTGGCATAGTTTCGCCTCTGTCGGTTAGGCGGCGGCTTCCGGAGCTGGCTTCAGTTCGACGCCTTTTTCCTTCATGCGTTCCTCGAACAAGTCGCGGGCCTTCTCCCACATGCCACCACTCATCGGCACATGGCAACCGCCTTTGCCTTTGCATTCATTCGCACCAGGCGTTTTGCCGCAACCGCCCTGCCCTTTGCACTCGTTGTGGCCACCACAAACGTGATGCTCAACGGTGGCACACGTCCCGGCGCCTGCACATTCGTTGGTGCCTTTGGCGCCTTGCCCTTTGCACTCGTTCAAGCCACGACAAGCATGCTTGGCGACCGTGGAGGTATCGGTTTCGTCGGAGGGGGCGTCGCTGTCGGATGTGGTTGGTTTGGCCTGAGAACCACAGCCGATTGCTCCGGCTGCCATCATGCCACTTAACGCAGCGGCTGAAAGCTTGTGAAAGTCGCGGCGGGTGTAATCTTTTTGGGACATGGGGCCTGTTTCTCCTTGTCCGGAGGGGGAAGATGGTTTGTCGAAGCTAAGTGTCAGTTTATCGGATAAGGGCACGGCCGTCTGGTTAGCCTTATTACCTTCTACCCGAAAAAGTCGACGGTGGTCTTCACTGCGTCGGCCAGCTTTTCTACTTCTTCCCGAGTATTGTACAGATAGAAACTGGCTCGCACACTTGCGCTGATGCCCAACTTCTTATGCAGTGGCAACGTGCAGTGGTGTCCTTCTCGTACGGCAATTCCGCGACCATCGAGGAATGTCGCAATATCGCTTGCCGCGAGTCCGTCGATCACGAAGCTGACGATGCCTGCTTTTTTGCTGACGTCAGGTCCTAAGATTCGTAGCCCTGGCACATCGGCAAGCAGTTCATGGGCATAGTTTGCCAGTGACTGTTCGTGCTGCAAAATGCGAGCGAGACCAACGTTTTCCAGGTACTCAATGGCCGGTTTCATCGCAATCGCGTCAGCAATCGGAGGTGTGCCGGCTTCAAATTTAGCCGGCAGCATGGCTGGTGTGAATCGATCGATCTCGACCATGTCGATCATGCTTCCGCCCCCGAGGAACGGCGGCATTTCTTCCAAGAGCTGCTGCTTTCCGTACAGTACGCCGACGCCGGACGGCCCTAGCATTTTATGGCCACTAAACGCCACAAAGTCGGCGTCCCAACCCGTCACGTCGATTGCTTCGTGAGGAACAGCCTGGGCGGCATCGACCACTACTTTAGCACCCACCGCGTGGGCCGCTTCGGTGATGTACGAAATCGGGTTGATCGTTCCCAGGACATTAGACACGGCCGCAACGGCAACCACTTTCGTCCTGTCGGTCAAGACTTTGGGAAGAAAGTCGAGATCGAGCTGGCCATCTTCCGTAATAGGAATCGCTCGAATCGTTGCTCCGGTTCGCTCGGCCAACTGCTGCCAGGGAACGAGGTTCGAGTGATGCTCCATTTCGGTCAGCAATATCTCGTCGCCCTGGGAAACGTTCGCATCTCCCCAGCTTCGAGCGACTAGATTGATCCCCATGGTCGTTCCGCTGGTGAAAATCACCTCGTGTTCGGATTTCGCTCCCAAAAATGTTTGAATCGAACGACGAGCCACTTCAAACAGGTCGGTCGATTCGCCACTGAGTCGATGAGCCCCTCGGTGCACATTCGCGTAACGCTTTTCGTAGACGTCACTTAAACAGTCGATCACCGACTTCGGGCGTTGGCTGCTGGCACCGTTGTCGAGGTAAACCAGCGGATTGTTCTCTTCGTCGACTTGATGCAGAATGGGGAAATCGGCTCGGATGCGCTCAACGTCCAGTTGCGATTCCACGTCGAAAGTGGCCATGAAATTGAGTTCTGTTGGGGGAATGAGGCGTCTTAGAACGCCTGCTCATTTTTCGCATACTTAGGTTATTTTATTCCCCAGGACCCAATCGGACAACGAGCGGTTCGCCCCCTTTATTTAAGTCGCCAGAACGTTTCCCACTCGATTTTCAGTTGTTTGCGTCGCTCTTCTGTATCTTGAGCGAATCGTGCGGCATCGACGGGATAGCCGGCCGTTTCCGCAATGCCAGGCACTTCCGCCGCCCAATAGCGATTGATGGCCTTCATTGCGACTTCTCGGTGATATTTTGCAAACAGCGATGCCAACGCGGTCGGCAGAAAGCCTTCGCCTTTCGAGCGAAATTCGATTGTCACTTCCAACGGCCCGACTTCTCCGAAATATCGACTCACGCCACGAGACTCTTCCAAAATCTTCCACCACGCGTCGGGAAAAAAATGCTGCAAGAGGCCGGCGTAATAGTCGCGTCCCCCATGTTTATCGCAAACGATTCGGACCGCTTGAGGGTGACCGTCGTCGATCGATTGAAGAAGTTTTCTTAAGAGGCCAAGCGACGCGTGCGAAAGAACGGTGCTCTTGTTACCAATTCGCGTCAGGCGTTTGTTGTAGGCTTTTTCGGTCAGGAAGACACAGCGAACATCCGTCAACCCGATACCTGCTTCCTCGCATGCCTGTTGGAATAATGTTGCTCGAGATTCCAAGCGGTCGGCAATCGCTTGCAGTGGAAACGTAGGGTTCCAGTCTTCATACCACGGCGCGAGATCTGAGGCTGCGTCTTCCTCTAAATCTGGTTCGCAGCAGCCTCGCCAGATGGGCATCGTAGATGTCAGCTTGGCAGCCGAGGCAAACACAGCTTCTTCAAGGAGCGACAAATCGTTTCGCTTGCCGTAAACCGCCTTCGAGTCAGCAATGGCTAAATGCGTTTTGCTCGGTTTCCTTGCGACAGCTTTTTGGAGTAGATCGTATAGTTCGACCTGGTCCAGATCGTCATGCCGTTGGTCAAGCTGCCAAACGGTGCCGCCGATTACCAAGGGACCGATGTTGGGGCCGTAGCCTGCTTCATCTACTCCGATCAAATATGCCACGTGTTTGCCTGTCAGCGAGTCTTCTCGAAAGATACGAACTCGCTTGGTTCTAAGGCGATTTACCGAAATTGCAAGAGGCCGAAGTCGCTGGGGGTTACTTCAAAGCCAGCCGTCGCAGGCCACGCTTCCGTCCCTTCGCCAACAATCACTCGTTGTACAGCCATTCCCCAAGAGTCGCCTGGTTGGAGTAGTTCGCCGGTCAATTCATCGAAGGGGATGGCCGCTTCGATCGTCCAAGACTGGGCGTCCTGTTCTGCAGCGACATACCAGCGTGGATTCCACGACTGGTTGCCGGCCAGCGAGTCGGAGGTCATCCCACGGTAATCGACCGTCAAACAGTAGGCGGTCGCATAGTCGCGATCGAGATCGAGATAGATATGGACGCGATCGCTTTCGTCAAGATTCGAGTCGCGTTCGCGACGATGTTCCGAAGTGGTGTCGTAGCGGAACGCTTTCGATTTCATACAACGAATCGCAATATACAAATAGTCTTCGTCGAACCCCATCAGCATCGCGGCTGGAGGAGCACCCTTGGCCGTCGAGGTCGTTCCTGCTTGAAAGTCTTGCGGTTTGCCAGTTTGCCAGATCCGGTCGTTTAGTCGACCATCGAGAATTGGCTTCGATTCGTCGTAGTTCGCCGCCACAATTGGGGCATCGACTCGGCTGTTACCGCGGCCTAAGACCAGCTCCCACTGAGCTCGCTGGCACCACGCATTCTCTTGACCAAGATTGAGCAGCCGTCGCACGTAAGATTCTCCCTGACGCGAGTGCCCTTGTTCGGACAGCAGCCGCTCAAGCAAAAATGCCAGGGAAGGATCGGCAAGCACGTGAGGCATCGTTTGATTCAGTTCAGCAATCAGTTCTACCGCTCGCTCTGGAGACTTCGTAGGACGCTGGTAGTTGCTGGCTTTATTGAAAGAGACCGTGGCGATGTCATGCTTGTCCGCTTCCGTCTCTTTCGTTTCTGTTTCCTGTGGTTTAGTCGGCGTTGCGAACTCGACCGTATCGCGGCCGAGGAACTGAATCTCCTCACTGGCGTAATAGGCCAAAAGCCATGCGGCCGAACGTTCCGCAAGAACATGGTTTGGGAAGTTGCGCACCAATTGATGATGCATGTCAGCGGCGAGAGTTAAATTGCCACTTGCGTTTGCTTTGCCAGCCAAGTGAGAAAGGACTTCCACGCTTCGAGCGGGCGGTAGTTCTTCAGAAAGCTTCAACATTTGACCTAGGACTAACGCACTACGCTGGTCGTCTTTCACGGCCAGATTGATCATTTCCAGCATGTTGCGGCGTTTCTGCGCGGTTCGCTGCAGCTTTGCTAGGTCGACGATGGGCATCTGCTGTGGCGGCCGCCGGGCTCCCTTTCCAGCGGGCACCGAAAGTCCGGTGAACAAGTCGCTGAGCCGATCCCCGAGCAGTCCGCTGGACCGGAGTACTTTGAATCGTAGCGTGGAAGGGCCGTCTTCGAGCTTGCCGGTGGCGATGCCTCGCGACACGCCGGCGTGCTCGGAAAGGGACATCGCCAGTTGGGGAGAGATTTGGGTCGAGTTCAACGAAATCGAACCGTTTTGGTTCTCCGGAACGACGCTACAGACCCTGGCCACCGACCAGGTCTTTAGTCCCAGCTTGGAAAGTTGTTCCGGAAACACTTCCGGATCGTTCGCTTGCTCGACCGCTTTGAGAACCATTTGATTGATCAGATATGCCAGCGGTGTCTTGCCGGTCGGGTCGGCATAGTCTGTCACGATCACGGTCGGTTGCCACTGGCGGATTTGCTGCACCAAATAGCGTTCGGCAGCAGCGAGCCCTCGGCCATCGTTGGCCGTGTCCCATTCAGCAACCATCTGCTTGCCGCTCAACTTCAATTGCGTATCGTGGGCCGGGAATTGCCAGGCCGTGTGACCGAAGTTTCCACCTCCATGCACAATGGCATCTTGCAAGGGGAGCCGCGGCAGGCCGCTCTCTTGCGTGGGGCGATTGATGATGTCGATACCGGTTAAATAGCCTTGGGTGCCGGCATGGTGACTGATGAGCTCGTACGGAATGATGGAAGGATCGTGAAAGATTCCCAGCAGTGCAAGTCGCTCGCCACCCTGTTTTTGGACAGTCCAAGTCGTTCCACCGTCGGTGGTGTGCAGGATCGTTCCGAGCGAGCCGACGGCCCAGCCGGTCGATTCGTTGCGGAAAAAGAGCCCGTGAATGTTCGCAGTGGTCGGCAATTTTTGTGTCGAGAACGTTTGTCCGCCATCTTGGGAATGCAGCAAGAAACTGCCAGGCGAACCGCCGATCCAAATATGTTTGCCGAGTCGCTCGACCACGTAGAGATCCACGTTGCGGTCCGTTTCAGCCAGTGGATCTGCGGCGACCACTTCCCACGAAACGCCGGCGTTGGTACTGCTGAGGATCAGTCCCCCTTCGCCGACCGCGGTAGCATCTTGTGAACCGGCGACGACGATATCTTGCATGTCACGAAGCGGGTCGACTTCAATGGTCGGTTTACGAATCCCGCCTCGATCGGCCAACGAAATATTGCCTCCACCACCGGCGAGAATCAATTCGCCGTTGGGTAGGACGGCAAATCGATGGAAACGCCGATTTTGAGTTCCTGGCAGGCATCGCCAACTGCGGCCGCCATCGGTCGTTTCAAATAGACCGCTGGGAAATAGATGCGAGTTGTAGCCGACTGCCCAGCCATGACGGGTGTCTTCAAACCGAACCGCCGTCAGCTTCGGCAGCGATTGTTCGGGAAGTGTCTCCCAGGTAACGCCACCGTCGGAGGTTCGTATGACGACGCCGCGCGTCTGATTGCTGTACGGCTGTTGGTGACCACCTACGGCCCAGCCGTGACGCATGTCGGTGAAGTGGACACTGTGCAGATGGGCATCGGTGCCGGAAGGAATTTGTTCCCATTGAACTCCCGCATCGCTGGTTCGCCAGATGGAACCATGATCGCCGACAGCAATCCCATGCCGATCGTCCACGAAAGTGACGTCATTCAGCCGCGCGTCGAGGTACCACATATTTGGCACATCGGCGAAAACTGGGGCGGCTAGCATCGCTAGCGTGGCGATCGCGTACATGTACGAGAAGGGGCGACCGAAGGCTGGAATGAGTCCGTTCATTCGACAAACCACGAGAATATAAGGAGATCAAGTTCGAGAATCGCGACGGAATCTTAGAAGAAACGGCAAGATCGTGCCAATCCGGTTCGCCCGACTTTAGAGAATTCCTGCGAACCAAACCGAGAAAAGTGCGATAAACAGAAGGGAAAGTCACACTTTTATGGGGAGAGATGCATGCATTTGCCAAGCTGCCGAGCCACGTTGCCGTTGGTCTTAGGCATTCTGTTGGCGATGCCAAGCATGCTATCAGCGGCTCCCTCCGCCGATTTCGAGAAGTTTCTTTCCCCCATTCTGGAAGATGCGGTCCGGCGTTCGTTGCCGACATCGTTCAAAGACGAGTCGGATTGGAATCGCACGCACGACTTCACCAAGCGGCTGAAAGTTCGTGGGAAATGGAACAGCTTGAAGCTGGAGCGTGTCCGCGAGGCGAAAAACCATGGCGATTGGGTTCGCTACCTGGGACATATTGAAGATCCGAAACAGCATGTGCAAATCTGGATCGAAGATCTCAACGTCGGCCCGATGCGTTCGACGTGCCAAATCCATGCCCGCGTCGAATTTCAGGGAGAAGCGGAGTATCAGCAGTGGCTTCGGGGCGTACGTCTTCTGGGAGTCAGTGTCGTGGCGGAAGCGACCGTAAAAATCCGACTCGACGTGCAGCTCGACAGCAAATGGGACCGCTCCAAGTTGCTATCCACGGCCGAATTCACACCTACCGTCACCGGCGGGCAGATCGATCTCGAGCGGTTTTACGTCCACCGCATCGGCAAAGCCCACGGCGAAGTGGCCGAACAAATCGGTGAGCAATTGGAAGGGACGCTTGTCAAAAAGGTCGCCAAGCAGAACGAAAAGTTAGTTCGCGAAGCCAATAAGGCGATCGCCAAAGAGCTGGAAAACGGCACCGTCAAGCTCGACTTGATCGACTATCTAAAGAAGCAGTTGGCGAAGTAGCACTTTCTTCCGACGCACGGCACTTCGATCCCCGGCTTTGAATGAAGCGACGAACGACGATAATGAAGCGTATGTCGTCGTTTTCTCGGAAAGTGCCCATGTCTGATTCGCTCGATTGGATTCCTGAACAGCTCGATCTTCTCCAGGCCATGGAGCGTCGCCGTGACGTTCATGTTCGAGCGACACCTCAAGGGGCGACTGTGGCGTGGAAAGATGCGACGCTGATCAACTTTGGCAGCAACGACTACCTCGATCTGGCCGCCGATAACCGCCTTGCCGAAGCGGCTCAAAAGGCGATCGAGCAAGATGGTTGGGGAAGTGGGGCGAGTCCTTTAATCACGGGGCATGGTCGCCAGCAGCGAGAGTTGGAGAAGGCCCTTGCCGCGTTCGAAGGAACCGAAGCCGCACTGACATTTTCTAGTGGCTTCGCTGCAAATGCCGGGACGATCGATGCAGTAACCGATCGTGGCGATGTCATTCTGAGCGACGAAAAGAATCATGCGAGCATTATCGATGGCACGCGGCTTTCCAAAGCGACCGTAAGAGTGTACCCGCACCGCGACGTGGACTATCTCGAGAACCTGCTCAAACAGTGCGGCACGTTTCGCCGGCGATTGATCGTGACCGATACGCTCTTCAGCATGGATGGCACGATCGCTCCGCTGGAAGAGTTGGTCGAACTCGCTGAGCAATATAACGCCATGCTGATGGTCGATGAAGCGCATGCGACTGGGGTGTTCGGCAACCATGGGCATGGGCTGTGCGAACACTTCGGTGTGGAAGACCGAGTGCCGATCCGTGTCGGTACGTTCAGCAAAGCACTCGGCGGCCATGGTGGGTTCGTTGTTGGTTCGCAAGCTCTGATCGACTGGCTGGTCAATCGCTCGCGTCCCTATATCTTTTCAACCGCCGCCCCGGCCGCAAATGCCGCCGCTATGTTGGCGTCGCTGGAAATCGTGCAGAGCGAACCATCACGGCGGATTGCGGTGATGGAGCACGCCGACTATTTGCGAAAGAAACTTCGCGAGCAAGGGTGGAGTTTGGGAGACAGCCAAAGTCAGATCATCCCGATTATCGTCGGTACCGAGACACTGGCGATGGAGCTTTCGGCGAAGTTATTTCAATTGGGCATGCTTGTCCCCGGCATTCGTCCCCCGTCGGTTCCTGACGGGGAGTGTCTCCTGCGGATCAGTCTTTCCGCAGGTCACACGCGGCAGCACTTGGACACGTTGGTCGAAGCCTTGGGGACCGTTCGTTTCTAAGCTTTTCCAATTGGCGACGAATAACGGCATGGTATTATTCCACTAAGAGTAAGACGTTTTCACTTCGGATCAGAACCATTCAAATCTTTGCTCTCTTACTTGCGTTATTCGTCACCGTTCCCTTGGTGGAACTTTTTCTATTGCTATGGCTTTCTCATGCCACCAGCATTTGGGTGACGTTCGGAACCGTGCTTTTCACCGGCATCCTGGGCTCACTGCTGGCGCGAAGCCAAGGCTTTTCGACGTGGCAGAAAATTCAGTCGCAGCTAGCCGCTGGACAAATGCCTGGCAGTGCGATGGCCGATGCGGCGATGATCTTTGCCGCAGGGGCGTTGCTGATGACGCCTGGTCTTTTAACCGATGGGGTTGGTTTCGCGATGCTAATTCCGCCCTGCCGGGCATGGATCAAGGCACGCTTTCTCAGTTGGGCCAAGTCGAAGTTTCATATCCAAGCCAGCACCACCGTCGACGGCGAAACACGAACCTATCGCAGCTCGCCAGGCCGATCGGAAGTGGTCGACTCGTACATCGTGCCCGATCAGAAAGACCATAAGGCAATCGAAGAATAAAGCTTGGGAAGTTGCGTGGAGCAGATCGACGTAGGATGGCTCCGGTTTCCGAATCGAAAGCCATCGCTTTCGGCGTTTGGCAAACGCTCCCGTCTGGACTTCGCTTTTGCTTAGTGCGCAAAAAAAAGATGGCTACCCGGCGAAGCGCCAGTAGCCATCCTACAAGTTTCCAAGGGAATCGATTGGTAGCTAACGAGGCCGTCTCGGTGGCAGCTCTTCGGCAAGATGCTCCGTCATCTTCCCTTTGCTAGGGCGATAGGTCGCATCTTTAGCTACCGCTGGATGCGGATTGCGTTTGACGGCTGGCTCCAGTGCTCCGACCTCCTCAGGCGAGATAATCATCTGCCAATAGATTTCGGTCCCCCGCGGAATCTCGGCCAGGCTCAGCACCGTGATCTGCGGGAAGTGAGGCGACAATATCTGCCACAAGCGCGTTCGTAGTTCGGAGGAAACGATCACGGCAACAGGACGCTGCTGATCATCCAAGCGACCGAACGATTCCCGCAGCACATCGACCAGACGTTCCATCCAGCCGCGAACTTGCCGGCCAGCTTCTTCGTCGCTCATCTGTAACAGCGGTTTTTCCAGTTCGCGATCGAGACCCACCGCGTGGACTTTACCGTCGGCGTCGATGTAACGCTGCACCAACTGTCGCCCCAGTCTTACGCGGACCATGGCCACCAAAGACTCGATCTCTTGATTGCGATGTCCGTGCAGTGCCAAAATCTCGACGATGCGGGAGAAGTTCTTGATCGACTCCCCTTCTTCTAAAAGCCGACGCAAAACAGCGTGCAGCATGGACACTGTCATCGGGCTGGAGCGGATTTCCTCGAACTCGCCCGGTGAGCGATCACGGAGGCGTTCAAGCATTTCCCGCACATCGCCGAGCGTCAAAATCTCGTGGGCATGCCGGCGCAGTGTTTCCTGCAGGTGGGTAATGATCAGCATGGCTGGATCGATGACCAGGTACCCCAGCTGCTCGGCCTCTTGCTGTTGGCTCTCTTGAATCCAGATGCCAGGGCCACCGAATGTTGGATCGATTCCGCGAACGCCGTCCAGCGTTCCACTGGAGGTTCCCATGTCGAGGGCCAAGTATTGCCCGGGACCGAGACGCCCTCGTGCGACTTCATACTGATCGATCAGTACGCGGTATTCCTGATCGCCCAGATCGAGCGAGTCTCGCAGCCGCAGCCGTGGAATAACGATCCCCAGCGCATCGGCCAAATGGCAACGAATCGCGGAGGTTCGTTGCATGATATCGGTCGACTCGGGATGGACCAATTTGACCAACTTTTGTCCCATTTCCAGGGTTAAGCGGTCGATCTCCAGAAACGCTTCCCACGGTTCCTGCCCGTCAAGTTCGGCCTGGGGGGGATCGTTTTCCACGATCTGTCCCGGCCCTTCCGAGTGGAATTCTGGTAGCACAGGAAGGTCCATCAGTTCGTCATCTCCGCAGCGAATCGCCACGATGTGATGAAAGTGAACCAATGCTTCTGAGCCATCAGGTGTGGTCCCCTCTTCGGTAAAATCCGTTACCGAGCTAGACCACGGAGCATCCTCCGACTCTTGCGAAGTCGAGGCGTTTATAAGACGGACGCAATCTTCGTAAACTGCGGCCAGTTCTCCACGTAGGCGTACGTGGCCAAATGTCGATACATAAACTTCCCTGCCGATGTAACGAGCCAGAATCGACGCATAATCCATTGAGAACCTTTCGTCTCAAGAGTGTGCACGACTTGGATCTCGCAACTATCCGCGAAACCGCTTCCATGTATGGTCGATTGTAGGCATTGCCCCCGATAAGCGGCAACTCAAAGAACAGAGTTTTTCGATCTTTGTGATGTCCACCTGGGCAGACTTTCCCGAGAGGCAAAGTTCTCGCGAAGGTTCCGCAAAGTTTCTTCTAAGGAGAACTTGCGCTCTCGGAGCAATAGTTCTAAGTGCTAAAACGGTCCGAACCAGAGAAACTCGAATCGGTCCATATCGGTATAATTAACAGAAGCACGGAAACACTCCGAGGTGGCCATTTCCTGCAACCCGCCTATTTCCCCGAAAATTGCATCGAAGGGAAAAAGCGGGGTTTCCGCAGGCTGACACCTCGGTCACAATCCAGCTTAGCAATGGACTGTGACCATCAGGGAACGCACTGTTGCCCTTCGACTCGGCATTTCATTTCTCGCGTGCCCATGGTCCCGTGCAAACGGAGAACGCATGATTAGTCAGTCGGTGCAGACTCAGTTAAAGCTTTTCGTTCTCGACACCAACGTTATCTTGCACGACGCAAGATCCTTCCAAAACTTCGAGGAACATGACGTCGCGTTGCCGATCACTGTCCTCGAAGAACTGGACAGGTTCAAAAAAGGTAACGAGGACATCAACTTCCAGGCCCGCGAATTTCTTCGCCAAATCGACCAGATGACCGGAGACTTGCTCTCCGCGGAAGGGGCGAATCTTGGGGAGGACCAAGGCCGGCTCCGGGTGGTAATCACCAACGAGCTAGACGCCCGGCTCCACCAGGTCTTCCTGAACGACTCGCCTGATAATCGAATCCTCAACACGGCCCTGCATCTTCAACATTATGTGAAAGATCGCAGGGTCATTCTCATTACCAAGGACGTAAACCTTCGGATGAAGGCGAAAAGTCTTGGCCTTCAGTCGCAAGACTACATCAACGACAAAATCGAAAGCTTCGACAGTCTTTATTCAGGACGTCGAATCCTCGAGAACATCACCACCGAACAGATCGATCGCTTCTACCAAGATTCCGGCAACGTCCAGCTGGAAGACTTTCCCGAAGTCGAAGCGCCGATCGCCAACGAAAACTTCGTGCTGCGAAACGGTTCGAAGTCGGTGCTTGCCACCTTCAATCAGGAAGAGCAAATCCTGCGAAGGATCGAGAAGTACAGCCCTTACGGCATCAAGCCACGCAACGCGGAACAAGTCTTCGCGATCAAAGCGTTGATGGACGACAACATCAAGTTGGTCACGTTGGCCGGCAAAGCAGGTACCGGGAAAACGCTGCTGGCGTTGTCATCGGCATTGGCTTGCTCGTCTGCATATCGACAGATCTTGCTTGCTCGTCCGGTCGTTCCGCTTTCCAATCGAGACCTCGGTTACTTGCCAGGTGACATCTCCGCGAAGATGGATCCTTACATGCAACCGTTGTTCGATAACCTCTCGGTGATTCGGCATCAGTTCAACGATACCGACAAAGAGGCCCAGCGGATCAACCGCATGCTCGAGCAGGAAAAGCTGGTCATCACGCCGCTGGCTTACATTCGTGGTCGTAGTTTGCAGCGGATGTATATGATTGTTGACGAAGCTCAGAACCTGACTCCGCACGAGGTGAAAACGATCATCACCCGGGCCGGCGAAGGAACCAAGATCGTCTTTACCGGCGACATCAACCAGATCGACCATCCTTATCTGGATAGTCTTTCCAACGGTTTGTCGACCATGATCAACCGGATGAAAGGGCAAGACTTGTACGCCCACATCTCGCTCGAGAAAGGCGAACGCTCCGAACTCGCCGACATCGCCAGCGAACTCCTGTAAGTACCTTCATGAACCACGAAGTTCAGCAAATGCCCACGCTTGCCGTGGGCATTTTTCGTGGCGTGATAGAGAAACTGCTTTTCTTCTCGTCGTCGGTATGACAAAGTAAGGGCGTTACCTGCCTCCCTTCCTCCTGCCAGAGATCTCGCCGATGACGACGCTTCGTGTGCTATTCGTGCTTTTGGTTCTTTCCACCATCGCCTCTACGGCAACGGCTCAACAAGCTCCTGACTTAAACAACGTCAGTGTCAACTTCCAGCTTCTCGGAATGAAGGTTGTTCCCGCTCAGATGCACGATGCGACCACGCCGGAGCAGCACGAAGCGTGGCGGAAAAAGATGCATGCCACGGTCGTCGAACTGTTGGGAGAAATGCCGGATCCGATCCCGTTGGAAGTGACATGGGAGGAAGAGAAGAAATTCGACAAGTTCACGCGCCACAAAATCTACGTTCGTGGCGAATTGAACTATCGAATCCCCGTCTATTACTTTGTGCCGCACGACTTGAACAAGAAAACTCCGGCAATCGTCTGCCTGCATGGGCACAGCGGCATCGATCCTTATATTCGCTTGAACGAAACGCCGGCACAAAAAAAGAAGACCGACGAGCACGCACTCGATTACGCCGTTTACATGGCCGAGCATGGTTACATTACCGCGGCAATTGTCGTGCGGGGTTGGAACGAAACAGCCGGGCGGCAAGATTACGGGATCAAGTCTCCGCGTCGTAGTTGTCACGAGACGACGATGAACGCGTTTCTGATGGGCATGACCCCGCAAGGAATTCGCTGCTGGGATGCCATGCGGGTGATCGACTTTCTGGAAACGCAAGATCAAGTCGATCCACAACGCATCGGTGTTTGCGGCCTATCGGGAGGTGGTACGCTAACGATGTACCTGCCGATCTTGGACGATCGTGTCAAGCTCGCGATGATCGCAGGGGCTTTCTCCGAGTACCGAACATCGATCTACGCCATCCATCACTGCATCTGCAACACGTTGCCTGGCATCATGCGCGAAGGCGAGATGGCTGATGTCGTTGCGTTGCACGCCCCGCGCCCGGTCTTGCTGATCAATGGCATCGACGATCGTATTTTCCCAATCGACGGAGCAAGGAAAGAGTATGCCCGACTCAAAAAGGTGTACGAGCTGTTAGGTTGCCCCGAAAACGTCGATGCCGATTTCTTTGAAGGTGGCCATGCCTGGTCCAACAACAAGACGTTGGCTTTCCTGAAGCAACATTTCGGCGAATGAAACGATGTTAACTTCCATCTGGTTTCGTTAAATCCACACTTGGACTTGGCGGCACACGGAACGCTTTGGGAGGCATCGGTTTGTGCGGATCGAACGGCGGCACGTCCGTTCGCAGATGCGTCGCCAATTCCGGTACGTTGTCACGAATGCCTTCTGCTACGCAGTTGGCCAACAGGTAACTGCCGTAGGCATTGTGGTGCGTGCCGTCTTGAAACGCCGCTCCGAGTTGGTCTCCCAGGGCCTTGTACAACGTAACACTCGTTGTCTGCAGATCGATCAACGCCACGTCTTTCGCTTTGGCTACGTCTCGAACGGCATCGGGGTAGCCTTGCAGGGTTAGTTGTTTGACGCCAGCTTTTCGTTCCATCGAGGTGATCAGCACCGGAGTCGCTCCTCGGGAACGGACATCCTCCACAAGTTGTTCGTAGTTCATCTTGTACTTGGCCAACGCGTCAGGTGCTTTGTCCTTCATGTCGTTGTGCCCAAACTGAACGAGCACGTAATCGCCAGGCTTGAGTGACGTCAGGACCTTCTTCACACGTCGGGCCCGGAGCGAGCCCTTGATCGATTCTCCTGACTCCGCATGATTGGCAACCGCAACCTCCGGTCCGAAAAATCGGGGTAGCATCTGTCCCCAACTGTTCCATGGCTCTCGCGGTTGATCGGTGACGGTCGAATCGCCCAACAGATAGATGGTCGTTGCCTCTGGAACCGCTTCTATTTCAATCGCGTTAATCGATGGCGACTTGCCACTGAATTCGAGCGTTAGTTTATCGTCCCAGTGAAGCACGCCCTGCTCGCGCGTTTTCAATCCGACATGGTCGCCGTCCGGCAGAGCTGGAGTGCGTATGTTAACGGTAAATGCTCGCTGCTCGAATTCGCCTGGCCGCGTGGCCACTTCGGTGAGCATCAAGCGGCGCGACTCTGCTTTGACCCAAGTCGATGTTGCGTTCTCGGCATCGCCGAAAGTTACCGTCACGCGGTAATTTCCTTCCGGTAGCTTCGCCGAGAAAAAGAACGGTTCGTCGCTCGTCATCGCATCGCTGCGGACGTCATTGTTGTCTTCTCGTTCGATCGACCGGGGCGACGTATTTAGATCGAACCCAAACTGCTGTTCGTCGGAGTAGATACTCTTACTTCCCACAGGAACATAGCCATCGCCTGCAGGGCCATCGCCTAGGTCGAACTTCCAGGGCCCGCTCGGTTTGTCGGCATGCACGTTCGGACTCAGCAGCAGAAACGTCAGCAGCGGCAGCACACAATAGAACAGTTTAGAAGCCGACCGGAAGAACATAGGGGCACGCATCATGGAGGTTGTCTGACAGGAACGGTGAAAAGTGTCATCTTTTACCTCCAGAATACTTGTCGAGCCCACCAAGTGCACATCAGCGTTGTCGCAAAACAAGGGTGTGTGGCAGTGCTAAGGCTGGTCTGATAAACAGTGATTGCTGGAAATGACGAGTTGATTCGATCTCGCTGGCTTGCAAAAATTGACGCAAAGCGAGTCGATTCTTTCTTCCGCGAATTGAAAATGCCTGACGTCCGTCTGTCGGGGCAATGGTCAATCGGATGACAACGCGGCTAACGTCGTTTACGCTAGAACGTCCACCTTTCCCCTTGCCCTTCCATCAAGAGCTTCTCATGCACAAGCTGTTTTCTCTTTCGATCGCTGTAGTTGCCCTACTGCTGGTTTCCACGAATTGCCTCGCTCAAGAGCGACTTCCCAATCTGGTCGTCATCATGGCGGACGATCTCGGCATAGAAGGGGTCGGGTGCTACGGAGGAAAGTCGTACGAAACGCCCAATCTCGATGCGTTGGCCCAAGGTGGCTTGCAGTTCACGCATTGCTTCGCCAATCCGGTTTGCTCGCCGACACGGGCCCAGATGCTCACCGGGCGATATCCGTTTCGCAACGGCATTCCTCGTATTATTTACCTGCCGGATCAGCATCGCGAATTCCTCGACCCTGCCAAGGAAACAAGCTTCGCCACGCAGCTTAAGCAAAAAGGGTACGCTACGGCGATGGCCGGGAAGTGGCAGCTGTCGTTTCTGAACGAGCGCGATTTGTTGGCCGGTCATGGCTTCGACGAGTCGCAGATGTGGCAGATCTTCCATAACGGCGAAAAGACCTCGCGTTATGCAAACCCGACCATGCGTCAAAACGGCAAAGTACTGCAGAAAGAACTGCATGGCGGCTACGGACCAGAAGCAAATGTCGAGTTTCTGATCGACTTCATGCGACGGCATAAGGACCAGCCGTTTCTGGTTTACTATACGGCATTATTGCCACATTACCCTTGGGAGCCGACCCCCAACAGCGACGAACCATTGAAGGCAGCCAACGGCGATGGTGATAAGCGGTACATGAAAGACATGGTCGAGTATCTTGACTTTCAGGTCGGCCAAATCGTCGCGGCACTCGACGCAATGAAGCTTCGCGACAACACCCTCATCTTGTTCACCGGCGACAACGGATGCGACCGACGCATCACGTCAAACTGGTCCGATGGAAACGTCTCGCGAAACGTTCACGGCGGCAAAGGGACGATGACCGATCGCGGAATCAGGGTCCCTCTCATCGCCAACTGGCCCGGCACGATCAAGCCGAATCAGGTCAACAACGACTTGATCGATCTTTCTGACTTGATGCCGACAATGCTGGAGCTTGCCGACGCTCCTCAACCGAAGCAATATCTCGACGGCCGCAGCTTTGCCCCGCAACTGCTGGGCAAAGAAGGAGCCAAGCGAGACTGGATTTACGCTCACTACGGCAACAAACGCTTGGTTCGCAATCGAGACTATTTCCTGCTCAACGGAACGACGCTTCGTCCCGTGGTCGACTTTGGTTTGCCACCAGGGAAGTCGCTCAAAGAGAACCTCTCTCCAGAACAGCAGCAAGCCAAGCAGCAGCTTGAAGCTGTCTACGCCGAACTGGACAACGCCGAGAAATAGACCAGGACCGGCTCACTAAAGTGCGAGACTGGCGATCTAACTAGCTAACGCGTCCCCTGCGAAGGACGCGTTTCCCAGCCGTCGACGGTCAGTTCGCTATAAACGCCGCAATCAAATTTCAGCGGCTTTTCGAGTCCGACTTTTGCGTCGGTCTTGCGGTTTTCGTAGCGGTCGGTGTCGCTCACGTTGGTCAGCCGATTGTTGGTAATCGACATCGCGTAGCTTTCTTCGTTTCTGAGCAACGGCCGGGCTTCTCCTTCACACTCGATCACATTGTCGCGGATGGCGATCGTCTTAAAGTCGCATTCGCGATTCAGCCCAAACAAACCTTCCGTGCGAGGCGTTTTTGTGGTGCTGGTGCGGATGTGATTATTCCGCACCGTCAAATGGTTGTATGGTTCGTTAATCCAAATCACACCACGGCCAGGGTTGCTGATCAAATTGTTGTGGAAAACGGCGGGGCCTGAAGCGGGCGCTTTGCCAAAACCAGAGATCAGGTTTCCGTGATCTTTCTCGGTGTCGAAGTCGAATCGGTTGTGATCGATCTCCACGCCATTGCGAACGAACTCAATCGAGTAGCTGTCGCGCAGATAGTTGTGATGGATATGAAACGTCCGCCCACTTTCCGGAACAGGTCCGCCGGCATGCTTGGGGATCGAGAGTGTTCCGTGACAAATGTTGTGGTCGATTTCGACGTCCTCATCATTTTCAAAAGGGAACTCCATCGAGAAGTTGACTTCGATCGTGTTGTGATGAACCCGGCATCGTTTTCCTTGACGACATTTGATGCCGTAAAACTCTTTTTCTTTTGCCATCTGCGTCCGCGTGAATCGGTTATGAGCGATCTCGCTATCTTTCATCCAGATCGCGAAGATCGCTCCACCGGTGATACCTCCGCGTGTGCCAGGCTGGCCTCGTTCCCAGCGGCCGCCGGCGTCGATGAATTCGCAGTCATGAATCTTGGCTCGCTGCATGGCGAATGTACGAATACCGCTCCACAGGAAATCTTCGATACGCAGGTGATGCAAATGCAAGTCTTCGTTGCCATAACCAAAGATGGCCCCATGCAACTGCGGGCCACGCAAAGTCATGTTGGCAATCGTCACGCCGGCCGCTTTATCTTGCAGGCGAAAAAGATAAGCCTGGGTATCCATGCCGTTTGTTTTCATCTCTGGGTCGGGAAGCGTCTTCGTCGAAGGCTTCCAGCGATCGACGTGCGTGATAACGGTCTTACCGATTCCGGCACCTTGTAGGGTCATTCCCGATTTCGGTTCGAGGGGACCTGCCAGTTCAAACGTGCCAGGGCCGATCGTAATCGTCGCTCCTTCTTCGCCTTCTTGCACCGCTTGAACGAGTGCTTCAACGGTAGTGATCGGCTCGGCGAGAGAAGAAGCGGCAAACAGCAACACGAATAGCATTGAGAACGCAGGCGTTTTCATTGTGGGAAAATCCCTGTCGGAAAGGAGGTGAAGAGGCAAGTAGGGCAGGCAGGTGTCGCCACGCAATCCAACAAAACGCGAGCGACCCGAGGAGCTTCGGGGCAGGGTCGGTTAGTTCATCTTGCCACGCCGCAACATGGAAAGCCAGCTTTGGGCCACTTTTACCGAAAAAGCAATAAAAGCGGCACGATTGTCGCCACGAGTCCCACCGCAAACAGAAGCGACACGATCCAGAAGTTCATGTGCATGGTGGCGCGAATCGCTTCTGGCGTTTGTTCCGCGCCCAAGCGTTCGGTCAGATTCGCGTCGTCTAAATCTTGTTTCACGCGAAGCCAGCGAAACCAACGGCATCCGCGGCACCAACCGAGGACATACTTATGCTTCGATTTGGCCCCAATGCGGACTCCTCCAGCTTTGGCGAGCGGAACGCTGCGACCGCACTGCGTGCAAAAGATCCGCCATCCAGGCGCATAGCCCGGCAGAAACTGCTGAAACGGTTGGGCCACATCTTCATATTGCTCGGCAACTTCTTCCGGCGTGCCATACTTGGCGGAGAACTGCTCGAGAAGCTGTTCATCGGAAAGCTCTGGTTGCGTCTCACGCAGCTTGCGGTGCTGTTCCTGCAGATGCGAACGAACGGTCGCCAACGCGTCCTCCGGCACAACGCCTGACTTTGACTTCAAGCAGCGTTCAAGCCGCGACAAGTATTCTGTCACAGGAGAAGGAAGCGTTTGAACCATGACATGCCCCGCAAACTAAAACCCTTCACCAAAGTTGTCGTAAGTGACCCGCCGAAAAAGTGTTCGTCTCAGCTACTCGATTCTTGGGAAATACTCACCGGAATAATCTCGAGCGTGGCCAACTGCTGGGCCAGACGATCACACATGCCCGGCTCCGTCGATTGAAGGATGACAAGCCGCTCGACCGTGTCTGCTTCGCGAAGAAGGACGGCAAGTTCCGACATCTGCCGTTCGCGCATCAAGGCGTTTCGAGTTGTCGTATGTTGAACTTCAATGCCGATCACGCTCGACCGAGAAACGGTACGCATGTAGGTGGGAAGTTGGAAATTGTCCAGCGACAGGTCGACCACAAGCCTTGGGCCGCGCAGCCAGGCGATGCCCAGCTTCCACAGCATGACGCCGTTACAAATCAGGCACATGGCAACAGCCAATGCGGCCGCGAAGAGAGGCATCGACCAGCGTGTTTCATCTCGTCCGCAAAACAGGATCGGGAGGCTCCATGTGGCACAAAAAAGCGTGAAGCAAAGATCGAAGCCGAGCATGTGCCGCCATGGAATCGGCCGCGGCACAATGGCGGCTTGATCGTGATCGACCGTGACATGCCACGGTTCGGAATCGACGTGGACGGACTTCTCGACAATGGCCAGCTTCGTGGCGTGGGGAACGGCGGTCAACATGATTCGGTTTCCTCGGTAGACCTGCGAAACCATTATCAGGGGGAGTTCGACGGTCTGCAAACAGAAACCACGCGCACGTCGCACCTACGACGACGACGATGTCAACTTCGCCGAGAAATGCCGAAACGAGACGCTTGATTCGGACGTTTGCCAATTCCGCTGAACCTCGGAAAGGACTACAATCGAGGTCTTGTCGTAGAAAATACCCCACCACTTGATCGATTTCGCAAGGACGTCGCCATGCACAAGTATGTGTTCATGGGCGTACAGGGTTCCGGGAAAGGGACCCAGGCCAAACTGTTGGAACAGCATCTCGACCTGACGCATATCGGTGTTGGGGACATTCTGCGGTGGAATATCAAAAACCACACCAAGCTGGCCGCGAAGATCAAGCGTATTCTCAATGCGGGGAAGTTGGTCGATGACGAAATCGTCGAAGAGATCGTCCAGCGTCGCCTCCAAGAGCATGACTGGAACTTTGGTTTCATTCTGGATGGCTTTCCTCGCAACGCCAATCAGGCCGGGTTCTTCCTGGAAAGCTACGACATCGACGCGGTTGTTCATATTGTCGTGCCGGACGAAGTGATCAAGAAGCGTGTCCTTGCACGCCGCTTGTGCGAAGACTGCGGCGTCGACTTCAACGTGATCGATCACCGTCCGAAGATCGAAGGTCGCTGCGATATCTGTGGCGGCAAGCTGATTCGCCGGCAAGACGACACCGAAGAAGTTCTCGCCAATCGATTGGCCGAATACCACGAAAAGACCAAGCCGGTGCTGGAAATCTTCCGCCGCAAAGAACTTGTCGTCGAAGTCGACGGAACCCAGCCGGTCGACTCGGTCCAGAACGAAATCCGTAGGGCGTTGGATATCGTCTAGGCTGCCCCCTCTTGTGGGGTTGGCCAGCGGTGGTCAAAATCCTTTCCCGCTGCTGAACCTTGTCCTGAATCGCATGTCTGGCAGAGAGTGTGAAGTTTCAACACTCCGCCGGAGGCGTCCTGTGGAGGGCACTAGGGCGCAATCATAGGATTAGGGTATAATGCGAGTTTCCACCCCACACCCCGAGTCTGTCAGTAAGATACCCATGTCCGCGAAAGTCTATATCAACGGGAAGTTTTTCGCTCCGAACGAAGCGATGATCAGCGTTTTCGATCATGGACTTTTGTACGGCGACGGGGTGTTTGAGGGGCTGAGAATCTATAACGGGAAAATCTTCCGCCTAGAACAGCATATTCGCCGTCTTTATGATTCGGCCAAGGCGATCTGTCTGAAGATCCCGATGAGCGTCGAAGAGATGACGACCGCTTGTCTCGAGACGGTCAAGCAAAGCGAATTCACTGACGGATACATTCGCCTGGTGATTACCCGCGGTGCCGGTACGCTGGGGCTTGGACCTGAACGGACGCACGATCCCCAGGTCATCATCATTGTCGACAAGATCAAGCTCTACCCCCAAGAGTTCTACGACAACGGTTTGGCGATCATCACCGCGGCCACTATCCGCAACCATCCTGCGGCCCTTTCGCCACGGATCAAGTCGCTGAACTACCTGAACAACATCATGGCGAAGATCGAAGCCAGCAATGCTGGTTGTTTGGAAGCATTGATGTTGAATCATAAGGGGGAAGTGTCGGAGTGTACCGCCGACAATATCTTCATTGTCCGCGACGGCAACTTGCTGACCCCGCCGACCGACGCTGGCATTCTGGAAGGTGTCACGCGGGAAGTGGTGCTGGAATTGGCCAAAGCAGCGGGCATTCCAACGTTCGAGAAGACCCTGACGCGGCACGATGTCTACGTCGCCGATGAATGCTTCATGACAGGGACCGCTGCGGAAGTGATCGGCGTGGTGAAAGTGGACGACCGAGAAATCGGCGACGGCAAGCCAGGCCCCATCACCAAGAAGCTAAAGCAGCTCTTCGTCGAGCACACGACCGGCTAAATCAGCCCGCCACGTAGGGTGCGTCTCGACGCACCGAACCCTGGAAAAGTCCTGCCATTGGTTCCTTTTGCCAATGGCTTCTAGGATTGATGCGTGTTGAAAATCGTCAGGTAATGCGTGGTGCGATGAAACACACCCTACCTGATAGAAGATGGCCTGTTTGCTGGGGATGCATTAAATCTTACGCCGCTTCCCCTTCGCGGAGGTCGCTTGTGGCGGTTGTTTTCTCTGGGGCGGAATCGATCGTGGCTTGTAGCTTGTTGATCTCATTTTCCATGTTCGAGATCTCACGCTGCTTCTCTCTGATGAGTTGCCGAAGCGTTTCGATCTTTGCTTCCGGCGAGACGCGTGCGAGTCGGCTGATCACATCCATCGCCAGCAGTCCACGCCATACGCGTAACGCCAATCCACGCATTCGGTAGACCCGCGTCGCCCTGGTGACTTGCTGGAGCCGCAAAATCTGCGTCATGCGGAACACACGGAGGAATGCGATCAGCGGCAGACAGATGATCAGCAGATCGACCCAGTGCTTTTTCAGGTAATCGATCTTCTTATGAACGATAGAGAACATCACGATGAATTCCATCGTGAATGCCAGCCAGGTAATACTGAAGCCCGTTTCGACCACTAGCTGCAGCCAAGGGTTGGCTTCCATTTGCCGCGTCCAGATGAAATCAATCGCCAGCAGCGGCAAGATGGCCACCGCGACAATAATCATCGGCACGCTCAAATCACGCTCGACTTCTTCGTGCAGATCTTCATCGATATGCCGCCAACCGAGGATCGGCAGCCACATGCGTGTGCCGGTGTCCATGTCACGTCGGGCCAACCGCAGCGGTGGCAAGAGGCACGCATACAGCGTTTGCCATTTGCGTGGGCTATCGATCGAAAAATGCCACGCCGCTTCCAGCCAGAAGATGGGATACATCGCGAAGGTAAGCCAGAGAAACGCGTTGACGAGCGCCTCCGATTGGTTCGCCTCACTGGCCATGAAAAACTGCACCGTCAGCGCGAAGAACGACAGCATCGCCACAGTCGCCACAAACATGGGGACGGCGAGAAATTCGTCGCTTTTTCGCGTGATGCTGTTCAATTCCGTGAAACTCTTACGCTGGGCATCCAGACCGGATAGGGTTGAGGGGGCGTTTGTCTCGCAATAGGGCGGCTACGTCAACAGCAGCTGAGCACCCATGACAAACGGACCAAGCATCGTTTATTCTATCGAGTTGGAAAGAAACATGAAAATCGTCGGCATTTACGGCGAAATCCTCGATAAGTGATAGCACGCAACGATGAATTACTGGTTAATGAAAACAGAGCCAGAGTCGTACTCGATCGACGATCTGGCCAAAGAAAAGAAGAAAACCACCTTTTGGTCCGGCGTCCGCAACTATCAGGCTCGCAACTTCATGCGCGATGACATGAAGAAGGGAGACCTGGTGCTCTTCTACCACTCCAACGCCAAGCCCCCATCGATTGTCGGAGTGGCCGAGGTGGTCAAAGAAAGCTACCCCGACTTCACCTCGTGGGACGAGAACGACCACCACTACGACCCCAAAAGCACGCCAGAGAACCCACGCTGGTTCATGGTCGACATCAAGCTGAAAAAGAAGTTCCCCGAAGCGTTGGGCCGAGATCAACTGACCGGCGTCAAAGCCTTGGCCGATATGGAACTGATGCGCAAAGGCTCTCGCCTGTCGGTCCAGCCAGTGAAAAAGAAAGAATTCGACGCCATCCTGAAACTGGCCAGCGTGACGTTGTAGAAGCAACGTACGCTCAAGGGACAACGGCTTGAGTTCTTTTGTTTCGCCAAGTCGGACAATCTCTTAGCCCTGAAAGGGCGATCGATAATAGCCAGGGGCGTAAGCCCCTGGAAAACGGTGAAATAGAAAGTGAGCCCTGAAGGGGCGACAGAAAGTAGGAAGAGGCGAAGCCCAATTGAAGTCACTTCGGCAAGTTAAGCGAACGTGAGGGCCTCGATTCGGCTTCGCCTCCCCGGTTTGCAAGCAAACCGGGCCACCCAAATAGCTCGCTTCGGTGTATAAGATCCCGAAGAGGTCGTAGCGAGTCTGGCTCTTTTCTACGAAACCTTAACCTCGTTGGTGAGCTCTTTTCCCGCTCCAAACTCTTTCAAGTTCTGTACCGTCACTTCTGCGATCGCTTCCAGGGCGTTTTGGGTGAAGAAGCCTTGGTGACCGGTGACGAGCACGTTCGGGAATGTCATCAGTCGGGCAAAGACGTCGTCTTGGATCACCGTTTCCGACTTGTCCTCGAAGAACAGTTCGGCTTCTTCCTCGTAGACATCAATTCCCAGCGAGCCGATTTGGCCTGATTTGAGCCCGCCGATCGCTGCGACCGTATCGATCAAGCCGCCGCGGCTGGTGTTGACGATCATTGCCCCTGGTTTCAGCTTGGCAATGGCGTCGTCGCCGATCAAATGTTTCGTGGCCGGCAGCAAGGGACAATGCAGCGAAATAATGTCCGACTTGGCCAGCAGTTCATCCAGTGGAACATAGTGGACGCCCAGCTTGGTGCATTCTTCTGCTTCGTGGATGTCGTAGGCCAGCAGATCGCACCCGAATCCATGCATGATTTTGGCGAACAGCTGGCCGATCTTCCCAGTACCGATCACGCCGACCGTCTTGCCATTCAAGTCGAAGCCAAGCAGCCCTCCGAGCGAGAAATCCCCTTCACGGACACGGTTGTACGCCTTGTGGTATTTGCGGTTGAGCGTCAGGATTAAACCAGCCGCATGCTCGGCGACCGCATAAGGGCTGTAAGCCGGTACCCTGGCGACTTGTATGCCGAGCTCGTCCGCTTTCGGCAAGTCGACGTTGTTGTACCCGGCACATCGCATGGCGATTAGTTTCGTCTTTCCTTCGGCCAGCCTGGTAAGGACGCCGTCCGAGATTTCATCGTTCACGAAACAACAGATCGCTTCGAAAGGATGAGCCAGTGGTGCCGTCGTTGCGGTCAATCGTGGCTCGATGAAGTGCCACTGAATGTCACTCCCTTCGGCGGCCGCTTCCAGGAATTGACGGTCGTACGATTTCGTTCCAAAGACAGCAACTTCCACAGCTTCCCTTTCGGTATTTCCATTCCTGTCCCCTCGCCCCCGTCTGCGGGGGAGAGGAAACAAGATTTATCGTTGAACTTCGCAATTCAAATTTGTAGCCACGCTTTATGACCGCACTTTCCCATCTTAAAGGCATCATCTTCGACATGGACGGGACGCTTGTCGACTCGGGCCTCGACTTTGCTGCCATGCGTTCCGAAATGGGTTTGCGGCCAGGCATTCCCATCTTAGAGCAGTTAGTCGAGCTCTCCCAAGCAGAGCGCATCGCCAAAGAAGAAATTCTTCATCGTCACGAAATGGACGGGGCCAAACGGGCCTCGATGATCGACGGGGCGGATCGATTGCTCGCCGCGCTGGCATTGGAAGGTCGACCGATGGCGATCGTCACGCGCAACAGCACGCCTGTCACGCAGCAAACGTTGAAACTGCTGGAGATCGGGCATTACTTCGACATCGTCATCTGTCGTGAAGATGGTCCTCACAAGCCCGATCCGTGGGCAATTCAAGAGATCTGCCGGCGTTGGCAATTTGCGGTCGACGAAGTGGTGATGGTTGGCGACTACGAACTGGACATTCTCTCGGCGCATCATGCCGGTTGCCCGAGTGTCCTTTTCACCGAAGGCAAAGCCCCTCAAACGGTGGCAGGTCACCAATTGGCCACTCATGTAGCAACCCATTTTAACGAGCTTTACCACTTGCTAGCTCCGCGCGAAGATTCGATCTAGGTCACACGCTGGCGATGTGATACCATCCAAACTCGTTTCCCCATCGGCTGGGGCTTCTCAGTCGTGTTTGGTCCCCCTCAAAAGCGGAAATCCTCGATGAAGAACGGAATCTTCCTCGCGGCGTGCATGGCCGTTATTGGCCTCGTCGGCAGCAGCTCCTTCGCCCAGGCCCCCAATAACAACGGCCAGCCTCTCGGTCTTGCTCAGAATGGCCAGCAGGTAAATCCGCAGCAGCAAAATCTTCAACCCGGCATGGTCGCCGGCCAGGCTCAAGCGGGCCAGCCGCAAATGATGCCGGCTCCGTTCCAGATCAATCCGCAGGAAGAGAAGTACATTGACGACATCCTGCAGTTCTGGGAATTCCGCAGCAAGAAGGTCAACCACTACGAAGCTTCCTTCGAACGCTGGGAATACGACACCGTCTTCGGACCACCCAACAAAGACACGCACAAGACCTACAGCAAAGGCACCATCAAGTACGAACAGCCTGACAAAGGCTTGTTCAAAGTGGATTCTATTCAGCACTACACGCCACCGAAGGAAGCCGGATCGGCCCCTTCCTACGAGTTTCGCCCAGCCGAAGTGCTCGAACATTGGGTCTGCGATGGTCAGTCGATCTTCGAGTTCGACGTGGCCGCGAAGCAGTTGAAGATCTGGCCGCTACCGCCGGAGCAGCAAGGGCAAGCGATCACCAACGGTCCCCTTCCCTTCCTTTTCGGTGCCAAGAAGCAAGAGATCAAGGAGCGGTTTTACCTGCGTGTCTCGCCCCATCAGACGAACAACCCCAACGAATATTGGCTTGAGGCCTGGCCGAAGCGTCCACAAGATGCCGCCGAGTATCGTTACATCGATATCTTGATCGACCGAGAAGAGTTCCTGCCGTTCGCCATTGCCGTGTTCGATCGGAACTACAACCCTCAGGCACAGCCGCCGAACATGCCCAACTACTCGCGAACCGTCTACCAGTTCTCGGATCGTAAGACCTACGAAGAAGGTGGCCTGACCGCGAACTTGCAGCAAATGTTCAAACGATCGTTCTATCAGCCGCAACTGCCCAGCGGTTGGCAACGCGTCGTGCAGCAGTCGCCAGGAATGCAGCAGGGTGGCCAGGCCCCCGCCAACGCAGGCCGGCCCAACGCGTCGATTCCGCGTTAAAACCGGGTTGAAGACGCAACCCACCCAAATCGCCTTAATTCGCACAGAATCCACCTTCTCGATTCCTTCACGAATCGGAAAGGTGGATTTTCTTTTGCCCCGTTTACAAGCGCGCTATAATTCAGTTACTTGAGAATATCGACGCCAATTCCGACGTTCGATTCCTGCGTAGATAAGGTTCCCGGATGTTGAAAGCTCGCGGCACCTGGGTCTGGTGGGCAGACGCTTTTCTGTTCCTGGCTCTAGTCACCTGTTTCCCCTCGGCAGTTTGGTCGCAAAATAACGATCCCGCTGCTAAGGAGGAAATCCAGCCAGACCCAGCGGAACGAGATCCGGCTGCTGCCGCCAAACTGACGGCCGTGCGGCTGAAAGTCCCCCTGCCGATCACCGGTACGGTCGATACCGACATCAAGCAAAGCCTGCAAAAGTTGCTCTCTCGCCTGACCGACAAGGACCAGCGTCCTGTCGTGATCCTCGAGATGGAAGCGGACGATCAGGGGCAAACGCAAGGAAGCGAGTTCGAGCGAAGTCTCGCCATTGCCCGGTTCCTTACCTCGAAAGAAGCGACACGCCTCAAGACGGTCGCGTTTCTGAAAGGTCCAATCGAAGGTCACGCCGTTTTGGTTCCCTTGGCGTGTGAACAAATCGTCATGCATCCCGACGCCGAACTCGGCAAAGCAGGCATCGACGAAGCCTCGATCTCGACCACCATGCGGCAGGCGTATGAAGAGATTGCCGGCTTCCGCAATGTCTTGCCACCGACGCTTGCGTTGGGAATGCTCGACCCAAGCCTCGAGATCTACCGCGTCAACGATCGCCGTTTTGTCGACGGCGAGGAGTATGCAAAACTGAAAGCGGAAGGACAAGTCGCCACCTCCGAGAAGCTCGTGCCGCGTGGGCAGATGGGCCTCTTCACCGCCAATCAACTGCGACAAGATCTGCAATTGATCAGCCATCTGAGCGAGAACTATCGCCAATTGGCCGCGCTGCTGGAGATTCCCGAAAACCAGATCACGCAAGATCTCGGCTTGAACCGCAATTGGAAAGCGGCTCGCTTCATCATGGATGGCGAGATCTCCAACCGCATGGTGCAGCGGACTTCTTTGTCCATGCAAGATGCGGTGACCAACGGCATGAACTTTCTGTTGATCGAACTGAAGTCGCAAGGGGGCGATCCGGTTGCCTGCGAGAACATGGTCAACTTCCTGTTGGGGCTGCCTGACACAGTTCATACCGTGGCATTGATCACCCAGGAAGCCACCTCCAACGCTTCGCTGATTGCCCTTGCGTGCGACGAGATCGCGATCGCTCCGGAAGCAAAGCTCGGCGGTCCCGGCAGCTATACCTACACCCCGCAAGGCCGCGCCGACTTGGAAGATTATCTCGCGAAGATCTCGACCGAAGCCAACCGTTCCTGGTCGGTTTGGGGCGCGATGAACGATCCCGATTTGAAAGTCTTCCGCTACGACCGACCTGGCACAACGCTGGTGAAATACCTCAGCGAGCGAGAAGCGGCTGACATGCCGCAAGCCGGCGAGTGGAAACAAGGGGCGGAAGTCACTCAGCCCGATCAACCACTTCAACTAAGCGGTACCAAAGCGCTCGACTGGGGCGTGGCCGACGCGCCGGCGAGTAGTGTTTCCGATGTCACACGCCGGTATGGACTGCCGGACGAATTGGCCGTTCCCAAGCCGAACTGGGCCCAACAGTTCATCGAGATCTTGGCCAGCCCTAGCTTGGCGATGTTCTGCTTGTTCATCGGCGTGATTGCGATGATCAGCGAATTCAAAGCCCCCGGCGTTGGCGTTCCGGGTTTCGTCGCCATCATGTGTTTCGGTCTGTTCTTCTGGAGCCGCTTTTTAAACGGCACCGCTGGCTGGCTCGAAGCATTGCTAATCGTGGGCGGTTTGTTCTTCATTTTGCTGGAAGTGTTGGTTCTGCCAGGCTTCGGGATCTTTGGTCTCGGCGGGGGGATGATGTTCATCACGGGGATCGTGCTCGCGATGCAGACATTCATCTGGCCATCGACCGACTACGAACTCGATCAGGTGCCTTACTCGCTGGCGACCGTGTTGGTGCTGTTTTCAGGGATGATCGCCGCGGCGCTGTTTGCCAAACATGTACTGCCGCGGACGCCATTCTTGAATCAAACGATGCTCGACGCTCCTGACGACGAGGCGATGGAAGAGATTCGCCGCCGCGAAACAATCGTCGATCTTTCGCACCTGGTCGGCAACACGGGACATGCCCTGACGGCGCTGCGGCCTAGCGGCAAAGCCAAAATCGGACACGAGATCGTGAGCGTCACCTCCGACGGTGATATGATTGAATCAGGCGACAAGATTGTCGTCGTGGAAGTCCGCGGCAACTACGCCATTGTTCGTGCGGCGTCGTAAGCAGACGCGCGGAAACGATTACGTTGGAACGACCCTGGGAAAGATCGAGAGATCGACCATGTCACCCATTATCATTGCCCTGCTCCTGCTGTTCGCAGGCCTCGCGCTGATTGTGCTCGAGATGTTCATCCCGTCCGGGGGTGTGCTGGGCTTTCTCGCGGCGGTCGCGCTCGTGGGGGCAGTTATTTACGCCTATTTGAAGTGCGACATCGCCGTGGGGACTGCGTTCCTCGCCGCCACGGTCATTACCGTTCCAATTTTGATCGGCATGGCCATTCGCGTTTGGCCCTACACGCCGCTGGGACGCATGATCCTGCTTGATTCAGCCACCGAACAGTCGCAGGACGATTTAAACAGCAACGTGCATACAGAACTGGTCGGCCGCCGTGGGATCGCGAAAAGCAACCTTTTGCCCAGCGGTGTGGCCGAGATCGACGGCGAGCACTGGGACGTCATCATCATTGGCCCTGCGGCCGATCGAGGCGATTTAATTGAAGTCATCGAAGTGGAAGGCAACCGAATCCTTGTCGCCAAAGTCGACGAAATGGAAGACGCCCCCGTTGCCGCCGACGCGGAAGAAGGAGCCGAGTCCCTCACGACCCGAAACGACGAGATCTTCGAAGACGACCCCTTTGCTTGACTTTCCCTGTCAGAATGGCATAACAGGTGACATAACTCGCACCCGTAGGGCCCGCGTGTCGCGGGTCGAACACCTGAAACAACTTGGCGACCCACGACACGCAGGCCCTACGGCAAATCGAAACGAACATTTCCAGTCCATTCTTCCTCGCAGGGAAGAGGGCTAGGGTACCAATACCTGACCAATAAAAGCATGCCAACGAAGACGACGGCATGGCACCTGGTAGTTGTCGGTTTAAATCCATGCCTACGCAAATGTAAGCATGGCCCCCAGATAGAAGTCGCAGCACTCACTTAAGAAAACACCACGGCCCTACAGTCGACAAACACCTCATGCTAAACCTCGTAGACCATGCCCTTGTGGCGGCTAGTTTCTGGACCAACGTTATGATCATCGGCATGCTCGCCGCGGCGCTGCTGATGTTGGTCATTCTGGGGATCTTCGCGTTTTACTTTCGGCTTTGGATTCAGTCGATCTGGACAGGAGCCGGGATCACCATCTTCGATCTGCTCGGCATGTCGTTCCGAAACGTCAACGCCAAGATGATCGTTCGCGGTAAAATCATGGCCGTTCAAGCCGGCCTGGGCGATTCGTCCGGCATCACTACCAAAGCACTCGAAGCCCATTACCTGGCCGGTGGTAACGTTCCGCAAGTGATCAAAGCGATGATCGCCGCCAACAAAGCGAAAACGATTCAGTTGACCTTCCGCGAAGCAACGGCAATCGACCTGGCCGGTCGCGACGTGCTGGAAGCGGTTCAGACGAGTGTCTATCCGAAAGTGATCGATTGCCCACCCCGGAACGCCAAGCGAACGTCGCTCGACGCGATGGCTAAGAACGGCATTCAGTTGAAAGTGAAAGCTCGCGTGACCGTGCGTGCCAACTTGCAACGACTGATTGGTGGTGCGACCGAAGAAACGATCATCGGCCGCGTCGGCGAAGGGATCGTCAGTGCGATCGGTTCGGCCGAAACCCATTCCAACGTGCTGGAAAACCCCGACTTAATCTCGAAGGCCGTGCTTTCGCGCCGACTCGACGCCAACACGGCGTTTGAAATTGTCTCGATCGATATCGCCGACATCGACGTTGGCGAAAACATCGGGGCTCGGCTGCAAGCCGATCAGGCCGAAGCCGACACGCAAGTCGCCCGGGCACGTGCCGAGGGTCGTCGTGCGATGGCAGTCGCCGAAGAACGCGAGAACCTCGCCGAGATCGAAAATGCCCGATCAGCGGTTGTCGATGCCGAATCAGAAGTGCCCAAAGCGATTGCCGAAGCGTTTCACAACGGCCGCTTGAGCATCATGGATTATTACTCGCTGCGAAACGTTCAAGCCGACACCGACATGCGGAAGTCGATCGCTCAGTCGAGCGGCGGCGTGATCGGCTCGAATAAGTAACCCACCAGCCGAGGACGCCCAACGTGGGATTTTGGAATTTACTTGCCGAAGCAGACGCGATCGAGATTCTGATACGAATCGGCGTGGTTGTGGTCTTTATCTTCGGACCTTATTTGCTGCAATTGTTAGGAGGGAAAGCCGTGCAAGACGATCGCGGAAACCGTCGCAGGCGAGAACCTCAATCTGACCTGGAACGAGAAATCCAAGACTTCCTGGAGCAAAGCCGTCGTGGCGGTCAGCCCAGTTCGTCTTCCCGCGTTCCAGCTCAATCGGTCGAAGACGATTACGACGATGAACTTGTCGAAGCGGAAGCGGCCCACGAATCGCTACGCGATCATCATCTCGAATCCAAGATCGACACGACGCATACTGAGCCTGAGCGAGCGACCGAAGCCCAGCCATACGCGTTCGATTCGCCGATCCATTCGGCCGCAGCGGAAGAGAACCACTACGAAGCAGAGCAGTTTAGCTACGATACCGAAGTGACCCCCTCTTCGCAGAACGCGGGCGCAGCGATCGCAGCCATGCTTCGCGACCCTGCCCAGGTTCGCAACGCGTTCATCCTCGGCGAGATCATCAACCGCCGGCAGATCCCGCGTCGGTAATTTTCACGAAACGCGCAGAATCGACCATTCTGCGCTTCTGGATCACTTCGCTTGCGTGGCTGTTTGAGACGCATTGCTCGCGAAGTCTCTTTCATTCTCGCTGAAGTCTGCGCGAAGTATTGATAAAGTCTGCGCATCTATCGCTGAAGTGTTGACCAAGTGTGCGGCATCTTGGGCGGAAAAATCTGGCTTGAAGCGTCGTTTGCGATTCGCGGTCGAACGGAATTCCACGCAAATCTGCCGTTAAACGTTTCTCGCAGCGTGACTTACAACACCGCGACAAATGACGCCTGTACAGTGTGGTACAATCGTAGTTGCGTCTACCCATTTCGCACCGCAGCCAACCCGAAAAACAATCGCCACCTCGGCAAAGATGTGATTGAGATTGGTTCCGGCAGCGTCCCTTGATGATCCATCGCCAACACGAACTTCTTCCGAGAGTCACCGCCATGCCCAGCATCGAAATCGCCCCAGGAAAAACCAAAATCGGATGGATCGGCACCGGCGTTATGGGAAGCAGCATGTGCGGCCATTTGATCGACAATGGCTTCTCCGCCACGGTCTATAACCGCACCCAAGAGAAAGCCGCCGACTTGCTTGCCAAGGGAGCCCAGTGGGCCGACACGCCGAAGCAAGTGGCCGAAGCGAGCGACGTGATCTTCACGATCGTCGGCTTTCCCGCAGACGTCCGCGAAGTGATTTTGGGGGACGAAGGAGTCCTCGCCGGCAGCAAGTCAGGCAACATCATCGTCGACATGACAACCAGCGAACCGACACTGGCCGTCGAGATTGCCGAGACGGCAAAAGCCCGCGGAGTGCACAGCGTAGATGCCCCGGTGTCAGGCGGCGACATCGGAGCAAAAGAAGCTCGGCTGTCGATCATGATAGGAGGGGACGAAGACGTTGTTGCCGCACTGAAGCCATGCTGGGAAGCGATGGGCAAAACGATCGTTCGCCAAGGAGGTCCCGGCGCAGGGCAGCACACCAAGATGGTCAATCAAACTTTGATCGCCACTGGGATGATCGGCGTTTGCGAAGCATTGCTGTATGGTCACAAAGCAGGCCTCGACTTGGAAACGGTCATGCAAAGCGTCGCGTCCGGGGCAGCAGGAAGCTGGTCGTTGTCGAACTTGGGACCGCGGATTATCAATAACAACTTCGACCCCGGTTTCTTTGTCGAGCACTTCATCAAAGACATGGGCATCGCGCTGGCCGAAGCACGCAAGATGGGAATCGCCCTGCCAGGTCTGGCCCTCGGCGAACAGCTTTATCAAGCGGTGAAAGCTCAAGGACATGGACGCCTCGGCACGCACGCCCTGGAATTGGCGTTGTGCCAATTGAACGATATCGATTGGAAGAATCGGTAGAAACAGACTTTGAGGATTGTAGGGAGGCGGCCTGCGAAAAACGTTGTGTTTTCGCAACCGTTGCGTTTTGACATCATCAATCCATGCGGCATCCTTGAGGGTTCGATGGACTGACCGATTCTCAAAGGCGAAACGCAAACGGGGACTCGCATGATTGCGGAAGCCAACCCAAAGATGGAAGAACTAGCCGACTTCGAGATGAAGGGGGAAGTTCTTATTTGCGACGACGAGCCTGATATTTGCGAGGCTCTCGCCCACTTCGTCAAGCGTCGCGGCTACAATCCGATCGTAACCCATCAAGGTGGCGAATGCATTCGCCTGGCGTTTAAAGAGCGTCCCGCGGCGATCTTGCTGGACGTGAATCTTCCGGACGTCAACGGCTTAGATGTTTGTGCCCAACTGACCGACGCGGCCCAGACGAGCGAGATTCCGATCATCATCCTCAGTGCCAATGGCAACGCAGGGACGGTGCGGGAAATTCGCCGAAGCGGAGCACGCTTTTACGTTCGCAAGCCGTACGATCCTAACACGGTGGTCGCGATTCTCGAGCAAGCGATCAACGATTCGCGAACCGGTTGGTAAGTCGTTAGTCTTCCAGGCTAATGCAGATCAACTCTTCGTCGTTGCGAGCGACGATGCACTCGTCGGCAAATGCGGGGTGAGACCAACAAACGCCACCACGTCGCGAAAGTTGATCGCGCGTCGGCTGAATGATTTGCGCTCGATCGATCTCGTGGAAGCCTTCGGGGGAAAGCTTCGCGATGATCAGTTCGCCTCGTTCATTGAACAGGAAATAACGCGAGCCATGTTTGACGAAATGGACGGTACTCCAACGAGCTTTCGGTGTTGCCGTTTGATCGGCCCAGATGCGGTCGCCATTGGTCGCATCCAAACAGCGGAACTCGCCGTAGCTGTCGATGCCGTAGATGTAATTCCCCTCGAAAACCGGGGTGCTGATTGTTGAGTGCAACGCGTCGGTATCGTTTTCCGATCGACCCATCCGCTGCCAGAGAACCTCGTAGCGAAACTCATGCGGATCGATTCGCAGCATCAGCGAACCATCGTAGAACGAAGTAAAAAACGCACGGTCTCCTTGAACGACCGGAGTCGCAACGCCGATCGGCATGTCCTTTGGCGCCCAAGGATATCGCCAACGAACGTCCCCATCGTGCGGATCCAGGGCAGCCACGCTATCGCCGGTCCAGACAAGAACCGTCGGTCGACCTGCTTGTTCGATCATGATTGGCGACGAGTACGAGGCTTGATCGTTCAAGCTACGCCACACTTCTTCGCCGCTGTCCTTATCGAGAGCGACGACGCATGCTCCGTCCGCTCCGCCAATCTGCAGAATGATGTAGTCCCGCCAAATCAGTGGTGAAGCAGCGATGCCCCAGTGCGGCATACGAATGCGAAAGTCCTTTCGCAGATCGCGCGACCAGATTTTGTCGCCAGTGATCGCATTCAAGCAGTGCAGGTTGCCCATCGTTCCGAGCGTATAGACGTTTGAGTCGTCGACAATCGGACATGCTCTGGGGCCTGCCATATAGCCGATGTTGACGTATTGGCACGGATATTCAAACGTCCAGAGCTTTTTCCCATTAATCATGTCGACGCAGTGGACACGCTCTTTTTGTTCCGATTCCACGACCCGATCGGTGACGTAGGCGTACCCATCGGCCACCACTGGTCCGCTGTAGCCGGGACCGATCGGGACGCTCCATTGGCGCCGGAGCCCATCTTCTGGGAAGCGGCGGAGGATGTCACGTTCACGCCAGACACCATCACGCTTCGGGCCACGCCATTGTGGCCAATCGTCGGCGATCGCGGTGGTGCTGAAAAGCAAAAACAAGATCGTGCTGGCCAAGAGAATCCGCATGGCAAACCTCCGTGAAAAGAACGAGGACGCGACAGCCAGCAGCGTGATGGATTGGCCGCAGAAAATCAAGCGGAATCGGTGCGGTGACGATAGGCAATCGCCGCCGAGATCACTTGGAAAATGTGGTCCGAGACGCGATCGGCGGTCAACGCTTGCAGCTCGTCCTGCGAGATCAGCATGTTGATGATCGGCCCAGCCATTTTGTAATGCATGCACTGCCCCACGACGCTGAACCCAAACATGTGGCGATCGGCGTCCGACGTATCCGCTGGCAACAACTGCCGCAAGATTCCGTCGAGTCGTTCGAAATGGGGCTGAATGAATTCCTGAACGATGTCCTTGGTCGCCCCGGACGGATCGGACATTTCCCGAAAGATCAGCAGATGTTTGTGGTCAATCCGATCCTGGGCCGACATCGCCATGCCGACCATTTGACGGATAAATCCTTTCAGGCGGACCTCGGGTTCCATGCTCGGATCATCGCCGGGAGGGATAAAACCGCTAGGAGCCATCGAGCGGTGACGGGCTCGGTGGGCCTCTTTGACCGCTTCGATGTAGAGCCCTTTTTTGTCCTCGAAGTAGTATTTGACAGCGTTTACGTTCACGTCGGCCCGACCGCAGATGCGGCGAACCGTACCGTGATCGTAGCCATGCAGGGCAAATTCCTGGATGGCCGCATCGAGCAGTCGCTGCTTGGCGTCAGGCTGTGACGAATTCATGAATTTGGAATCTTGCGATTGTTTTTTTAGAGTTTCGTCGATACTATCGAGTTAAACACGTGTTTAATACTAACGTAGCTAACGAAATTGGCAATTCTCGATTTTGGGTACCACGAGACGTCCTATGTCGAAGTACACCAGCATTTTAAAGCTGGCTCTCAAGTCGCTCATCTCCCTCTGTCTGGTGGCGGGTGGTGTCGCTGCGGTTGTGTTTCTGGGCCAAGCCAAAACGGAATCGGACCAGCCACCTCCGGAAGACATTCGCTTAGTTGAGCTGAAAGCGATCGAGCCTCACGAGTCCGGCATCACTTTTGACGTCGATGGCGTTGTCGTTCCGTATCGCGAAATCCAGTTGGCTGCCGAAGTCGATGGACGCGTGATCGAAAAATCGGATCAGCTGCGCGTCGGTCGCGTGGTTTCCGCTGGCGAACCGATCGTGCTGATCGACCGCCGAGACTATGACTTGGAACTGGAGCGCCTGCAAGAGGACCTCGATCAAGCGGAAGGGAACATCGCGGAATTGGATGTTCAGATTGCGTCGGCCGAAGGTCAGATCGAGTTGGCTGAACAGAATCTCGTAATTCAAACTCGCTCGACCGATCGAATTCGTAGCCTGGTCAGTCGAAACGCGACCACGGAATCGAGTCTGGATGATGCGCTGCGTGCGGAACTGACGGCGAAGACGTCGCTTCAAACTCAGCGAGACCAGCTGGCGTTGTTAAAGACGTCGAAGAGTCGCCTCGAAAACGCTCGTGATCGGATTCGCTCTGAGGTCGCCGCCGCGCAGTTGATGTTAAGTCGTACGACGATCAAGTCGCCGATCGATGGTGTCGTTGTGGAAGATAACGTCGAACAAGACAGTTACTTGCAAAAGGGAACGTTAATCTGCAAGATCCGCGATACCTCGAAACTCGAGATCAAGTGCAGCCTTCAAGCACACGAAATGAAGTGGCTGTGGGAATCGTCGACAGGTTCGACCGAAACGAAAAAGCGTGGCGCTTACGAACTTCCCCCAACGCCGGTAACGGTGCAGTATCGAATTGGGAACGAAGTGTATGTCTGGGACGGAAAGATTTCTCGCTACGACGGTGGCGAAATCGACCAGCAAACGCGAATGATTCCTTGCCGCGTGCAAGTCGAAAACCCGCTTCATGTGCAGCGGATTACGGACGATGGGCATGTCGATACTTTGGATGAAGTGCCGACGTTGATGGTCGGGATGTACGTGCAAGTCGATGTGCATGTGAATCCACGTTCGCCTTTGGTTTCCGTTCCTGTGTCGGCCATTTATCCCGGAAATCGGTTGTGGGTTGTCAAAGACGACAAGCTACAGCGTCGAGAGATATCAGTGGCGGTTTCTGACGACGAGACGGCACTTGTCTACGCAGGTGAAGGACGTATTCAACCAGGCGAAATGGTCGTTGTGTCACCACTTGCTTCACCATTTGACGGCGCGAAAGTCGAGGTAGTCGAGTAACTATGCACGGCATCGTTCGCTGGGCGATTAACAACACGCCCGCCATGAATATCTTGATGCTCGCCGCGATTATCGTCGGGGGCTACTCCCTTTCGAGCATGAAGCGCGAGACGTTTCCTGACTTCGATCTGGACATGATCCTCGTTCAGGTGCCCTATCCCGGAGCGGCTCCGCAAGAGGTAGAAGAAGGCATTTGCCAGAAGATCGAGGAAGCCGTTCGATCGTTGGAAGGAATCAAAAAAGTTACTTCCGTCGCGGCCGAAGGTGTGGGAAGTATCGTCATTGAATTGCAGACGTCGGTGACCAATCCAGATCGCGTGCTGGATGAAGTCCGCTCCGAGATCGATCGAATTCCGAGTTTCCCCGAAGAATCGGAAGACCCGGAAGTCCGCCGTGTCACAACACGTCGTCCAGCCATTCGTGTCGGCGTGATTGGCCCAGAGTTTGATACCGAAGAAGCCCAACTGCAGTTGCGTTCGGTTGCTGAAAAGGTGCGTGACGAGCTGTTGCAGCTCGAAGGGGTTTCACAGGTCGATTTCATCAACAATCGTGAATACCAGATCGATGTTGAAATGGACGAGTCCGTGCTGCGTTCTCATGGACTGACACTGGGAACGGTCGCTGAAATTATTCGCCGTGAAAATCGCGAACTTCCAGCGGGCACGATCCGAGGCGAATCGCAAGAGGTGTTGCTGCGTGGTAACAATCGACGTACCACGGGAGACGATATTGCCGAGTTACCGTTGATCACCAAAATCGACGGAGCCGTGTTGACGATCGAAGACCTAGGCACGGTGCGCGACGAGCTGGCCGATACGACGTCGCGAGCCTACATCCAAGGCAAACCGGCCATGGCAATGACCATTTCGCGTAGCTCGGACGAAGACCTTCTGAAGATGGTCGACGTGGTGAAGACCTATGTTTCGGAAAAGAAGCTGCCCAGCGGTTACGAGCTTCTGACATGGAGCGATCAATCGGTCGAAGTCCGCGGTCGATTGAATCTTTTGGTCGAGAACGCCATTTATGGTTTGATCATCGTTTTCGTGTTGTTGATTTTGTTTCTCGATCTGGAACTCGCGATTTGGGTTTCGATGGGGATTCCGTTTTCTCTGTTCGCCGCAGGCATCTATCTGTTTGCTGCTGGGGAAACGATGAACATGATCTCGATGTTCGGTTTCCTAATGGCGCTTGGTATTGTGGTGGACGATGCGATTGTCGTGGGTGAGAACATTTATGCCCATCGTCAAATGGGTAAACCGCTTATGGATTCCGCGGTCGATGGCACCACCGAAGTGATGAGCTCGGTCGCTTCGTCGACGGCGACAACAGTGATGGCGTTTCTGCCGCTTCTGTTTGTCAGTGGCGTGATGGGTAAGTTTATGGCCGTGATGCCGATGGCGATTATTGCCATTCTGTTGGCGTCGCTGTTTGAGTGTGTGACGATTTTGCCGTGTCACCTGGCCCACAAAAACGATGGTTTCATGAAGTTCCTCGGCGTCATCTTATTCATATTCGCATGGATGTTGCCGATCATTCATTTTGCGAGCAACACGACGACCCGGATCCTGGAGTGGTTCATTCGCAACGTTTATCAGCCAAGTCTGCACTGGGCATTGACCAATCGAATTATCGTATGTGGACTTGGCGTAACGGCCATCTTGTTGACAGCCGCAATCGTTCGCTCAGGCCTCGCGCCGATCGACTTCTTTCCGAAGCTGGATGGCAACACGGTCCAAGCCAAGTTGACGTTCCCGGACGGAACCCCGGAACGAGTCACCCAGGCATGGACCAAGCAGATTGAAGAAGCATTCTGGGCGGTCAATGAAAAGCTCTCGCCGGAAGGAGAAAGCTTGGGCCTTGTTTCGTTTCGCACTGTAGGTTCGCAAGTTTCCGGGGGTGGTCCTCCTGGAGCGAATGCCAGCGAAGCAAGCGGAAGTCATGTCGGTAGTGTTGAAATCGAACTGCAAGATACGGAACTGCGCGAGATCAGCAGTATGGAAATTGTTGCTGCCTGGCGAGAGGAGTTGGGACCAGTTCCAGGGGCTGAGTCGCTGACGATTAGTTCTCAGGACTTGGGGCCAGGGGCGACGCCGATCGAATTCCGATTGCTGGCCGGCAGCGAACATATGGACGAGTTGGAAGAAGCGGTCGAAAAAACCAAAGCCCATATGGAAACCTATTCGGGGCTGATCGATATTGCCGACGACTCGATTCCCGGCAAGTGGGAATATCGTTTCCGTATCAAACCAGACGCTCAGGCATTGGGTGTTCGTACGGCTGATTTAGCGGAAACGGTCCGAGCCGCGTTCTATGGTCAAGAAGTCATGCGTGTGCAACGTGGTCGTCACGAAGTGAAGATCATGGTGCGATATCCGCAGAAAGATCGCCATCGTTTGGCATCGTTCAACGATATTCGTATTCGTCTAGATGATGGTATCGAGCGGCCGATCACCGAGTTGGCGGAAGTCGATATCGTCCGCGGTTATTCCGAGATCAACCGTTTGAAGCAAAAACGCTCGATCAAAATTACTGCCGATATCGATCCGGAGCGTGGCAACGAAGTTGAAATCGTGGCGGGTATCAAAGCGGACTTCATTCCGAAGCTGCTGAAAGAATACCCCGGCTTAAGCGTAAGCTGGGAAGGTCAGAACGAACAGCGAACCGAATCGATGGGCAGCCTTGGCAATGGGTTTATCGTTGCGTTGGTGGCCATGTTTATGCTGCTGGCGTTCGAATTTAAGTCGTATTTTCAACCGCTTTTGATCCTGGCGATTATCCCGTTCGGAGCGATCGGTGCCGTGGTAGGGCACGCCATCATGGGCATGCCGCTGACGTTCTTCAGTATGTTCGGTCTGGTCGCGCTGACAGGGATTGTGGTGAACGACTCGATCGTGCTTGTCGACTTCATCAATCAGCGTGTGAAAGCAGGCCTGCCGATCAACGAGGCATTGGTCGAAGCCGGAAGTCGGCGATTCCGCCCCGTCTTGCTGACGACCATTACAACGGTGGGGGGGCTTCTGCCACTGCTGATGGAAACCTCGCTCCAGGCTCAGCTTTTGATCCCGATGGCGACGAGTATCGCGTTCGGCGAGATCTTTGCGACGGTGCTGGTGCTGTTCCTGGTGCCGGTCGGCTATTCGATTAAAGTGAGCATTCTCGAGTTCTTCGCCCCTGGTTCCATGCTGGGGCACTCGCATGGCGAAGGCTTGCCGCACGTCTCGCACACGTTCACGACAGCGAGTGAGTCGAAGACTTCTCCAGCTCACTGAGACGTGCCGCTGTCCGATCTTCAAAGCTAAGTGTCGCGCGGTCATCGCAGTTTGCGGTAAACTGCGCGGCACGGATCTCCCTCGAAGAATCTATGGGAATGCCAGGGTGAACGTGGAGAGTTCGTGTCGCCTCTTTCCCGCGACGACGAATCGGGAACTCTAGGATAGAGAAACGCAACCGTTTCCTGACTTTCAGCAACCTACCCTTTCCCGGAAATTCCTACGATGGACCTACAGCTTGCCAACAAGAACGCTTTGATAACTGGATCGACTAAGGGGATCGGCTACGCCATTGCCCAGGTGCTTGCCAACGAAGGAGCGAACGTGATCGTCAACGGCCGCAGCGAACAGTCGACGGCCGACGCAGCCAAGGCGATCGGGAACGGTGCCCGAGGAATTGCCGCCGATCTTTCCACGGCCGCCGGTTGCGACAAGCTACTGCAAGAGGCAGGCCAAGTCGACATCCTGATCAACAACGCAGGTATCTTCGAACCGAAGCCTTTCGTCGAAATTCCCGACGAAGACTGGGAACGTTTCTATCAGATTAACGTCATGTCAGGCGTTCGTCTGACACGATCGGTTCTGCCTGGCATGCTTGAACGAAATTGGGGACGCATTCTGTTTGTCTCCAGCGAAAGCGGTGTGCAGATTCCTTCCGAAATGGTGCATTATGGGATGACCAAAGCGGCGAACATTTCTTTGGTCAACGGGGTCGCACGACTGACCAAAGGAACGCACGTGACGGTCAATGCGATCTTGCCTGGGCCGACCGCTTCGGAAGGGGTGTCCGATTTCGTCGGCAATTTGGCCGAAGACGCGAATCAGTCGAAGGAGGAATTTGAGAAGGAATTCTTCCAAACGGCTCGACCAACTTCGTTGATCCAACGGTTCGCCGAAGTCGAGGAAGTTGCGAATACGACGGCCTATTATTGTTCGCCTCTTTCCAGTGCGACGAACGGGGCCGCGATTCGGGTAGATGGTGGCGTGATTCTTGGAACCTAGTTTTGGCTGAAACCAACGCTCGCGGCGAAGGGTATGGATGGGTAACGATCAACTCATTCGCCGCGAGGTTGCCATGTTTCGTCGACGCCATTGGTTCGTATTGCTGCTTGGTTCGGTCTTCGTTGGCTGGATGATCTGGGGACGGAGTTCCTCGACTGCCGCGGAACTTTCCTCGCCACTCTCGCCGGGGCAGTACGAAATTACGACCACGTCCGAGGGGTTTGAACGCACGGCGGTTGTCCATATTCCCAAGGGATATCAAGCGACTAATCCACCTCCGCTGGTCATCGTGCTGCATGGCGGCGGAGGCGGAGCCGACTCAATATTGAATCATGACAATTGGGCCGCCAAAGCTGATCAAGAAGGCTTTGTGGTGGTTGCCCCCAATGGATTGCCAGCGCGGCCACGGCTGCCAGCCAACTTTCTGGCCAATCCTCAAGTCTGGAATACCGGTCAACTGCGAGAGGGTTCCCCTCGCTCAAAGATTGATGACGTCGCGTATATTCGCACGCTTTTGGACGAATTGAAAACCAAAGTTCCCCATGACGCTTCCCAGGTGTTCGCGACCGGTCACAGCAACGGAGGGAGTATGACATTTCGTTTGGGAGCGGAGATGTCGGACCGACTGTCCGCGATTGGTACTGTTGCCGGAATGCTTGCGATTGAAAATCCCAAGCCGGCAAGACCTCTGCCGATGCTCTATGTTTATGGCACCGAAGACCCGTTACTGCCGCTAGAAGGCGGCGAGTCGACACTTCCGTGGGGCACGCGGACGACGCCTGCGGTCGAGAGTTTCCTGAAGACGTGGGCTGAAGCGAGCGGTTGTGCTTCGGAGCCGAAAGTCATTGCGGAAGATGACGCGATCAAAAAGGTCCGCTATCCTTCAACGAACAACGGACCGGAAGTAACCGTTCTCTACTTGAAAGGGCACGGCCATTCCTGGCCAGGCGCCAATCGAACGATCCCGTCCAGTATGACGGGACCCAACGTAAGTAAATTGAACGCGACCGACGAGTTATGGTCGTTTTTCAAAAAGAGCGTCGAGTAAACCGATACGCTTACTCGTGACCTGCGGAAGATCCGCTCTTCTTTAAGCCAGCCAGGAATTCAACCAGGTCGCGGAGTTCTGCCTTCGAGAGATGCTTGTAGATATCTTCTGGCATCGGGCTCTTGGCACTCTTGCGACCTTCGATATCGTCCTGCGGAATAGTGATCAATTTGCCGTCGGCATCGACCAGGTTCACCGCTTCGTCGGTCTCTTCTTTGAGCACGCCGGAATAGGTTTGGCCGTCGACCGTCAACACGAGAATTGACTCGAACCCTTCGGCAATCTTGGCATTTGGCTGGACGACTGCTTCCAGCAAATACTCACGCGTCTTGGTTTGACCCAGCGCGTCCAGTTCTGGGCCAACACGTCCGCCGGTGCCCATAGCACGATGGCAACGCACGCAGGAGGTTTCCGTCTTCTCGTAGAAAATCTTGCGCCCTCGCTCGAAATCGCCGCCGGAAAGTGCGACTCGGTATTCGGCAAGTGGATCGGCTGGATCGAGCGACAATCGATACTTCTCCAATAGCGACGAGATCGCTTCGGAGTCTTTCAATGCCGTTGCCGCTTCGATTACATCAAGTCGTGTATCTTCCGGCAAGTCGCCCGAAAGCAGTTTGGTCATCGCGGCCGAAACGATTTCGTCCGTTCCTTCCGGCTTCAGTTTGGCCAATGTCGCCAGAGCGTTCTGGCGTTCGACCGTTGAATCGGCTGAGATACCATCGGCCAGCGTCTTCGCAGTCTCCGCAGGAGCCAAGCGGGCAACTTGATCTCGGGCAACCGCTCGCAGAACTGGCTGATCCGATTTCAACGCTTCGCGGACGATCGGCAAAGCTTGATCGGCGTCGACATTTGCCAACGCGGCAATCGCATCGGCTCGTGTTTGAGCGGACTGCTTATCATCTTGTGCCAAACCGATGAGCACAGGAGCAACTTCCTTGATGCCAAACGACGCTGCAAGCTTGGCGGCTTGATTGCGCACGCCTTCGTCGGTGGTAAGCAGCTTGGGCAATGCTTTAGCGAGTGCCTCTTTGGCAACGCTTTCGTCACGATCTTCCAGTGGGCGATAGAAATTGATCACACGATCGAGTTCGCCAGGCTTTTTCCAAGTCTCGAGCATCGCCAATGCTTCCAATCGCATCGCTTCCGGCATATCGCTACGCGTCGCGAACCGAGCCAGCGCTTCTGCGTTCTCGGGATCGCCGAGGCGGAAGTTGGCATTGAGAACGCGACGAAGCAACGCATCGTTCTTCCAGCCAGCATCGATAAGACGAGCTGCCTGAGGCATGGCGTTTTCCATCGGCAAGTCGTGAATCGCACGAACCGCTTCGGTGACAACCAGTTCGTTCCCATCCGAAAGGAAGCGAACAACGGTCGGGCTTTCCAGGCGACGCAAAGCCACGACAGCCGCAATGCGAACGCTCGCTGAAGGATGGTTGGCCAGGTCTGCCAGCGATTGCAGGTGACGCATTCCTTCCAACGCAACGATACCACCGTGACGAAGAACAGGATCTTGGTCGGCATTCTTTGCGAGAATAGCGGCCACTCGGTCAATGACTTGATTCGGATCGCCATGAGGACCTGCATTGCCGAGACCGATCATCGCGAAATATTGAACGCGTGGGTTTTCATCTTCCAGCAGTGCCGGCAGACCGTAGATCACACGCAGTTCGCCAAGTACGCGACCAACTTGGGCACGTACTTCGGCGTCTTCATCTTTAACCAATTGAGTCGAAAGCAACTCGACCGCTTTGACGCGATCCGAGATCTTCGACTTCTGTTCCGCAATCTGTCCGATACCCCAGATCGCGTGGAGACGTGCCAATTGTGGTTGCTCGGCATCTTTGGCGACAGCATTAAGGACATCCAGCTTGTCACCGGCGGCCAGAGCAAACTGGGCTTTCATGCGCACGCGGCGGTCGGTGTGACCAAGCAGCTTGATTAGCGTTTCGTCCGATTTGGTGGTGAAATCGCTCGGAAGCAACTCTTTGACTTCCGCAATCAACTTCGCGTCGTCTGGATTGTTTTTTGTCAAACGATAAATGCGACCCTTGTTGAGCCCAGTCCATCCGTCGACCCAGTCGCTGACGTACATCGCGCCGTCAGGGCCGAAATCAACGTCAGTTACCAGGCACTTCCACAGGAACTGTTCGGAATCGACCAGATCATACGTTGCCCCCTTGGGCTCCATGCGGAACGTGCGAATCCCACTATTGGCTGGACCACCGCGGAAATCACACAGAAAGAACGTTCCTTTGAAGGAATCGCCGAAGCCGGTGCCAGGGTAATAGACCAGGCCGCTCGGACCATCCGAAATGTTGACGATCGGAGGAACGATGTAGGCGGCCTGACCTTCATGGAAAGGATGCCACAGCTTTTCGCGATTCCAAGGACCGCGGTCGCTGAGGTATTGATAAGCCATGTTCCATCCGGTGTGGCCACCTTTGACCAGATAAATCCAGCGGGCCTGATCGCCACTGTCTGAATTGTTGTCACACGTGAACAAGTTGCCGTAGTCGTCGAAGGCAAGTTCCTGCGGGTTGCGAAGCCCGGTACAGAAGACTTCCAGATTCGAACCGTCTGGATTGCAGCGGAAGACTGCACCCGATCCTGGATCCTTTAGCCGGGTTCCGTTGACTTCGATGTTGTAGCCGCGGTCGCCGATGCTGAAATAGATCTTCCCGTCGGGGCCAAGCGTCAAGCCATGCAAGTCGTGACCACGAAATGCAAACCGGACTCCGTAGCCTTCGCTAAGCGAGACTTTCTCGTCTGCGACGCCATCGTTGTCCTTGTCCGTCAACTTCCAGACATGGGGAATGTTGGTGTAGTAGACATCGCCGTCGAGGGCGAGCACTCCGGCACCGGTTCCTTCAACGATATCATTGTAGCCAGAAGAGAAGACAGTGTCTTTGTCCGCTTTGCCGTCGCCGTCGGTGTCGACAAGCATGCGAATGCGGTCGTCGTGCTGAGTGTACTTCTGAGCTGCCTCAGGGTGGTGCTTCAGAATGTAGGCTCGACGATCTTCGACCGATTGAGCTGCAAGATCGTCGACGAGCCAATAGTTGTGGTTTCGATTGTCTTCGACCCCCTGCCCTTGCCGGTAGGTTTCCGCCACATAAACACGCCCCAGATCGTCCAGGCAGAATGCGACTGGATTTGCCGTCATCGGTTCGGCCGCGAAAAGGCTCATCTCGAAACCTTCGGGAACTTTGAAACCGGAGATCGCTTTTTCTCCTTCGTCCGAAGCGGGAGCAAGCTGCGGAGTTTCAGGTTCCGGGACTTCAGCCATCAGGCAAGTCCCGCAATAGGCAACAATCGCCAACGCGATTAGGTAGCGGGAAACGGCATGCGCAGTTTTCAACATTAAATTCTCTCTAGCAGAGCTATTGGGGCGGGCCTCGAAAGACACGAATTGGATTGGTCGCAGTATCGAGTCGTGTCTGTCAGGCGGAATGGACAAGCATAGGGAAATAGTTGGCTATTCCATGTAAACTTTTTAGATTAGTCCGTTTCGGCGATTTTCACAAGATTTGCACTGGGAGTGCTTCTGAGTGTGCATGACATCACCCGGGAAGTTTTTACAGCCAAATAGGTCCTCTGGATGAGCGTCGTATGCAGTAAATGCGGTGAAGAACTGATGGGGGCCGTGAATCGATGCTGGAAATGCGGTTCTACGTTCGCTCGAACAGAAACCGCAAAAACAAGTACGGACCAACGCGACAGAAACACCACTCAAGATCGCTTTCGCGTTCCCCCAGTTCGGCGTTCGCCGGTATTGGAAAGATACCTCTTTCCGGCAATTCTCGAACACGATGAGCCCATTCAGGCCATCATTGAAGAGGAATCGGCGGACGAAGTTACTGAGTCGCAGGAAGCAGGCGAATCCTTTTCAGAAACGAAATTCGCGAGTTTTCTCCGGCGATGGCTGCCGGACGATTGGACAAGCGTCGGTGGTTCGGTGTTGGCAATTTTTGCCTGTATTGCGTCGTACTACTCAATTGTCGGCGTCTTTTTATCGGCGATAGCGGTCATGTTGAACGTCTATCTGATCAACTGGAAGCGTTCGCCATGGCGCTGGATCGGATTCGCTTTGGCGACGTTGTCGCTCATGTTTGCTCTGGCCCAAACCGTGTCGACGATTTACTTTTGGGGCACCGGTGTCTCTTTATCCACTGCCCTGTTTGGACCGTAACGTTTGTCCCCCCAAGCACATCCTCCTGCGAACGAAAAAGCGGCCATTCGCCGCGATGCCATTGCACGCCGTCAATCACTGAGCGATCTGGCCGAGCGAAGCTTGGAAATACAGCGGCGGTTCATGGCGGAGTTTCCCTGGGCAACCGGCGCCATGCCACTGGTTTATGTTCATGTGCGGCAAGAAGTGGAGACCAAGCGAATCATCGAGGATGCCCTCCATACAATCGGCCACGTGGCGGTGCCCTATTGCCTGCCGGATAACCGCTTAGGTTTGTTTCAGTTGAAATCGGAAATAGAACTGGTCGCAGGCGCCTTTGGAATTCTGGAACCGCGAGAAGTCCTGCGAAAAGATCGCGTCGTCGATCCCCAAACGCTGGACTGCTTGGTGATGCCCGGCGTTGCCTTCGATGAAAACGGCAACCGAATCGGCTACGGAAAAGGCTACTTTGACCGACTACTTGCCGATGTTCGTCCCGATTGCCGGAAGATTGGATTGGCGTTTGATTGCCAGATTTACCCGAACGTTCCTGCGGAATCTCATGACATTCCGGTCGACTTACTGGTCACGGAAACCCGGACAATCGACTGCCGCGGAACGACTTAGCGAAGCGCCAGCTTGCGAATTCGCTCTTCAGTTTTGGGAAACGACTTAAAGGGAGGCCCCTCAAAATTGGAAACCAACATAGCGCTATGGCCGTCCCAAACACGATTGAGTTCGTCTTCGCTCCAGAACTCAATTCCGATATCGGGATTCGGGTCGGCAATTACGTAATATCCTCGGATACGTCCGAGGCAAACGACCGAGTGAATCTCGCCAGGTTTCCACCCATCTGGTAGGCCTGCGGCGTTGCCTGAACCAAACCAATCTCGCTTTCCGACGCGAAGTACGACCGGTCGATTGGCTCGCGCCAATTCATCTGGCGTAAGATAATCCATGCGTACGTCGAACCGCGTGTCTTTCGTTTTCAGCTTTAGCCCGCGATAAAAGCCTTTCCAAGAGGTACCCTGTCGTGTGAGGCAAAGCTGGGCCATCTCTTCTTCTGTCGAGTGAATTCCGTAGAAGTTCAGCAATGTTGCTCCAGCGGCTGCCGTGCAAGTTTGATCAGTCGTTTGGTAACAGATCCCCCGTTCGTCCCAGTTCATCTGACATTTGGGGGCATCGCCTATCAGGGGATAAACCAGGGCCCAGACTCCAGCTCCAAATAATGCCGACATAGGAATTGCCCGTCGCCAGCCTTGTTCGCGGAGTCGATTCGATGCCACGGCCGCCAAACATAATGCAGCAAGTGGGTAGATGTTGCTTAGGATGATCAGGTTCGAGAACGGCAGCAGTTCGGTAAGAAAGAGACTCTCCCAAACGAACGCCGTGTATAGCCCGACGATCAGGATGGTCATCAGAGCGAAGCGATTCAAACCTTGGACGGTCCAGTCCTTCGTCCACGCTCGCGTGGCGAAGAAGCCACCTAAGCTAATAAAACCAACAATTAAGTAGCCCGCGATCACATCCTGCATACGAGCCTCCTTTTCTAGCAGCGAATCTTGCCGCTCTGGAGTTAGTTCGGGATGTTCGATGGTGGGGCCGCCATCGAGGTGTTTGCTTTAATGATGAGGTAATGACAATAGTATCGTTAACTTAGCGTTAAGGATATAGACATATCCGTCGGTTTACCGTGACAATACGGGGTTAGGCCCAGTTTGGGTCGTCAGAATGCCAGAAAAAGCAGCCCGATCGTAGGGCTGCTTGAGCTGACAAGTCGTAAAGCGACAACCGATTTGTCAGTAGCAAGCAGAGTGCCAGAGAGGGGGCGTGCTAGCCGAACGAGAATAGCACGCCAGGCCTAAGGTGTTGTCGCGACAGTGGTTCCGGATCGAACTTACTTCATGCCGGCCATTTGCTGCTCGATCCATTGCTCAAGTTCCTGCCAATCAATCTCTGGCACTTGGCACAAATCTGGGCGAAGTCGAACGGCATCGCGTACATAGACGTGATGTATATCTTCTTGCGACTTTTCCGTGTTCCAGTGCAGCAAAATGCGGACACATCGTGGAAGCGAGCCTGGCACGCTTATCTCGTGCGTGCAGATTAATGGTACGTCCATCCAGCCAATTTGCCGGGCCGCCAGAGCTGGGAACTCGGCATTCAGATCACTCGTAATGGTAAAGATGGCACTTGCGACGTCCTTGGGGTCGATCTGGTTCTGGCGAATCATCAAAGCAAGTAGTTGCCGTGTTGCTTCGAGAATCTCGTCTCGATTGTTATCAGTAACGGTCGTGGCTCCGCGGACACCTCGGCACAACATGGCAACTTAGCCTTCATATAGGAAACGGCAACGAACTTCTGATGGCGAGAACCTGATTTCGCCCTCCGTAAAATACTAGATCGAGGACCGCATTTACAGGGTTGAATGCACCACGAAGAGCCGAATACCCAGAAGACTGCGGAAAACTGACAAGTTCTAAGGTGTTTTGTGTATTGGGTTTGCGACGCGTTTTCATCTTTTCTGAACAAAAACCACGCGGGCCCCTTTGACGGGAAGCCAGGAAGCTATAGGATATACCGTCTCACCTGAAGGGAATGACGCCGACAGGGAGAAGCGAAAGCTTTTGATCTTTGACAATTTGGTAGTGACCTCTGTTTGAGAGCGAAGGTTGGATGTGTTTTTGGAGGCTGCTTGCAGCTGAAGAGAACGATCAACTTTTGAACTCAAGCTAGTTCAATTTTTTTTAAAACTAGTAGCTAGTTCAAACATTTTCGATTGCTAACTTGCTCATACGCTGGTTCACCTCGGTGGACTAGTTAAGCAAATATTTAATTGAAGGGTTTGATCCTGGCTCAGAATGAACGTTGGCGGCATGGATTAGGCATGCAAGTCGAGCGAGAACCAAGAAAGCTTGCTTTCGAGGGGACAGCGGCGAAAGGGAGAGTAACAGGTAGATACCTACCTCCAGGCTGGGAATAGCGTCGGGAAACTGGCGGTAATGCCCAATAACATCTACGGATCAAAGCTCCGGCGCCTGGAGATGGGTCTGCTCACTATTAGCTAGTTGGTAAGGTAATGGCTTACCAAGGCGACGATGGTTAGCGGGCGTGAGAGCGTGGCCCGTCTCACTGGGACTGAGACACTGCCCAGACACCTACGGGTGGCTGCAGTCGAGAATCTTCGGCAATGGACGCAAGTCTGACCGAGCGATGCCGCGTGCGGGATGAAGGCCTTCGGGTTGTAAACCGCTGTCAGAGGGAAGGAAATTTTGACCAAACCTCAGAGGAAGGTCGGGCTAAGTTCGTGCCAGCAGCCGCGGTAAGACGAACCGACCGAACGTTATTCGGAATTACTGGGCTTAAAGGGTGCGTAGGCGGCCATGCAAGTCAGATGTGAAATCCCACGGCTCAACCGTGGAACTGCGTTTGAAACTGCATGGCTTGAGGGAGATAGGGGTGAGCGGAACTGATGGTGGAGCGGTGAAATGCGTTGATATCATCAGGAACACCGGTGGCGAAGGCGGCTCACTGGGTCTCTTCTGACGCTGAGGCACGAAAGCTAGGGGAGCGAACGGGATTAGATACCCCGGTAGTCCTAGCTGTAAACGATGAGTACTGGATCGAGGGACCTCCCACAGTTTCTCGGTCGTAGCGAAAGTGTTAAGTACTCCGCCTGGGGAGTATGGTCGCAAGGCTGAAACTCAAAAGAATTGACGGGGGCTCACACAAGCGGTGGAGGATGTGGCTTAATTCGAGGCTACGCGAAGAACCTTATCCTAGTCTTGACATGCTTAAGAATCTCCCTGAAAGGGGAGAGTGCTCTTCGGAGAGCTTTTGCACAGGTGCTGCATGGCTGTCGTCAGCTCGTGTCGTGAGATGTCGGGTTAAGTCCCTTAACGAGCGAAACCCTTATCTCTAGTTGCCAGCGAGTAATGTCGGGGACTCTAGAGAGACCGCCGGTGTTAAACCGGAGGAAGGTGGGGATGACGTCAAGTCCTCATGGCCTTTATGACTAGGGCTGCACACGTCCTACAATGCAACATACAAAGGGAAGCAAAATCGTGAGATCTAGCAAATCCCAAAAAGTGTTGCTCAGTTCGGATTGCAGGCTGCAACTCGCCTGCATGAAGCCGGAATCGCTAGTAATCGCGGGTCAGCATACCGCGGTGAATATGTTCCTGAGCCTTGTACACACCGCCCGTCAAGCCACGAAAGTGGGGTGCACGCGAAGTCGCTAAGCTAACCTTCGGGAGGCAGGCGCCGAACGTGAACTCCGCGATTGGGACTAAGTCGTAACAAGGTAGCCGTAGGGGAACCTGCGGCTGGATCACCTCCTTTCTAAGGAAAACTTTTGGTCAAGTCGGTTTCACGACCGCAACGACCTAAAGTGGGACATCCACCAATCACTCAAGCAAGTCACTACCTTATTTATATTAGAAGCCTCTTAGAGCTGTTGCAGTTCTAAGAGGCTTTTTTTTATGCGCTCAACTTCCAATCAGCCGCTCCCAATCGCTTGAGACCTGTTCCGGTCCCCTGCCCTGTCGCTCGCGGCAGAACGTATCTCAAAGCCCCTCTGCCGAGCCACGCAAACTTCGCGCACGCTCCGCGCATACTACCTGCATACTTGGGAGATCGACGCGCAAGATGATGAAATGCCATGCTCACATAACGTGAGACTTCTGAAAATGGCCTACTGCGGCTTAGCCCTCGGGGCCACATCGAAGAAAGTTTCCCCCAACCGAAGCTCATCAAAGTCAGTCGAGTAACGGGCCTTGATGGTGAGTCGGTCGAATCGGAAATCGGGAACTTGCACCTGGCACATCGAAGTCGAAGCGGTTGGCGTGTGGTCTAAATCGGGGTCGAGCCAGACGGTGGCCAATTCCATTCCGGGCCGAAAGTCGATTCGCATGACGACAAACACACTTTCGCCGGAAGACTTCTGGCCGGATCTGGCATTCACTTCGCGGCCGTTGAGCAAACCGGCGATGCCCCAGTTTCCGGTTGGCATCGCGTCGAGTTTTCCAAAATGAAGACCTGCGTCGTCGGAGCCTAGCTGCAGGACCGCATAGCGGTGATCGCCCGCGCCGTCATACGATTGAGCCAGAAAACTCAGCCATACGGTTCCTCCATCCGCTCCCAATTGGTCGCCGTCGCGAAGATTTTCTGGAGCGGCATCGATATCGAGTTTGCGGAACGAATCCGACGCGTGTCCGGCGCACGTCCGCATTTGATTGCCCTGGGTATCCAGGGAAACATCATGGGTATCGACGAATCTTAGTCGGCCAAATTGTCGTAAATCGACTCGCCCCAGCGGATGGGCCATCGGATCCGACTCGATCACCGCGACCAGTGGTCCGTTTTCCTGCCATGGAGCGGCAAAACCTTTTCCGCCATCCAGGCCCGTCAGGCCCCCTACGGTTGGCCAAATGCCATTCGGAATTCCTTCCACAGGAACTTCCGGAAATCCAAAGCCTTCGTAGTTGAATCCAGGGTAGTCGAATGGTTCGTAGACAAACGGCGAAGATTCCACTGGAGGGGCAGGCGATTGCCAAAACAGCATGCCACCCAGGACCACGCCGACGATGCCGATCCCTGCCGCCGCAAATCCAAGCGGTCGCCAACTTCGCCGAGGTTTCCCGCTTTGGTTACGGTTTGCATCGCCCTTGCCAGGCAGCATGGGGGGATGTTCCCCAGGCGTTTCAAGCAAGTCCGGGCCACCAGGTGGTTCAATGGCAAGCGTCTGCATCCGACGACGCAGATAGGTATGAAGAAAGATGCGGCGAAATGCGTCGTCCGCTTGTTGGGGGTCTTCTTTGATCCAATCGCTCAGCGCAGCCGCTTCTTCCTCGGATAGCTCCTCGCCATCGAGATGGGCGTCGACCAACTCCAATGCTTCACGAGGTTCCATGTCAGGAAGTGTTCCTTCCCAGGCGTTGATCGACACATTTACCGAGTGCCGATCTTGCTCTTGAAAGGACCACGCGAACGGAAGCGGCCGTCATGCTTAATCGCTCGGCGATCTGACGCGGTTTTAAATCTTCCGCATAGCGAAGCAAAAGCAGCTCGCGTGTCCGACCGGTCGTTTCTTTCAAGCAGTGTTCCAGCGCTCCCTGCTCTTCGGTCATTAAACTTTGGACCCGAGTGCATGCCGCCGCGAGGGCATCGATCGCTTCTCCGGCGAAGACCAGCCGCTCTCGTTTCTTGTAACGATAAAAATCGGCAATCTTTATTTTTGCGACCCACAACGCCCACGGCAGAAAGGGACGCGAGGGATCGTATTCGTCAAAGCGGATAGCGACTTCGGCGGCAACTTCCTGCAGCAAATCTTCCGCGTCGGAAAATTGTGGCGTCGAAGCGATGACAAACGCGAAGACCGAGGGTTGGGCTTTCATCCAACTTCGCGTCAGCAGTTCTCGTGCATCCCGCTCGGTCAGCTGAGTGCTCGCATTTTGCTGTGGCTCGATGTCGGTCATTGGTTAGGTGTCACACCGTTCAGGCTGCTCAATGGCTGAGGAGACCACCCAGTCTGGGTGAAAATGGTTCAGATTGTGTTAATTCCCAGATCACCGCGCTAACGAAATGGGGCTTCTCGCGATATTCACGTGGCCGCAGGATACGCCTGATAGGTTCCTGCTCGCTGCGTTCTTATTTTAGCACACCATAGAGAGAAATTCGTCCATGTTCGTTGATTCTCCCCGGACTCGCCGACGCGGGTTCACACTCGTTGAACTGTTGGTTGTGATCGCCATTATTGGCGTTTTAATCGCACTTTTGTTGCCAGCGGTACAGCAGGCCCGTGAAGCGGCTCGTCGCATGCAGTGCACCAACCAAATGAAACAGCTGGGTTTGGCCCTGCATAACTATCACGATACGTTCCTTTCGTTTCCGCCGGGTAACTTTGGCCGAAGCGCTTCGGAATCGTTCAACACCTATAACTGGCGCGTCAATCTCTTGCCGTTCATCGAACAGTCGGCCCTGTACGATTCGTTGAGCTTGAACGACGATTTTCGAGGCAACTCGCTGGGCGCCAATCCGATTCTTCGCGAGCTTGTAGTGCCAGGTTTGAATTGCCCTTCGAGTCCATTGGATCCTCTTTCCGATCCCGTAGGCCAAAACACCGAAAAGGCTCAGTGCATTCATTACGTCGGGATTTCCGGAGCTGCCCCTTCCACGACACAGCCTGGCGTCGGTTATGTCGACTGTGGCTACGGTTGGTTCGCTGACAACGGGATGCTGCCGACCAACGAAGCAACGCGACTGCGCGATGCGACCGACGGTACGTCGAACGTGCTTTTGGTGGCCGAGCAGTCTGGCCATGTTGAAAAGCGAGACATCACCGCCAACTATCGAGGCGGCTGGGTCGGTGCCAACTTGAACCACACGGTCAAAAACCCGAGTTGCAACAGGGTTTACTTTTCTGGGACGACTACCGTTCGCTATGGCATTAATCACAACATTGCTTCGACGGGAGCTAATGCTCAGTATCACCACAACACCGTGGTCAATTCGTTTCATCCAGGTGGGGTGAACGGGCTGCTGGGCGATGCGAGCACACGTTTCTTCCCTGAAACGATGAACCTCGACACGTTCAAGCGATTGTCGGTACGAAACGATGGCGAAGTGCTGGGCGAGTTTTAGTACCACGCACGGCGAATTAGTTTAGAGATTGAAACCGGAAACAGATCCTTTGACGGAGAAGAGTAACGTGAAAACTTTCGCTTGGATCGCGGCTTGCGTTCTGGCATGCACAGTGGCGGTTGGCTGTTCGCAGTCGGCGCCAGGAGGGTTGGTGGAAGGCCAACTGACAGTCAACGGGGAAGCCTATCAGGGCGACGTCCGAGTCATTCTCTTGGACATGATTACCGGAGCTGCCGCGGCCGCTTATTTGGACGAAACTGGGAGCTTCGCGACGGACGATCGCTTGCCCCCTGGAGAGTATGTCGTGTTCCTTTCGCCTGCGATGGCGGAAGATGTGCCTGACCGGTCGAAGGCACCGAAAAAGTCGCAAGCTTCCATTCCAGGCAAATACTGGAACGAAGCATCGAGCCCTTGGAAGCTGAAAGTCGAAGAGGGAATGAATCAGCTCGAGCTTGCCGTTGGTAAGTAGTCCTGATAGATAGCGGTCTTCCCTCGCGGATGACTTTGATTGTGGAATAAAAAAAGGGCAAGACACCTTCGCGGTGCTTGCCCTTTGTTCGTGGGTTTAGGCGGAAAATCGGCCTAGGTATACTCCGCCGAATCTCCTTCGACCGATCGGCGAAGCGTGTTCGGGAAGTCAGGAATCGCGCTGCGAACACGCGTCCATGTTGGCATCTCGTGAGCCATGACAGGATTCTCGAAGAACTCTTGCCCGCACTGCGTGATCAGCCGGGCAAAGCCTTCGACCGAATGTTCTTCACTGTGGCGGTCGAATTCTAAACCGTTGATCACCGCATCGGCGTGATATTGCCGGATGGCATCTTGGGCATCGCGAAGATAGGCCGATTCCAGCGTGTTGAACATCCCCATGCTGAAGACGATCCCGCGGCTGGACAGCGTGCGGTAGATGCTGTGCAAAATATCGGAGGTCATCTTCATGAGCCCTCGATTCGCATCTTCCAGCGAAATGGGCTGATGCTTATGTTCGTATGGATGCCCCAAGTCGATCTGGCAAATTCGCTTGGGAGCCGTATTGCGAAACACTTCGGCGAGCGTCCCAACTTCCAAGCCCCAGTCGCTGGGGATTCGATTGGCACGGACAAGAGTTGACGTCACCGCGAACTCGCCGGAAAGGGGATAGCGGAAGCTATTCAGGAAGACCAGGAAGTCGTCGTTCCCCAGCACGCGAATCAGCGAACGCAAAAGGGGCGTCATCAGCAGTCGCACAACGCGTCCATGCATGCGGTCGGTCACGCGGGCGTAGTACGCTTTGCAGAAGTCGAAGTCGAACCCGCGGTGAGCCATTGGCAAGCAAAGCCGCATCAGCATGTCGCGGTGATAGTTGACGATGTCGCAGTCGTGCAGCGCCATCGCTTTGATTTCGGGATCGGCCAACAGATAACCGAACGCGGTCCAGACGGCCCTGCCCTTGCCGGGCACCGAAACGTTGAAACCGGCATCGGTAAGCTGTTGAAATGCCGCTTTGCCGCGCGGGCCGTCGTTCCATAACACGCGGCACATGTTGCCGAGCTTGGAAGTGAGCTGGCGACATTCGCGGTAATCTTCGACATCTGGGGCACGATTCAAGACGACGACAACCGTCTTGAGGAACTTGGTCCCTTCCAGCTGATCCATGATGGTAGCAAACGCCGGGGCACGCATGTCGCTGGCGGTGACGGGAAGGATCAAGCCCATCGGGTACTCGCTGGTCGCATCTTCCAAAGTGCGTTCCAACTGCTGCGAGTCGAGCGTGCCGAAGTCGTGCAGCGTCGAAATGGGGCCATGTTGAATAAAGTCGGACAAGTGGTTCTCCTTGCCGGGGCGAATAAGTGTGGGAGAGGTTTTTAGTTTTTCGTGCGATGCGTCACTGGGTGCCGCGATTAAGCAGGCTAGTCGCCAGGTTCGGTCAGCCAGACGATCTGGTAAGGATCGAGCGTGAGTCCTTGCCCTTCGACAACGTACTTGTCGCTGATCAAATCGTACGAAAGGGCGTGCCATTTCGGATCGCTCAGCGGCAGGCTTTGCAGCTTATCGGATAGGTTCGCGAGAACGAGAATCGTTTGATCTCGGGCAGGCGATGTGCGCACGAATCCGAAAAGTGCTTTGTTGCCGGTCGGGAAGACTTCGCTAGGACCATCCGGGTGAAACGCTGGCTGCTCGATCCGTTTGGCCAACAGGTTTTGATAGCCGGTGAAGATGCGATGCTGCAACGTTTCGTGTTCGGTGATTTGGTTTTCGAGTTCTAATCGCTCGAACTTGCGGCGGTTGATGCGGCGCGGGATGCCGCTTTCTTCGACTCCGCCGAAATGGTTTTGTGTGCCGACGAGGCTGTGGAAGTAGATCCCTGGGATCCCCTTCATCGCCAACATGATGGCCTGGGATGCAAGGAAGCGATGGGCGTGCTGTTCCGGGCCGAACGCTTCCGGCTTGCCCATGGCATCGACATAAGTAATGTTCAGCTCGTACGGCTTTTGCGATCCGTCAGGCATCGTCCGCATGCCGACCATACCGCCTCGCTCGCGTGTTGCGTGAACCAGTTTGTCGATGCGTTCGGTCGGCACGAGACCTTCCAGCGGTCGCACGCCGATACCGTCGTGCGAAGCGGTGAAGTTGAAGTAGGTCGTCCCGTCTGGGATGTCGTACAGCGTTTCCATCCAGCTGGAAAGAGTCGTCGCGTCTTCGTTCAGATAGGCATCGTACAGCAGCGGCGGCAGGCTGAACTGATAAACCATGTGGGCTTCGTCGGCGAGCCCGAAGTAGCTGATGTTCTCGGCATGCGGCACGTTGGTTTCTGTCAGGATCAGAACATGCGGGGCGACAATTTCGGTGATCGTTCGCCACAGCTTGACCGCCTCGTGGGTCTCGTCGAGATGCAGGCAGTTGGTGCCGAGCGTCTTCCACAGAAACGCGATCGCATCGAGACGAATAATCCGTGAACCGTTCTGGACGTAGAACAACAGCACGTCGGTCATCGCCAGCAGGACTTCCGGGCTGCCATAGTTCAAGTCGACTTGATCGGCGCTGAAGGTGGTCCAAACATGCTTTTCGCCATCGATCGTTTCGTACGGCGAAAGCAGCGGCAACGCGCGAGGCCGAACGACCGCCGAGAGATCGGTCGCGGGGTCGACGTCGATGAAGTACTCGTCGTACGGCTTTTCCCCTTTCAAGTACTTCTGGAACCACTCGCTCTTTTGCGAACAGTGATTGGCGACCATGTCGAAGGCGAGATCGAAATGGTAGGCCAACGCGTGCAAGTCGTCCCAGGTCCCAGAATTCGGATCGACCTGTTTGTAGTCGACCACCGAGAAACCGTCGTCCGATGTGTACGGGAAGAACGGAAGCAAATGTACCGTGTTGATCAGCTGGTCATAGCCATGATGAACGAGGAATTCTCGCAGGATGGCCAGCGGAGTTTTTTCGTTGCCGTAGACCTGATCCGCGTAGGTGATCAGGACCACATCGGTTTCGTCCCAGCCGGTTCGTTTGGGTTCGGGGATCTTCGTCGAGTAAGATTCGAGCAACTCAACGAGACGCGGCAGAACATCTTCAGCGAGTGACTCTCCATACATCCGAGTCAGGTGCTGCTTGAGGGCGTGTTGTTGTTCTGACGTGCCGATCATAGAACCTCCCTATCCGACAGCCGCGCCTCGGGCTCACAGCGCGGCTGATTATTATAAGTCGTCCATACCGGTGAAGTTGGTCACCAGGGCCCGAAGTTTACGTTTCAAAACAGAGTAGCTGAAAAAGCGTTTGCCTAGTTCAAAGTTGTGTTCCACGACTTCCTGTCGATACGCTTCGTCTTCCATCAGGTTGCGAACCTGGGTGACGACGTCTTTGGTCAGGTAGCCATCCATCGTGACCACTTTGAACCCTTTCGGTTCGATGTCGGTCACGAAGATCGAGTAACGATTGACGAGCACCGGCTTCTTGAAATAGAAGGCCTCGATCAACGCGTTGCCGAATCCTTCGTACAAGCTGGGATAGCTGATGAAGTCGGCGGCCGCGTAACAATCGCCAAGTGTGTAAATCTTGCGCCCTTCACGGTCGTAGCCTCGCTCTTCACCAACGCGTTCGGCGACGAAGCGGAGATCGACATTTTGGCGTTCGGCCATCTCTTGCAATGCGTGCATGTATTCGTCCCCTTCGTCGCCAGACTCATGCGTGATGACCAGCTTGTACTTGGGGTTGTTCAGCGAATTGACCAGCGAGATGGCATGTTCAATCCCTTTTCGCGGGACCACTCGCGTTGGCTGCAAGATGACAATATCTTCCGGCGATAAGCCGATGTCTTCTTTAAAGGTGTGCGGGTAGTCGTCGTTGACCGGAGGGTCTTCGAAGTCGAGAACGTTCGGAACGAGAATCGAAGACTGCCCTTTGCGGTGCGACAGATCGGCCTGGCCAGGCAGGTTGATGGTTACGTGCTGAATGGATGGCAGCGTCGGCGGAAACGCCATGCTGAGGATATCGTTAATGCCGTTGACCGAAAAACGATCGCGTTCCCAGTAGAAATCGTGATGATGCGCGATCGTCGGGAAGCCGGTCTCGGCAATGAACATCGTAATGGCGACGCCAAGCGGAACGTTCATCGGAATGCACAACGCGTTCTGCACGATCATCACCTCGATATTGAACCGACGAGTGAATTCGTACAGGGTGTGCTTAAGGTATTCGGCCAGAGCGAAGATACGCCGCGTGACTTCTGGATCACGCGTGGTCGTGCCGAAGATACGGCGATTGATCCACTGGATGTCAGGATGGCCGAAATAGGCATGCGGAACCAGACTGGTGATGTCTGGATCGGTGTCCATTTTTCCGCCATACCAATAGCTGACATGCTTGTAGTCCCAAAGCACTTTGGCCCACTTAGCCGCCTCGAGGGAAACCCCATCGGTACCAGCGAACCGTGTACCCACGAAGCCAATGTTGTGCCCTGCGTTTTCAGATGCGTTCATGTTGGATTATCTCGGAAGGCAAGCCAAAATGTCGGAAAGTCTTGTGAGGGTAACATCAGGGTGTATTGGCAACATTCGAGCGTCATCCTTCCGCAGTCGTAGACTGCGCTGGTCTCCGGCGAAGAGTGCAGTTTTCATGCCAACTTGGGAGGCTGGCTGGATATCGTTCAGCATGTCGTTGCCAACATACAAAATATGACACGCTTCCGTTCCCTGGTCGGCTAAACTTCGCGCGGCGGCTAAATAAAGATCAGTTCCTGGTTTGGCGACACGATGCTCGTACGAGAAAAAACAGTTCTCCGGGCGAAATCCATTTTCCTCAAGCGACCCGCCGAGATGGCTTTCTACGATTTTCGGCGTAAAGTACTGGGCATTGCTGATGATTCCCAGCGTTAACCCTTGCTGACGGAGGGTCTGCAGAACCTCTTGAAAATCGGGCATCGGCCACGTTGGATTCACGCGCGACTCGAACTCCCAGGCAAACAGTTTCATATCGAAGTCGCACGGCAATTCGATCTGCCCTCGCTGCATCTGGGCGTCGAAAAGTTTTTGCCAAATTTCTTCGATCACAATCTCGGGATAAGAAGTGCCTCTTTTAGTGGCAATTTTGTGATCAGCTTTGATCAACGAATACAGTTGAGCGACCATGTCTTCGGCAGGCACTTTGCACTGCACTTCGCAGGCGTCGAACGTGGCTTGCAGCGCCGAACCTTTGGTCATTTCCATAGCGGTACCGACGTCGCCGCTTCCGCTGACTAATAGGGTGCCGTACACATCGAAGAGTACCGCTTGAATGCCTGGCAGCTCTTTCAAGTCAGCGGCCATGTCGGTGGGAATAGGCTGAAGCGGTTGACTGTTTCGCTTGAGGATTTCAGAGAAAGTGTTCATGCGTTTTCCAATCGCACTGGATGAAAGCGAGAGAGTTCGACGAATTGCCGCAAGATTCGATTGGCTCCATTGAACGACGAAACTGGGCCTGGCTTTTGTCTCATCAGCTGTTGATACCGTTCACGGAGGCGTTCGCCGGTTCCCTTTAAACCGAATTTAGTCAGTACGATCTGCGAGTTGATTTGGATCGTCGAATCGAAGTTGGCGTTCTCTTCGGTCAAAGGACGCATCACGTGCGCGTTCTCTTGCACGATCGCTTCGCCGAGAGCTTTGTCTTTGGCTACCGCGCGGACCACTTCGCGTTGGGCTTCGACGGTCAGCAGCGCGAAGTCGATCCACTCGTCGCTGAGCCGTTCGTCGAGCTGCTTGTCTAAGTCTTCCGGATCGTCTTGGCCGAAATCTTGCAGTACCTGGGTGAAGAGCTTCGACATCTTCTTGCGATACTTGCTTTCGGTGAAAACCTCGCGGCCATCGATCGGGCTTCGCTTGGGTACATGCAGCGATGGGGTGAGGCTATCGAGCCGGAGACCCGCTTCTTTAAAGTCGGCGGAGATCTCGGGCAAATCGCGACCGATCAGCAAATTGTCGGCCAGCCAGGCTTCCAGGAACACGAGCCCGAACCCTTCGGCAACGCTGGTGTTGATGATGGCATCGGCCGCGGCCAGGTTTTCTAAAAACGAAAGCCCTTCGTCGCCACCAACGTCGAACTTGCACGGCAGATGAAGCTCTTCGACGAGCGATTGCCAGGCCTGATACGGTTTCAGTTCGACCGGATTGAGGGGGGCAAGCGTGATGCCGAAGGTCGACCCGGTCGGTGCGATGGCGGACCACAGGACCAGTTCGCCTACGTTCTTCCGGCGGATACCACGCACCGGATAGAGGATGTATTGATCGCTCGACTTGACGCCGAGCTTATCCCGCAGTTTTTGGCGAGCATCGGCACGATGGGGCAGCACCGGAAATGGCTGGACCGGGTTAGGAAGCCAGGTCAGCTTTTCCTCCGCGAAGCCTGCTTTTTCGAGAATGCCGCGGTCGCGCGAGTTGAGGACAGCATAATGGACGTGTGGGGCCTGAAAGTAGACTTCGGCCATCCCGGTCCCTTTTTCGGCGTAGAATTCGACTTGCCGACGATAGTTATCGGGGCGGAAGTCTTCCGCGAAGTCGTGCAGCTGAAGCAGCATCCGAAAGCCTTCGCTTGCCAAGCGAGCGAGGGCGTTGGGCCACGCGACGTTTTTGCCGAGCGTGTGATTGTGGACGTGCAGCAGCGTTTCCTCGGGAGCAAGACCAAGCTTCTCGAGCGTTTCGGAGGTGGCTCGGTAAGGAGCTTCTTCGCCGACGGCGACGACGGTGTCGTAGTCGATACTCGGGATTTCGACCAGTTCGACTCCTTCCAAGGCAGGCTCGGAAGCTTCCGGCCAACCGGTGGCTCGGCCGCCATAAAGAACGAGGACTCGGTCGAACAGTTCCCGGGCCCCAGCTTCGTGCAATGCTCGGAGGTGATTCAAGATCACCTGAGTCACGCCGCCGCGATTGAGGTGATGATGCACGATTGCCAGGTTCATTCCGTTTCCTCGTATCGAAAGGTGTCGTCGAGTATCGCAAACAAAACGTCTCGGCGCATTCTCCACTGCCCTGTGGACTGTTAAGCTAGACTTGGATGCCCATAGAATCAAGTCGGGCCCCCTGTGTAGCCCCTTTGAGGAACCTTATCTTCATGAGCGATGACGTCGAAAGCTTGCTGGCTTCTCTTTCCGAGGGGAATCAGGCCGCCGCGGAAAAGCTATTGCCGGTGCTTTACCAGGAACTCAAAGGTATCGCGAATCAGCATATGCGAAACGAACGTGCCGACCATACGTTGCAAGCGACGGCGTTGGTGCACGAAGCCTTTCTGAAACTGGTCGATCAGAACCGGGTGCAGTGGAAAGGAAAAGCCCACTTCTGCGCGGTGGCATCGAACATCATGCGGCGGATTCTCGTCGATCATGCTCGAACGAAAAACGCCGCCAAGCGGGGCAAAGGGGCCCAGCGGATCACGCTCGAAGAAGGGCTCGTCGCTGGCGATCCACAAAACAATGTCGACTTAGTCGAGCTTGACGAACTGTTAACAGAACTGGCCGAGCTGAATCCGCGACATGCCAAGATTATCGAGATGCGTTACTTCGCAGGCATGACGGTGGAAGAAACGGCCGCGGCGCTCGACGTTTCCGTTTCCACGGTGAAAGGGGACTGGCGAATGGCCAAAGCCTGGCTGACGTCGCGGCTGGAAGATAATTCGAGTTCCTGAACTGCGATACGCGGTCCCTACCAACTTTGAAACCTCGTTAGCGCGACGTATGACCCCTGAAGATTACCGGCGACTTTGCGATGCTTTCGAGCAAGCGGTGCAACTTCCTTCCGAGAACCGCGAGCGTTGGCTGGATAGTCACTTTGCGGATCGTGCCGATCTGCGGGACGAACTGCTGCGGATGCTGGCCAACGATGAGAATTCGGCTTTGGACAATTCGCCGGTGCATCAGCATATGGCGGTCGACGACTTGACCCCTGCGACGGTTGATCTCGACCCAGAAAAGACCGCCAAAACCAAGCGACCGCCTGACACGATCGAAGCAGTGCCGGGCTATCAGCTGATGGACGAACTAGGCCGCGGCGGCATGGGAGTGGTGTTCAAAGCGAAGCAACTTTCGCCGGAACGTATTGTCGCCGTAAAGATGATCCTTTCTGGACAGTTTGCGTCGGCTCAAGAGATTCAGCGTTTTCGCGCTGAAGCAGAAGCGGCCGCGAATCTTTCGCATGCAGGGATCGTACCGATCTATGAAGTGGGGCATCACGATGGACGACACTTCTTCTCGATGGGATATGTCGAAGGGCGTAGCCTGGCCGATGTGATTCGGGAGGGAGGATTGAGCCCGGACGAGATCGCCGAGTTGGTTCTGCAGATTGCCCAAGCGATGGCGCACGCACACTCCGTCGGCATCGTGCATCGCGACTTGAAGCCGTCGAATATCTTGATCGACGCGGACGGCCGCCCTCGCGTGACCGACTTTGGTCTGGCGAAGCGGATGGATGGCAACTCCGACATGACCTACTCTGGGCAGATCCTCGGTTCGCCGGGCTACATGGCTCCGGAGCAGGCTTCCGGCAAAAATCACCTCGTCGATCACGCGACCGATATTTATGGTTTGGGAGCCATTCTGTATGCCCTTTTGACCGGCAAGCCCCCTTTCTCTGCCAACAACATGCTGGAAGCGATCGATCAAATTTGCACGGTCAATCCTGTGCCGCCGCGGAAGTTGAATTGGAACGTTCCTCGTGCCTTGGAAACGATCTGCTTGAAGTGCTTGCATAAGACGCCTGCGGCCCGATACCGCAGCATGAAGGAGGTCGCGTCCGACTTGGAATCGTTCCTCAGGCACGAACCGATCCGCGCGAAACCGCTAGGTATCGGCGAGCGGATTGTTTATTGGGCCCGCAGAAAGCCTGGCTTGGCGAGCACATTGGCTTGCGTGATCTTGTTTTTCATCTACCACGCGATCAGTTCGTACGTGTTGAAAGAAGAGGTCTCGGCACGGCCATGGTTTCGTGTGGCGTCGGTCGGGTTCGCAATCGCGTTTTCGGGAGCGGCATGGTTCTTCCAAAGAATGTACGAAAAGCCCAGCCGCCGAAAGGTGGCCATTTATGGCTGGATGACATGGAACTTCGTGCTGCTGACGGGCCTGCTGTTTACGGTGCATGGCGCCGCGAGTCCGTTATCGTTGATCTATTTATTGTTGGTCGCGGCAAGTGCGACGCTGTATGAAAAGGGGCTCGTTGGCTACACGATGAGCCTCGCTGCGGCAGGCTATTTGATGCATGTGCTCGTAGGAGCTACGATTCGCCCGGTCGGCTACGTGAACTTCTTTGATGCGACCGCCATGATGCTGTCGATCGTGATTCTGGGAATGATCCAGTACTTCGTCGTGCGGAGAATTCGGTTGACGATGGACGAAGGGTAGAGGCCTTCTTGCGCAGAGTTCAAGCCCCAGCCACCGAAGCGTGGTGGTGGGGCGAATGACATGGTGAAAGCCTCTCGGCTTGAACCCCGTTAGCTTCCGCCGACGACGGTGTACTGTGCCGTGGAGTCGGCCGGTTTGGTGACAACGGCGCGGAACGACTGGCCGGGGAATTGGCGTTTGTCCAGGCGGAAAGTCACCTTATGTCGGCCGGGCAAGATATCCGTTTTGATTTCTTCCGCGGCAGGGAATTCATCGTCGACGATCCAGGCCGTGACTCCTTTCGTCTCATTCATCGAGATCCCGATCTCGCCACCGTCAACCACTTCAATCTCGGCTTGCAGGAACAAGACAGGGCTATCGATCTCGCTTAGATCGGCGAGCGGCAATTCGCCGTTCACTTTGCCATAAACGGGCAGCCAGGCGTCTGGTTCAAGTCCGAGAATCTGCGATTCAAATTCGCCGGTGGAAGGATTCGCTTCTCCTTGCAGCGACTCGGGGACTTCCAGCAAAGCACGCCATCGCTGGATGGTCGGTTCGCTACGAATGCCGTAAGGACCAGGCTTGCCGAGCTCGGCGACATAGGCAACAAGATCAAGGAATTCTTCTTCGGTCAGGAAGTTGGCGAGGCCCTTGGGCATGAGCGACCCCCCTTCCTTTTCCAGATCGATGTCGTCGGCCGGAATGATGATCTCGTTACCGTTGGCGTCTTTTAAGATCGTACGGTCGTCGTTTTCGTCGGCGACAATCCCTTGATGCATCTTGCCGTCGAAGTCGACAATCGACTTCATGATGTACGCCTCTTTGACCGCCATCTCAGGAAAGAGAATCGAGTTGATCACGTAGTCGACTGGGCTGGTGGCACCCACGGGGCTGAGGTCAGGTCCGATTTGACCGCCGGCACCACTGATCGCGTGACACTTCAGGCAGCTCAGTTCTTTGCGACGAAAAACTTCTTCGCCTCGGGCCGGATCGCCTTGGTCGAGGACTTTGGCGACGAGTGCTTGAAGCTGATCGTCGGTGAGCGGATCTGGGTTGTTGTCGATCCCCGCGGCCGTACTCAGGATGTCGACCAACGACTGATCGGATCGTCCGACCGAGTACATCTGGCGGAGGCACATCTTCGCGACGTCGCCGTCGAGTTCTTTCCCGGCCAACGCATTGGCAAGAGCGTCCGGGCCTTTGGTGTCGGCCAGAAACGCATCGATCATGTCGGCAGGATCGGTGGAAGTATCCGCCGACGTAAGCACTTTGGCGGCCGCTTCGGCTGCTTTCTGGATATCGATGTTCGCCAGTGCGGAAACACCAAGATAGCGAATCGAAAGAGGCTGGCTTTCATCGGTCAGCTTGGCAACGGTGGCGGCCGTTTTGTCACTGCCGGTTTCGATTAAGGAATCGATCGCCAGGCGGCGGAGTTTCAATGGTTGATCATTGTTCAACGCGATTGCGGCAAGCGTATCGGCGGTGGCTTCCACTTTCCAAAGACCGGCAAGCTGAATGCCGAGTGTCTTGGTGGCAGCTTGATCGCTGGCAATCAGATCGCTCACCGCGGAAAGATCCCCGGCAGGAACCAGGTTGCGGCTTTCGCTTGCTTTCTTCAATGCACTGAGGGCTTCCTTTTGAAGCGCCGGACTGAAGCCATCGGGCTTGGTGGCTTCCTGAAAAAGGATGCCGAGGTTTTCGGCGTTTCCGCGCTCGGCAATCATGCCGACGACGGTACCGACACGCGATTCCGGCAGCTTGCCACTTTGCAGCAGGCGAACCATCGCATCGGTCGCCCCTTGAGCCGAAGCAGTCTGGGGAGCCGCAAGCAAAACGCTGGCCACGAGGAAGCAACCCAGGAGAAAGAATCGATTCAACATCTTCAAATGTTCCGTAGGAAGGCGGGAGGTCTATCGAAAAAAAGAGTCACCCCCTTACGAGGATGACTCTTCCTTGTCATCGATCAACGGTAGAGCATTAGCCCTGCTTGGCACGCTTTTCGAGCGTTGCCAAGGTTTCTTTCAGGGTGTACTCCAAGTAGTAGTCTTGATCGTACAGCAGCGACTGGAGTGCGATCTCCTGGGCACGTTCGACATCTTCGCCTTCGAAGAAGCTAAGTGCTCGGATCGCTTCCAGGCGAACGCGAGGATTTTCGTCGTTCACTTGGGCTTCCAGCAGATCGAGCGAACCGGGCACACGGTCACGCCAATAGCACAGCACACGCGTGGCAGCTGCCCGAGCACGGAAGTCGCCATCGGTCAGCATTCGCTTGAGGAGTTCGACATCGACCAGGTCCAGGTTTTGCTTGACCCACAACGCTTCCAACATGTGGTGGTTGTTCATGGAGTCGTTCTTGTCGAGGCCTGCCAACCAGGTTTCGATGGCGGCGTTGACTTTCTCGCCGTCATACTTGCGTAGTTCGCGACGAACGCGATAACGCGTACGGTACTCTGGTTCCTTCAAGAGGTCGAGCAGTTCTTCAATCGAAGCACCGTCGATCTTCGGAGCTTTGACCAAGTCGTTGCCGGTGTAACGAATGCGCCAGATACGACCGTGGTGCTTGTCACGCTTCGGATCACGCAGCGAGTGCTGCATGTGACCGACCAGTGGGTTGTACCAGTCGACGATGTAAAGGGCACCGTCAGGGCCGAACTGGATGTCGACGGGACGGAAGCTGGTGTCTTTCGAGACCAGCAACGGATCGACAGGATCGGCGTGCACACCGCTGCCTTGGTCTTTGACTTTGTACTGCAGGATACCTTGGAAGCCGATGCAGTTGTTCAGCAGGTAATTGCCTTGTGCCGATTCAGGGAAGTTACGGCTGGAGACCAGTTCGCAGCCAGCGGTTGGACGCCACTGCTTTTTCAGGAACTGCTCCATACGGCCATGCTTCTGCGGGTAAACGACGTCGCCACTGAATGCGGTACCAAAGTAGTTGGCCCCGCCGGATGCGTCGGCAACGTAGTTTTGGCCCCAGTCATCGAACGTATGCCCCCAAGGGTTGGCGAAGCCGTACGAAACGAAGATGTCGAGCTTTTCGGTCAGCGGTTCGTAACGGAAGATGCCTGCATTGGCGAGACGTTCCGGGCCGTAAGGGGTTTCGACTTGCGAATGGTGGAAGGTGCCTTCCTGGAAGTACAATGCCCCGCCAGGTCCCCACGTGAAGGCGCTGATCGAGTGATGCGAGTCGGCCGAATCGAACCCATGCAGAACCATTGTTCGTTCGTCCGCTTTGTCGTCGCCATCTTTATCTTCCAGGAACATTAAGTTCGGCTGCTGAGCAACATAGGCTCCGCCGTCGCCCAGTTCGATCCCGGTCGGAATGTGCAGGCCATCGGCGAAGACGGTTTGCTTGTCGGCTTTACCGTCGCCGTCGGTGTCTTCAAAGATGAGGACTTTGTCGTCTGGTGGCGTGCCAGGCAAGTACATCGGATAGCTTTCCATGGTGGTCACCCAAAGACGGCCTTTGGCGTCGAAGGCCAACTGCACAGGGTTTTCCAGTTCTGGGAATTCAACTTCCGATGCGAACAGATTGATTTCGTAGCCTTCTGGAAGCGAAAAGGTTTTGGCTTCCGCCTCGGGCGAGAAGATATCGACGGGGCGATTGACGTTGGTTTCGATGTCGGTGAAATCGCCGGTGTTGCTGTCGTCGACTTCGGCAGGAACCGTTTCGCCGTTGGCAACTTTCCAGATACGCTGATCGCGGTTGTCGATCATCTTGCGCAGCTTGGCGAATTCGGCAGGGAAGTTAACCACGCCGAATGGATTCTTACGGCCACCATAGATATAGAAACCATTGACCGCACGGTGATCGTAGAAGAACTGCAAGTCCTTCTCTTTCACTTCAGGATACAGGGTAGCCAGTTCGGTCTTGTACTGAGGGGCGGCACCGAAGAGGGCTTCGTCCAGGACTTTGCCGAAGACCTCGTAACCGGCGTCGTTCATGTGAACGCCGTTGATGGTCAGATCGCTCTCGCCTGCCATAGGTTCCAGCATGGGTGCGAAAACGTCGGCATAGACGACATCGTGCTTGTCAGCCAAGCGGTGCATGGCTTCGGCGTAAAGAGCGATGTTCTCGTTGTTCTTCTCGCCGGTCGGTAGGAAGCGGGAACGAAGGTCTTCGTGAGGGATCGGCGAAACGAGTACCAGGGTTGGGCTCTTGCCGTCGTACTTGGTGGCTTTGGTGTCGGCGATGAACTTTTCGAGGTCTTTCTCGAACTTCTCCAAACCGGCTTCACCGGCGAACGATTCGTTGAAGCCGAAGAACGCCATGATCACGTCTGGCTTGTGATCTTCCAATTTGTGGCCGTGGTCGTTGAAGTCTTTGCTGCGCGGACGCAGGGTGATTTCGTCGGCCGACCAACCGAGATCGCGAACGACCAGGTTGAGTTCAGGGAAGCGAGCCTGAAGTCGGGTTTCAAAGTGCGGGAAGTATTGCATCCGCTCGGCAAGCGTATTGCCGATGTAGACAATTTTGTCTCCCTTCTTCAGTTCCAGCTTGGCTTCCGCGCGGGCATCGGAAGAGATCAGCGAGACGCACAGGCCCAATAGCAGGGCCGCAGCACACGATGGTCGAATCATGATGTTCCTGTGATTCAAAAGTAACCGAGACATGAGTGTTTCGAGCAGGGCGGGGGCAGTCGCAACTACGAGCAGAGGGCCCATGTCGCTTTGCCAACAAACCAGGTAGGTTGCTTGAGGTACCCTTAGCGACGCTGTTAAGCGTCACAGCGGTGCATCAAGCCTTCTGATTATAAACGCGGCTTGAAGTCGGTTGGAAGCTTTTCCATGGGAGCGAAGCTTGTCAAATTCCGACATATTGGGAGCAATCGGACAAGAGCGTGGGAAAATCCGACGTTAACACGGCGTTGTTTCTATCTAGGGGCGACGCAAACTTTTAATTTTCTTACGGCTCTTTGCGGAGATGCCGTCGAAACCGATTTTTGAACGCTGTTTAACGGTTCAAGCTGTTTTGGCCTGCGAACGCTGGACGGGTACCGTGAACGCGTAGGATTCGCAGCACTTCACACACCGTGCCGGCGTCTCGATTGAGGTGCGTGTGTAGCGAATTGACCATAATTTCTGTTTGTACGCCGGGTAGCCGCGCACTTGAAACTGGCACGATCGTATCGTTTTGGCCATCGTGAATCGACCACCATCCGTTGCCCAGAATGGTATGGGCAGGAATGTGCGGAGCAATCGGCAAGCGATAGATGCCCGTCAGCAGGAGGCTTTTCGGAGAGATCAAATCGAGACTGATCGGCACGCGGTGGCGGAACTCTTTGCGGAACGCGGCCGGGTTGTCTTGAATCAACTGCTTGTGGGCATCGTGGAGGCAAGGATCTTGGTGAACCAGCGTCGACGAGACATGCCCTGTTTTAGCCGATAGGTGCGTTGTTCCTTGATGGGGCGTCCCGATGAAGACGAGCCTGCCGACGTTGGGCGAGTGCGTAAAGTAAAACTGGTCGCGAAGGTAATCCTTCATCTTGTCAGGCGCGTCGAGCGAGCTAAGCGGCTGGAAGGCGGCATGCTCCCAAAGGGTGTTGCCGCTGTCGGTCGCTTGAAGTTTCGCGACGAGACCACCCATGCTGTGCCCGACGAGGACCATGTTGCGAAGATCACGATCAAAACCGCTAGGGTCCATCTCTCGAACGATCTGATCGAGCTGATCACGCAGAACGGCCGCGGTCTCCAGGAACGGTGCGCCGGTCGGATAGTGAAATGCCCAAACTTCGTACCGGGCCGCCAAGTCAGGATTGCTGTCGATTTCGTTGGCAATCCCCGCCCATGTGTAGGGTGCCGAGAGAAGCCCATGTACGAAGACGACAGGGATCTTTCCTTTGCGGTGCGGTTCGAGAATGAATAGCCCGCGATCTTCCATGTTTTTATAGGGATGCATCGCTTTGAGCTTCGATTCGCCGCGCGTTTCGCTCAACAGGTATGCATAGGGAGCCGTGGTGTCTTTGGCCAGCGGTACCTGGCGGCAATTGAATTCGACATCGCCTGAAGAACGTGGGTCGTACAGTTCCAGCTTGGCAACGACTTGTTCAACATGCGTTCCTTCCGGAGTAAAGGCCTCCGTCGTGGCATCGTATAACGACAGTTCGCTCTCGGGTCGCAATATACCGGTAACCGCGAAAGGAACTTCCGGTGGGAACCACTTGTCCGCCTTCTTGCGTTCACGAATACAGACCATCGGCACACCAAGGCCCGGCGAACGATGTTCGGTCAGCAAGTACTTCGATTTGTAGTCGCCGACGATGTGCCAGCGATCGAAGTCTTCAGAGGTGCGTTGGAAGTTGACGTATTCAAATTCGACAATCTTATAGCCGCCATTGACCGGCAGTTTGATGCCGCACTCTTTATCAATGAAGCCTGCTTTGTCGGCGATGAAGATCAGTCGGGCCAGCGATGAATGATAAACCTGCCAGGCTCGCTGAGTCCCTTTGGAAGTCTCAGGCTGAGGCGGCACCGATTGCATGTATTGATAGGCTGCGATTGCGGCGTCGAGATACATATTCATGGCCGACTCGTCGAGTTGCTTGTCCGCATCGACGGCCATGGCATAGTACGATTCGGCTTTTCGCAATTGAACGTCAATTGGTTCTGACTGCTGAACGCTCTCTTCGACGACCGGCATGCCAGGCATTCCCGGCATGTAAAGTATTTCTCCTTCACCGAGTTCGCTTTGGAAGAATTCGGGGCCGATGTTCTCAGGCTCGGAAAACACTTCCATCGGCGCGCGACGCGTGACCGGCGTTTCGATTCGTTCGCCGCCGTGATCGAGTAAATTCGGCATGCTCGAATTCCGACCGATGGGACGTCCGGTGATCGATTCGCCGCGAGTTGTCACGACTTCTTCGGTAGCGGTATCAACGATGTCTTTTGACGTGGAATTAGAAGTCGCGTTGGCCGGGGCTTCTAGTTCAAGATCGAATGCACACAGCTGAACGACGCTGTGATGGTTGCCGGCGGAAAGTTCCTCGACTTCGAATTCAAGATGGTCGAGTTCGACGGCGTCGATCGACGTGACTTCGCACGGATTCCACCAAATACCAAAGGGATATTGCGATTTCGGGTTAGCTTCCGGGCACGGAGCTACCATCTGCGGATCGCGCCAGCGTCCTTTTTTGCAGAGTGCGCAGCCAGAAGCGAACTGAAGCAGCAGTATCGCAGCGCAAAGTGTGGTAAATGTCGGCTTCCAGCGGACCACGAGATTCGCTTCCTGCAACATTGGGTGGGGAGTTTGTCGCGGCACGCTATCCGTTACAACATGCGCACGAAGGGAAATCCAATCCAGATTTCGCCGCGAAAGACTACCTCACCGAAAAGGTCTGCGCAGCTAAATGTCGTTGCGCAAGCAAGAAATATCACCCGAAACATTTCGGGTGATAGCGAATGTTTGTTTTATGCCTGTTCCGGCGGAGCGAACTAGGCTCCGGCTGGGGCTGTTTGCTTGGGGAACAAGGCGGATTGCCAACGAGCGGCACGTTCGATGTGCTGCTGAACAATGTTGCAAAGTTCCTGGCGATTGATCGGTTTCAGCAGGAAGTCGGATGCACCGTTTTCAACCGCCTGGGTGACATGCATCCAGCTGGACTGCCCTGTCAGAAAAACGACTTGAGTCCACGCGTTACGCTGTTTCGCGAAAACCAACATGTCCAGTCCGTTGATTTCAGGCATCTCGATATCGCTGATCAACAGATCGCAGCAATTGGTCGAGATCCACTTCTGTGCTTCGTGGACATCGGTGAAGTCGTAAAGTTCCAATTCGTTGCCAAAGGCACCTCGGAGTATTGTCTTGACCAAACGGACGATGCCACCATCGTCGTCGAGAATCACCGTTTTGAGCTTGCGGTTCGCCATGGTAAAGATCCTGTTGCCCCCGAGAATCATTGAAATGGAATGCGTTTCCGGAAGAAACCTAGGTTACAATTACATGTTATGTGCGTTCCGTTTGTGGGAGCCCGCACCCCATTGAGCAAGCCTTCAGATGTCGGAGTAACGGTCTTATGGAAGATGTCGATTTTGTGGCCGTACGCACGTGCCAGAGTCACGAGGAAGCAACTATCATTCAAAACGCGCTGAAAGCGGAAGGAATTCCGTGTGCCCTTGATAACGACCATCAAGGTGGACTTACTGGAGTCCTGGCGATCCGAATTTTAGTGCCTAGCGAAAAGAAAGCAGAAGCGGAAGCGTTTCTCAGCGAACATCACGCTGACTAAGCGTTAGCCCTGCATGGCCTGAATAGCGGCGGCTGCTTCGGTGACTGCCGACGGCAAGTCGTTGCCATCCAGCCAGAGCCGAGGTGTACGAACATTCTCTTGAACGGCCTGAGCAAGTTGAGCTTGCAGGCCGTTTTTTTCTTCTTGCGACCACCAGTTCTTTTCGGTGTCGCCAAAGGTGTTGTCGGGACGGTTCCAGTAAATCGTCAAGCGTGGCGCAAATGCGGGATCGATCTTAGGTACGGTGGCTTGCTGAAGGATACTTGCGAGACCATACCACCAGGGCAAAATGGTGACGCCGTTGCCGGGGGGAAGGCTGCGATCGATTGCCGAGGTATCAGCAGCTTTTCGCGCCGATTGCAGGAGTGCCTCTTTCGACGAGGACGAGGCCCAAGAGAAATTAGCACACGATACAAAGGATTCCCCTAGTTCGCTCTGTACCGAATCGCAAAGCTGTTTGACCGCCGGACCAGGAAGAGCAGCGATTTCAACGACCGGTGGGCTTTGCGAAAGATGCTGCCAGATCTCGCCGATCGTGGTGTTCAGATCAGGATGGCGCATCTCGGCGGCGACTTCAGCGGCCGGCTGCATTACGAATCGGCGAAAGCTCATACGGGGATGCGGCACGGTAAGTTGCGCCGTATTGATGAGCTGCTCGTCGTACAGAAGCAAATCGAGATCCAGCTTGCGAGCACCCCAGCGTTGAACACGAACGCGTCCATGGTTCTGCTCGACGTCGATCAGCCGCTGATGAACTTCTTCGGGAGTGAGTTCGGTGGAAAATTTCGCAGCCGAATTGAGAAAATCGGGCTGTCCGCTTGGTCCACCGACAGGCTTGGTGACAAGCAATTCACTTTGAGCCAGAAGGGTCAGCTCGGGCATCGCCGCGAGTTGTTCGATTGCCTGCTGAAGTGTTTCGCCGCGATCTCCCAGGTTAGCGCCCAGGGCAATCAGGATATTGGGCACAAGTCAGTCTTTTCGCACGCGGGAACTTCGGGTGAACCGGAAGGATGGAGTGTTGATTGGGAGACTAAAAAAAGCATGAAGGGATCTCCGTAAACAGACTCGAGAGTCTGTCGCGCGTCGCTCCATTCAGTCGTCGCCCTTCAAACTTTTTTAGCAGAGAGTACGCCAACCTATTGTGACAATTCCCTTTGCCGGAAAGCAAATCTCTCGCTGATCTCATATGACCTCTGGTTTCTCATCACCAGGCATCCGCCAATGCCGCTTCGCCTGTTGAAGTTACAGTCAGTGCCGAGCGCGCAACGATCCCATGGGATGTCTTGTATGCGAGCCGGGAACCGTCAGGTCAGAACGACCAATCTGCAACGAATAACACAGGCTTTGGAGGAGAAGAGAGGTGTTTAAGACGCGATTAGCGTCTCTTGGTTCCAATCAACATAGGGACTAATTTTGCGAAGCGGCGCCGAGTTGTCAAGCAACCATGTAAATCTTTTTTTCACATCGCGATTCGCGCTTGATTTTGTCGACGATTTTTCTTTGAAGAAGTCCTGCCTATCTTGCGCAGATTTTATTGCGTCAATTTTAGTGCTGAAAAGTTAGTGCAGTATTAATGCAGGTGTATTGCAAAACACGTTCGTGTTTAGTCAGTAAAATGATCGGTAATAGAAACAGCGTTTAGGCCATGCGGCGATGCGAAAGTGCGGGTAATTCCGTACGAATCTTACGCTGAGCTGCTAAGTCGATCTCGGCATAAACGATGCCTGGTTCGCGGCTGCCGGCTCGCGAAAGAACTTTCCCCCATGGGTCGATGATCATCGAGTTCCCGTAGCACTGGATCGAATCTGCATAAAGACCACATTGATTGGCCGCAATGACATAAATTTGATTTTCAATAGCGCGTGCACGCGCAAGAACTTCCCAGTGGGCTTGACCGGTCTTGTCCGTAAATGCCGCTGGTAAAACGCAGACTTGCATCCCGTCTTCCGTCAGCCGACGAAAAATTTCGGGAAATCGCAAATCGTAGCAAATCGCTTGGCCGACATGCCCGAGCGGTGTCGAGGCGACCGAAAGTTGACTGCCGGCGCGCACGTAATTGGATTCGATGACTTGCACATCTGGCAAGTTGATATCGAAGCAATGAATCTTGTCGTAGGTGGCTAACGTTTGACCAAGAGGACCAAACAAAACACTTCGGTTGATCACTTTTTCAGGATCGTCGCTATCGGCGATCGCAAGACTTCCGGCGCATAGCACGATCTCGTGTTGGATGGCCAGCTCGCGCATTCGTTTCAGGATGGGGCCATCCGTCGATTCGGCATTTTCGCGTAGCTGCGAGACTTTTCCGAGAAAGGGAAACAGCTCGGGAAGGACGATCAGCTTCGCCCCCTGTTCGGCGGCATCAACGATCATCGATTCCGCTTGTTCCAAATTGGCCGATTTTTCCGCCCCAGAATCCATTTGTAGGGCGGCGACGACGTATGGCGGGATCATCTGAGGGGGTCTCCAAGGTTCGTTTTTTTCGCGATGTGCACTATACTTGTACACGGACTTGGGTGGCTGACGTGGCCCTCTTCGGGTTCGTGCCACCATTATTTCTCGGAATTGCCTGAGCCCAATGAGTATTCATTCCGAAAACGAGCAGGATGAATTGTCGCGTTTGCAGCACACCATGCTGGAGGCCTCCATGGGTGAGCCCCGCCGGGTGGAATTTCTCCACCAGCTCCTTGGGGAGGCGGCTTGCTATCGACTGGCGATCTACGAGATCCCACGTGACTTCTTGTTGTCGGTCGTGGTCCCGATTTTCAACGAAGTGAATTCTCTGCAGCAAGTTATTGCAGCAGTTCGCCAGTGTGGTTTCAAGTGTGAAATCATTTTGGTCGACGACGGCAGCACCGACGGAACGCGCGATCTGCTGGAATCGCTGCGTGATCAGCCCGATTTGAAGATCATTCTGCATGAAAAGAATCAGGGCAAAGGGGCCGCGCTGGCAACCGGATTCAAAGAAGCGACCGGCGATGCGGTGATCATCCAAGACGCCGACTTAGAGTACACGCCGAAAGACTATCGTGCTTTGCTTCAGCCGATTATCTGTGAAGGAGTCGACGCCGTTTACGGCAGCCGTTTCATCACCGGCCAACGTAACGTCCCGCGCGTGCGTCACTATATGGCGAACAAGCTGGTCACGCTGTGGTCGAACTTGTTCACCAATCTACTGCTCACCGATATGGAAACCTGTTATAAGGTGTTCCGCCGCGAGGTTATTCAAGAGATCGCCCCGACGCTGCGAGAGAAGCGATTTGGCGTCGAGCCAGAGATCACCGCGAAGCTGGCTCGTCGAAAAGGGCTGCGTATCCGCGAAGTTCCGATTCGTTACTTCCCCCGCACGTTTGAAGAGGGGAAAAAGATCGGATGGAAAGATGGCATCCGAGCCTTGTGGTGTGCGATCCGCTATTAAACCTAACCACCACATTCCCCTCTTTCCCTGCCCATGAATGATGCCCCGTCGGTGAATCAAGCGTCCGCGACTGTCGACGCGGACTTGATCCGCAAGACGCAACGCGCGACGCGGCTGACGATGATTGGGCAGATCGCGGGGCAGATCATCTCGCTTGTGGTGCTCGCCGAGCTTTATCGGCTTGTCTCGCCGATTGAATTCGGTCTGCTCGGAATGTTCATGCCGATCACGTTGATGGTGCGTGCGTTCGGTTCGCTGGGCATGGACATCGCGACCGTCCAAAAGAAAGGTTTGACGGACGAACAAGCGACGACCCTCTTTTGGTATCAAGTCATTACCGGAGTGATTATCACGCTGGTGCTTGCGGCGATGTCTCCGTTGCTTTCTTACTGGTTTCAAGCGGAACGTTTGCTACCGGTCGGGCTTGCGCTTTCGGGGACGGCACTGCTCTACAACAGTTACTCACAACATAAATCGCTGGCGGAAAAGAAATTGCACTTTGGCCGGCTGACAATCGTCCGCGTGTTGTCGCTGATTGTCAGTGGCGTGATCGCGATTGTCTTGGCATGGAACGGCTGGGGTGTCTGGGCTTTGGTGGTGCAGCAATATGCAGAGCTGATCGTGCTGAACATCGGGTTCTGGGCGATTGAACCATGGCGGCCAGGCAAATGTGCTCCGATGTCAGACGTTCGGAACCTGTTAGAGTTCAGCGGATACTATACGCTCAGCGGGATTTTCTTTTCGGTAGGGCAGAACCTCGACAAGATTATCCTGGGCGTTGTTTTTGGTTCGTCTGCCATCGGTCATGAATGGATCGGCTATTACACCCAGGCCTACAATCAGATGATTCGCCCGGTCTATTTGCTGACTTCTCCAGTGACTTCAGCAATGCTGCCGGCGTTATCGCAGGCGAAGGGGAATCGAGAGTCGTTCAGTGCCCTGGCTGGATCGTTCTATCGTATGGTGGGAATCATGTTGGCCCCCTGCTCCATCGGCATGATGATGGTTGGTGACGAATTGATGCCGGTTCTCGGTGGCAGCGACTGGTACGAATCGGGCGGTATCTTGGCAACGCTTGGGCTCATGATTCTCGCGCAAAGCTGGATCAATATTACCGGCAGTCTGATGAGCGCTGCCGGACGTGCCGATCTGCTGGCGTTGGGGGCATTTGCCAACTTCGTTGTTCTATCGGTTGCGTGTGGGTCTGCGTACTACTTCACCACCTACAGCGACCCGCAATTGTTTACGATCAATCTCGCTTCTTCCGTGATGCTTTTCACGGTGCTTTTCTGCCTGCCGTATTTGGCGTTTAGCTTTCATTACTCGGGCGTCGACGTAGCACGAACGTTTCGATATCTGTTCCCCTCGTTGGCTTCTTCAGTGGTGATGGGAGCAGCTGTGTACCTGGTAGGACTGCTCCAAGAGCATCATCCGGTATCGTTGACGCTGGTCGAAGAGATTGCCGCTGGGGTTGTCGTTTACGTTGTGTTGGCAAGAAACGAGGTGCGTTGGCTCTGGCGGCAACTTCGCGGACTGAAAGCAGAAGAAGAGATCCACACAGTCGTTGATTAAAGACTGCCTAAAATGGATTCACCACGATGCTTGGGGCGGGCCATTACCAATTGGCTGACGCCGATCTGGCGTTCGTGGAAGCCCGCTTCGCAGTAGGCCAGATAGTATTCCCACATTCGCAGGAAGTACTCGTCCATGCCCAGCGCACGAATACGAGGCAAGTTCTCCTGGAAATTCTCTCGCCAATCTGCCAACGTACGCGCGTAGTGTGGACCAAAATCTTCGGAGTGCACAATACGCATGTCGGTTCGACGGGCAAGCGATTTTGCCATCAAATGATAGGACGGCAAAAAGCCACCGGGGAAGATGTATCGCTGAATGAAGTCGACTCCGCGTGAGTAGCTTTCGACACGTTCGTCCGGAATGGTAATGACTTGCAGGGCCATCGTCCCGTCCGGTTTTAGTAGCGAACTGCACTTCTCGAAGTAAGTATCCAGGTAATCGCGACCGACAGCTTCAATCATTTCAATACTGACGACGTGATCGAATTGGCCGGTCAGGTCGCGGTAGTCCCGTTTCAATAGGGTGACGCGATCTTGCAGGCCTGCGTCTTCAATTCGCTGACATGCATATTGGAACTGCTGCTGTGAAATGGTTGTGGTGGTGACGTGGCAGCCGTAGTGCTTCGCAGCATACTCGGCAAATCCACCCCAACCGGTGCCGATTTCCAGCACGCGGCTGCCTGGTTTAAGATCGAGTTTTCGGCAAATGCGATCAAGCTTTGCCAAGGAAGCTTCTTCCAGCGTTGCATGCTGATGGTTGTAGATACCGGAAGAGTACATCATTGTCGGATCGAGCATCAGTCGGAAGAACTCGTTGCTCAGATCGTAATGGGCAGCGATGTTTTTACGGCTACCATGCTTTGAGTTGCGAGTCTGCCACTGCACCCAATTTCGCCATGGTGCGAGCCAGAACGAAGCACGCCGCTCGATCCCTTTTAACGACTCCAGGTTCCGGCCCATGATACGAAGCAGCGCCGTCAGGTCGCTACATACCCACTTTCCTTCCAGGTAAGCTTCCGCAGCGGCGAGCGTTCCTCCCAGCATCATGTGTCGATAGACGCGAAGATCGTCGATGCGAACGACTGCCCGGAGTTCGACATCGTGGCTGGGGCCGAATTGATGCTGTCCCAGTGGATCGATAATCAATACGTGCCCCGCTTCGATCTTCGCAAGTGTGCGATGAAGCAAGCTTCGACATTGCCGAGCGACCCAGCAATGGAGACCCGAAGAAACCTGGGGAAGCGCTTCGCGCAGTCGTAGCCCGGGATGCTCGATCGCCAACTCGTTTACAACGCTTCGCTCGCGCGAGCAGGCAGTCGGCTTGTTTCGAGTTTTCGCGGATGAGGATAGATGGGACATCGTTTCCACCAGAGTTTCCAGGCTTCTAAGTAAATTGCAGCGACAACTTTCAAGCTCATCGCGGGCATTCGCCACATAAACCGTCGAAGTACGCTTCGAGCTAACGGTCTTTTTTCAAGTTGCATACCGGCATGAAAGACACGGCGATCTCCTTGCCAGTTTTCCAGGCGGACATCAAGCGGCTCGTCGAACGAACGAAACGTCCAGCGGTACGTATGATCCATGGGCATAAACGGTGAAACATGCATCTGCTTGGCATGTTGGCATGTCCATGCCTGCTGGGCATCGTCCCACTGCGGCTGCAGAAGATAGACTTGCTGCTCGCCCCACGGAATGTTGTTAACCTCAGCGAGAATGTACTGCGGTACGTGGGACGTTTCGTCGGGAAAAACAAGGAACAGATTGAGAGGGCTAAAGTAGTGGCCGAAGTATCTCAGTTGCGTGACCAATCGGATGGGGCCACGGCAACTGCTTCCCGTGCGTTCCAGGATTAACGATTGAACACGTTCCGTAAGCGAACCTTGCTGATCCTGAAGGTGAGCATTGCGAGGAAAAGATACCGACGCCCAGCGGTGATCCGACAGCACATTGCCGCGTCCGACGACATCGTCTAGTTCCGCCAGGTCGAACTGAGCCATCGTCAGGCGGTAGTTAAACTGGTGGTCGACGGGGCCGAAGCGTGCGTGGGAGACCGTTCCTTCGTACAAACAGCTGTGCATGCGTCTAGGTTCTTTCCAAAGTATTCAGCCACGGCCAAGGCACTTTTCACGCCATCTTCATGGAATCCATAGCCACACCACGCACCGCAGAAATAAGTACGATGCTGCCCTTGGATCTCGGGAAGACGCTTTTGAGCAGTGTAGGAATGGCGGTTAAACGCCGGGTGATCGTAGTTAAACGTCTGAAGGACTTTTCGGGGGTCGATTCGGTCCGAAATGTTCAAGCTCAACAGAATAGGTGTCGGCGACGGAACGTTTTGGAGACGTGAGAGGTCGTACGTCACGCTGGCCGTTGTCTGATGTTGATCTGGCAGGAAGTAGTTCCAGCTTGCCCAGGCATGACGGTGCGTTGGCATTAGCCTGGTATCGGTATGCAGGACAGCGTCGTTGGGCTGATAGGGGAAATGCCCCAGAAGCTCTTGCTCTTGCGGCGTTGGACTGGCCAGGATACGCAACGTTTGATCGGCGTGGGTCGCGAAGATGACCTGGTCGAACTGCTCAACCTCGTCCGCTTCGGTAATCACAGCAACATGATCCGAGTCCCGTAAAACACTTTTTACGGCCGAGTTCAAACGAACCCGATCACGCAGGGGTTGAATCAGCTTTCGGACGTACGACTTCGAACCACCGACGATCGTCTTCCATTTAGGCCGGTTGGTGATCGCCATCAAACCATGATTGTCACAAAAGCCAAGAAAGAACTGGGCGGGGAATTCGAGGATTTGTTCAGGATCGGCGGACCAGATCGCGGCTGCCATCGGCAAGAGATACTTTTCTCGAAACATGTTCCCGACGCGGCAGCGCGCCAGGAACTCGCCGACTGTTTCGCCTTCGCGGAGGCTTCCATTCGAGACTGCCTCGGTACCAAGACGATTGAAGCGGAGGATATCGCGAAGCATTTTCCAGTAGCCAAGCGACGTAACGTTTCGCCAAGCGGGGAATAGGCCGCGCAGGCTACTTCCTTGGTACTCCAAGCCACTCTTTTCGCAGCGAACGCTGAAGCTCATGTCACTGCCCTGTGACGGGACGTCCAGCATTTCCAGCATACGGCAGAAGTTTGGATAGGTTCGTTCGTTGAACACCATGAACCCAGTGTCGACGTCGTAAGGCTTGCCGTCCACTTCACAGGTAACAGTATTGCTGTGTCCGCCGGGGTAGTCTGCGGACTCGAACAGAGTGACGTCGTGATCGCTGTGTAGTAGCCGCGCGGTAAGGTTACCGCTGATTCCTCCGCCGATGATCGCGATACGCTGACGATTCATTCCAGATCCTAAACCGAAGGAGAGTGGGAATGGGACGAGTAGGATTCGGTCGACTTCTTAGGTGCCGGCGGCCATGGGAAGAAGCTACTGGTGCGGCGTATATAGTCCGCATATTCTGGTCGCCGCGTTTGAATTCTCTTTTCAAGGTGAGCCACCCCCGAGAACCAAAGCAAGCAAAATGTCATCAGAGCCGGTCCGATGATTGTCCACCAGGCAGAAGGATCGGCGGAAAGCACCAGCACGTAATAACCCCACCAAACCAGGAAGTCGCCAAAGTAGTTGGGGTGTCGTGTATAGTGCCATAGCCCCTTGTCGAGCACTTTACCTTTGTTGTTGGGATCGCTCTTGAAGCTGGCAAGTTGATAATCACCAATCGCCTCGAAGCTGATTCCGATCAACCATAGTAACCAGCCAACTGGCGTGAGCGAAGTAAAGTGGCCGTCGAGCGTCGGCATTATTTGAAGTGGTAGAGAAACGACCCACATGATCGCGCCCTGAAGACCAAAGATCACGACCAGGCTGAACAACGCAAAGTTTCTGCCTGGCTTTTCTCGCATTTCGGCGTAGCGAGAGTCTTCCCCCTTGCCGATGTTTCGCCAAGAAAGATAACCAGCCAGCCGACAACCCCAGATGGTGACCAGAATGGTCGTTACCCAAGCAAGAGGTTTCGGTGATGGAACACAAAGCAAAGAGACCCAGGCAACGACAACAAAGCCGAACCCCCAGAACAGGTCAACAATACTCGCATCTTTCAGCCAGAGACTGAGCAGCCAAAGGGAGAACATGCACCCTGCAATGACGGCGGCGTTGACCAGAAGTAGGTTGGAAAAGTCCATGAAAAAGCTGCGGAACGTCGTTGGTGTTTTTTAACCTAGCGACATGTACCGCAGCAATTTCCGGGCCTTAACAGCTTGGCGGAAAGATTTTTAGCTCTTCTTTTGCTCGGCAATCCAGCGGTCGATCAAACGTTCCAGGACCGGAAGCGGAATCGCTCCGTTGTCGAGCACCGCGTTGTGGAACGCTCGAAGGTCGAACTGATCGCCCAATTCTTGTTCTGCTTTAGCACGCAGTTTTTTGATCTGCAACTCACCAATTTTGTAGGCGAGCGCTTGCCCTGGCCAAACGATGTAGCGATCGACTTCGACCGCCACTTCCAGATCGCTTTTGCCGCTGTTCTCTTTGAAGAACTTAATGGCTTGCGAGCGACTCCAACCTTTGTTGTGAATGCCGGTGTCGACGACCAGGCGGCAAGCTCGCCACATCTCGAAGGTCAGCTGACCAAACTTGTCGTACGGCGTTTGATAGAAACCCATCTCTTCCCCCAGAGACTCCGCGTACAGGGCCCAGCCTTCCACGAAGGCCGTGTAATGTCCCTGGCGGCGGAACATTGGCAAGTCGGTAAGCTCTTGGGCTCGGGCAATCTGCAGGTGATGTCCCGGGCAGGCCTCGTGAAGCGTAAGGGCCTCCATTTCGTATTTCGGCCGACTGTCGAGTGCATAAGTGTTTGCCATGAAGAACCCTGCTCGGGCAGCTTCGGCCGATCCTGGGTAATAGCGAGCCGAAGTCTGATTAGGTGCTTCGTAGTCGGGAAACGCTTTCACCCCGTACGGCAAGCGGGGCAACTCGACAAACAGCTTGGGAAGTTCGGCATCGACACGCTTTGCAATATCGCGGTATCCACGCAACAGATCGTCTGCTTCGGTGTAATAAAACTGAGAATCGGTTTTCAGAAACTGAATGAACTCTTCGAAGCTCCCTTCAAAACCAGATTCGCGAATGACTTTTTCCATTTCGCCACGAATTCGCTTCACCTCGCTCATGCCGATCTCATGAATCTCTTGGGGAGTCAGATCGGTCGTTGTCGAATAGCGGCACTTGTAGGCGTAATAATCACGGCCGTTGGGCAAAGCGGCTGCACCAATGATCTCGTCACCTTGCGGCAGATACTCGTCTTCGATGAACTTCTTAAGGTTCAGCATCGCTGGAAAGACTTGGTTCGCGATCGCCGTTTTGCCTAGCTTTTTCAGGCGTAGCTGTTCCTCTTGCGAGATGCTTTCGGGGAAGTCGACAAATGGCTTGTAGAGAGGACTGTCGGTCGCGTCCGCAAGCACTTGGCCGCTGATTTGTTTGGGAATACTACGAAGCGGGCCGGCTGGCTGAACCCAGCGTTTCTCGATGCCTTCTTTCAACAACGCAATGTTTTGCTGCAAGTAAGCAGGGTAGGCATTCAAGCGGGCAATGTAGTTTTCATAATCCTCGACCGTTTGAAACGGCATTTGCTCGGCAGTGAACGCCAAGTCGAACTGAGGACCGCCGAGTTGGTCGATCGCCAAAAGCTCGGTCGGATACTTTTGCCCATCGATGGCTCGGCGAACGTTGTAGTCAAACAGCTCGTACGAAAGAAGATCTTGTCCATTCAGTTGGCCTGCATCGATCTGCTTGAGCTTTTCCAGCAATTCGTGCGGGTGCTTATCGCGCTCAGTGATTGCCTCGCGCGAGAGATCGGTCCACTTATCGTTACCGCGTGGATCGCCAATGGACGTTCCCATCGTGGGATAGTTATTCAGACGCCACTGCCAATCTTCCTCGAAAAGCTGGTGCAGCTGCGCCGAAGCGGTATTTTCCTCCGCGGAAAGCGAAGTTGGCAGCGCGAGCGTCAGCGCGGCAAGTACGATCAAGCGAATCATCGGCATGGGAAATCCTTGTAGGCGATTCAGAAATGAAGGCAAACCAGGGGATGCCTCTATTCTGAACGACGTTGGATTTCCCGCCAACCTAGTAAATGTACAAAATTACGAATCGTTGTCCGAAAAGTACTGCACCGTACCCAACGAGGAAATTGCGTCCCCAATACGGGAAAGAGCAACCGCATAGGCCGCCGTACGCATGTCGATTTTCTTCTCGACCATCCAGTCGTAAACGTGCCCGAACTCTTGTGACATCATCGCGTGAAGTCTTTGTTGAACTTCTTCCAGGCTCCAGTAAAAGCCTTGTTGGTTTTGAACCCATTCGAAGTAGCTGACCGTCACTCCGCCAGCATTGGCCAAGATGTCTGGGACGACCAACTTGCCCTTTTCGTTCAAGATCTCATCCGCCTCGCCGGTTGTTGGACCGTTGGCGACTTCAATCAAGACAGGAGCTTTGATCTTATTGGCGTTGGAAGCGGTGATGACGTTTTCTAAGGCTGCTGGAATGAGGATGTCGACATCCAGTTCAAGCAGTTCTTCATTCGTGATCGATTTGGCTTCCACGGCTTCGCAGACCGATCCACTGCAATAAACGGCTTGCAGTCGACGCGACTCGTTTTTGATCTGAACCAGGCTAGGAATGTCGAAACCTTCTGGCTTGTAAATCCCGCCACGTGAATCACTCACGGCGACAACTTGGTATCCGTCGGCATGCAACAGCTTGGCGATGCTCTGCCCTGCGTTACCGAAACCCTGGATGGCGACTTTGGTTTCTTTGGGAACCCAGTCACGTTTCTTTTCGAGTTCTTTGATGCAGTAATACGCGCCGCGGCCGGTGGCATCGTCACGGCCTTGGCTGCCGCCGAGTGGAATCGGTTTGCCGGTAATCACTCCAGGCGTGCGGCGACGGTGGATCTTGGAATACTCATCCATCATCCAGCCCATGATCATCGCATTGGTGTACATGTCGGGGGCTGGGATATCGGTTTCTGGCCCGATGAAGTCGGCGATCTGCTCGATAAATCCTCGCGAAAGACGTTCGAGCTCCATACGCGAAAGTTCTTTCGCGTTTACACAGATGCCACCCTTGGCTCCGCCGTACGGGATGTTCATCACGGCGCACTTGAACGTCATCCAGAACGCGAGGGCTTTCACTTCTGAGATGTCCACGCCAGGCGAATAACGAAGGCCACCTTTGGTTGGGCCGCGAGTATCGTCATGACGAACACGATAGCCAGTAAACACGCGAAGCGAGCCATCGTCCATGCGGACAGGAACCGAGACTTGGAGAATTTGCTTGGGGTGCTTTAAGCGTTCAAGTGCTTCGGCGTCGATGTCCGCAAATTGAAATGCTTTATCGAGGCGAGAAATGGCACCGGAAAAGAGGTCGACATTCGTTGGGGCGTTCATCGGGTAGAGTCCTCGCGATGACATAATGGACGAGAATCCGCACAGATGCCAACAGGCAAGTGGCATGGGGTTACTATTATTGTCGGCTCGTAGTCGCGGCGAAGCAAGCCGAGAAGCGTATTAGCGGTGGTAAACCATTGGCGGGACACCGGCAGTTGGTAGTGTCGGCGTCGAGCGAATGGGCTTTGCTGTCGGTGGCAGACTGGGCTTGGCGACTTCACGGCGAAGAACACGTCGGGCGACTTCAGTGTAGATCTCTTCGTGCCGAATGACGTTTCGCTGGTTGTCGAACATTTCGAGGAAACGAGCTCGACCGGCCATGCCGAATTGCTCGGCCAGGTCGTCGTTGCGTAAGACCTTCGCAATGGCGGCCGACAGTGCGGAGGCGTTTTGACTCGGTACGAGGTAGCCTGTTTCTCCATCGACGACGCTTTCGACCAAACCTCCGACACGTGTCGCAACGACCGGCTTAAACGCGGCCATTGCTTCGGGAGGAGTGAGACCAAATGCTTCTTGGGTAGGGCAGGCGACCAAGAGATCAATCGCACGCATTACGCTGGGAATATCGTCTTGGAAGTTGATAAAGCGAAATTCGTTTCGCAGACCCATGCGAATGACCGTTGAGCGGACTTGCTTAATGTAGATCGGGCAGCGATTTCCAACGACGGCGACTTTGGCGTTGGGGACTTGCCGCAGGATCTCGGGCATCGCTTTGAGAAGAAGGAGATGGTTCTTACGTGGGCAGACATCTCCGACGATTCCGATCACTTTATCGTCTTCGCGAAAGCCGTTTTCCTCTCGCCATCGATTGCGAAGCTGATCGGCGTTGGCAGGAATCGGAGCGTGATCGATCAGCGCCCGAACCGTTTCTACGTTTTGGGGGCGTACGCGATTCCAATTGACTTCGATGCTTCGCGTGTGGTCTGAATTGGCGATCACGAAGTCTTTGAACATCCAGTAGGCATGGACTTTGGTGTGATGGGCAGTAGCAACGACTGGAACTCGGGTAAACATCTTCAGCATCATGCCGAAGAGCTGTCCACTGGTGTTGTGCGTATGAACGACGTCGATCTTTTCGTGTTCGATCCAGCGAGCCATTTCTTTGAGGTCGTGCATCGGCCAGCGGCGAAGATCAGAAGGCAGAAAGTGGATACCGGTGCCTTCGACTTGCTCTTGAATCCAGGAATCGTCGCGACCTACAAGGGTTACATCGTGCCCGCGACGCGCAAGGCCTTCGGCCAGTCGCAGGCACTGGATGATCGCCCCGTTGACGCCGAATCCGGAGATTAGTTGCACGATTTTCATGGCACGCCGCATGGTTCCTGGGTGTCTCGTCTTGTCGACCGGGGCCGAAGCCGAAATGGTCGGATCGAGTTGATAGCTAAATTGCGGAATCGAGACAAGACGAACCTGGGGGAAGTTCGCCTGCCCTATGGGTGGTAAGCCTTCTGATACTCCCGAGCCTGCTTCGTTGTGATACAGTAAGGAAAAGCCCATTTCCGAGACGTTTTGACAGCAACGATAGCACCTGATGGCGCAGTACAACGGCAACGGCGGAACCGATGGCGGGAACATGGTCATGTTCTGGCCGGAAAACCTTCCCGAAGAAGCAGACACGATGCTCGAGAACGATCCTCTTTCGTTCGCTGAGACAATGCGTGAAGAGGGGAAAATCATTTGGTTTCTTTGCGATGGCGACGGAGATTTCTCGGTCAGCGTGTTTGTCGACGAAGAGCCGCCGGCTGATTTGAAAGGCTTTCTGGAAGAAGAAGAGCACTATCCCGACGTCTATGTCAAAGGAGATACCTACTTTGGCGGGCTCGAGTACATGTACCGCGAGGACGACGCGCTGCTGGAAGAGTTCCCCCAGATGTGCGGGAATTTGAAAATTCCCAATGGGGTTTACCAAGGAAACGTCTATCGAACGAATATCCCTCCGGCGTTCAGTCGTACCTGGCTCATGCAACGGATGGGGACCCGGCAGTATCGCGTCCTCCACTGGCAGCAACTACTCAGCAAAGCAGCCATGCTGGGGGCCGTGGGCGTGTTGTTCGCGTTTTTCTTCCTGGTCTGGTACGTGTGGCTGGCGACTGTCGGCATGGTGGCGTTAACGTTTGCCGCGGCAGTGCTGCTGGCTCGATCCGAATCGTGTCGAGAAGCGATCGTCGCGATTGATGAATTTACTGAGAAGTTCCCCGAATATGTCGTAGTCCTTTCGTCACAGCCGCCTGAAGCGACGCCTGATCCTGAAAACGACGAATTGGCCCTGCCGGTCGGTTAACCAACAAGATAGACACCGTGAAGCTTACTTGCCCCAACTGCGATATTGATCTGTCAACTCGGCAAATGAACGTCGAGAAAGATATCGCCATTTGCTACCGCTGCGACGAAGCTTTTCAGATTTCGAAATTGCTCGGCATATCACCACCAGCGATGGAACAGCGTGGGTGGACAGATTCCGATTCCGCAAGCTTCAACATCAACGATCCGCCTGGGGGTGTTTCTTACGAAAACTACGGAATGGGTTGGCGGATCGCTACGACTACGCGAAGCTGGGGGGCGCTGTTTCTCGTGCCTTTCATGTGCGTTTGGTCAGGGTTCAGTCTCGGCGGAATATATGGCAGTCAGATCGCCGAGGGAGAGTTCGACTTACTGCGATCACTCTTCGGTATCCCCTTCTTGCTCGGAACGATTCTGTTCGGATCGATGGCTCTAATGAGCTGCATCGGGCGGATGGTCATCGCGTCGGATGAAATGGACCACGATGCCGGCACGATCTTTTTCGGCGTAGGCCCCATCGGTTTAACAAAGCGATTTCGATGGAGCGAGATCACCGGAATCGACGAGACGCTGACAAATGGCCGTAAGAGTCGGTCACCTCAGATTACGTTGTATCGCGACTCTGGCGATATCAACATCGGATCGATGCTGACCGAAAAGCGACGTCGCTATGTTCTGCGAGCTTTACGCCAGTTGGTTACTCGACAAGGCTAACGCTGCAATTGCCAGGCTTCGATAAAAGCTCGTGCCGCATCGCCCCGGTGCCCAACTTCCGCGGTTTCAGTTTGATTGAGTTCTGCCAGCGTTTGGTTGCAATCGTCGAGAACGAACATCGAGTCGTACCCGAAACCGAACTCGCCGATTGGTTGACGTCCGATGCTGCCTTGGCATTCTCCGGTCGATTCTAACGCGATGTTCCCCTCGGGATCGGCTAGGCACAAGTGACAAACGAATCTAGCAGATCGTTTGTCATCAGGAACTTCGACCATATGTTCAACGAGTAGTGCCAGGTTCATCGCCATGCTGGCATCGTCTCCGGCATAGCGTGCTGATCGAACACCAGGGGCACCATTCAACGCGTCGACTTCCAAACCGGTGTCGTCGGATAAAACCCACGCGTGAAGCTGCTTGGCGTACCCCTTCGCCTTCTTCCGAGCGTTCTCCTGAAGCGTTTCACCGTCCTCTTGCACCGTCTCCCAGTCCCGGTTCTGCGGTAATGCATGGATTGGAACACCCAATGGCTTTAGCAATTGGGTAAGTTCCTCGAGCTTATGACGATTTGACGTCGCGACGATTAGTTCGTCGCACTGGGAAAGAGAGTGCGGCATCAGACGGTTTTAAATGATGGCCAACGGATCGCGGTCATGCTCTAGCGTACCGCGAGTTACACCGACACGATTCAACGCACTAAGCTGCGTCCAGACTTCTTCACCCCCGATGTTGCCGTGCAGGAGATCGCGGTAGAGACGAATGATTTTCGCAATCTCTTGTGGCGGATCGTCGTTGAGCAGTTCGACTCTGAACGTACGAACGCCTAGCTCGAGCATTGGTTGAACGATTTCAGCACCACTTTGGGGCGTCTTGTTGAATAGTGTATTTCGGCAGCCGACATCGGCCTTCAGCGGGTGTTCGGCCCCTACACGATCGCGAAGCTTTACGTCATGCTCGTCGCAAGGACGTCCGCAGTTGGTTTTATTGGTTCCGGGAGAAAGGACGCTGCAAAATACGCAGTGTTCCATATGGAACATCGGCATGTGCTGGTGGATGACCAACTCCAGCAAATGGGCCGCGCAGTTTTCTGCCATGACAAGCAGCTGATCGCGGTTGAGATCGTACGATGGCGTAATCCGTACCGCACCCCGTTTTCGCAGCCAGTCGACGGTGAGCTCGTTCGCGGCATTGAAGGAGAAGTCGGCGACGCAAGACGCACCTAGATCTTGGAAGTATTTTAGGCCTGACAAGTTCCTCACTACGTATCCGTCGGCACCATGTTTCGAGAGCGCCTTGAAGATGCCCATCTCGCCTGGCTTTTGAATGCGTGGAGTGACCAGGAAAATTTTGGCACCTGCTTCGTGGGCCAATGGAACGGCGTCTTTGTATTCGCGGATGTCTTGAAAGTCGACATAGACCATTGGAATACCTTCGTTCAGAACGGCTTCGAGTTGGTGCATCGATCGCGCGAGCACAATCAGCTCTGGCTCGCTCGGTTCGATCTTGGCCGGTTCGACTTCGGACTTTAGCGTCGTAAGGACTGGCTCTTCATCGATCACCCGACCTCGCGTGGCCATCTGGCGACGCAAGTCATCCAACTGAGCAATCATTTCTTTGCGAAGCTTACCCAACAGGCTTAGCGGCACCATGGGCGTGCCGGCGATTTTGGCCGAAAACTCTGCCAATGAGTAGCCGCTTCCACCAAGCCTTGAAAGTTGCTCTTGCAGCGAAGCTTCGGTGAGTGGGTGCTTGCGTGCTTCTTCCAGCGGCTGTTCGGTTTGCAGTTCGAGCTTGCCAAGTGATTCGCTGCTGACGAAGATTCGTAGCGGTTGACCGACGCGTGCTTGGGCGTTGATGATTAGTGGCAGATCGCGTCCATTGAGGTCGCCGCTGTAGGTTTTGCGAAGTTCACGAGTCAGGGCCGGATCGTCACTTTTCCAAACTTTCAGGCCTGGTGTGATGTATTGGAAGTCGACCGATCCACGAGGGAAATCGACTTCGACGACACCACTCGTTGCCTCACCGGTTATACGACGGCCTTTTTGGCTCACGGTGAAGACGCGGCCCCCCTGCTCTTTCCCGGCGGCACGATCTCCTTCAAAGACAATGCCATCGCCCGCTTTCAGTCGGCCGTACAGGTCCAGCTTCACGCGTTTGCGACGATCGTCGATCGAGATCACTTCGCCGACCAAGACACCTCGTTTGGCACTGCTGGTGGCCGGGACAAGCATCTTATGGTCGCAACCTTGCAGCCAACCTGGCGAAAAGCCACGAGAGAAAGAGAGCTCCATCTCTTCGACTTGCCGCGGGGTAAACGTAACCGGCTTTCCGGCCAACGCGGCATCAATCGCCTGACGATAGTGCCGTGTAATGTTGGCTACATATTCTGGTGTTTTAAGGCGCCCTTCGATCTTAAACGAAACGACACCGGCTTCTAGAAGTTCTGGCACGAGCGCGAACGCGGCCAGGTCCTGAGGGCTAAGGAGGTACTTCTGATTTCCAAGATCGATGTCTTCGCCATCGCAAACCAGTTCGTACGGAAGGCGACATGCCTGGGCACACTGTCCGCGATTGGCGCTACGTCCGCCAAGCGATTCGCTGGTCAGGCATTGCCCGCTGTAAGCGACGCAAAGCGCTCCATGCACGAACGCTTCGAGTGGCATTTGGGTTTTCGCATGAATCTTGGCGATCTCGGCGACCGACAGTTCCCGAGCAAGCACGACACGTTCGATACCGGTTTCTTCGATTTCGGCAATGCACTCGGCGCTGGTCAAAGTCATTTGGGTCGACGCATGGATCGGCAACTCAGGGGCGGTGCGTCGAATGAGATTCACCAAGCCGACGTCTTGCACAAGAACGGCATCGGTACCTGCTTCGGCGATACGACGAATGATCGGTTCGATGGTGGCCAATTCGTCGGAAAATGTCAGAGTGTTGACAGTCGTGTAGCCGCGGACCCCGTGCCAGTGCAGCATCTCCATCAACTGCGGCAGGTCATCCAGCGAGAAGTTTTTGGCTCTGGCTCGGGCGTTGAAGCCTGTTTCCAAGCCGAAATAGATGGCATCGGCGCCGTTCGCGATGGCCGCGCGGGCACAATCCCAGTCGCCCGCCGGAGCGAGAAGTTCCGGACGCGTTGTGGTAAATGCATGCCGATCACTCATCAGAAATTGTTCTTTTGCCCAGTAGATGCCGTAAAACCAAGTCGAATCCGTTGATTTTACTGGGCTTGGGCTGTATCGGATAGGGAAGAAATCGGGAATCCTCAACCGCAAAAAAAGCCACAGAGAGAACTCTTTCCCCAAGTGGCTTGGCAGTTCATCCGACTCTGTATCTGAGCGGCATGTTAGTCACCGACACCGATGTCGTCTTCCAGCGCTTTCTGCACGATCGCGTTTTTATGATGCTCGTGATTTAGAAAACGTGTCGTGAACTCACGGAACCGAACGTGGAATGTTCCGAGCGTTTCATAGGGACTGTGGTGCAAGTCGTCGAGCATCGCATCGACATCGCTCAGCATCAGTCGATGTTCGTGCCGAAGTTGTTCGCATTCGGAAGAATAGCGGGGCGCGATACTGACGGTCTCTTGCAGATAGCCGCCACATTCTTCTTCCGCGAATTGATCGTGCATCATTTCGCGAAGTTCGTGCAGACCAAGCACAAGCGCTTCTGGCGTGTCGCCTTCTGCGGTGATGCGGTCTGCTTCTTCCAGCAAATCGTGCAGCAGAGCATGTTCCGTCAGAAGTTTCGTTACGGCGGCGTCGGTCAATCGTTGCAGGTCGGGCATGGCATCCTCCTTAGCGGTGAGAGGAACAGATAAGCTGGCGCCCCTTCGAATCAAAATGATTTGCTAATCCTGCAAGTCCGGTTGCGTCCGTTCAATTGTGGTTTTATGCCGGAAAACATGAATCGTCAATGAAATCCTTTCGCGATTAAGCCAAAAAAGAAGTCTCGGATTTCCTACGGTGAAACTAGCGAATCCACCATGACTTTGCGGCGTCGCCGCAGAAAAATGTTCTGCGTTATGAAGTTTGGGAAAAGAGCGTGATTAGGGGGAGCTTGCCGGGGTAAAATTGAAGCCGTTATAGTCGGTGTGACATTCACTTGGGGGGCATGTTCAGGAGACGTTTCATGAAAATCGCTAGCAAGTTGACAGGCTTATTTTTGGTGTTGGTCTTGGGGAACTTCGTTTGGGCGGAAGAACCTGCCGCAAAGCCCGACACTTTTGACCCCGCGATGTTAGAGGAAATGATGGCAAAGCTTGGTGCCCCAGGCGAGCCGCACATGCATTTGCAAGAGATGGTCGGAAAGTACAAGACGGTCTCGACATGGATTGTTCCCGGCAAAGAACAGGAATCGGTCGATGACGGAACGGCGGAGTTCAAGTCGATCTTGGGCGGTCGGTTCGTGACGCAAGAGTTCAAAAGCACTTACAACGGCGAGACGATGGAGGGTTTCGGAATCTTGGGCTACGACAATGCGAAGCAGAAGTTTGTCGGAATCTGGCTCGATAACATGTCGACCCATATTCTCCGCACCGAAGGGACGTTGGACGAAAAGACCGGTGTCATGACCGAAACCGGGGTCTGCAGTTCACCGGTTGGCGAGATGAACTTCAAGATGGTGACCAAGCCGACCGACAAAGGCTTTGTATTCACGCTCGGACAAGTTGCGGACGGAAGCGTAGTGCCGATGGGCAAAATCGAGTACATCAAACAGTAACGCATTTCCTAATGGGTTGACTATACTAAAATGCACCTGGGAAACCGGGTGCATTTTTCATTCCTGGAGCGGAGAGAGTTTCGTGCTCGAAGACAGTGCTGATTCGCGCGACTATCGTGTTCGACTTTTCTACAAAACGAAGCCGGACGTGCCGAAGGCTGCGATCCTCGACAAGATGCAGCCCCGTGCGGAAGGGTTTGCGCCTCGCGACGGCAAGCGTGACTCGGAACGCCTCGATTTTCGTCATCCGAAACATGTCGCCAACATCGGTGGCAAGTCGGTCGGTGCAACGTGGAGTATTCGGCACGAAGAAATCGAGTACCCCGGCGATCTGACGCCTTATCTTCCGGCTCTCGAGCAGTCGTGGCTTTGGGATGACGCCGACGGGGTCGTTGGCGACTGTGAACATCAGTTGGTGATCATCGATCAAACGGCTACGAACATGCGGCCGCTTGATCGTTTGCAAATGATGCAATCACTCGTCGCCAGCGTATGTGAGGCGGTTCCCTGTGACGCGATCTATTGGGAAGCAACCGAGCAGTTTCTCGATCCGAAGATGTACTTGGAGGGTCTTCACGACGTTGCTGCGAAACCATGGAAAGCACCGGGCGCGTTGAACGTCCGCGTATCGCGAGTCATCGGTTATGGCGAACGTCGTGACGACGAGTCTCGCGATATGATTATCGATAGCCTTGGCCTAGGGATCCTCGGGCTGCCAGATTTTCAGTGTCACTTCCGAGGGCTCGATTGGCGCGAGCTTCAACAGATTATCTACGAGAAAGCGTTAGACGTCTTTGAAGGTGGACCGAAGCTCCAAGATGGTCAGGCGTTTCCCGGGATTAATGCCAGCCAGGTTTGGAAGTGTCGGTATGAAGAGGCACTGCTCGGCCCGCCTCGCAAGGTGATCGACATCGATCCTGGCATTCCTTACTGTGCCGGCCTCCGCTATGCCGTCACGGCAGGCGTTTATGTGAAGTAAATCACGCCGGCGCCGAATTCTGAAAGAATTGAATTTCCAGGTGTAACGGTATGCCTCCATGTGGAATCGAAGAGAGCAGTTCAACACAACAACTGCTTTTCGGATACAAGGAGAACCATCATGCCTCGATTACAAACGATCCCACTGGAAAACGCTGAAGGCAAGCAACGCGAACTTCTGGAAGCCGCGAAGAAGAAGCTTGGCAAAGAGATCAACATCATCGGTGCAATGGCGAACTCGCCAGCCGTACTGGAAGCTTATCTAAGCTTCTCCGGCGCCATGGGACGGTCCAAGCTGTCGGCCAAAGCTCGCGAAGCGGTCGCCATGGCGATCGGTGAAAAGAACCATTGCCAATACTGTGTTTCGGCCCATACGGCGGTTGGCAAAGCAGTGGGATATACCGAAGAAGAAACCGTCAAGATCCGCCAAGGGGAAGCTGCCGATCCCAAGGTTCAAGCAGTGATCAATTTGGCCTTGGCAATTGCCGAAACGACTGGTTTCGTCAGCAAAGAGCAGTTCGACGCTGCGACTCAGGCTGGACTGAGTCATGAAGAAATCACCGAGGTCGTCGGACTTGTGGCGATGAACTATTTCACCAACATCTTCAACCACGTCGCCGAGACTGAAGTTGATTTCCCTAAGGTGGAACTGTTCGCTGAAACTGCCTGATGTCTTGAATTCGATCGAATCAGGGTGGCGAGCGTACTGACACGCGAGCCACCCTTTTTTCTGCGCTTCGTTCGTGTGCCGTGACTACTCAGGACGTACTGGGGGATAGGTAAATTGTTTGGCTTTCTCAATCCATGCGGCATCACCATACACACCCACATCGTCGGTCTTGAATGGCTTGAAGCCAAGTTTGATTGCCGGCGAATCTTCTGCGACTGAGAAGTCAAATGCTGCGGCGTCGGCAAATTGAGGATCGGCGACTAAGGAGCCCGTTTCGTGTCCTTCTTCTTGCCATTGCTGTAAAGTCTTTCCCTCAAACGTGATTGCACGTCCCGACGCATCGAAGTAGCAGTTATTGCGGCTCTCGTGTTTGACTTTGCTCCAGCGACCATGGAGCAGTTCGCCTTGGTCGTAATAGACGATATTGTTTTCTAGAACGAACGATCGGTGTGGTTCGACACGCGTGGCTTGCAACTGATAAAGCTCGGCAAAAGCCAGGATGTTATTCCGAACGATATTGTCTTTTCCGTAGTGCTGATGAAATCCACCCGTCTTGGTGCGATAGACGAGATTGTTCTCGAACAAAATTCCGCTACTTCCTTCGTCCGTGTACAGTCCCCAGCCTCCGTAGCTATAGGCATAGATGTCGTGGAAAACATTGCCGCGGACAGTCGTGCCTTCGGATGGGCCGAGCGTGTAAATGCCTCCCATATCACTTAAGACACCATAGCCAAGATGATGAACGTGATTCTTGGCGATCGAATTCCGTTTCGCAAAACTTGTGTCGTAGCCCCAACGCCAGCCGACCGAGATTCCGGTGTAAAAGTAATCGGCGATCTCGTTGTGCGTCACTTTATTGTCGGGGCTGTGTCCAATCCAAAGGCCAACGGCACATGGAAAAATACGCCCGCCTCGATTCAATATATTGTTGTCGACAACGATATGATGCGTTTGCTGATGGGCATCCTGACGCATGGCCGTCTCACCGATGCGTACTCCCCCGGCTCCCGTGTCATGAATCCAGGTACGTTCGAGCCGGCAATGGGCACATCCTTGGCGAAACCAGATGCCGTAAGTTCCCACGTGCCCTAATTCGCAGTTGATGATCGAAACGTTTCGGGCACCATCTAGCTGCATGGCTGCTTCAATGGGGGAAGCGGCCTGACTCGGCTCGAATCCCTGCCGAGGTGTCGTCCAGCGACCATGGAGAAAACGAAGTCCACGTAACTCGACGTGCTCGACAAATTGGCCAGCTTCCGGCTTGCCGCGGACAATTACCAGCTTTTCCAGCCGCGGTACTACCATCTTCAGCTGGGATAGATCTTCTCCTTCACGCGGCATGTACGAGATCGTACCGTCCGTCGCCGCAAACCATTCTCCCGGCGTATCGAGTGCCGCGGCAAAGTTCTCCAGGCGGACTTGCGTCTTTTCGTTGAGCGGATTGTGCCCTTTCATTTTGCGACCAGAGCTAATGAACGCATGTTCGTCTGGTACCCGAGAAGTGACGAAGCGACGCGTATTGTCCCACTTGTGATAAGCAAGAAACTGGACTCGCTCGATTTCTGAATCAGGTATCTTGGCGAGCGTGGCCTCGTAATCTTCCGGCTTAAGGTGAACCGTCTGAACAGCAGGTCCTTTTTTCGGGGCGTCTTCGGAAACGCTTTGAAGCGTAAACAGCCCTTCATCTGGTTCGCGAGCCAAAGTGGTTGGACTTGTGCCGACGATTAGCTGCTCGGGGAGAGGTTTTTGAAGTTCTGGGGGGAGTGTCGCTTGCCAGACATTCCCGTTTTGTTGCCAGCCGGGAACGACTGTTCCACCGGAGAATACCGGCGAGGCGTTCGGCATCGCTCGATAGACGATCGGGAACTCTGGAGTTCCGCTATCGGCTGGCTCGAGGATGAAAGGAGCGTCAAGCTTGTAGTCACCATCGGCAACCCAAACGGTATGGGCCTCTTCGTTTTGGGTGGCGCGAATCGCATCACGGGCCTGGATTAGCGTTGCGAACGGGGCATCTTTCGAGCCATCGGCACGATCGCTTCCATTTGGGGCGATGTACCAATCGGCACCGACAAGAGGTGAAGCGATCAATAGAAACGAAACGATCGCTTTCAAACGGAGCATCGGCATAGGTAGGTCGGGGGAAGGATGGATCGCGGCAGGGTTTGGGAGGGTAGCCTTCATGATAAACCAAGCGGCTGACGACTCCAAATGCCTGACCTATGGTTTCCCTTCCAAGCCTTCCAAATACATTTGAGCCTCCCCTGACAGGTTGGCTCCCCACGATTCATCTTTCAAAAGTTGAATGACACCACGATAAATGCGTCTCGCTTTGTCTGGATTGTCGGGCGCAATACGTTGGGCATATTCAAGCCGTTCACGGATCGAGACCGTTTGTTGTTTGAGTTGGCCGGTAAGCGTTGCGTTTAGCTGCTTCAGTCGGCGTTCCGCCAGAACCAGGCAGCGAGCGACGTCTCCTTGTTGGGTATCTGCTGGGCCGTACGTCAAAATAAGCCCTTGCAACTTTTCGCGAGCCGCGGATGGATCGAACTCGTTGGTTTTCATCGCGTCTAAGTAAAGCTGTTCGACGGGATGCAAACCTTGATTGCCTTGCCCTAGTGCCGCTGCGAGTCGGTAACGGTTCTCCTGTCGACGGAGATTCAATTCTTCTTTCAGCTGAGCAACATAGTCGGAACGAGAGTCTTCCGGGAAACGTTCCAGGAAGTCATCCATTTGATCGTTAACTTCGGCCAGGTTGCCAGATTCCGCGCTGCGTTCGATCGTTGAATAAACTTGATCGGCGTCCGGTTTCTGAGGCGCGACAAACATTACCGCGACGACGATTCCTAAGGCAATCAGCAGCCCGCCAATTTGCAGGTAGTTGATCCACGCGGTTCCTTTTTCTTTTCGCGACTCCTCTTCCGATTTTCGCTTGCGTTGTTCGGCAACGGTTGTAAACCGTGTTTGCGGTTCGCTCTTTTCTTTCCGCTGTGTGATGATCGTCTTGGGAGATCCCGTCGCCTCGGAAGCTGCTTGGGAAGGACCAGCGGCCGAGCTGCCGTCGTTGGTTAGCTGCATCGTCGGAGCTTCGGCGAGAACTCTCGCTTGAGGGTCAAGCGTCGGTGCGTCTTCGGCGTCGCTTCCTTTGAGTTGATATTCGTCTTCTGGCGGTGACGGAACGCGGGTTGAATGATCGGCCAGGTTCAGATCGAAGTCGGTCTCTTCCGGAAGTTCCAGCAGTGCTTCCAGTCGACGGCAAAGTGCTCGTGCGGTCGGGACGCGATTTTCAGGATTCTTTTCGAGCAACTGAGTAATCAGCTGCGATAGATCATTCGGGATGGCCTCGACGAGCCGATCGATCGGAATAGGATCGGAATAGCGAAGCTTGTCAAGGATTTCGGTCACCGTGTTGCCACGGAATGGCGGCTGACGAGCAAGCATGGCATACATCAACGCACCGAGGCTGTAGAGATCGGCCTTAGGGGTGACACCTTCTCCGAAGGCTTGCTCTGGAGCCATGTAATCGGCCGTGCCGACAATACCTCCGGCCATCGTTACGCCGGTCGCACCAAAGATTCGAGCGATCCCAAAGTCGAGGATCTTTACTTTGTCGCGTTTAGTAATAAGGACGTTAGCTGGTTTAATGTCTCGGTGGACAATCCCCATGTCGTGGGCCTGGCGCAGACCAGACGCAATGGCGAGGCTATACCGCACCACTTGCCGCCAACTCTTGATCGGCGTTTTGATGATTACTTCTGCCAGGCTGCGGCCTTCGACCAATTCCATGGCATAAAACAGTTCCCCTTCTTCTTCGCCAAAGCCAAACAGCTGAACGATGTTGGGGTGTTTAAGCTGGAGCAGCGTTTCGATCTCGCGTTGGAAGCGTTCGCGAAGCCCTTCGTTGTGCGACATGTTGCTAGGCAGGACTTTGATCGCCGCTTTATCGCCGGTGCGTTCGTCGACACCCCGATACACCGTCCCCATCCCACCGCTGCCGATGGTGGTTTCCAGTCGATAGGGGCCCATTTTCTTTTCGTCCATAGATCAGCCGCTTACGTCTTTCGAGTCCGCACGAAGGTGAAGAGATCAACTGTGCGTTTTATTATAGAAGCAACTTCGACCGACTTCGACGTCCGCTTACAACCAGAAGCAAATCACTGCCAAACCCAGCAAAAGGGTGGCAACACTGTCTCGAATGCTCCACTTGTCGCTGGAAGCATTCCAGCGAACATGAGAAATCACTGCACCCGTAGGGCAGGCATATCGACAGAATCCCATCGGAACGAACGCGGAGAATATCAGTCCACCGAGCGCAATCGAAAGTGACGCCCAACCGGCAATTGTCGGCACGTAGGCATCAAACGGTTCCAACGCGGCCAGGTTTCCATCGATGACTGAGAATGCGATTAGGATGCACACCCCGAGCAACACCGCAGGTATAGCCGACAACACCAGGCGTAACTTTTGGGGGATCTTCCAGTTCCACTTCGAGAATCGCAAGATCATCATCTGGGCCGCGCCATGCGGGCAAAGATGATTACAGTAAACTTGCTTTTTGCTAAACAACGGCACCGCGAATGCGGCGACGGCCACAGCGACCAGCCCGATGCATTTCTCCCAAGGAACCGGGTGACTGGCCCAGCCGACAAACAACGCCATGGAAAGAATGTCACCAGCGAAAAATCCAAGGTACGCAATCACCACAATGCCGAAGCTGAACTGCACCCACTTTTTGCCTCGCAGATCGGTGAAAGCAATAGCCAGGGCCATCAATACAACGGCGAGCGTTGCTCCATCTCGCCACGAGAAAGCGATCGGACTAGACGCTACCGCCGTGGGCTCTTCAGCTTGAAGTTCTCGCTGGTATGCGGCCGCCGCGATTCCCACCGCTTGAGTCGCCGACTGGCTGGTCATTGTCGCCCCAGAAACGCCTTCAATCTCAGAGGCTTCCAAGTCAAAAGTCGAAAGCTCGGCCAAGTTCTGACCACTTAGATATTCAGGGAACGACCAGTCCTCGCGTACATATCGGACGTATGGTTGGTTATCGTAACTCTTGCGAAGTGCGACCGCTTTCAGCTTGTCGTCGCTGTCCATCACGACCAACACATCCGTGGGGCCTTGGTAGCCGACATGTTGATCTGCTTTGGGGCTTGTCCTCCAGGCTGTGCCGATGGTTTGGCCTTGCTCATCGACAATGTCTAACCAGCCACGCGGTGTTTCTCGTGGTACCAATTGCTTGGCTTCGGGAACAATTTCGGCGACTTCTTCCAGCGTGATTTCGTCAGGGAAACGGTAGTTGGGCGGATCGCTGCCAAGTACTTTCGTAACCGATTCCACAATCGCCAGGCTTGTCAGGGTTGCTCCTGAAACTGCGTCGAGCTTTTTCTGACCGCCGAGATCTTCTGGCGACTTGCCGACGAACTGCTCAGGAAACCAGGCCGCTTTGCGAACCGCATCCAGGTGCTCGGGAGTGTCCTTGCTCGAGAGAATATCGATGCCACGAATCTGATTGTCCGCATCGACGACTACCAGCGAATTGGTCGGTCCAGAGAATCCGATAATATCTTTGGCAGTGGGCAGCGTCGTAACAGACCAGCCGATTCGCGCGCCAGCGGCATCGAGAATGTAGGCTCCCTCGCGATCGGTTGCAGGCACCAATGACACGGCTTCGGGGAGAATGGCCTGAACGCGTTCTAGCGGGATTTCAACAGGGCCGAGCGGTTGGCTGTCTTCATGTTGGACATTCAATCGGATCAAAACGACGATCGCCGCAATGAGAGCAAAGCGATAGCCATGCAGTAAGAAACGCAGGCCAGCAGACCTGCGTTTCTTCGGTGTTTGCGTCGTTGGGGACGGATCCGTCGTCATCGAGGTGAACTATTTTCCAGCGACGGGAATCAGTTGAATCGCATCGGCGTGAACGTTGCCGCCACCGTTGCTGATCACTTCGACATAAGACTCTTCGCCAGGCTGGATCGAGAAAACGCCCAGGGACTGGAAGCCACCTTCGATCGGTGGAGCTTCTTGCATGTTGACGATCGTCGATTCCTGCGAGGCACCGGTGACCAACGTGACGTTTACCTTTTCGCTTCGATTTTCGTGTGGGAGATAAGCGTAGCGGACTTCGTATTTGCCACCCTTTTCCACTTTGATTGGGAAGCGAATCGAAGCTCCCTTTTGACCGGTGTAAAGATAACCATGGTTAACGTATCCCTTGAGACCGGTCCCTTCCGACCATTGGCCAGACTTTTCGGCGTGACGGTCATCGATCACGATTCCAGCCATCTTGGAAGGATCGAGTCCCGTTGGCGGACCGTAGGGAGAAGTTGGCAGAAGATTCTTAGGCATTTCGATGGCGGCATCGACCGTTTCTCGACGTGCCTGACCGGGAAGCTGGAGCAATTCGTCCATTTCGTCCCAATGCTCTTCGTACACTTCGCGTGGTGAGCAATCATGGATTTTGCAAATCGACGATGCTTTACCGACCACTTCGCCCATCATGCCGCATGTCTTCATCACGCGAACGGTTCCCAAGGCTTCATGCGTAACGCTGATGCAGCGGCCAGCCATGAAAAGGTTCGGAATGTTCTTCGAGTAGAAGCAACGGTAAGGGACAGGGTAACCATACGAACGGTCAACGCGACGGTCGTGAACGGCAATCGAAATGAAAGGATTGTCGGGGAACTTGTCGGCGAATTCCTTCTTGGGATAGTGAAGGTCGATCGACCACGTACTCGGCACACATCCATCAGGAAATTCCCGCTTCGCGACAATATCGTCTTGCGTCAGCAGGACGTCACCAATCAAGCGGCGCGACTCACGCGGACCGCCGATGTAGGCCAACCAAGTCAGTTCGGCATTCTTATGCTTCGAGGCCCCTTCGCGGTTCTTCATGGCATTGAACGCGCCGTACACGGCTCGCAAGTTCCAGTCGCGAATTGCTTCCGCGCCATGGATTGGGTCTTTGTCGAAACCGCTTTCCCAGAACCACTGACCGTGATGGTCGCGTGGGTAAGGGAAGTCTTTCATCGTCAGGTCCAACGCCCATGGCGTTTCAGGAAAGGTGGTTTCTTCGTCTGCTTCGTCCCAACGCCACATGTTGCTCATACCCATGCGGCCCTTGTCGGTTTGATCGTACAGGGCTCCTGCAAGAGCTCCGATGCTGCCATGTCCGGTGGCATCGCAGAATAATGTTCCTTCAAACTTGCGAACCTGACTGGTGCGAGTATCGAACGCAGTAACCGAAGCGATCTCGCCATCTTTCATTTCCAGATCGTTGGCATGATGATTCAGGAAAAGATCGATATTCGGTTCAGAGCGAACGAGGGCTTCTTTCTTGTCGTCGCCAAATTCTTCATAGGTGCCAGGCGACTTCTTCGCTTTGTCGGCGAATTCGTCGATAATCTCACCAATGCGAGGGTACTTACCACGACGAATCAAGCCCATCGCCCAGACACGGACTTCGCTACTACCGTTGCCACCCAGCACAGGACGGTCTTGGATTAAAGCGACTTTACAGCCCATCCGAGCAGCGCTGATCGCGGCACCCATGCCGGAGTAACCACCGCCGATGACGACCAGATCGTAAGGACCTTCGGTCTTGATATCTTCGGTGATGCCGAGTTGCTGCTTGCGCCACTTGGCCAGTTGATTGCCGCTGGTAGGAGGCGTTGCCGTGGTGTCGGTCGTAAAGTAGATCGCATCGCAGCGACCGTCGAAACCTGTCAGGTCTTTCAAGCTCAGCGTGACTTTTTCGTTTTCGATGTCGACGATACCGCCGTCATGCCAGAACCATTCAGCGCTTTCGGTACCAAAGGTTTCTTCTAGGGGCTTTCCGTCGATCGCCAATTGAAACTTACCTGGAGCACCAGGGGCATCCCAACGGGCAACCCAATCTTTGGTTCGGACGAACACTCGGTACCGGCCTGTCGAAGGAAACGTGACTTCGGTCTTCGCTTCCGCGACGGGCTTGCCGAGGCCGTGGGCCAACAGATAGGGAGAACCCATCTCGCTGATGAACTGGGTATCGAGTTTCCAGCCGCCGTGGTCCGTAAAGCTTTCGGCTTCGACCAATACATCCGCGGCGAAAAGGGTGGATGTCCAGAGACAAACAATTGCCGCCAGCGCGGCATAGGCAGTGGTTTTCATAGGGGAATCAGTGCCAGAAATGGAAGTGGGCAGGATGGAGGGGACGGAAGATAAGCTCCGCAAATCGACTTATAGTCTACCACATTCCCCCCTTGGTAACGCAAATCGACAGAAAAATGACGCATCTCCGCAGGGATAAAACCCCTTTGGGTGGTGTGATTTAAGGTGGATTCATGCCCCGCATCGTGGTTTACTGTGAAGAAATCAATAAATTCGTCTTGCCTCCCTTATAGTTGACATGTAAACTATAAGGGAGTTGGAGATTATTATTATGACCCCGCCAGGACTGAAAGACGAACTCAAGAAGCGGAACCCGTTCGATTCCAAAGAACAGGAAGCGATCCTCAATATCTTGCGGACGAGCGACTTGTTTCATAATCGACTCGGGCGATTGCTCCGTGAGTACGGCCTGACAGGTTCTCAGTACAACGTGCTGCGAATCCTGCGTGGGGAAGGCAAACCGTTGCCTTCGTTGGAGATCGCGGGACGTCTGATTCAGGTCGTCCCTGCGATCACTGGACTTATCGATCGATTAGAAAAACAGGAACTAGTGAGCCGAGTCCGCTGCGACAAAGACCGCCGAGTGGTGTATGTCGCGATCACGGACAAGGCTCTCGAGATCCTGGCCCAAATCGACCAACCCCTGATGGATGCCCATAAGCAGTTGATGGGACATCTAAATCAGCAGGAGCTTCAGCAGTTGATCGATTTGTTAGAAAAATCACGCGGCGGTGTAACCGACGACGAAAAGTAAGCATCTGTTTTTTTAGTTCAATAGTTTACGTGTAAATAATTCACCAGGTGTTCTAATTTCGGAGTCGACCCATGAGTTTCCAGGACAAAGTTGTTGTCATCACCGGCGGAACCTCCGGTATCGGAGAAGCCACCGCATACCTCTTTGCCAAGCAAGGGGCCAAAGTCGTCGTCGCTGGTCGGCGGGAGGAAGCCGGCAGCGCGATTGTTGATCGGATTAAGTCGGACGGTGGTTCCGCGTTGTTCATTCGGACCGATGTCACTCGGGAAGAGGACGTCGCCGGGCTTATTGCAAAAACGGTCGAAACGTACGGCCGCGTCGACATCGCGTTCAACAACGCTGGCGTCGAAGCAACGGGACCGGTCGAAGACGTCACCGTCGATCAGTACCGCAAAGTGTTCGACATCAACGTCCTGGGCGTATTCCTCAGCATGAAGCACGAGATCCCGCAGATGCTCAAGCAAGGAGGTGGGGTGATCATCAATACCTCCAGCATCGTTGGTCACATCGGCATGCCGGGGGCGAGTGTTTATATCGCCTCAAAGCATGCGGTCGAAGGGGCTACGAAAACGGCCGCTTTGGAATATGCCCAGAAGGGAATCCGGATTAACGCGGTGGCACCTGCGGCAACGGCGACCGACATGATCGATCGCTTTGCCGGCAAGGAAGGTTCCGAAAACCGAGAGGCACTTGCCGCTCAGCATCCGATGAACCGACTTGCCACGGCAGAAGAAATCGCTGGCGCTGTCGCTTACCTCGCCTCGGATGCCGCATCGTTCACGACCGGGATCAGTTTACCGGTCGATGGTGGTTACCTCGCCAAGTAAAGGAATTCAGTCATGATCAACGTTCGTAAGGCAGCCGATCGAGGCTACGCGGATCACGGTTGGCTCAAAGCCTTCCATACGTTTTCGTTTGCCGGGTACGTCGATCGCGATCACGTTCAGTTCCGCAGCTTGCGCGTGATGAACGAAGACCGAGTCGCCCCCGGGCAAGGCTTCGGGACTCATCCGCACAACGACATGGAAATTGTCACCTACGTGCTGGAAGGTGCCCTGGAGCATAAGGACTCGATGGGCAACGGCGAAGTGCTACGGCCTGGCGAATTCCAGCGGATGACGGCTGGTACCGGAATCACGCACAGCGAGTTCAATCCTTCGTCGGACGAGCCGGTTCACTTGTATCAAATCTGGCTTTTCCCCGACCGAAAAGGGCACACGCCCAGTTACGAACAGAAGCGATTTCCCGACGAGCAGTTGCAAAACACGCTCCGGGTTGTCGCTTCACCGGATGCCGAAGAAGGTTCCTTGGCTATCCATCAGGATGCCAAGATCTTCCTCAGTAAGCTCGACGCCGGACAAAGCGTCGAGCACCCCGTCGCCGAGTCACGTCACGCGTGGCTACAAGTGCTGCGGGGGAAAGTGACGCTCAACGGTCAGTCGCTCGACACAAGCGACGGCGCGGCTGTCAGTGACGAGCGTCTCTTGAAAATCGAAGCCGATGGCGATGCCGAGATCATGTTGTTCGATCTCGCCTGAGCCGAACGTTCAGGGCGGTTCTGATTCCCAGGTCAGAGCCGTCCTTTTTTTATGAATCCTTAAAAACCAATCGAGGAGCTTTCCATGAATCCTGTCGCCCAAGGCGTGTTGACCGTTGCCGGTCGTTTGATGATCGTCACCATTTTTCTGATGAGTGCGCTGGGGAATAAGATTCCACAGTTCTCCGGTGTCGTGCAGTACATGGCCTCGGAAGGTGTCCCCGCACCGCAGATCATGCTGGCAGGCGCGATCCTCTTTTTGATCGCCGGAGGGCTTTCGATTTTGGTCGGTTTTTATGCTCGTATTGGTGCGGTGTTGCTGTTTGTTTTCCTCGTTTTGGCGACGTACTTCTTCCACGATTTCTGGACGTTTGAAGGTCAGGAACAACAAACGCAGATGATTCAATTCATGAAAAATCTCTCGATGATGGGGACAATGCTCTTCCTGATAGCGGTTGGTTCCGGTCCTTGGAGTTTGGACAAATGCCTCGGGAAATCGCAGCCTGAAACGGCTGAGAGCGTCTCTTAACGTTGCTCCATTATCGCACGGTTCTGTCCAGCCGGCGAAAGATAGTTGCCAAGACGCGAAGCAGCACCGATGCTTCGCGTCTTCTTTTTTGCGCCTCGTGAGTCAGGGAAGAAAGTCGACCCTAGTTTTTCCGGAAATCAATGCGCAGACTTGGGCGAATTACGACCTCCGATCGTTTGATTCGGACAATACCTTGCGAAAACTTGTTGTACGGTTGTGCAATACTTCGTTACAATTCGTTCTTTACGAGACGTCGAGCGTGTTGGCCAAAAATAAGGGGGCTTCAAATCACATTGCCCCTCGCGGTTCCTTTCAATGCTTCGTCGTGGAATGGTCGCACGAATTGAAGTATGCTGGAGCGAACCTTTCCTGCCCCTCCCCTTCCCTCTAGCTTGGGAGCTTGCCCCGTGATTCGCATCTTTGCCTGGTTGCCATTCTGTTTGGTCACGTTCGTTTCGGTGGTCGCTTCGGCGGACGTTGTCGTTGCGGACGAAAATTCAAAGCCGAATATCTTGTTCCTCTTTTCGGACGACCAAAGTTACGAAACGACCGGCTACCGTGGCATGACGCAAGTACAGACGCCGCACTTGGACGAGCTCGCGCAGCGATCGCTTTCGTTCAATCATGCCTACAACCAAGGCTCGTGGAGTGGGGCCGTTTGTGTGGCAAGTCGTACGATGCTCAACACCGGACGTTTCGTGTGGCATGCCAACGATGTCTACAAGACAGCAGAAAAGGAGCGTGCCGATGGTCGTTTCTGGGCGGAGCATTTGAAGAAGGCAGGCTACAAAACCTACATGACCGGCAAGTGGCATGTGCCTGCCAATGCGGCGAAAGCGTTTGACGTCACCGGGCACGTCCGGGGTGGCATGCCGAAGCAAACGCCACAAGGCTACGATCGACCGAAGAGTCCGGAAGATAAGCAATGGCAACCGTGGGACAAAAAGTTCGGCGGCTTCTGGGAAGGTGGCAAGCATTGGAGCGAAGTGGTTGGTGACGAAGCGGTGGGCTTCCTGCAACAAGCAGCCAAGGAAGACGATCCGTTCTTTATGTATATCGCCTTCAATGCCCCGCACGATCCGCGTCAGTCACCGAAAGAATTTGTCGACATGTATCCGGCCGATGAAATTGAAGTGCCGGAAGACTTTCTGCCGCAGTATCCCGATTGCAAAGAGATCGGCTGTGCCCCGAGCTTGCGTGACGAACACTTGGCGCCCTTCCCCCGCACAAAGTATTCGGTGCAAGTCAATCGCCAGGAATATTACGCGATCATCACGCACATGGATCAGCAGATCGGTCGCATTTTGGAAGCACTTCAGCAGAGTGGCAAAGCAGACAACACATACGTCTTCTTCACCTCCGATCATGGGCTCGCGTGTGGCCATCATGGCTTGATGGGGAAACAAAATTCGTACGACCACAGCATTCGTGTTCCACTGTTGGTTTCCGGTCCTTCGATCAAGCCTGGCGAAAACGACGCGGCCGTTTACCTGCAAGACATCATGCCGACGACACTGGAATTGGCCGGCATCGACAAGCCAGAACATGTCGAGTTCGTTAGTTTGCTGCCACTGATCCGAGGTGAAAAAGATCAGTCGTACGATGCGATCTACAACTGCTATCTGAACGTGCAGCGATCGATTACCGACGATGGTTTCAAGCTGATGGTTTATCCAAAAGCGAAGAAGGTCAAGCTGTTCGATCTGAAGAACGACCCTCAAGAAATGAAAGACCTGGCCGGCGACTCTGCATACGCCGAGAAAAAGCAGCAGTTGTTCGCCACGCTCGAACAATGGCAGACCCACGTGGGTGATCCGCTGCCATTGGACGCGAGTCTTGTGAAGTAGCTGAACGCCGCGTGTCGTTGCCTGGTAGGCCCCACGGTTGCTCGCAGCGTGGAGCGGTGTTGCGGCATGAAGGTCGATTGCTAGGGGCGATGAATCTTCGGCCGCCCCGTTGGGGCTTAAGATGTCTCGGGGGTAGACGGTATCAGGGGCTTCCGCCGCTGGCTATTATCGGTCGCCCCTTTGGGGCTGCGGATCAAGTCGTACGTCATCCAGGTGCAACAGTTTGATTCGTGTACACGGGTGGTACCGGTTTTTTGAACCGGTATCGGCGGAGCCGACAAGAAGCCATTGCATGAAGCTGGTCCCCGGGGCGTGTGGAGAAATTTGGCAGCTTTTTTGCCGGTTTGCCCTGAGATTTCTTAGTTCGGTTGAGTCATTTTTCGGGGCATTCTTAGGGGATCAAAGAAACTGGACCGCCTCCGGCAAGGTAATAAGGGGTGGATCGAGGTTTGCCTTGGATAGGGCGCCTTGCGAAAAATCGGATTGCCAAGACCGCCCCTTCCCTGCGACACTCATCGGACTGGCACGAACTAATACGGAGAAGCTGCTCGTGAAATTGATTGCCACTTTCCTGTCGGTCGGCGTTTTGCTGATGGCCGTTGGACATGTTGCCGCGGCGGAATCGGACGCCGCGAAGCAGTCCCCTGCGCTGGTGAACATCACGCGGCAAGATCACCAAGGAACCGTCCACCAGATTGCGACAAGTTCGCGAAAGGCGGTTCGGGTGTTCGTCTTCATGACCGGCGAATGTCCTGTCTCGCGGACTTACTTTCCGGTGCTGAACGATCTGTACACCACGTGGGGCAAGAACGAGAAGGATATCCAACTGCTCGGAGTTTGGGCGGACGTGACGCAGTCGCCGAAGGAGGTCTCGACATTTGCCGAAGAGTTCTCGCTCGACTTCCCGATATTGTTGGATCGTGATGCGGCGCTCGGCAAAGCTCTGCAACCGACGACCGTTCCGGAAGTGTTTGTTATCGATCCTCACGGCGAGATTGCCTATCGCGGTCGCATCGACGATCGCTTTCTGCAGTTGGGTTCGCGCAAGCCGGAACCGACCGAAGATACGTTGAAGCTGGCAGTCGAGAAAGTTCGTGCTGGTCTTCCAGTTCCTATTGCGACAACGGAACCGGTCGGTTGTTACTACGAGCTTCCGCCGATGAAAGCTCCGAGCGAAGCTGAGCTGACATTCAACCGAGACATTGCCCCGATTTTGAATGCCAACTGCGTGGTATGCCATCGCGAAGGAGAAGTGGGGCCGTTCACGTTGACCAGTTATATGGATGCGGCCAAGCGAGCTCGGCAAATTGCCCGAGTCGTCGACGAGAAGCTGATGCCCCCTTGGAAAGCGTCCCAGGTGCATGGCGAATTCGAGGGTCAGCGAACGTTGACCGATCGCGAGATCGACACGCTGAAAGCCTGGGCGAAGACCGAACGTGCCGAAGGGGACCCTGCCGATTTGCCACCGCTGCCGACGTTTGCGTCGGACTGGAAGTTGGGCGAACCTGACTTGGTGCTGGAAATGGAAGAAGATTTCGACGTGCCAGCTGGCGGGCCAGATATCTTCCGCAACTTCGTGATCCCGTACGAGATTCCCCAAGACAAGCTAGTCGCCGCGGTCGAATTCAAGCCAGGCGATGCTAGCGTCGTGCATCACTCGATTCTTTACATCGACAACAGCGGTAAGGCTCGGGAAAAGGATGAGCGAGCCGCCGGTCCAGGCTATTCGACCTTTGGCGGGCCTGGTTTCGTGCCAGCGGGATCGATCGGAGGATGGTCGCCTGGGAAGATGCCTCGCTTCCTGCCGGATGGTATGGGCAGACGGATGCACAAAGGGGCCGACTTGGTGATGCAGATTCATTATCACCCCAGTGGTAAAGCTGCGAAGGACCGCTCGAAGGTCGGGATCTACTTTGTCGACAAGCCGAAGCAGGAAGCGTTTGCCATTTGGACGTCGTCGTTCGATTTGCACATCCCGCCAGGGGAAGCGAACTACAAGGAAACGGCTTCGTACAAGCTGCCGGCTGACGTGACGCTGCTCAGCTGTATTCCGCACTTGCACTTGCTCGGGCAGCAAATGACCGCGACGGCTCACTTGCCCGATGGTAGCACGAAGGTGCTGATCGACATTCCGCAGTGGGATTTCAACTGGCAAGACGAGTACATGGTGGCCGAGCCGTACACGTTGCCAGCAGGAACGAAGATTGTTGTGGAAGCGACCTACGACAACTCCGCAGCGAATCCCTCGAACCCGAGTTCACCGCCGCAGCTGGTGACGTTCGGCGAAGAAACGACCGACGAAATGCTCTACTGTTTCTTTTTGGTCGTTGCCAACGAAAAAGCGAACACCGGCCTGGTGGCGGGGGATGCGTTTACCCAAGAGGTGATGCGTCGTGCTGCTCATCGCCTTAAGGGTGGCAAGTAGGGAGGCATCTCGCCGTTACGATTCGCCGGGGACGCTAGCACGGCCGGCTTGTGGTCTGCCGTGCTTCGATAGGAAAGCGAATTGATCTCAATTGACCGCCTCTGCGGCAATGTCTATCGTACACGCCCCGCATGCTGTCGACTTCGACGGAGTGAAGGCGATCGCGGCAGGTACGATAGAATTTTAAGCCCCCAGGCATGCCGCTCGGTGGCCGAGTCTTGGGGCGGAATGGAATCTTAATTATGTGGCAATACTCACGGATGAGTGCCATCCTGGTCGCTTGGGCCGTAATGGCGACCTCGAACTCTCTTCTTGCGCAGCAGCCAGGCTTTAACTCGGGGCCCATTCCGATCACCGTCGATGGCAACGAAGCGCCTGCCAATCCGTATCGTGGGCCGGTTCCGATGCAAACTGGCGGACCGCCGCAGCAGTATCAGTCGCCGCAATATCAAACCGCCCAGCAGCCGTCGCAATATTCGCAGCCACAATCGCAGTTCACACAAGCCCAGCCGATTCCTCCGGCCGGCCAAGGACAAGCACCGCAGCAGCAGCAACCGATGCCGCCGCAGGACGGCTCGCAGTTTCAGCCAAGCTTCGGTCCCAATTCGGTGCCGCAAGGAAGCTCTTTCGCAGGTCCGCAGCAACCAGCTGCTCAGCCAAACCAAGCCGCCGCTGGGGCAGCTCCGAGTGGGCTGGCGTTGCCGGAAGAAGATTTGACGCTGGAGCAAATCGAGGCACTGCGCAAGGAAGCAGAGCAAGTCGCCGATCTGAGCGAAGACAACAAAAAGCGGATTGCCCAGCTGTATGCCACGGCGGCAGCCAAGTTGAAGGAAGCCCACGAATCGGCTGCCAAAGCAGCTACGTACGCCCAGGAAGCGAAGCCGGAAGTCATTCAGCCTCGCTTGAATGAAATCAAGAAGAGCCTGGACGACCTCCAAAAGATGAAGCCTGATACGTTCGCCGAACTTCCCTTGCCGGAACTCGAGCAGCGCCAGGCCAAGCAGGAGCTCGACAACACGGCGATCCAAAAAGAACGCTTTGCCGCCGAAGGGGAACCGAAACGCCGCGTCGAACGCCGCAAACAAGTTCGCGAATGGATGGTCGATCTGCCGAATCAGTTCGGCAAACTGAAGCAAACGGCCGAATCGATTTCGCCTGACGAGCACCCCTTGGTTGCCCAAGCCATCAAGACCGAAACGATGGCTAAGCGGATTGCCCTTTATCGTCAGTACGTTGCCGCCGAAGCGGAAATGGCGAAGTTCGATGCGGAAGAAGCGGTCGACTTGATCCGCTTTGAACGCGACCTGGCCACGCAGCGGCTTGCGTTCGCCGAACAAACGATGAAGTCGATCGCCGAGCAAATCAAAAAGAAGCGTGCCGATGCCGCTCAGGAAGCTGTTCGCCAGGCGCGGCAGCAGCTGATTATGGTGCAGCCGGTTTTGAAGTCGTACGCCGAACGAAACCAGCAACTCGCCGAAACATCTCAGGCCATCACCAAGAAGCTGGAAGATGCTGAAAAGGATCTGAAGCAAGCGGACGAGAACCTCAAGGATCTGCAAAAAGATTTCCGCGATACCAAAGAGAAAGTCGAGAAGCTCGGCCTGACTAGTTCGATTGGTGTGCTGCTTCGTAAAGAACGAACGGCCCTGTTCGAGAAATCTCCTTGGCGAAGCGGTGTGCCCGATCGGGAAGAGCTGATCGGCGAAGCCCACTTCAAGTACTTCGAGTATGACGAAGAACGCCAGGAACTAGCCAACCCCGAAGTGCTCGTTCAGCAAGTTCTCGCCGAAGCGAACGAACAGGACGCAGAAAAGAGAGAACAGCTGGAAGCGACCACGCGCGAACTGTTTGATCGCAAGCGAGACTTCCTCGATTCGTTGATCAAGAACAACGCGAAGTACCTCAACACGTTGATCGAATTGAAGACGAAGGAACAGGAAACGGTCAACGAGATCGCGGCCTATCAAACTTACATCGACAAGCGTGTGCTGTGGATTCGCAGCGGTAACATCCTGGCCACCGAACTTCAAGTCGATGAATCAGATCGAGCATTCCTGCTGCCGGCCAACTGGATTGAAGTCTCCCGCGTCGTTTGGTCGGACGTGAAGCGAAACTTGTTGATCTGGGTGGTTGTCGTGTCGTTGTTCGTCTCGCTGGTCATCAAGCGAGGCCGTCTGCGCAATACACTGAAAGAGCTGGGCGAAACGGCTCAGAAAGCAGGCTTCTTTGGCTTCTGGCCAACGATGCATGCCATTTTGTATTCAACCCTTTTGGCTGCCGTGAATCCGGCGTTCATGGCTTTCGTGGCGTGGCGACTGATGTCTGCTTCGACCGATCAAACGTTTGCCATCGCGGTGGGTAACGGTTTGTTCTGGACCGCCGTGCTGTGGTTCCCACTGGAACTGCTACGAAACGTTTGTCGCGGCAAAGGGCTCGGCGAAGCCCATTTCAAGTGGCCGGAGTCGTCGCTGCGATTGCTCGGGAAGAGCTTGACCTGGTTGATTCCGGTTTTGCTACCACTCAGCTTTATCACGTCGACGTTCTATGCGAGCGATCCGACGCACGGACACGACGCCATTGAGCGTGCTTGTTTCATTGTGCAAGCCTTCGTGCTGGCCGCCTTCCTGGGACGTATCTTGCATCCGACAGGCGTGTTTCAGGAATACCTGGCTTACAACCAAGGGGGCTGGGTCGATCGCTTGAAGTACGTCTGGTACTGGGGAGCTGTCTCGGCACCGCTGATCTTGGCCGGCCTCGCGTTCTGGGGTTACTACTACACCGCGCAAGTGTTGTCGTGGCGATTGTTCGCGACGCTTTGTTGTGTGATGGCATTGATGATGTTGCGAGCCACGTTGATGCGATGGGTGATGCTCGCGCGGCGTCGCTTGAGTATCGCTCAGGCCCGCGAACGTGCCGCTGCGGCGGCTGCCCAGTCAGGAGATTCGGCCGCCGCTTCGTTGTCGAACTCGATCCTGGCCGAACAAGCCAAAGAAGAACTGTCGGCTCATAGTGCTCAAACGCAGCGCTTGCTCGCGACAGGGATGTTCACCATTTCGTTGGTCGGCCTATGGTTGATCTGGAGCACCGTGCTGCCTGCTTTGAGCATGTTGGATCGCTTCAGCTACGAAATTGAAACGACTCAGGAAGTCGCCAAGTCGGAAATGCCTTCGCCAACCGGAATGCCTACTGGCGCCGCGGCGGAAGGTGGCGAAGCAGAAGTGAATGCCGACTCGAACGAGAAAGTCGCCACGCGAAAGATCACTCCACTGACGATTGCGTTTGCGGGCTTGATCTTGGTTCTGACGTTGGTCTTCGCTCGCGACATTCCTGGTTTGATGGAAATGACGATCTTACAGCGTTTGCCGCTGGAACCGTCGATTCGCTACGCAATTACATCGCTGACGAGTTACGCGATCGTGATGGGCGGGATCATCTGGGCGTTCTCCAGTGTCGGCTTGCAGTGGTCGCAGATTCAATGGCTTGCCACGGCGTTGACGTTCGGTTTGGCATTCGGCCTTCAGGAAATGTTCGCCAACTTTGTGGCGGGGATCATTATCTTGTTCGAGCGTCCGATCCGCGTTGGCGACATCGTGACGATTCACGACGTGACTGGGGTGGTGTCGAAGATTCGTATTCGTGCGACGTCGATTACCAACTGGGATCGCAAAGAGTATGTCGTGCCGAATAAAGAATTCATCACGGGACGCCTGCTCAACTGGACATTGTCCGACACGGTGAACCGCGTGGTGATCAACGTCGGCGTCGCCTACGGTACCGATACCGAAGCGGCCCGGAAGATCTTGCTCGAGATCGCCGAGAAGAATCAGTACTTGCTGAAAGATCCTGGTCCGAGCGCGACGTTCGAGGGCTTTGGCGACAGCACGCTGAATTTGGTTCTGCGTGGTTTCCTGCCGAACCTGGAAAACCGGTTGGCTGTGATTACCGATCTGCACACCCAGATCGACAAAGCCTTCCGCGACGCGAAGATCGAGATTGCCTTCCCACAGCGAGATCTGCATATTCGTACCGCACCAGGGGTTGCCGCGGCATTGGGTGTTCCGGAAGCCAAAGAGAATGCTCCCGCTGCCCCTGCTGCCGAAGCCAAACGCGACGCCGCTTAGGCCTCGCGTATGGCAAACCGCTAGCACGCAAGTCGCTCTGGCTTGAAATGGGCGGATTCGATACAAATCGCTCCGGCATTTTGCGCGCACTGCGTACGGATAAAGGTCTGAGCGATGAACAAAGAACGAACCGAATCAGAAAAGTCGTCTTCTAACTGGACGAAGTGGCGCCCCTTGGCGGTGCTTGTCGCTTTGGTACTGTTCGTCGTCATGCTTCCCTCGATTGCTGCGAAGACGCCGCTGCTGACCTGGGGCGTGAATCAGGCCACCGTCGGCATGAACGCCAAAGTGAGCGTCGGTTCGGCATCGCTGGGGTGGTTTTCTCCGGTTGTCCTACGCGACGTCAACGTGGTCGATTTGGAAGGTGCGCCGATCGCGGAAGTACCTTCGCTACGTATCAGTAAGTCGCTGATTGGTTTGATCGGCAACGCATCGAATCTCGGCACGATCGAAATCAATCAACCGGTCGTGCATGTGGTCACCTCAGAAGGGACGACCAATCTGGAACAGGTTTTGCCCCCTTCGGAAACGTCAGACATCGTCGATAGCGATGGCAATCCTGCGACGCCGAAGCGTTATCGCATGGTCATTCGGCAAGGGACCATTCACCTGGTCGACGGCAATAGCTCGCGGGCATGGACGTTGGAAGATGTTTCGGCCGACGTCGACTTTCGAGAACCTACCGCCGCGGCGCCCTGTACATTTTCAGCCAATCTGCGCGATCGTCAGCAAGTGGGGATCTTGCAGGGCAAAGGCGCGTTGCCGACATCAAGCGAAGAAGCCAAGTTCTCGTTGGCAGCCAAGAACATTCCGCTGGGCGTTGTGGAACTGATTGGCTCGCGTATCGGGACACCGCTGATGGCTCAGGGAGATCTTAACGGGCAGATCGACCTGGTTTCGTCCCCCGCCGGTCCGGCGATGTTGTGCAACTTGGAAGCGAGCCATGTCAACGTGCGAATGCTTCAGTCGCAGCGTGGATCAGGCTGGAACAACGGCACGCTACGAGCAACCGGCGAAATCGCGTTGGCTGGCAATACGGTTCTCGCGAAGCAGTTCACGCTGACGACCGACTGGGGCCAGGTTTTGGCCAACGGTCAAATTCCAATGCAGCTAACGGCCAGTGCTTCCCCCAACAGTTCGCCAGAACAGATGCTCGGCACGCAGCCATGGGAACTTCGTGGCACGTTGGACGTCGCTCGTTTGGCGAGTGCGTTTCCGGAGTTGCTGCAGATTCGTGACGATGTGCAACTGCAAGAAGGCCGCGTGACGATCAACCTGGTCAATGTGCTGGAAACAGGTACGCCGTCGGTGCGCGGCTCGGCCACGGTTTCGAACATCGTGGCGATTGTCGCTGGACGCCATGCCGAATGGCAACAACCTCTCGAACTTTCCGCGTCCGTTTCGATGCCGGGCGATCAATTCAATCTCGATTCGATTGCGTGTCGCTCGTCGTTTCTTACGGCAGAAGGTAAAACGAATGGCCCGCAAACCGATGTGCGCTTTACGATCGACGGCAATCGTCTGGCGTCCGATCTTTCGCGGTTTATCGATCTCGGTGGCAACCAATTCGCTGGAACGGTGGAAGGTTCGTTGCAGACGCAGAACCTGGGTAATGGTCGGATTGCCGTTGCCGCGATGGCTCACGGGACCGAAGTGAAGTGGGCCAAGGGATCGCAGCTGTTGCTGTCGGAGCCGAGCGTGCATTCCCAGCTGCAATCGACCGTGATGCTCAGTGGCGGAAGCTTGCAGCAGATCGAGTCGGCGCACGCTTCGCTGAAAACCGAAGCGACATCGCTTACGGCCCAAACGTCGTCGAACATCCTGCTCGGCGAAAACGTCGTCTGGCCACTCAAGCTGCAACTGCAAGGGCCGATCGATCCGATCTGGGGACAAGTCAGCGGTATTGTGGGCTTGCCGGAGTTTCGCTTGGGGGGAAATGGTTCGATCTTGGCGAAGCTGGCGATGGGAGCCAATCAGTGGCTGATCGAAGGCATCAACGCCGACATCAACGATTTCACGATCACCGGACCCGCAACGAACATCTACGAAAAGAAGCTCCGCGTCGAAGGAGGAGCCTTGGTCGACTGGGCCGGCAATCAGTTCTCGAGCAAGCAGTTTACGGTTGTCGGGACAACCGTTTCCGCGCGGGCAAATGATGTTGTCGTTCCGCTTGCCAACGGAGGAACGGCGGCAGGGCAACTTGCGTATCGAGTCGATCTGAGTCGGGGAATTCACTGGGTGTTGCCACCGGAATGGTTAGGACAAAACCGCGTTGCCGGCGAATTGGCAGGGACGATGAATCTATCCAGCGACGCCAACGGTGTGGTGCTGCAAAATGGTGGCCAGATTGCCAACTGGGAATTAGTCGTACCGCAAACCAATGGCCAACCAGGCACGCAGCCGCGAATGCAGCCAGCCTCTTCGGGGCAGCCGGCATTGGCTTGGCGTGAAGCGAACCTGGCCTACTCGCAGCAGCTAAGTTTGAACCGTGCGGAAGATACCTTGGCGATTCATGAATGCACCCTGCAAGGTTCCGCCTTGAAGCTGGCTGCCAGTGGTGGAGTGAGCCAGTTGTCGACGGCAGGAAACGTTTCTGTCCAAGGGCAAGCCGACTACGACTGGAGCAAGCTTTCGCCCTTGGTCGCTTCGATCATGGGGCCTCAGGTTTCTATTCAAGGCCAACGCAAGTCGCGCTTTCAATGGACCGGACCGCTATGGGGCGGAGGCAATCCCAATGGACCGGAATTGAATATCTCACCGGCATGGGAAGCGGCCGGGGACGTGTCCTGGCAGCAAGCTTCGTTGTATGGCATTCCAGCTGGCGAGACCACGCTGAGTGCTCAACTACGGCAAGGCATCATCCAGCTGACGGCCAACAGCCCAGAACTTAGTGGCGGGCAACTGTCGCTCAACTCGCAGTTGCTACTCAATGCGAAGCCAATGCAGTGGCAGATTCCGCAGGGTCGTGTCATCGACAACGTCGCCATCACGCCGCAGATGTGCCAATCGTGGCTGCGATATGTGGCTCCGATCGTGGCGGATGCGACGCGTGTGGAAGGGAAGTTCTCGCTCGACGTTCAGTCTGGCTTGTTCCCGGTAATCGATCCGATTCAAGGAGAATCGAACGGTACGTTGCATATCCATGGAGCGGAAGTTCGCTCCGGTCCTTTGGCTCAAGGGTATGTCATGCTGGCTCGCAATGTCGAGGCGATCGTGAAAGGGAAGCCTGCCTCGGCAGTCGATCAAGGCTCTGCTTCTTTGTTGACGCTTCCGCCGCAGCAAGTCACTTACCGGATGGTGAAAGGCCGCGTCTATCACCAGAACTTGATCGTCCAGTCTGGCGACGTTCGTGTGGTGACTTCCGGTTGGGTCGATGCCAATCAACAGATGCAGCTGATGGCAGCGATTCCCATTCAAGATAACTGGATCGAGAAAGCCCCTTGGTTGGCACCGATGCGTGGTACGGCACTCAATATTCCGATCTCCGGAAGCATGCAGCAGCCGAAGATCGACAGCCAGGTCATCGAGCAATTGACACGCGGCATGATCAATAACGCCGCGCGAGGTGCGCTCGAGCAAGGGATCAATCGCGGGCTACAAGAATTGTTTGGCCCACGAAACTAGCGCAGCGACTGCGTCAAACGTCGTCGTTCTGCCGACACGCGGCCATTCGGCGGAACTCGCCTTCGTCGACGAAGACGGCTTCGTTAGAAAGCTGAAAGATCACGTCGGTCCCAGGCCAACCCATCGCACACAGCAGGGTGTCGAGCGCTTCTTCTGAGCAGCTGCCTTTGATCTCGGCTGAGTGCAGTCGGCCGTTGCGATCATACAGAACGCCATCGACTTGCCATGGCGATTCGCCGTCGGCATCGTTCACCCAAACGAAAGATCCATCCGGCTCGAACAGCATGCGCGGAAGATTGTTCAGCTTGGCCTGAGCCGTTTCGAACGAGCAGCCCATGGGCTCGCCGAGAACCACTGGAGAGATCGCCAACGTCTGCAGCCGCAGTCCTCGAATAGGAACGAGCGGACCCAACTGCAGCGAGCGGGGACGTGCATGTACCGAGACGTGAAACCAATACATCGACTTGTTATGAATGATCATGTACCTGATTCGTAACCCACGTGAGATACTCGCGAGACCCATCGACGATAGGTAAAGCGATGATCTCTGGAACGTCGTACGCATGGTTGGTACGAATCAGTTCAGCGAGTGTGGGAAATGCCTGGCTCGTTGTTTTGATCGAGACCAGATACTCTTCTTCCATCTGGACGGCATCTTGCCACTTGTAGACCGACGTGATGGGCCCGGTGATCTGCACACACGCACCTTGGGCCTGATCGACGATGATCTGAGCAAGTTTTTTGGCGTCGGCAGAACTGCTAGTCGTTGTTTGCACTACGATCGCCTGCGTCATGCCAAGAGATGCCTTTCCAAAGGGAATTGAAATTCGACGTCTTTGCCCCAGCGATAGTCTACTTGAATCGTGGCTTACGCGGACGTGCTTACGCGTGTGGGTTTCCGCAAAGGACGTTAGGTTATCGTTGAGGATTTGCGGATTCGTTCGATTTACGCGTCGGACCCCCAAGTGGTTCGTGCACAGATGGAGGGGGCGCGGGTATCGAATGACCACCCAGAGTAGATTTTCCGGGCGTGCGGAGAGGTGGCGTAAAGATAGGTTTCGACTTCGGATTGACGACGTTTTGCGCACCATCGACACGAATTCGGCGAATGGGTGACGGGGCAGTGCCCAAAATGCCACTCCAGACTTCGTACGGTGCGCCTTGGCGTTCGTCGTCGCGATAGAACGTTAGGTAGGTCATCTTTTCGGACGGCAGGAACTCGCGCCATTTCGAGCTGCCCTTGGTCGGCGTGTAGACGCGTCGCCATGTGCCGCTGTTGAAATACAACTGGCTGAGCATGTATCCATCGGCAAAGCTGGCATCCAGTGGGACCGTTTCGTCACAGTGCGTGTGCCCGAAGACAATGTGCTTAGCGCGACGATTGCGGAATTCGCATTCATCCATTGCCTTCTTGGAAAGCGAATTGACTTGCCCTTGCTTGCGAAGCCATTGGATCATTCGCTGTCCCCAAGATTCGTCATCTTGATAGCGGAACTTCAAAAGGGAACCAAGTTCTTCCAAATCGCGAATCCCGAGTGATTGCTCGCGATCGATTTGATAGACCAGCGGCATCATTTGCCCGATCACGCGGTCCCAGCAGTTTTTGATTTCAAACTGGAGCGACGTGACAGGGCACGAGATCTTCATCATCTGATTCAAGCAGACGGGGGCCATCACCATCGGGCGAACATGGTCCAGTTCCTGCAAACCAATCTGACAAGACGCAGGCAGTTGTTCGCCGAGACCATGTTGGATCTCGAAACGAAAACGCATCAGGCCTTCAATCAGGAAAATATCGGCCAGGCTGGCACGATCTCGATGGCCGGCGTAGCTGAGGTTATCGAACACGTCGCCGTGCCGCGCGAACATTCGATGCTGACGAAGCGCGGCATGCAACTGCGAGTCTTCGACAGGTTCGTGTGCGAAAGGAAGACCTGGGGCATTGTTCAAGCCTAAGGCTTCGATGATCGTGCCGCGCACTTTGCTCATCGCTTCGCCAGGGACATGAAGCGGCCAATCGGCGTTGCCGACCATGTAATGAATGCGAACAGGAACCGGCTGCAAGTCATCGTCGAATGCTGGCTTGCCGTCCGAGGTCATTCCTGGAACGCGAATCGTTTGCCGCGAGGCGAGTCCTTTGAAGATGGCAGCCGTTTCCAAGTTGCGTGCGAGGATGCTCGAAACGATCGAGCCGACACGCTGGGCGAATTCTTCGCTGTCGGGCGCATGCCATGGCTTGGGGCCGTCGATCAGCCAGCGAGAGGATCGCATGATATCGAACACGTCGCCGAGCAAGACGAGGTCGATTTGCGGAATGGGTCGGTATTGTCCGTCGCTGCGCCAAGAAGCACGCACCGCTAGATCTTGCAGGCGTTCGCTGAAAATACGAAACGCCCCTGATTCCAGGGTCTCGCAACTGGTGTCATCGGTTAGATGGAGATCGCTGAGTACGACTAACATACGTAATCCCCGCGGACAAAATTCTCGATTGCCGAGCATCATTCCGCGTTAACGACGCATCGACTCACTCTCATGTGAATCGGTTGCGCCGAACGTGTAACGTTAGCTTTATCGCGCTCAGCCACACCGGCTTCGCGGAGAATTTCCTCAAGAATTAGTAAGCCTGCTAAATGCTAGCGCTGATATCTCGCGTCTAGCGAACACGCTTGCGAGCTTTGAGTGCAATGTACCGTTCTTCCGGCATTGTCATGCTGGTAACGCGGACACCGAACTTGTCACCAATCTTGACCGCTTCCCCTTCGGCGATCTTCTGGCGACCGATTTCCACGTCGAGCGTGTCTTCGCATGATTTGTCGAACTGAATGATCGTTCCGACACCCATGTTGACGATGTCGTTGACTTTCATCTTCTTCGCGGCCAGGATCACGCGAATCGGAACTTCAATATGCAGAAGACTGCGGCTGAAGCTGGGAAGCTCGTTGAAGTTGTTAATGCGCGAAGATGTTGGCGAAGTGCCGGCCGATGAAGTCGCTTGCGGCGTGGAAGATGCCGGAGCGGCAGGTTCGGCAGCGGACGGCTCTGGTTCCGCGGCATCGGCGGCAAACACATCGCCAGGCGATGTCAGCGGCCAAACCATCAATGCCTCACGCGATTTGCCGCCGACTTCCAGTTGAAGCCGGAGCTTGGCAGGGGCATCGCCGGGAGCACCGTTGCGGCAAGCGTTGGCGAGACTTTCGACCGCTTGCACTTGGAACTCCATCGCCATGAACTCTTCCGGCAGAAGGGTCATGCCGAGTTCCTGGCCGAGCGTAGCCAGCTTGCTTTCGCCGGTCGGATCGGGTTCGGTGTACCAATCGGGGAGTAGTCCGCTCTCTTCCGAGATAAGCACCAACGCGGCTTCGGATTCGACATTGAGCACAATCGCGAGACCAGCTGACTGCCAATCAGCGAGATCGGCGTCTGCTTCAAAGGAACTGCCGTCGCCGAGGGAAAGTAAGATTTTCTGGTCGAAGGCACGCGAAAACGCGTCGGCAGCTTCCACGGCCGTGGCTTCACAGGCCGCTTTGACGTCGTTCAGGACTTCGCTGTTGAATGCTGGCATGGTCGGTCGAGTTCAGTTGGCGCGCAGGGAGAGACGATCGAATACCTTTCTTTCTAGATATCGACGGCAAAGCCGTTAAACTTGACATATTCGGCTTATTTTCATGCTGGCAGCTATCAGCGAACTTAGTGGTGTGTCCGAGCGTAATGGATTATTCCTGCTCGCCGAGGTTCTGCTGGCAGAAATTATGAAACCGACTCTGTCTGACCGGAATCGAAGCATTCCTGCCACGTTCGTGCGTTTTTGGGGCCATCCCCATCGCTTGCCGAACTAGCCCACCTGATTGTGAAGATTCGACGAACACCGTTGCCTACCTAAAACTATATGGCTATATTGCCATAAAGCCATGAATCGATCTCAAGTCAAACTCGTTACCAAAACCCCTCAGCAGTATGAGGCTCGTGCCAAGGTAGCCAAAGCAATGGCTCACCCTAGCCGGCTGTTCATGTTGGATCTGCTAGGGCAGCGCGATATGTGCGTCCAGGAGCTAACCCAGAACGTGGGTTGCGACCAGTCGACGGTCTCGAAGCACTTGGCGGTGCTGAAGGATGCCGGGCTGATCGAAGCTCGCCGAGAAGGAACTTCCAACTTCTACACCCTGACGTGTGGCTGCTTGGATGGTTTTTTCCAGTGCCTGGAAACGGTCGTGCAATTGGACGTCGAGAAGCGAACTTCCGCATGCGACGGAACGTGCTCCGTTTAGGGCCGTTCTTTCCGTGAAGAACCAACCGACTTGAGATGGTGACTGGAATCGACAGGGCAGCCAAAGCCAGCTTTCCGGCTTGGTCGTATGTCGAGTGATTCGCAATCGAAGTGCTGACCAGAAGTCGCACGCCCCTGAACCATCATGTCGTGGAGTTAGTTTGATGAAACGAGTACTGATCCTTTGCACCGGCAACTCGTGCCGCTCGCAAATGGCCGAAGGCCTTTGGAACGAATTGGGCAAAGGAGAGTGGGATGCCTACTCGGCAGGTTCACGCCCCTCAGGCTATGTTCATCCCTTGGCAATCCGAGCGATGAAAGAAATCGGTTTGGATATCGCAGGGTACGAAAGCAAGCAGGCCGCTGACTTTCAGCACCAGCCATTCGACTTGGTGATCACAGTGTGCGATAACGCCAAGGAAGATTGCCCCATTTATCCGGAAGCCAAAGAAACACTGCACTGGCCGTTTGAAGACCCGGCCGATGCGACTGGTTCGGACGACGAGAAGATGGTGACGTTCCGCCGAATCCGTGACGAAATCAAGGATCGAATCGCAGAACATTTAGGAGTAAGCAATGCAATCGGCAGCTGAATTTCCCGGTAACTTTCGCCTTCATGTCGCATTGAACGTGACCGACTTGGAAGCCTCGCAGGCGTTTTACGAAATGCTGCTGGGGACCAAGCCAAGCAAGACACGTCCACGCTACGCGAAGTTCGAACCCGTCGATCCATCGGTTAATCTTTCGTTGAATCAGATCGACGAAGAGTTCCAAGTCGAACAAGGCTCGGCCCACTTCGGTATTCAAGTCAAGTCGGTTGCTGAAGTGCATGCCGCTGCCGATCGCTTCAAAGCGGCGGGGGCCAAAGTCATGCATGAAGAAGCAACGACGTGCTGCTACGCCGTGCAAGATAAAGTCTGGGTCGCCGACCCAGATGGGCACAAGTGGGAGATCTTCGTCGTGTTGGATGCCGATGCCAAAGACGAACTATATCAACAGTCGGGCTGCTGCAGCCCAAGTTTGACGCAGCTGGAAATGTAGTCCCGAAGTGACGATGCCCAAATAAGAAGCCACCGCGCAAGTTCGACTTGTGCGGCGGCTTTTTTGATATCTATTCCGCTTTCCCTTTGACCAGGAAACGGTAGATCGCCAGGACGAGCATCGAACCAAGGATGGCAACCATAAAGCTGTACAAGTTAAATCCGGTGACCGTACCGTATCCCATTCCGGTCGCAATAAAACCACCCAGCATGGCACCGACGATACCAATGATAATGGTCACGATGCAGCCACCTGGGTCGTCTCCGGGGAACAGAAGTTTAGCGAGTGCCCCAGCAATCAGGCCGAAAATGATCCATGCGAGAATACCCATGGGAATCTTTGCTCCTTAGGTGAAATGTTGTTGTTGGTGACACCATGAAGAGCAGATCGTGTGCCAAAAACAGAGGCTCGTTCTCATCGAAACTTAACGTTCCCTCGGATTGAGCAATCGCGGCCGGACGATTTCAATAGAGACACTCAAGCGACTGATCCTTCACCCCGGCCCCACGGCAAGGCTGTGCTGCAAATTTATATCCCTTTCTATCGGGATCGAGAGAAACTGGAACGTGCCATTGAAAGCGTTCAGCGGCAAACTTCGTCCGACGTACAGCTGACGGTGCTGGACGATGCCAGCGAGACGTTTGCGGGTGGGGCAAACGATTTCTGTGAGCAGTACCCCGACGTTCGCTATTCCCGAAATCCTCAGAACCTGGGAATGGTCGGCAATTGGAATCGTTCGTTTGAAGATGACAGCCCAATGCTTTCGATCTTGCATGCCGACGACGAACTGTTGCCTGACTACGCCGAAGCGATGCAAGACGCTGCGGCCAAGTACCCCGAAGCGTCGCTCCTTTTCTGTCGGGCGAAGATCATCGACGACAAGGGGCGGGAGCTATTCTCCTTTCCAGACTACGTCAAGCGATTCCTTTACTCGCAAAAGGGAGACGTGACGCTGGCAGGGGAAGAAGCGGTTGCCAGCTTGCTGCGTGGTAACTACATCTTTTGCCCAACGGTGGCATTTCAAGTTGAAAACCTCAACGGGATACGCTTCGATCCACGCTGGCGATTCGTGCAAGACTTGGACTTCGTGTTGCGCGTTCTCGAAGCAGGACAGAAAGTCGTTGGGCTAGAAAAAACGTGTTACGCCTATCGGCGACATGCTAACAACGCGACTGCCGAGTATACGGTAAGCAATCTTCGATTCCGTGAAGAGACGCAGCTCTACGACGAGCTTGCCAAGCGATACGAGGAGCGCGGCTGGCATCGTGCGGCTCGATTGGCAAGACGACGCACGATCTTAAAGTTGAATCTGACCTACTGCACGCTCCTAGACATACTTCGCTTTCGCTTCTCCGATGCCTGGCAGAAAGTGCGTCTATTTGGCGAATTGTTTCTCGGTTTAGGGCGTCGATCGAAATCGCCGGTGGAAGCGTGACATCGGTCGGCAGCCGGTTTTTTGCCGTGGCGAATCGGTCCGAGAACAGACAGCCATTCATCGGAGCAAACTGATATGTGGCCGATTTTCACCGTATTGGTTATTGCGATTAATCAGGCAATTCGGGCAAACGGCCTGAGCGGTTGGTTTTCGGTGTAGAACCCTGCGCAGAGCAGGCCTCACGGCGGATTGATCCCCGTTGCGATTGGGCTAGGATAGATGAACCTCACATGTTCCTACCTTTTCGGAGTTCTCCCTGTGATTCGATGCCTGCTCTCGTGCGTTTTCGCGCTCTCGTTGATGGCAACCTCCCTGCAAGCCGCCCCGCAGCAATACGATGTCGTCATTTATGGCGGTACATCCGCGGCGATTTCCGCAGCTGTTCAAGCCAAGAAGATGGGCAAGTCGGTGGTGGTGGTTTCGCCTGATAAGCATCTCGGTGGTCTTTCCAGCGGCGGTCTTGGTTGGACCGACAGTGGAAACAAAGGAGCCATCGGCGGAATTTCGCTTGAGTTCTATGAACGCATCAAGGATCACTACGACCAAGACTCGGCTTGGCGACAACAGAAGCCTTCGCAGTACAGCCGCTATCGTCCCAACGACAACGCGATGTGGGTCTTCGAGCCGCACGTTGCCGAACAGGTATTTGAAGACCTGGTCGAAGAATACAAGATTCCTGTCGTTCGCGATCAATGGCTCGATCGTGAAAACGGCGTCAAGAAAGTGGACGGTAAGATCGTCAGCATCACCACGCTTGATGGCAACACGTACGCCGGCAAGATCTTTATGGACACTACCTACGAAGGCGACTTGATGGCCGCCGCTGGTATTTCCTATCACGTCGGTCGTGAGTCGAACGATGTCTATGGCGAAACGATCAATGGCGTGCAAACTGCCCGGGCTCGCAGCCATCAGTTCGAGTACCCAACCGATCCGTACGTTGTGGAAGGAGATCCAAGCAGCGGTCTTTTGCCACGTATCTCGGCTGAAAAACCTGGCCCAGATGGAAGCGGCGACGACAAAATTCAGGCCTACTGCTTCCGTATGTGTTTGACCACGGCGAAAGACAATCAAGTCAAATTCCCTAAGCCGGAAGGTTACGATCCCAAGCAGTACGCGCTGCTTGCACGTTACCTGAAAGGTGGTTGGAAAGGGGTTTTTAACAAATTCGATCCGGCCCCGAACTTCAAGACCGATACGAACAACCACGGTGCGTTCTCGACCGACAACATCGGAATGAATTACGACTACCCGGAAGCATCGTACGAGCGCCGAAAAGAAATCATCAAAGAGCACGAAGTCTATCAAAAGGGCTGGCTCTACTTCATCGCGAACGATCCATCGATCCCGAAGGACATTCAGGAACGAATGAACCGCTGGGGTTTGGCGAAGGACGAGTTCGTCGACAACGGCAACTGGCCACATCAGATCTACGTACGTGAAGCTCGCCGAATGGTCGGACCTGTGGTGATGTGCGAACCGATGCTGCGAGCCCTGAAGCCAACACCGAAGAGCATTGGTTTGGGTTCGTACAACATGGACTCGCACAACGTGCAGCGTTACGTTACCGCGGATGGGCACGTTCGTAACGAAGGGGACATTCAGATCAGCCCCGGCGGTGCTTACCCGATCAGCTACGACAGCGTGACGCCCAAGAAAGATGAATGCACTAACTTGCTTGTGCCGGTTTGCGTTTCGTCTTCGCACATTGCTTATGGCTCGATTCGTATGGAGCCTGTGTTCATGATCCTGGGCCAATCGGCCGCAACGGCTGCCGCTATGGCGATCGATCAGGACATCGCCGTGCAAGACGTTCAGTACGAAGAATTGAAAGAGCGTTTGCTGAAAGATGGTCAGGTTCTGGAAATGGCACGTAAGCCTTCCCAGCCTCGCCAGGTGATCGACCCGAAGAAGCTGGACGGCGTTGTTATCGATGATACCCAAGCCGAAAAGCAAGGTGCCTGGCCGGAAAGCAGCTCGATCGCTGGCTACGTCGGCACCGGCTACGTGCACGACGAAAACAAGGGCCAAGGTGCCAAGTCGATCGCGTTTAAAGCATCGAAGCTGAAAGCGGGTAAGTACGACGTCCGAGTTGCTTACTCCGACAATCCCAACCGAGCCACGAACGTTCCAGTGAAGATCACTTCGCAAGGGAAGGAAGTCTTTTCCGGAACGATCAATCAGAAGAAGGCCCCAAGCATCGACAAGGTGTTCGTTTCCGTGGGTAAATTCGACTTGAGTGGCGACGCCGTCGTGACGCTTTCCAACGAAGGCGTCGACGGATACGTAGTTGCGGATGCTGTCGTTTTGGTTCCTGTCAAATAGATTACTCCTGCAACAAGCGTGAAATTGAAGATGTTGAAGTCGACTCTGACTTGTTTGCTGCTGTCACTTTTTGGGGTGGCAGCGGCTGAGGCCCATGAACCGATCGAGATTCGCGTGGTGAGCTATAACATTCACCACGGCGAAGGTCTCGACGACAAGCTCGATCTGCCACGGATTGCTCAAATACTGGAGCAGGCCAACCCCGACATCATCGCGCTGCAGGAAGTCGATCAAAATACTGAGCGAACGGAAAAAGTCGATCAGACGGCCGTCTTGGCGAAACTGCTGAAGATGAAATGTGTCTTCGGTGATAACATCGACTACCAAGGTGGTCGGTACGGCAATGCGTTGCTGACCAAGTACGATTCGATTTCGGTAACCAACCATAAGCTGCCGGCGCTGACGCCTGGCGAACAGCGGGGCCTGATGGAAGCCGACATTGCCGTGCCTGGGCTCAACCAGCCGCTGAAGTTTCTCGCGACCCACTTTGATTACCGACGCGACAACAAAGAACGCGTTGCCTCGTGCGAGATGATCAAAAAACTGACGCAAGATTGGGGAGACCGCCCTGCCCTGATGGCGGGCGATTTGAATGCTCTGCCAGATAGCGAAACGCTGCGACTTCTGCAGGAACATTGGACACGTGCGAACAAGGAGGTCGAACCGACGTTCCCCAGCGACAAGCCGGTACGCCAGATCGACTATATCCTGCTTCGCCCGGCTAGTGGTTGGAAGGTAGTCGAGTTCCGAGTTCTCGACGAAGCGGTCGCATCCGACCACCGTCCCATTCTGGCCGTCCTGCAGTGGCACCCGGCCGGCGAGTAAGTCAGCTTCAAGACGACCCAATCAAACCACCCCAAAAGGCTCGCCCCGCTGCGAGCCTTTTTTCATGCGCTGCGTCTATCGACTACAATCGCTCGAGAAGTTTCAACAAGCCTTTCATGTAGAAAAGACCGAGCGATGAAGTCATATACCCGAGAACTTTGGATGGACGTCCCCAAACGCCGCATGATCGTCGACATCCATAGCGACATCGAAAACTGCGTCACCGAAAGTGGCGTTCAGGAAGGAATGGTTTTGGTGAATGCGAAGCAGATCGCGTCACACACACAAATCCTTCAAGAGGATTAGCACCATCCGAATATTCCGGCATTCCTCGGAAATTGGGGATCATTCCAAAGAGTTCAAATATCCATCTCTTGGAGCGATGCCGCTTCTGACCAGGCAGAGCTGACAAATAGATTCCCATCGGTCGTCCATCTGGCTGGTCGCTCGCAAAAACTGCTTCAATCAGTGCTCTCTTGTCAGCCCACTCCATGTGGTCGAAATCTTCGGCGTCCATCATCATCATCCATCGTTTTGCACTTACTTTCTTTCGGAAGCGTTTTCCAATCTCTTGGGCAACATCCAGAATCTGTTCCTTGGATGGAAGGCCATCCAAGTGCGATGATAGCTCTGAAATCTTCCGGGCAATCAGAGCTTCCTGCCCATTTAATTCTTCAATCTTCGACTTGATTTCATGATCAGGGATTCCCAATACTGCCATGTCCATAACCTTGGCTCTGCCTAAACGAATTTGTTCGAGTTCGTTCTTCAACTTAGCGATTTGATCACGTTGCTTTTGTGCTTTCTCTTGGTCCGGCATCATCTTGTTCAATGCCCTCTCTACTGCAGCAGGATTGCCAAAGGTGAGAAATAGTTCCTTGATGACGCTGGACTCTATTTCTTCGGCCCTCGGGTATGGTGAAGGGTCGGCTGGGCAATCGACCTTCACCCCTTTCGAGGGCGGATAGTGTCGATAGTAAAGTAGCCCGTTACGGTTTGCTTGCCCACTTAATGCGTATCCACAACATGTGCAGAAAATGTAACCAGTCAAAAGATAGGGGTTCTTCGGGCAACCATGTTGATAGGTGCGGTTTGCCTTAGCTTTCGTCTGAATCGCTTTGATCGTCTTTTCTGGAAGCAGTCTCGGAATCGTAAGGACGACGCTCGTATCTATGTTGAGATCGGGAATATTCCACCGAATTGTGTGGGAGCAACCGCAGTTCTTCGTGAGCGTCTTGTGGAGGAACGAATGGTTGATCTTATGTTCTTCTGCTAGATCTTTCAGGCTTTCACCTGAGAGATAACGAGATGCGACTTCTTCGACTATTCGCTTCTTGGCTTCGTCTACTGACCAGGTTGAGGTCTTCTTGTTCCAGATTCTTCCAAACGGGATTCGTCCAGCCGTTGGTGCATTCAACCTCTTGGCTCGTTCGATGCAACTCAGGACCGATTTGAGCTTTTGCTGGCGAGCTTGATACTCGCCGATCTCAGCCGCCAAACCGAGGAACAGAATCGCATTCGGGTCAAACAGATTATGTTCTTGAGTTAGCGTGAAGAATCGAATGCCAGCTTGTCGGAAGATCTCCAGGCCTTGCTTTGAACGGGCATTGTCTCGCGACCAGCGAGATGCATCGAATACAATCACGGCGTCAAATAGGCGGGGATTCTTTGCCGCATCTCTTTCTAAACGATCAAGTTCTTTTCTTTCCCAGGTGCCGCTTGTTGCGTGCTCCTGACCGCCGTACCAGCCGACTATTTTGCCACCTAGATCTTTGACCGCGTTGGTGATTTGCAGACGTTGGGTTCGCAACGATTCACCATGCTTTTCTTGCTTCTCGGTCGATACTCGGATCAGCGCAGCGAATCGAAATTTTTTAACTGACATTCTTTAGGTTCCTTGATTATTGGTAAACAAATTGAATCACGTACTTTTCAGCACGCTGTAGATCGTCGGTCGCGAAAGATTGACTGCCTTCGCGATCGCAGTAATGGGCTCGCCTTGCTTTTTCATAGAACGAATCATCTTCTCCTGAGTCGGGGATACTTTTTTCCGCACTCCCGCATCTGATCCTCCCCACGCCTTGCCATCGGCTTTCGCTCTCGCGATGCCAGCCGCTTGGCGTTCGCCTCTCACCTCTCGTTCGTACTGAGCGACACCGGCGAGGATGTTTGCCATCAGCCGTCCTGAAGGTGTGAGGAGATCGAATCCGTCCTTGATGCTTACAAGATTCACTTTCCGTTGGCACAGTTCATCGAATAAAGCGGTCAGACCGGAAGCTGTACGCCCCAAACGATCAAGTCTCCAGATAACAATCTGGGAAATCTGACCTCGTCGTATTTGGCTTTCCAGTTTCTTCCAGTCTTTGCGGTCCATCGATTTACCGCTCGCCTGATCTCGATACCACTTCACGGGCTGATCCTGGTGAGCAGCCCAAGCGGTGAGTTCAGGCTCCTGGGATTTCGTATCCTGTGTCTTGCTGGAAACTCGAACGTAAATCGCAATGTGCTTTGGCATTGATGAATCTCCGGGTCGGAATAAGTGAACGCATGTGCACCATTCTCCGCCAGGAGGGGATTCGACGTCAATGTTGAAGTACACTCCACGGTTTACAGATATTTCAAATCCCAAGAGCCTGGAAAAAGCGGGCTATCCGGCTTGCGATTCCAGAGGAGACGAAACTTTACACCGTTTAGCGTTTGCGGTTTTGTTTCGCCCGTGACCCGTCAGATGGGCGGGGCCGCTCTGGCCGTTTTCCAGCAATTAGTTCGAGAGGGAAGAAGCCTTGAATTGGCTGGTGACGTTTACGACGTGTACGCCGCGTTCTGCAGCGTTTGGATAAATCCTGTCGTTCGAGTCTTGGATCGGGGCGAAAACTTGCGAGTACTTCGTCTGAAAATAGTGGCATGATTTATGGCTCCAATATCAAACCATGTGAGAAATAAGCTTCCTAAAACGGAGGAAGCTTGTTCAGACGAAGTGTACGGTTTGGGCGTAAGAGCTTGGCGGTAAACTACCGGTAGATTAGCGGTAACTATTCTTCGCTATGGGAACGTACATATTCGATTCCTGCTTGAGTAATCGCCTGACCACTTCTTTGGCCTCTCGGGTGAAATACGAATCCCAGCTTTCGTAGGTCCTCAAGGCGGCTTCGAATTGTACGGTCACTGATCGGGATTTTGCGTGCACGTAACCGCTTTTCGATTGCATCTACGAATAGTGGTTCGGCTCCGGCGTCGTAAAGAACCATGAGGACTCTGAATTGCCAAAGTTCCAAGATCTGAGTGCTCTTGTGTTCAGATTCCAATTTCACGAGCATTTCTCGAACCGCTCGAATTTGACTTCGGCAAGTTGGCAGCATCTTGCGAACGTCCGGTCCTCCGGGTTCAGGACGGAATAATCTTGCGTCGAACCCTAGTCTCTCCGCGATTCGAGCACACCTGGCTTCGTCATCGGAGAGCCCTTTCGGCTTGGAGTTTTCGACAAAAAACAGGCTGTCAATATCTTCAAACTTGTGGCACATTTCGCCAAGCCAAATCAGATGTTTCTCAAGAAACTGAATTTCTTCTTCAATGGTCGCCATGATCTTTCCAAATGGTTGTCATTCCCCTCCGCCGACGGTATCCTGCCCTTACCCTTCCAGTGTCCCCTCAGTACCCCCGTGGCGGCAAGAGGCTGCATGAATCTTGAAGTTCCCCAGCGACCGTTTTCTATCCGTATCTTTGTGCCAGATGGTGATCCCGATGGGCTGCGTCTCGTCGAGAAATCCAACTGGAGCGGCATCGGCGTCGTCTTCAACCGCACCAACTACAAGCAAGCCGTGACCCGTGCCGAGTTTGAGCGAACCGGGGTCTATGTTCTTGTAGGCAATTCCAGCGACGGAGCGTTGCCCACGATCTACATCGGCGAAGGCGATCCCGTCGGTGCTCGATTGAACTCGCACTATAGCAAGAAAGATTTTTGGGACTGGGCCGTTTTCTTCGTTACCAAGGACAACAGCCTCAACAAAGCTCACGTCCAGCGAATGGAAGTTCGCCTCCTGGAACTCGCCAAGGCTGCAAAGCAAACAAAACTCGACAACCTCAACATGCCTTCCCCGCCGACCCTTTCGGAGGCGGATGTGGCCGATGTCGATAGTTTTCTGCTCGACATGCTCAGTATCTTTCCTTTGGTCGGGCTCAGCGTGTTCGAGCGAACAGAGCCGCGTTCCAATTCCCAGGAATCTCTATTGCTTGAGGCCAAAGGTGTCACGGCGAAGGGTTACGAAGATACTAAGGGCTTTGTCGTTCGGGAAGGCTCTGAGGCGGTGAAGGCCGAAACCGCCACGATTCACCAGTACATGTCAAACCTTAGGGGCGATTTGCTCGAACAGGGGGTCTTGAACGATACTGGAGACCGGTATCGGTTCGCCCAAGACCATGTTTTCAGTTCTCCCTCCACGGCGGCTGGCGTGATTCTGGGACGAACAGCCAACGGAAGAACGGAGTGGAAGAGCAAGGACGGGAGAACGCTGAAGGAGTTGCAGACCCAAGAAAGTGCGTCAATCGACGACGAGGATTAACCCAGTGACTCCAGAAGCATTAGCCCGCACCAAGATCGACCAGAAGCTGCAAGCCAGTGGCTGGATCGTTCAAGATTACTCCGAGGTCAACATCTCGGCAGGTCTGGGCGTTGCTATTCGCGAGTTCCCACTCTCCACTGGCTTTGCTGATTACATGCTCTACGTCGATGGCAAAGCGATCGGCGTTATCGAGGCCAAGCCCGATGGGCACACGCTCGCGGGCGTGGAAACCCAGTCCGGCAAGTATCTGCAAGGGCTACCGAACAATCTTCCCAATTATCGGCTTCCGCTTCCCTTTGCCTACGAATCCACCGGCGTTGAAACCCAGTTCAGCAACTACCTGGAACCAGACGCCCGCAGCCGTGAAGTCTTCAGCTTTCATCAGCCTGGAGAGCTTTTGCATCTGGTAAGCCTTGAGCAGCAGACACGCGGGCTCCTTCGCGAAATGCCGGAGCTTAACTCCGATCGTCTCTGGAAGGTCCAGATTGAATCGATCCTCAACCTGGAGAAATCCCTTGCCGAGAATCGGCCTCGTTCGCTTATTCAAATGGCGACCGGAAGCGGTAAAACTTTTACAGCGGTCAACTTCTGCTACCGGCTGATCAAATTCGCCAAGGCGAAACGCATTCTGTTCCTGGTGGATCGTAACAACTTGGGGAAGCAGACCCTCAACGAATTCCAGCAATTCGACAGCCCTTACAACGCCTACAAGTTCACCGAGGAATTCACGGTCCAGCACCTGAAGCGGAATACGATCGATCCCGCCTCGAAAGTTTGCATTACCACGATTCAGCGGCTCTATTCCATGCTCAAGGGGGAAGAAGAGTTCCAGGAAGAGAACGAAGAATCTTCCCTCTTTGAAACCGAGTCCTCCGTCATTCGCGAGCCGCTTCCCGTCGTCTACAATGCCCAGATTCCGATCGGTACGTTCGACTTCATCGTAGTCGATGAATGCCACCGATCGATCTACAACATCTGGCGACAGGTGCTCGATTACTTCGACGCGTTCCTCATCGGATTGACTGCGACCCCCACGGCTCAAACGATTGGTTTCTTCAAAAAGAACCTGGTCCAAGAGTACACCCACGAAAAGGCGGTCACGGATGGGGTCAACGTGGGGTACGACGTCTACCGGATTGAAACGCAAGTCACCAAGGACGGGGCAGAATTGATCAAGCAGCCAGGCATCTTCGTGCCGCATCGAGACCGACGCACGAAGAAAAAGCAGTACAAGGAACTCGACGACGATCTGACCTACACCGCGAACCAACTTGATCGCGACGTGGTTTGCGACGATCAGATTCGCCTGGTGATCAAGACGTTTCGCGACAAGCTGCCTGAGATCTTTCCTGGCCGTAGCGAAGTCCCCAAGACGCTCATCTTCGCGAAGACTGACCAGCACGCGGAAGATATCGTACGGATCGTCCGTGAGGAGTTCGGTAAAGGCAACGATTTCTGCCAGAAGATCACCTCCAAGAGCACCGGGAAGAAGCCCGACGATCTGCTGGCCGAGTTTCGCACCATGTATAACCCGCGAATCGCGGTAACGGTCGATATGATTGCCACCGGGACCGATGTGAAGCCGCTGGAATGCCTCCTCTTCATGCGGAACATTCGCTCCCTTTCCTACTTCGAGCAGATGAAGGGCCGTGGCTGTCGCGTGGTTGATTCCGATACGCTTCTCAGCGTTACGCCCGATGCTAAACACAAGACACACTTCGTGATTGTGGATGCCGTGGGCGTTTGCGAAAGCGAGAAGACCGCTACCAAGCCGCTCGATCGCAAGCCTTCTGTTTCCACCGAAAAGCTGATGGCACTCGTCGCTACCGGAGCTGCCGACCCTGATTTGGTGACTGCGTTGGCCGCCCGGCTTGCTCGCTTGGCCCAGCAATTGGAACCAGAGCAGACAGAGGCCATTGAAGAAGCATCTGGCGGAAAGTCGCTGGACGAACTGAGTAGCGATCTGCTTGGCAGCGTCGATCCCGACGAAGTCACGACGGAAGCTGCTTCAAAATTTGAACTTCCTGGCGACCAGGAGGCCACGGAAGAGCAGTACAAGGAAGTGGAACAAGAGCGGATGCGAACCGCTTTAAAGCCATTTCACAATCCCAAGCTACGGGACGCGGTTCTCAACTCGAAGCGATCGCTGGAACAGGTCATCGACGAGCAAACGACTGATTCCCTCATTCGGGCTGGGTTTGATCAAGCAGCTCGCGAAAAGGCTCAGTCGTTGATTTCCAACTTCCGTCAGTTCATCGAAGACAACAAGAGCGAGATCGAGGCACTTCAGATTCTCTACTCGAAACCGCACCGGGCTGGGCTCCGTTACAGCCAGGTCAAGCAACTCGCCCAGGCGATTCAGAGGCCTCCCTATTCGCTCCACTCAGAACGTCTATGGAGTGCCTTCGAGGCGATTGAACCAGAGAAGGTGAAAGGCCACGGAGGCAAACAATTAGTCGACTTGATCGCCTTGGTGCGTCATGCTCTCGATCCCGATCAGTTGCTGACGCCCATTGGGGAAACGGTTCAGCAGCGATACCAAGACTGGCTTACCATGCAGCAGTCGAAGGGGGTGACCTTTACGCCCGATCAACAGAAGTGGCTGGATGCGATCAGAGACCATATCGCCACGAGCCTGGAAATCGAGCAAGACGATTTGGATGATGTGCCGTTCAATCAGATTGGCGGCTTGGGGAAAGCCTACGAATTGTTTGGGGATCAGCTGACTGCCATTCTCGAAGAACTGAATGAGAGGTTGGCGGCATGATGGAGAATATGGAAATTCCAAATAGCTGGAAGATTTGCTCAATCGATTTGTTGCTTGATGAGCTTGAAGATGGCCGCATTATTCATCATGGATGGAGCCCACGCTGTAAAACACACGCGTCTCCATCCGATGAGATTTGGGGGGTTTTAAAAACAACCGCTATTCAAGATGGCGAGTTTTTAGGTGAACATAATAAAGAGTTGCCTAACCAACTTAAGCCGAGGCCTAATTTAGAGGTTAAGAATGGCGACATACTTCTTACGTGCGCAGGGCCTAGAAATCGGTGTGGAGTCGCATGTTACGTTCGAGAGACTCGTCCGCGGCTCATGATTTCGGGAAAGATGTATCGTTTTAGAACCCGACCGCAAGTCGTAGATCCAAAGTATATGGAGGCATTTCTACGTTCGAGAATCGCCAGGGACGCGATTGATCGTATGAAAACTGGAATTAGCGACAGCGGCCTGAATCTGACACACGGACGATTCAAACGGCTCGAAGTTCCGGTCGCGCCACTATTAGAGCAAAAGCGAATTGTTGAAAAGATCGACGAACTTTTCTCGGAACTCGATGCCGGGGTGGCGGCACTTGAGCGAGCCAAGGCCAACCTGAAGCGATACCGAGCCAGCGTTCTCAAGGCCGCTGTGAATGGCTCCCTCACCGCGGACTGGCGAGCCAAGCATCCCAAAGTGGAACCCGCCTCCCAACTCCTCGAACGCATCCTCGCCGAGCGTCGCCACAAGTGGGAAGAAGAGCAACTCGCCAAGTTTGAAGCGGCGGGAAAGAAGCCGCCGAAAGATTGGGAGAAGAAGTATAAGGAGCCCGAGCCGCCTTTGATGGAAGAATTGCCAGAGCTTCCAGATGGGTGGTGTTGGTCAAGCGTTGATCAGCTGTGCGATGTAGCGACAGGGACAACGCCAAGTCGAGGTCGTCTCGACTACTATGAGAACGGGTCAATCCCCTGGGTAATGAGTACGGCCGTCAATGATCCACTGATTGTCAATGGAACGGAGATGGTTACTGAACGTGCCCTTGAAGAAACCTCGTTACGACTTTATCCCATCGGCACGCTTCTCATTGCCTTGTATGGAGAGGGCAAGACTAGAGGGATGGTTTCAGAACTGAAGATTGCAGCGACTATCAATCAAGCGTTGGGAGCATTGGTATTCCACGAGTCATCCGAGTGTATCCGTGCGTATTTGAAACAGTTCCTCTGGAGTCGGTATCTTGAATTACGAAGAAAAGCCGCTGGGGGAATGCAGCCGAATCTGAACCTTGGCTTAGTCCGACAGATCGCTGTGCCGCTGCCTCCAGTTGGCGAGCAGGTCGAAATTGTTAGAGACGTGGAAGAAGCTCTAACACAAATCGACGCTGCCCAACATGCGGTCCATTGTTCGGAAATCCGTTCTGCGAGATTGCGTCAGAGCATTCTTAAGGTCGCATTCGAGGGAAATCTCGTTCCCCAAGATTCAAACGATGAATCGGCGAAAGAATTGTTGGCTCGTATCACGAACAAATGCGAAGCAGAGCAGACCAAGAAAGCCCACAAGGCGAAAGCCAAACCCAAAAAGCGAATTAAGATACCGAAACAGGTCTTCGAGAATCGAGCCGCCGTCGTTTCCTATACGGTCCAGCGGCTCACGAGCAGCCAATCGTTTGGGCGTATCCAACTCCTCAAGACGATGCACTTGGCCCAATGCCATTTGGGAATCGAAATGGGCTTCTCCTTCGAGCGATACGAAGCCGGCCCGTTCGACGCTGCGATCTATCCTCTGGAAAAAGTCGCCATCAAAGAAGACTGGTTCACCACCAAAGAACGAAAACGATACGGCGTCACCTACCACCCCGGCGAAAAGATCGACGAAATGTGCCAAAAGGCTGTCGAATTCCTTGGCGAAAAGAAGCCAGAGCTAGACCAACTCCTCGATCACATCGCCGAAATGAACACCGACGAAGCCGAGCTTTTCGCCACCGCTTATGCGGCCTGGAATGATCTTCTTCTTGATGATCGATCAGCCGACGACGATGCGATCATTGAAGAGATTTATGCCTGGCATGAGAAGAAAAAGAAGTTTACGCCAGATGTGATTCAGAAGCGGTTGGCTTGGATGCGACGGCACAAGTTTATTCCGGTTGGATTGAGACCAGGCACATCAAAGGCAACTGAATCAGAACGGAGATCCAAGTGAAGTCTCCCGATCGAAACATTCATGCCGGATGCCCTAATGAAGAATGCCCAAAGCCATTTTCAAAAGATTTTACACCCTCGGAATTCGAAGCATGGATAGAGAAAGGTGAGTTTGATTGTCCCAAGTGTGGCTCGGAGTTGTCAGTAGAAGGGGTTCAACTTGAGTGCCACATCTGTGAGGCCGAGATTGAATATTTTGACTTAGAACATATTTCGCTACTGCTCGATGAACGATGCAATAATTGTGCGGGGCGACCTGAATGGGATGCCGATTTCTATTCGATTCGAATCGTTGGTTCGTGGTCTTCAGAATACGACACGTACGACTGATCGGCAGACAGGGTAGATTCCGTGCCACTTGAGCGAGATGGTCGAACAGACTACTGGGAAGGGCTTGTTCACTTTTGTACCGCGAGAGAGTTTATCTCGATCTATAAAAGCCGAGTGATTCGAGCTTCGTCCACTGGCCTTTATGGGAAAAAGTGTCCTTTGAAATCGAAAGCCGTTTGCCTCTCTGAATCCACATTGCCCAACTGGAAGGAACTCAAAGACGCCCACGGAGAGTATGGTTTCGTGTTTAGAAAGAAGGACATCATTCGGCTGAAAGGGGCTCCGGCGATCTATCTTCCACAATCCGTGATCAACCTCATGAAAGTGAGAGGAGAAGAGTTGCCGGAAACTATCTGGCCCTACTTGAACAAACTGCTTGTGCCGAACTCAACCCTCAAGAGAAAACACGATTTTCTTCACGAGCGTGAGTGGCGAGTTCCTTGTGACATCCCTCTCGATAAGATCCGGCCTTACGCAGTTACATTTTCTCCCAATCGTCCAGGTCTGAGAGATGAAGAGTTAATTCTAGAGGCCGCTAGGGAGTTTCATGAGATTTCAGATTTCAGAGATATTCCAGAAGAATGAGACTGCGAATGAACGAGTATTTTGTAAGAATTCTGGGCATCCTCAAGACAGATTGTTTATGGGCAGTACGTGGGCTATGGCTGATCATTGCAGCCTTCATCTTTCTCACACTACTAAACTGGATCGGTTTCGCCGTTTGGACAAAGTACGATCTGATTTCACTAGTCAAAGCGGTTCGTTGGGAGCATGTTCTTGGGATTGTCGCATTGATCATGTTGTTTAGGTTTCGACCTGAATTGGGCAGGATGCTCGATCGAATCAAGTCAGTGAAAGTCAGTAAGTCCGGTTTCGAAGGACAACTTGATCCTATAAAGCTTGTGAATGCACGCCAGGACATCGAAATTCAATCCGATGGATTGACGGTTCAGGATGTAAGGGAACTCTTGCGGTTCGTGCCAGGAATTGACTACTCGAAGATTGACGCAGATGCTGGGCTTGCCCACACATGGTTCTTGCGGAATGGCATCCGAACTCGGAATCGCTTGCTGGATCTTGTGCACGCGGAAACCATTTTTAGGTTTCTTGCACAGCTTTACATTGAAGTCTTAGGGCGGTCGCCAGAACATCCGCTAGACCCCGTGTCCGTTGCAACTTGGGGCGTCACGCTTTTCGTTTACGGTCCAACTGAGGACGTAATATCGTTTGTCGAGAATCAGGTCCGAAGATCACCGGAAGCAAGAAGACGTCAGTGAGCACGTTGGTATCGAAGATGTGCTGGGAATTGAACCCCTTTTTGAGAGCAACCGAAGATTGACTAATCTTGCCCCACAAATCGTTTCCAAGGCTTGGAACTTCGCCCACGTCCTCCGCGACGATGGCCTCTCCTACATGGCTTACACGGAGCAGATCACCTTTCTGCTCTTCCTGAAAATGGCTCACGAGCAGACAAAGCCGCCCTACAACCGGAAGCCGATCGTACCCGCTAAATACAACTGGGAGCAGTTGCTGAAGAAAGAGGGGGACGAGCTTGAGGAACAGTACCGGCACACCTTGGAGCATTTGGGTGCTGAAAAGGGGATGCTGGGAGAGATCTTCAAGAAGGCCCGGGCGGATATCCAGAACCCCGCAACCCTGAAACGGCTGATAGTGGATCTCATCGAGCCTGTCGCGTGGTCCAGCATGGAAGCCGATGTGAAGGGAGATATCTATGAGGGAATGCTTGCCAAGAGTGCTGAGGAGTCTCCCAAGGGGGCTGGGCAATACTTCACCCCTCGGCAACTGATCAAAGCGATCGTCGATTGCATGGAGCTAGTTCCCGAGGATACCGTTTGCGACCCCGCATCCGGCACAGGCGGCTTTCTGCTGGCCGCTCATGATTATGTGGCGAAGAAGTACGGGAAGGATCTCGACAAGGATCAGAAAAAGCATCTCCGCAAGGCATTCGTGAGCGGCTGGGAATTGGTTCCCAATACAGCTCGGCTGTGCATCATGAATCTCTACCTGCACGGCGTGGATGCCGATCCGCCTCCGATCCGATCTGGCGTTGATGCTCTGGCAAGTGCCCCAAGCGATCGTTACAGCGTCGTCATCACCAATCCACCGTTTGGCAAAAAGAGCAGTATCTCAATTGTCAATGAAGCGGGCGATCTGGAGAAAGAAGACAACGTTTATGAGCGTCAGGATTTCTGGACCGCGACGAAGAATAAGCAACTGAACTTTGTGCAGCATGTTAAATCGTCGCTGAAGATCCATGGCCGTTGTGCGATCGTCGTACCAGATAACGTGCTCTTTGAGGGTGGAGCCGGTGAGACGATTCGACGCAACCTCTTGCGACAGTGCGACGTTCACACGCTCTTGAGGCTTCCAACCGGGATCTTCTACGCTCAAGGTGTGAAAGCGAACGTTCTCTTTTTCGACGCGAAACCGGCTCAAGAGAAAGCCTGGACGCAGAAACTTTGGGTCTACGATCTCCGCACGAACATGCATTTCACGCTCAAAACGAATCCGCTCAAACGGACAGATCTAGACGAGTTCGTGAAATGTTACCGACCAGGCAAACGCCATCTACGCAAGCCAACCTGGGACACTGAAAAGAACCCAGAAGGACGATGGAGATCCTACGACTACGACGAACTGATCAAACGCGACAAGGTTAACCTCGACATCTTCTGGCTTCGCGACAAGACGATCGAGGACTCAGACGATCTACCTGAACCGGATATCCTGGCTCAGGAAATCGCCGATGATCTTCAGATGGCACTAGAGCAGTTCCAGGCGATTGCGGATCGAGTGCATGAGTAAACAAGAGTAAAATCTAGCACAGTTTTGAAAGCCCAATGAGTAAAAACTCCGCACCTCTCGAACTCTGGTCTGATGATGTACTTCGCCTGCCAACTCCATTGATCAGTGTCTATCAAAAGATACTTCAAGATATTGGGCGATATGAGGACGCATGTAGCGAATCGCCGTCGAAACTCATCGGAGGGGAAGATGAAAAATCTACCCAAGATCATTTTGCATGGCGTTTTGCGGCGTCCGTCGCTCGCACAGCATTCCTAATGGTTGACCCAAATGGACAACTTGTTCCTGTCTCAACGGATCTATTGACTCGATTGGCGGATGGGAAAATTGCCGTGCTTGAAGTTCCATGTGGAACAGGCGCAGGGATTCTTGGTTTGCTTTCGACGCTCGCGATACTGCGAGAAACGAAGTGTGTTAATAGTCTTCCACTGGAAATCTCGGTAACTGCTGGAGACTTTTCGGAGTCTGCGAGGAACCTGTATTCCGAAATGTTGTCCAATTGTAGTGAATGGCTAAATTTGCATGCGATACGCCTCTCATTTGAAACTCATCACTGGGACGCGAGCGAAGAACCTACCACGGCTCAACTCGTTGATAGTTGGTTCTCTGCGACGGAAGGGTTTGAAGAATATGTCGTTTTGATCTCCGCTTTTTCTGGGGATGCGGTTCATCGTTTTGAAGAATTCGACCGTTCATTTCAACACATTGCGTCTCGTCTCTATAGTCGTAAGGGGATGGTCTTGTGGGTTGAGCCTAGTATGAATGATGCCAGAAAATACCTAAAGAAGGCGGAAACTCTATTTCAACGTTTCACGCGTCTCTTTGGTTTTTCTCCAGGGCTCGAGGGAAAGTTTCGTTGGCAGCATCCATTTCGCGAACTGACGCCATCAGGGAGCATAATAGTGATGAAGCATCAAAAACTAGAGGTGTCGCTTGAAACCTGAGATCCAAGCAACCCGAGCACTTAACGCCGCGAGGCGAGCGCACAAGCCGACCTATGCCGGTCTTCGAAGGCTAATTGGTTCGGACTCTGGTGAGAACCTTCTTAATTGGGCTTGCTCAGTATCAGATCGAAAGCTTCTCACCCGCGTAGACTGGCGATACTATGATTTCCCAATACTAAAAGAGATTGATAAACGGGGAATTCCCAGTTTTCGTAAGTACACAATTGGTAGCCCAATTACCTTGCTGTCTGAGGCAAAGCTGTTGGCACTCATGTCGAAGGAGCCTTCGTTTTCATTTCCCGAAAACGTCTACAGCTACCTATGGCCTAGAACTGAGCGAAGTGGCTACAACTTTCGGTTTTATCAACACGGTTATGTCTCCAGGAATGCAACGATCCGTGAACTGCTGAGGTCAAATCCAGGGCACGTTGCATGGATAAGTGACATCCAGAAATTCTACCCGACAATAGACTGGTCACTTCTACAACCAAAACTCGATAAACGGCTTTCGAGCACTAGCTCTCAGCCTTTGGCAAATGCGATTTCAAATTTTTGCAATAGCCTTAAGGGTTCAAGCGGGGCTGGTGTTCCCATCGGCCCTGACATTGGCCACGTACTCGCCAACATCGCTTTGGATGAGGTAGATGGTCGCTTATCGGAATTGTATGGAAAGAGTTACTTAAGGTACGTAGACGACATTGTTATCGTCTGCCCCAAGGGGGAAGTGGGGCAAGTCCAGGATTCCGTTCGAGAGTGTCTTCTCAAGAGCGGACTAGATATGCATGTCGGAAAGACTGATGTCGTTGGGGCAGATATTTGGGTTGAAGAATGCCCCGATATGACAACTAAGGGGAAGCAAGACACATTTGAGTCACTAGTGCATGACTTGTCGGTTTATTTGGCGTTACGGCCCGAAAGCCAAGAGGCGATGTCTCAGTTATTTACTGAACACGGCTTCTCAATTCCGTTTGAGCGATTGGTATCGCAGTCCCGGTACAGACAATTTCATAGATACGTATTCGGTGCAATCAAGCAAGGTCGCTTTTGGAGCACGCTGGGACTCTATCTATCAAAAGAGCGAGACTTTGTCGGGCGAGCCGAGCAACTACGGGAATTGCTCCTTGAAGAGCTTAGAGGCTTGGTCAAGGCTCCAATTCCAGGGAGTGGAATGCGAAGAAGGTGGTTCGTTCAAAAGATACGCTATCGCTTGAACCGACTGCTGTACCTGATTCCGAATTCTCTTTACCAAGAACTCTCACAACTTGTTCCGATTGGTGAGGAGTTCGGAGAATATGAAATCCTCTTTCGTTCGCTTAGCAATGATGATGTCGCCCCTCTGCTTAGTTATCCAGGCCGAATTGTTTCGACGTTCTGTGAATTGTATCAGGGTAAATACCCAACAATGCGAAGCAGTTTGGAAGTCGATCGGAATGATGGGGCAATGGCTGAGGCATTGGCTTCCTTGTCTTTGCATTTTGGGACGAGTACAAGGAACTTTAGTGGTTTCCTGGCTTTTGAAGGGGGACGCATGCTCCTAGAAATATGCGAAAGATCAGTAGACTTTAGTGGTCAGATCGAGAAACTTTCATATCTAGACGAAATGGAGGTTTTGATGCGGGGTGCGACACAAGAGCAGCTTTCCACTCTCTCTCGCACAAGATTCTCAGACGGAGAAGCACTAGGACTGGAAGGATTGTTGATGGGCGGAGCATATGGTGGGCTTAGCTAGGTAGGAGGAATGCAACCAGTGTACGCTTCCCCCTGTACTAATAGTTTCTCATTGTTCTAGTGGCTAAGTTGCGATGCAAAAGCGACTGTTTTTACCGGGCCAGATGACGATACCTGTAGGAGTTTCCCCCAGCTAGGTTCCGTACAGCTTTTGAGCGTAGGCATTCCAGTACTTCCGAACCCAACCGTGAAGCGTCATAACAGGGACGCCGAGTTCCGCAGAGATATCGCGATACGATACCCAACTACTGTGAAGGTCGAGAGCTTGTTCAAGCAACTGTTGTCGACGTTGCGATTTAGTCAATTGTTTAGTCTTGGGTGGTCGTCCCCCTTTCTTGTTCTTATATTTCTGTGCCCTCTTGATCTCATGACTCCTGATTCCGCCCTTGCCTTTTCGCGGCAGATCAGGATGAAGAATTGTCGCAATCTGGACACCCTTGGCAAGCTTCAGAAACTTTTCAAACTCGCAAATAGTCGGCATGGCGTCATTGTCGTGGCAGTAGTCGATGTTTCTGAGTGCACGGTCTGTATCATAAAACACGATCACGGCATTGTGACGCTTCGCGATTTTCACCGCTTTCTTCAGTTTGGGACGACCTTCATGCGTGAGAATCCAACCGGAACCGACTTCCTCTATGACCCTGATGATTTTGTGGCCACGCTTGGCTATTCGTCGTTTCGCGTCCCAAACCTGAGGTGCCAGATTGTTTCGCCAGTCTTGATACCTACCAGATACACGGCAGATCAGAACGATAGGGCGACTCGGCGGGATATCGTCCAGGTGCGTCAGATAGTCAGATGGCTTCCCAGGGGCATTCTTCCAGTGCCGTAAACGGTATCCTGGATGACTGTTTTCTATCCATCTTCGGCTGCTCACTTTCTTGCGGTCATTTTTTCTAATAGTCACGATCTCTTGTCCATGAAAAACGATTAAGTGCGTGCAGGGATGTGCGGTCGGAAAGTGTCGCCTTTCCAGTGAAGCTTGATCCTGCGTGGAAATACGGTCGGATTTGCCGTACGTTGGGGGAGAGGCGGGGTCTTGTCTCAGCAATCCTTCCGTTCACGCGGTTTCTCCCGGTTGATGGGAGAACTCGCGTGAGAAGCTGCGACAGGAGGGTTTAGTAGGGTCAACAGAGCCAACAAGGTAGTGAGAAACTGATGAAGTCGGTCACGAAAGAGTTGTGGATGGACGTTCCCAAGCGGAGAGCCATCATTTCGATCCATCGCGAAATCGAGGAACTCGTCGCGGAAAGTGGAATTCAAGAAGGCCTGATACTTGTGAACGCAATGCACATCACGGCGAGCGTATTCATCAACGACAACGAGTCTGGCCTCCATGCTGACTACGATCGTTGGCTGGAGGAACTTGTGCCGTTCGATCCCGGCACTGATCCTGATTCCGGCGGATATCTCCACAATCGAACTGGTGAAGATAACGCCGATGCTCACCACAAGCGGCAGATCATGGGCCGAGAAGTGGTGGTTGCGATTACCAAGGGCAAGCTTCATCTTGGCCCCTGGGAGCACATCTTCTACTACGAATTCGATGGCCGTCGGAGAAAGCGAATTCTTGCTAAGATTATTGGGGAGTAGCATTGGTAGCCCTCCCAGGGCGTCGAGTGACACCTTCAACGAGAAAGTTCAGTGTGTTGTGCAATCTCTCTGGGGAACGCCATGCACATCACTACCAGCCTCTTCGCCAATCGCAGTGAAGCAGGTTTAACCTGGTTTCCGGCCGATGGCCGAATGAATCTGTCCGCTGTAAGCCAGGGCCAGCTTTGGCTATTTACCAATGAACAATCGCCTTCGTCCGCAAAGCATATCGTTTGAGTTCTCGCAGCCGCTGGATCGTGGCGGCATGATGTTAGGCGAGTTGCTGGTCGATGGCCGGCCGCTGCGTGAACATGTTGAGAGGGCCTGGAAGAACCCTGTTGATAGCATTTCTCCCTTGGGATGGACGACCGATGAGTTCGCTCTACATCATGTCGAACGGCTCTTGCTACGGCGCGAGCCGGAACTGATCAGCGGACGGCGCGAACTGCTTGTCTGTCCACAGTGTGCCGACTTGGGCTGCGGCTGCATTTCGGTCAAGGTCGAAGAGCAGGGCGATTTTTACGTTTGGAGCGACTTCGGCTACGAAAACGATTACGAAGAAGACTCGCTCTGCTTGATCAAAATGAGCAAGATGGTTTTTCGCAAAACCGACTTACTGCATCTTTTTCGGAGCGTGGTGCCGGGGCTGGACTAGTTATCCCACCATTCGGTCCAACGCCAACAATGCCACCGGCCATGGGGCCTGGCGGGTCTCTTGGGTTTGCCACCATTGTTGGACGATGTCGGCGAGGGCTTCGTGACCGGCGTGGGTGACTTGCCAAAGCTGGAGGGTATCGGCCAAGGTAACGGTGCCTGGGCGGACAAGCTCGACTTCTTCGGCCGCATATAAAATGCCTGGCAGGGTAGCCAAACGAGCAATCAACCCGATGCGATCGGAATCGATTTGCTCGCTGAACTTGGGAAGATCGAGATTGAGCTGAGAAACGAGCCAACCTAATCTCGCGACCTCGGGGAGCTGCGGATTTGGGTCGTAGAGCATTCCTTCCAGCCGCACGCTATTGTAGGTCAGATGGGCGGTGCCTCGGCCTCCGCTGATCGGCAGGACCAGAATGACGTCGGCCGATTCGGGTAAAAACTGTTCCGGCAGGACACGTCCTAAAAAGTATAGCAATCCAGGGCCCCGAGCCTCCCAGGCTTCACGAAGTGGCCGACGGCGGAGGGACAGTTCTTCATTCGCTTTGGGCATCGCCGTTTGATAGGCGAGCGCCACATCGGATAACGCGCCTGCGATGTTGGCGGCTAGTGGTGATTCGCTGGCCTCCAGACCAAGTATTTTCCGCAAAACGACGCTCGCCAATTCGGCTTTGCTATCGAGCTGAGCCGATAGCGGCAAAGCGTGTCGCCAAAACAGTTTCGGGGGAATCACGGCCGAATGAATTTCGCTTAACAAACGCTTCACAGCAGGCGCGAGCGTGTCGGCAAGTTGATCTGAGACACCTGCAGGGCGATTTCCGGCCAAAATTTGAGCCGCATGCAAGCAACTTGTCCAGGTATTTTCTTGCCAGCGAAGCTCGAGATTCATCCTAAGGTTCCTTCCGTTCGGGGTGGTTCATGTTCTAGAATCATCTCTTTCGTCGAGATCGATTGCAACCGACAGGAAGAAGTGTTTCTTTGATGCGGTCGGCTCACACCCCAAATTGGTTCTGCACGCCTCAGGAGAGTGGAACGCATGCTGAAAGATAATGGCAACCGGTGGACCGCCGCCGATTCGACCGATTTGTACGAAGTAGACCGCTGGGGAAAAAACTATTTCAGCATTAGTGAGGAGGGGCATCTCCTTGTTCACCCCTCGAAGTCAGGCGAGAAGACCATCGACTTGAAGACGGTCGTCGATCGGCTGGAAGCTCGCGGCATTGACCTGCCGATCTTGCTACGTTTCAGCGAGATCTTGCAAAACCGTCTGCAAGAGATCAACAGCGCGTTCACAACGGCGATTGCCGACTACGAATATCAAAACAAGTATTCGTGCATTTACCCGATCAAGGTGAACCAGCAGCGGCACGTTGTGGAAGAAGTGCTCGACTATGGTCGTCCGTATGGTTTCGGTCTAGAAGCTGGCAGTAAGCCAGAACTGCTGGCCGTGATCGCGATGACCGACGAAAATACTCCGATTATCTGTAATGGCTTCAAAGATGCCGAGTACATCGAGATCGCCATGTATGGCCAGAAGCTGGGCCGAACGATCATTCCGGTGGTCGAAAAGTACAGCGAGCTAGGCCTAATCTTGCGGACGGCCGAAGAGATCGGTGTGCGTCCCAAGATCGGTTTCCGCGTGAAGCTGGCTTCTCGTGGCAAGGGGCGATGGTCGGCTAGTGGCGGGTATCACAGCAAGTTTGGTTTGACGGTGACCGAAGTGCTTCGCGCACTGGACGAACTGAAGTCGCGCGGCATGGAAGATTGCTTCCAGTTGTTGCACTATCACCAGGGCAGCCAGGTGAGCAACATTCGATACGTGAAAGCGGCGCTGATCGAAGCGGCACGTATTTACGTCGACTTGGTCAAACGTGGTGCCGGGTTGAAGTACCTAGACGTCGGGGGCGGCTTAGGGGTCGACTACGACGGATCGCAGACCGACTTCCATTCCAGCATGAACTATACGCTGGACGAATACGCTCGCGACGTCGTTTCGCACGTGCAGTCGATCTGTAACGAAGCAGAAGTTCCACATCCTCATTTGCTTTCGGAAAGTGGTCGCGCTGTGGTCGCTTTTCACAGCGTGTTGGTCTTTGGCACGTTGGGTGTCGCCGAGCAAGGACTTGGCGAGCTGAAGCATGAGTTCGACGACGAAACGCCGACACCACTACGGGACTTGAAGGAAGCGTACGCTTCGGTCAGTCCCCGTACGGTGCTCGAGAGTTTCCACGATGCTCAGATGGCGTTGGATATGGCTTTGTCGATGTTCGGCAACGGCAATTTGACGTTAGAGCAGCGTAGCGAAGCGGAAACGTTGTACTGGAACTTGTGCTTCAAGATTCGCGGCCTGATCAGTGAACTCGATCACGTGCCGGAAGAGTTTGAAGGTCTGGATCGCATGCTGTGCGATACCTACTTCTGCAACTTCTCGCTGTTTCAGTCGTTGCCGGACAACTGGGCGATCAACCAGTTGTTCCCCATCATGCCGATTCACCGGCTGAATGAAGAACCGCAACGACACGCGGTGATTGGGGATATTACCTGCGACAGTGACGGTAAGATCGATCAGTTCATTGATCGTCGACATGTGAAACGAACGCTGCAGCTGCATCGCTACGACGGCAACCCATATTACATGGGGGCGTTCCTGGTGGGGGCCTATCAGGAAGTGCTCGGCGATCTTCACAACTTGTTCGGCGACACGAATGCTGTTCATGTCGAGATCGACGATCAAGGCGAGCCTTCCTTCACCCATATCATTAAGGGGGATACGGTTCAGGAAGTGTTGCACTACATGCAGTTCAACGAAGAAGAACTGACTCGGCAGATGCAACGCAGCGTAGAGCAATCGATCAAGCGAGGCGCCATCGAGCAGAGTGACGCCGGGACGATCATGAAGTTCTACGAATCAGGCCTGCGAGGTTATACCTACCTCGAGTAATGGCTGAAGGCTTATGGTGCCTTCAGCTTTCGCAAGGTGTAGTGGGCTTCCTTCGGCCAGAGGGTAGCCCCTTCTCCGGCGATCTCGTCATCGAGGAAAATCTCGTAAACGAAACCTTCTCGCAGCGGTGCTTCCAAGGTGATCACCGCTTCTAAGCGATCCGGGGAAAGCTCGATCTTGGCGATCGATTCCAATCTTCGCTGCTTGTCGTCGCCGCCGTAGGCCGGGGTAGAGACGCGGGTATAGGATGCGACAGTGTAATTTGTCGGCAGCAGCCCATGGGTAGCGTCGATTTGATCGGTGAAGCGAACTTTGAATCCTGTCGGAGTTGAAGTGACTTCATCGATCCCAAGCGGCAAGTGAACCGACTTCGGTCGAAGTCGCGTAAACGTTCCAACATTGTTGCCGCCACCCCATCCGGCGTCGCGTATGTTGCCAACATAGACATCCCCGTCAGGAGCCACCGCACAGCTGATCGGGCCGAGAAGACCCTTTTCGACATCTTGTGGCGGATCGACTGTCAGAGGGTACGCGGCACCCTGGATTGTGTCGCCCACTTTTTCCAGGCTCATGCGAACCAGTCGACGCGTATCGTATTCGCAGCCGATCAGGTCTCCTTCCCACGGGCCGAACAGGTCGTACCCGAGCCGCTCGCGTTCTTGCTTCGGCGTTTCAAGGAAGCAGATACCATTCACACTTCGCGTCCAAGGATGCGGAATGGCAATCGATGGCGGCGTTTCTGGCGGATTGAATCCCTTTTTGCGGTCGAGTTTGTTGATGAAACCATATCGGTGGCCAGGGACAACATGATTCAATTCATTGAACGGATTGAAGTTGCCCTGGTTGTCGGTAACGAACAGTTCGCCCTTGTGGTTTCGGGCAATGCCCATCGGGAAGCGGTGGCCGGCGGTGAGCTCTTCGATACGATACGTTTGCTGTGCCGGATCGAGCGTGTCAGGCGTCAGTTTAAGCACCGTGCCTCGCAATGCGGCTGCCTCGGGGGAACGATCGTCCTGCTGACAAGGAACAGCAACGTAGTAGTTGCCCTCGGCATCTTGCGGTAGCCCAACGACCCAATCGTGATAGTCGTCGGTATGTCCCCAGCCGTTGGAAATATTGGTCACCTTTTCGACGACCCCATCTCTATCTTCGTCCCACAACCGCAGCAGTGCGTATTTGTTGACGATGTCGACATACTTGTCGTAAGCCTTCACGCCATATGGAGCAGCATATTCATCGCCGAATTGTTGGTACGTATCTTCCAGGCCGTCCCCATCGGTGTCGGTCAATTTCCACATACGACCCTTCAGAGAAGCAGCCATGAGCGAACCATCTGGTTGCCAATCCATGGCGATCGGCATCATTTCGGTCGTGATCGGCAGGCGTGTGGCGTTCCATCCAGGAATGACATCGAGCGCGATTGCGTTTGACTTGCGAACAGGGATCGGTGGTTGTTCGGGGAACGTTTCGCCTGGCAGGTCCAAGCGAACCGTCATGTCGATGTTACGGTTTTTCCCCGGACGGAGCCAAACGGTGGCGTCATCGCCGTAGGTAATATTGGCCTGTTTTTCGATGTCGAAGGTGATGTTTCCGGCCGAGTATCGCTGGATTGGATCGTCAGCGGAAGAATTGAGGTCGCGTGCCAGGCTTCCCGCAAGCGTTTCCTGAGGTAGCTGCAGAACGATGCTGCCCCCTTCCGGAACGTTCTGGAATTGCATGCTACGGCGGAAGCCATTGACCGGCTTTCCTTCTTCGGTCCAAAGAGGTTCCCATGTTTCGATGACATCAACGGCATATTCCTCGGAGCCTCGCTTGAAGTGAAGCGTATGCGTCCAGACAAGTTGGCCGCCGTCATAGCGAAGTTCTTTGAAACGTGTAACGAACTGACCGTCCTTCACAACATTGGCGATCGGCATATCGCCTTCGAAGTTAAGTCGGATTTCAGGAGTGGTACGTGGATCGTCAAGGAGCCCCTTCGCGCCGATTTCCCAGTGCCACGTTTTGCCTTCGCTGCGTTGACGTGCGACATCTCCAACCCACCACTGGACCAGCTTGCCGGTCTCGAGGTCGTACAGCACATTGTTACGATTGGGCAGACCAACAAGCAGTGGCTTGATCATGACGTCATCTTTGCCGAACTTGATGACGTCGGTGAGAACGACCGGACGAACGCCATCTTTCCGTTCCCCCGTGAATCGGACGATCCGTAGGGGATCTGGCTTCGGAGGTGTGAATTCGGGCGTGTTCAGCACATGCCAGACGGCCGCCAGTTGGGTATCGACTTGATTGTCGAGAACGCCTTGGACGGGTAGCTTGACGCTTGGCATTTCCATCCGCGGAACAATACGAGCCGGATCGTGAACCCAGCGATAAAACCAAGGTTCGCGAATCCGCTTGCCCAGCATCGACAGATCGGGGCCCTTTGCGTTCAAGGGAGCCTTCGGCGGGACCATGTTGCCAACTTGATGACAGCTGGTGCAGCCGAACCCGTCAGTGGTCACTAGTCGTGAGCCGGCCACCGTGGCAGCCAGTTCGTCTAACTCGGGGATCTTAAGCGTGGCAGGTGCATTTTCGGGAATGCGATCCTGAGCGACAAAGTAATCGACCAGGGCGTTTTGCTCTTCGGTTGTCAGATCGAACTTGGGCATTCGTACTTTCAGCCAAGGACGATGATTTCCTTCGCTACGACGAATGGCGGCTAGCAATGCTTCCTCATGCAACTTGTCGCCGACGCTATTAAGCGACGGAGGGACCATCGCAGGCAATAGTGACGCAAGATTGCCATGGGCGTCAGTGACTTCTTTGGCCGTTTCGTTCAAGCCGCTCCCCGTACCGCGAGGATGACAAGCGGTGCAGTTGTTTTTGGCGAGAATCCAGGAGGCATCGTTGGTAGTGGCTTGCTCATGCTTGGCCCGAGCGACTCCTCGGATATAGGTCTTAATGGCTTCCTTCTCGTCCTCCGAAAACTGATAGCCAGGCTGCCCCTTTGCGGCATTGGGCTCTGCCATGCACGCGTCCTGCCAGAGGTTGCCAGGGCCAAGTTCAGAACGCTTCGTCGGAGCGGACTTCACGGCGCCTCCAGGAAGCGTATGGCATGTATTGCAACGATTCGCAGCCACGATCTCGCGGCCCTTGTTGACCAGCAGTGTGTTGAACTTGCGTACCGGCGTTTTCGCGATCGTTTTGTCTTCCGTCAGCGATGCCAGATAGGCAGAGATATCGTCACGTTCTTTATCGTTTAGCTGATAAACGGGCATGCGATGGTCGGGGTTCAGTTTGGCCGGGTCTTTCAGCCATTGCTGGAAGAACTCCTTCGGTCGTTTGGCAGCGATGTTGGTCAGATCAGGGCCGCCCATGACATCGGCATTACCTAGCTCTCCAATTTTGTGGCACGCGGTGCACCCGAGCGTAAGAACCAGGTTTTTGCCGCTGTTGGTCGAGCCTTTCGCAGGGAGCTTGGTTTCTTTCGCTCGCGGCTTCGATTCGGACATCAAGTATTCAACCACGGCTTCGACGTCGTCGTCCGAGAGATCAAAATGAGGCATTCGGCGGAGCGTGTCTTCAGAATCCTCTTCACTACTTTGCAGCCATTCTTTCAGCCAGGGCTCGGAAAGATTGCCATCGAGATATGCCAGCGAAGGAGCCTTGTCGGCCTCTGGCTGTTGCTGAATATCGTGGCAGGCCGTACATCGATGCCCAGCAATTAATGTTTGTCCGTCGTTGAATGTCTGCTCGATAGTTTGATCGATGTCGTGATAAAAATAATCGGCCGGAATCGGTTCCAGCGGAAAGTCTGGTCCCGACCAAAACAGGCGAAGCTCGGCATCCGGCTGCGTCTTGGCGAACTCAACCTGGAAAGGGTGCCAGGCGAACTTCATGTCCAACGGCTTGCCGGTCACCCATTGGGGCGTTTGCGTATCGGCTTCGAGCACGACTTCACCTTCCAGCATGATGCTGACTCTACCGCAGACGTGAGCATAGAGCGTGTATTCGCCTGAGGTTCGGCTGAGCAGCAACCCATCCCAACGAGCACGAAACTTGCCGTCGCTAATGCGAAGGTCAGGCGATTGCTTGTTCCAATTAAAAGAAATCGTCGGATCGATCCGGACACAATTCGATCCGTCGATCCCTTGGATTTTGGTGATCAACCCATGGCCGAAGTCTTCTTCAAACTGAGCTAGCAGCGAGCTGGCGGATCCGAAAAGGCACGAAAGGGCGATCGTCAGTGCCAAGATGGCGTGGCGCATGCGCTGGGTCCTGATGAGGGAAAGGCTCGGTGGGAAGTGAACGTAAGGTTATGGAACGAGCAAAAGTGCTAGATAGCCCCTAGATATAACGTGGAATCATCGTTAAATCAATCGAAATGAGGAGCTCTCTGACACAGACTTGCTTGGTGGTGTCACTCGCTGTCGACCTACGTTCGTGGCGATGCGAGCGTTAACCTAAGTATAGGTAATAACTTGAGCGTTTGCATGCTAATCAGATCGGGCCCAAGTCGTGGCGTTTTGGGCAGGCATTGATATTGCCCCAAATTGGCGAAACGGCCTACACTTCCTTTGCCACGGAATCGGTTTGCCACGGGGGAGAGAGAGCATGGAAAGAATTCACGTTAATGCATTGATTATCGGCGGAGGAGCAAGTGGACTCTGGCTGCTGGATCAACTGCGACGCGAAGGCCGATCGGCTCTGTTGGTCGAATCCAACCAATTAGGTTCGGGGCAAACCATTGCTGCCCAAGGCATTCTGCATAGCGGACTCAAATATTCTCTGCAGGGCCTCCTGACCGCGTCCGCTCGTGAAGCTCGTGAAATGCCAGCCGTTTGGCGAAAATGCTTGGAGGGCAAATCGCAGCCTGATCTGTCAGAAACCGATATTCGTTCACAGTCGTTCTACCTTTGGGGTACCAACTCGGCTTCCTCGAAGCTGGGGATGTGGGGCGCCCGCCTCGGATTGCAAGTCACACCTCAGGCCGTCAGTCCACACAACGCCCCTGCCCTGCTCCGTGGTTGCCCCGGAGCGATTTTCAGCGTGGCGGAACAAGTCATTTCGTGCGGATCATTTCTAGAAAACCTAGCGGCGAACAATCGAGACAACATCGTTCGAGTGGCTTCTGAGAATGGTACCGAGCTACGTCTCGACGCAAACGGTCAAGTTCGCTCGGTCGTGATGACATCGCCGGAAGGGCAAACGATCGAAGTGAGCTCGGACTTTACCGTCTTTGCCGCGGGAAAAGGGAACGCATCGCTTCGTGAAGCAGCTGGGCTTGATACTCGGAAGCAGCAGACGCGTCCCTTACATATGGTGATATTGCGAGGTGGATTGCCGGAATTTCATGGGCACTGCGTCGACGGCGCTGCCACGCGTGTCTCGGTCACTTCCGCGAAAACTCAAACAGGCGAAGTCGTTTGGCAGGTTGGTGGGCAGTTGGCGGAAGAAGGTGTCGAGATGGAACGAGCCGAGCTGATTCGTAAGGCTCGTACCGAACTGTTAGAGACTATGCCCGGCATTTGTCTGGATGAAGCCTGGTGGTCGACCTATCGAGTCGATCGTGCGGAAGGAACAACGATGACGGGTGGGCGACCAGATTCGTTCCGAATCGAGAAAGATGGCAACATTCTTACGGCCTGGCCAACCAAGTTAGTGCTTGTTCCGCAATTGGTACAAAGCTTGACGAAGACGATTCGAAGTGCCCCGTTGAGAAAAGCGACCGGGCTTAAGTTGCTGGCCGATTGGCCTAAGCCAGAAGTTGCGAGGACCCCCTGGGATCGCGAACATTCGTGGACGTCGCTGACGCTGCAGAAATCGACGGCCGCGTAGGATGAGTTCTTTGACCAGACCGCTAGGCAATACAGGCTTTCAGGTGGGACCGATCGGTTTTGGGGCGTTCAAGATTGGACGTAACGCCAAGATCAAATACCCAAAGCCTTACGATTTGCCGAATGACAAGGAAGTCGCTAGCCTCCTTGACGGATTGATCGACCTGGGGATCCACCATTTCGATACGGCCCCAGCCTACGGCATCAGCGAAGAACGAATTGGCCAATGGCTTCGTGGACGCGACGTTCCGTTGGTTCTTTCCACGAAGGTCGGTGAGCTGTTCGAGGATGGCGAATCACGCTATTTCTTCGACGAAGCATCCGTTCGCAATAGTGTGGCTAACAGCCTTCGATTGCTTGGTCGAGACGTCCTTGATATCGTCCTGATTCATACGCCTCATGATGACGTTCGCGTGCTGACAGAGACGCCGGTTGTCGAGACGCTGAGGTCGCTTCAGCAGCAAGGAGACATTCGTGCTATTGGTCTCTCGGGGAAGACTTCGGAAGGGGCTTCCCTGGCACTCGACTGGGCCGACGTGCTGATGGTCGAATTTAATGCCGAAGATGACGCGCACGCGAAAGTCATTCAAGAAGCGTCCCAACGAGGCATCGGTGTATTTGTGAAAAAAGGACTCGCTTCAGGACATCTGCCCCCCACTGAAGCGATCCCGTTTGTGCTGAAGCATGCTGGAGTGACGAGCTTAGTCGTGGGGGGACTAAACTTGCGGCACATGGCTTCCAATCTGAAGATCGCTCAGGCAACGCTTGCGTCTAACGTCGCCTAAGGCGGCGAAACACAGCGGAAGCCAGTAAAGTTATTGCTTGTATCCGGCGTCAGCTTACCGCGATACCAGACGTGTGCTTCGCTCGTTCCTGTTTGGTCGGAGCTTAGCCAGCTTCCGCCGCGGACGACACGCATTTCACCGCGGGAAGGACCAGTCGGGTTTTCTTTCGCGATCCCGTCGTAGCTGTCGGCAGCATAATGGCTGGAAGTCCACTCGGCGACGTTGCCGGCCAGATCATAAATGCCGTGAGTGCTTGCGGGAAACGAACCAACCGCTGCCAAACCGTGGTAGCCATCTCTTGCTTGGTCGTGAATGGGGAACTCGCCTTGCCAGAGATTGGCTCGTTCGTGCGGTTCTACGTTGGCCTCGGAATTCCAGGGATACGAATTGCCTAAGGATTTACCTCGGGCTGCCGCTTCCCATTGAAATTCGGTAGGAAGACTTTTGCCAGCCCAACTCGCATAAGCGTTCGCGTCGTACCAGGAAACATGAACGACGGGGTAGTCTTCCTTGCCAAGGATCGACGAGCCTGGTCCGCCAGGCTGACGCCAATGGGCATCTTTCTGGGTTACGAAGCTTAGGGATTTGTTGTCGAAGCAGAGGCTTTCGCCACGTCGTTCGGCATCGGTCCGATACCCTGTCGCTTCGACAAACGCGGCGAACATCGCGTTGGTGACTTCCGTGCGATCGATAGCGAAAGGAGAGAGCTTGATTTGTCGAGAGGGGCGAGAGTCGCGTGGTCCGGTATCGTTGCCGATCACGTAGAGACCGCCGGGTACTAAGATCGACTCCGGCAGGTCTTGCTCAGTTGCATCGATGGAAAGCGAGGGAGGCAATGAATCGCTTCGGCCGAACGCGAAATAGATCCCGATTCCTGAGGCCAGGCAGAGCAACCCCACGACAAGAATTCGTATCGAGTTAGCTTGCCCAGCGATCATCCGTGTTCCTTAGGGCCTGGCAAAGTTGCGTTAGCTAAGTTTCTGCCGCATGCGCCGGCTGTAGGCCTCGAGCTTCCGTCGCTCGGCTTCGGTTAATGAATCCATCCCGGACTGATTGACCTTTTCGAGAATGCGTTCCGCTTCTTCGTCGGAGTCGTTGTAGGGATCGAAGTCCTCTTCTTCGGTATGAATCCGAAGTTTCGGTCGTGATCGCATCGACCATTTTGGCAAAGCCAGCTTGCTGGGGATGAACTGACTCATCTGGATGCCGCTGAAGTAATAGGCAAGCCCAAAGCCAATCCCTGCCAAGTGAGCGGAATAGGCGACGCTTTCGTCTTGGCCGAAAATATTCGAGACAAGCATGAACACGCCGACAACCCAGGCCGGCACTGGAATCAGAAAGCCGAGGTAAACCGTCATCTTGGGATAGAGGCACACGAACAAGGCAAAGATCGTGGAGATCGCTCCAGAGGCACCGACCATGGCCATCGCCTGGCCGTCAGGACCGCGTGGGATATCGCCGCCGAACGCGAGAAGCGTCGCCGCGTTCCAGATGATCCCGCACAGGACGACGCTGACGAGATAGATCTTCAGGAACTCCGCTTTGCCGTATCGCATTTCGACGAACCGTCCGAACATCCACAGAATGAACATGTTGGATAAGATGTGCCAGATGGTATCGGTCGAGTGGAGAAAGCCGTAAGTCAGGTATTGGTACCAGAGGTACGGTTTATAGATCGTATCGAGGTGCGTACCGAAGAAATTGATCAGATTCAGCTTCAGGGCCCAATCGACGAGGAATATGCCCACATTGATGTAGAGCAGTAGCATCGTGGCCGATTGTCCTCCGAGGGAGAACGACATCTGCCCATTTTCTTCGCGGTAATATTCCCGATCGTAGAGACCCATTGCCCAACCAAAACAGAATTCTGTGATAGCGCACGCCCAGACTTCCCTGCGCGTTCATTCAAACTATCTTAGGTGCGCCGCTGAGAAAAGTGCAGTGCGGCTTCTCTGGGAGCGATTTTGCAGGAAGCTGCAAAACCATGCAGAGTGATAGCTTAGCACGCCTGGGGAGAATCGACTATTCGTCCAAAACTGCCCGCCTGATGGACTCTCAGGCGGATTTGGCGTGGCAAGGTGGCTAATTTAGTAGACCAAAGTCAGCGAATTAGGATCTGCTTTGTCCAGTTCTTCCTGGCCTAGCTTTCGCATGATCGCATCGCTAATTCGCTGAAGTTCGTCCACAAGCGTCTGGTTCGTACGGTACAAGCGACTGTTTTCCTTGAGGGTCTCCGTCAGGAAGTTAAGCAGTTTCTGCTTGTACTCGGCAATCTGTTCTTGCTCGTAAACCACTTTCTGCTTGTCGGCTTGCAGATTGGTCTTTTCCTGGGTTCGGTAGGCGACGACGTCTTTCGTGATCGCTTCCGATTCCTGCAGCATCTTGATGTCTTGGTTAAGCGTGTAGGCCATGTCTCGCATGTCTTCCACTTGCGCCTTAAAGGCATGGAACTGGAAGGCAAAGTCGTTCAGCGGACGTACGTAGACTTTCTCGTCCACGGTGACGATGCCTTGGTCGACAAGCGATTTGCCAGGATCGCGGGAGACCGAAAGAACGACTTGATCCCCTTTGCTAAACTTCGTGGGCTCGCCCTGTTTCAGGTATTCCGCAGCAGCCAAGCCAGAAGCGGGCTCGAATTCTTGGGTCACGCCAACGGTCGCGGCCTGAGCATCTACCGGAACTTCGTAGTCTTGCTGGAAAGTGACTTTGCTCATGACGGCAATTTCAGGATCGTCAGGTCCAGCGGGTTGGCCGCTGCGCTGAAGGCTGGTGACCAGTTCGTTCTGCAGTGCCTGAGGAAGGCTCATCCGAGTGCAGGCACGTTTGATCAGTGTTGCCAGCTTTTCTTCTTCCATTTCGTCGAAGACTTCGTAATCGTCGACTGGCATTTTGTCGTACAGCATCCATTGGCTGGGAAGTTCCAAAGCTGTCTTTTGAACGCCATCCAGCTTTGTGGTCGATTCAACCGTCAGATTATTTCCTTGGATGGTACGGACCACGAATTCTCCGATGAAGTAATCGGGTACGGTGATCGTTGGATCGTCAGGATAGGGCATCTGTCCGAACGCATAGACGATATCGTCGGGGGCGAGCGAACGCTGAGCAGGAGCAGGCGCCGGAGCTGCTGCACCGCTGCCGTCGTTAGCTGCTGGAGCTTGAATCGGTGGTAACGTCAGGCCGACTTGATTGTTGTTGATGGCACCGCGGGTCACGTTACGCCACAAACGACCACGGTCGTACATCACGCGTTTGAGTTCCGCTTTGGCACCGACGAGGCTATCGGTCGGATTTTCAGCCGACTCCAGCCGTCCAGTTTGTGGATTGACGGTACGACCCGATTCCAACATTTCGACTTGGGATACGGCTTGATTGAGCTCTTTCTGGCGTTGTTCGGCCAACTTCTTCCAAGACGATTCGGTCTTGAGCACGGCGGAAGCCAGCACCAAATAGGCGAAGGCAGCTCCAAACGTCAGGAACAAACCCAACACATGCAGAACGTTCCAGTTGGCCGCGTTCAGGTACGAGAAGATCCCGAACAGCAGAACGAGCACGGCAATGACAATGTAAAAGACGGTCATGTGGGCTTTGGTTCTGGGAGGTGACGGTCGTGACAGTAACAGAAAAGGGACATGCTGGATCGAGTTTCCCGGCGAACCATCCCCTGCTAACCACAGGCAGTTCGCGCAAATCCATCCGTGTATTGTAGTTCAGACCCAGGACTTTTCACGGAAAATGCCATGGCATTCCGGAGAAATCACCATGAGATCATAAATTGGGAAGTTTGGGTCGTCAATGATCTTCGCCAGAGGGGTTCCAGCGATAACCTCAAGTAACGGAAAAGCTTAGGTCACTATTCCAGGGTTTGGCAGGTCGGATAACCGTTAAATTCGTTCAAGTCTGAACGATTCTAGGCCGAAACGATATCGATAGCGGAACGTTCTCCCCCGGAATGGTTCGCTACCGAATGATTTTCGACGCTCTGCTTCTATCCGATGTAACGATGATAGGGGGTAGGGCGTAGCCGCTGTTTCAGGGAAGAGATTCCATGGCAAGCTCGGAGCGTACCCAGCCGCAATTTGCGGTAGAGCTGATACGTATGGCCATCGAGATGGCTTCATGCGAGAAGACAATGCGGACCGCGATCGCGGAAGTGGTCTCGCCGTTTTCTTTGTCCGAGAACGCCTTTTTCATTCTCGTCTTGTGTCAGCAGAATTTGGAGCGGCCGTTGCCGCAAGCCAAGTTGGCCAAGACGGTGGGGCTCTCCCCTGCTCAGCTGAGCAATCTGGTCGAACAGCTTCGGCAAGATGGCTGGATCGAATCAAGTCGCGATTCTAACGATCGAAGGCGTCAATATTGGACGCTAACGAATGCTGGAAACCGTCGGCTAAACGAGATCCTGCCCAAATTTCACGAAGCATGGCAGTTCGATCAGTTACCCGTCGATCCGCGAACGCTGCTGGATGGTTTTCGGCAACTGGTCGCGCTGTTGGGCAACACAACAAATGCCCGGCCTGTCGTATCGTCGGTTTCCCCTGTTAAATCCCACGCCGCATAGGGAATAGGGCCAGCATGCGAATCAAAACCAATCGAAATCGTACCGCACTCCGCCGCACGGCTCAGCCTTCGTGCTGGATCGCCTTGATGCTTTTAATGAGTGCGTTGTTTGTTGTGGGCTGCCACTCCCCGGGCTTCTATCGCATTCAAGCAGATGACGAAGCCTACATGCTGGTCACCGAGAAAAACCAAGACCCACGGTGGCATCTCGATCGGATCACGATCGAGCCAAGTCCTGAATCTCGGATGTTCGATCCGTTCAATCCTGATTGTCCGCCGATGCCACTGGACGATCCGGCCTCGAATCAGTACATGCACGTGGTCGATCACAAAGATGCCTACTGGGGCTGGGAAAAAGATGGCGTGACTGACGAAGTCGCCAACCCCAACTGGATGGCTTATTTGCCGCTCAGTGAAGAAGGAGACTTGGTCTTGAATGTCGATCGCGCTGTCGAGATCGCCAGGGTCAATTCGCCTACCTATCAACGGGAATTGGAAGATCTGTACCTTTCCGCATTGGATGTGAGCTTCGAGCGTTTCCGGTTTGATGCTCAGTTCTTCGGTGGTTATGAAGTCTTCTATACGGCCGACGGTCCTGTCCGCGGCGGCGGTGACTCGTCAAGTCTTCTGGAAGCCAATACACGCAGCATTCAGATGGAAAAACTGTTTGCGACGGGTGGCCAATTGGTCGTTGGTTTTGCGAACAGCATGATGTGGGAGTTCTCAGGGCCGAATACCGATTCGGTGAATAGCCTGATCGACTTTTCGCTTGTTCAACCACTTTTGCGTGGGGGCGGACGCAAGGTGGTTCTCGAAAATCTAACCCAACAGGAACGTGATCTCTTGGCTTCGGTGCGTGACATGGAGCGATTCAATCAGGCGTTCTATCTCGATATCGTTGCCGGTCGTGGTTTAACATCCGGGCCTCCGTTTAGTGGTGGCGTTCCATCGACCGGACCGACTGGTTCGTTCGGAGCCGGCGGCTACTATGGATTGCTGCAGCGTCAACAAACGATTCGTAACCAGGAAAGCAACATCGCCTCGCTACGCAGCAGCCTGGCTCAGCTGGAAGCATTGTTTGAAGCGGGGCGAATCGACTCGTTCCAAGTCGAGCTGACACGTCAGTCGCTGTTCCAAACGCAAAGTTCGTTGCTCTCGAACAAAACAACGCTGGCGAACTCGCTCGATCAATTCAAAATCGACATGGGGCTTCCGCCGGAGTTAAACATTCAGCTGGAACGTGATCCATTCTTTGACCAGTTCAACTTGATCGATCCGGCGTTTACCCCGGTAACTAATAAGCTGAACGATATTCAAATCACCGTAGGTAACTCGATTATCGAAGTCTTGCCTGACCCTGAGCAGCTCGATCCGAATCAGCCTGAGCCGGTTTTGGTTTGGGACGAACAAGTCGAAGCTCGTTTGAAGGCTGTGCAAACGCTTACTCAGCAGTTGAAGGTCATCCTGCAATTGGTTGAGGAAGACTTCTTTCCCTTGGTCGAGCAAGATGTTGATCGATTGGAGGCTGCGTTGCCGAGTCGAATCGAGGACCTGGGAGAGATTACCGACAAGTTGGCCGGCTATAGCGAAAACGTTCAGGACGAAACCGTCTCAGGCGGCGTGTTGAGTACCAAGCGTTTGGAGGAATTGCCGCCCCAGTTGCGCGACGTTTTGTCCGACTTGAAGGTTCGGTTTGCTCAGCACAACACGATTCTCGATCAAATCAATCAAAACGTCGGACAGCTGATTCAAAATGGCCCTTCGCTTCCGTCGAAACAGTTATATGAAGAAGCACGTCTTGCGGTATTCGATCCGGTGCCAGACGAAATCACAACACTCATTTCCGATGTGCTTGGATTGTCGCTCGTTCAGGCCCGAGCTCGAGCCGAAACGGTTACGTTGGTCCCTGTTGATATCTCCTCGGAAACGGCCTTGGATGTTGCCCGGGTTTACCGGCTTGATTGGATGAATGCTCAAGCCGCGTATGTCGATTCCTGGCGAAATATTCAGGTCGTCGCTAACGACTTGATGAGTGATCTCGACATCGTCTTCACCGGCGAACTAGGCAACATCGGTGACAACCCTGTAAAGTTCAACAGCGACAATGGCCGCCTACGAGCAGGTCTCGAATGGGATGCTCCTCTGACGCGATTGGTTGAGCGGAATAACTATCGACGAGCTCAGATTCAATATCAGCGGACGCGTCGCGATTACTATCAATTCCGTGACTTTATCAGCCAGGGGCTTCGCGACACGATCCGAACGCTTGATCTGAACCGAATCAACTTCGAACTGCGTCGTGCTGCGGTGCAAGTGGCTATCGCTCAGGTCGAACGAACACAGCTTCGCCTGCAGGAACCAGCGAAGCCGAATCAAAACAATCAGCAGTTCGACTCGAGTACAGCTCGTGACTTGTTGAATGCGTTGGATAGTTTGCTTTCCGCCCAGAACGACTTCCTTTCGGTCGGCGTGAATTACGAAGTCTTACGACGTGGTCTCGACATCGATATGGGGACCGTTCAGCTGGATGAGCGGGGCATCTGGGTCGATCCAGGCCCGATCGAAGGTTCTTACTGGGAAGATAAGCTACAGGAAATGCAGCTTGATCATGAGATTCCCGAGCTGTCGGAAATGTCGGATCTCGACTCAGGCGTTCCGGAAGATATCAACACGCCCCAAGAGCTTGGGCCACTCGAAATGGAGGGAGCACCCCCAGTCGAGTTGCCACCTCCGGCGGAAGGGCTTCAACCAGCAGAAGCCCAACCTTTGATGCCAAATTTAGAGCCACCGAAGTAGTTCGCTCCGAAAGCGGCGGCTACCCTGGTTACCTATTTGGCGTATGCCTCCTGGTTTAATGAGAGCCGACCGTTGTACCTAAATGATGGCTATTGCTCACGTTAGTTAATAAACTGATAGCCGTTTTAACAATCTTTTCGAAGGTGAGAGAATCTTTTGTCACTTCGCGGGGTTATATCTCGGTGAAGTACTTCGGGAGTCGATCAATAACCACGAGGCGGTGATCCGTCGCTTTGAATTTCGGTAACTCACTTCTAGACAATGGTTTAGGGGTGGGGGTTCGTGCAGAATTGCCGAATTTTAGAGGTGATCATTTGTCCGTTGTTTGATAGAATGAAATGTGCCCACCTGGCGCACTCCCATCCTTCTATTGATTTTGTGCATGGAAATCCATGGTTAGGTCCATGCATCCTACCTTCGTTGAGAAATGTCCATGGCTAGCAATACGTCTAGTTCGCTTTGTTTATCTCGAGGTTTCGCCACTTCTCGCAATCGTCGCGCCCGGCGTGGCTATTTTGCGAAGGCGGCCGTTGTATGTCTCGTGATTGCTGGGGCCGCAGGATACTACTTCTATTCCAGCGGCAAAAAAGCCCCTGTCATCGAAGACGAAATGTTCCATCAGGCTTCGCTGGGAAACTTTGTCCACGATGTCGTTGAGAAGGGTGAAGTCGAGAGCGCCCGAAACGTCGACGTGATGTCGGTCGTTCGAGGCTATCGTGATCTCAACAGCTTTGAAATCTTGTGGGTGATCGAAGAAGGCAAAATGGTCGAGCCAGGCGACGTGCTGGTTCGTCTCGATTCTGCGGCACTTGAAGAAGAAGCCAAGCTGCAGCGTCTCGATCTTAGTGGCTCGGTGGCTGGTTTGTCCAAAGCCCAGAACGAGTTGGAAGCCGCTCAGATTGCGATGAAGGAATACGTCGATGGGCTGTTTGTCCAAGAGAAGCAAGAGCTGGAAGCGGAAATCACCTTCGCCGAGGAAACGCTCCGCCGTGCTGAAGAATACTACGCTTACAGTTCGCGTCTCGCTGCGAAAGGCTTCGTGACTTCGCTGCAGTTGGAAGGTGATAAGTTTGCCGTTCGTAAGGCCGAACTCGAACGCGATAATGCCAAGCTGAAGTTGCAAGTTCTCATCGAGCAGACCAAGGAAAAGAAGATCAAAGAGCTGGAAAGCGCGATCGGTGTCGCCAAGGCGGATCTCGAATCGGCCAAAGAACGAAACTCGATCGAGCAGAAACGACTCGACTTTTTCCTTGAACAAATCAAGAACTGCACGATCACTGCTCCAGCGTCAGGCCAAGTTGTTTACGCCAACGAACGTGGTAACCGTGAAGCATCGGAGTTCATTGTCGAGCCAGGTTCTTCGGTTCGTGAACGCCAAACGATTATTCGACTGCCGGACTACAGCGCGATGCAGGTTCACGTTCTGATCAACGAATCGCGTGTCGCACTGGTCGACGCCGGCATGAAGGCGACCATCACGCTTGATGCTTTCGATGGCGTGTCGCTTGCCGGTACGGTCACTAAGGTGAACGAATACCCGGAACCGATCAGTCGTTTCGGAGCTCAGGTCAAGCGTTACGCTGCAGTGGTGACCATCGACGGAACGCCACGGCAGATCAAGCCAGGTTTGACGGCAAACGTGGCCATTCATGTTGAAAAGCAAGACAACGTATTGATGGTACCTGTTCAAGCGGTCTTCCCTTACGGCGACGACTACTACTGTATGGTTCGAGCCGGCGAAGAGATCGAGCCACGCAAAGTCGACGTTGGGTCGAACAACAATCGATTTGTCGTGATCAACGGTGGTTTAAAGCAAGGCGAGTTCGTCTCGTTGAGCCCGCGACGCTTGGTTGACTCGGTCGAGATGCCAGAGCTTTCGCCTGAACAGTTGAATCCTCAAGATGACGCTAACGGTGCCCCTAGCGAAAGTGGTCCGCAGAAAAGCCCTGGGGAATCAGGCCCTGCTAATCAGGGCACGCAGCTGGTTGACAAAGTTTTGCAAAACTTTGATGCGAACAACGACGGAATCCTCTCGACCGAGGAACTCTCGGCCAACGGTGGTGAACAATATGTCAGCGCTGATCAAAATGGCGACGGACAAGTTCAACGCGAAGAATTGATTGCGGCAACGAGCTCCAACGAAGCCCTTGAGGAAGATCCTGTCCGCATTGCAGAGGATCAGTCGCCACAACCTGTGGGAGGCGCTCAGTGAATTACGCCACGCGCGTAGTTGACCTCAAGAAGATCTACCACCTCAAAGGCGAAACGGTTCACGCACTGCGAGGGATTAATTTTGATGTTCCCGAGGGTGACTACGTTTCCATCATGGGAACTTCCGGCTCCGGCAAGAGTACCTTGCTGAACATGCTGGGGTGTCTCGATCGTCCTACCTCGGGACAAGTTGTCCTGGGTGGCCGTGACACAAGCACGCTGACCGACGATCAGCTTTCGCAGCTGCGTGCCTCTCGCATTGGTTTCGTCTTTCAGTCTTACAACTTAATTCAACAGTTGACGGTGATCGAGAACATCGAGGTGCCGTTGTTCTATCGCGGGCAAGTCACCGCGGCGGATCACAAACGAGCCCGGGAATTGGCACGCATGGTAGGGCTCGGCGACCGAATGGGGCATCGACCGACGCAGCTTTCCGGGGGGCAGCAACAGCGTGTTGCTGTAGCGCGAAGCCTGATCAATAACCCTGACTATATCCTTGCCGACGAACCGACGGGTAACCTCGACTCGCGAACGACCGAGGAAATCCTGCAGCTGTTTGAAACGCTCAATGATCAAGGACGAACCATCATCCTGGTCACCCACGAAGATGATGTGTCGCAGCATGCCAAGCGGGCCATTCGTCTGATGGACGGTGGGATTCAAGAGGATCGCCAGGTCGAAGACCGACGCTCGGCCAACGCCGTGGGGACGATGGACACTTCAGCATTGAATTTGATGTAACGCCGAGGAACGCTTTCCCATGCTTGGGCTACGAATTTGGAAACTTGGAATCAAAAGTCTGCTGCTGCACCCGATGCGGTCGCTGCTGACGATTCTTGGTATTTTCATCGGCGTCGCAAGCGTGATCTGGCTGTTAGCAATCAGCGAAGGAATAAGCGCAAAGGCTCAGCAGCAAATTGAAAAACTGGGCGCCGAGAACATTATCGTTCGCACCGTGAAGCCTCCTTCGGAAGCGATGTCCGAACAACGCGGGCCGCTGACGTATGGCTTGAAGCGGGACGACTGGAAGCTCTTAGATGAAACGCTGCACTCGGTCGAGACGGCAACACCAATTCGCGAGATTCGACGTCAGTTCCGTCGTGGACCGAATCAAATTCATGGGCGTCTTGTCGGGTGCACGCCGGCCTATGCACGGTTGAATCATCTGGAAGTTCAACCTCGCCGAGGTCACTTCATTACCGATGTCGAAGTCGAAGAAAAGTCGAACGTCTGCGTGTTGGCTGCCGAAGTCGCCGACACGCTGTTTGGTTTTGAAAAGCCAATCGGCAAAACGGTTCATGTGAACGACGACATCTACACAGTTGTCGGGGTGCTGAAACCGAAGGCTGCAACCGCCGCTGTCGGTGGTAGTTTGTCTGGGCAATCGTTCGACAAGGATGTTTACGTACCGATCAGTACGCTGTGGCAGCGGATCGGAGATCATATTGTGACGATCGAAGGGGGAACGTTTTCAAGCGAAATCGTCGAACTCAATCAGGTCACGCTGAAGATCGCCGAGTCGGAACAAGTCATGAACACGGCCGAATTAGTTCGGGAAAGTCTCGAGCATCACAACACGATGCGTGATGTTTCGGTGGTTGTTCCGCTAGAACTGCTGGAGCAGGCCCGGCAGACCAAATTCATGTTTATGGTATTCATGGGCCTGATCGCTGCGATCTCGCTGTTGGTGGGTGGTATCGGCATCATGAATATCATGCTGGCAACGGTCACCGAGCGTACGCGCGAAATTGGTATTCGCCGAGCCTTGGGGGCCAAACGGGGGGATATCATTCGCCAGTTCCTCGTTGAAACCATTGTGCTATCGGTGGTGGGTGGGCTGACTGGGGTGTTGGGCGGTTTGTTGTGTATTCCAGCGGTCGATTTTGCTCGATTCCTGGCCAATTCGTACGATCCTGCGATGGTGGCCCAGTTACCAGACTCGATCCGCGACGTGCGACCTCAGATCGTGCCACTATCGATTCCATTGGCGTTCGGTATCTCCGTGGTCGTCGGGGTCGTCTTTGGGCTCTATCCGGCAAGTCGTGCGGCAGATCTCGATCCGATCGAAGCGCTGCGAGCCGCCAACTAACGGCATCCCCTTAGATGCCCATTCTCTCATCCGCCGAAGTTCGGTATCCTGATACGTTCTTCGCGATACGGATATTTTCTCTAAGTTCCACAGTTTCATACGATCAGGCGGCAGCGGATGGCCAAGAAGAAAGCCCCCAAGAAGAAGGCGGCACCCAAGACGGAAACCAAGGGGAAGGTTGATCTTAGCAAAAAAGATGTCTACACCATGAAGCAGTTGGTCGGTTTGGCCGACAGCGTGGTGGCGGCAGCTGGTCGTGTCCGTGATCCGAAGATGGACATTCCGACACGAAGCCTCTCGAACGTGCGATACAACAAATCGCAGCGTATCATCGAGATGGGAAAGAACACGACCGGTCGGCAGTTGTTCAACTTGAACCAGGCCAAAAGCTATATGCAGACCATGCTGGTTGGCAGCGGCTGCAAGAGGCTGATCGAAGAAGGCAAGTCGACCAGCATTCGAGGTCTCTATTACCTGCTCAAGCATACCATCGCTGGGACGAAGGAAGAGACATTTGCTGATCAGGCCGAAAGCGATCCGATTATCGAAGACGTCGAGGTCTTGCTGAACGTCCTTCGCGAGGAGTTGCACTTGTACGCCCAAAAGAAAGGGGACATGGTCGGCAACATTGTCCTACGTGACAAAGGGGACGAGATCGACTGTTCGCGGATGGGGAGCGGCGGCTACGGGATTCCATCGATCGTCGAGCCGGAAACGATCGAGTTTGTAAAGTGCGAAGCCGATTTTGTCCTGCATGTCGAAAAAGGTACGGTCTGGCAGCGTTTCAACGAAGACAAGTTCTGGAGAACGCACAACTGTATCTTGACGCACGGCGGCGGTCAGCCATCTCGTGGTGTTCGCCGGCTTCTGTCTCGTTTGAATAACGAATTGAACCTGCCGATTTACTGCGTGCTCGATAATGATCCCTGGGGGTATTACATCTACAGCGTGATCAAGCAAGGGTCGATCAATCTGGCTTACGAGTCAAAACGGATGGCTGTTCCGGATGCCAAGTTCATCGGGCTGCGGTCGATCGACTATGAACGCTGCAATCTTTCGCCAAGTGTTCAGATCGCGTTGAACGATTCTGATCGCAAGCGAGCCAAACAAATTGCCAGCTATCCCTGGTTCGAGCATAAAAAGACTTGGCAAAAGGAAATCCAGAAGATGCTCGAAAACGGCTTTAAGTTGGAAGTGGAAGCGTTGATTAGCCAAGGGGTGAGTTACGTTACTGAAGAGTACGTTCCGGCTCGCCTGGCAGAACGCTCTTGGCTTGACTAATTGATTTCCGGCTCCGACGAAGTCCATCAACAGAAACAATGAGTACGCATGATTGATCGAAATGACTTACCTGCTGAACTCGCAGACTTTCCGGCCGTTGCCAAAGTACCAGTTCAATGGGGAGACATGGACTCGTTTCAGCATGTGAACAACATTGTTTACTTGCGTTGGTTTGAGACCTCTCGAGTTCGTTACTTGGAAGTGTCCGGTCTCAATCCCATCATGGAAGCGACCGACTGTGGGCCAATTTTGGCTTCGGTCCACTGCAATTATCGCAAGCAACTGCGCTATCCCGACGAAGTGTTGATTGGTGCACGGATGGTGAAGTTGGGCGGCACCAGTATGAAAGTCGAGCATGTCGTCTACAGCGTCAAACAGCAGCACATCGTGGCTGATGGCGAGTCAGGCGTCGTTTATTTCGATTACGCCAACCAGCGGCCAATTGTTATTCCCGATGAAGTTCGCCAGCTGATAACTAAGACAGAAGGCCGCGAACTTTAGTCGCCTTCAGGCTTAATCATCGTTGTTGCGGCCACGTCGGCGTTCACGAGCTTGCTGCCAATTTTGGGGGCCACCGTTGCCTTGGAGATTGGGTTGAACGTTGCCGTTCGGCTGGCCATTGGGATTGGGCTGCTGTTGTTGCTGCTGAAGCTGTTGCGGGTCTTGCTTTTCTAAAAGGCGATTGAGCAGTTCCCGCATTTTGTCGCCGCCAATCCCCGTCTTAAGATTCACGATTCGAACCGTCGAAACTGGCTTGGCGGCTTCGTCGATTCGTTTGACCATGTCCATGACGAGCTTCATCAAGCTTTCGCCTTCGGTCGAAATCAGCAGCGTGTTTGAGATGTCGTCTACGCCAATGGAAAGCTTGCCGTTGAAAGCCGAGCCACTGCGAGGCAGCAAGCTTGCCGCTGATCGGTCATCGCGATCACGATCTCCATTTTGCTGCTGAGGTGCTTGAAGCGATTTGTCATTGGAAGACAGCAGATCTCGAAAGACTTCTTTGACCGATTCCGCAATTGCGGAGGCTCGAGAGTAACGCACCGCATAAGTTGCGTTGAGACGTTTCGCTTCTTCAACGACAGGCTCCGGCTTGTCGTAAAGCTTGATCAATTCGCGGATGGTTGCCAGTTGCTCGGTGCTCGCGTTTTGGACCAGGATCGTATTCGTGTCCGCATCGGAGAGAAACTTGATCGGGGCCCGCTGGGAAAGCCGCCGTGAGTCGTCTTTGTTGTCGTCACGGTCCATGCTCCAGAACCAAGGGACAGAGCTCTCCTCTTCTTCCTCTTCCTCGAAGAAGTCTTCCAGGTTCCACCGAACATAGAGTGCGGGAGCATGCTTCAGTTCGAAAACCTCGTATTCTTTGGGCGGTGGAGTGATTTCGGCGAGTACATCTTCCAGCAAGTCGAGTGCGGCGGGGTTGTCGGAGGCAATTGTCACCCGACCGTTTTCGTCGACTTGAATTACTACAGGCTTGTCCGATGTGGCCCCGTCAGAGTCTTTTGCGGGGGATTCGTCTGGGAAATAACGCTGCATCAACTCTTCCTGAGAAAGGCCCTCCAGCTTTTCGCTTGGGGCATCGGATGTTTCTTCGGTGACTTCCTCAGCTTCATTCTGCATGACCGCGGCCAAGTGTACCGGGACATGAATTTTGGGACGATGCGATACCGAGCTGTCTTTTTCAGGCTCTGTCGTTTTCGTTTTCTCTGAAGGCTTTTTCTCAGTAGGCTTGGCTTCTGAGGTGTTCTTTTCCTTCGGCTTGGCTGTTTCGACTTTGAGTGGGGCGGAAGAAATTTGGGGCCAGACCTCTTTGAGCTTTTTCAGCATCTCTTCGGCCGACTCGCTGGAACCAAAATCGAGTGAGCGTAGTTTGCTTCTTTCTGCCAAACCACCGGCAGGGATTTCGCCGAGTTGAACCAATAAGTTCTCGACCGATTCCAGCTCGATTTCATTCGCCCAGAGCAGAAGCCGATTGTTTACTACGTCGGCATCGACACGGAATTTATCCTTACTCTTTTCTTCTTCCTGTTGACGCCCGTAGCCATAAAACGAGTAGTAGCCGCCGCGACGAGAGTTATTGTCGTCTTCCTCTTCTTCGCTACCCATCATGAATTGAATCGAGCCTGCGACGTAATCGGCTTGAAGTCGCCGCAGACGAATGACTTTAAACTGCCGTCCGGTGCCGTCGAGCTTGCTGATTAAAGATTCGATGGTGATCTGATCTGCGGGAGTCGCGTAGGCAATCAACGCTTTGTTTTTGTCATCGGTCACTAACTGCGTCGACGGATCGAGATTGCCTGCTTGAAGCAGCATCGCTTGAAGGGCTTTCGGATCGAGCTGAGCCAGGCGATAAACTTTCACTCGCTGGAAATTAGCCCCGACAGTCGCCCCTGGTTGCGGAGGCACATCAAACATCTTCACCGCTTCCGCAATCACGACCAACTTATCAGGCGGAGCGTTCGCGATGATGCTGTTTTGCCGCGAATTAATGACCAGGTGGATTTCATCGTTTCCACTGGGACGGCGGCGCGATTTGTTGCCGGAGTTTTGCTGTTGCTGCATTTGCTGCATCATCTGCTGCTGCATTTGTTGCACCTGCTGCATCATTTGCGGGTTCATCATGCCACCGCCGCCACCGCCTGATTTACTGATACCTAGCAGCGATTGAAGCTGGGTCATCACATCTTCGGCTCGTGTATAGCGAAGGTAGAACTCGTGAACTTTCGACGAACGGACTTCGGACGATTGTTCCTCCTGTAGGACATGCTGAATCTCACGAAGATTGGAAACTACGTCGAGCACTTCAAGGCGATTCGAGGTTGCCAACGCCGACATCGCCCCGTGCTTGCTCAACATCGGTTTCAGCTCTTCAACAGCATCTTCGGCAAGCAGCCAGCTCAGCGGAAAAGAGACTTTTACGAACTCGTGCGTATCGCGATATCGTAGATCTTCCGGGTGAACTCGGGGAACGCGGGCCGGGTTCAAGCCTTCCAGCTTGGCGACAACAAGCCCTTCTTGCTGCTTCAAAATGGTGTACCCGCGCGTCATGAGGCGTTCGTTGATCAGGTCACGAACTTCATCAACTGAATAGGCACGCTGCGTTGTGAGATTGAGATAGTCGCCTGGCAGCTCTTGCCAATCCAAGCTGGCGTTGGAAATATCGGCCAACCAATCGAGCACATCAGGCCAGGCTTGGCCGCGGAAGTTGAACCGCACCATTCCTTTTTCGTCTGGGCGTACTTTCAGTTCTTCTGGATCGGCAGGCTCGGCCGGATCATCTTTGCGTTGAATGGGGCCTTTGTTCTCGCCCATCGGATTGTCCGTCGGCTTCGCGTCCCCTTTTTTCTCGTCGGGGTTTTCGCCTTCGGGCATCGGATTGGGTTTACCTTCAGCCGGTTTGGCGCCTTCCGAGTTGGGCCTTGGTCCGGGACCACGAACCCTGCCTGAAGGGCCTGAATGCATTTCGACTGGCACAGCCTCGCGGCTGATAGACGCTCCTTCTTGCGCGGAAGCAAGTTCCGATTGGACTGCGGTAAGCGTTAGAGCAGTAATGAAGCCTACACAAGCAATCGCGTAGGTATTTCGGAACGGCATGGGGCTTCCGATATGGAAGGAGTTTGGATAAGACCTTGGCACTATGAGGATGTGCTCGCCATTATCTTTCAACCGTGCAATGTGATCAACAAATTGCCAGTTATTTCCCCTAAAATGCGGGAGGTTAATATGCCTCTTAGGGATCTGGCACAATCTAAGACGAAGCTCGACCTATTTTGGTTTCTTGCCGCCGCGATATCTTGTGCGGCAATCGCAAGAACTTAAGGTAAGGGCTGCCAAAACGTAGTTGCTGCTTTAAATGGTCTGCATTGCTTGCGCAAGCATGTCACAAAACGTCGCAAGTTTTGCCATGGTTTCGCGGAACTTTCGTCGGTAAAAGGTCATCTACCATTTCAGCAACACGATGGCTCGCTAGACTGAGATCGGGCGACATGGCATAAGTTGCTATTGCAAAAGACTTTAGGTGATTTCACTGGCTTCCACATTTGCCAGCATTTCGGCACGGTATCATGAGTTTGCAGCTAAATGACGAACTTCTTTCGGCTTTCCTAGATGGGGAAGTTTCGGACGAGGAACGTTTGCAAATTGAAACCGCGCTCAAAAATTCACCAGAATGGCGTACTCGGTACCACCAATTGGTAGAGACGGTGAACGCCGTTAGGACCATTCCTGAGTCGCCGTTGCCTCGCGATTTCTCGCAGGACATTCTCGCTCAGATCGCCGCACGGCAGCAAGTCGATGGCCAGTCAGGCCGTCCAGCTCCGGTGGTTGTCGCGGAAAGATCAACCTCTTCGGTCAGCCAACGACGTCGCAGTTCGTCATCGTCCAGCAATTCAATCTGGATTACGGTTGCGGCTTGTTTGCTAGTGGCTGTCGGGCTTGGTATTGCGATGCAGTCTGGCATCTTTGGGACTTCCCAAGATCCGAAGCTCGCTCAGCAAGATCCCCAAGTTACGCCAGGTACACTGCCGGATGATCGTGCTGTCGCATCGACCGATCCTGTCGGCGACCCTGTGAAGCCTGACGAAGAAGTCAATGACGGTAATCGTTCGCCATTCCCAAGTGTGGAAGAATTGGCCGGACAGCAAAACAATGCTCCAATCATGGATGTTCCAACCGACGATCCATCGATGGAACGAAGTCCGATTGGTATTCGAGTCAACGTTCGCACGAAGCCAGGCGAGATGAAAAAGCCTGATGTTGGCATGGCTCGCCCTGCCGCATTGGCACGTTCGGTATTCAATTTGGATCCTCAGGAAGATCCTGAACTCGATCGTATCGATCTGATTAATTTCCAACGAGACGACGTCTTGGAAGAGATCACCTCTTGGGTCGATCTGAACGACGATGGTCAGGTTTCGGACATGGAAGCTCAGCAAGCCTGGATGCGATTCATGCAGACCGAAGGCTCTGTGCCAGCGTTCAGTGAAGAAGCGCTGTTCGTTATCGATCAAGACATGAATCAAAAGATCTCAACGGCTGAATTCCATTTGGCGGTTGCCTCGTCGCGTTGGCATACCAGCGAAAGCATGCGGAAAGTTTGGTACCGTTTGGATGCCAATGCCGATGGTGTCTGGTCGCAAGACGACTTCGCAATGAATGCTCGTTTCGCACCCAAGGGCATGCCATCGCTCGCTCAGCAGCTTGCCCAATGGCACGCTCTTGTCGATCGTTCGCGCGACGGAAAAGTGACGCGACTGGAGTTGGCGTTGTCGTCGGAGCAGATTCAGTTGCTACTGAAAAACTGGGAACAGAAAATTCTTAACCCTAAGACGTACGATCAAACCACCGCGCTGATGAGTCAGTTCGACCGCGATGGAAACGGGCAGCTAGCAGGTCGCGAATTGATGCGTCTGAAAGAAAAGCATCAAGCTCTTGCACCTCAGCTTGAAAATGCGGGACCCAATGGTCTTTCCGCATACGAACTCTATCTTGCGATCGAAACGCAGGAACTTTGATCAACCGTTGAACAATAACTGTTCGCCGAACTATTTGGCCTGCGGTGAACCGTACCCGACTTTCTGCGGGTGTCGGCATTCGAAGGGAAAATCGCTTTCTTCGAGGCGATTGATGCATAGAATTACGACGCCGTTCCAGTAGCCGGCCAGCATGCTGTGAATGGAGTGAAGGAGAGTCTTGTTGAAACATCGATGTTCGCGGTGTGAAAGCCGTATGTCGATTTTCAACGCACGGGGGAACGTCGTAGATGAGTTATGGAGGCGAAAGCGTCGAGCAGGATTCAACCGATTGGTCGATTCTGCATGCTTCATCTCGCGCTGAAGAAAGCCGCACCGAATCAACGCCGCGAGCTACTGCCGATGCGGAAAAAAGATCAGCCCAGCTGCCATCTTGGGAGCCAGAGGCGTTGCGGTCTTATCTTGCCGAAATGGGCAAGATTCCGCGACTTACTTCACAGCAAGAGCAAACGCTAACGTGTCGGGTATCGGAGGCCCGCCAAAGTTACTTGCGCCGTCTCTACGGCTGCGGAATTGTTTCGACAGTGGTTTGCGACCTGCTTGTCGAAGTGGTTGAAGGATCGCGGCGTCTTGATCGAACGCTGGAAGTCACCATCCAGGGTGCCGGACAAAAGGCACAATTGCTGATCAAAGTCCGCGAAGCGATCGAACAACTCACCGAAACGGTTCATCGAAATCGTTACGACTTTCGTGTTGCCATGGATGTCGACGAGCAGTCTTCTCAGCGGCGTCAACGCGCCATCGAACGTCTCATGCGGCGACGGCATGCGACAGCATGCTTTCTGGAAGGCTTTGGCCTGCGAGAAAAGTTTTTGCCGCAGTGGCATCGCGCGGTCGAAGAAAAGCTGACGCAGTTAGATTTGCCGAACTCGTCTGCAGTGAACACGCCGGACAGTATGTTTGCGATGCCCATTTCTCCGGAAGGGATAGAGCTGTTCGAGCTTTATCAGGAAACGCCAGGTACGTTGGCGTTTCAGTGGCCGAAGATCGAAGAAGCCCACCAGGTATATTGCCAGGCGAAGCAGGAGCTTGTTGCGGCGAATCTTCGTTTGGTCGTCTCGATTGCCAAGGGCTATCGCAATCGCGGCATGAACTTTCTCGACCTCATTCAGGAGGGCAACTTGGGCTTGATGCGTGCCGTCGAGAAATTCGATCAATCGCTGGGCTACAAGTTTGCAACGTATGCGACGTGGTGGATTCGTCAGGCAATTTTGAAGGCAATTGGTGATCAGAGCAAGTTGATTCGCGTCCCTGTGCGGATGCAGGAACGCATTCAAAATGTGCTGACCTCCAAGGCAGAGTTTCGTCTGAAAGAGAATCGAGATCCAACGATCGAAGAGACCGCTCGGCAGGCAAACGTTGCGGAGAAAGATGTCTTACATGCGGATACGCTGACGCGAGGACCGCTGTCGCTGGACGCGAAGCTGAACGACGACGATGAATTCGCGAATATGCTTCCTGCACCGATGGATGGTGCTGTTATGTCGGAAGCGGGCCATGCAATGATTCAAAAGGTGTTGGCCAAAGTCCTCGGGATACTTAACGAACGCGAGCAAGAGATTCTTTGTCGCCGCTACGGTATCCGAGACGGGAAAACGCAAACGCTTGAAGAAGTCAGCCAGGCGTTTTCGCTCACGCGAGAACGAATTCGGCAGATCGAGATCGCCGCCCTTCGAAAGTTGCGCAAGTCGAGTGCTTGTGCGCATCTGGAAGAATGGATCGACGATCCCGTTCCGCTGTAATTGTCGTTACCAGGCGTCGCATTCGTACGAAAGCTGACGCAGATAATCGATTGCCTCTTCCAGTTCGCTGCAGTCAACGCCGACTTGCCGACCTTCGCGATCGCAACGGGCCAATAAGATTAGCTCGTCGTAGTCTTCCGACTCCTTAAGCCGTCGTTTCGCTCGAGCCCCGATCGTGCCATCCAAAACGAGTTGTGCTTCCATGTGATGAGCGATCAGCCAGTGGGTTCGCTCGGTAATATCGGTCCCTAATGCTTCGAGGCCTGCTTCGACATGGTCGTGCGGGTCAATCGCTTTTCCAACATCGTGCAGCAGTGCCGCCAGCAGAAACTCTTCGTCGTATGGCAGTTGGTCTCGGGCTAAGTCGAAGACCTGTAAGCTGTGGTACAGGGCATCTCCTTCCGGGTGCCACTTAGGGTTTTGCTTCACGTTTTCCAGCGGAAGTAACATCGCTTCGTACTGCAGAAAACGATCTACTTGATTCTCGACGGCTGCGAGGCCTTCTTCGTATTGCTGCGGGTCGTAGGTGTCTTTTAGAAACTTTTCAAACTCAGGCAGCGTCATTCGCTCTTGAGGTTTGCCGGTGATCGAACTTTTCGAAACGACCGAGGCATCCTTTGTCGCACGAACGGTTAGCTCGAAAGGATATTCCTCGCGGACATGGATATGCGTATAGACCCCAGCGGCGCCGGGCTTATTGACATGTTTGCGCTGGAAATCGAAGCGAATCCCTTCGTTTTCCAAAGCTGCGGTGACCGAAGAGATGCTATCGCTGAAAACATGCAAGTCGATGTCCGATCCGCGGCGAACATGGCCGGTCAGAACACTGCCGACAATCTTGGGGCGAAATCGATCGAGCAGGCGCATCATGCGAAGGCCCTCCAGACGCATCGCCAGCAGATGATCAAGCCGCGTGTCCCCTTCAAACATCCGAGCCATCGACTGAACTTCGTCACGAATCTCGGAGTTCGTTGGCAGGTCGGCTTCTTTGACCCAGCCTCGTTGGACACGTCGGGCCGCTTTCATTTTGGCCTGATAATACTCCGACTCCGAACGATCATACAAAAGACGCGCAGCCTGATGGGCAATCTGGCGGCGCAGTTTCGACGGTTGTGCCATGAGAAACAGCCAGTCAATTCGCTGGCAGGTCGGCGAGTTACAAAAGAAAAAGCATCCTGGCCGACAACAGAATGACGCTGCTCATTATACACCAGCGACAAAGAAAGGTTCGCATAGAAGCGTTGCTGTCAGCATGTCTGGTAGGCTACGTCGCACCGCGCCGATCCGGCAACCAGGTGCCCTCTCCCGACAACCAAATCACCGGCCGGCAACGGTGCGCACGTCAGCCGCAAGATAGCTCCTCGCGGCGACTATGGAGGCAACATCCCAATCGGGGTTATCCCGGGACATGTTCCAAAAGACCACTTTTGGGCCGTTCGGTGGTTTATCGGTAGATAACGAAGAGGGAGGTCGAGATCACAGCGCCACGGACGGAAAAATGGGAAGCAAACAGCATGCCGCACCTCTTAAACCCTTAGGTGGTCATACTTTGGCCACATGTCGTAGGCACTGACTGTACCGAGAGTTAGATACCGCGGGCGGTGATTTTGTGACCGCGATTGTCCTAATTCTTCATGCTTACTGCTTCGCATGCGCGCCTGGGATGCCTATTTCCGGGGCAACGCTTCGCAGGAAAGTCTGTGCCTGCACGGGGCTCTGCGGAAGGGTAGAATACGTCGAAAGAATTCGTCCCCATTCATCGAAAGAAAAATGGCTATGCGCCTCGCTAAGTTTATCGGTACCCACGGAAGTCCGGCGGTTGGTTTGATTCGGGAAAACGAAGTCGTTCAGTTTTCAAACCAAGAGGTGAACGACTTATTCACGATCCTGGATGCGGACGATCCTGTGCAAAAGGTCGAGCAGTTACTTCAAAGTGCGCAGGATTCCGTACCGTTGGACAAAGTTGTCCTGCTGCCGCCGATCGATCAGCAGGAAGTCTGGGCAGCTGGGGTGACTTACAAGCGAAGTCAAACGGCACGCATGGAAGAGTCCGAAGCGGCGGCCGACTGTTACGATCGTGTTTATGTTTCGGATCGTCCTGAATTGTTCTTCAAAGCGACACCACATCGTGTAACAGGTACCGGACAAACGCTGCGAATTCGCAAAGATTCCAAGTGGAATGTTCCGGAACCGGAATTCGCTTTGGCCCTGAATTCTCGCGGGCAAATCGTCGGTGTCACGATCGGTAACGACATGAGCAGTCGCGACATCGAAGGAGAGAACCCCCTTTATCTTCCGCAGGCAAAAGTTTATGACCAATGCTGCGGATTAGGACCATGGGTGGTACTGGCTTCCGAGTATTGGAAAGAGTATTCCGAACTCGGCAAGATCGAAGTGCAGCTCAGCATTACTCGGTCTGGCAGCGAAGTGTTTCAGGGCGCAACGAGCCTCGATCAATTGGCTCGATCGTTGGAAGGTCTCGTGGAATATCTCTTCCGGGATCAGCACTTTCCACGTGGCGCGTTTCTGTTGACAGGAACTGGAATTGTGCCTGACAACGACTTCACGCTGCAGCCGCAAGACATCGTGAGCATTCAAATCTCTGGCATTGGCACCCTGACTAGCGAAATCGTTCAGGGTTAAGTCAGGCCATTTTGTATCGGGAAAGGTTATCGGATTCATGGCGGCTGAACAGGTTCTCATCGGCGGTAAATGGCGCGACGCGAAGCATACCGAAACGTTCCAGGCAGAGAACCCCGCGCTGAAGGAAGCACTGCCGGAGCAGTACCCTGTCAGCAGTTGGGAAGACATCGACGAAGCCTTGGAAGCAGCGGCTGTGGCCTACACGGAAATGCGCCGCATGGCGGTCGAGAAGGTGGAATTGTTTCTCAATCGTTTCGCCGAGCTATTGGACGAAAACAAGCAGGCGTTGTGCGAACTGGCCAACAAAGAAAGTGGGTTGCCGGTCTCGCCGCGATTGCTTGATGTCGAGATGCCACGGACGATCAATCAACTGCGTCTCGCCGCGAGTGCTGCCGTCGAAGGAACCTGGCGTGCCGCAACGATTGATACGAAGACGGGAATTCGCTCCTGTTTTTCAGGGCTGGGGCCGGTTGCTGTCTTCGGTCCGAATAACTTTCCGCTCGCTTTCAATGGAGCGTCCGGAGGGGACTTCGCCGCAGCCGTTGCGGCTGGAAATCCGGTCATTATCAAAGCCAATCCTGCTCAGCCAGGCACAACGCGTGAGTTGGCCAAGCTGGCTCATCAAGCGGCGGATGAAAGTGGATTGCCGCCGGCTGCCGTTCAGCTGGTCTTTCACATGGCGAACGAAGATGGCTTGCGATTGGTGGCCGATCCACGCTTAGGTGCGGTCGGTTTCACCGGAAGTAAAACGGCGGGCCTCAAGCTGAAGGAAGCCGCCGACCAAGTTGGCAAGCCGATCTATCTCGAGATGTCGAGTGTAAATCCGGTTGTCATTTTGCCAGGCGCACTCGCAGAACGTGGCGATGCTTTAGCAGGCGAATTTCAAACAAGCTGTTTGATGGCGGCCGGACAGTTCTGTACGAACCCCGGGCTGGTCATCCTGCTAGAAGATGAGCACTCCGGCAAGTTCATCGAGACCGTTAAATCAGGCTTCGCTTCCGCACCAAGTGGCACCCTTTTGACCAAGGGCGTTGAAGCTGGACTGACGCAAAATTTGAAAGTGCTTATCGATGCTGGCGCGGATGTCGAAGCAAGTGGAAGTGGCGAAGGATCGTCGTCCGGATACACTTGCCCGAACACGCTTTTATCGGTAACCGCTGAGAAGTTTCTCTCCAATACGGAAGCCTTTCAGACCGAAGCGTTCGGTAATTCTTCGCTCATCGTGAAGGCCAAAAACCTGGCCGAAGTTTGCAGTGTCATTGACTCGCTGGAAGGCAATTTGACCGGCACGATTTACTCCGAAACGCAAGGAGCAGACGATCCGGCCTACGATCAAGTTGCTCATCATTTGCGACCAAAAGTGGGGCGTTTGATCGACGATAAAATGCCCACGGGGGTTGCCGTTTCGGCGGCGATGAACCATGGCGGACCGTTCCCTGCGACGGGGCATCCTGGTTTTACCGCGGTGGGGATTCCGGCTTCGATTCATCGATTTGCGGCGCTTTATTGTTACGACAATGTCCGCGCTCACCGACTGCCACGCGTCCTTCAAGACGAGAATCCGACCGGCAAAACGTGGCGGTTTATTGATGGAGAATGGACGCAAAAAAGCGTCTGATTCGCCCATTTGTGCGTACGGTTGTTCAAGAGGTCGGAAATACTTCTTGTAGACTGTGCGCACGTTCCGGTAAAATGATGAAATCGCGGTCGCCGCGGCGGAAAATGGGACGAGTGGGCGCTCTGTTTTTCTCCTCCTCCCTCCCCGGCGATTGCTGGAGTCTTGTTATCCAATCGGATATGATGCGGGCAGTGAATTCACCCAAGCCTCTTCATGCGACACGCACCAACCGAGAAGTCCACTCATGATTGACGCATTGCTGATGTTTGCCCAAGGGGATGGCGGAACCATGTGGTACGTCTATGCCCTCGCGACGTTCATGCTCGTTGTCTTCGGCATCGTCGTGATCATTGTTCTGTTGAACTATGGGCAGCTTTGGTTCCAAGCCTATATGTCCAGCGCTGACGTTTCGCTTTGGAGCCTGGTCGGCATGAGCCTGCGTCAGGTGAACAGCCGCTTGATGGTCAAAGCCAAAGTCATGGCCAAGCAGTCTGGCCTCGATATCGATCGGACCAGAGGCATCAGTACCAAGCGGCTCGAAGCCCATTACCTGGCTGGCGGGAACGTGATGCATGTGATTCATGCGATCATCGCCGCGCAGCGAGCCGGGATCGATTTGGACTTTGATCGTGCAGCGGCAATTGACCTGGCCGGCCGCGATGTCGTCGATGCGGTGAAGACGAGCGTCTTGCCGAAAGTGATCGAATGTCCCGATCCTCGCCGTAGCGGCAAGAACACGCTCAGCGCGATCGCCAAGAATGGTGTCGAGCTTCGCGTGCGGGCCAAAGTTACTGTACGGACTTCGCTGGAACAACTGATCGGCGGAGCAACGGAAGAAACGGTCATCGCGCGTGTCGGGGAAAGCATTATCTCCGCCATCGGTTCTTCCGAGCATCATACGCATGTGCTGGAAAACCCCGACGTGATTACCCGGGCCGTGCTCGCTCGCGGATTGGACGCTCATACGGCGTATGAAATCGTCTCGATCGACATTGCCGATATCGACGTTGGCGAAAACGTCGGGGCTCGTCTGCAGAACGATCAAGCGGAAGCAGATACCCGCGTCGCACGCGCTAAAGCAGAGCAACGTCGTGCCGAGGCAATCGCTTCTGAGCAGGAAAACAAAGCCAAAGTTGCCATGAATCGGGCCAAGCTGGTCTTCGCCGAAGCAGAAGTTCCCAAGGCAATGGCCGAAGCGTTCCGTAGCGGAGCGATGCACACCCAGGGCGAAAACGGCCAAGCCGGCTAGACGAGTTTCACCGGTGCCATGCTCACGTCTGCGTGGGCAAGCGGCGCCGAAGACAATTTGGCATATCCCAACGGACAATTCCGTATCGCTCGCGGTCTGTGGCTTTCAGCATAAGAACGAGCGTCAAGCATAACGAACATGAAACAAGCCATTCCCGGGCTCACTCTCAGTTCCCAACAAGAGTCGACCCTGCAAATTGTCTGGCCATCGGTGTCGGCGAGTCGTACCGGGCAAATGCTCGGGCGTCTCTACGAAAACAAAACCGGCTTCTCGATTTTTACGATCGGCAATCTGCTGGTCCTGCTTTCGATTCCCATTGCCGTGCCGCTTTATTTGTGGAATGCCCTTCCGGTCGTTGGCACGCGTTATCGCATTACCAATCGGCACGTGAATGTCGAACGAGGCATCCAAGGCACCATGGAGCGGCAGATTGCTCTCGATGCGTTCGACCAAATCGAAATCCGCCAGCAGCCCGGCCAGGCCTGGTTCCGCTCGGCCGACTTGGTGTTCCTTCGCGGCGAAGAAGAAGCATTCACCCTGCCCGGCGTCCCCTACCCCGAAGTCTTCCGCTCTGCCTGTCAAAAAGCAGCGATGAACTACCGAGGCTTCCAAGAAATCCACGCCCGGCAAGCAGAAGCCAAGTAGATAAACAACTGTTGATTTCCTTGATACATATTCACTATGGGCAACCAAAACGACCGGATGTCAAAACCGCACGACTGCCACAGTTGGAAAAAATTGGAATCAATCTTGATAGAACGATAGTCGATAGATTAACAATAAAGACCTAATGTCATATGATGAAGAAAGGCAGTAGCCCATGAGCAACCACGGGCTACTGCGAACATCGCTTAGTTAGTCAGAAACTTTGTTCCTGGCCAACTTCGGAAATGCGAGCATACATGCTCAAGTCTTCCGTCCCGTACCCGTAGGTAAGAACGCACAAAGACTACCTTTCTTCCGAGTTGCATAAGTTCTTCCTTTATGCTGGACTAAATTTGCACGGCACATCCGTTTGGAGACCTAGAGTCTCTATTTAGTCCGGCACAGAACACTTAGCTGTCAAACCGTGTGTTATGCACCGGACCGTCCCTTTGCTGACTCCTTTGGCTTGGGACATAAAAAAACGCGAGATCGCGGAGTGTTAGCGCACTCTACGACTCGCGTTTATTTTTTCTACTGAATAAATTGATCGATGCCATTCCAATGGCTCGGTCCTCTTGACCATTTCCATAGTTATTCCTTAAGGCGTACTCGAACGCCAATGAGCACCACGTATCGCGATGTTCAAATTCTGTCGAACTACTAGACCCTGCTAGGACTTCCAGCGCTAATTCACAGTCTCAAATATTATTGGACTTCTGGGGCCAGATAGGATGTTCGCGGGTTTCGAATTGCTCGTCTGCATCGATTATATCAATATCTTGTAGATGCAAAACCTTGAAGGCACAAGAAGTTCGCGGTGTCGGGTGGATTGCGGATATCCGAAAAGGGGGGCGGTGTGGGCTATTCGGCAACGATGACTAGGTTCTCTACATCCCAGATGATTAATAGCACCGACCTCGCTTCGTCGGCGAACTTGATGACGTAGCTCATCCAGCGCAAGGGCGGTGCTAAAAAGTTGATTGTGGGCTGATGTCTGTTGTAAAGTGAATTAATTGCACAATTGGCAATTAAAAGGCGTCGACAGGCCGTTGGCGATTCTCATTCCTCTTGCACGCAGGCATTCGGTTAGCATGGCTCAAAAATCAAATCAACGATTCGACCGCCGCGATCTTATAAAGGGTTCTGTTGCTGCCGCGGCTTGCTGGGGGCTTGGGGTGGCTCCGGCTTTTGGTGATTCGAAGGGGGGAAGCGACGTCGTTCGGCTCGGTGTGATTGGGACCGGATGGCGAGGTGGTCAGCTTATCGATGCGTTCTCGAAAGCCAGCGGAGTTAAAATTGTTGCGGTGTGCGACGCCGACGAGTCGCGCGTTGGCGAGCAGGCCGAGAAGCTCAACAAGTCAGGCAAGGACAAAGTCGATACGGTCACCGACTACCGCAAAATTCTGGAGCGGGACGACATCGACGCGGTGGCCATCGCCGCACCCAATCATTGGCATTCGTTAATGGCGATCGAAGCTTGCCAGGCCGGCAAGCATGTCTATTGCGAGAAGCCGGTTTGCCACTCGATGTGGGAAGGCCGCAAGATGGTCGAGGCGATGCACAAATACGATCGGATTGTTGCCGCCGGATTTCAGAACCGCTCTGACACCGGACTGATGAAGGCGATACCGATGATTCACTCCGGCAAGTTCGGAGCGATCCAGCAAATACGCGGACTTTGCTATCGTGGGCGAAACAGTATCGGCAAGTTGGAAACGCCTCTCACGCCACCGAAAAGTGTTGATTACAACTTGTGGCTTGGCCCTGCCGCGGATCAAGCGATCATGCGTCCGAAGTTTCATTATGACTGGCACTGGGATTTCAACACCGGCAATGGCGACATGGGAAACCAAGGTCCCCATGAACTCGACTTGATCCGCTGGGCCCTTGGCGATCCGACGCATCCTGCGAAGGTGATGAGTTTCGGGGGCCGCTTTGGCTGGGACGATGCCGGTAATACGCCGAACATGCAATGTTCCGTCTTCGACTATGGAGATGGGATTCCGGTCATCTTCGAAGTTCGCAATCTCTATCAGAAAGAAAATCACGGAGTCGGTCGGTTCCGCTATGGTCCTTTCGTCGGCATTCACGTCACTTGTGAAAACGGCTCGTATCGAGGCGGTCGCGGGGGCGGTGCTTTCTACGACAAGCGTGGGCAAAAGCTCGAAGAGATCAAAGGCGACTCCGGAATGGGGCATCAGCAAAATTTCGTGGATGCGATTCGCACAAACGACCCCGGAAGTCTGCGATCGCCGATCGAGAGTGGCTATTACTCTTCCTGCATGTCCCACTTGGCAGGGATTGCGGTTCGAACTGGCCAGGAGACGCCAGACAAAGAGATCGCCGAGCGTCTGAGCGATAACGCTTTGGCGGCGGAGGTGTACGATCGTTTCTCGAAGCAGCTTCAGTTGTGGGAAGTCGATACCAAGAAGACGCCATGGCGAATGGGACCGACGCTCACGTTTGACAACGCCAAGGAACAGTTCACCGCCGGCGACAACCTAACGGCCGCGAACGGACTGCTTCGCCGCGAAGACCGAAGCCCATTCGTGGTGCCGGAATCGGTGTAACTATTCCCGTGCCATGCCAGCAGCATGGCACAGGTATACCTTCCGTTCGAGGTAGTTGAACTGGCGGACCAAAGGGCCAGCAGTGTGTTTATTGGACGCTGGTCGCTTGGGTGCGTTCGTTCCAGATCCAGCGGTACAGATTGCGTGTGTCGACATAGCGGGCGTCGCTGCTGGTCGAGCCCAGAACGACCATGATCAGCTGTTGGCCGTCTCGTTCGGCACATGAAACCAGGCAGGCGCCGGCGGCCCTGGTGGTGCCGGTTTTCATGCCGAGGTAGCCTGCGTGAGCGAGCAGCTTGTTACTGTTCTTCCACTCGACTTCCCGCTCGCCACCTTCAGGCGTTTTGACGGTGGTACTGTGGCGAGCCGTGCTGACAATTTCTCGGAACTTCTCGTACTTCATCGCCTCGCGAGCGAGCTTGATCATGTCGGAGGCGGTGGTGAGATGGCCTTCCGCGGTCAAACCATGCGGGTTGCGATAGCTGGTTTGTGTCATCCCCAGGTCTTTGGCCGTTTCGCACATCGTGCGGATGAATGCGTCGTAACTCGATTCCTTCTCTTGGGTCAGCTTTTTCCCGAAGTGTTCGGCGAGTGCTACGGAAGCGTCGTTTCCGGAGGGAAGCAGCAAGCCGTAGAGAAGCTCGGTGACGGAGACTTTTTCGCCGGCGTTCAGTCCAGACGTTGAGCCTGAAGTTTTGTCTGCTTTCTCGGAGAACGTGATCGTCTCGTTCCAGACTTCTGGCGACTGCTCGGCAATTCGCATGACAACAAGTGCCGTCATAATCTTGGTGATGCTGGCCGGATTTCGCGGTTCGTCCTGGTGGTCGCCTGCGGTAATTTGGCCGGTGCTTGCGTCGGCAATGGCCCAAGCTTTACAAGTCACAAACGGAGGCCCATCGAGCGGATCGATCGTTTTTTGAGTGCTAGGTGTTTCCGGACTAGCGGCTGCTACTTGGGTGCCGCCCAGCAGTACGGTGAACGTGATCAATGCCAACGGCAATGCGAAGTGGTGGGTCATCTTACGTTATCTTTTGCTGAATCGGCTCGTCGCTTGGATTGGTGGAGAATGGCCGCTGTTCAAGAAGCGGAACTCCAATCGCGCGTCGAGACGCCGAGTGAGAGGGGAAGTGAAATGGGCTGAGCAGCTTTACTTCGAGTCGAGCTCGAAGTTGATTTCGTTGCTACCAGATTCGACGGTGGCGGTCAGTTCCGAGCGTGTGTTGTACTTCTTGGGGACCGTTTCTTTGAACTTGATCTTCGAGACCACCTCGGGTGGTCCAGAGGGAGGAAGCGTCGTGATTCGGACGCGGTGGTCCCCTTTTTCAGCTCCACGAGTGGTGCGGATGTAGATCAATTCGTACTGACCGCTTTCGTCGGTCAGGCCTTTTGATGGGCGGCCTTGGTTGTTGCTGGGGGTGAACGTGACAACTGCGCCCGGGTAAGGCTTGCCGTCCAGTGTGACGGTGCCGCTGACGGAGCCCAAGTTGCCGTCGTCGCCGCTGGAGCAGCCAATTACCGAGATGCTGAGCAGAAGGGTCAGCAGGAAGGCCGTAGTGCGACCGTGGGTAGATTTCATGGTTTGTGCCCTGTGCCGATTTCGGTTCGCGGAGGAATTGATTTCGCTGGCCGAAATGTAGGATGTCGAGAAGGGGGGACGTCCGATTCCCCGCGAGCCACGTGATCACACGTGAAGCGGCTCGGCGGGGAAAGGATTGCGTTCGGTTTTCAGACCGATGATGTCAGGTGATTAAAACTTCTCCATGACCGCGCCATCTTGGCGGTCAGCCAATGCGGTCAGGATCGAGAAGTTGGCGGTTTCGGCCAGGAAGCGAACCGAGCCATCTCCCAGCGTCAGCAGTACGCCGCCTGGGTGAGCGGAAGTGAGTGCGATGTTGGTTTGATATTCGGCCTGATTGCCGGCACCCCCTTCGGTGGCGATGGGGTAACGAATGGTGGTTACCGTTTGTGTCCAATCGCCGGCCCCGTTGTAAGCACCGACGCCGCAAGCCCATGTCTTGCCGTAGTAACCGGCGCTGCGGCGATCGACTTTGTTGCCGCTGGCGTCGTAGAAGTAATCGCTTTGTTCGCTGAGCATCATCGTGTTGCTCGTACCGTCGATGGCGGCTTGCAGGCCGATGGCATCGCTTTGATCGGTCAGCGTCGAGATCATGCCGTTATAGACGGTTCGGCCGGCGTAATTTTCGTCGTATGGTGCGGTCGATTCGTCGCCGGTGTTGCCGATCGTTCCCCCACGCCAGTAAGAACCGGTGATGCCGACATAGTTGGTGACTTGCAGTTCGACTTCGTCACCGCTGGGACCGTTGTTTTGCGTTTCGGTTTGCGGGAGCGGGCTCGATGGGCAGTTGTAGATCGGCACGCGAAGTTCGTTCAGGATGTGGGCGGCAGGGTAGCTACCGTCCTGCATGGTGAAGTCTCCTTCGTAGACCAATTGATCGTAGCCGTTGCCCTGTTCGATGAACGGCAACAATCGGGCCAGCCACGAAGGGCCGCGATAAAGCGACGTAGAACTGCTTTGCGGGATGCCATTGATGGGAAGTTTCAGGAAGGTGTCGTGGTAGTTGTGAACCGCGAGACCGATTTGCTTTTGGTTGTTGGTGCATTGCAGGCGTCGAGCGGCTTCACGGGCTTGTTGCACAGCGGGAAGCAGCAAAGCGATCAGAACGCCAATGATGGCGATGACCACCAGCAGTTCGACGAGGGTAAAAGCAGATCGCTGGATTGATGGACGTGGCATAGGTCGTTCATCCCTTGGAAGAAAAAATAAGGAGGCGATTGGATGGCGAGGCAGTGCATGAGGAGGGAGGCACGTTTGTCATTTTTAATTAACACAAATGACATGCCGATTCGGGCAGGGATCGGACAAGCTTTTGCACTGGGAAAGACTTGCCGAAAGTTGGGAGCCACTCGCATGGTAGCAAGGCCTGGTATTTCCTCCTAATGAAAAAAGAAATTCTTTCTGGCATTCCGTTCTGACTGAGAACCGAAAGAGAGCTTGCCTGAAACGTACGCAGTAAGCCAAGGGGATAGTCGGAGGTTCTTCCCCTGCGTCGATCGATGGGCCGATGCTGGCCAGATTTCCGCGTGAAAGGGCGATTACCCGTTACGCGGAGGGGAATGGTTTGCCGATCGTGGGCCGCTTTTCGCACTGTTTTTGGGCAGAGCACCTTCGTGGAGGGGCGTGCCGAGCGATTGATGTTGTGGCTTTCGTTTCCGCCGTTACGCGAGTGGCGAAGCATCCGATTCCAGGTGCGATTCGATCAGTTGCACCAAGCGAGAAAGCATCCGCGAACCGCGGCGAATCTGTAGCTGAGCGTCTTCGCTATTCATGTCGATCAGAGGAACGTGGACAAACAAACTGCGATCAATTTGGCCCCGGCGAAGATAGGTTTCGCTCGACCAGTAATAGGTCGCATTGCAGAGATAGGTGCCGGCATGAAAGCTGAGACGGGAGGGCAAATCATGCGCGTTCAGATCTTCGCACCACGCAGTCAGCGGAAGGGTTGTCGTGAAAGCGACTGGGCCTGATTCGCTGAGCGGGCTCACGGCGGTTTCGTGATCGTGCTTCAAATTCAGTGCGACCATTTCAAGGTGAAATCGGTCGCACTGATGCGATTGGCCCAAGTGAAGCGCGAAGTCGAACGGGGCCGTATGCAACTGAGCCAATTGCGGTTCGGTTTGCTGGTAGTTGACCGGAAGAATTTCTGTAACTATCTCGGACCGCTCGGTGCCAGGTCGATCTTCCTGCCAATGCTGCAAGATTTGCATCGAGGCATTGGTGGGATAGTCGAGAAAGGGCTCGAAGGCGGTAATCAAAATCCGAGGCATCACGCGGTCTACTATTTAGCTGGTTGCGGTGGGCCAGGCCGGCGTGGTTGATATTTACAGCAATCGACCGGGCAAACGTCGTGCGACGGGCCAAACTTGCCGATCGCTTCTTTGTCGACCGTGCGGCCGAGGCGTTCTTCGATCAGCTTACGAATCATGGTGATGAACTGCGGGTGGATGCCGGCCGTCTTGGCTCGCGACATCGGCAGGCCCAGTTCCTTGGCAAGCGTTGCCGCTTCGTCATCCAGATCGTAAATCACTTCCATATGATCGGAAACAAAACCGACCGGCACCAGCACGATTTGCTTCGCCGATTTCTTGTCGGACACTTCCTGAATGACATCGCACACGTCCGGTTCCAGCCAAGGCTGCTGCGGCGGGCCGCTACGGCTTTGATAAACGAGCGACCAGTTTTCGATCCCAACCGCTTCGGAAATCAGCCGCGAGCTTTCTGTCAGTTGACGTTCGTAGGCACAAGTTTCAGCCATCGCGTTGGGAATGCTGTGGGCTGTGTACAGGATCAGGCGTTCGTCGGATCCTTCCGCGGGAAGCTCGGCAAGGGCGTCGTTTACTCGGTCGACCATCGTGCTGATAAAGTCGGGGTGATTGTAGAACGTGCGGATCTTGCCGAACGTCATCGACTCTTCCAGTCCTAGTTCGGCTTGGGCTTTCATAATGTCTTCGCGATATTGCCGGCAGCCAGAGTAGGAACTGAAGATCGACGTAACAAACACCAGCACGTTGCGATGGCCATCGGCATGCATCTGCTTCATGGTGTCGGCCAGCATGGGGTGCCAGTTGCGATTACCCCAATAAATCGGCAGGTCGACTTCGTGCTGTTTGAGCTCTGCAGTCAGGGCATCGATCAGCTCTCGATTTTGATCGTTGATCGGACTTTTGCCGCCGAAGTGATAGTAATGCTCGGCCACTTCGAGCATGCGTTCCCGCGGTACGTTTCGCCCGCGAAGGACATTTTCCAGGAACGGAATCACGTCGTCCGGCTTCTCAGGGCCACCAAACGAGAGGACAAGTAAAGCATCGTAGGGTTGTGCGGTCATGGCTGCTTGGCTGTGGGGGCTAGGCTTCGTAGTTAAACGAGGTTACCCGTAATCGTAGCGACGATTCAACGTGCGTGGAGAGGAAAGCGGCGAGTAACTGCCTATCGCAGGTATAAGTCGAAACGGGGAAGACGTCTGCCAGCGAGGTTTTCGGTTTCGCCAAGGCATAAAAAAAGCCTCTCGCTTGATGAAGCGACAGGCTTTCAAAGTGACCCCTACGGGACTCGAACCCGTGTTACCGGCGTGAAAGGCCGGTGTCCTAGACCACTAGACGAAGGGGCCGTTTGTTGAAGGGCTTAAATATACCCGAGCAGTGCAGAGGACTTCAAGTGGGGGAAGCCGACTCTCACGAAAAAATCTTACTGGGAGAACCGAATCGGTAACCGCTTAACAACTTCGAAACGCGCTACCGCAGCAGAATGCGGCAAAGAATTTTGCGAATCTAAGCGAAACATTCAGTTCAAAGGGGAGGGTAAACGAAAAACAAAGCCGCCGCGATTATTCGGAGTCCAAATTGGCCGAAGCATCTGCCGACGATTGTTCGTTCTCGTTACGTTTGATGGCATCGTAAACTTCGCGACGATGGACTGGTACTTCCTTCGGGGCTTCTACCCCCAGGCGTACCTTATCGCCTCGAATTTCAACAACCACAATGGTGATGTCATTGTTGATGACAATGCTCTCGTTTTTCTTCCTCGATAGTACCAGCATCTTATGCTCTCCACGCAACCGCCAAGGGGGAAATACTCTCTCATAAAATTGGCGGCACTGCCTTGTCGAATGCTTGAACCTTCTTGGTGCCTTCGTTAGACTTGAGCAGAAATCAAAAGGTTCGAGTCAAATCGACCGATAACAGCGACATCCTCGAAAATCTCCATCCGCGCAACAAAACAGCCTGTTGTGCGCGAGGAAACTCTCACTTCACTCTACGCGCTAAATTAGCCGCGTCAAGCAAGCAAATCTCGGACTTTAATGAAATCTGGTGCGCTTGCCGAGGAATGTACCGAAAAAACCGGAGCATTTGCCTTGTCTGCCTGGTTTGTCTAGTGTGCCTGGAGTTGAGCGAGAATTCCCCACGATGTGGCCACTTGGTTTCACGTTGCCAGAAGGGCATCGATCGCTAATACTGAAGGAAGGCCCGTTACAGGGAAGTCTTGCTTGGTTAAGGGGATACGTGGTCACGTTCGTCCACCGTTTGCCCAATGCGAAAGGATAGCATGACGAGTTGGTGGAAAAATCTGGTTCGTGCGGTTGCAACGGTTATTCAAGGCTTGCTGGTCACCCTGCGAGTCTGGAAATCGACGTATGACCCGAGCCGGAAAACATTTACCGAGCATTTCGAGTATCCGGAGCTCCCTGTCCATGTGGCCCCCCGCTATCGTGGCTTTCATCGCTTCGATGTCACGACATGTATCGGGTGCGATCAGTGTGCGAAGGCCTGCCCTGTCGACTGCATCTACATCGGTAAAGAGCGAGTCGAGAATGGGAAAGGGTTCAAGCTGACCCATTTCACCATCGACTACACCAAGTGCATGTTCTGTGCTTTGTGCGTCGAGCCTTGCCCGGTCGACTGTATTTTCATGGGGGGAACGCTCGATTTAAGTTCCTACAGCCGCGATGGTGCATTGGTCGACTACTCAAGATTGCCGATCGACGTTGCATGGGGGCGTGCGACGCTGAATCCGACGGCGGTGGCTGAATCGAAAGCCGTTTTGAAACCGGTCCACGGCGGCCCAGCGGAACAGGCTGGCTAGTTGCACGAACCGCGCGAGACGCCTTAAATGAGGGCTCGCAGTTATTGTCCTTCCCTACAAGCCGAGCACCGATGGGTTTATCTACCACGATTGTCGCCTACCTGATCCTGTTCACCTTGGGTGGATTTGGGTTTGTGCTGGTGAACTTGCTGCTGGGAAGTATCTTGCGGCCCAACAATCCGCACGAAGAAAAGCAAGAGATCTACGAGTGTGGCGAGCCAACGATCGGCTCGAGCTTTGTGCAGTTCGATCTCCGCTTTTACGTGGTGGCGTTGCTGTTCATTATCTTCGACGTTGAAGTGGCGTTCTTCTTTCCCTGGGCGGTTGTCTTTGGCAAGTCAACGCAACTGGCTCAGCCGGAAATGCCTGCGATTGTTGAGATGGAAGATGGCACCAAAGCAGTCGGGCCTGCCTATGCCGGCTTGATGACCGAGTTGGGCTTGCCGATCGAAGACCAGCAACTTCTTACAGCAGAAGATGTAGCTGAGAAGAACGCCGAAGTGCAATCGGCGGCTTCCAAGTTGGTGTGGACCTGTGTTGCTGACATCATGCTTTTCTTTGCGGTGTTAATGGTCGGATTTGCCTACGTCTGGAAGCGAGGCGATCTCGACTGGGTTCGCTCCATGGCTGGGCATGCGCACACGCGGACTCAATCGAAAGCGAGTTGGCACGATTCCACCCAGGTCGTTTCTGCTCCGTAAGCGTTCACGAAAGAAGACTTCGCATGGCGATTGACGAACCCTTCGTTCAGAAATTGAAGCAGCGCTTCGGCGAGAAGATTACCGGGGCGAATCTCGAGAGCATTGACCCTTGGGTTGAAGTTTCGCCGGAGGCATTGGCAGAAGTCTGCCGTTACTTGAAAGACGATCCGGCGATCGCGTTTGATTATTTGAACTCGATTTGCGTGGTCGATTATTGCGAGACCGATCCTAAGAAGGCTGCCAAAGCGAAGTGGGAGCCGCACCTCGAGTTGGTTTATCATCTTTCGAGCATTCGTCACAAAACGACTGGAGTGCTGAAGGTGATGCTGCCGCGCTGGAAGGATGGCGTGGAAGGCAAGCTGCCGGAAGTTCCTTCGGTGGCAACGGTGTGGCGAACCGCCGATTGGCACGAACGCGAGACGTACGATCTCTCCGGGATTCTGTTTGTCGGGCATCAAAACTTGCGACGGATCTTATGCCCCGAAGATTGGGTCGGTTACCCGCTACGGAAAGACTATGAAATGCCGCTCGAATATCACGGCATCCGAGGACGTTAGTTCGTTGAAAGTGTGTGAATGTCTGGCACAAACCATTCTGAAGTAATCGAACTCGACGTCCGCACCGACGAGATGTTGGTGAACATGGGCCCGCAGCATCCCAGCACCCATGGCGTGTTGCGGCTCGTGCTGCGAACCGACGGTGAAGTGGTCTCGGAAGCGGTTCCGCACATTGGTTACTTGCATCGCTGTGCCGAGAAGATCGGCGAGAATCTCACGCCACGGCAGTTCGTTCCGTACACCGACCGGATGGATTACCTGGCAGGGATGAACATGAATCTCGGTTGGTCGTTGGCCGTCGAGAAGCTGATGCAGTACGACTTGCCCGAGAAAGTTCGGCATACGCGTGTGATCATTGCCGAGTTGAACCGGATTGCCAGTCATCTGGTGGGCATGGGAACGTACGGGCTCGATCTAGGGACGTTCAGTCCGTTTCTGTACGCGTTTCGAGAGCGGGAAAAAATTCTCGACCTGCTGGAGTGGGTATGTGGGGCGCGACTGACTTACAGCTACATCACGCCGGGTGGCGTGACGGCCGATTTGCCGTCTGACTTTCTAGACAAGTGTCTTGCGTTTCTCGATCAGTTCGAGCCGCAGATACCTGACTATCACACGCTGTTGACGACCAACGCGATCTTCATCAAGCGAACGGCCGGGATTGGAATTATGTCGGCCGATATGGCCATCGCCTATGGCTGTTCCGGCCCTGTCCTGCGAGGTTCCGGAATCGATCACGACTTGCGCCGCGACGGTGAGCCGCGTTACACGTCGATGTACGAAGGGTACGATTTCGAGGTGATCGTCCAGAAGGATGGCAGCTACCCGAAAGATCAGGTCTATCCGGCGGTGCCCAGCGAGGCGATCCTGGGAGACTGTTGGCATCGCTTTTATGTCCGCATGCTGGAAGTGATTCAAGCGATCAAGCTGATCCGCCAAGGGATCGAGTTCTATAAGAAGGCGAGCGGCGACTGGGGGACTCCGATCAAGCTGATGACGAAGCTGCCAGCCGGCGAGGCCTACTTGGAGACCGAGTGTCCCCGCGGTCAGATGGGCTTTTATGTCGTCGCGGATGGGGGCGACTCGATCCCGCGTCGCGCGAGGGCACGCAGTAGTTGTTTCAGCAATTTGTCGGTGGTTGAAGAGCTGTGCCGCGGCTGTCTTATTGCCGATATCCCTGCAATTGTCGGTTCGCTCGATATCGTGATGGGCGAAATCGACCGGTAGTCGAATCGCACGCAGCAAAGCTATCCGCCGTTGTGTTCGTGCGGGTACGGTTCCAGGTGGACCAGCACGTCGCGAAGGCTGGCGAACTCGTGAAGAAGTCGATCTTTCGCGCGGTGCCCGATGCGGTGCCCTTCGTCGACGGTCAGATTCGCATCGACTTGAATATGAATGTCGGCCAGATATTCGAGCCCCGTCTTGCGAACACGCAGGGTCTCGACGTGCCGCACGCCAGGGACTTGTAACGCAGTGTCGCGGATTTGTGCGACCAGTTTTTCGTCGGCCTGAGGATCGAGCAGTTCGCTCACGCTGCTGCGAAAGAGTAGTCCGCTGGACCAGGCAATTGCTGCAACGACAAGCAACGCCGCCATTTCGTCGGCCCAGATGCAAGCCGGTCCGCCCCACAGGACAATGCTCAAACCAATCAGCACGGCCAGCGAGCACAATGCGTCGCTTCGGTGGTCCCACGCATTGGCGAGAATGGCAGCGGAGCCTGTTTTCTGGCCGATTCGTCGTTTGTAGCGGTAAAGAGCCTCTTTGATGATCACATTGGCGCCTGCGATCCACAATGTCCAGCTGGGCGGGATATCGTGCTGCGTATTGAGGCGAGAAATAGCTTCCCACCCCACAAACAAGGCAGATATGAGGATCAGCAGAGCGACATTTGAGGCGGCAACCGCTTCTGCTCTGGTGTGGCCGTAGGGGTGCTCTTGGTCGGCTGGACGCTGGGCATACCATAGGGCACCGAGGACAACGATCGAAGTCAGGGAGTCGCCAAGCGAGTTGACCGCGTCGGAAATCAATGCGAACGAACCACCAGCGATGCCACCCACCAATTTGACGATGCCCAGCGTAAGATTGACGACCAGGCCTAGTAAGGCGGCTCGGATCGCCTCGCGGTAAAGGCTTGTCGCGGGAGTTGGAGGGGCCTCCACTGGGCTTCAACTTTCTGCAGGCAGCAAAGAGAGGGGCCAGCTTTTGAGCAAAGCGACCGCAATAACGGGGTGTTCCAGGCATTCGCATATTCAGGAGGCGTTGCCTATCGCAGGGTTCTCTCAATGTACGGACAAAGCCGCCAATCGCCAAGTTGGTCCAGTTTCTGGGGATTCCACTGGGTGATGGTGCTAAAGCTTTTCAGGAAAAGCAGATATTGTCGACGGAGTAGTTTTCGACGGGGGCTTGGCCCGGTATCATGAGGGCCGGGAAAAGACGAGGTTTTGCCCGGTTTTTTAACGCACAAGGAAAGCGCGCACGTGGGAGAGTTCTTCGCAGGCTGGTTTCCTGCAGGATGGGAATTCCTGGGGTACACGCTCGCCGCGCTGATGCAAGCTTTCTTGCTGGTCAACGTGATCGCCCTCGGGGCGTTCGTCTTCATTTGGGCCGAACGGAAAGTCTCTGGCCGCATTCAAGACCGTCTCGGTCCTACACGGACTGGGGGAGCGTTCGGCTGGCTGCAATCGCTTGCCGACGGGATCAAGTTGCTTTCGAAAGAAGACTTGATGCCGAAGGACGCCGATCCGATCCTTTTCAAGCTGGCTCCGTATGTGGCATTCGCAGCTAGTTTCTCCGCGTTTATGGCGTTACCATTCGCTTCCGGCTGGGTAGCACTGCACCTGAATATCGGGTTGTTCTTTTTGATTGCCGTGCTGGGGCTGGAAGTCTTCGGCGTCATCCTGGCCGGCTATTCGTCGGGCTCGAAGTGGTCGTTGTTCGGTGCGATGCGGCAAGCAGCTCAAGTGGTCAGCTACGAAGTCCCGCTGGGCATTTGCGTGATCATACCGCTGATGATTTGCGGCACGATGGATCTAGTGGCGATTGGCGATCAACAGCGTGGGCTATTCACCAATTGGCTGATCTTTCACGATCCGTTTATCTTCATCGTGTTTTGGGTTTACTTTACTTGTGCGGTGGCTAGTGTGAACCGAGCCCCGTTCGACTTAGCCGAAGCGGAAAGCGAACTGGTGGCCGGCTTTTTGACCGAGTACTCCGGCATGCGGTGGAGCTTGTTCTTCATGGCCGAATATGGATCGATGATCCTTGTGTCGGCGTTGGCTGCGATTCTGTTCTTTGGCGGATGGCACGGCCCCATTCCGATCTTCAGCGGACTGATGGACGCGTTTCCCGATTACCTGGGCAACTGCTGGTACTTCAGTTCGTTTGCCAATGTCATTGGCGTGGTGAACTTGCTGATCAAGGCGTCGATTGGTGTGATCGCGATGATGTGGGTCCGCTGGACATTCCCGCGTCTGCGCGTCGATCAAGTGATTACGATGTGCCTGAAGTACTGCGTGCCGATCGCAGCAGTTTGCTTGCTGGGCGTGATGTTCTGGACGGCACTGGGTGTCCCGTTCTTTAACGACTTGCTGCCGGCTCAAGAGCGAGCATTGGTACGCGAAGGCTGGGTCACCGCCGGCGAGAAGAACGCCGATCGTCTTATCGAGTCGTGGAAAGCGGACGCTTCTTCACAGGAAGGAGAGGTGGAATGATCTCGCTTTTGGCCGCCACGTCCGAAGCCGCCATCAATTGGCACACCGTGCTGTTTTATGTCGTTTCGCTTTGTGCGTGCGGCTTCGCGGTGATCGTAGCGACGACGAACAACATCGTCCGAATGGCGTTTGCCCTGATTGTCTCGTTGGCCGCGACGAGTGCCCTGCTCTTCCTCGCTGGGGCTTACTTTGTTGGTGCGATGCAATTGATGATTTACGTGGGCGGAACGGTCGTGCTGCTGATCTTCGGGGTGATGCTAACAGCGCAGAAGGCGTTCATCACCATGCGAACCAAAGCAGGAGACTGGGTCCTTGGGCTGCTCGTTGGAGGAACCTTCCTGGCGGTCTTAGTGCAGTTAGCTTTTTTGATTCCGCAGTGGCAAAGCTCGCACTATCAGACGTCTGCAGACGAGCATTTGCAAGCGTATGCAGAAGAGCTTAAGCAACAAGTAGAGCGTGGCGAAGAAGTGACCGCCGAACAAAAGCGTCGCCTGGAAGGTTTGTTGGCCAAGGCAAACGAAGGCATGCCGCAGCGAACCGGAGAGATTGGGCTGGCACTTTTGGGCGTCCGAGCCGACAAGATCGAGAGCGACCAATCAGGGCTTTCCGGGTACCTGCTGCCGTTTGAGATTGTCTCGGTCCACTTATTGGTGGTGTTGGTCGGAGCGGCTTACTTGGCACGCGCCAAGCGACATCACCAGGGAGGAGGCCACTAATGGAACTGCTGAGCGAACCTGTCGGGTTGTCGCACTACCTGGTCGTGGGAGCGTTTCTGTTTGTGACCGGGGTGGTGTGCATGGCCACCAAGCGAAATGCCCTGGGGATTTTGATGGGAATCGAGTTGGTCCTTAATGGTGCGATTGTCAATTTCGTTGGCTTCGCGAGTCCCTACTTCCGCGATGAGAACCTGGGTTTGGACGGGCATATGATCGCGTTGTTTGTGATTGTCCTTGCGGCGGCAGAAGCGGCCGTAGCTTTGGCGATCGCTTTGAACTTCTACAACAACCACGCGACGATCGACGTCGATCGCGCTGATGAATTGAAAGGCTGATGGACGCCGTTCTGCCGTACCTTCCGAACCTCCTTGCGACCGCGGTCTTGTTGCCGTTGGTCTCGTTCTGCGTGATCTTGCTGGCAGGTCCACGACTAGGGCAACGTGGGAAAGGTTCGGCATGGGTCGCCACGGGAGCTATCTTGGCGTCGACGCTTCTTTCATTCTTTGCGGCCACGGTTTGGTTCGCCGCGTACGAAACGCCGGCTCCGCGTCATGGAGCGAGCGAGCATCACGACGAAGCGCACGCGTCGACGGACGACGTCGCCATTGAGCACGTAGAAGCAGAGCATCATTTGCCGCCGATCCTAACTGGCGAGGGATACACGCTGGCGAGCTTTGATGGCGTGAGCGTGGGGATCAATTATTACATCGACGCGCTGACGATCTTGATGTTCTGCATGGTGACGTTCATCGCGACATGTATCCATTTCTATTCGATGGGGTACATGCATGATGAGCTACACGAAGTGGTCGATCATGAAGCGGTACGGCACGACGGTGAATCGGTTCGCCGGCCAGGGCGGTTCTCAAGATTCTTCCAGGCGTTGTCGCTTTTCTGCTTCAGCATGCTGGGATTAGTGATCTCCGGCAACTTTTTGATGACGTTCGTCTTCTGGGAACTCGTGGGCGTTTGCTCTTGGTTTCTGATTGGGTTTTATGTCGAACGTCAATCGGCATCGACAGCCGCAAACAAAGCATTCATCGTCAATCGTGTCGGCGACTTCGGCATGCTGATTGGATTGATGGTGCTGTGGGCAAGTATCGGGACGTTTAACTTCGGAGACATTTCCGGCAAAGCAGGCGTGTTTTCGCAAATGCGAGAGGAAGCGAATCATTACGCTTTGGCCGTGCCGGACGGAATGGTTCGCCTGGCCGCTGCTCAGCGGATCGAAGAGATGGCACTTGCCGCACCGAAGCCACTCAGCGAGCAAGAGCTGGCTGCCCAAGTCGACGCTTCGCTCAATGCCTGGCGAGAAGGAACTACCGAAGGAGATACAACGAAGTATGGCTATACGCTGTTGATCGTGGCTGGACTGGGAATCTTCTGCGGTTGCGTCGGTAAAAGTGCCCAGTTCCCACTGCATGTCTGGCTGCCGGACGCGATGGAAGGTCCGACGCCGGTGTCGGCATTGGTACACTCCGCAACGATGGTTGCCGCTGGCGTGTTTCTCGTCGCGCGATCGTATCCTATCTTCCTGCCGGAAGTGCTGCTGGTGATTGCCTGCGTAGGTTGCGTGACGCTGCTGCTCGGGGCGACGATTGCCATCGTAGCGACCGACATCAAACGAGTCTTGGCGTATTCGACCGTTAGCCAGCTGGGCTACATGATGTTGGCGCTGGGGGTCGGCGGCTGGGCGGCTGGTGTGATGCACCTGGTGACGCATGCCTGCTTCAAGAGCCTGCTCTTCTTGTGTTCTGGCTCGGTCATTCACGCGGTCCATACCAACGAGATGCCGCAAATGGGCGGGCTCATTCGTAAGATGCCATGGACGGGATACACCATGCTGGTCGGCTGCTTGGCCATCGCAGGAATCGGGATTCCTTCGATTGTCGGCCTGCCGATCGGATTGAGTGGCTATTACTCGAAAGACGCCATTCTGGAGCAAGTCTTCTCGTTCCGAAACTTCAATCCGGCATGGGGAACGTTGTTCTTCGTAGCGGCGTGCGGTGGTGCTTGCCTGACGGCGTTCTACATGTTCCGTATGTGGTATTTGACATTCGTAGGAGAACCACGTTCGCGCGAGAAGTTCGAGCATGCTCACGAATCGCCACGTGTGATGGTGGTGCCGTTGGTGCTGTTGGCGGTGGCTGCAGTGGTTGTGGCCTGGCCGATTTACGATTGGTTTAGTTTGCCGAACTTGACGCGAACGATCGAACAGGCCCGACCGCATGGCATTTGGCAAGACATGGCTGGCAATCATATCGATGTGATGATGCCGGAAGAGTCGAAAGGGCACGAAGCGGCCGTGAAAGGGCCTGTGGGACTGCTCGCATTCGGGGCGGCGATCAGCGGAATCCTGTTGGCTTCGATCTTCTACTTGTGGAAGACGCTCGATCCGAGCGACGTGCGCAGATCGTTCGATCCGGTTTACCGCTTGTTGGTCAAGAAGTGGTACTTCGACGAGATCTACAATGCTGTCTTCGTGCGTAGCACGTTGGCGGTAGCTGCTTGCGTGGCGATGTTCGATCGCCAGGTGATTGATCGCACGGTCGATGCGTTGGCATGGCTGGCGATCCAAGTTGCGAACCTTTCCGATGCATGGATCGATCGTCGTGGAATCGACGGTGCGGTGAATTGGTTTTCGCGGCAAACGTATCGCCTGGGCAGTAGTCTTCGTACGCTGCAGACAGGTAGCTTGCGGCAGTACGTAATGTTCATCGTCGTGAGCACGGTGGCGTTGTTTGTGATATTGAGTTTTTGGACCTATTCGTTGGCTCGATAACAGCCACTTGGATTTGCCCTTGAGGCAGTTGCATGGATAACCTGGCATACTTCATCGTGACATCGCTAATCTTCACGCCGGTCGTGGGAGCGATTGGGCTGTTGTTTTTCCCCGCGGAAAGCAAGTCGGCGATGCGCTGGTTCACGTTGCTGGTCACCCTGTTGGTGCTGCTGCCAACAATTTGGATGGCCCTGCCATGGAGTGAATCACTCAGCTTTCAAACGAGTGAAGCTGGTCTGCAGAATGTCGTTCAGGTTTCGTGGATACCGTCGTTCGATATTCAGTTTTTCCTGGGGATCGATGGCATCAGCTTTCCGTTGCTTTTGTTGACGGCTGTTATCTCGTGCCTGGCGATGGGGGCGAGTTGGACGGTCGACAAGTACGTCAAAAGTTATTGCGTGCTGTACTTGCTGCTGTTGGCGGGAATGATGGGCGTATTTTTGTCGCTTGATTTCTTCCTGTTCTATATCTTCTGGGAAGTGATGCTGTTGCCGATGTACTTTTTGATCGGCGTCTGGGGTGGGCCACGGAAAGAGTACGCCGCGATCAAGTTCTTTTTGTATACGCTCTTTGGCAGCGTGTTGATGTTGATCGCTGTCCTGATGCTGTACTTCAACAGTGACTTGCGAGAGCTTTCGGTCGATCAATTGCAAACAGCTCATGTTGCCGCGTGGGACGAATCTGGCGAGTTACTTTCGGCGGAAGCATATAAGCAGCAAATCGACACGAGCGAGTACCCAGTCCACACGTTCAATATCATGGCCTTACAACAGTTGGGGCAGCATACCGACGTGTTCGATCAGGCATTGCTGTTCGGCAAGTCGATTCAATGGTGGGCGTTTGTGCTGCTATTCATTGGCTTCATCATCAAAGTGCCGAGCGTCCCGCTGCATACCTGGCTGCCCGATGCCCACGTGGAAGCTCCAACGCCAATTTCAATGATCCTGGCCGGCGTGCTGCTGAAGATGGGTGGCTATGGCATCGTGCGGATTTGCTACCCGATTTGTCCCGATGCCGGCTACGATCTGGTTTGGATTGTCTGCTCGATCGGTGTGATCAGCATGGTTTACGGCGCGTTCGCGGCGTTGGCTCAAAAAGATTTCAAACGGATGGTCGCCTACAGCTCGGTTAGCCATATGGGCTACGTCGTGTTGGGACTAGGTGTTTGGAGTGCAACGGCAGGAAGCGTATTCGATCCGATCTCGTGGAGCATGGGCGTCAAAGGAGCGTTGTTCCAAATGATCGGGCATGGCGTCAGCTCGGCAGGCATGTTCTTTATGGTGGGCGTGGTTTACGACCGTGTTCATCACCGAGATCTGAATCAGTTCGGCGGACTGTATGGAAAGATGCCGGTTTACACGGCGATGGCGATGCTGCTGTTCTTTGCCGGTCTCGGTTTGCCTGGTCTGTGTGGATTTATTGGCGAAGTGTTTGTCGTACTTTCGGTCTGGAAGTTGAGCTCGACGTTGGCAGTCATTTCCGCGGCGGTCGTGATATTGACGGCCGGATATATCTTGTGGGCGGTGCAGCGAGTCTACTTGGGACCGGAATACCGCGGGCCCCATGAAGAAGCGTTAAGCGAGATCAACCTTCGCGAAATGCTCATTGCGTTGCCTCTGTGTGTGTTGGCCGTGGTGCTGGGGATTTTTCCTGCGACCATCTTCCGCTATATGGATCAGACGGTCGATCAACAAGTGAACGACCTGGTTCAGTGGACGGAAGAAGTCAAGCTGCCGAAATTGCGAGCCGAACGTGAAGAAGCCGACAACGACGTTGCTGCGAATGCCCCTTAGATAGATCATCACGCTCCATGTTTTTCACCCTGGTGAATCATCTGACGACCGACACATTGGCCAGCCTTCCAGGCTTTGGGGCCGAGTTGGTCTTATGCGCGACGGTCTTGGTTATCTTGCTGGCTCGCATGTTTCCGCTGACCGAGCGAATCGACTCGACCTGGTTGGCGATGATCGGGACGTTTGTCGCTGTATGCGTGCTATCGCCTCTTGCGCCATGGGACATTTCCCAAAGCCCTGCCGAGATGGTTTCGATGGGCGAATTGCCTCGTGTCGAGATCTTCACGGGGATGCTTGTGCATGATGGATTTTCGGTCGTCATCAAGTCGATGCTGCTGTTGTTCCTGCTGCTGTTCTTTGGACTCGTGAAACTCACCAAGGCACATCGCAAGCCAGACAGCCCTGATTTCACCACGCTGATTTTGGGTTCAGCGCTCGGCATGTGTTTGATGGTCTCGTCGAATCATATGCTCATGTTATTTCTTGCGATCGAAATGGCGTCGGTTCCTTCGTACGCGATGGTGGCCATGCACCGACACGATCGAAAGGCATCGGAAGCGGCGCTCAAGTACGCGGTCTACGGGGCAGGAACGGCCGGAGTGATGCTGTATGGGATCAGCTTGCTTTGCGGTCTGTTGAATTCCGCTCATTTGCCGACGATGGCGGTGCAGCTTTCCGAGATGGCCGCCGCCGGGATCTCTCCGGCCGAAACCGTAATGTTGGTGATGGCAGCTTTGATGGTCATGGTGGGTCTGGCGTTCAAGCTATCGGCGGTTCCGTTTCATCAGTGGTGCCCTGATGTGTTCGAAGGAGCGACTGCCGAAGTCGGAGCGTTTCTATCGGTCGCGTCGAAGGCAGCCGCTTTGGCCCTGTTGGTGCGAGTGGCGATTGGACTGACCTGCGTGGAAGGGGCGGCCGATCCGTTGGTGGCATGGGAAGGGAATTCGCTCGCCGATACGACTTCATCCGGGATGGATGGCATTCAGTCATTTGCTGCGGTTTTGATTGCCATCATCGCGGCGGTGACTTGCACATTTGGCAACTTGGCGGCGTTCGCACAAACCAACATCAAGCGGCTTCTCGCCTACTCAACGATTGCCCATGCCGGTTATCTGATGATGGGAGTTCCACCAATTTTGGCGTTAGCTTCCATCGATCCGGCCGCGGCGGGAGCATGTGCTGGATACTTAGCGCTTTACATTGCGGTTTATCTGCTGATGAATTTAGGGGCGTTTGCCGTTGTGGCGTTCGTCCGTGATGTGACCGGCAGCGAAGAGATCCGTGATTATGCTGGCATGATCTACCGTAGCAAGTCGATCACGATTTGTATGACGATCTTGCTGGTAAGTTTGGTCGGCTTGCCTCCTTTGGCAGGCTTCATCGGCAAGTTTGCTGTGTTCGCCGGACTCGCACGTGGTTACCTGGCCAGCGGCGAAACCTACTTGGCGGTATTGTTGGCGGTTGGCTGCGTGAATACGGCGATCAGCTTGTTCTATTACCTTCGCATTGTGAAGACGATGACGATGGATCCTGTCGATTCTGATACAGCACCGATGCGGCACTCTCCCAGCATTTTGCAGACCGGCTATCTGTGGTGTCTGACCGTTCCGGTGTTGGTGCTGATCGTGGGATGGGACTTCCTGAACGTTTGGATTCAACAGGCTGTTCGTGGCCTGATTTCGTGATGGAAGGGACTTAATCGTCGCCTATGTTGCCGATCAAAGAGTTTCAAATCCTGAATCGCATCGCCGCGCTGCATCATCGGTCGCTACCGACCTATTTGACGTACGCGCGTCCATGGGTGAAAGTTGGCAGTGAAGACCGAGCGGCGATCATCGACGACATTGCCGCGGATCATCACGATTTAGTCGAACGCATACTGCGTGTGCTTGAAGCGGAAGATCGACCGATTGCTCTGGGGGATTTTCCGATGGCTTATACCGATTTGAACGATCTGTCGCTCGACTTTATTCTTCAGGAGCTGACGCATTACGAACGCCGTTTGCTACATACGCTGGAAGACATCGCCACGTGGGTCGATCGCGACTCGGACGCGTTTCTGCTAGTGAACATGGCAATCGGTCTGGCCGTTGGTCATTTGGAAAACCTGGCCGAAGCCAACGGTGATTCTCCCGCGATGAAGACCTGAGCCTTGTCAGGCGTTTCGCCCTGGGGCGTTGCCCGTTAGGATGAACCGTTTTCTGCTTCGCCGTTGGACTCTGTCGGAAGAGTAGTTGCCGTGGAATGGTTTGACACACATGCCCATTTGTTCGATGAAGGTCTTCTGCCTCAAATCGAAGACGTCCTTTCCAGGGCAGATGAAGCAGGCGTAAAAACGATGGTCGCCATTGGCACCACGCTGGAAGATAGCCGCATCTGCGTCGAACTGGCTGAACGATTTCCACAGGTGTACGCGTCGGTCGGCATTCATCCCAATCATAGTGCCGAGGCGAAGGAAGGCGATTTGGATGCGGTCGAATCGCTAATGACGCATCCCAAAGTGGTAGCGATCGGCGAGACGGGACTCGATCGTTACTGGGACTTTGCCCCGATCGAGCTGCAAAAGGAATATTTGCAGTGGCATGTCGAGAAGTCTCGCCAGTATCAAAAGCCGCTCGTGATTCATATGCGCGAATGCGAACAAGATATTGTCGAGTGGTTAGAGGCTTCCAAAGCAGATGGACCGCTCTCTGGAATCTTGCATTCGTACACCGGAAACGTCGAGCTGGCCGAACTAGGTGTCGCGTGCGGAATGCATATTAGCTTTGCAGGGATGCTGACTTTTAAACGGAACCAGGAGCTTCGCGACGTCGCGAAAACGATTCCGCTTGAACGCCTGTTGGTGGAAACCGATTGTCCTTACTTAAGCCCGGAACCCTGTCGCAAACAACGGCCCAATGAGCCAGCGTTGGTCGTACATACGGGGACTTGTCTGGCTGGTGAGAGGGGGATGGAACCTGCTGAGCTGGCACGTGTTACGACCAACAACGCACGAAAGCTGTTTGGTATTCAGTCGACTTAACGGCTGGCTTCATGTTGCCCTTGGTTGAGAGCATTGGCCACTGGGGTAGAATACGAGAACGGTTCACGATTGATTGCACCCAATTAGCCCAGGACAATTTCTGCGATGGTTAAGACTGCTAGTACCATGCTTCCGTTGGGAACGAAGGCTCCCGATTTCTCGCTTCTGAACGTCGACTCAAAGACAGTTTCTCTTGCTGATTTTGCCGATGCCAAGGCATTGGTGGTGATCTTCATGTGCAACCACTGTCCTTTCGTGAAGCACCTGGCCGACGATCTGGCCAAGTTTGGTCGTGAGTGCCAAGAGAAAGGCGTCGCCGTCGTCGCAATTAGCTCGAATGACGTCGCGAATTATCCGGACGACTCGCCAGAGCAGATGGTTCACGAAGCCGAAAACCGCGGCTACACGTTTCCATACTTGTATGACGAAGACCAGAGCGTTGCCAAGGCTTACAAGGCGGCCTGTACGCCAGACTTCTATGTCTTCGATGGCGAGCAGAAGTTGGCTTATCGCGGTCAGTTCGATGCCAGTCGACCTGGTAACGATGTCGCCGTGACGGGGGAAGACCTTCGCAAAGCGGTTGATGCAGTCGTCGCCGGACAGCCAGTTCCCGAACCGCACATGCCCAGCATTGGTTGCAATATTAAGTGGATTGCCGGGAAAGAACCGGAATACTTCAATCCAGCCGGTACGGCCTAATTTGACTGGCAATTAGCCAGTTGAATCTTCGGAAACAGCGGCTTTGGATAGTCTCGACTTCTGCGAAAGAATTCGGACCATCTCGGCCGCTGATCCTGTTTCTTGCAGCAGTGTTCTTTGCTGAGTGGCCCAACTGGGGCGATTGGCGATGACGTTGCAGTGCTCAAGATAGTCGGCACATTGCAGGCGTTTGGCCAACGGAGCCAGTGCGGTGACAAGCCGCTTGGTCATTTGCGGAACCGTTTCGACGTCAAACGTGAACGAGTTCACCAAGCGGGCCGACGTACCGAAGCGAGCAGCTCGCCATTTGTTTTGCCGCACCATCATTGGATGGCAGTCGTGCTGATAGGCTCCTTCATCGATCTCACGGGAGAGATGAACAATCAGGCACTGAGTCATTGCGGTCAATGCCAGGACATCTTCAAAGTTGCCTGGCATGTCGCAGATTCGGACTTCGACAGTGCCGAAGTTATGGTGAGGGCGAACGTCCCACCAGATTTCACGGATGGTATTAATAAACCCTGTGTCGACCATGTGGTTGACGATCCAAACGTATTCGCTCCAGTTTCTCATCAACGTTGGAATGCCAGCGGTTGGGAGTCCTTCCATGATTTTGCTGCGGTGGGATGAAAGACCCGTATCGCGGCCTTCCCAGTAGGGACTGGAACTGGAGAGCGCCAAAAGAAGCGGCAGATACTGCATGATCCGGTCGCACAGCATCACGGCTTTATCGCCTGATTCAACACCGACATGGACGTGCAAGCCTTGCGTGACGAGGCGTCGCGCCATCTCTTGCAGCAGTTCGAGAAGATCTAAGTAACGCTGATTCGGCGTGACGGTTTGATCTTTCCAACGAGAAAAAGGGTGCGTTGCACCCCACCAAAGGTTGAGCCCCAGCTTGTCGAGGACCGTTTCAATGCGTTTGATCTTGGCCGACAAGTCTTGCTCGGCTTCACCGACGGTATGACAGATGCCGGTGTTGATCTCGAGGCAGCACTGCATCAGTTCTGGCTTGTATTGTTCCCGTTCTTCTTCCGGGCATGCGTCCAAGATTTTCTGAACCGAAGACGAAAGTTCCATCGTCTGGGCATCAATAACCCCTAGTTCCAGTTCCACACCGAGCGTGGGGTAATTGTTGGCGCGAAATTCGATTTTCGACATGGGTACGTCCTAACCTGAAGCCGAATCGGGGTGAGAGGTCGTCCGAGACTGTAAGAGTTGCGTGCTCCACCGCGATCCTGGCTCGAAACAGGCGATCAGGCTGCGGGCCAGAAGATTCGCTCCAAAGGGAAGAACACGCTCGTCGATGTCAAACGTTGTGCTATGCAGCAGGGGCCAGTTGTCGACACCCGGCGTCGCGCAGCCTAAGCGAATCATCGCCCCCGGCAGATTGTCGAGGTAGAAAGCGAAGTCTTCGCCTCCCATGCTGGCTCTTGGAATTTCGTGAACTGAAGGAAGGCCAAGCAGTTCGACGCAGTTCTCTTTCAGCAGATCGATCATGTTGGAATCGTTACGGACCGCAGCGGTGCCGAGATCGAAACTGACTTCAATCTCGGTTTGTGTCGCCATGGCAATGCCATCGGCGATGCGGTGAATATGTCGAATCGTATCGAGTCGAGTCTGCGGCAGCAGCGTTCGCATCGTCCCTTGGAGCTCGACGGTTTCCGGGATAACGTTGGGGCTCGAGCCGCCATGGATCTGCCCGAAGCTGATGACGACCGCTTCGTGCGTTTGGGTAACGCGTGGTAGCGCCAAGTAAAGTGTGTTGACTAGCTGGGCCGCCGCGGCAATCGGATCGTTGGCCTCATAGGGACGAGCTCCATGTCCACTGGAGCCATGGATTTTGATATGTACCTCTTCGCAATTGGCTGTGAGTTCCCCTTTGCGGAAACCAACTTTGCCAAACGGCAGGCTGGGCTCCATGTGGGTCGCCATAATCGCGGAGACATCTTCCAGTGCTCCAGCTTTTATCATGTCGCGTGCGCCAGTGCAGATTTCTTCCGCTGGCTGAAAGATGAACCGAGCACGAATCGGCCAAGGAAGTTTGTTGTGTTTGGCCAATGCTTGCACAGCTTGAGCGGCGCCTAATACGACGGCTGTATGGGCGTCGTGACCGCAAGCATGCATTACGCCATCGACTTGGCTGCAGTAGTCGACCTTCTTGCAGTCATGAATTCGCAGGGCGTCTATATCGCCACGTAGCGCGATCGCGGTGGTGCCGTCGCTTTCGAAGGTGTCGAGATCGGCGATCACCCCTCGTCCGTCAGGCCCCATACGGACGCTTAGACCTAAGTCGCCTAACAACTGATAGAGAGTCAGGCTGGTCTGAAATTCTTCTCCGGAAACTTCCGGATTGCGATGTAGATTTCGGCGGAAATCGATGAGTTGATCGCTTAGCTGGTCGATCTCCGCACTCAGTCTCGATTGCCAGGCTGTCATGCTGCGGGGACTTTCCTCATCCAGTTGTTGAATCTCGGTACTCCAATCTTACCATGCAATTGGAGTACCGTTCATCATCAATTTGGATGGGAATTCCCGTCCAGCCGGCGGTAAAGAACTAACCGTCGACAAATTCCGGCGTAATCAAATCCGGAATCGCACCTAGTTCGTGGCCTTCCTTCAGGAAGCGGCTGACCGATTCGCGACCACGTTCGCCGAAGTCGATCGTCCAGTCGTTTACGTACATGCCAACGAACTTGTCCGCCAGTTGGTTGTCCAAGCCACGACCGAACTGCAGGGCATAGTCGAGAGCCGCTTGGCGATTTTCCAAGCCGTAGACGATGCTTTCCTTCAGCAGTCGGGTCACTTCGCGGATGGTCTCTTCGCCCATGTCCTTGCGAATGCCGTTGGCACCCAGTGGAAGTGGCAACCCATCGGTGCGATCGTGCCACCAGACGCCGAGATCGACGATCAGTTGCAAGTCTTGTCGCTGATAGGTCAATTGACCTTCGTGGATGATCAGACCGGCATCGATCTTTTTGCCTTCGTACTCGCCAGCGGCAGTGACTTCGATAATCTCGTCGAATGGAACGACAACATGCTCGAATTCCTGCCCGAGATACATGCGTAGACCGAGGAATGCGGACGTGAGCGTGCCAGGGACGGCAATCGTTTTGGTCTTTAGTTCATCCTGCGTGAACTTTTCCTTGGCGATCACCATGGGGCCGTAGTTGTCACCCATGCTGGCACCACAAGAGCAGATCGCGTACTTGTCGTGCAGGTGGGCGTAAGCATGGATACTGATTGCGGTCAGTTCCAGTTCGCCGGAAAAAGCCCGACGATTGAGTGTTTCGATATCGACGAGTTCATGCTCGAACCGGTAGTTGCCGGTGTCGATCTTGTCGCAGGCCAGTGCGTAGAACATGAAGGCATCGTCCGGGTCAGGGCTGTGCCCTACGCGGATCAGTTTTTTCTCGGCCAAGATTCAATGTCCCTGGTTGGGGTGAAACGGGAATACGAAACCGTCCATTGTTGCGTGGACTGGCGTCTTCCATCAACCAGGGAACCGAGTGGAAACGCCCTCAATAACACCCCTTTTTGGTGGAACATGAGGGCGAAAAAGGATTTAGGCGTCGAAAGAGATGCCACCACCGCTGTTGGGGTAGTAATCGCTATGCGGATCGTAGCCAAACGCGGTAGGCGAACGCTGCTCTTGAGTCTCGCTGGCTTGATCAAGCGAACCCATCATTTCTTCCGCGTCCGACGAAGTGATTTCGCGTTCTTCCTCGCGAGGACGCTCCGGTGCTTCCGGCATCTGGCGGCACAGTTCTTCCCATGTTTCGCGTTCTTCGTTCAACACGTTCAGCACCCCTTCCAGACGATGATATTCGTCTTGGGCATGCAGTTCGGTCAGCTCTTGAAACAAGAAGAAGTACACGCCAGCAACGCTGCGCATCAAGTCGCTTCCGTCGTCTTTGATACTGCATAAAATCTGCGCGACGATTTCGCGGCAGCGAAGCAAGCTTTCCCAAGCTTCTTCTTTTTCTTCTTGCTTGCGAAGGTGCTGGGCCTGATAGGCAAAGCGAATGGCCCCGTTGATCATCATCAACTGGAGCTTCTGCGGGGTCGCTGTAAGGACCTCGGTTTCCAGGTAGTTTTCTGTCGAATCGCTTTGGAAGCTCATAGGTCTCGTCTTGGGTCAGGTCGAAAAGTGGGTCTATTCGTACTATCGGACCATAGCACGGCATGTCTTGCGGCGAATCCAATTCGGCTGCGGCTTTTACGTTCCGTCAGGCGAGATGTATTGAATCCCTTCCAAAGCCGACGTATTGCTTTGCAGCTTGCCGATGGTCAGTTCCAGATTGTAGAACTGCTTGAGCAGTTGTTCCGACTTCCGTTCGAGACGAGCTGTCATTGCCAGGATGCGTTCAGTATTGATGTCGGCGCGGGCCTGCAACGTTTGAGCACGACTGACCAGCAGTGAACTACCAGCCCCGGCAAACTGCTCGGTAAGATTGAAAACCTTGTGAGCGAAGCCGGTGGTTTCTTTGGTGAAGAATGTCTCAACGGCTTCCGGATCCGACTCGAATGCATTCCGCAGCTTGGTAGTATTCAAGCTCAGCTTGCCGGTGTCGTTGATCTCGAACCCAAGTTGCTCCAGCGATTGAAACTGGCCATTTCCAACGAGACGCGACGTGATCAAACTGCCTAGCTCGGTATCAACACGTAACGCTTCGTTAGAACCAAACAAAACACCGGTCGAGTTGTCGGCTTCGTTGAAGAAGGTGTTGTCGTCGAGCTTGGTTCGCAATGCGTTGTACTGGTCAACGAACTCTTGAGCCGCTTTCAACAGCGGTTCATCTGAGATCTGAATGTTGACATTGACTGGCGACGTTGAAGCTTCGTTGATGGTGAGCGAAACGCCTTCGAGAACTTCGCTGAATTTATTCGTATTGGACGAGGTAAGGATACCTGCCGAAGCGTTGCTGGCCGAACCAAATAGCAGCAGCGCGTCTTGGGCTTCCACGATCTCATCGAAGCGGAACTGGGATTCGCTCGAATCGATGACCACACGTCCCTTGCTTCCGGAGGTGGTGCTAACCAGCGACAGGCGGACCGGATTGGTGCCGGTTCCAGTGTTTAGCGAGCTGGCCGAAAGACCGATGTCGGCATCGTTGATTTGATCGATGACGTCTTGCAGCGTGTCCCCATCTTCAATGTTGATAGTGGTGACTTGCGACCCCTCGATAACGGTCCGAGTGACTCCGTCAACCTCTTTCTCGACCCCGGTGCCTAGTAAGCCGAGGCTTGCCGCCGTGTTGATGGAACTGCCTTCGGTGACGGTCAGCTTCCCAGAGCCGGAAGTCTTGTCGATTAACGCAATGCCGTCCCCGTTGTCGTTAATCCGGGCTTCGACATTGAGGCTGAGTTCTGCATTGATCTTATCGATCAAGTCACCGACAGTTTCAATCGATGTGTCGGATAAATCAAAGAGTCGCGTGTTGCCGTCACTATTCTTAATCAAGAACTTGCCACGCTCGATTCCAGCACCTCCTTTGAGGTCGTCGAGCTTGGTGTTCTCGTTGACGAACTGTTGTCCAAGATTGCCTGAATTGACGGTCAGCGAAGTAGAGTCGTGCTCGATGTTCAGCAACTCGGCACTGTTGGTGCCGTCCGCGTTGGCAATGATGAAATTACTGTCGAACGAGCCACTGGCATCGTTCAGTGAAATGCCGGTGCCGGAGGTGTTCACTTTGGCACTGACCGACAGGCCGGAACCATTGATCAACTCGATCAGGTCTTCGACCGTTTCTGCCGACGAAAGATCGACATTGGCCGAAGCCCCACTCCGGTCGGTGATCGAAATCGTGCCGAGTGTGCCAAGTCCTTGACCGCCGTTGAGCGATGTCAGTAATGTCGACTTAAGACCAGATTGAAGGCGGCGACTGGCGAGCGTACCTCCGGAGGCGGTTCCCGTAAGCCCGAGATCTTCCGCCGTCGAACTGTTGTTGATGCTGGTAACCGCGAATGTTCCACCGCTGTCGGTCGTCAGATCAACCAGTTCGAGGCTGTCGCCATCGTCGCTGATCTGTGCTCGTAATTTCGTTGGATCCGCCGCGTTGATCGCATCGATCAGTTGTCCCAAAGTTTGCGGTTCCGACGCCTCGGAAGCTTCGCCTTTGGAAGTTGTTTCGCTGACGGAAGCGTCGATGATTCGATCGCCGGCCGCACTGGTCGGTTTCGAGGCGGTGAATGTTGCCGCAAATGCGGTGTTGCCGTTCAGTGCTGTGACGACATCGTCCGCGGTCGTTGCTCCTTCAGCAATACGAACCGTGATAGTTTTCGCTTCCGCATCGAATTCAACGACTTCATTCCCTTGTGTAACCGCACCGTCAGCGACGTAAGAGATCTCAAAGTCGTCGTAGTTTGCTCCCTTGACTTTCGCCGTGACGTTGACTTGCCCATTGGACGCATCATCGGGAGTCGTGGCACTTGATTGCAGGACGCCGCCAGCGGTAACGGCAGTGTCTGAAACATCGACCAGGCCGCTACCATCGCTTCCAGAACCGTTCGACGCGGTGAAAAGGGCACTTGCGGTCGGGTCGTTGTTAATCGCGTCAATGACGTTCGCGCCGGTCGAGTTGCCAGCATCGATACGAACGGTGAGCGTTTTGTTATCTGGATCGGAATCGTCGTAGGTAACCGTTTCCGCTCCGGCAGTGACCCCGGCGTCGTCTACGAAAATAATCGTGACGTCGTCGTAACTGCCGCCGGTTCCACCTGCCGTTAAAGTAATGACTGCGTTAGGGTCGACCGACGTCGTTGTCGCGGAGGCCGTTCCGGTGGTGGCACTCGTCGTGACGGAATCTTTGGCAGGATCGATGATGCCGTTGCCGAGACCATTGTTGACGGTACTTGCCGTAAAGTACTGACTGGCCGTCGCATCGTCTTCCAGAGTCGAAATGATATCGGCAGCGGTTGTCTTGCCTGCGTCGATTTGAAAAGTAAGCGTCTTCGCCGTTTCGTCAAAAACGACCGTTTCGCTACCCTTGGTTACCGAAGCGTTGTCTTGGAAGATGATCTGGACACCGTCGTAGTCGCTTCCTGACTGTACCGACGTAAAGCTGAGTCGTGCATCGCCTGACTTGACGCTTGCGGTGGCGAAGTCCTCTGGCGCGGCGGCCTGTCCAAGATCGATTTCCAGCGAAGTGCCATCTCTTAGTGAAACAGAGAGGTCGGCCGCACTTCGGTTGACGCTAATACCGTTGCCATCATTCAGTGCGGAAAGCTGTGTATTCGCGTGCAGGTTGAGTAAGTCCGCCCCGGTCGCTGAATTCGAGGCCGTGTTGATGCCCTCCAGCCCAAGATCGGCAGCCGTGCTGCTGCTACCAACCGCTTGAACAACCAAATTAGATGTTGTTTGTCCCGAGGTATCGGTCAGCTTGATGCGATCGCCATCGACCGTGGCAGTGACTTGAGTGGTATCGTTGTCGTTGATTGCGCTGAGAACGTCGTCGATCGTCTGGGCGTAGCTTAAGTCGATCGCGGCACTGCTTCCGCTGCGGTCAGTGATGCGAATCTTGCCACGTTGAATACCCTGGCCGCCGTTCAGTTGATCGAGCGAGATACCATCGTCCAAGCGAGGGCCGTGACTGATCTGAATTTTCCCAGCACTCAACGGTTGTGTCACGGAAGCGACACCAGAACTGAGAAACTGTTGGGATTGGGCCGTACGGATGGGCGTGAACTGATAGTTGCCCGTCTTCGGCGTTCCGGTGACAGCAGCCGAAAGGAACGACGTGTTGCTGCTCGTTGCTTTGGCGGTAGTGAAGAGCGTGCTCTTCTCGAACTTCTTCGCGGTGAACTGAAAGCTTAGAACGCTCGCGGTAAGTTCCGCGATGGCCTTGGCTTCGGCATTTATCGCCTCGGTACGCGTGACGAGGGCTTCGCGCGGCTGTGCTTCGACCTCAAGCAGTTGCTTGACGGTTTCCGCGATCGGAATCCCGGTGATTAAACCGGTATTTGCTTGTATGCCTGCCATGAGGTTATGTGCCACGTAGGTGGGCCGTCGCCCACGCAAAAGTTCCGCAGAAAGAGTCCGCGCTACTCAACGTTATCGACTAGATAGCCTGCTTCGCTGGAGGAATTTTCCGATTAGGTAGTTTTGAATGGCCACTTCAAGAACAAAAAACGCCCGACCAAAAGGCCGGGCGTTTCTTTTATTGTCAAATCGCTTGAGCCACGATTAACGGAGCAGACTCAAGACGTTCTGTGGGTTCTGGTTGGCGATACCCAACACCGAAGTACCCGACTGAACCAGAATCTGCGAACGCGTCAGCTTAGCCGATTCAGCGGCGAAGTCCGCGTCACGGATCGAGCTTTCAGCTTCGGTCAGGTTGGCCAGCGTATCGTTCAAGGTGTAGATATTCGATTCCAGCGTCGTTTTCTGGAATGCACCCAGTCGACCACGAAGCTGAGTGACCACAGTGATCGTTTCGTCAACGATCTTAGCGGCTGCACCCACGTCGGCGGTCAGGCTCTTGGAACCACCCGAACGCAGCTCGAACAAACGTCCGCTGACACCACCGAGGGTTGCCGTGCTGACGCTCTGAATACCGAGACGGGCTTGCTGATTGCTAACCACGTCTGGGCCGAGTTGGAACAGGGCACCACCACCCGAGATCTGAAAACTCAGATTCGAGTTGTCGTCGACCGAAGCATTCAAGGAGAAGCTCAAGTCGAGCGACGAGGTGTTGATCGAAGCCTTGAGACCGTCACCGACAGCTTGGATACCGTTGATGCGGACGTCGACGTCGGTACCAACCGAACGGTCAGCAGTTTCGCCAGTGTCATCGGTCAGGCTGAATGTACCGCTCAGAGCCTTGACGCTAACGAAGCTATCCGAGCCGTAGCGAGTTGCTTGGAACGTCAGACCAGTGTTTTCCAGGTCGGAGTTGCCTTGCAGAGCAGCACCTTGGACGGAGCCGTTATCGACCACGCCACCGGTCAGCGTTGCGGTGTCGTCAACTGTGACAACCCCAGCACCACTACCGCCAGCGGTTGCCGAGAACAACGCAGCGACATCGGCATCGTAATTACCATCACCGGAATCGAAGATGTCTTCGATGTCGGCAGCGGTCGTCGCACCTTCTTCGATGTAGAAGGTAAGCGTCTTCGATGCCGCATCGTATTCAGCACGTTCGTCGGTGCCAGCGGTGACCGTGGCATCGTTGACAAACTGAATGGTCACGTCATCGTACTCTTCGCCACCGTTGATCGCAGTCAGCGTGAGCTGAGCGTCTTCGCCGTTGACAGCCGTGGTCGTGCCAGTTGCCTGGGCATCTTCCAAGTCAGTACCACTGGTGGAGAACGAAATGTCTTCCGTGGAGACTGCCAGGACACCGGAACCGTCGCTACCACCCGAGTTGGTGACGCTGATACCGCGTTCGGCCAGATAAGCAGCCGTGTTCGCAGCTTCGGTGCCGTCTTCGATGAATTGGCTTGGATCATCGAAGAATGCGATCAGATCGTTCGCAGTCGTCGTGATGGTGCCGTTTTCATCCGTGGCCAGGTTGATGACCAGCGTGCCTTCTGATTCGACGCCACCGGTAGTTCCAGCAGGAATGTCGAGGTCGGCAATCGTGATAGCATCGGTACCGTCGCTCGAACCAAAGTTCGATGCTTCAAAGTACTGGCTCACGTAAGCGTCATCGTTGATGGCGGTCAAGACGTCGTCAGCAGTTGTGACACCATCTTCGATGTTGATGGTGATCGTCTTGTTTTCTTTATCGAGAACAGCGTACTCGTTGCCACCGCCGGTGACCGAAGCGTTGTCGACAAAGCTAATGGTGTAGCCATCGAAGTCGGTGCCTTTCAGCTTCGACTTGATCTCGAACGATCCGTTGGCATCGGCATTCTGGATGACGGCGGTCGAATAACCTTCGACGCGAGGATCGGTCGTGGTGTCGATGCTCAGGCCGGTACCTGGATTCGAGACGAAACGAATGTTTGGATTCGACTCTGGGGCCAGGAACTGCAGCGAGTTGTTCTGTTCGGCGACACCGCTGTTAGCAACGTCGGTGAACTCGGAGACAACGCCGTAGCCATTGTTGCCTGCTTGCAGCGAAGCGGTGACTTTGTCGTTGCCCGAAGCAGAGTTGATTGCTTCGATGACGTCATTGGCGGTTGCGATCACGTCGCCACCGTCAACACCACCGGCAGTCGCCGTACCATAGGTGCCAGTGAAAGCAACTGCACCGGCACCGGTGCCGTTGGTTTCGACCAAAGCAGCGGTGAACAAAGCAGCGGTGGCTGCATTGTTGGAGGTTGCGGTAACAGCACCACTGTCTGCGACAGCGATCGTACCGGAACCGTCACTACCGGTAACGTTGGCAGCTGCGGTGAACAAAGGACCGACTGTTGCGTCGCCGTTCAATGCAGTGATCACTTGGTTAGCGGTCGACACACCATCTTGAATACCGACGGTGATAACAACGTTATCAGGATCGCTATTGTCGTAGGTAACCGTTTCACTACCGGCTGTAGCCGTATCAGTAAAGTTGATCGTAACGTTGTCGTTCGCCAAGCCGGTCGAATCCGACGTCAACGTGAACAGCGAGTTACCACCGGAGGCGGTACCAACGACTGCGGTCGGGGTGTCGGCGAGGGCGTGCGTGTTGTTCACAGCAGCGACGATGTCGGCAGCGGTGGACGCAGCGTTTTTGGTAATCGTCAACGTTTTGGCGTCGGCGTCATAGACTGCCGTTTCTTCGCCCGTGTTCGCACCGTCGGCAAAGATGATGCTGACGTCATTGAAGTCGGCACCGAGCTGATCGGCGGTGATCGTGAAGTCGTTGTCCGTACCAGCGGTGTCGACGGTAACGGATGCTGCTTCGTAATCACGGACGCCGAGGGCGACTTCGATGGTGGCTGGATCGTCGCCGACCGAACCGGAGTAGTTCGCGGTGGTCGAGGAAGACGAACCTTTGACGTACTTGACGCGGACGTCGCCGGCGTCGAAGCCAGCTTCGTTGGCGGTCAGCAGGACGTCGTTGTTTTCGCCGTAGCTGGAAGCGACTAGAGTACCCTTCGTGGCAGCCGTTTCGACGATGGCTTCCACGCCGGTCGCGTCCGAGACCAGGTTGACGGCCGAAGCAACTTCTTCGATGGTCGAACCCTTGGCGAAGTTGAAGGCTTCTGTACCGTTGCCGCCACCGATTTGCAGCACGAGATCTTCAGCGATCGCACCGAAGTTGTAGTTCAGTTGACCACGGGTCGCTTGCTTGACGACGTTGACCTCGACGCCGATAGCACTGAACGAACCGAAGTTGGCCTGGTCGACGCGAAGACCTTCGATCGAGTTGTTGTCGACGCCATTGGTGATGAAGTCGAGGTTACCGTCCAGGAGACGTTTGCCCTGGAAGGAGGTGATTTGGGCGATACGATCGATAGCTTCAAGCGACGAGTCGATCTGCAACTGGTTAGCTGCGATCTGTTCTTCACTCAACGCACCGGTATTCGCGGCTTCCGAGGTCAGACCACGGATGTCGTTGAGCAGCTGGCTCACCTGGCCGAGAGCACTATCGGCAGTTGCGATCAGCTGATTGGCTCGCTCACTGTTGGTGATGGCCTTTTCGACGCTGATGATATCGCTTCGAAGACCTTCACTGGCGATCAAACCGGCCGGATCGTCTTTACCACGATTGATCCGGAGACCGGTGCTCAAACGACCCAGAGCGGTTTGCAAATCGCTGTTGGAACGCGACAAGGTGTTCTGAGCAATGAGAGAGCTGACGTTAGTATTGATTCGGGTCATTTTGAGACACCCCTCCTAGTTGAGGACTACGTTTGGTTCCAACCGAGACGGGGAGTCGTGACTCAGCTGGTGCGGCTGCAAAACGCAGCCCCGAAATATATGGGAACGAACGATTGTCAATCTCGAGTTTGGCCATGCATGGTGTTGACGAAAGTCGTCGCCAGCGGGGCCTGCCCCGTTCGACGTCCTAAAAACCGAGCTAGCTACGTGGTCAGCGCAGCTTGTGCGAGGATTCCGAAACGTCTAGATGGGAAGATCGTCACACTTTGACACTAGCTTGAGATAAAGAGATTCTTTTTCGTTGACGTACGAGTTGACGGAAGTTGTTTGCCTTGTCTATTCGTCAACGTCAGAACAGCCAGTACAACCGGGCATCGGTTGAGATAAAGAGTGTTGCTAGCTGGATTGCCATTTCCCAAACGTAGGGGAAGGAATGGCCGAAGATTCCCGAAGAAAAACGCTTTATGAGCGTACAGATTGGTGGCGCAAGAGGACCATCTCAGCGGTCGCGCACGAGTAAGCAGTCAAGGGTGCAAAATGTCCGTGGGAGAGTGCTCTCCGGCAATACCGCACTACGGATTGCCGAAGACAGTGCAGCGCAAGGCGGGCCGTGCTGCGCGGACTGTGTCGGTAGGGAGAGGCTGGGAGGTCGCCTGAATCGACTCAGGATGGTCGACCTCCGTACGTACCGACGCGCTTACTTGCGTCCCTTTTTCATCATGGCCGTATCTTCCGGTTGCATACCGGAGGCCTGCATGTTTTCGCGTTTGATGGCTTCGTAGACTTCCTGGCGATGAACCGGGATGTCTTGAGGGGCAGCAATCCCCAGACGAACTTTGTCTCCACGAATATCCACAATCGTGATGACAATGTTGTCGCCGATCATGATGCTTTCGTCACGGTGCCTCGAGAGTACCAGCATCTCTGGCTCCTTCCTACTTTTATTTCAATCAAGGTATAGGGCATATGGTGCTTGTTCGATTCCGTCCAGCCCCGAATGACCGCAGTGATGCAGTCGCTCGCCAGCAATGATAGCAGTGCATTGCTATGACTCGACGTGTTGAGTATCGGACACCTAGAGAGCAGGAATCAGTTTTCGATTCACGGATACTGTTCTGACGGCAAGTCCGGATGTTCAAGCACTGCGACGAAGTGGGATTGTTTCAGTCGCAATGACATGCCGCAGCGGCTGTTCGTCGGTCGTTATGACCTGACGGCCTACCTGCAAAGAAAGATTGATTAAGAGCGGAGCCCGCAGATTTACGGTCACCAGGCTCGATTCGCGGCTAACGATCACCAGGACGAAAGTTTCCATACCGGCGTCGATCTTCAGCGAATTGGCCTGTTCTGGGCTGATTCGGACCTTATAGGAAGGGATGTATCGTCGCGGACTGACGACCGCAAACGCTAAGCCAGGGTCTTCCATCGACTGAAGCCAGCCGACCGATTCGTTGGATTCATCTGCCAAAATCGCCCACTTAGTGTGCGTATCGAATCCAATCAAGCCACCTGCGAAGGTGATGATTTCATCTTGGCGAATGTCGAGCTTACCGAATCGGGTAGTTTGAACTTCCATGGCCCCTGGCGTCCTTGCAAGGTCTTGGCGACGAACTAGTTACGGACGCGAAGAAAACGCCCTATTCTCTTTATCGGTTCTTCATTCGGAGGAATCCACACAATCGTCAAAGTCAGACTAAATAAAGTCTAACAACGTCAACTGGTACAGCTGGCCGGCCGTTTGAAGCGACGCTTGAAATGATGCCTGTTTAGCGGTCATCTCGGTGATGGCCTGTACGATATCGACATCGATTTCCAACGAAAGATTGGTCTTTAGTTCCAAGATTTCGTCTTCGCCGCGTGCTTTGAGAACGTCAACATGTTGATCCCGGGCACCCAGTTCGCCTCGAGTAAAACTAAGCCGCTGGATGTCTTCTTCGATCAGTCCTGCGATACGGGAAACCTCTTGGACGTTTTTCGTGTCGATGGCGTCTTTCAAACGAAGCAGCGAGTTGAAGATGCCTTTGGTTTCGAGTGGGTTCGTGTTTCGACCTTGGAGAACTTCCGCGGAACCTCCGGCGGTTGTGCCAACGGTTCCTGCCGCATGAATAATCCCCGTTCCGGAATTCGTCAGGTCGTTTGTGAAATTGAGCTTGGCGTCGAAATCGCCTTGCTGGTCGATAGCAGCGATCACCTGATTGGCAGTGGTAACGCCGGCTTCAATCTGAACTGTCAGTGTTTTGGTGGCCGGATTAAAAGCCGCACTGGGAACACCACCTGAAAGCGAATCCTCGAACACAACTTGAACGTCGTTCATGCGTGTTCCAGGATATTTCGCAACCACTGAGAACGCGGAGTTCAAGTGATTCGGTGAGGCAAACGAAATATCGGCAGTTGCGGCGGCCGAGTCTGCGACCGGGGTTCCACCGTTGGTCGATGCCATGACGCCGGTTTGCGTAATGAGCCCGGTGCCGGCGTTCGTTACATCGTCGCTGGAATGCAACTCGGCATTGAATGTTCCTTCCGCTTTGATGGCGGCGATTACCGTGTTCGCGGAGGTCAGCGTCGGATCGACATCGATCGTTAGCTTCTGCGTGGCCGCGTCATACGAAACCAAGGCCTCATTGCCATTGGCGGCATTGTTGACTATTTCAATCTGGACGTTGTTGTAACTGGTGCCTGGATGATTTGCGGTTAGCTTAAAAGCGTTATTGACATCGTCTGGGGCGGTAAACTTGACGACTGCAGTCGCTGGTTGAGCATCTGGTGAATCAGATACGGTCGCCTCGGTCTGCCCAGCCGGGATAAGCCCCAGATCGGTTCCTGCCTGGCTCAACACTCCCTGAGAAACAGTGAGACGGCCGAAGCCAGGCGGATTGTCGTCGATCAGTTCGATTCCATTGCCGAACTCGGCAAGTCGGGCCGTCACATTATTGGGACTGTCGAGGTTCTTGGGATGATTGTTAATCTGATTCAGCACGTCACCAATGGTCTTAGCGCTCGCCAAATCGATTTCTAGTTCGACACCGTCGTTTCGGGTAATGGTCAGATCGGTTCCGTCGGTACCGTTGACCCCTTTGCCAAAATTCAAATCGGAAAGCAACGTTCCAGACGTGAAGCTTCGTAAACCTAACTGAGTGGCCGTTTCGCCGCCGTTTTCTCCGATTGAGAAATTGCCACCGCTGACGTTGGAGCGAACATTGATACCATTGCCATTGGCGTTGATTTCAGCAACGAGCCCCGCTCCACTACCGTTGAAGACATTCAGCAGGTCTTCAACGGTCTCGACATCTTCGAACGTAAGAGTCGTGATTTCGTCGCCGTTTTGAATTTGAATGCCAGAGTTCTTGTCGAACGTTGTTCCTGACCCGCCTGTCGTTTCGCCGATGACACTGGTGCTGACCGTTCCACTGGCAGTCAGAAAGTCAGCGGTAGTGTCTTTCGGATCGATCTCGGCAGTAAACTCGCTTGAAAACTTCGCGTTATTATTGAGGGCACGAATCAGATCGTTCGCAGTCGTTGTTCCGCTGGCAACTTGCACGAAATAGGTGTCGACTTCCCCGCCCGTGTTGCCTGTGTTGCCGATGGTTCCTGCACTGGCGATGTTGACTGAAGCGGTCAAGTTGAATGCTTCGCCGTTGCCATTATCGCTTGTCACCGAAAACGTGCCATCTGCGGCGATGGCATTCATAATCGACTGAACAGTCGTTTCGTTCGTGTCGTCAATTTGTATGGTCAGACGGCGTGTTGTGCCATCGTCGGTATACGTTGCCGTCGCCGCGTCGCCGAGATCACTCGAGGCGTCGATGACGATCTCGACATCGTTGAACAGATCACCAGCCTGATTGGCAATCAGTGTTAAGTCGTTGCCGCCACCAACCAATGGCAACGAAGCACGAGCTTTGACAGCTTGGGTGGTGACATAAGCCGTCGATATTTGCCCGTCGTTCGCTGTCGTGACGGCCGAAGTTGGATTGAACCCTTCGCCGGTGGAAGTCGCTTTGCCGACAGCGAAGCGACCATCTGTCGCGAATGCATTCATTAACGACTGGAGCGACGTCTCATCACTGTCGTCAATTTGAACGGTGATCGTCGGAACGCCATCAACGAGAGTCGTGGGACCAATAACGGCGGTGTCTCCGATGTCGCTCGATGCATCGAAAACGATTTGAGCACCATCGAGACTGCCGTCGGTGGAGTTGGCTGTGAGCAGAAGATCGTTATCCGCTCCGTCAAGATTGAGCGTCACTTGAGGACGCAAGAGGTCTTCGCCTTTGGTGACAATTTCATTGCCACGAGCGATCCCCGTGCCGGCCTTCAATAAGTTGTCGTCGACAAGTTGAATCTTGGTCCCGTTGAGCGACTCGCCATTTGCATTTGCTTTGATCAGGATGTCGTTGTTCGAGCCGGGGTACTCCAGAATCGTTTTGGACTTCGTTCCAAGAAGGTTCTCAACTTTCGTCGTTAACGTCACTCGCGGATTGAGATCGGCACCGACGATAGGATTGGTCAGATTGCCTTCTGTTTTCAGAATCCCAAGCTGAGCAGCAACTCGGCTTCCACCCACTTCGCGAATCGTTAGATTGCCACCACCGGCGTCGTCAATGTCGACGATCAAACCGTTATCGCTAATTCTCGCGGTGACGGTACGACCTGCCGGTGGGTTCGCTTCAATTAATTTCGCGACATCAGCAAGCGTGTTCGCTTTGGTGATGTCAATCGTTACCGGCGGGGAAAGTCCGTCCGAAATCTGGAAGCTTCCTTTCTGGATCCCCTTCCCTCCCCTGAGGTCGGCCAGCTTTGTCGAGCCACTAACGATCGGATTTAAGTCACTCAACCCTTGAACTTGTTGACTGATCGCTCCAAACGCGTCATGCCCATTGACGGTCGTGTCGAACAGCAAGTCGATATCGGCGAAACTTTGCAGTCCGGTCGTGTTGCCTTGGTATTGGATTAAACCATTTTCAAGTGACTGAAACGGTGTTGTTGTGGTGTTCGATCCTGAGAATAGATATCGGCCACGGAACTGCTGGTTCGATAAGTCCAGCAATTGTTGGATGGCTCGTTCAACTTGTTCTCCGGCGGCGGCAAGTTCTGTGTCGGAAAATGTTGTATCCGCTAAACGAACGGCCAAACCTTTGACGTCATTTAAAGTCGTCTGGACGTTTGCCAACGCTACATCGGTGGCTGAAAGATACGATTGACTGGTAATCAGGTTCGTTTGGATCTGTGATTTCTGTTCCAGCAGCGACTGAAGAGTCACGCCACGAATTGCGGCCGGCGCGTCATCACTTAACGAAAGGACACGACGACCGGTGCTCAATTGCGTTTGCAGACGCAACAAGTCGAGCTGGTCGGACGACATCTGATTGGTCAAACGCTGCGACAGTAAGTAGTCGCTTGTTCGACCTGCTGGTACCGGGATGATTCGTGTCATGGATTGTATTCCGTTGTCGCGAGGTGGAACTTTCGCTTCCTATTAAGGACTCGCGACAAAAGGCCTTCCTTACAGGTTGACCAAAATTTCTAATAGCTCGTCGAGTGTGGCAATCATTCGTGACGAGGCTTGAAATTGTCTTTGATAGGTAATCATGCGTACTGCCTCCTCATCGAGGTTCACGCCACTGACGCCTAGTTTTTGGCCTTCTAACGTGTCTTTAAACACGCGAAAGCCTTCGGTGATTCCCTTGGTGACCGCGGAAGTTTGCGCGACTCCACCCACGAGATCTTTATAAAACGTCGCGACCGAAGTCCCGCCGAAAGAATCGAGAGCTCGGTCCGAGAACGAGGCCAAAGCCAACGCGTTTTCGGTGTCCTTGCCAATCCCTGATTTACTAGCGGCGAATTTGGAAGGATCTTTGCTCACCATCTCGTTCACGCCCATATCAAGCGCCGACGAACCTGTGAAGAATGTGCCTACCCCAAGTGCTGCCAATACGCCGCTGGTATCATCGGCGAACGCAAATTCGACGTTCGGTTCATCGGCTTCGATCTGAAGTTGACCTTCCAGGGTGATCGTCGCCGATAGTCCATCGATTGCATCGAGCGAAGCTCTCAAGTCTTCAAGCGACGTGTCTTCGTTGGTACCGTTCAGTTCGATAAAGATGTCGTGCGTTTCCGATACGCCCGTCTGTCGATTTAACATCTTTACTTGGAACGATCCATTTTCAGGAGTGAACGGCAGTCCAACTTGGTCAAGGGCATCTGTCAGTTGATCCGCACTGACAAAGTGTTCCGCTTCAACCGATTCATAACCGGTTAGACCCTGCCCGCTGCTAAAAACCTTGTTGAATTCAAACGCGAACGACTTTGCGAAATCGTCCAGCTGCGTTAGAAAGTCGCCAAGGATATGATCCCGCGAGTTAACGAGACCAGCTAGTTTGCCAGTGTCTGATTGAATAGGAGACTCAAAATCGGCGATCTTGATTTCCACGAAGTTGATGCCATCGCTGGGAACTTCGTCGGCGTAAACTTGTCGGGCAATGCCATCCGTTACCAGGTACTCGCCCCCAGCGAAGACCGAGACGGCACCATTTTCCTGTTCGACGGCACGAATACCGATCAGCTCGGAAAGCTCTGTTAATTTCCGCTGGCGTTGATCGCGAAGGCCTACGGCGTCGCTTTTGGTTACGCCCCCTTCCATCTCGGTGATCTTCTCATTCAAATCGGCGATGTCCGTTAGCAAGCCATTTATGTCACCTGCGGCATCGCGGATCCGGTCGTTTGTGTCGATTTGAACTTGTTGCACACGCTCGTAGAGACGCTTGATATCCGCAGCGAGTGTTTCGCCACGCAGGATCGTCAGATTACGAACGCCCAGGTCTTCCGGTTGATTTAGAATGTCGTTGATAGACCCGAAGAAGTTGTTGAGCGACGTACTGAGGTCGGTGTCGCTAAGTTCGCCAATCAGTGCGTCAAGCTGCGTGAACGTGTTTTCTTCGGCTTCACCTTTGGCCAGATCGCTACGCGAACCACGGAGGCGTTCTTCCAGGAAGTGGTCGACCTGTTGAACGATCGCCTCGACTTGAACGCCAAGCCCTAGACGCAAGTTGCCCACGGCCTGAGTCGGCGCAGGCGTATAAATCACACGCTGCCGAAGGTAATCGGGCGTGTTGACGTTCGCGATATTATTGCCGGTGACTTGCAACCCAACTTGGGCCGCATTCAGGGCATTGTTCGCTTGTTGTAGAGAGCTAAAGAGAGACATCCTTGTTTACCTCGTTAGGCGAGCCGCGTTAGCACGACCTAAGCATCCTGATCTACCAGGGTCCCACCCTGATTCGAGGCATTCTCCGCTTCATATGTCGGTTTAATCTTTCCGCCAGTCGCAATGATTTGTAGCAATTGCGAAAGATGTAACACGGTTTGTTGGGCTAGCACGAAGTTTGTGAGCGTTTCGTTTTGAATATGCCGCATTGCATCTTTAGCCGTATGTGCTTTCTTTGATAGCTCGCCAGCATTGCTATCCAGGGCTTTCGCCAAGGAGTGCAAACTGTCGGCCGGCAATCCTTTGCCTCTTGCATCGGCGAGTAGCGATTGCCGCGAGTCACGCAGTTGATCAAGACGATCCAGTAGCTCTTGTTCGCTGTTCATCGTTTGCTGCATGGCCTCCAAGTCGTTGGCGACCATTTGCTCTCGCTTTCGCTGCAAGACGGTTAGCAAATCGGCTTGAACGTCGGACAGTTCCTGCAGAAACGTCGCGGTCTCGTTCTCGAGATCGAGAGGCATCGAAACTTCTGCGGTGGAAGGAATTGGGGAAGTCATAGCTACAAAAACCACTGGAAAGGCGTGGGAAGTATTTTGATTTAGAACGAAACATCCAGCTGCGAAACGGCAGCCGAATCGGCGTGGTTGTCTTGAACCTGATTTCGTTGGACGGCGTCGTCTAGCTGGCCGATTGCCGCTTGGGCATCTTCTTCGCTGACGAATGTGGAAAGTTCCGAAGCGTTGTGGCGATTGCCCATGTTGGCAGTAAACAGTTCGTACATCGGTTCCGCGATCTGCTCGGCACTGGCATCCGAGATCTTCTCGACGAGCAACTGATCTAACTGCGACTGGAAAACTTCTTCGGCTCGGCCACCATGAAGGTAGGCTGGCTTGCCGAGCGACTGTCGCATGCTCTTGAGCATCTGACCGAACATCGATTCGCCGACGAACTGGTCGAACTTCTCACGCAACTGTCCTTCTGGAGCAGCAGCGGCGGAAGTCGATGTTAAGGAGCTAACGTTCATGGGAAGTACTTTTCGTTGACTTAGTTGACGTAGATCAGTTCGCCGTAAACTTTGCCTTGGTGATGCAGTGCTTCAACAATGTCGATAATGTCGGTGGCTGGCACTTTCAGCGTAGTCAGTGCATCTTCCAGGTCCTTCAATCGGGTCGCGTACTGCTTTTGCGTGTCAACGGTTACAAACTTGGATGCTTCAGGATTGGCTGTCTCGACTTTGATGCCGTTATGATTGATCACTACCGGGCCAATCTCGACGTCGCTGCCAATTACAATCAGCCCTTGCTGCTTGTTGATTACGACTTTGTTGTTCAGCAGGCTGTCGACAATCGGCGTCTCCATCAGGATAGAGACGAAGAAGACAGGCTCTTCTTTGTATTGCGGTGGAATGGTGACTTCGATGGTCTTTTGATCGAGTGCCCGAGCGATCTGGCCACTGGTGCCACGGCTGATGTTTTGCTCCAGGTTATTGACACCGAAGACGATTTCCTGAGCCATTCGCCAATCTTTATGGCCTTCGTTGATGACCAGGAAAATCTTTCCGTCTGCGGTAACAAACGGATTGCGGATCGTCTGTTCGATACGGCAGCCCTTCTTGGCATAGCCACGCGTAGGGATCTCGGGGTTGGCGATCTCGACAGGACCGCTTGCCAAAGCCCACACCGTCTTGTCGTGAGGGTTAGGACCTTGCAGGGTTGAAATGGCCAGCGTGCCGCCCTTTAAGCTCTTGGCTCCGAGCGAGCTGACTTCGCAGTCAATGAAATCACCTTCTTCGGCACCCTCGGCCGGAATGTTGGCTCGAACGAGCACGAGGGCCATGTTCTTAATGTTCTTCAGCTCTTCGGCCAGGTATTCCCCTTCAGGACCGCTGCCGGCGTTGTTGCCCATGTGCTTCAGCATCAAAGACAGGGCTCGATGGGTCGGTGTCAAATCGGTGTCGCCGGTCCCTTTCAAGCCAACGACCAGACCAACCCCTTGCAGATAGTTGCCTTCCTGGCCTTTCACGCGGACGAAGTCGGAGAGCGGGCGATTGATCTGGAAACGTTGCGAATCGATCGAACTGTATTGCGTTCGCGAGACTTGAGCTTCAGCCCAGGAGGCAAGCGTTGCCAAGATGGCGAACGTTGTCAGGCAGGCAAGTTGTCGAATCGTTTTATTCATGATCATTATGCTTTGTACGGAGGTTCGCCGAGTGATTTAGAACCAGTGGACTTTGTCCCACAGTCGAAGCAACCACCCGCGGCGATAAGCGTCGCGAACGGAACCTTGGTCTTCTTTGGTGATGGTCAAGTCGGCGAGGTGTTCGCTAAGAACCGTATTGTTCGGGTTGATGTCTTCGGTGCGACAGACGCCTCGCAGATGATAAATCCAGATCTCGTCGTTGACGGTGATAGTTTTGCGGGCTTCCAGCTTGAGCGTTCCGTTCGGCAAGATCTCTTGCACTTCGGCGGCGATGGTGAACTTGAGACCTTCGGAGGTTTCCATCTCCGCTTCCGATTTCAGACGCTGATTGAGCGTGCCGGCCACGGTTTGATTACCGTCAGCTTGGACCGAAGGCTTAATCGAGTCGATGCCATCCAGTCGCAGCCAATCAGTGAGAACCGCTGCATACTGACCGCTTTTCTTTCGATCGATTTCACCATCCGAGAAAGCTTGTGCACGTTCATCGACACGAATGTGAATCAGATCATGAACTTGTACCTGGCGTGGCGGAGGCAACTCGCGGTACATCCAACTCAGTTCTTTGGTCGTTGGGTTGTAAGGCATTCGCTGAGCGATTTCGCCTTCTGGCAAGTTTCGTTGGCTGAGACTTGAAATCGGTCCGCCTTGTTGAGCCAAAGCGGCATTGCTCAAGATGGCAACAAACAGCGACGCCATGATGAAGAAAATTGATTTCATCGATTGATCTCCGTTTTCGGCAGAGGCATAAGGGGCTTCGCGGTGGGAACATTGATATGGCCACCTAGAACGATTGCTTCGCCTGGGCCGGAAACTTGGGCTTGGAAGCGTTCCACTTCGCGAGCACGGCCGTAATGTTTTGGTTGGATGGGTTGAACTTCGACAAGTTCCTGCAGGCCGGCATCATTCAGGGCCATCATTTCTCGGCGAACGACGACGTTACCGGCGTGTGCAAACACAGTGACCACTTCGTTGCGTCGAACGATCACTGGCTGGCGAATATCTTCCGAAGCAATTGGGCGATCGGCGGCGATACCACGAGTGACTTGCTTGCCGATCACGTTATGAATCGAAGTTGGATAAGCATCATCGCGACGAATCACGGTAAGCTCTCGCATTTCGACGTCGCTCGCTTGAATGACTTCGCCGCGGCGAACATTGCGAACGACATGGGCTACCGTGATGACTTCTTGAGGTTGGTCAATCACTTGGCGACCGCCGAATGTACGTCGTGGAAGACGTTTGGCAGTGGAATTGGTTGGGGCAACGTTGCCTTCAGCCGCGGCTTGCATCCGGACTCGGCTCGAGCCAGTCACTTCGATGATTTCGCTCGAAATGCCACGAGCAGCAAGGATTGAACGAACGTCATTGATCGTCAGGTAAGTGGTTTGATCCGCACTCGGAGCTGGCATCAGTTCCATGCTGGCCAGTTCTTCACGAAGTGCTACGTTACTTACCTCGATCGATGCGACGTCACCTAGCAGTACGATGGAACTGCTGATCGATGTCGACGCCTTCAGGGCGACGCGTTCCGTCTGGGCCGTTGCAAGTGATGCGAAGACGGCGACCATCAGTAGGCTGAATGTGAATCGAGTTGCATGAACGAAAGTCATGGTTCTAAGTCAAAATCCTATCGACGCAGGTTCGAGATAAGTTGCAAGATTTGATCACCGGCTTGGATCGTTTGCGAATTCAACTCGAACGATCGCTGCGTGGTGATCAAGTCAATCAGCTCTTGAACCGGTTCGACGTTCGAGGCTTCGAGCATGCCTTTGCGAACCTGGCCAAGTCCGTTGGTTTGGGGATTGCCGGTAATCGGAGCACTGGAAGCTCCCGTTTCCGCGAAGAGGTTTTCACCTAGCTTCAGCAGGCCTTCCGGGTTGATGAACGTGGCCAATTGAATTTGACCGACTTCATTCAACGTGCTCGAGCCTGGCTGTTGTACCGAAACGATTCCGTCAGGGCTGACTTCCACTGCGGTTGCGTCCTGCGGAATAATGATCGCAGGTTCCAGTGGGCGGCCGATACCAGCCGAACCAGTCACGACTTGTCCATTGGCGTTGACCGAGAAGTTACCGGCTCGCGTGTAATAGATTTCCCCGTTTGGATCGAGGACTTGGAAGAACCCTTCACCCTCGATGAGCATATCCAAGGGGCGGTCGGTGCTGGTGAACGCTCCTTGCTCGAAGTCAGTCTGAACGCTGGAGACTCGCACACCAAGACCGATGTCCGTGCCAGTTGGAGTCAGGTTACCGGTCGAGTCTGGATTGCCTGGCAGCACTTCGTGGTTGTAGAACAAGTCCTCGAAGTTGGCTCGATCTCGCTTGAAGCCCGACGTGTTAACGTTGGCCAGGTTATTGGCGATGACGTCGAGCTTCGTCTGCATCGACTGCATGCCGGTGGCTGCGGTGTATAAGGTTTGAACGCTCATGGCTTACTTCCTTGTTCGCCTTGGAATCGCGTGTGTTGTGCGGGGGAGTTTAGCTTTGTCGTAGGACGCGACCGAGCAAGTTGCCCAGTGCTTCGTCCTGCGATTTGATCATGTTGATGTTGGATTCGTAGGCTCGCGTCGTTTCGATCATCGACATCATTTCGGTGATCGGATTGGCTGCGGATCGTTCCAACATGCCGGGAGCCGCGAGTCGCTGTTCTTCCGGAATCTGCTGGACGGGACCAAGCGAGCGAAACAGGTTCTTGCCGAATTTCACCAAGTCGGCATTCGACTCAGGCTTCGCAATGGCCAGCGGGATCAGTTCGCCGCCGATCATGACTTCGCCGCGTTCGTTGTAGTACGAGCCGGTGTGAACCGCTTTGGCTTCTGGATCGACTTGAACCGGAGTGCCATCAATGGCAAGTACCGGATAACCTTCTTGCGTCGTTAGCTGGCCTTCAGGCGAGAAAACAAAGTTGCCACCGCGAGTCAGCAACACCTGGTCGCCATGCTGGACTTGAAAGTAGCCTTCGCCGCGGATGGCGATGTCGTCACGGTTGCCAGTTGGGGTGATTGGCCCTGGCTTGAAGTTGGTTTGCGTATCGCGAACCATTACCCCGCCGCCGATGTTGTTGATCGTTCCGGAGCCGGGTGAATCGTAGTGTTGGTTGATGGCTTCTGAATCACGAGCTTCGAGGATCGCAAATTCGTTCTTGAAGCCTGGCGTGTCGACGTTGGCCAAGTTATTCGCAATCACCTCAAGGCGACGCGATTGGGCTTGGGCACCCTCTGCCGAAATGTACAGGCCGTAGACCATGATGAATCTTCAGACTTAAACATGCCCCCCCGGACACGCTCTTTCCTAAGGCAAGCGGTGTGCCAAAGACTCATCACGCGAGAAGAAAATAGCGGGAACGACGCTAAGTCAAGTAACAGACTCAAGATGAGTGACTGATAGCAAAGTCCGCCAGCATGGCGGCAGAATTTTCCGTGAGCCCGGCAATCGGAAAAAGCTGCCGGGCTCGGTCGGCAAAGATTGCGGAAGCGTTTACCGTTTAGCCGCGTCCGCCGGTCGATCGTGCGTAGCTAATGATTCGCTGTGCACCTTGAATGAGAAGCTGTGATGCGACCTGACGACCAATTTCGGCGGCCTTCGATGGAGGACCACACGCGTACGCCGAGATCTTCTGAACACCATCGCCGCTAATCACGATGCCGTCCAAATGCAGTAGGTCTCGTTCCAGCTCCAAGCGAGCCCAAGCACCGACAGGGGCCAAGCAACCACCGCGAAGTTCTGCTAGCAGCACGCGTTCAGCTTGGACGCAGTGATAGCTATCGGGATGATGAAGAACTCCAACGGCCGCTTTGGCACGATGGTCGTTCTCGCGAACTTCGATACCGAGCGCTCCTTGGCCGACAGCAGGAAGCATGACACGCTTGTCGATCACATGAACGATTCGTTCGGCTAATTCCAAACGGCGAAGACCAGCTTCGGCGAGGACAATCGCTTCGTATTCGCCATCGTCCATCTTTCGCAAACGTGTCTCGACGTTGCCACGGATGTCGCGAATCTCGAGATCGGGCCGAGCATGAAGCAGTTGAGCGCGACGACGAACGCTGCCGGTGCCGATGATCGCTCCTTGGGGGAGCGTGTCGACATGGTAGCCTGCTTTGGAAACCAGCACGTCGCCACATGCTTCGCGAGAAGGAATCGCTGCGAGTGCCAGACCGGGGGTTGGTTCGGTCGGAAGGTCCTTCAAGCTGTGAACGGCTACATCGACGCGATTGTCGAACAGCGCCGCTTGAATCTCTTTGGTGAAGAGACCTTGGCCACCAATTTCTCCCAAAGGCCCGGATGTGACATCGCCGGTGGTCGAAACATGGACGATCTCGACAGGCTGACCGCTGCGTTTCAACTCTTCAGCGACGAAGTTGGCCTGCCAAAGGGCTAAAGGACTGCTGCGCGTACCGATGCGGAGAGGCTCACCATTCATACGTGCGTTTTCGTTCCATGAATCGAAGGCGGGATGAGATGGAGGTCATCCGAACGAGAAACCAAGTTCAGATGATGAGGACGTTCGTTGGTGAGTTCAGAAGTTTGCTACGTACTTTTGGCGTTGCGCCAAAATCTCATTAGCTTGGCTAATCATCTGAACAAGTCCTTAGCATACAAAACAAAAGAGTGCTGGGGGAGTTGGGGTAAGTCGAGGATGGCAGAAATGGACAAAACTGATGATTCGATCCATCAAAAACACCCTGCCATCTAGGCATTTCCTTTGCGGGGCTCGCTCTGAGATGATGGATCCTCTTTTTCCTTGAGGTGAGCTTGGATTTGACCAGCAACGGGGGAAGCCTGAGTCTGCTGCTGGGGAGGGACCACCACACCACAACTGACGATGAACTGAAACGCCTGATCCAGTGTTAGATTCAGTTCGATCGTTTCGCTCTTTTTAGCATTAATCGTAAATCCCGTGGCTGGCATCGGTGACGTTGGAATCAAGATCGTTAATACCGGTTCGCCAGCTTTGTCTTTAATATCCAACAGGCTTTCGCTTGTCACAAAACCTAGTGACCACATGTCTTTACGTGGATATTCCACGGCAACGACACGGGTAAACTGAATTTCCTGTTCATTTAACAAAAAGTCGGTGACCTGTTTCACCGAACCGTAAACATTTCTGATGATCGGCAGACGTTGCATGATCTGCCGTTCGGATGCATTCCAAAGCATACGGCCCAGCCCGCCTGCAAGAAATTTTCCGGTGAAATACAAAGCAAGAACACAGATGCTTAGAAGCAACGGGATCGTGAACTTTCGCTGCAGCCATCGCTGTTGAACGTATTGCTCGTAAATTCCATACCCGGAAGCCGGCATCGGCTGATCGCCCAGGTGGTTATAGACGTATTCATAGATTTTGCCGGGCACCCACTGTCCGTTGGCCGTTTTTCGGTAGATTTCGGAATCGTGGACCGCACTGGTGGCTTCAGGAGCAACGTTGGGAAAATCGCGATGGACATCTTCAATTGCCCAGGCAATCGTCGTGCGAGCGGTCGATTCGATCGGGGAAAGGATGTAGTTCTGAATCGTTGAGAAGATCCAGATGAAGATCACAATCGTGAGCAGTGGAGGTGCGGCGATGGCCAATCCGCGGAGGACTGCTCGACGGAACATATAGAATCCGCTGACCGGTTTTTGGTCGGTCTTCGATAATTCGTTGGCCATAAAAAGGGATACCTTATCGGCTCGGATCTGGATTGACGGTCATCAAGTCGAGGGAAGGCCATCCATGTTGGGGGCTAATCTTTAGCGTCCTACTTTTCCGCTTTGCCTGAAAAGCGTCGGTGCCCCTCCCTCTTGCTTCGATACTTTCTACGCGGAGAAAATAGTCAAACCAGTTCAATTTTCGTGAATATTGCCAGCAACGTCCGCCTAAACGTCAATGTAGTCGGGAGTCGAACGTGCCACGACGGCAACGCGAATATCCGAAACGCCAGCCCTGCGGAGCGTTCGTCCAATTTCTGACAGCGTTGATCCGGTCGTCAAAATATCGTCGACCAATACAATCGTCTGATCCGGAGGAATTGAACCTCGGAGTTCAAACGCTCCTCGAACATTCGTGCGCCGGGCTGAAAAAGGTAGTTCACTTTGCTTGGCCAGTCGGCGTTGGCAGGCGACTATTCTTTTCAGCGGCCATTTTCGACGATGGGCCAATGACTTCGCGAGAATGAACGCCGTATCGGTTCCGCGGCGGATCCGTCGCGTCCAGTGCATGGGAACTGGGACAACCCAGGGCAAAGTTGCTGTCTGCAAGTCACCGATCGATGCTAGCAACTGCCCCAAATCCCAAGCCGTAGCCGTACCACGATGCGACTTGGCAGCGAGAATGGCTTCTTTCAACGAACCTACGTAGTTACCTATAGAAGTGATATTCTCGAACGGCAACTTCAGATGGTGGCACCATGGGCAGTCTTCCGAAGGGAGCGAATTCTCGTGCTTGAGTACTGCCGAACAGCGGAGGCACTTTTTTGCTTGAACAAGTTGCGACTCACAGGTCTGGCAAACGACATTCGGTCGACGGTAAGCAGTCACATCGTCCTGGCACAGACAACAAGACCCAGGCAAGAAAAGATCGGCCAGTCGACTTCCCAGACGATAAAGCGGTTCTGAAATCGAGCGAGTCGACATCGATTGAACCTGGCACCAATGGACCAAAGATAAAGCGAAACTTGCCTGAAGACTCGTTTGGTTATCATCCCTGTGATAAGCCGAGTCAAATCTCGCCCGACATTTCGTCTTTGGAGAAAAGAGCGAAACAGGTATAAACGCCCGACCGTTTCCTTACCCAAGTGCTAGCAAACCGGCCCCGTTGTTGCCCTATGCTATTGATCGATCGATATCTGCTGTTTCAGTTCCTCAAGTCGTTTCTGATTTTCTTTGTCAGTTTCACAGGGCTGTTCATTGTCATCGACTCGTTCAACAACTTGGACGAATTCCTGAAATACGGGGACCAAACCGGTAGCACGTTTGGGGTTCTGTGGGATTACTACAGCCCTCGAGTCTTTACGTTCTTCGGGATGACGAGTGGGATTTTGACGCTCATCTCGGCGATGTTTACCGTCACGTGGATTCAGCGTCACAACGAAATGACGGCGCTGATGGCAGCTGGGATTTCTCAGGCTCGAATCGTTCGCCCGGTCATTATCGCCGTGATCGTGATTGCCGTTTTAGGGGTATTGAACCGCGAATTGCTTATCCCGAAATACATGGATCGGCTTACGCGAAACGCCCAAGACTGGATGGGCGATTCGAAGAAGACCTTCCAGCCGAAGTTTGATAACCGCACGGGAGTGCTGCTCAACGGAGCATCGACCGTTGCCGCAGATAGCCGGATTGAGGGCCCGAACTTTCGACTCGATAAGTCGTACGAAGGGATTGGCAATCAGATCAATGGCGAGAACGCTTTTTATCAGGCGGCCACCGATCAGCACCCCAGCGGCTTTTTGATCGACAACGTGACCAAGCCAGAATCGACTGCCGGGCTAAGTTCGATTGATTTCGAGGGAACTCCCTATGTGCTGATGCCAGACGATCATGACTGGCTCAAACCGAATCAATGCTTTCTTGTCACTGAATTGACGTTTGAGCAGCTTACCGCGAGCAGCCAATGGCGCGACTACGCTTCGACTTACAGTTTGGTCTCGACGCTGAGTAACCGAAGTCTCGACGTGGGGGCGGATGTGCGTGTTGAGATTCACAGCCGAATCGTTCAGCCCTTTTTGGACATCACGTTGCTGTTTCTCGGGTTGCCGATTGTGCTACGAAAAGAGAATCGCAACATCTTCATCGCAATTGGCTACTGCCTACTATTGGTGATGTGCTTTTACGCGGTTACGTTGGCCTGTAAGGCAATGGGAGGAATCACATGGATTCGCCCCACCTCGTTAGCGGCCTTCTTACCGCTGATTATCTTCGTCCCGATCGCGACTGCCATGTCAGCGCCGCTTCGCGATTGAAGCGGCACCATATGCTGCCTGGGCATTAGAACTTGAAGTTCTTGATGCCCCCTTTCACGTCGTTGCGATAGAACCGATCCAGATTGCGCCGCTGTTCCTGTTGGATCATGCCGTTGCCGGATTGAATGCCCTTGAGCAGTTCCTGTCGAGCATCCATTTGGTTCATGCCACCGCCACCCATGCCGCCACGAGATTGTGGTTCACGTTGCTTACGACGGTTTAGTTCTTCAGGCGTCAGAGCCAAGTCGGTCGCGCCACGGAAGAAAGCATACTCCCCCTTTTTCGCTTCGGCGATGACGGTCGTTCGACCACGGATTCCATCGCCGATGAAGATGCCACGTAGATCGGTTTCTCCCGAGACGAAATCGGAGTTACTTGTTCCGATTACCTTTACATGGACGTCATCGACGTAGGTGTCTTTCGTCTTGTTTTTGACCGTCACGCGAACACGACCGGAGACGTGATCTTCGTTGACGTCCAAGCGAAGCGGACTGATCAGCACGAGGCCGCTTGCGTGAAGATTGTCGGCACGAGCAACAATGAGATATGCACCTTCTTCTTCGAGCGGAAGTGGTATGTCGCGTTCTTTGTCTTGATAGTCCTTGCCGTCACCAAGCTCGATGGTCGTTTCGTGCAGCGGCTGAATCCCGGCCAAGTTGATGGTCGTGATTTTCTGCAAGTTCCGCTGTAAGAGACCAAACTTCATTAAGTCGATGCGATAAACTTTCACTTCGCACGCTTTGACGTTGCGATAGTCGAGTTTCAGCTTCACGTCTTCTTCAGGCAGGAAGCTGGTGACCTCTTCGACCGAGATCGCCTCGCGAGTGAAGTAGTCGATTGCCTGAGCTGCGTCGACGAAACGGTCTTTCACTTGCGAGTAGTTGTCGATTGCTTTCGCGGCCTGATTCAATGAGTGGTAAATCTGACCCATGATGTAAATAGCTCGCCAGCGATTCTGCGCAGCAACGCTGTTTGTGTTTCGCTGCGAGGCATCCACGCTTTCGGCGACTTTGTCCGACATCTTGAGGGCCTCTTCCGGCTGGCTGAGGGCGAAGTGGCAGAACGCGGTGAGATACCAGAAACTGCTCAAGTGGTCGCTCTTTGGATAACGCCGCGTGTACTTCTCGCTCAGCTTGATCGTCTGTTCATACTGCTCCAGTTCGGTCATCCCGGAAGCCAACGTGAATGCCGCTTCGTCCGCCGAAGGATCCTCTGGATGCGTCGTCAGGAACTGTTCGAGCATCTGCAGAGATTTCTTCAGGAAGTGGACTTTGGTCAGCTTCAAGTTCTTGCCTTCGCGAGACGCTGCCGCTTGGGCCGCATTGCCGTAGACATCAGTTGCCAACGCATACTCCGCAATTGCCGCGTACGGTTCCTGAGGGGAATTCTTCAGTAGATCTTCCATCACTTGAATACTGCGAATCGCTTCCCCTTGATCGACAAGGAATCCCGCGACTTGGCTTTCCACCATGAAGTTGGCTTCGACGGTGGCTCGGAAAACGAGATAGCTGCGCTCATATTCGCCGAGCTCGTTGTAGGCGTCGCCGACTTTCAACAGTTTGGCAAACGGGATCTTTTCGTCAGGGAACTTTTCGATCAACAGCTCGAAGAACTTAATGGCTTCGGCTGCATGATCAGCTTGCAGATGAATATCGAACAGCATCTTGGTTGTCTCGCGGAAGGGACCGTTGTCGAGCGACCAATTACTGAATAGTTCGGTCAGATGTGACTCGGCTTCCGCGATGTCTCCCTTGTCGAACTTGCGGCGTCCCAATTCGTAAAGCTCTTGAGGCGTCAAGCGATACTCGTCGCCACTGGCTTGCCCGGTCGGTAACACGTTCAGCGATTTGGCGGCTCCGACGGCAAGGCTTTCCGGTTGATAGATGTCCTGGGCCAATGTCGGAGCGGTATAGTAATCGCCTGGCTGAATGCCAACGAGTTCGTACGTCAAGTAACGCGAGCTGCGGCTTGGGCCGAGATAGAATAACAGATAGCCAGGGTGGATTTCGTAGCGTTCAAAACTACCACTGATCGAACTTGGATCGACCGTCGTACCGGCAGGAATTGGCTCGGTGACGACCAGGTACTCCATCTGTTGCTCTTCTTCATCATTACGCACATTGCTGCGATAGATATTGACGCGAACCGTTCCGCGATCTCCTCCCGGAAGTTGAGTCAGTTCGTTGCGGAACGATTGATAGCTGCCACTGACAACGCCAAATCCACGCGGGATTTCTTCGCCATCGAAACGAAGCGGAGCGGGGTCGTAATAGCGACGGACGTACCAACGGGAAGTGTTCGATTTTAACTTATCGAGCGGCACGTCGGCGGCAAGTTCACAGCGATAGGTGAAATCGCCACGTCCTGTCAGTTGAAAGCGAACCGTTTCCTGCTTCTCACGTTTCAGCAAGTCAGCAGGAATCTCGACCGTTTGCGTGATGCTCTTAGCGTCGATATTGAGAGTCTTCACTTCTTGGTCGTTTACCAAAATGGTCAGCTTATATTCGTCGGCTGCCATGGCTTTGCCAGCCGTCCAGCCACACACAGCCATCATCGCAGGGCCAGTCGCTTTGTCGGGATGCCAACGATGGCCTTGGCGAGCCTTCAGCACTTGCGTGGCGACCTTCGTCATTTCTGGCGACTTCGGCTGGGTAGCCAAAACGCACAATGCATAAAGGGCCTGAGCTTCCACGGTCGAACTGTTCCAGCCCGAAACGCCGGCCTGGCCGATTTTGGTTTTGGCGAGATCGGCAAGTTCACGAGCCGTGTCGTCGCGGCTCATCTCGGCAAACACGAGCGCCAAATAGGCACATCCCGATGCGGTTAACGATTGTCGATTGCGATGAAGCTGGTTGGCCAAAGAGAAGTCACCTGAGCCAGCCACTGTCAAAGCGTGCAACAAGGTTGCCTTGCTGTCGTAGTCGCCGACGGGAAGCTTGGGAATTTCATTCTTCAATGCGTAGACCGACTTCTGAATCAAGTCGTCGTCGACTCGATGGCCTGCCTTGCGAGCGGCGGCAAGTGCCCACAATGCTCGTGCGGTGGAATAGCGGTTAGTCCCCTTTTGGGCACCACTCCAGCTGAACCCGCCGTCGTCGTTTTGCATCACAATCAGTGAAGCGATCGCGGAGTCCACTTTCGACTTAACGGTTTCCAGGGAAGGGCCACCTTGATCGGGGCTTTGCTTCAACAAGCCTTCCAGTGCTAAGCCGGTCAGGATGTCGCTCGTCAATGTATCGATCGGAGTCGCCGCGATCGTGCCACAGCGATAGAGCGGCATCGCTGGGGGATCGAGCACGCTCAGCAGGTCAGCACGAACGTTCGGTCCGATGACGACTTGAAGCGAAGGATTCTCCCACGGCATGCCTTCCGGATAGTTGACGACCGCGGTCATATCGCTCGACGCTTGCCCTGAAGAAGATCGAACCACGCGATACGTCCGTTGACGCACTGGGACCGACCGTCGCTGGACATCGACCATATCTCCGGCTTGCACCTCAAGACGGAATTCGGCAACCGATTGCTTGGTGTTTTTGACCGACTCCGGATCGATCTCAAGCGGGATTAAAATGTCTTGCTCGCTGCCGTCATCAAAAGTAAGCGTCTTGTTCTGGGTGACTTTCTTGTCGCCCACTTCAATCTCTAAAGCCAGTTTGACTTCGCCTGGCTTGCCATCGGTTTTAAAGACGCGAACGGGAACTTGAATCTTGTCGCCACTTTGCAGAGCCATGGGCAACTTGATATCGGCGAACAGCGACTTGGTGACCGTTAGTTCCGCTTCCGTTTCACCGGCCAATGTCTCGACGGTGATTCCTTTGCCCAGCATCTTCCATGTTGTCGAGTTGGGCGGCAGGGTGATATCGACTGAAGCGATACCGTTTTGATTGGTCACCAGGCTCGGAACCCAGAATGCTGTCTCTTGCGGAGGCAGGCCTGGCAGCAGCAAATCACCATTCTTTTCGGCTTCATTTACCAAAGCCAACAAGCTTTTGTTTTGAGCAATCGCCGCATCTTTTACCTCAATGGCTCGGTTGGAATAGCCCCCGTTGGCATCGAGCACTTGAATCCCCAGGTTCGCATTCCCTTTGGAATCGAAGTACCAATTGCGTTCCGAAAGCGTCGAGAGATCTTCCCACTGCGTATCTTTGCCACCCCACATCAAGTCACGTTTCTTCGATTGATCGAAGTCGTACGAAAAACGTTGGCCAGCCAATTGCGACGGTTTCTCAGCCCTCAAGCCATCGACCATTTGGGGTGCTGCGAGTTGACTTTGCGGGCGCGAAGCTGACGCATTAGGCTGATTGCCGGGGCTTCTACCGAATGCTCCGCCACTACCGCCGAAGCCTCCACCTCCACCGCCAAAACCACCTCCGCCTCCGCCGCCGAAGCCGCCCATGCCTGCCGGACGACCGTATGAATCGTCGCCCTGGGCATACTGAGCACTCGGGGTGGGAGCGAATGGATCGGAGCCACCGCTGCCCGATTGATTTCCTCCGAATGGATCGCTGCTATTCCCTGCCTGGTTGCCACCAAACGGATCCGCGTCTGCGGCGTTGTCGAACGCACGCATCTGCTCGCGACTAAAGTCGTTCAGCTCGAGACGGATTTCCTCGGCTGCTTCGATTCGTTCTGCTTCGGCGAGAAGTTGCTCGTCGATTTGCTCTGTGCTCGGCTGATAGTGGAAATCGATGCTCGAACTTGCACGCATGGCGAACACCCGAGGGTTGCCTTGCCAGAAGTCACTTGGCTTCGTCCAATGCGGTGGAAATTGATCGAGCAAGCTCTTCTCGACGAGCGCCAAGCTCACTTCGGCTGGCAGTGGATTCCCCAAGGCATCCGTGGTTTTCAGCTGCGCGTTCACCGTGTCGCCTGGTCGGGCATTCTCTGGCAATGTCAACTCGATACGTAAATCGCGTTCGACCTGAAATACACTTTCAGCTGTATGAAATCGAAGTGGCTCCTCTTTCCCGTCGACAATGTCTTTTTGCGGGACGTCGGTCATTGCCGAAATTGCCAACTGGAAGTTCGGGGCCAGGAATGTGTCGACATCAAACTTCAACGCATTCTTCCCATCCTTCAATTCCACCAAGCGGTAGTCGAGAATCTTCGAGCCCTCGAACGTCACTAACGCCAGCGTTGGTTTGCCGCGCCAGTGCACATCGATGGACGCCTTTTGGCCTGATTTCAGCGAGTGACTGTCTGCCAAAATATGAAGTCGGATGCGATCGTTCTCGTCCGAGATCTTGACCGTCGTCTGGGCAGAAACGTCATGCTTGAATCGGTCGACGCCGGTGAATCGCAGGATGTACTGTCCTCCTTTTTCCAACGCGAGCGTCTGTCGGGCTTCTCCATTCTCGTTCGACTTCAGTTCGTGCTTCGAGACCAGCACTTCCTGAGCCTGACCTGGTTCATCGTTGGAAAGTCGCATCACCGAAAGGGTCAAGTCGGTCTCCAACGGTTCCCCTTCCAGGTCTTTAACCATGGCAGTAACGTCGAACGATTCGCCATGGATGTAGGTGTCGCGCACGACCGAAGCGGTCATCGAAAAACCAACGGCCGAAATGAAGACACTCTTTCCGGTCGAGGCGTTTTCGCTCGGCATGCGAGCGTGGATTTTGATCGCCTTCGAGTCGCGCAGATCGCGCGTTGGCAGTTCAAACTCGACTTGGCCTTGGTTGTTGGTTTGCGCGTCGATTTGTTTGCCGTCCAGGAAGTACTGGAGGTTTCGCTTGATAACAGGATCGCCGTGATAATACTTCGCGGTGATCGTTCCTTTCACGACTTCGCCGCGATAGTAAACGTCTTCTTCCGTTTCAATCTCCAGAAAGATTCGCGGTAGCTGAAATTCCGCGACGGTGAAATTACCTTGGTAGGTTTCAGACTTATTGCTGGCCGAACGCATGAGGACTTGATACGAGCCGACCGCAGCTTCGGCGGGAAGCAGCAAGTGCCCGCCGGCAGAGCCGAAGTCGGAAAGTTTGACTTCGCGATAAAGTAAGGATCGACCGCGTGGATCGAGTACTTCCAACTGATACGTTTGTCCGGCCGGAGTGACATAGCGGTCGTCTTTGACGTGGCGAATAATACCGCGGACATGTACCAATTGCCCTGGACGATACGCAGGTCGATCGGTGTAAAGATACCCACGACGCTGTAGGCCTCTGGCCATTTGAAGCCCGCTGAGGCTCACAACGTTCGCTGCCGAATGACCGTCGACGACCCCCAGCACGCGGATATCGCCGGACCCATGCAACTCGTCACGCTGAGCACGGTAGACACCATCTTCTCCGGTCGCGGCTTCGGCGAAAACTTCGCTTCCGTTGGACATCAAAAGACGAACGTCCGCCCAAGGCTTGCCGGTTTTCATATTCTGGGCGTAGACAAACACTTCGTCTCGCGAGCTTTTGACGATCATGTCGAGATCGCTTTGTAGGACGATCGTCGTCGCTTCCTTCTTTTCACCGGTTACCGTTACCGCAACAACGCCTGCTTCGGCAAGCTTTTCGTCTTCGCCATGGAGCGCGGGGATAGGGATCTCGACGGAGTGCGTTTCAAGTCGGTATTTCTCATACTTCGGAACCTCGAAGGTGAAGCTTTCTGCGGGATCGATCAGAGCGATGTCGAGGCTTTCGATGCCGCCGGTCGTTTGCATCTTGCGAAAGTACGTTTCCAAATCGATAGGGTAGATCTGAACTTGAACCGATTCGAGGTTTCGCGTTTTCAGTTGAATGGAAGGCTTCTGGTTTGACCGAAACTTTCGCAGCGTGGCGACTTCTAGTTGTTCGCCGGACAACTGCGTGATCCGCTGGTGAGCCTGCGACGCAAACGGCGTGTTGGCCAGTTCTTTATATAGTTCCATTGCATCGGCCAACTGGTCGAGCTTTTGCTCAGTGGTCAGCGCGATGTGATACTTGGCCTGGGCAGCGATATGCGAACCTGGAAACTTGCTGGCAAGCTGCTGCCAGGATGCGATGGCCTCTTGCCATTTCTCTTCCTGATGGAGGCTTTCGCCAATGCGGAATTGGATCTGCTGCGAGCGGGAATCGATGGGGTATTTAACGAGGAACTCTTGCCAAAGTTTGCGTGCTTCGTCGTAGTTTTTCTCGCTGTAGGCGTACTCCGCTTTTTGGTACTGCGTGTTGATGATTCGCTGCTGGGCTTCGCTCCACTTCGAGTGGGTCGGGTGCTTGGAGAGGTAATCGCTCCAAGCGGCGATTGCTTCGTCAAACTTGTTTTGCTGGGCATAGATGGAACCAAGCAGAAATCGGGCGTCAGCATAAGCGTCGGTTTCGGCGTACTGCTCGATCTTGAGAAACGACTGCAGCGCCGCCACGGCATCGTCGCCGCGACTACGGCTGGAGTAGGCCCGGGCCAGCCGGAAATGGGCTTCAGGGACGCTCTCATGTTCAGGATATTTCACGAGATACGACTCGATGGCGGCAACGCCAAGCTCGAGATCTTGCTCGGATGGAGGGCTCGGAAATTGGTACGTTTCGGCCATTCGGAAGGCGGCTTTGGCCATCAATGGAGATGCTTCGCCGTCGTGCAATGCGAGTAGGTCCTCCCACGCTTTACGGGCCGCAACGTGTTGGCCTGATTGGAGATAGAGATCGCCCAGCTCATAGCGGGCAATCAGCTGCGTGGGGCGATCGGTGCTGTCGGCAACGAGTGCTGCATAGACATTGATCGCGTCTCCCTGTCGCCCTAAGTGCTTGTGGCTTCTAGCGATCTGAAGATTAGTCTTGTCCTTGGTTTTCGGTTTGGGACCTACTTCCAGGGCTTTTTGATAGAACTGGAGGGCTTTTGTGTATTCTTTGTGGTCCTTGGTTTCTTCGCCGCACTCGAAGGCGACGGTGGCGAGACTGAGATATATTTCGGCGACTTCTTCCTTCCGATCCAGCGATAACAGATAGCGTGCCTGCTCGCGATAAGCCTCTTCTGCAAGGCGATAATTGCCACTGCGGGCATAAGCTAAACCAATGGCAAAGTTAGCTTTACGTGACCACTTGGAATCGGGGAATCGCTTCAGCTGCTGTTCGAAGGTTTTGACCGCTTCTTCGTACTTGCCGGAGAAGTGGAGAGCTCGTCCTTTGAGATAGAGCAGCTGCTCTTTATCTCCTCCATCTTTGGCCAACTGAGCATCAATCAGCTCGATCGCTTCGTCATACTTTCGGTCCTGCAAGGCATCGCGGATTGCCGTCGGAGCTAAGACGTAAAGCGTATTCTCTACGCTGGTTACGTCTTCGATGTCTCCTTCTGCTGCTGTCGCAAATGGAGAAAAAAGTATCGCAAATGCGAACGTCCAGATCAGCAATCGAAGAGGTGGCAACATCGAACGGTCCCGGGGCTGGTGGTGTGATGAGAGTTTGCCGAGTAGCTCTGTTATCTCAGACATAGACGATTCAGGCCAGGAAATGGTTTTTACCGTTTTCCAGGCATCTTTACGCCTTTCATCGCTTCCTCTGTTCTACGTCATAAGTGTCCTGGCAGCAAATAGTTAACGCTAAATTCGCTTCGTTGAATCTGTTGCTGCATGGTAGTTGTTGCTGAGAAAATCGACCTTTCCGCGAACTGCCTTCATCGGTACGATCGGCCCCCACTTTGAACCAGGCAGGGCCTGGAAGCATGGATGGTAATAGGGGGTTTGGGCTATGTCCAAAACGACCGAATATCGACAAACTTTCGCCGATAACCTGCACATTTCGTCAATACGACGCGCAAACTTCGCGAGACCGCTCTGCCAACCGGGGGGGATTCTGTCGCTGATGCTCATTGTCGTGCTGACGGTTGGATGCGCGCAGGAAAAAGGGGAAGAACAGGTCGCACAGGGCGACCAGGGCAGCGCGCCGCCGGTCGAAGTGGTCGAGCAGACGCCTCCTCAAGTGGCGCCTCCCCAAGTCGCTCCGAATCCGTCGCCAGCGCCGACCGAGTTCCGGCCGACGTTCGTGAATCCGGAAGAGGTTCCGCCACCGCAAATGCAGCAGCCGGTTCCGGAACAGCAGTTCGGATTTTCCGATCAGTCGACAGCACGAATGCCAGCTCAGGCACAACAGCTTCCGCAGTACGCTCCCCGGTCGATGGCACCTCAGGCAGCCGAAAGCTCGCCCAATCTTCAGCGAAGCGTGGCTCCACGGATGAGCCAATATTCGCAGCCGCAATCCGTTCCTCAGAATACTCAGCCACAGGGAATGCAGCCTCAAGCGATTCAACCCCAGGCGATGCAGTCGCAAGCCATGCCGGCTCAGCCGATGCAAACCGAAGCGATGCAGCCGCGGATGATGCAAGCACCGCCGCAAGTGGCTCCCCAGACGAGCCCGCCGATGCAGTCAATGGCTAACGATCCGCCAAGTTGGAACATGGAAGCGGAAGCTCAATCAAATGCGCCCAACAACGATCCGTTCGATGTGGTGGAAGTCTTTTACGGAACCGACCGTGCTCCGATGCTTTGGCCTGGCGGCGTCTTGCCGCACAAGTTTCACGCACTCCTTCCAGCAGCGTTGTGTGTGCTGCTTGGTTTGGTGGTCGGTCTGGTGCTAACGCGTTTCAAGCAATACATCATTGCCGGACTGACGGTGGTGGTGGCGCTGACTGGCTCGGTTGTTGTTGGCCAAGAAGGTTGGGTTCAGTACCACAAGTACGATCGCTTTCTTTCCAACGATTCGGTCGTCTACGGCAAAGAGCAAGGCGAACTGCAACTTGGGACGTGCAAAGTCAGCATTCCAAAGTCGCATCAGGCCGGCAAATTGGAATCGCCTTCGGTGATCTCATGGGAATTCGAAGAGAAACCGGAAGACCATGTGATGCTGATGGAAGTGAAGTCGAAGGAAGAGCAAGCATTCTTCGACATGCTCAAAACACGCGTCGCCATGTCCCCCAATCAAGATCTGTTGATCTTCGTACATGGTTACAACGTCACGTTTGAAGACGCCGCTCGGCGAACGGCACAGATCGCTCACGACTTGGATTTCAAAGGGGCCCCGGTCTTTTTCAGCTGGCCATCGCAAGGGGAACTGTTGGGTTACGTGGTCGATCGAGGTAACTCATTCTGGACCGCGTCGCACTTGAAGGAGTTCCTGCTGAAAGTGCATCAACACAGTGGTGCCCAATCGGTTCACCTGATCGCCCATAGCATGGGGAACCGAGCGTTCGGAGCTGCGGTCGAGTCGCTCGCGCAAGACTTGGGGCAGAACCAGAAGATGTTTAACGAAGTGATCCTCGCGGCACCCGATGTCGACGCGAAGATTTTTCAGGAAGAGATCGCTCCCCGTCTGACAGGGCTGGCCAATCATGTGACGCTGTATGCATCGCAGAACGACTTGGCACTGAAAGCGTCGCGAGCGGTGAACGGTTATCCCAGGGCAGGCGACGTCGGGGCGAACATCTTGATTCTCAACGGAATCGATACGATCGACGTAACGCAGATCGACACCAGCTTGATGGGACACGCCTATTACGGCGACAACACCACGGTGATCAGCGACATTTACGCCCTGCTGAAAAACGCCCACCGGCCAACCCAACGAGAATGGCTGCGAGACATCTCAAGCCCCGGCGGCATGTACTGGTACTTCGACCCCCAGTATAACAACTCGGTAACCAGAGCCCCATCGACTCCGCCGCTGCGATAGCGCGGCGTTTGTCGAGTAAAGCTTCGCATCGGTCCGCAGCGAATTACTTCGTGGTGACGATGTCGTACTGGAAGTCACTTGTGGGAAGGTCCGTGCGGACGTTTGACTCTTTGGGTGAGCGAAGTTTGGCGGGTACCAAATCGATGGTGCTGCCGGCGGACGGTTTCATATCGCTGGGCAGGTCGTCACCATTCTTTAAAGCAGGCTTCGAGAACGTAACAACACACTGTTGGGTTCCGCCGAGATCGATGTTTTGCACCGCGAATGTGCCGTCTTCCGACGTCGAGGTCGAAAGGATCATTCGATCGGTTTCCGCAGCGTCCCAGAAAGTGATTTCGATGCCACCACGTGGATGACCGTCGACAGAGACTTTTCCGTGCGCTGTTTGGGGAACTGGTTTGACGTTGCATCCGCTAACTAGCAGAGTCAGCACCACAGCGATGCTGACTCCCCAACCAGCGGACGACCCTACAATTGCTTGGTGGTGAGTCGTCATTGATTGTTGTCCTGGATGTTAGTTGTTGGAAACGACTTCTTCGCCGTTGCGGGTTCCGAAGCCTTTGCGAGTGGCTGCATTGGTGGTTTCAGCCAGGAAGGTTACCGAACCATCCGTCAGGCAGAACATGGCTCCGCCAGGGTGCTTGCTGCTGTAACCAAATTCGTACTCGCTAAATCCGGATGCTCCGGGGGCGACTTTCGGCAAGTTGATACCGACGCCCAGCGTGCCGAACATTTCCGACCAGTCTTGCGGCACGTCGGCATCGTCGCCACCGATGATCCAGTGATCTTTTTGGGCCGAACTGCCGTTGGCGCTGTCTTCGCGGGCTCCGGTGTTGAGCGGGTCGGGAACCGCTTCGCCAAACGCGACCGTATTGGATGTTCCGTCGGTCACGTCTGCAAAACGCAATGGCCGGAAGTTTTGGAAGATGCCGTTTAGTTCGTTGCTAGCCGATTTGCCCCACCAGGCTTGTCCTTGGCCAGATTGATGATCGGACGTAAGCGTTCCCGAGCAGTTGCCAAGGTAGCTGGCCGGGACACGATTCTGAACGGTCCAGTTGTCGGTGGACGTATCGCGAATGTGTTCCGGAATAGGAGCGGACGGGCAGCGGAAACCGGGGATTAGTGTTTCGCAAGCGGCAATGTTGCGATGCGAAGCGTTGCTGCTGGTCAGGGAAGCACCGCTGACACCGCCACTGCCGGCAGCGAAGTTGGCCGAATCGGTAGTAAGCGTCAACGCTTCGTACAGATTCGATTGTTCGACGAACGGCAGAAGTCGGGCACTCCAATGGGCGCCGGTTTCGTCGCTGGAGGAGTCTTCTTCGTTACTGGCACCTGCCGGAAACTTACCGTAGGTGTCGTGGTGATTGTGAAGAGCGAGGCCAAGCTGTTTCAAGTTGTTCGTGCAGCTAATCCGGCGAGCTGCTTCACGAGCTTGCTGGACGGCGGGAAGCAGCAGGGCAATTAAAACACCGATAATCGCGATGACCACCAGTAATTCGACCAACGTAAATCCGCGAGACTTTCGAGGCATCGGAGCAAACCTTTTTTCATGAGGCGAAGACGAAAGATAGATGATCTTCAGTGCGGGAAATCAACCGGCTTTGTGGGGTCGCTTTCCTGCAACGCTGAACATGGTAGCCTTGAGGTGGTTTGGTCGACATGACAAAATACGCACAACGTTTGACAATATGCACTTTGTGTTCGCTGATCTTTAAAAGAATAATCATCTCATTTTCCCACAGCGTGCGAGGCGTAGATCCTAGCAACGTTACGAGGTAATTAAGGGGGAACGGAGCGGCGATGAGTACATCTCTCTTGGGCGTCCCAGCTCGGCGTTCGATCGCACTGGTCGTGCAAACGGCAACGGAATGGAGCCGCGACGTCTTGCGGGGCGTGGCGGACTACGCGGCAGAACAAGGAGGCTGGGACTGCTTTATCGAGCCGCATGGTTTCTGGGACACGCTGCAGATTCCGCCCGACTGGAAAGGGCATGGGGTCATCGGTCGATTGACGAACCCCAGCTTGATTCGCAGCATCACGCGTCGAAAATTGCCGTGCGTGAATGTTTCGTGGACGCGCAAGCACTCGCTTCGATTTCCGAACGTTGTTTCCGATCAACGTGCGTGCGGGCACATGGCGGCGAAGCATTTCCTTGATCGCGGCTTTCGAAACGTGGCGTACGTTGGTCCGGCGCCGCATATGCCGTACGGTACAACGATGGTCGACGCACTGCGTGAAAAGACCGATGAGGACGAAGCCACGTTGCATGTCTTTTCTTACAGCAAACAGAAAGTCAAACCACGGGAGCATGGCGTTCGAAGCAACGCGAACGATCTTCGGCGTTGGCTACTGGAGCTACCGAAGCCTGTGGGTGTGATTACGTGGAGTGCGATGATCGGTCGTGCCGTAATGACACAGTGTGCGAATGCAACGATTGAAGTGCCGGACGACATCGCCATCTTGGGAATCGAGGATGACGCGCTCATGTCGGCGTTGGCACCTGTAGAGCTTTCGAGTCTTGATCAGGCAGGGCGAACGGTCGGCTATCGCGCGGCGGAACTGCTGGACCGTATGATCCAGGGGGAATCGCCGCCGGAAGAGCCCATTGAAGTTCCACCCCGCGGCGTCTTAGCTCGTCGGTCTTCGGATGCGACAGGCTTTCAGGACGAAGTGGTTGCCGAAGCAATCAAATTTATTCGGGACAATGCCTCGAGGCCCATTCAGGTTCGAGACTTGGAGAAAGCACTTAACGTCTCGCGACGTGTCCTCGAAAACCGCTTCGAACGAACGGTTGGTCGCTCACCAGCGATTATCTTACGGCGAGTCCGCCTGGAACGTGCTGCGGTGCTGCTCAGGGATACTGAACTGGCCATTCCGGAAATTGCCTATCAATGCGGTTTCAACCACACAGAATCATTCATCCGTAGCTTCAAGCGAACGATGGGAGACGTTCCGAGCCAGTACCGTCGGCAAAATCGACGAAAGAACTACCTCGGGGACTCCTAGGTCTCCTTTTCACACAAGAAATAAAGAAAGCCAGAGTCGTCTTGGGGGATGACTCTGGCTTTCGAGGTGGCCGCCCTACGTAGAGCATATTGGCCGTTGCACGAAGTGACGTTACGGAAGAGTACCGTCGGAGTTTAATGGGAAGTCGATCACGTTCGAGCCGCTTTCAACTTCCTTTACGATTTCTGATTTGGCGTTGTAGGTCGCAGGGATTGGCTCGCGGACGACGGCGTTGTTGTAGTCCGAGCGACGTGTCATCAGCATCTCTTCGTAGCGAGGATCGTCCGAACTGATCTCGGAGAAGTCCTCGTCATCTGACTGAACCGCGGTCGTGATGCTTACTTTGTGGTTGCCAATAAGGGCTCCCATGCGATCGATGAATGCGAGCTGGTACTCGCCGCTCTCGTTGGTTGTCGCAACCGAAGCACGGCCTCCGGCGGTGGGTACGAACGATACGATGGCGTTGGGGAGCGGTTTGCCGTCCATGGTGACCGTGCCAGAGACGGTCCCGAGCGGCGGACCACTTTCCGCACAGCCGATCAGCATGACGCAAAGGAGCGTCGTCGGCAGCCACGCGAGTTGTGGCAAGTTGAAGCTGGACATGATGATAAGCCTCCTGGAAATGAAACAAAGAAAAGCGAGGGGCCAAGCTGTCGGCTCGGCCCCTCTAGGGGCTTACGGAAGTTGCGCGGCTTCGCCACCACTGCGGCTACCCAACGCACCCCAGACTCCATAGTCTGATGCGCCTGAAGGGCTGGCCGTGCTGTCGGCGGCTTGGTTTCCGGTGTCGATTGTTTCAGGAATGAAGTGAACCGAACCGTCGGCCATCAGCACGTTGCCACCGCCGGGGTGCCAGCTGGTGAGTGTGCCCATGTGTTCGTTTCCATCAACGCCACCCCAGTGGCACGTCGGACCATTGGGACCCACCATGGTGGTGAATCCCGCGAAGTAGGGTCGACCATCCCAAGCACGTCCGGTGTGAGGACGGAAGTCGGCACGAACGTCCCCTGTCAGTTCTTTCGTGGCGGGATTGTAACGTGCGGAACATGCCTGAGGGTTCCAGTTCTTCATGTTCAATGCGACACCACCACGAATCGAACGTGGTCCACCACTCCCAGCCGTTTCGCCCATCATGATCGTGTTGGAAAGACCATCGGTGACCGACGAGAAGTTCAGCTTGCGATCAATCTGGAACATGCCGCGGTTGTCGCGACCATCGGCTGGACGGAACTGGTTCTGGTGATAGTCGTCCCCCACGCAGGCTTTGTAGTTGAGTACCGAAGGGCTTTCACCGCGGTTGGTTGGCGGGGCGTCCGATGGGCACATGAAAGCATCGATGTCGACTTTCCAGTACTGATTCTCCCAAGTGTTGTTGCCGGTGCTCCAAGGATTCGGCAGGGACGAACTGTCGGCACGATCCCGCATGGCGTCGTTCAAAGCGTTCTGTTCGATGTACGGCAGAACGTAGATCGTCCAGGCAAACACGCGGTTCGAGCCCCAGTTGCCGTCGACGTTGTAGTTCCCCAGAGGTGGCATCTCGTTGAAGGTGTCGTGATGGTTGTGCATCGCGAGCCCAAGTTGCTTGAGATTGTTTGTGCACTGCATCCGACGAGCGGCCTCGCGGGCTTGTTGGACAGCAGGAAGGAGAAGGGCAACTAAGACCCCAATGATGGCAATGACGACAAGCAGCTCGACCAGCGTGAAACCACGCGGCTTGCAGGAGCGATTCATGGCGATTCCCCAAGATGAGAAGAGAACAAGATGTAAGAAGAGGAGATAAGGCAAAAACAATTTATCGGTGCCTTGGCCAGCTTTATATCAGCTTTTAGGGTTGCTGGGAGTCCGCTTTGAGATAATTGCGGCTTTTACTAAGAAAACAATACCACCCTCTGCGGGGTTGGCTGCCTCAATGGGCCCAAAGATGGTTTGTCTGGGGGGAGTTAGCTACTGGCAAAAGAGTTAGCGTTCGACAACGACGGATTAATGCCGGGAACTTCCGCTTTTATTTTCAGCGTTGTCTCTAAGGAGGTGGCCCCGCCTATTGAGAATGATGGCAGGGGGCTGAGACTGGTTGCGGGCGAAAGAGCGTTCTTGTCGCAACCGGCCCTGTTCGCGGCTCTGATAGGTAGAGATCAGGCCGCGAACGGTTGGGGGGGGCGCCGCTAGATGGCCTGCGATTCAAGATGAACCAACGCGTTGAGGCGTTCGACTTTGTCGCTGTCGGCCGTCTTAGGAAGATTCATGACGCGTGCGCGACGTTCGAGCCAGAACTTGAGGCGTTCCAGCTTGACGATCTCCAGTTCGAGAGCTTCCTGATCGGCCCGAAGCTTGTCGAGTTCTTCGCTCGCTTCACGGAGCGGGGCATACTCGTCATGCTCGACAATCGCCGTTCGCAGTGTCTCTGGTTCTTCGGTCAGCAGGCTGACCGTTTTGGGATGCCACGGATTGGTGATCTCGGGCCACTGTTTTTCCAGCGAGTCGCGGATCTTGCGTTTCAGCCCGCTGATCTTGCCCAACTGCTTGCGAACGTCTCCGTCGGTCTTTCGCTTGGCTCCCTTTTTGTCGCGGATGGATTCCTCGACTTGCTTACCGCGATCGGCATCGGAAAACTCGAAGCGATTGCTCAGGCCTTCGATCACTGCACGCTCGCAAGGATCGGCACCTTCCAGCAGCTGATCGATCGGTGTGTGAACGGTGAAAAGATCTTTCTCCCCCTTCAGCGTCGAATATTCGCGAAGGAAGAAGTCGGACGTACGCGTCGGGATGTCGATCGTGTCTGCGTTCAACGCTGTGTACGCATGCGCTTCGAGTAGCGACGTGGTACCGTCCTGATCGAAGTCTGGCTTTTCGATCGAATCGCCGGTTCGCGTGACGCCGCTCAATGCTTCCCAGAAATAGGAAGAGTATTCGCGGTATTCGGCCTGGTTAATGTTGGGCGTGCAGCCAGCTGCCACGCGATCAGGCACCGTGGAAAAGAAGCCGCACCGCGGATGGTCGGCCAGGCCGTTATCGGGATCACCCCCTTTGAAGATCAGATTGCCGAATCCACCGCTGTAACATTGCACCATGACGGCGACAAACGGGACATCGGTTGGCAGTTCGTCCAGCTTTTCAGTCCAGTCTGTGGCAGTCATTTTGTCGCGAAACCACAAGTGGGTCACGTTGCCGCTGTACGTGGGCTCGGTCCGATGCTTCTTGGCAGGCTTCTCTTCTTCCTTTTCATCACTCGACTCTGACGGTTCTTCTTCGTCATGCTTGTCTTGGGAAGGCTCTTTGTCGTCGGCGTCTTTGGCATCCGCTTCTTCGGATGAGTCGTCCTTGGTCGGATCGCTTTCTTCCGTGTCGTTTTTCTCCTCTTCCTGTTTCTTATCCGCCTCTGGCTTAGCTTTCGGAGGAGGCTTGGGCTTGGTGCGGTCTTTGCCGCCATGTCCTGTGAAGTAGAAGATTATGCGGTCATCCGATTTCAGTCGCTGGGACAGATCGGCGAGTGTTTTTTCGATGCTCTCTGGCGTTGCTTCGCCGTTGATTCCGGGGATGGTGCTGGAGCGGTAATCGTACTTGATCCCCTGCCCTGGCCCGACTATTTCGGCCATTAAGCGGTGGATGTCTTCTTCGGTTCGATCGACGTTTTCGTACTGCAGATCGACGGCCGGATTGGTTCCGTCGGCGAACAAGATCTGATGTTCGACCTCATCCATGCCCAGCTGCGAAAGAACGCGTTGGAAGTAAAGGACGTTGTTTTCCAGCGAGATCTGATTGCCATCGGCGACAGGGCCACCGCCGACGGTCAAAAGATGATCCTCAGCCGTTAACGGCGAGCTCACCAACAGCGAGCCAACGAGCAAGCCACACGTGGTCAAGTAAGAGCGGAGCATCAGGAAACCTACGAAAAAGGGTCGCGAGTCTCAAAAATTCGTATGGCATTCCGTCGCCGGCTGTGGGGCAAGCATCCTGAGAAGATAGGTAAACGCAGCGTGGTTCGTTGCGGTGCTTGGGGGATTAGGGTGAATTCTTAATATAAAGATGCCAGCACGCAGATGCACCTGTCAGGAAGAAGTTTCGTCGTGCTGTTTCTCTTGTAGCGTCGCGATCGTCTCCCTTAAAGTGATCGCTGGTCCGCACAATCGTACCAACCGGTATGCCCTGGCCCGATCGCTAGCAGCTTGTCAGCTTTTGCCAGGTGGCGAAGATAGTCGTAGGAGCATGCCCGGTATACTATGAGATTCACTCTCCGGGTAGCAACTGCTTGGGGGCAGCCCAAACTTTTCATAAACCTAGTGGAAGCACATGGATAACAACGACGATTCTCCCAAACGACGCAGCGATAAGGGAAATTCGGGCAACCTGTGGTACGTACTCGTAGCAGGAGCGGCCGTATTTCTGGTGGCCATGTACCTGCTGCAGCCTGGTTCGGAAGAACTGCCGCAGCCTGATTTAGAGCGGCTGATCAGCTCGATCGGTCAAGAATCGAAAGAAGGTGTCGAGCCTGGCATCGTCGTTCAACGAAAAGATGGCGACGGCAAATCGTCGAAGATCCGTTACTCGAACCTGCGAGATGTCGAAATCGGTCCGAGTTCGGTGGTGGGGATCGTCGATCGCTACGATACCGACAGCAAAGATCCAAGCAAAGCAAAAACCGAAGGGCAGAAGATTGTTACTTACCTGGTCCGCGGCGAGAATGCCCCAGGCAAGATTCAGTCGCAATTGGATAGCGTTGGCTTTTCCGATTACAAAGCGACCGGTCCCCCTAACTTTTTCGAGATCTACGGCGGCCCGCTGTTGATGATCGGCCTGGGGATTGCGTTCTGCTATTTCATGATTCGTCGCATCGGCGGCACCGGCAGCGCCATCGCCTTTGGTCGCAGTCGCGGCAAGCTGCACATGCAGGACGATTTGAACATCAGCTTTGACGATGTCGCTGGTATTGAAGAAGCCGTCGACGAAGTGAAAGAAATTGTCGACTTTCTGCGGTCGCCAGAGAAGTACCAAGAGTTGGGCGGTCGTATTCCTAAAGGCGTGCTGTTGGTCGGACCTCCGGGAACGGGGAAAACGTTGTTGGCCAAAGCGATTGCCGGGGAAGCTGGCGTTTCGTTCTTCAGCATGAGTGGTTCTGACTTCGTCGAAATGTTTGTCGGTGTCGGTGCGGCACGTGTTCGTGACTTGTTTCAGCAAGCCGCAGCGAAGAGCCCCTGTATCATCTTCATCGATGAGTTGGACGCGCTCGGGAAAGCTCGTGGCGGCGGCATTGTCGGCGGTCATGACGAACGCGAACAAACGCTCAACGCGTTGCTTGTCGAGATGGATGGTTTTGAAGCGAATGCTGGGATCATCATTATTGCCGCCACCAACCGACCGGAAATGTTGGACCCTGCCCTGCTCCGCCCTGGCCGATTCGATCGCCAGGTGTTGGTCGACCGACCCGATGCCGGCGGACGCGAAGACATCCTACGTGTCCATGTTCGTAGCGTGAAGCTGGACGATACCGTCAACTTGAAAGGAGTTGCCGCGATCACGACTGGGTTCTCCGGAGCCGACTTGGCTAACCTGGTAAACGAAGCAGCGCTGCTGGCCGCTCGTAAAGGTAAAGCAGCTGTCGGAATGGAAGAATTCGACGAAGGTGTCGAGCGTGTCACCGCGGGTCTTGAAAAGAAGCAGCGCGTGATGCACGAAGACGAAAAGCTACGTGTGGCCTATCACGAAAGTGGTCATGCGTTGGTAGCTTACTGTCTGCCGAACACCGACCCTGTGCACAAAGTCTCGATCATCCCCCGTGGTCTGGCCGCCCTCGGTTATACGATGCAGCGTCCGACCGAAGATCGTTTCCTGATGACGCAAAGCGAACTGGAAAGTCGTATCCAGGTTCTTTTAGCCGGAACGCTGGCGGAAGAAATGGTCTACGAAGAGATCTCGACTGGCGCTCAGAACGACTTGGAACGTGCCACCGAAATCGCTCGCAGCATGGTCACCGACTTCGGCATGAGTCGCTTAGGTCGTGTGAACTTCCGAGCCAGCGGACGATCGGCATTCATTCCCGAACAGTCGGAAGAACGTGCGAGATCGCATAGCGAGGAAACGTATCGCGAGATCGATCTGGAGATCAAACGCATCATCGACGAACTCCTCAAGCGGACGAAGGACATGATGGAAGATCGCCGTGGAGCCCTCATCGCGCTGACCGAACGTTTGATGGAACTGGAAGTGGTCGACGCGGAAGAATTGAAGCGAGTCATCGAAGAAACCTCCGATGGGCCCCGCATCGTCCCCGGTACCGAAATGAAACGCCACGGCACCCCCAAGGAAATCAACTCCGACGACATCCCGCCAGCGGGTTCGATGGACCAAGGGAGTTAAGCGAGAGCGAATCGACGTTCCGCACTTTTAAACGATCAAAGGCCAAGGGCGCTCGCTCTTGGCCTTTTTTTATTTGCGACATCCTATCGCGATTGGGTACTCTCTGAGGATCTCTTATCGATCCGTACCAGATTTCAGAGGGGGCAGGCGATGTGGCGTGTGGTCAGTGGGGTGGTTGGTATTTTGTTTGGGGCTGCGGTTACGTTTTGGCAATTTAGTGCCGGCCCGGACGCGCCATACGATACCTGGTCGATTTCCGAGCAAGATGCGATGGAGGTCGCGGCTGCTACGCTGCAGTATCAGATCGACCATGAACTGAATCACCCTCAAGCGAAACGGATTCCTTGGTTGGTGTTGGTTTACGGAGATATGCCGTCGGCCGAGTTTGCAGCCAGGTTCGAGAAGTTTCCCCAGTTGATCACTTCGTACGGTCAGCTCAAGCGAGACCAAGACGATCTTATCTTGTTCCAAATCGATACCGCGAAACGCGTCGATAACGAAACGATTCTTGTTACCGGGAAAGTCTTCAACGGCAGAAGCACCGAATTGACGACCCACATTGCTGATCCAACTCGGCGAGAGGTGACGCAGTATCGCGTCGTTCAGAAAGATGGATTGTTGGAAGTGGCGGAAGCGTCCCCGTAAGCGGCGTAGCAATCGTGACGACGGCCAGATACGAGGAGAGCTTCAAGCGGCGTTATCGACTAGCTTCGTACCAGGGGTAATGGCTCGACATCGCTTCTTTGACCACGCCCGTCACAATTTGGATGCTGACCGGCTTTTCCAGCAGTGAGAAGACCTCCACGCTTTCGGCCTGAGTCGCAATGGCTGGGTCGAGTCCGCCGGTAAGCAAGATGTACGGAATGTCGATTCCGAGGCTGCGGCAAACGGTAATCGATTCCAGCCCGGTCCGTTGGGGCATGTGGAAATCGAATAGTGCCACGTGTACCGTAGTTCCCTGGGCTACGTGGATTGCCTCTTCGCCGTCGGCTGCCAAGATCGGTTCGAAGCCACGACGTGCAAACACTTCGGCCATCGTCTCGCGGAACGAGCGATCGTCGTCGGTGATCAGCATGGTGGGATGTTCGATATTTCGCATGGCACTTTTTGTTGACGCACACGTAACGTGTTGGCAGGACAAAAGCTTCGACGCATAAACATGCAAATGTAGTTCCCATTTTTGGCTAGAATGCCTGACAGGGGCAATACCGATCGATCGACTGCGGTAAATACGTGCGAAATCGGAATCTTCTGCACGACTTCATCCGGTGAACATGGCCAATTCATGATCACCTTCTGCCAATCTGACAGTTTCGTTGAGAAACGTTGCCTACTTTATCAGCGTTGTTGATACTAGCAGCGATTTTCGGTCTGCTTGTTAAGGGGTACTTATAACTAAGTCGTGATTCCGCTATAACTTGTGACATGCGAGCGGCCCCCTTCGATGGTTGGTCGGAGTAGCGGCCGAGGGGCGTGTTGAACGCCGTAAACCGATCTAAAGACAACACTTGCAAGCGAATTTCCGCCCTATCGGTGGCATTTCGATTTCGGAAAGGGTCTGTGGTGAGCTCGGCACCTAGTTTTTTACAACGCAACGAATTTCTGTTGCGACGCCTGCATTCTTTGGCGGGCCTCGTTCCCGTTGGCGCGTACATGGTGATGCACCTGACGGTGAACGCCAGCGTCTTCGGATCGCCCCGTTTATTTCAGCGGTTGGTCTTCCATATTCACTCGCTCGGCCCCCTGTTGCCGCTCGTGGAATGGACGTTTATCTTCCTGCCGATCATTTTCCACGGCGTGTACGGGCTGATCATCACCAAGGATGGTAACCCCAATACACAAAACTATCCGTACAACAGCAACTTCCGTTACACGATGCAGCGGGCAACAGGGCTGATTGCGTTCCTGTTTATTGCCTGGCACGTGTTCCATATGCATGGTTGGATTCATGCGGACTTCTGGGTAAAGAACGTCGCCCATCCGTTGTTCGGTTCGCAGTTCTCGCCGTACAACGCGGCCAGTAGCGGTGCCGAAGCGATGCAGGCCTCGATCATCGTGCCGATCTTGTATGCCATCGGTGTCTTGGCGACCACGTTCCACTTTGCCAACGGCTTGTTCACCCTTGGGATTACCTGGGGTTTGTGGATCAGTGCCAAAGCTCAGGAGCGAGCCAAGATGTTCGCCAACGTGGTGTTCGTGCTGCTGGCTGTCGTGGGGATGACGTCGATCGTCGGGCTCTATTCGATGAGCAAAGAGAAGATCGTCGAAGTCCGCAAGGAAGAAGACAAAGCATACGAACTGCTGGTCGAAACCGGCGACGTCATGCCGAACGATCACAAGCATTCCAAAGAATCGAAGTACTACCACGCGGAAGATGACGGCGACGCCGCCAAGGCCGAGTCGCAGCGTTAAAGCTACGTGCCTCCTTTCGGTTAAATACGAAAAGAGAAACGCCGCCAATTGAAAACCCAAGAGCCAAAGGTGGATGGGAATGGCAGATAAGCGAGTCCTGGTTGTCGGTGGTGGTTTGGCCGGTTTGGCTGCCACCATGAAACTGGCCGAGTTAGGCATCAAAGTCGATTTGATGAGCCTGACCCCGGTCAAACGCTCGCACAGCGTGTGTGCTCAGGGCGGGATCAACAGCGTCAACGACGCGACCCGACAACTGGGAGACGACGAATACAAACACTTCGACGACACGGTCTACGGTGGTGACTTCTTGAACCACCAGCCTCCGGTTTACGAAATGGCCATGTGGGCTCCAAAGGTGATCGACCTGATGGACCGCTTGGGGGTTCCGTTCAATCGAACCCAGGAAGGCTTTATCGACCGTCGCCGTTTCGGTGGAACGCTGTACAAGCGAACCGCTTTTGCCGGCGCGACCACTGGGCAGCAACTTCTTTACGCGCTGGACGAACAAGTCCGCCGCTGGGAAGTGGAAGGGCTGGTCAAGAAGTACGAGATGTGGGACTTCCTCGGCCCCATCAAAAACGAATCCGGCACTTGCGTCGGTGCGGTCGCTCAAGATCTTTACAGCATGGAAATTCGTAGCTTCCCGGCCGACGCCGTGGTGGTTGCGACCGGCGGTTGCGGCTTGATCTATGGCCGCAGCACGATGAGCATGACCTGTAACGGTTCGGCTGCGAGTCGCTGCGTGCAAGCCGGCGCCAAGTACGGCAACGGCGAGTGCATTCAGGTTCACCCGACGGCAATCCCCGGCGCGGATAAGTTGCGTCTGATGAGCGAATCGGCTCGTGGTGAAGGGGGACGCGTTTGGGTTCCTAAGACGCCGCAAGATACCCGCTCTCCGAAGGACATTCCGGAAGGCGAACGATATTACTTCCTGGAAGAGCGTTACCCGCAATACGGTAATCTCGTTCCACGTGACATCGCAACGCGTGAAATTTTCGACGTCTGCGTCAACGGCGGTTTGAGTGTTGAAAAGGATCGCCAGTGCGTTTACCTGGATCTGACGCACATAGAAGCGAGCGAATTGAATCGTAAGCTCGGCGGTATCTTGGATATCTACCGTAAGTTCCAAGGGGTCGATCCTTGTTACACGCCGATGCGTATCTTCCCGGCCGTCCATTACAGCATGGGTGGTTTGTGGTCGAACTACGACAAGAAAGAAGATGGCGGTTTGGTGGCTGGTTCGCCGGTGAACCAGATGACCAACATCCCGAATCTGTACGCGATCGGCGAAGTTGATTACCACTACCACGGTGCCAACCGTTTGGGTGCGAATTCGCTGCTGTCGTGTATCTTCTCTGGGTTGTTTGTCGCGCCTGGTTTAGAGACGCTTCTTGGCAGCATGGGCCCTGGCACTTCGGCAGCCGATCAGCCTAGTTCGCTGTACGAAAGTGCCGTTAAAGAGCACCAGACCCGTCACGACAACTTGCTGAAACAGAAGGGGGACGAAAACCCTTACCTGATTCATCAAGAGCTGGGCAACATGATGACGAACGTTGCCACCGTGGTGCGTCAAAACGCACAGCTCGAAGAAGGGATCGGCAAGCTCAAAGATCTCAAAGAGCGAGCGTGGAAGTGTGCTCTCAGCGATACCGGGAACTGGTCGAATCAAAACGTGTTGTTCACCAAGGCCCTGCAAGATATGTTCCCCATCGCCGAGGCGATTCTCAAGGGAGCTCTGCAGCGAGACGAATGCCGCGGTGCCCACTACAAGCCAGAATTTGAACTGCCTGGATTGACTTCCGAAGAGCCTGTCGAGCGTCGTCGCCAAGCCGAACAATGGTGCGATAAATTCGAGGCAAATGTCGATAAGTTCCTCAATAGCAGTATCGCAACCTACGACGGCAAAGACGTTACCGTCGATTACGAAGAAGTCGATACCAGCATCGAACCGCCCCGGCCGCGACTTTACGGCTTGGTCGGCGCCGAAGAAATCAGCGAAGTGTGGAAGGAACGCAAAGCGAAGAAGAAAGCAGCCGCTGCTCAAGAAGCGACCGCTGCGAATTAGATTTTCTTTGCCGTCTGAAAACTGAACACTGAAAACTGAAAACGAATCATCATGATCGCCCATTCGCAAACGACACCGAAAACGTTCTCCGTGAAGATCCTTCGTCAGGATGGCCCGGGCAAGCCGAGCTATTGGCAGCGGTTCGAGCTCGACTACGAGCCTGAACTGAACGTGATTAGCGTGCTGCAGAAGATCGCCGCGAAAGCGAAAACCTCAAGTGGTGAAAAGACCACGCCGGTTTGTTGGGACTGTGGTTGCCTCGAGGAAGTTTGCGGGGCATGCACGATGGTCATCAACGGCAAAGTGCGTCAATCCTGCTCGGCGTTGGTCGACAAGCTGCTGGAAGTTGGCAGCGAAATCGAACTGCGTCCGATGACCAAGTTTCCTGTCGTGCGAGACTTGTTCGTCGACCGTAGCCGTATGTTCACCGCGTTGAAACGCGTGAAGGGTTGGGTCCCAGCCGACGGCTATTACGACTTGGGCCCAGGCCCGCGTCAGTCGCGTGCGAATCAGGAAATGGCGTACCCGCTCAGCGAGTGCATGACGTGCGGCTGCTGTGTCGAGGCATGTCCGCAGTACTCAAAGATCGAGCTGATGCCGCATTCGGGTGAATCGGAAGAAGAGTTCGAGAACCGTAAGACCGAAGCTTACACCGAAGGCTTCGTCGGCCCGGCCGCCATCAGCCAGGTGGTGCTCTTTAATCTGCATCCCACCGGGAAGATGATGGCCAGCGAACGCCTCGAAGCGTTGACCCAAGAAGGTGGTATTCAGGTCTGCGGTAACGCCCAGAACTGCGTCGCCGTCTGTCCGAAGAAGATCCCGCTGACAATGAGCATCGGTAAAGTCGGCCGCGATACGACGTTCAATACGCTTCGCAAGTGGTTCGATCGCCCTGCGAAGACGCACTAAATTATTCAATGGATTGGGTGCCGTGCCCTTGTCCGCGTGGGCATGACACCTGGCATCCTTGGGCAAGGTTAAGAACACCCTGAAAGTCCACGTTGAATGAGCGACGCGACCCCTTCTGGACGCTTCTCTGGGAAAGTTGCCCTCGTCACAGGGGCAAGTGATCGAGGAATCGGTGGAGCGATTGTCGAGCGACTGTCGAAGGAAGGGGCGTCGATCGTCGTAGCTAATCGGCATGAGCCGAAGCGGGTTCTCAAGCGTCTCGAACGGCAAGGGACTCCATATCTCTATCAAGATTGCGACGTCACCAGCGACGAGCAAATCGGCCAGCTGAAGTCGGCCGCGCACGAGAAGTTTGGCAAAGTCGACTTTCTGATCAACAACGCTGGGATTGAGCTCTGCCAGAATCTGGAAGATTACGAAGAGGGCCAATGGCAAGAGTTGCTCGACATTAACTTGACCGGGGCGATTCGAATGACGCGGGCCTTTCTGCCGCTGCTTCCTTCGCCAGGTGGAGTGGTGTTGAACGTGGCCTCGGCATTGGGTTTGGGGGGCTGCGTCGGCTTCTCGGTCTATAGCGCCAGTAAAGCAGGGCTCACCGGGTTCACGCAGTCGCTCGCGTGGGAGCTGGGCCCCAAAAAGATTCGCGTGGTCGCCGTTGCTCCGGGAATCGTTACCACGCCGATGGCCATGCGTTTCGCCGAAGAATGCGAGACCCGCGAAGAGGTCGAACGGCTCCGCCAAGACATCGAAGCGTGCCATCCGTTGGGCGCCGGCGTGCCCCATGACGTGGCCAACGCGGTGGCTTTTCTCGTATCGGACGAAGCGAGCTGGATTACCGGCATCACCATGCCCTTAGGCTGGGCCCCGCACTACGACCTGCCGATGCACCGGTACGTGTAACGCGAAGTCGCCTGCTGCAGCGATGCGTTGTTGTGCGAATCACGCCAAGGCCCTTTGGGGCTGGCTAAGGGGCTCGGCACTTACGTCGATCCCAGGAAGTCCAACGTGATCTTCGCGGCTTCCTCGGTCTTTTCGTACGGCACCATGTGTCCGCATTCTTCAAGGACGGTCAGCTTTGCCTGAGGTAAATGCTCGGCGTAGTATTCGCCGTGAGCCAGTGGGATGAGCTTGTCGTGGCGACCCCAGATGATTTGCGTCGGGCTGTTTAGACGATGCAGATGACCAGCCAGCTTTGGATCGTGCAGGTAAGGGTTCCAGCCAACGCGAGCCGTCGCTTCGCGAGCCCGGAGCCACATCAAGATGCGTGGGTCGTTGGTGTCGCTGGGGAAGTAGTCAATCGCTTGCTGGGTTGTTGGATCGAAGAACAGTAGTTCGCGCAGCTTGTCGAAACTGTCGATGAACAGCTCTTCCATCGGCGAGCCATCGACGTGCAGTCCGGCCGCGGCGATCATTACCATCGGTCCGATCAGGTTCGGTCGAATAAGCTTCACTTCCGCCGCCGTCCAAGCCCCCAGCGAGTAGCTAACGACAGGGACGTTTTCCAGGTTCAGCTGTGCAAGAAGATCGACGTAGTGCCATGCCAGGTCGTGGATGTCCTGGATCTGGTCGAGCCCTTCGCTAAGCGCAAAGCCAGGATGAGCTGGAAGGTAGACGGTGTACTTCTCGGCCAGCTTTTTGTGGAACTCGATAGGCTCGGTCTCGCCCCCGGCCGAGTGCAGGTAAAGAAGCGGCGGTCCTTCGCCCAGGATCGTAAGCTGCGTCTTCTTGCCGGCAACGTTGAGCGTTTTGTTTTCGATGTTCATGCAGGGGCAGTTTTCAGTTTTCAGTGTTCAGTTTTCAGCAAGAAGAGGCAGGCACTAGCTCGTCAGCGCGGCGTTCATTTCTTCACGCAGGCCTGGCATGACTTTATCGGCGAACAGTTTCATGCTCTTGCAGGTCAAGTCGTGTGGTAAAGTTCCCAGTTGGAACAGGCCAAGCAAATTGCCGACGCCCAGCTTCTGGATGTTTTCGGAAAGCTTCTGGCGAACCGTTTCCGGGCTGCCGACGATTGCGTAGCCTCCCTTTTCGATATCTTCGCGGGTCTCGCAGGTGCTCATGAACTGCTGCAGGCCCTTTTGAATGCCAGCGATCGAGCGTGCCGATGTATAGCCTGGCGGGAAGACGACCAGCCCTTTGAGCAGCTTCTTCACGAAGTACCACAGATGCTTCTCGTACTCGGCCCAGGCTTGCTCGTCAGTCTCGGCACAGTAGATCGGAAGCAGCCAACCGAGTTGTTCCGGATCGGCAGTGTAGTCGCACTTCTCGCATTCGTCGCGGAACATGTCGAAGTTGCGTTGGAAGAAATCCATGTGGAAGTACGGGATGCCCATATAGGCGAAGCGGCGCTGGGCGACGAACTGAATCGTCTCGCGGCTACCGGCTCCGGGAATCCAGATCGGTGGATGCGGCTGCTGAATCGGTCGCGGCCACGGATTCACATACTTCAGCTTCCAATGCTTACCGTAATGCTCGAACGGACCTGGCTCGGTCCATGCTCGCATGATCAGGTCGAACGCTTCCTTGTACATCTCGCGAGCGAACGTTGGGTTCTTCGAGAAGCTGTAATATTCTGGACCGCCACCGACGACGAGCCCAGCGATCAGTCGCCCGCCGCTGATGCAGTCGATCATCGAGAACTCTTCGGCGCAGCGCGTTGGCGGGTCGTAGAACGGAATCGCATTGCCCACGACGGCGATCTTGCAGTTCTTGGTTTGGCGAGCCAGGATCGACGCCATCAGGTTTGGGCTCGGCATCGTGCCGTAGGCGTTTTGGTGATGCTCGTTTACGCAAACACCGTCGAAGCCAAGCTGGTCGGCCAGCACGAGTTGGTCGAGGTAGTTGTTGTACAGTTCGCCGCCATGTTCGGGATCGAACATTTCGTTGGGAAGCCAAGTCCAAGCGGTATCGTACTTCTCGGAAAAGTCATCCGGAAGGCGATCCCAAGGCATCAAATGGAAGGCGAAGAATTTCATGGTTTTGCTCGAGGAGGAAAGCTCTAGCGCTGAGGTTCTGTGGACACGAGGTCTTACGTCTCAATCCCCATCGGGACTTAAGATCGGAGTAAACGCTCGTCCTATAAAGTCGCCAAAATACGCATCTATGGCAACCCGAGAAGTTGGGTTCTCTTATCTATGGGCGCAAAAAAACACCCCGGAAAGGTATGGTGACCTAACCGGGGTGCTTGTTATTTCAAAACGGCGTAAGCAGTGCTTACTTCGCCATTTCCAGTTCTTTCTTGCGTTCCGCAACCACTTCTTCTTGGATGTGGCTTGGGGTTGGCTTGTAGCTACCCAGTTCCATGCTGAAGGTACCTTGGCCTTGGGTCATGCTGCGAAGTTCCGTGGCGTAACCGAACATGGCGGCCAAAGGAATTTCGGCGCGGATCACGGTGGTGTCACCGTTCATGTCGGTTTGATTGACCATGCCGCGGCGGACGATGATGTCGCCGGTGACAGGGCCTTGGAACGCTTCAGGGATTTCGACTTCGACGTTCATGATTGGTTCCAGCAGCGTTGGCTTCATCTTCATGAAGTTCTCGCGGAAGCAACCCTTAGCGGCCGTCTTAAATGCCATTTCGGACGAGTCGACGTCGTGGTAGGAACCGTCCGACAGGACGATCTTCATGCCCACAACAGGGAACTCGGCGACAGGGCCTTTGGCCATACAATCTTCGAAGCCAGCTTTGACCGCTGGGATGTATTCCTTAGGAATACGACCCTGGCTGATCTTGTCTTCAAACATGAAGTTTTCGGCGTCTTCCGTGTCTTGCGGAATTGGTTCCATGCTGCCCACGATGTGAGCGAACTGACCGGAACCACCGGTCTGCTTCTTATGCTTGTAGTTGTATTCGACAGCTTGCGTCGGGCTTTCTCGGTACGAAACCTTCGGTGGGCCGGTGACGACTTCCACTTTGTATTCGCGCTTGATTCGCTCGACGTAGACGTCCAAGTGCAACTCACCCATGCCCGCGATGATCGTTTCGTTCGTCTCGGGATCGGTGAACACGTGGAACGTTGGGTCTTCCTTGCGGAAACGCTGCAAAGCCTTGCTCAGCTTATCGCTGTCGTCGCGGCTCTTCGGGGCGACCGAGATCTTGATGACCGGGATCGGCACGAAGATATTTTCCAGCGAGCAGTACTCACGTTCTTTGGCGTAGGTATCACCGGAAGCACAATCGATACCCGTCACGGCGATGATGTCGCCGGCACCTGCGGAATCGATTTCTTCACGCTTGTTGGAGTGCATTCGCACGATACGAGCGAAACGTTCGGTCTTGCCGGTACGTTGGTTGACGTACGGTTGACCCTTTTCGATGGTACCTTGATAGATACGCATGAACGTCAGCTGACCGTAGGGATCTTCGACGATCTTGAACGCCATGCCGACGAAATCCTTCTTCGGATCGCACGACAGTGGAATCTTCTCGTCCGATTCGACGAACGTGTTGGCGTGGTACTTCACTTCCAGTGGCGACGGCAAGTAACGCACGATCGCATCGAGAAGCGTTTGCACACCCTTGTTCTTGAAAGCAGTACCCATGAAGACTGGGGTGATCTGCAGACCGACGACGGCGTCGTGCGTGGTCTTGTAGATCAAGTCGTTGGGGACTTCTTCTTCGGAGAGAAGCAGTTCCATGATCTCGTCGCTGTAGTTCGACAGCGCTTCGAGCATTTCCTGGCGAGCTTCAACGGCTGCGTCTTTCAGGTCGGCCGGAATTTCTTCCTTGCGGACTTTTTCGCCCTGATCGCCATCGTAGTAAATGGCTTCCATTTCGATCAGGTCGACTACGCCCTTGAAGTTGTCTTCCGCACCGATGGGAAGCTGGTAAGCGATCGCGTCGACGCCCAGCTTGTCGCGCATCTGCTTGATGACGCTTTCTGGGTTGGCCCCGGTACGGTCCATCTTGTTGATGAACGCCAGGCGGGGAACCTTGTAACGCTTCATCTGGCGGTCCACGGTGAGCGATTGAGCCTGAACACCACCGACCGAGCAGAGAACGAGAATGGCACCGTCGAGCACGCGAAGCGAACGTTCCACTTCCACGGTAAAGTCAACGTGGCCAGGGGTATCGATCAGGTTGATCGGGTGACCATTCCAAGCGACGCTCGTGGCGGCCGAGGTAATGGTAATACCACGTTCCTTTTCCAGTTCCATATGGTCCATGGTCGCGCCGTCGCCACCACCGCGGACTTCTTCGATCTTGTGGATACGACCACTGTAGAACAGGATGCGTTCGCTCAACGTCGTTTTACCGGAGTCGATGTGAGCCGAAATACCGATGTTTCGTAGTTTCTTCAGGTCCATAATGTCACGATTGAATTGAAAAACAGGTGTAAGGTGCGAAAGGGCTCAGGTCGTCTCGGTGGGATAGTAAGAGAAGCCCCGAACCATGAATCGGAAACAGAATCCGGTAAAACCGCTACTGACTCGTCTCGGACATCGGGCCCAGTCTGCCTAGTATGGGCGGAGTGAGCCTGCGTATATTGATCCAGCATCTTACTGGTTTTGGCTTTTCCCGCTAGGTCACTTGGGGAGGAGCCAGCGCATATGTCGAGAGGGGAACGTCAGCCTAAGCGGCGGCTGAAATTCCTGGTCCCACCACAATGGGACGTCGCGTCGGAAGAATGAGAAGATGGATGGTCTTCATAAATGTGGGGGACTAAATCCCTGTAAAGGCTTAACTGACCAATAGTTAACACCAACGAGCGGCATTCAAAAGTCACACCGCGACCCTTAGCGGGGGTCACGAACTAATAAGGGACGCCAAAGCGCCCTAGCCACTCAACACCCTATTTGTATACCAAGGCCCACGAATGGGGAAGGCGAAAATTTCACCGTTTTTTATCAATGCGGCGAACCTCAGAAGTCCCGAAAGCGTCAACTTCGCTCCCGTTTTCTGGCGTAGCCATCCTACGTCGTAGTGAACTGTCAGACACGCGTCTACCGTTTCGGTTCGCGGTAGGCTTGGCGGTTTTCGTAGAGGGCCAGGCGGTGTTTCAGGAACGGCTTTTCGGAGCGGGGGGCGGCTTTCATGGCTTCGGCGACGCGTTGTTTGGCGGTGTCGAACTGGCCCATCGCAGCTTCAGCGGCAGCGAGCGTGTCGAAGAAGCGGAAGTCGACATGTTCCGACTGAGCCACCGAAGCTTTGGCGAAGCGTAGAGCCAGCTCCGGATTGCGGTACGTATCGTCGGGGCAAGTCGCCAAGATCCAAGCGAGGCCTTGCTGGGCTCGGGGGAGATCTTTCTCCAGCACCAAAGCTTGTTTGTAGTCGTGGATCGCTTCCTTGAAATAACCCAAGTCGCTGTAGGCATCGGCTCGATTGGCGAGAACCAAAGCGTTGTTCGGGGCCAGCTTCACGGCCTGGTTATAAGCGGTCATCGCCGCTTCGTAGCTTTCCAGCCGATAGAAGCAGTGGGCCTGACCGGTCATCGCGCCGACATCTTTGGGGTTCAGTTTCAGCACCGTCTGATACTGCTTCAGCGCCGCTGCGAACTGACTCGCTTCGTACAGCAGCTCCGCTTTGTTGAACAATGCGGTCTCGAAGTTGGGGTTCAGCTGAATGGCCAGGTCCAAGTCGGCTAGGGCCTGTTGGGTTTGGCCGAGCATTGCGTACGAAAGAGCTCGGTTGTGGATCGCTTGCCAATGCTTGGGGTTCTTTTTGATGGCCAGCGAAAAGTCTTTCAATGCCGCCGCTTCCAGCTTTTGAATCGCTTCTTCGTCGTCGGTCATCAGCGATGTTTCGGCGTAGATCTCGCCTCGCTTGTTGCGTGCCCAGGCCTCAAGCTTCGCAAAGTAGTCGACTTGTGGCTGGGCAAGTTCCAGCGGCTCGACCTCGGCGCAGATCTCGATCAGCCGCGTTAGTTCGTCTTGGGATTCGGCTGTGTCGCTCAATTGGGCCGCTTCGGTGATCAGCGCCTTCACGTCCTGGCCGAAGCCAAGCGATGCGCAGCCCATCAACAAGCATAATGTCCCAACCGATTGCCAAAGCATCTTCTGCATGACCGTTGTCTCGTCACTAAAATCTGAGCCAGGGGCTCTTCAACCTAAGGGTACCGCAGCGGACTTTACCGAGTTCGCCGAAAGAGGGATAGAGCGATTCGGCAGAGTGATAGCACGGCCAGCGGCTTCTAGAGCGGAAGTCATTTTAAAAAAGATCGGGCCCGGTCGTACGGCCAATAGATCTCGCTCACGACGCCGATGATGTTTTCCTTGGGAACCGCGTAAGGGCTGACGCCGGTTTGCTTGGGACTCGGCCACAGGCGAGAGTCGGCTGCGTTGGTGGTGAAATCCCCCAGCACGAAGTACTCCTCTTCGGCGAGCGTGGCAGGTTCTTCGGCACTACCCCATAGTGTAAGTCCGCCCAAGCCTTCCAAGTGGTCGGCATAGGTGATGCCTTCCAGTTCCGGCGGAAGCGGGAGCTTTTCACCATCGGCATAGAGGGCACCGTTTTCGATGTGGATCGTTTCGCCTGGCAGGCCGACTAATCGCATGACATAGATCACTTCCGGTTGCGGGGGAGCTCGAAACACGAGAAGGTCCCACCGCTGCGGAGCTTTTAACTTCGAGACAAGAATGCGATCTCCAGGAAACGACTCGTCGGTCGGCGGACAACCACGCGTGATATGAAAGTTGTCACAAATCATTTCAAGCTCCTCGAAGAAGTCAGGCCGCATGGGGCCTCGCGGAGCGGTGGCGTACCGCGGCGCACCACACTCAGGGCATTCCGCGCGAATGTGGTCGCCGAGCAATGTCGGGCTCATCGCTCCGGACGGAATCTTATACGCCTCGGCGAAGTTCGGTTTCGCGAACTGAGTGATGAGCAGCAGCACCAACAACGGCGCGGCGAACGTCGGTAGCGACGCAAGGATCGTTTCTTTCCTACTCAGGCGAAACTGCTTGCCGACCAAGAGAAGCGTGCCGAACAGGGCAAACGCACCGATCATGGCCCAGATGAAAAGGGGCGGCGCGCCCGATGCGACCATCATCGGCAGGAAGAAACTGATGAGCAGTTGCGTTCCGCCCAGGATGAAAACGCCAATCAGCAAGATCCGCCACCAAGCAGTCTCCGGGGCTTTCACCCATTTCAGGCCAAGCCACAATGCGACCAGCCAAATCACAAACGTGAAGACTTTCAGCCCGGCAAACAGTAGGTAAGTCATCCTGGTGCGTATCCATTCTATCGATGTTTCGCCAGGGAGCCTTCACCGTGGCGGGGACCATGTTCGTCATTCACCCCGATCGCGAAGCATGTCGATCTCGGCTTGCAGTCGGGCCGCTTTCGCCTCGAAGACTTCCATTTGCGTGACGGTCCCGAGGGCAAAGCGTTCCTCGACAACTTTTTCCTGCTTTCGTAGCTGATTGATAAGTCGCTCGTGCACGATCTGCCGAGTCTCGAGCGTCGGAGCGATTGCCAGATCGGCGTGGGCCAACGCGACTTCGGTCTCCAGCAAATCCTCGATCGAGGCGGTCCCTTGCTGGAAACTTGTCCGTTGGTACTGCACTGCCTGATACAACGTCTGCCGCCGCTCTTTCATCAATTCCAAAAGTTTTGACTCGATCGATACCGCTTTCGGTTCGGCCTGATCCTGGCCCCAGGCCAACAAGGTAACCAAACCGACAACAGTCACGGCCATCAGCGAGCAAGCGATTCGCATGGTAGTTTTCCTGAAGCACGAAAATGGAAATACCAACACTCCATCGTGCCAAGCGGAGTGTAACGAAAATAGTTGTACAAAGCAGTTCCGTCGGCGCATCAATTACTGTCGCGAAAAGGGCGCCCAGCCATTGTATTTTTGTACCGCTTCGAGCCCATCTACGTAAACCTTTAGGTACTGTGCTTTGACCTTCATGGCATCGATGGTTCGTGTTGGATCTTGGCTTAATGTTTCTGCCAGGTCATTAAGACGTTTTCTACTTGCGTTCCAGGCCCTTGTCCCGCGTATCGCATGATCGGCATCGGTCATCACGGCTTCTGCCTGCAGCAAGTCATCCACACTGGCGTCGGCGTCTTGATATTGTCGTTCTGTTTCGTCGAAGACTTTCGTCAGCAGTTCCAGGCGTTCCGCTTTCATTGCTTCGATTTTTTCTGCCGTGCCACGTTCCGAAAGCAGGCGTGGAGTTCGAGTTTTGGGGACATCGCTCTTTTCGGAAGGAGGCTGGTCGTCTGGACGCAATTCTTCTGCCTCCTTCGAAGGAGCCGCCTCTTGCGCGAAGATGTTGCCTATGTGTACGACCGCAAGAGAGAGTGCGAGAAAGAGAGTGAGCATTCGCATGATAAAGCCTTTGGGTTTCGGCACAAAAAAGCCCCCAGGCGGCATGGCACCACCCGGAGGCTAGTTTATCAATGGCGAACGCAGGCAATCAAACGAATTTTGCTTACTGTTGTGCCTTCCCCAGGCAAGTTCCATCCAACACAGTGAATGGACCAACAGAACGTCACCCATGCCAAAACGCTATTCTTTAACACCCTCTTCGAGAAATTCGATCTCTGCCTGAATACGTTCCGCTTTCGCTTCGAGGCATTCGTTTTCAGAGGCTTTACCAGCTTGATGCAGTGTCTGCAGGAACTCTTCTTTTTGGCGGAGGCAGTAGATTCGCTTGTTGTGAAGCGGAGATCGCTCTTTGGAATCTGGCGTTAGTTCAAGCTCGGCCAGGACGAGTTCAGCTTCGGCCGCGTAGACAACGTCGACCTGAATCAAACTGGCTTTGAGCTGGCTTCGTAATAGATCTAATGATTCGGCCAACGTATCGCGACGTTCGGTCCGTAATTCGTGGAGGCGATTTTGGAGAGTGTCGGCGTTTGACGATTTCTCTTCCTGGGCGACTGCCATAAAAGATGCCACCGTGATAAAGATGCCCGAAATGATCAGATAGGAAACACGCATGATTAAGCCTTTGGATCGTCGGCACAAAAAAAGCCCCCAGGCGGCATGGCACCACCCGGAGGCTAGTTTATCAATGGCGAAAGCAGACAATCAAACGAATTCTGCTTACTCGTGCGGGTAAGTCATTTTCCAAGGATCGAGGGCATCCTTGAGGGCTTCCGGTTCGATTTCGCCCTGCTCTTCGGCAAGTTCTCGGATCGTTTTGCCACTCGCGAAGGCATCTTTGGCCATCTTGGCCGCTTTGTCGTAGCCGATCAGTGGATTCAAGCTGGTGCACATCGAGAGGCTTTGCTCGACGGCGGCGTTGCACTGCTCTTCGTTCGCTTCCATGTCTTCGACACAGAAGTCGACGAACGCATCGCACGAGTTGGCCAGCAGATGAATACTTTCCAGTACGGTGTGCCCCATCACTGGCATCATGATGTTGAGCTGGAAGTTGCCGCCGGCGGCGCCACTTAACGCCATGCAGCCATCGTTGCCGATCACTTTGGCGGTAACTTGCATCATGCTTTCGCTCATCACGGGATTCACTTTGCCAGGCATAATGCTGCTGCCAGGCTGACGCGACGGCAGCGCGACTTCATAGAAACCGCAACGTGGACCACTTCCGAGCCAACGCACGTTGTTCGAGAAGTTGAACAGCGTCGTGGCGATTGTTTTCAGTTCGCTGTGGCACTGAACCAAACCGTCGCGATTGGCAGCCGCTTCAAAGTGGTCGACCGCTTCAATGAAGGGAATGTCGAGCCCATCGGCGAGCGCCGCACAAACTTTGTCCGAGAACTGCGGATGGGTGTTGATCCCCGTGCCGACGGCCGTACCACCGACCGGAAGTTCGAGAACCGATTCCATCGCAATCTTGGCACGCTTGATCGAAAGTTCGATCTGCCGTGCGAAGCCGCCGAACTCTTGTCCCAGTCGCAGCGGCGTGGCATCCATCAAGTGCGTGCGGCCGATCTTGATGATCTTGTCCCACGCTTCCGCTTTCTTCTTCAGCGAAGCATGGAGCTTTTCGAGGGCGGGAATCAGGCTCGACTTGATCTGCATCGCCGCGGCTACATGAATGGCCGTCGGGAAGGTGTCGTTGGTGCTTTGCCCCATGTTGACGTGATCGTTCGGATGAATCGGCTTTGTCGCGGCGAGGCGATCTCCCCCGATGATTTCGATGGCCCGATTGCTGATCACTTCATTGACGTTCATGTTGCTGGAAGTGCCGCTGCCGGTCTGGAAGACGTCAATCGGGAACTCGCCATCCAGCTTTCCTTCACGAACTTCGATACAGGCGTCGAGCAGCGCTTTGACCTGGTCGTCGGAAAGAGGATTCTTGCCGGTGCCGGTCAGCTTGCCGAGATCGCGGTTGGCGACCGCACAAGCGTATTTGACCCAGCCCATGGCGTGGATCAATGCCGGAGGAAGCGTCCACCCGCTGATCGGAAAGTTCTCGACGGCTCGCTGCGTTTGAGCGCTGTAGTAAGCATTCGCGGGAACTTGAACTTCCCCCATCGAGTCTTTTTCAGTTCGGAACTCGGACATATCTTCGGCCTCTTCGACGATTCGAACCAGGCAGGGCGAAACGCCTCTGACCCTGCCGGTTGTTATGGGTTGGAAACAGACACCGCTATTTTAAAACGGTTCGATCCGAGGCGAAAGAAGAGGCCCGGCGCATGGCTGCCCCAGCACAATGACTTGGCTCGATCGAAGCGGATTTAATCGTCAAAAATCCCTTCCCCGAATTTCTGGGGGCGTGACGAACTGGAGGAGCTGTCCGAGCGGCGGGAATGGGGGCCTTTCAGCTGCGACGACTCTTCCGAGCGTTCGTGGGACGTCGGGGGATTGGGCTCGGCATCGTCGCGCGACGCTGGCTTGCTGGAGGAAGGCTGATCGTCGTCGTCGTGATCGTAATCTTCACCGGCGTCGCTGAAGTAGTCGTCGTACTTCGAGCGGTAGCCGGGGCGTTTGGCTTCTTCGATTTCGTTGAGATACTCTTCGATGACCCGCGATTGGATTTGCTCGCGGCACTCGGAATTGATTGGGTGGGCGATATCGGCATACAGCTTCGCTCGTTGGTCCGAACCCCGTTCGATGTGCGGCTGTTTCAGCTTGATACCGCACTGATTGCAGTAAGAGGCACGCAGATGGTTCTTGCAGCCGCAACTGGGGCAGTGCCCTGTCAGTTTGCGACTGGGCATCGCGACGAACGGACCGTTGGCGCCTTCGATAATTTTCAAGTCGCGTATCACGAAGGCATCGTCGAAGGTGATGGAGCAGAATCCTCGCAACCGATCGCTGGAATCTTCCATCAGCTTGATGCGGACTTCGGTGATCTTCACGGTTGCATACTCCCGGGACGTTAAAATGCGGCGTCAGTTTCGCAGCGAGCGCATCCCGCACGTCGAAACGGGAAACACCATCCCGACGTTCTGGGCGCTCAGCCTGGCGGCGATTTGCCGCGCGTGCGTACGGTTCCGACAAATGGCGAAGTAGCCGGAACCGCTGCCTGACATTTGATGGGCGACCACATCCAATTGTTCACAAATGGTAGCGAGTTGGTCGATCCGCGTCGAAAGTTCTCGCGCCGGTCGTGTCAGGCGATTGGTTAAATTACGTGGGATCGACGTATGTTGATCCGTTTTTAAACTCGCCAGCAGTTCGGCCGACGAGTCAGGGCGTTCCGGCAGCACACAGCGGCGATACGACTCGGCGGTCGAGATCCCTCCGGCAGGTCGGATCAGCACCAAGTGCAGCCGTTTGCCGTCGAATGTCTCGATCTTTTCCCCGCGTCCAGTGGCAATTGCCTGACCGCTGCCAAGTTGGCCGGCATGAAAGAAGAAAGGAATATCGCTGCCAAGGTTCGCCGCGAGCTCGCTCAGGCGGTCGATCGAAAGGTTCAAGTTCCACGCCTGGCTTGCGGCGAACAATGCCGCAGCAGCGTCGCTCGATGCCCCTCCGAAACCTGACGCGGAGGGAATTCGTTTTCGTAAAACGATTCTCGCGCCGAGGCGGACATTTTCTTCGGCTTGCAACAGTTTGACGGCTCGATACACCAAGTTGCTTTCCTGAGGTGGAAGGTCGCCGAGCAGTTGGCTATAGTCGCCCAGCTTTCTGGCTTGCGCCTCTTGCCCCTTGTCCCATGCACAGTCCAGCACCACGTCAGGCGCTTCGGTCGGGGTAACTTCCAGGCGATCGAACAGCGAGACCGCGACCATCACGGTTTCCAGTTCATGAAAACCGTCCGACCGTTTCCCCAGCAGTTCTAGAAAAAGGTTGATCTTCGCTGGAGCGAGTACGGATACACTGGAAGCCGATCGCTGGAAATACATCCGTGCCACTTTGCCGGTGCCTGGTGCGACTCTTGCCAATCATCACAACGCCAACCCAGGGCGTGTGCCAGAGGAACCACGGAAGGAAGAGTCACGCGAAGCTAGTTCTCTGTTTCGATTAATGCGCACACTATCACCGATACCGGCGAGTGTTAACGCAATTTATCCCTCCCTCCCAGCTCGGTCAAGGTAAATCACCATCGATTCGAGAGGAGTTTGCCTGGCGTACTTTTTCCTACAGAAAGCGGGGAAAATCCTCGCATGCGTCAGGCATTTCTGGTAACCGCAAGATTGCTCTACAACACCTATTCTTTTACTGCGTCATCTGTCGCAGCGTTTGCTGGGCCTCGGCATGATTGGGGTCGATTTTGACGGCCAGTTGCAGCAGCGCCACCGAGCGGCGACGGTTCTGCCGCGACAACAATTTCGAGAGCATCACGTACGCGTCGACATGTTGCGGATCCATCTTGATCGTCAGATCTAACAGCCGGACCGCCATCGGCAGATTGTCATGCTCCAGCGCCAGCTTTGCCCCCGCGAAAAACTGCTTGCCGTAATAAGGCTTGAATGCATATTCCGGGTCGAGCTCGATCGTCTTTTCTAAGTAAGGAATTGCACTTTCCCAGTCGTCACGCATCACGAAACTGTGGGCCATGCCATGATAAGCACGCGCATGCCGTGGATTCTTATCGATGACATCCTGCCACATCGCGAAGTCAGAACGATACACCTCGTTCCGCGCGATGGTCACACTTCCATAAATGGCTACCAACAAAACCAGCAGCACCATCAATCCTTGCGAAGCGGTCATCTGCATCGACTCTCGCTTGCCGGCCCCTTCCCACGACTTCAGCAGTGCGAATATGCCCAAGACAATCGCCGACAGAACGGCTGCCAGTGGCAAGTACATGCGATGCTCGAATACGATGTCACGGATCGGCAAGATACTGGACGTTGGAGCTAAGATTAAAAAGAACCACCCGCCGAGAAAGCTCAGTCGTGGAGCTTTGAAGATCGCCCAGATCGTAAGCCCCAGCAGCAGCACAACGACGATACCTGGCCAAATCACTTCAGCCAACGAGAACGATGCCCGCCAGCCATGATCGAGCGATTGCCCCACCGGAAACAATGTCAGTTGCAGATAGAAAGGAATGGCTCGGCCTTGGCTGTAAAGGTATTCCAGCGGACCAACCGTGCGGCGGACAACGCCAGCTTCGGTGTAAAGCGTATCTTCGACGATGACCGCCCCGCCCCGCTCCAGCGAGTCGAGCGACACGCCAAAGACTTGCGCTAAGATCAACCATCCGCAAAACACGCCCCCATACACCCACCATCGCTTTCGCAAGATCTCCGCCCACGACGAGGCAAGGAATGCTCGGTCGTACCACAACATGACCAGCGGCAGGACGATGGCGACTTCCTTGCATAGCGTAGCTGCCAGCCCGGCCGCAATGCAGCCGACGTACCATCCTGTCGCTCGCGCCGCCGTGGAGCCTCGGCAAAGACAAACCATGGTCAGCAAAAAGAACAGCCCCATCAACGATTCGTATCGCTGCGTGATGTAGGTGACCGATTGGGTTTGCAGTGGGTGAATGGCCCACAAAATGGCTATCGTCGCCGCCAAAGTCAGCGCGTTTGCCTGAAACGATTCCGGGATGTTCGGCAAGCGTAATGTCGAATAGACGAACCCCAGCAGAAGCAAGCTGGCTGCCACATGAATGATATAGTTCACCACGTGATAGCCGAGCGTGTTTTCTCCCCCAATTCGATGGTTCAATTGCCAACTTAGATCGACCAGCGATCGAGGCCCTGTCGGGAAGCTATCCCAGGTGATCTCTTTCGCGGCTAATTTCGCTTGAATATTCGTTTGCCCATCAAAATGAAATGGATAGGTAAACGTGCGGTGATAAGCGATGAACGTCAGCAGAACGATTGCACCGATGACCAGCCAGAATCGATGTGGAGCGACTTCAGGGGATGATTGTGACATGGGTATCGGAAGACCGCGCATTGACAGCGGTAGCACGCATCGACAGGTGAGTGGCGAAGGTTCATCCTAGCCAAGTCGCGATACGCCTCCGAGGAATCGCCTGGGCAGAAACGTTGATTTCGTCAAACCTTAACAGCTGATCGATTTCCTCGAGTCGGCCCTGGGGCAATAACTCGCGATCGAAGCCGTTAAGCCACCGACTAGTCACTCGCTGCGATGCGTGATACTGCTCTGCCAAGGAAGGGCTAAGTGGTTTAGAATTCGGACTTTTCGTCAGCTGGATAATGTGGAACTTTGGAATGGCTCCTTTGAAAATTGATGCAGTCCGACACTTTCTTTGCGGGATCGCCATGGGAGCGGCCGACGCCGTGCCAGGCATTTCTGGCGGGACGGTTGCGTTGGTGCTGGGGATCTATCGCCGGCTTGTCGATGCGGTGAGCCAAGTCAACGTCGAGGCGTTCTCGCTGCTTCGTAAACGACAATGGGGAACATTGATCGAGCGGTTCGATCTCCGTTTTCTGCTGGTTTTGCTCGGCGGAATTATTTGCGGGCTGCTGACGTTCGTCGTCGTCTTGCACGAACTGATCGGCGAAGCGGAGCATCCCGCGTCGACGCGACCGTTTGTGTATGCGGTATTTTTTGGGGCGATCGTGGCGTCTGGATACTTGGTCGCCAAGATGGTGCGTCCTGCGAGTGCCGGACATGGCGTGCTGTGCGTGCTGCTCGGGATTGGCGGAGCTGGCTTTGCGTGGTGGCTGACAGGACTGCCGGCACTGGAAGAATTCGATGCGGCCCCGAATCCGCTTGTTTCCTTCTTGCTTGGATCGATTGCGATCTGCGCGATGATTCTGCCAGGCATCAGCGGTTCGTACTTGTTGCTTGTCTTCGGAGCCTATCATTACTTCAGCGGCGTCCCCAAAGCTTTGGTGAAAGGGGAAATCGTTCTTGGCGATCTCTTCGCATTTGGCTGTTTTGCGGTAGGCTGTCTGTTTGGCCTGCTTTCTTTCAGCAAGCTGCTGAAGTGGTTGTTGCATCAGCATGAAGCGGTGACGTTGTCGGTGATGGGGGGATTCATGATCGGAGCCCTCAGAAAGTTATGGCCCTGGCAGGGAGACGAAATCGAAACGCCGTATGCCAACGAAGCGGTTATTTGTTTCGGTTTGATGATCGTTGCGGCGATTGCGGTTCTTGCTGTCGATTACCTGGCCCGGCCGAGCGTCGAAGAAAAAATCGAAGAAGCGGTCAGCGATTCGTAACGTCGATTTGGACGCCGCTAAAAAGAAAAGCAGCTTTAGGCGATCTCTCTTGCGCCAATTATAACGAAGTATTGTCCAAGTGTACAAAAGAAATGCAGCAAGTCTTCGGAAAGTGAACGTACAGTGATGCTGAGTTATTGCCGTTGTGCGAGGACATTCGAGGCAAAATTAAGGGCAGACCGCCCTCCTGGTTTCGCCATTGGCGCAGAGAATGGAACGTAAGTCGTTGTGGTAGCATCGCGAGCGAAAAAAGCTCGCCAGCTGGACAATATTTGTGGATGATACCAAGTGCATCTATCGAGCCGGCAAACATCAAGCCAACCAGCGAGCATCATGCCCCCGGCTACGGAGTTCGTCGACGAATGTCTTCGGCCCATGGGTGCAGAAAACGGCCTTAGGGGCAACGATCTCGACCGCTTGGATGAGTTGATCGAAGTCGGCGTGATCGGATAGCGGAATCCAGTGATCATTCGGAGCGGAGCGTCGCCGCTGCGGATCTTGCGCCCAGCCGGTGACATGGTATTTTTCGACATGAACGGCCCCCGGCAAGCCGCCAGGGGTGATCGGCTTCGGAGGAACGATCACCGCACAGCCGGTAACCGGCCTTCCTCCGTAGAGACGGAAATCTCCCAAGTCGCAGCCGGCTTGTTGATAGATCTGGCTGATTTCGTAGATCGCCGGATGCTGCAAAACAGGAATGCCGTGCGAAGTAAGGATCTTCGTCACCTCCTGCGACTTTCCCAAAACATAAGCGGAGATGACAGGGGTAGCGCCACGGCGAAGCGTTTGTCGGACGTTTTCGACCAGCATCTCGACGACCGTTTCGCGAGGTGGCAGGCGATAACGGGGATGGCCGAACGTGCATTCCATGATCAGATAGTCGGCGTGGCAAAGCTGGGCGGGTTCGGCAGTTGCCGATTGGCCTAAGTTGAAGTCGCCGGTATACAGCAGAGAGCCTTTCTCATGTTCGACATGCAGCATGGCCGCCCCAAGGATATGGCCTGCTGGCAAAGCCTTCAGAGAATGCCCAGCGACGTCGATGCTTTCCCCCCACGGCATCACCTTGGTTGGCACATTGCCGAAGCGATGCTGTACTAGTTTGGCCGTCGGTTCGGTACACAGCGCCAGGGCGTGTCGGGCCGCATGATCCATGTGCGCATGCGAAATGAACCCAATCGCCTGCCGACGTGTCACGTCCAAAGCAATTCGGGACGGAAGCAGAAACAGTCCCCGATCGAGGGCAAAAAGGCCGGAAACATGGCCCAAACGCCGCACGGGTGCAGGTATTTCGGGAGAAAGCGAGGCTTGATTGGCACTTTCCGTCGGCTGGGTCGCTTTTCTTTCGGACAAGGACAACCTAAACTTAACGTTGGAGATGGGCGTTGAACTGAGACGTCGGTCTCTTTGTACTCAATTCTTCAAGCCGACGGGGCCAACTGCCGATAGGTAGAGGGCGAAAACTCGAATTTCGAGTGGCCGCCGGATTGAAGAAGCTTACACCGGGGGCGAACTGGTATCGACCGGATAGTCTGAAGTGTAAGTTGCGTGTCGTGGTTGGTCAGCAGGCCACGTAAAAAGCCGACCAAACAATAACTGCAAACGATAACTTTGCACTGGCTGCCTAATTAGTTGTAGCCCCGACTGAGGGTCTTTGTCGGAGAGACCTGAAAGTCGGACGCCAATTCCGACTCGCTGATGGTCACGTGGAGCACGCCTGAGGCTAAATAAAGTTCTCCTCTAGCTTCCCGGGAATCCTGTCGATTGGAGTCCCGGATTGCGAACCTTAAATAATCGAATACACACGTAGACGCTTGCATGGAAATATCGCGGCACGCGGGTTCAATTCCCGCCGCCTCCACTTGAGCCGAGTTGTGAGAAATCGCAACTCGGTTTTTTCTTTGGATTTGCGTCAATTCTCGGCGTTTTTGCAGGGTTCTTGCCTGTCTGAAGGGTGCCACAAGGGGTGCCACAGCATTGAACATGGGGTGCCACAAGGATACGATGGATCGCAAAATCCTTCCCCAGGTGAGAAAGTAAAGGATCTCAAAGAAATGACGGCAGAGACTCGTCGGACTCGGGTGCCCAAGCGAAATGACAAAGGGCAATGCGTCATCAAAATTGGTGGGCGTGGTGACTATAGAACGTTCAAATTCTCTCGGTCTGTGTCCGACAAAGAGGTCGAGGATCGGACGATTCGGCTCAAAGAAGTCTACGATGTCTGTGGGGGGTGGAACGACCTTTCCAACTTCATCGCTGACGAGGTGAGGAAGGGCAGTGTTCCTGTACCACTACCAGCCATGGATCTTTCGACGCATCTATGGCACGAGCGTCTACCGTGGGTTCCCTGGCGTTCGCTGCTTGTCCATAAAATGCCTTCCATTCCTTGGGCGACACTGGGCGAATCACGTGACACGAGCATTAGTAAGCATGTTCTGGCCGGCATACGCCAGTTCGCAACCAATCAATTGGAGGAACAGGTTGCGATCATCTCCGATATTGACGGTCACAATGCGAGCGAGGTGAGACCTATTGCCGGCCACCTCCAAGAGGCACTGACAGCATACGAAAATTACGTTCAAAAATTGCAGCCTTCCAATAAGGACAGGCATTCCAAGATTCGACAACTGAAACAACGACATCCTGATCAGCCTCTTGCTACGCTAGGCATCGAGAGTTGTCGCAAGATGATCGACTACTGGCGGCAGCGTCCACCACGTCACGATGGGCGAGGCAATTACACCGAGAAGCGAAGTGGGGCACAGTTGCGTGAACTAGGTCAGTTCTTCAATTGGCTACATGTGGGAGATGAATTCAATTGGACAGAGCCGGAAAATTTTCTTCGACTCTCCAGAAGTATCGCCAAGGAGAAAGCCAAGAAACAGAGTATTCAAGATGGCGGTATGGCAACCTTCAGCTTGGAGGACCTTAAGCGTTTGATCCAGGTTGCTAAGATGCCGGAAAAGCTTTGGATCGTCTGGTGTTTGAATACTTCTCATGGTGCGGCAGAAGTTGGTCGGGTCCTTTGGGAAGATTTATATCTCGATCAGGATCACCCGTGGAAAACTAAGGGATTAAATATTTGGGAAGGCGGGAATTGGGTAGGTATCCTTAGGCCAAAAACGGATGTGCTTGGATGGTGGCTACTTTGGCCTGAGACCGTCGCACTATTGAAGGATTGGCGGAAAGAATGTGAACGAATTCTTGGTCGAGAAGTTCGTGGCACAGATCGGCTGATCATTTCCGAAAGCGGTAATCCACTCTATCGTGACCAATCAAAAAATGGACAAAGTGGATTCGCCAGCCATTTCAAAACACTAAAAGCAGACTGCGAGCGATTGGAATTACCTGTCGCCGATTTGCCACCCGGTACACTACGAAACCAGTTTAGCGATTGGTGCGGAGGCGATGAGGGTAATGCGACGGTGGCAAGCGTTGCCTTGGCTCACGGAATTCCGCACGAGGGAGATAAGCTCTTATATAAGCACTATGCTAATCGACCTTGGCGAAAGCTTTTCGAGAAGCAGTTAGAGTATCGAGAATATTGTGCATCAGCGTTGAAAGCCGCATTTGAGCCACCTCCGCTTCCCCAAAAGCAACGTAAGTTTCTCGAATTATGGCCGACCCTTTCGGGAAAGAAAGCTGCTAAGGTCGCTGAGGCTGCTGAAAAGTTGCAGTTGTCGAATGCGACAGTCTATCGCTACTTGAAGCAACTTAACGAAGTAGAGTGATCCATAGCACAGCCGCCTGTGGCCAATGTGACATTCCTCGGCGTAGTTATTCAGGGGTGAACTATTGAGGCTGTTGATTCTTGTTCCGTCTGGCAGGCGTAAGTTCTTGCCATCGCTGCGTTACGGTTCAACAAGAAGCAGCGTTGAGTCATCTTTGGTCAGTTGCTTTTGAGGTGCAAAGCTGTTTGAGTACTTCACTCCCATCGTTATCCTGACCGAACGGATTTCACCTTTGAAGAAATCCATGACGCTTTTCTCACCCACGCAGCCGATCACGAATCTTGTATCCGGTGTCGTCGGTGCTCCATCGCCCTTAGCGATGAGCTTTCCATCATGGTAGAGACGGGTTTCATTCTCAGTAAAGACACCAGCAATGTGCGTCCACTTCCCGGGCTCAACAACCGAATCGGAATTGACCATGCCGCTCATCGTTTCTGCCGAAACAGCGGTGCCGCAGACTCCAATTCCGATCCCCTGCTCTCCAGGTACATCACTGCCGATGATGAACTGGCAGTTGTAGTTTTCGTACTCTACAAATTTGACCCATGCTTCGAGCGTGACAGGTAACACTCGTTCAACATCGGTGACAATCCTGGTCTTTCCGTCGAACTGAACGGCGTTTGATCTTGCCGACTGGGTATCACCGAGTGACATAAATCCGATCCATAGGCCAACAGCACTAAGTAGACCGATTGCTAAGGCAATGGTCGCAAAAGCTACCCACTGACGCCGTTGTGAACGCTGAAGCCATGATCGAAGCTCTCCTGCAAAAACTTCTGCCGATGCGAAACGGTCACCAGGATGCTTAGCCATCGCTCTGGAGCAGATGTCTTCTAATTCCTTGGGAAGCGATGAATCGACTTCTCGTAATGGTAATGGAGGTCGGAAAAGAATCTGCTCTCGCAATTCCGACGAGTTTCTAGCTGGGAATGGCGATTTGCCTGCCAACAATTCAAATAACAGAATGCCGAGTGCGTGAACATCACAACGACCATCAAGCAGTTGTGTCTCAGAGGCGACCTGCTCCGGAGCCATGTACGCCAATGTACCGCTGGAGATGCTCCGCCCTTTTTCGAGCTCGTCCAGAGTACAGGCAATCCCAAAATCAGCGATTAGTGGATTACCGCTCGCATCGATTAGAATGTTCTCTGGCTTTATGTCCCGATGAAACAATTCCTTCTGGTGTGCATAATGGAGTGCATCCGCCACGGTGACCACGATGGAGACAGATTCACGCACCGATAGTTTTTGAGTGCGACTCAACTCAGCTAGACTTTGACCTTCGACTAGTTCGAAGACCAAGTAAAGATGCCCTTCGTGTTCGCCGCAGTCATGGACTGCAACGATCCCAGGATGCTTTAATTTTGCAACACGTCTTGCTTCATCAAGCAGAAGATCACTGGATGTACGGGCATGGCCAATCTTGACAGCTACTGCCCGTTGCAGCTTGAGGTCAAGGCCACGATAAACTTGTCCGTAGCCACCTGAACCGAGCAAAGCGTCAAGGCGATATCGCTCAGACAACACTTCACCGCTAATATCCTTTGCCTCTGACTCACGCAGATCAGTTAGCGGACGTGCTGGATCTTTCTTCGTCCAAGAAGTCGTCTTCAGGCTTTGGATTTTTGTTTGTAGCTCTTGAGTGAGGTGAGGACAGTCTGAACAGAGTTCTTGAGCTGGAATGTCTTTACCACCCTCAAACGCCTCTTCCCATTGGACCAGCAAGTCAGCGATTTTGTCTCGATCTTCTTCAGTCAAGATCCCAACCTCCCTGAAGACGTTCGTTTAGCAGCAGCCGTGCAGATACCCAGCGGCGTTTCAAAGTCGCCAGGGAAATCCCGAGAACACGAGCGGCATCGGATTGGATTAATCCGTCATACCAAAGCAGGCTGAAAACCTCTTTTTCGGCCTCGGGAAGCTCTTCGACTGCCTCGTGAAACTCGGTCCAGGCAGCGATGGTGTCCGGCTCGAAATGTACATCAGGATGAGATTGTGCAGCATTGCCAGCATCGGTATCATGCTTGGTGCCTACACCAAGCGGGCCAAAATGACTGCGAGCTAAATCGATCAGTTCCCGACGAATTTGAGTTGCAGCGAGTCCATAGAATTTGCGGACTGATTCTGGCTTTACTGTCACCAAGGCCCGATGCAATCGCAGGAGGCTCTCCTGTAGAACGTCGTCGGTATCTGACCATCTGCCGACACCTGGATATTTCTTTAGCATTCTCCGAGCCATCGTTCTTAACCGATCGCAACAATGCTCGATGATGGTCCGACGGCTTTCCGGACACCCTTCAGAAAGCCGCTTTAGCTGATTACGCAAATCCGTCGTATGTCCCAAGTCTCCACTCCCGTTAGCAGGCCATATCGAACGGGACGATGTGGTCCACCTCTACTGAAATGGGCGAGTGTCGGGCAGGAAGTAGCTCAAAGAAATTTGAAGAATCTATGAAGGGTGAGCTATCTACGAAGTGGTTCTCGCTCAATTGGGGTAAAGCAAGCACCCTCTAATCAGAAAGGCATCTTGGCCAGTGACAGTCCACGTCGAAGAAATACTATTGGCTGCAGAACAGAATGATTGGCGACTGCGTGAAGACACTGCCGCCAAGTTGGAAGAGCTACTTAGAAAACTGAAGCCAGGTCCAAAACCAGAGTGGTATCCAATTGTCAACTTTCTGCTTGGGATGTTTTACAGTGACCAATTCTGGGAAAATGACTTTCCAACAAAAGCCAATCAAATCACAGCTGGACGTGAATTTACAGATAAGGTTGTAAATTACTTCTCCGCCTTTCTGCGGTCTACACATCGTCCTTGCTTTGAGTTGGTAAGCAATGAGCTGGAATTCAGACTTCCAATTGACACGAAGTTTTGGGCGTGTTTCGGATTTGCCTGGAATGCTTTTCACTCAGTTCAATTCGATCCTTGCATTCCCCTGACTGGCGACGATGAGCATCTCGATTTCATTGGCGTAGCCTTGGACAGACTTGCCCTTGCCTACTATTTAGATGGTCAGCCAGAGCTCTCTGCTGATGCACTTGTCGCTGCCATCGAAAGCCCAACAAGTTCATGCTGGACCTACTGGCATGGTCCAGTTGATCTCACTCGTCTCTTGGCATGGATTGGTTGGCTTTATTTTGATGGAGGAGTATTCGACAAAGCGGCTGAGTATATGCAGGAATGTGTCGACTCCCTGCCACAACATCCTGAAGAAGGAAGCTCACCTGCGACCGCATCTCTCATTCGGCTTTCAGAAATGTACATGAACGGTGGAAACTGTGAGGGAGACTGGCGACATGCGGTGACTGAGGTTGGAGACCATTGGAATTTTCTTCCATCCGGTACGCTAGTGCGTGGTTGCGATGCATTTATGATTCGCCTGAGTATTTCTCTCGCATCGCAAGGCGGAATTGAGGAGGCGTTAAAGGCAGCAGAGACCTGTATTGCCTTTGGCGAACCTCTTCGTGACTTGCAGTTTGAGGTACTAGAAGACTATAAGCCCGTTCCTTTTCCAGAAGCCCGACTTTTCAGAGCAGCACTCAGGACAAAGCTCGGAAGCTGGGCTCTTGCGTTATCAGATCTAGAGGAATGTGTCGTTCAGGTGAAAAAGTACATCAACGAAGCCTGCGTGCTGACATGCATATGTCTTCTACAGTCTGAAGGAGTCGCAATTGAGTCACCGACTGAACTCAAATCCACGCAAGAGCGAGTCTCTGGGCTTTCTGAACAAACCAAGAGGGTTTTGCTATTCCGATGTGAGCGTGTGCTTAACGAACTACTCGATAGAACAGATGGAAAGCGTGGCCTGAATTCTGAAACTGCAGCGGTGATTTGCAGGGAATTAAACCTTCACTCTCACCCTATCCCAGACGAATTGAAAACAATACTCGGTCATCCAGTTATTTCAATGTGCTCTGATTGCGATGGAGAAGGCGTCCTGTGGTCAGTCAATGAAGAAGAGACCTCCCACCAAGGCGAACGTTGTCCCGCCTGTAATAGCATCGGATACTTGCTCGACGTTTCGGACCAGAGCGAAATTCCTTTCTAACCAACGGACAGCTTCTACCGAAAGGGCCACGTTTGATGACGGCACCACGTACTTCCCATTTTACTATCTTTCTTCGTTACCTACTGTTGGCATCACCGTTTGCTATCCCACTTGGCTGCATTCTTTCGCCATGGCTCGGCCCGTTTCTGCTGGGTTTCTTTATCACCTTGACAGTCGTTTGGTTCGTAATCTGGGGACTCACTAATTTGTTCACCTACGCTATAGGACCGGATGATTACAACACAATAATCGAAGCAGGCGGCGACCCCTTTCATGACTCACTTGGAGCTCCCCTCAATTTTGATTCAGAGGAAGTACGTTGTCAGGGCACTTTTGATGAAGAAGAGTTGCCAATGCTAAAGCCACTCGATCCACCGAAAAGACGTTAAATACGAGAATGACTGAGTGATTACTCGTTGCTCGAACGAAAGAGCTCCAATGTTCGAGTGAGCGTGTCGCCATCATTTCTCAGAAGCACGATGAGAGCCTCTCTTGCAACCGCCGACTCATCCTGCTGAACCATGTCAAAAAGACAAGCGACTACATCGCTATCCAAAGCTCGGATAGCATCAAGCGTAGATATCGCCGATATTCGGACAAGTCGATCCTCATGCCCCAGCTTTAAGATGATCGACGGAATAAATGGTCGGGCATCGACGACCCCCATTTGCTCTGCCTCTTCTGACACGATGTCCATGACAAGCCTCTGAACATCTGTGCTTCCGGAACGCAACTGCTCCAAAAGAATCGGAAGACATTCGGTCCAACCAATACTCCTAATTCGACACCAGAGTTCCGGTGCCGTGTGAGGAGTGACCGGATTTGCCAATACCTGTAATACGTGCGGCAATGTCTCTTCGATTGTGCTCATTGATTCCTCGCTGCCGATAGGTCTCAAGTACTTCGCTAACACAATGAGCGTGTTTACTTACCTGACTGGCTCAAAACTAGTGTGAAGATTCTATGAAAGCGTCCCAGATTTGAGCCAGTCGCAGTCTTTCACTCGCTGTTCCGATTGATGAAGTATTCGCTACTGGGCCGATGCTCTGAATTCGGCAACCACTAGCACTCGAAGTCTTAGACGGAACACCAAGTATGAGCCAGCGATCTCTTATCAAGAATGACCAGGAATTCCAGCGTCAGATTCGACAACAACAAATGACTGATTGGGCGAAGATTGGACTATTGGTTGGTCTCAACGTCCAACAGTTCCAAACGAATCAGCTGCTGTCTCAAAACCTCGAAGCAGCCTGCCATACGAACGAAGCACTTCGCCACATTGCAGGGACAATCGAACAAATTGCCTCACTTCAGCAAACTCATTTTGATCAGGTTCAACGTGAGCGATCTTTAAAAGAAGTTGCATTCCAGTTTGAAAAGTTTATGGATGAGACCGAGAGAGTCAGCGATCCAGTTTCAGCTGCATACGGCACGAAGAGACTGTTTGATATCGTCGATCATCCAGTCAATGGATTCACCACGGCCGATCTGTCAGACCTTGACGACAAGCGTCATTTCGATGCACTTATTGCTCGTGCTAAGAAAGCCCTGACATCCCTGTCTAACAATGACTTCGAACGCCTTGATCACTTCGAGAAACTATATGGAATCTACCTTCAGAGAAAATCCGATGGCTATGATGCCGATCAAGTGTTTCCATTCCGAAAACACGAGTCATTAGCCGAGAAATTCCGATATCGACCTAATATCGATGAAAACGAGCAATTTGGTTCTGGCCATGTGAACACAGAAGCACAGCTGACCAAGCAGAAAGTCATTTCTGGATTGCAGGTCGGATGTGGAGGGCTGATGCTTCTTTGGGGAGTGTTGATGGTCATCATAGCAATCAATATGGCCATCGTTGACAGAGATCCTGGACGACTAGGTGGACTTGTATGTGTTCTCCCATTCGCAACTGTCGGTGGAGTAATGGTCGCCCTGTTCTTCAAGAAACGGACAGAGCAGACGCAGTTGGATGAACGGAAGCGGGAAGAATTTTCGCAGCGGCTCAAGCAGTGGGAAATCGACAAAAGAAATGAGGAAAACAGAGTTCTGGCCCTCAACTCAAAAATCGATGAGGAAAATGCCAAAATTGAAGAGCGTCGTCGCAAGGGACGCAAAATCTACGAGGCAACAATGAATGAGATGAGGAATTTGATCAACGGATTTCTGGACGATCATCCTCCGATACAGCAATTTGTTGCAAAAGTGTGAACAATTAGGACTCCAACCTTCTACGAAATGACAGGGAAGAGTATAGCCCTCCGCAACAGCGACAAAACGATATCATTCTGTTCAGTTGAGACGGATCCGATAACGAAGCCTAATAGGAGTAGAGCAGCAAAGCTCGGCGGCGATTTTTCGATTCGCCTTTTCTCATAAGGCTTCAGCCTCCAACATCAGAATTCAGATTCGAGAACAAATAAAAATGCAACAGCGGAAGCCGCTACAGACCGTAGCTAGGGTTCTTTCGTTAAGAGTGTTTTTGCTGGAATTTCTCCATTTGACAAAATGCAACAAAGGGTCCGTTGACTTGTATCAACGAACCCTTTACCCATCGCTCAGTATTCGTCGGGAAGTAGTATGCAGGTCGAAGATCGGTCCGCCTCAGTGATGACGTAAATCTTGGTCTCGTCCCCGAGTAGGAAAGCGGAAAAGATTCTGCCGCCATCGTCCAGTGCATCCTCGTTAGCTTCTTGGTCTTCTCGACCGAGCACGCCAGGATCGAGAACTACGTGTCGGCGAATTAGTTCCATTGGCGTCTGTTCGTTCGATTCGAGTGCTTCAAGTGCTCCCGGCGTAGCGACAACCTGTCCTAATGCAAAACGTGGTTTCTTGTCGTTCGTGGTAATCATCGTGTCTCCTGTGTTGAAGGGGGTGTTGATGCTTCAACTGACTGGTCCGGTTGCATTCACAGCCAACGCTATGAACGAAAAAAGCCGGGACACCCTTGCCACGGCTCGCACCCTTCCGTTGATCACTACGCTTCGAGTTCATCCCAGCAGAACTCCGTTGACTTCACCCCTTCAGGTGGCAATACTTCTCCGAAATACGTGCAGGAAAACGGAGTGTTGCTTCCTTCCTGTCCGTGGATCATCAGGTGATCCAGATCGAGTATTTGACCGCTGGGGCCATAATGTCGATCTTCTTCTGGGTAGTCGCCGAGGTCCGCTTTGTCCACGATGATGAGGTGTCCGTACTTCTCATTGTCCGCCAGTTCGTCGATGGCGTCTGACTCGCTATCTGCTTCGACAATGAGGAACAATGGCGAGTAACTGCCGCCGATCTCGACAAGCCATGTCTTCCCGAACCAATCGCCGAGATTGATGACCGGCATGTCCTTAAGTTCGTGGCCGTGAAATGTTCCGTTTGCTGTGATCGTCGCCATGCACGTGTCTCCTGTTGGGGGTTGAGTACATGAGCAGGGCTTCGGTCCGATTATGTCTCAGCTTGTTCCTCATAGAACGCTTCCTCGTCTTCGGCATCAAGATCACCGAAGAACTGAGCGAGATGAGCCGCCTGACGACGAGCATCATCGTCGGTGTAATCGTCGATCAACTCGCCACGAAAGAGCATTCCGCTTTCGCCAAGGGCGTAGCCGATGATGAAGCGGCCACGAGTGAGACGGAACATCAGAGCGAGTGATCCCGACCAGTAGGTCTCGACAATCTCGCAGCGGCAGTCCAACATGATCTTTCCGCACCAACTCGTCAGCGTGATGCCGTGGCAAGTTGCGTTCGTATAGGCTGTGATGTGTCGTCCAATGACAGTAGCACCGATAGCGGTAAATGCCTGTCCTTGGTGTTCGATGACGCCAATTTCGATTTGTCCCTGTCGTTTGCAAAATGTGTCTTTCATGATTCATCTCATATGCTGGAAAGTGGAATTCGTTGATGACACGAATTCCGGGTCCACCGCTTGTACGGACAGGCGAGATGAAATTGGATTCAGAGATTGAGGTAATGAGCGATGGCACGTTCTAGAAAGCGATCGAAATATGTGATCGTCGATTCAAGTATCCTGTGCTGTATCGGACCTGAGCGTGTTCTTGACCTCGAAGAAGATGTCGAAGGCTCTCTCGCAGACGAGTTGGAATGCCCGATTGCTGACCCGGTACTTGAATCTCTTAGACGGATTTTCTCCCTCACTTTCTCAGAGAACCCATTCATCGATGGAACAGAAAAGGCCGTCACGGAAATTCGTCGCCTTTGTGTTGAGGCACTAGTTGAAATCCCTCAGATCCTAGAGGACCTAAAGCTAGCTCCAATTCCTCGACCACTTTCGGCGAGACGCAATGCTCACGTGTTTCGCTATTTCTTCGTGAAAGACGACGAGCTCAAGATGCAAGTGCAATACGAGGGCAGGAAACGCTCACTCCACCGACTGATAGAAAAATGGCCCGGTGATGAGCTCGTCAAAATGCTGCGAGATGTCGTTTCCGAAACGTTTTCAGAGATCTACGATGAACAACAAGCGGAAGACACCCTTAGGAGAATCCGGTCCAAGATCTGGAGGTGCCTTCCGGCTTACAATGACCTGCTGATCGATATCGAGGTTGAACCGATGCCGATTTACGACGAGTCCTACGACAGCTTGGAATGAAATCGATTGTCGATCCTCGCAGTCTTTGGCGAGCATCGAAGTGCTTATTGACTAGATCTGATTCAAGCCATTCATAGGCTCACAACTTGATCGTTCTACGCAAGTCTAGGTTCAACAATTACAAGGACCTATAGACAAAAGCCCAATCGCTCATTCTGATCCGACTTCAGTCGTAGATGGGGGACGTATATCCAAGACAACTCGATGTGAATCTGCCAATATTTCCACTTCCTTGGCCGGGTATACTTCTGAAAGCACACCAAGAATCTTGGCTAACAATTGTTCGTCAGCTGCATTTGATAGTGAGGCGACGTATTCTTTTGACCGTCCTGTACTAAAGGCGGTAAATCGGTATCTGCGTGGGGACGAAGTACTCGCTGGCTCCGACATTGTCACTCGATACCCTTTGCACTTCACCCATTCTGGAGACTCTTCTGTCATTGTAGCCTCCCGCCCTGCAGAAACTGCAATGTACGAATGCCCTTTAGTTCACCAATCACCTCATCCAGAGGCTCTCTTTCCTCAGGCTCTTCCAACGGATACAGATCGGAATAAACCCGAACGACTTGACCTTTAAGTTGCCCCACATCGGTCCCTTGAATATCTATATTCCATTGGGCCTCAAAAGTACCGATCAATTCGCCGTCGTTCGGCGACTCAACAGATGGCTTATCGATGCGAATACGGAACGTCTTTCCACCAGATGTCTGACCAATCATTGTGCCAGGACTTGCCGGAATCAAATCATCAAAAGTAATCGATGCCGTTACAATGCCTTCTCCAGGGTCGATAGATGGGTCCATTTCTTCGACGTGGAGAATCTCACGTTCGTATGCTCCGATGGGCACCTGAGGCACCGTTTCAAGCATCAGACTCCCTTTCATCACAAGAGTCATGAACACAGGTGCTGCTTCACAGGGAATCCAATAGTAGGTGCCGCAATGCTCTTTACACAGGTAAGGATTGGCCGGACGTTGGGACGTAACATTGAGCAATCCAGGCGTATGTGCAAATTCCATGTAGCTCTTATACATGTCGTTGCGATCTACGACGGGATTCGAGCTGAATCCGATCAACTCCTTTCGCTCAGCAGCCGCACTTAGGTTGAACGTTCTAGAAATGATGCTGGCATGTTCGTATCCGAATCCTGCACCACCACCGATTGAGTCAGTACCGGTAAACTGAAAATCACTGTAATCCATTATGACGAACGGCTGATACGTCTTAGCACGAACCAATGCATCCATGGCTTGGTCAACGTACAAGTCATTAACTCGATCACGAAGATGTGTTTCCTTCTTCGCCAGTGACGTAGCTTGGCACCCAAGTGTAAGCAGTAGAAATCCAACAGCGACTAATGCGATTGCACTACGCATTTCTCCCCTCTCTCAGAGTGTATCTTCCCTGAATGAGGGATCGTCATGTCCGCTGATTGGGAGCAGTCAAATTCTATGAATTCGGCAGAATCGTTACAGATTTACATATTGCCGTCAATTCGCTCTCTACTGGTGCTGCAGTGATCAATTCCGCAAGTTGCTTCGCCAACTCTAAAAGAATCCGAATGTTAGGTCCGCACACCTTAAGAATTGCTTATTGGCAGCATCCAATTCAGTACACATTAATGCTCACCATTAGGATTTAATTTGGGCAGCCTCCATACGGATTTGCGGCTCTATTTGCGTTAAACATGCAAATATTCAAACTTGTTGCTCGCACAACACCACGACTCAAACTCTCCATTTGGCCCATATTTCCATCTAGCGTGCTGGCGTCTATTTCATCGCCATCTCATCTATATCCATAACAGTCTGCGTTGAGTTGAGTCATAAGATTCTACACATAACATTTATTCAATTTACATATTCAAATGCTTGAAGTTCCCCCCACTTAGCAGTACGCTCTTGCTTGGTTAAGCAACCCACCCTTCGTGGCTACTCACGCTCCATCATGGCATCGGGGAACGTTATGAAAGCTATCTGCATTTCAGCTCTGTTTCAGTTGTTTTTCGTTTCAATTTGTTATGCCCAGGCAGACATCCGTATGGTCTGCTGGAATCTAGAAGGAAACGGACAAGCTAAGCTCGATTTCATAGAAGAGGCTCTCGAAGAGAAGGATGGCGTCCACCTATGGGGCTTGGTTGAAGTTCGAGAGAACAGAGCCGAAAAATACGCTGAGGCTATTGGTGCCGATGAAAGCGGTGAGTTTAAGTCGATTTTAGGTACGACTGGCAATAACATCCGGCTCCAGATTGTCTATGACAGCGATAAGCTCGATCTCCTTGATTCCGAAGAGTTAACAGACGAGTTTGATGATCTCGCCTCTATTTCCAGACAACGCATACCGCTTGTCGGACACTTCAAAGGAAAGGCAACTGGCCAAGAGTTCAAATTCGTTGTCGTCCATCTCAACCGAGGTGATGTAGCTCTTCGTCATCAGCAAGCGACGAAACTTCGGCAGTGGGCAATAGCCCAAGGCCTACCAGTGATCATGTGCGGTGACTTCAACGCCGACTTTCACGTCTTCAATGGAGATTCCGGAGTTAGAGATCAGGCCTTCGACAATCTCATCGAAGGCGGACTCGTTAAGTGGCTGCGTCCCGTATCTCTCGTGAAGACGGAAGATAGTGACAGTTTCGTCACTGTCCTAGATTTCTTCTTCTACACGAACGAAACAATTGGGTGGTCTGGCGAGTCCCGAATTCTTGACCGAGAAGGAGATCAGGTCGCAACGGAACTCGACTTCGATGACAACAGCACGACTCCTGACCATCGTCCAGTCGATGCTGTCCTACATATGGTCGCTGCTCCTACGAATGAGGATGACTCTCCAGTGATGCCTGCTGGCAACGAAGATGATCGAATTCAAGCAATTCTCACTCGAATTGAAGCGATGGAAGCCCAACTGAAGGAATTACGGGAAGCTGTTCAAGAGATCGATTAAGCGGCGATTTGCCTTCATAGAGATAACGCAGCTACAGCAGATACTTCTGCGTTATCAATCCCTCATCCCAGTGGTAATACCTGAAAATCTAGGTACCTAACAATGAAACATTCTGGCTTGCTTACTCTGCTCATGTTGTTCTGCTGCTCATCAGTTTTGCGTGCTGATGAGTCAGTCCAACTAGACGTTTGCGATGTTTCCTTTCTTTGGCCTCTCCCAGAAACAGCAGATGATGCGAATCAACTAATCGCAATTAATGAGAATCTTACTCAAGACGGAAATGGTATTTGCTCTCAGGCGTTGTTTGAGAGACTGATAGAACTAGCCGAGGATCTCGAACTCGATGACGAAGGTCAAAAGGTGGGGATCGATTTCCTGGACGACAAGTTGAAGGATATTGGCAACTGGAAAATCGCCGGGATACGTATCGATCCTTCCGCTCCTGGCTGTAGCAGCAAAATCCGAGTTGACGATAATTTTGGATCGACTGCCCAGATACGACTAATCGCTCAACCTGTGCTTACCTCAGGACAGGCTTCAAAGGCACATGACTTCACGATCCACTTCGTATTCTCTTATGTGCGTAACACAGAACGTCCATTTGAGGCTGACGAAATTCAATTTCGAAAGATCGTCGATAACTTAGTTGAGATAAAAGAAAAGCTCAAGTCAGCGAATGTTGAAACAAGCGGAGCCAAGCTGGGAATTCATCCTGGCTTCGAGACAGACTCCATTCATCTGACAGAAATGCTGAGAGAGTTTCTAAAATCGCACCTCGCATCGAGTCGCTTGAACGCCGTTGCTTTCATGGGCATTGAATCAGGAGCAGAGCCGTGGGTTTTCTTTGCCACTAGTAAGAATGCTCAGTCGGGTGAATTTGAATTGGTATCGGTTCATCCTTCCCTGAATCCTTCAGCAGGTCAGGCTCTCAGCTTCGTCACCGACAATACGGTGTTTCCAATACCTCGCAATCATCAGTTTGGCCCGCTCGTAGGCGTATCGACTAGTCATCTCTTTCAGCCTGGAAACACTGAGCGAAAACTTTTTTCGGATTCAACGGATTCCATGCTTTCGACAGTTAAGGTCAAGCACATTGCTGACATAGTTGCTAATCCAGAGCTGTCTCATTTCTTCACAACGGACTGTGTGAGTTGTCACTCGGAAAGTGCTCTTCGTCATACCAAGCTAGATGGGGCGTTTTCAGAGTTTGCCTTTAAGCTCCCGGAAGGAATATCTGCTGTAAATCCAGATGTTCTTCCAAAAGATGTGTGGAACGTAAGAAACTTTGGCTGGGGCTTCAAAAGCTTCGGAAAAATGGAACCTACTGTCACGATGAGAACGGCCAACGAAGCGGCAGAGTCAGCTCATTTCATTAACGAACACTATCTCTCTGATTCAGAAACTAATCTCGCACCTGAGGAAAATGAAATGGTCGCAAATGCACTGACCCTGGTGATGACATGCCCAACCGACGAGGCTTTTAACCAGCTGAAAACAAAAGTTGAGGGTTTGCTCGGGCGAGATGACAACCCAATCAACAAAGCCCTGGATGAGATTGGAAACGTTCACTTCGCAAGGTTTGTCTTTCTGAATAAGTCTCGTCAGGTCATGGTAATCACTACTTACGACGGGGACTTTGAGTCTTACATTGTGCGATTCTCTGAAAAAATCGGCGACGTGTTTAATCTGATTCTGGCACACGTTGAAGATGCCGACAGCATGAAGGACGAGGCAGGCAATGTCAGTGTACAAGACAACATTGGCGAGTTCTTAGAATTCGTCAAAGCTCACGATCTCGGTGCCGTCCAACCGTTTTATAGTGCCTATCCGGATCTGAGCGTACAGAACATTAAGCAACTCAAAAAGATGGCAGACGAACAAGAGTAGCAAAGTCTGTGCTACCTCGACTAGTCGCTATCGCCTTTCGTCCATAGAAGAATTGACACGCACCTGGAGTATATCGATGGCAGGACAGCAATATCGAATTCTTTCGCTCGATGGCGGTGGAATTCGAGGACTTATTACGGCTCTATGGTTAAAACGACTTCAGCAGAAACTAGAGAAGCCACTGCATACCTATTTCGACTTGATTGCCGGAACTTCTACCGGGGCGATTCTTGCTTGTGGGATTTCTAAGGGGATCGACGTTGACCGTATTGTCGAACTATACGTTGAACGAGGACGTGAAGTATTTCCTTCGCTTCCCTCGCAGCTTTGGAGCCGAGCTACTCGCCTATTTTCAGATGGAACCAGTGCTCCGAAATACGATGGGAAAGGCTTAGAAAAAGTTCTAAAAGACATTTTTCGAACTACCGTTTTCGGAAGTCTGAAGATTAAGCCTACGCTGATCACTACATACGATGTCCTCGGAAGAGAGGCTGTAGTTTTCAAAAATGATCGCCCTGAATACCACAGCCTTCGAGTTTGGGAATTGTGCAAAGCGTCGGCTGCAGCTCCTAGCTACTTTCCCTCACACGTTCTTCAGGTGAATGGGATCGATATACCGCTTATCGATGGCGGCGTTGTTGCCAACAATCCGACAGCTTGTGCAATCGCAGAAGGCATGAAACTGAATAGCCCTCGAAACAACCCCGATCCCTGTGAACTCAATGACTTTGTAGTTGCGAGTTTTGGAACTGGCGAATCGACCCGATCAATTTCCATTGGCGAGTCGCAGGAATGGGGAGCAGCCGAGTGGGCTTTGCCCGTCGTTGACGTGCTCTTCGATGGATCTGCAGACTCCGTTGATTACATTTCTTCGCAACTAATTGACCCCGATAAATACTTCCGATTCCAGACAAGGCTCGAAGACGCTTATGACGACATGGACAACGCATCGCATACCAATGTCAACGCATTGATGCGAATAGCTAGTCAGTACATTGATCACGGAGAGGGTAAAACTCGCTTAAACGCTTTGTCCGCACTTCTTTCCTCAACGGCAAAATAAGTACGTTGCAATCGTTTCACGGTAGTGGGTGCAGGAGAAAGAATCTTGCAGTCCCTAATTTTTTTAGGATGGTCCTATGACAAGAAGTATCTTCATTCTTCTCATTGCATTTACACTTCTCTGTCCACTTCCTGTACTCGGCCAAAGTCAAAGGCTAGGAATTCCCGCAGGTTCTTTCAGCCTGAAACCTAACGGCTCTAAGAGCGTGAGAGGGTACTGCATGGACTTTGGCGTCCCAGCCCCTAAGCCAAAAACATCTCTAGGAAATGTGTTAACTGCTCCGTCACAGATCGTTGTTAGAGACAACGCTGGAAAAACATTCACCATTGCAGAAGCACTTGAATCGAACCTGCTAAGAATCGAAGCTACGTCAAAGAATGCCGATAAAACGGTTGAGAAAGTGCTTGACGACGGGACTGCAAGTTTCACCGTTCATTTTACACTTAGGGAATTATCTCTCGGGAACAAATGGAGTGACTTGTATAAAGATCTAAAGTCCAAGCAATTCACAGACGCACCAGAAGCATTGCAGAAGTACATCTCAGCTCACAAAGAAGAAAGCACTGGCACGCTTAAGCTTTTGAGAAAATGGATAATTGAGGACATTGCAGAGGGGGATGGAGAGCACGTTCGATTTGTCAATCAATCAGACCAGAACCTTGAGATCAATGTTAAGTCCGCCGCTGTTTTCTCAGAAACCCATAAAAAACTCTCCGATGTCGTGCTAGACGTTCCGCCTTCAAGTAGCGACAGTAGCCACTCAGAAAATCAACGAAGGATTTGGTTGGACAACTCTGCATTACATGCCTCTATCAGTGGTAAGTTTGCAGAAGAATACATTCTCGGATCCGAAAAAAGGAGTGGTGTCAAGACTTTTGTCCGAGATGGCGATGATACATTTGTCCTAGGCCAAGTCGAATATCCTAGAATGAATCCGATAATAGAACTACGACTAGTACGGAAGGGCAAGGTCGAAAGAATCGCCGAAGGACGGAAGGCAATAGACGAGTTTTCTGCCACGTTAAATAGAATTACGGCGAAGAACTCCGATGGCAACTTCGTGCTAACGAGGATTGACATTCCAAGATTTGGTGAAGACGGAGTACGAATACAACTAGGGAAGAAGGCTATTGAATTGCCCCTAGATGAATTTAATAAATTCATGGAGGGTGGTGAATTGCCAGAATCGATCCGGCGGGAAGTCGATCTCCTACCACCGACAGCAAATATTGTGATGTGGCGTGATCCTCTTAAGCTGTCTCAAGGCACTGACTACATCGAGGCAAATGGTAAGCCATATCGGGCACAATATTCAATTGCGGAGTGTGTCATTCGACTTGATACTGCCTTGGGAAATAAAAGAAATTGCTATCTTGATGATTTTCGCCCGCTCGTAAAAAGTCGAGTACAGTCAGCCCCAACCGTCCGAGGGCCTGAAGATCTAGCACTTATTTCCGATAAGGCGTCATTTCCCGTGAGAGATTTTGGAATCATCGATAATATTGAGGAAGTGGTGTCTGAGTGTGGCGTGGCCGTGTTCCGGGACATGAATATACAAAACCTTGGACGACGAAATGCGTTTCTTGCACCAAATCTAATCGCAATTACAGGCCATAAAGATGAGAAGTTTCGAGAGTACATGTCCACGATTGTTGAAACTGGTTTGATTAAAGATAAGGTCTTGGTTGTTTACTCTTGCTACGAAACTAGTGATGAAACCATGAACAGTACGCTTTTGCGGCACGAGAATGCACCAAAAGCTATTGTCTTCATTAAAGATACAATTAGCCCCTCTGCTGTTGAGAGTGTGCTTGTAAGCCTTGCAACAATCCTCAAAGACAACAAGACAGAGTCCCTCAAAGTGAAGCAACTTCTTGATAAGGCGGTTGAAGAGGCGTTGACGGATCCAAATGAGACAGAAGTTCAGAAAGTGGAAATCAAAAAGATAAGGAAGTCAGTGAATCAAGTTTCCATGAACAGTTTTGACAACTGGCAGCCAGTATTGATGGGGTAGTAATGGACGAAGAATTTCTTGATATTTCACTCTCTGCTAGAGAGGCATTCGACGAGAATTTGCTTGTTGCTCCTAGTGCTCGGAAGTTTGGCTCAGAGGATGGCGGTGATCTTCCACTTGAGGACATTCGATTTAGAATACATCGGCGACCAGTAGCCTACAATTTTAGATCGTTGCTGGCCAAGTCAAGCAAGACGATACCTGACAACTTTGGCGTGTTCGATGCCTACGACATTTGGCTTATCGAACATACCTTTAGTGTTGTGAAAATGGGTGGGTATAAGCACGTCGAGCAGGTTGGCATTCATGTGTCGCTTCCAACCTCGCCTCGGTTTACAGTATTAAACGTTTTACCCAAGAGCGAGTTTGTAACTCACCTGAAGCTTGGAGCGGGTATTGAGGCAGACATTGCGGTAGATGGTCGGCTCGCTGTACCAGAAAGTGCACTAAATGATCTCTTGGAATTTGAGGAACTAACTGCAGGAGGGCGACTAACGTTTTCTCCAGAAGTATCCCTCGTAGGGCGGGTTTCTTTTAGCTTGATTAGTCGGACAGTTCAGGCGGTCGGTGGTGGAGACAACGAAAGCCTATGGATTTTCGAGCGTCCTTTTGGCGGGACGCCTATGTTCGGAGAGCAGACTGTAGTCCAAGTTGTTTTGTCACCACGCAGAAGGAAAACGATTAAACTAAAGACTTCATTGTTCGCAACAGTGTCACTTTTTGGCGTAATGAATACAAAGTTGTCCAGTGACACGCTTGAGTTAGAAGCGATATTGAAATAACACTTCTTTGACAATTCTAAAAGTGGGGCTATCCAAGATTCGTAGTTCCCAAATATTCTCCACTCGACTCGCTAGGGCGAGCATGAAGGTAACGCCCAGTCGTTGAAATAGAAGAATGCCCCAAAGTGGCCTGCACCAAGTGAATTGGACAACCTCTATCCAGGGCGTGTGACGCATGGGCATGGCGAAACCAATGGCAAGAAACGTCCTTATCAATACCAGCTCGTTGTGATGCCTTCTTGACGATTCGCCACACCGCCGACTCGTCCAAGTTCCCTTTCTTACGACTGCGGAATACCGGTGCCTCTAGTGCGTCACTGTCTCTCAACTTCATCAGAGCTTCCCAGGCCGATTGGGGCATCAACACGGTCCGACTCTTTCCGCCCTTGCCAAAGACTGTGATCTGGCCTGCGGAGTCTCGCTCCTGTAAATGACGTCACTTGAGTGAGCAGACTTCCGAGACTCGGAACCCACCAGCGTAGAGCGTCAGGAGTAATGCCCGGTTTCGAGGCTGCGGTTCGAGACTGATGATCCGCAGTACATCCGTCTCACTGAGAATTCGGTCTGCTAATTGGTCACGGAATTTTGGCAACTTCATTGCACGGCCAATGTCGAACGAAAGGTACCCAAGTCGGTATCCAAAGGCGAAAAGACTTTTGATTGCTGACAACGCTCGTTTGACAGATGATTCCTTCAAACACGGAGGGATGTTGTCTGTGAAATCTTGGATGTCGAGCAACTTGATGGAGCAAAGCGGCTTGTTCACGGAGTCGAGGAACCTTTGCACTTCACGGCGGTAAGCTTGCTGAGTATTCCTCGGACGACCGTGCAACCAGATCTCGATGAGTTGTTCGTCACTGTCCGCCTGTTGGGGTGGCGGATTAATGGGTTCGCTGCTGAATTCGGGCGAACGCAAGATAACGGGACTTATCTTGCGTAATTCCGAACAGTTTTCGGATCGGCTTTCTGTCATCTTTAGCACGCCTTTCTTGCAACAATCGAACAGCTTTCAAACACACATCTAACGGAGATCGAACGCACTTCGTTCAATCTCTGACACTCTTCAAGCATGGTCCAAACGGAGTTTGGCAGTCTCCCAACAGACCCAAGCCACAATCGAAATAACATTCAACCAACACCCGCACGCTTCAAGTGTCGGAAAACAGTTCGGAGAATGTCGTTTTCGTCCTCACCGCTTGTCCCATTCGGATAGCACTGGTCAACGGCACTGGCGATGACCGAGCTTGTCAAGCCAGAAAGTCCAAGTGCCGAGAGACCATCCAGCAAGTCGGTGTGGTCTTGCTTGGGCGTCGGTTTCGACTTCGTTGGTTTAGTTACCTGTGGCGTGTCGGTGTCCCGTTGGTAGAACAGCACGTACTCGCCATTAACACCAATTCCGAGTTCTCGTGCCTTGAGGTTGTCTTCAACTTGGCTGGCATTGTAGTAAGGGCGTCCGTTGCTCAGTTTGAGCGGAGCATGAAACGTCCCCTTTTTGACGTGCCAATAGAATTGGCTTCGGCTCATCTCCAGAAGCGAACACATTCTGCTCACGGTGATGGCAGCTTTCGGTTGGTTGTCGGTCATGGTCCCTACATTCATGAAATGATCTCCTCACAGAAACCGGACTGATCCGGCACAAAACAATCAGGTAGTTGGCCCGTTTAAGTGTTCAATTCCCATCGGCGTTAATGCTCGTCCCTTGTCCCCTTTGGTGATTAGTCCGAGGCGGATGAAGTCACGCTCGAACATCTCAATGGTCTGCTTTGGAAGACCAAGATGCGTGGCGAGAACGTTGAGTCGTACTGGTCCCTGGTGCTGCTTAAGGAGCTGAAGATACTTCTGTTCAGTTGGATCAAAACCAAGCGAGTCGAAACCCTCAATTGCCAGCATTTCTTCAACATGCTCTGGATCAATCTGGTCTGATGACTTCGACGACGCCACTCGCTTCGCACTATCCAAGAGCCGGACGGCCAGTCGAGGAATTCCACGACTTCGATACGCTATTTCCTGTACGGATCTAAGGTCTACTTCCCACCCAAGTCGCACCGCACGTTGCGACACGAGCAACATCATTTCATCATCGGAGTAGTGCTCCAGTCGAAGCAGGATTTTGAAGCGGTCCCTCATGCTGGTCGTGAGCAAGTATTCGTCAGTTGTCGCCCCAATCAGGGTGAACGGAGGAAGTGTCACCGGTTTCCTGTTCCCGCCAAGGAAGAGCTTTCGCTCTTCGATAGCTCGATAAAGCGATACCTGCACCGTTTCGCTCAGTTCATGAATCTCGTCGATCAGTAGGATATGCTCTGCTTCGAGCATCATGAGCAGGCCCTGCATTTGTCCGATGTTGCCAATGTTCTGAGCCAACTCAACGTGGCATTCGGTGCAAAGCTCCTTGGCAATCAATTCGGTCAATAGCGTCTTGCCAGTTCCTCCTGGTCCACACATCAATAAGTGAGGGAAGGCCTCCTTGCCTCCACTCTTGGAACGATCATGCCACTAGGCATCGAGTGCCGTTTTCAGAACGGCCACGGCTCTCGTTTGCCCGACGACGTGATCGAGACTATTTACAACTGGTTCTGACACTCTTTCGTCTCCTGTTTCGGGGACCCATTGGTCCGGTCCCTGTCGGTTTTGTCAAGTCCTTATCTGTTCCATATCTTGTGAAGAGCTTCGTCTTCACGTCGCTTAGCCCTCTTGTTCCAACGTGGTCCACAAATCTTCTTGCACTTGCCGATGACCCGCTGAGCCTTGTCTAGACTTCCAGCATCTTCATAATCAAAGATCCGAAGCCGAAGTCGTCGGAGCAGTCGTTCGTACTTGTAGTTCCGCCGATTGTCTCGGATCGCTTTCTTGAGCGTTCGTTCTGACATGTGATTCTCTCTTTATGTTTCAGGCACCGCCCGAAGTTGATCGATGCCCTTCGCCGTTGGTCCGCTTACTCGCCATCGACTCGTTGGAAGAGTGAATCCATAGCCCTACGCAATGATTCCTCAGACGGATACCCTCCTTGGTCGCCGGTGCTTTCGAGTTCGCTGCACTTGTGGTCTGACAACCAGCCGTAAACTTCGTACTGCCATTCAGCTGGAAGGTCGTATTCGTCATGCAGCCGCCAAGCGGCATCGACGATGTTTTCGACAGTTGCTTCGTATTCCCGTTTGCTGAAGTCTTCCTCATCGAGGATCGGGTATGTCGCCAGTGACTCCATCAATTTGTGAAAGGTCCGAAAAGCTTCGGTGATTTGGCCGTCCTTGAAGACTCGCAAGCTGAATCCGTCAATGTGGCCGACTGCCCAATGACTGTGGGATTCTTCCACCACGTCGGGATCATCAGCCGCAGTGAATGGTGCTAACATCTCCCTGATCTGCTTTGCGTTAGATTGATCTAGTAGTCCGCTATCTCGATGGTGTGTGTAGTGGATCATCCACTCATTGGGGGATTCAAGGTCGTCCTTACGCCACCACACAAAACACTCAAAGGTCCGCCAGTTGCCGGTAGCTTCCTTCGCAGCTTCCTCAATGGTCATGTCGCCAAGATGCGTTGCCGTCGCCATTATTCGTTCTCCGTTTGGGTTGGGTTTCCGCTACGGTGAACAGAGTTTGGTCCGGCATGGGTTGGTGTAGAAACGAAAAGAGCCAGCGACCGAAATCGCTGGCTCTTTAATCAATCAGACGGAGACTGGTTCTTCTTTTCTGCTAAAGCTCAACACGTAGTCTGAGGCTTTTGATGCGGCAGAAGATGCTTTGAAAATGAACCGTGGATCGTTCTCTAGACTCTTCAACCACGATTGCAGGTAAGCCTGAGTATTTGTCAGATCGTCGCTCTGCGGTATCTGAAGCTCACTGCACATGAATGCCGCTGAAATTTCCGCACGGAGCTCGCCTTCGGCGTAGCTACCTGTCCATTCGCATCGCTTCTCCGACCAATGCGATAGTTCGTGTAGCAGAGTCGAGTAATATTCTTTCTCCTTTTCAAACCGCTCCTTTTTGACCATTTGGATATGGTCCGTCGATAGTGAGTAGAAGCATTTGTCTCCACCGAATTTGATATTGGCTTCGGTTGCTGCGATGGCAACTTCTGCCGTAGCAAAATCGACGAATTCATCGTTCTTCGTTTCCGGATCGACATCGACGAGATGCCGCAGATTGCTTGGCAACTCGACCTGCTCCGCAGAAAACACCGTATACTGCTTGAGCATCGCAAATTGGACTTCTATCTCTTCGCCAGTTGTCGGGTCCTCCTTGGTCTTCGTGATAGGAGCATAGAAGATAATTCCCGCTCCCCACTCACCCGGTTTCACGTGATCTGGTCTTTTTTCGACCCGTGCTCCAAGGTCACGCCACTGATTGAAGGTGGCATACCATTTTGACGAGAAACCGTGTTGGTCTTGATGAAGGGCAAGCAACAACGGATTGATTCCCCGATACGCTTTGCCGCTGACAAGGTTGGTCGGGGTACCAATGTTGGGCGAGGTACTCCAAGGCTTTCGCCAGGGGATCGTGCCTTCCTTGAGGGACTCAATAATCTTCTTCGTAATCTCTTCTTGAATCTGCTTGGTGGACGTTGCCATCGCTCGTCTCCTGAGTGGTTGAGGTTGTCGATGGCTAATAACCATGGTCCAAGGAGACGTAAGAACGTACTTTCTACCTATTGCGACAGCGTCGGTACAAGAAACCGAGCTAGTTCCGATGAATGAGGCGGTGCTACACCATCCCCTTCGATTGAAGACTTGCCATCGATTTCAGGACGAGTTGGTCTGCAAGTTTCACCTTTTCATTGCAACCTGGGTAGTTCGGGCAACCAAAAAAGGCTCCGAATTTTGATCGCCGCAACTCCATTTCAATTTCGCATTCTGGACAAGTGGGTACGGAGAGTGCGACAGGTACTCCATCCAGTTTCAATGCCACTTTGCTGGATAGAATTAACCGGGTTTGGCTGTGCATCAATTTGAAACCGGGAAGCCGTGTAGCGATTTCCGTTAGGCACTTCAACGCACTTATGAAGTTAGCCTCAGGATGAAGCGGTGTGACAATCGGAGAGACGACAAGCCAAGCATCGATGTCAAGTTTGATCTGATTTTGAGCTTCCATCAGTTTCAATTCCCAAGAATCTACACCAAGCGTCAAAGGCGTCTCCCGCAAGGTCAACAGCACCGTCAAATGGACTGCCGGTTGGCGAGTCGTCTACGATAACGTCTGCAAAGACGGCTATTGTTATTTCGTCTTGGTGAACACCGCACTCTAACCACCTATCTCGCACCTGATTCGCTTTTGCTGCACCAAGCGGACCTTCGCCAGTATCAACAGTTGCTTTGCCGCCATTGTATACGGCAAATTGGAAGAGGAGTCCGTCAACATGTTCCTTCTTGATCCAACGCTTGCCGTCGATCAGTTGCAAGTGTTTCTTACCATTGGCGAGATCTGAGCAGAATTGGAGACTCGGTGTCTCTCTGATGAATTTGCTTACTTTGCTAGCACGTTCAAATGTTGGGTCGTTCCTGAGCCACTCGGCCATCGAGTGACACTCGACGAAGAAAGCATGGAAGTCGTCAGCGTAGCACTCGGCGTCTCGGTCAAAACGAGTAGTTGTCTCGTACATCAGCGGATAAATCCGGCTGAACCAACGACGAATGCGTTCAAATTGCTCTTCGTATATCATGTTCTAACCTTCGCCGAATGCCTCCCAAGGTCCATCGTGTTGATTCCTGATCGCCAAGATCAAGGTCTCTTCAGACGTGTACCTCTTGACTGCCTCTGCTTGGGCGGACGTGTAATAGAGTTCACGGTCAAGAATCCTCGATCCGACTGGTAACGTCAGGTCAACGACCCGATCATCATGCTCACACCATGCGTGTGCCACCCGCTTGCCGAGCCGTTCGCTAAAAACAAATCCATGAACGAGATTCCAATCTGAATTTTCTACTGGACACACCCATCGCTTCGCCGCTGTAAAGCATAGGCCGCTCCAATTCTGACGAAGCATCTCGCTGGGATCGTCGGTTAATTCTGGAATACAGGCTTCAACAGCCGCTCGCAACATGGCCTGCAATGACTCAGGATCAGCCAACCGATGATCGTTGCCGACCTCAAGCAATGCAGACGGTGGCAGACCACTATTGGCAACAAGATCCTCTGAATCAGCGAAGGGGATCACGTCATCTTTCCGGCTGTGAAGGATGACCGAATTCGCCTTGAGTATTCTGACGGTACCCCAATTCTTCCATGCGGGACAAAGCAGTACGAGTGGCGTCTTGCCGGACTCGATATTCATGGTGACTGCACCACCACGAGAGGAGCCGACAATCACGTCGGGCTTCTGCTGATCGCATGCGATTTGAGCAGTACGGACCGCTATGTCGAAGTCGTCATCATCAAGTGCCGGATTGATGACCTCGTGACCGGCGTCTTTCAGATACGTGGGCTTAACGCCGCCAACAACACTATGCCAGCCATGTAGGAAGAGAATCTTCATTCCTCATCCTCGCAATCTACTCGTGGTGCTGTTCGCTGTGTCTCCACGCACGCAGCAATTGCCTCACTGATCTTTCGGCTTGCGTCCGAACCGTTGTTGATGCCGTACATCGCCAAGAGTGATCGAGCACGAGTCATGGCAACGTAAAGACCATTTGCAACTAGCTTCCCTTCAGGGGCAACGTAGTGATCGACGCACGGAATGACGATGACCTCCGACTCGTAGCCCTTGTAGGAGTGTGGTGTTGTGGCGAGCAGGGTATTCGACTTGCGTTCGAAGGACCGATTCTTCTGAAGAGACAACTCCACTCCGAACTCGGCCAGTTTCGGGGCAAGTTGTGATTCGAGAATCCGTCCCGCCCCGCCATTGTAAGTGACGCAGATGTCGGTCGGAGAAATCCCATCGTTTTCGATCAGGTGCCGCAAGTGTCCAGCGATTGCGGCCATCTCATCATTGCGTCGGTCGAAACTACGAAAGATGGGCTTCGGTCCGTCGATCTGACTGAACCTTGCTTCCAACCATTCTTCGCAATTGCGTTTTGTATGCTTGAGCAGCCCCAGCGAGATCAATTCCTGCTGATCGTGTCTGCCGGTGCTTCCCGAAAGTCGGTGGAGTACGTTGACGGCAAGTTCCGTGATGGGTCGAGTTCCACGGAAACTTTCTCGCATGATGGTCGAGCGGCCACGCATGTCGAGACCGAACTCGGACCACTTTGGGGTCTTGGTGTCATACACGTTTTGAGCGTTGTCGTAAAAGATGTGAGCAGACCGGCTATTGGCGTCTGCTTCGTCTGCCTGCTCAACAACGGACAACAAGAGCCTCAAAGTTGATGGACCCATATCCTGAGCTTCATCGATGAACAATGCCGTACACCGAGGTACAAGTTTCTGGGCATCTTGTCGATTCAAGAACTCTTCTGCTGCACGGTCGTAGTCGAAACCAAACTGTTCCATAGTCATTTGGACGCTCGGCAACATTCCAGACAATACATCCTTCACGTGAAGCAGTTCGACGCTTTCCCAAGGGAAGTCAGATCGATCCAGCAGGTCGCCATCGCTGACGCCTTCCCATGCTGACTCAATCGAGTCACACAGCAGTTTGTGGAGACTTCGATTGGCATAGACGGCCCAAATACGAGCATCCTTCCTTCCACGAAGTCGCTTTGCTGTTTTCGCCAGCCAGTTACACAGGACCAGCGACTTGCCACTACCAGCGACACCACGAACCAGTCGAGGTTTTCCATCAAGTTCCAGATTGGTTAGGCGTTGCTGCTCCTGTGAGAACAGTGGCTTCATTCCCTTGCGTACGGCAAACTGATCACCCATGCGAGAGCTTGGGCGATCCTCAGAATCACTCTTGTCAGCTGTGGAGTCATTCTGCCCCTTCTCACTCCACTTGTACTCAGCTCCAGCCTTTACTAAGACTAGCGACTTCAGATGACGCTTGAGCGGACGGAGATAAGGCTCGTCCATTTCGCTTCGACTGGCGATGACGATGGCAGCTTCCCGTGCTCGGCTCAGGGCGACATTCACGAGTCGCTTCCATTCGACGATGCCCCACGTATGGTTTCCGGCATTGACCGTATCGAATACTACGATGTCGGCTTCCGAACCTTGCTGGCTGTGGACTGTCGAGGCTTCCCAGGAATTCATTCCCCATTCCCCCAGCCATTCGCCGACCGCATTGGCTTGTGCCTTGAAGGGGGAGATGAACAACCCATTTGCCTGACGAATGTCGGGATTGCTGAAGAGTTTCTGTAAGATAGATTGAGTAATTCGCCGAACCCAGCTTTTGTTGCCCGGTCCACGGCTGGCCCGAATAGCGGCGAGGTCACAGTCTTCCTCGTCCAATACATACCAAATTGTTCTCGATACGTCCGCTAGGAATGGTGAGAGCGTTGACACCTGACTGGTTCGTTCCGCTGCCGTCTTCAACACTCCGTTGTACTGGTACGAAGAAACAACTTTGCACACGTCGGGGTGCATGCGACGTTGTTCGGAAAGCAGATGGACCGCAGCGGGAACATCACTCGTCTCCTCCAAGTGGCTCAGGCCACTACTGGCGAGCCAAGTTTGCTGTCGTGTAGGAAGCACCCGTGAAATGCGGCTGATGGGGGCAAGCTGTTTGGAGTCGCCGACAAGGACAACTCGACGAGCGGCAAGCAAAGACAGGGCGGCAACAGCGGTCCTTGAAATCAATCCCGCTTCATCAATGAAAATGGTAGTGAAGGGAGCATCGCCATTCTCGATCATCTTTCGAATGGTTTCGTCATTTAAGTTGCTCATCGCCTTGAATGCAGTGGCGACGACAACTCGCTTGACAGGATCGACAAAGACTCGCTGGCTTTGGTCGTTGCCAGTCGTTCTTAATTCGCCAATCTGCTTGCGTGTGAGGGCTTTCTCTTCCCACGAATCAAATAAAGGAAGTTGTTGTGCTAACCCGTCGATCTTTGAAAGGACTTCTGACTCCGTTCCTGCCAGCATCGAATCGAGTTGACGAGCAACGAAGGACTGGTATGAAGCACCCTTGCCAATTCGCAGCAATAATTCGCTTTCCAAGTCATCGACGCATTTCTCTTTTGCCGCCTCGCCTAACGACAACGCAACCGCATCCGTCGCTTTGTTCGTCGTCGAAACGACAAGGATGCGTTCCCTCGGATCACTGAGCACACTAGCGATCTGCTGACCAGTCGTCCAAGTCTTACCAGTGCCCGGCGGTCCCCACAGCACGCTCCACGAATGTTGCCACCAGTCATGGAGATGCGGCAAGCCAATCCTAGACGGCACAGACACTGCGGGATGAATACCGCCCTCGGTAGCGTTGAGCCTTTCGGGGAGTTGCTCTCGAATCGTCTCGAACTCATTGCCGTTGTACACGGCATCGAGAACTGACAAGAACTCAAAAGGTCGTACGAAGAAAGGACCTACCGTGGGGATTGCTTCAAGATCGTCGAGAGCGACGAACAAACAACCGTTTTGTTCATCGACTTCGACAATCTCGCCCGACCAGACAATCTCATCTTCGAATTCGGCCTCTTCGTAGAAGTGATCGGAATAGGCCGGGTCATCATCAAGAGATTTTGGACAGAAGGCTTTGGCACCTTCCCACGTCCAGTCAAACTCGACGGTCTTGCCGATGTGGACAACGTAGACCGTGCCTCGATCCCGTTCGGCGAACACACTGACCTTCTTGCAGTTCAACCGCTTCCAGCGAGAACTGTCTCGAAACTCTTGCCGCACAGCTGCAGCGGCATCCTTCAGTTGTTGCTCGTTGCCAGATGGCAGACCAATATCGGAGGGGAAACGAGCAGGCTGAAACTCGGCAAGGTAAGCATCATACGATTCTTCGTTTTCATCCATGATTCAAGCTACGTCCTCTACTTCCGTATCTTTCACGATAGGAGTTTACTCTTGAACCAGTGGTTCTACTTTCTGCTGCGGTACTTCTACGCCGTTACTATTTTCGCTGGTCGTAACTATTGATTCGGTATTGTCTGACTGGATGAGTATCGGTGTGCCCTCATCAATCCGTACATCAACCATTAACGGATTGTTTCGTATCTCACGAAGTACTTTTGACCAAGCGTTCCATTTGTCGCCTACCAACTTTTGCTGATCGGATGAGCGAGCACGTCGAAGTTCTGAAATGAGCTTGCGAATAGTGTTGTCTAAACGCTCACCGTCTTCTCCAAGTAATTGGAGATCTCGCTGGATACGTTCCAAAAGCAAGATCAGGTCGAAGACGCCGCACGCCTGCTTGAACTGAATGAAGAAGTCATCCACCAAACGACGAACCGCCTGTTTTCCTGTTTCCCGCCGTGCTGCCTGTTGGCTCGCTGAAATTGCTCGCCGTAATTGTTCACAGATGGCAAATACGTTTGCCTTTAGCTCTTTCTCTTCATCAGCTTCCAGTTGGTCATCTGCCACTAGACGCACGACTTCTTCGAGAACGCCGTACTTGTCGTAACTCCGCTTAGTTTTGAACAGATTAGCTTGGAAAAGGGCGTTCGTTCCTTCGACGATACCTTCTGCCAAAAACGAGTCCTTTTCCATGCCCTCCTCGATCTGAGCAACCGACGTTTGATCTGCGTCAGACCACCAATGTTCGAGGTACTTGCTTACCGCTTTTCGAAATAGGCTGGCTGGAATGATATCCTCTGTGGTGACGATTGCCCTCTCAGTCGTCAGGATCGAACCGATGCGTAACACAAATTGTTCATCAATTAGTTTCTTTGATTTACGGGCCTTACCCGTAATCCTCTTCTGTACTGTCTCACCAGCTTCATCCGAATCCAAGAGAACAACCGTAGCAGGCACCGCTTCATCTCCCCATTGCGATGCACTCAACACTTTTTCAACGCTGGGAGCACTCTCGGCTGACACCATCACAACAGAATTCAGATCAAGTAGCTCGCCAATATTTTCTGGACGAGCGAAATGTCGAATAAGCTCGGAAAGGATGTATTGATCTGTAGGACCTTCGACCAATACGTTGGTTGCTCCCATAAACAAGGTTTGGGCACAGTCGATTCCCAGAGCCGACCTCACTGGCTCATATCGCCGGAGCATTGACTGGTCGCTCAATTGAGTACCTTCCTCAGCATCTCCTTTTCTCACCAATCGAAGCCGCCGTGGGAAGTTCCGATTGATCAGAAAGGGGGAGTGGGATGTGTAGACTAGCTGGCAACGCTGTCCAGACGACTCTGGTTTCACCAAAGACTCAAAGACTGCGAGAAGGTTTTTCTGACCAATAATGGATAGGAATGAATCTGGCTCATCCATTAAGACAATGACGTTCCCATCACGGGATGTAGCCTCCAATGCCTTTGCTTGGATGTAGTAGCTCAGGAAATATCGGAGACCTGAACTCCGCTCTCTGAAGCTGTATGTCGCTCCTGTCTTGTCAGTAATCTCAAAGTAAATCATTCCTTGCTTGTAATTTAGCCGAAGTGCGAACGAATCATCTTGAGTCCAGTAGTGAGAGAGATTCAGCCGCTCCTCGATCTCTCGATTCCACCGTTCAACAAGACCATCAGCATGGGTCCGATCTGACATGCGTAGCTCGCTCATGAAACGAATTGTTTCAAAAGGTATGCCGAGCACCTTCTCGAACAGGAGCAGCTCCAACTCATAGCTATCCGAATGAATGCGAGATGCTTGAAGTGATTCTTTTTCTTCAAGTAGTTGAGTGATCGCAGAAGCTTCGACGGCTTGTCCCTTCTTTAGCGACAACGAATTTAGGAATGCTGCTGCACGTTGGGCAGCAACGAAGTCAAAGTATTCGTTCTTCTCGTTGGCATCGCCCTCGTAGGCAGCAAGCAATGATCTGATTGGAATTTGGTCTGAAAACGCAGTCTCAGATCGAATAAACTCGACCTTCGGAAGACACTTCCGCACCTTCTGTAGCTGACCTTCGTCGAGCTTGATCTGATTGTCACCCAGATAGAGATACGCCCACACGCTCTCGTCTGGGCGTGGAGCAATCACCAACGTCAATCGTGTATCTGTTGTTGGCTTCTGCTTCGCAATCGTTTCATTACCTGCCGCCTCTCCGATCGCCTTCATTTCTGACATTGAAAGATGCCCAAATTGCAATCCGATGTTGGGCCAATCGGATGCAGTTTTGCTTCTCGGCGAAGTGTAGTGGCAGAGATCAGTCCGGGAGAATTCGCTTCCGTCACCGAAACCATCTGGTATCCCTTTGCCGGTGATGACCTTGCTGATTGCACTGAGCAGGTGAGACTTCCCGCTTTCGTTGGCACCGACAATTGTGGTGATGTCGTCGGTTAGAGGTATCTCAATAAAGGGATAGTCGTCTTCAGAATCAGTGTTGCGTGCCAACTGGTTCCAAGGTCGTGAAGCCACTCCCGACTTCCTATCCGGGTAGCCAACATAATTGAGGTTGAACGACTTGTACCAGCGAAGAAGGACGGCGGAGATTCTCATATTACAACCTATCTATACGAGCATTCACTTTGAATGTTTACCGGACTCGACGAACTCAATCATTCGCTCCAAAGACGCATCATCGAGAGAGGCAACGATTCGAAATGCCCTTGGCTGTTCTTGTATCCGCTTCCGAATTACTTCTGGCACTCGATCCGTCAGGAGAAGCAACTCATCCTCGTCGGCATCCAAAGCCTTCGCCAACTTCAGCACGAATGCTTCAGATGGGTAGTCGCCAGCATTGAGCCTTTCGTTCTCGACTTTGCTGATGTACGAAAGACTCACTTCCAACAGCACGGCGAGCTTCTGTTGGGTCAGCCCACGCTGCTTTCGGAGCTCTCTGACTCGTTCGCCAAACTGCATCATACTTCGCCTTGTGTCTCGATTGCCGGGACGCCCCATTTACTGTATTGTAGTGGTACAGGTTGGTCAAGAATGGTCGCAAAATCGATGGATGGGGTCTCATGAGGCTTGGTATCGCAACATGCGGGAAAATTGCGAAGGCAATCGTCGGAGAGGATACGCCGTTTCCGAGTCGAAGCATCAGCAAGCTAGAAAAGTTTCTTCACGAGCACGACATTGATGACAGCTATCGAAACAACGATACCAAGCACAAACTGGCGTGCCGAGCGATAAGCAATCTGGATACATGCAGCGAAGATGACGACCAGCTTCACGACACACTGATCGGCTTGCTTGAAGCTTTAGCGGATCGGGAGACATTTACTGATTTCCGAGGAAACCTGAACAACCAAGATCAACAAGCCGGGGTCGAGTATCTGAACGACGTACTGGCAAAGCACGGATTGGAAGTTCAGTTAGATGATGAAGGCGTGGCTTCACTCTGTTTTAGTAACGAAGTGCCATTGTCGAAGGGAGCGTCTGCCGTTTCTGCAAAGACTAAGTTCGTCTTTCAGCCAAGGGTCTTTCATCCTGAAGCCATCGATCTCGAAACTGATCCGAACCTTGTCTCGGTAATGATGCCTTTCCATGCGAAGTTCAATTCCGTTATCGAAGCCATACGGGAAGCTTGCGAGAACGTCGAGTTGAACTGTGTTCGGGCAGACGACATCTGGGAAGAGACTGCCATTATCGATGAGATCTTCTCGTTGATTTGCCGCTCAGCGATGGTCATTTGCGATCTGACGGATCGAAACCCAAACGTGCTTTACGAGATGGGGATCGCTCAGACTATAGGAAAACCAGTCATCATGATTACACAGCAGGACTCAGACATACCGTTCGATGTGAAGCATCATCGGTACTTGAAGTATCTCAACAACGATCAGGGAAGAGATGAAATGCGAGAAGCTCTGGCTGGTCGAATCGAAACGATCTGGAGCCAAGAGTTCAGCGAAAACACATGAACCTTCTAGATAGGGAACGGAAAAGTGAATTGGTCTAAACTAGTCTCACAAGTTTTCGTCAGCGGCTCCCGTTAGAAGGCGTGTGATAGCTTAAGAACGGCCAGAGATCCGGATCCTTGGAACAAAAGAGCTTCACCTTCGTATTGCTCTTAGTGCCCTGCTGAATAAGTATCCCGCCATGGCGGTCCGCTAATGCTGAATGGGGTAATTCCTTCATATCTGAGTCGCTGTATCATTGATCGTCTCACCCAACAGAGTCCGGCTCTTCATTTCGCCTGAACCAGATCAAATTGGCATCAAAACAGCAGAGACACTGCTTCCTGGGTTCTTGTCTAGTGAGTAAATTTGCTAGGCGAATTCGGTCGTAGCTCTTCGATGCTACCGAGCATGACCAGCAGGAGGTGATTTTATCTCAGGAATAGACTTTGCTGATTCATCTCTGAATCTCTCTAAATCAATGGTGAAAATGCTAACCGTTGCTTGATCGGCACCGTGATGATGCATAATCACCTTGCGGAAATGGTCTTTATAGGGTGCCTGTGCGGTGCTTCCCCCAAATTCAGCCGAATTTACAAGAAGCACATGCTGGAACATGTGGTAGTGAAGTGCCGTTACCATTGCATCGAATGTGCCAATGTCTTTGTTCAATGCTGACACAACGTACGCATCCGTGTGCTCTTTCAGATCTGCAGCAAGTCGCAGGTCTGTTGCATCAAAGCATATAGAGGAACTTAGTTTGTACGAAGACTTACTTGAGTGTCCATATTCAATGAGCCATTGGCACGGGCGGTACGACGTAATGCCAAGCTCAAGCTCTGATGGAGTAAGGTGATGCTTCCCTTGTTCAATCAATCGAATTGATCGGCCGTCTCCGGTATTTACAGGAACGATCCATAGTCCAGAGTTGATCAGTTTCGATTCATCATCTGGCCTTGAATGAAATACGAGGCCACAAAATACGAGACACTTAAGAGAGTCTGCAAAACGCTCCAAGAGAAAAATATCGTCTGGATGAACAGATAGTTCGGGAAACAGAACCAGATCGATTGGCTCCGCTTTATCTTTGTATCCTTCTCTTACCTCTGTCAGCTTCATGAACAACCGAAGCATCGCTGACAAATGACGACGATGTTTCCGCCGTGTTGGCGGATGATCCAGCGTGGGATCGGAGTCTTCAAACTGTTGTGAGTTGGGAAATGCCGTCTGAACCAATGCGACTCGCAATTGACCATTTCGACCATTTTCGGTAACCGGAGGTACGGGAAACGGATACAACGGAAGGCTGGATAATCGACAGTATAGAAGGTCTAGCTCTTGCAGTCTTCGATCAAGAATCCTTCCAAGACTGGCACGGGTAAAATCATCTGGCAGTTGAACTAGTTCTCTTTTCTGCCGACTTCCAGGCCACTCCAGAAGCCTTCCGATGAGCTCGGACAGCCATGGCGACACTGGCATCAATCGATGTCCAAGCCCCTGCCTGTCGTTGAATAATCCATGCTTTCTCTTGAACCACCCCGTTGATATACCTTTGTAGCGAGTGATTCCTTTGACAATCGGCCCATGTGTCATCATCTGAGTGAAGTCGGTTTTACCAATGACAGTGGCCCGAACAACCTGCCCCACTTCATACTTCCAGCGTTCTCTTGTTCGACACCATGAAGGACAACGGAATCGTTCATCAACAAACTTGCTTTCTGGAGTGACCGAGAGGCTGAATTCAATATCAGCTAGTGAATCGCCAGGATCGGCGAGCCGCTTCCACGAAGAACAACGCACTTGTATGCGTGAGGGCGTAAGGACGCCGCCAAGCAATGTTCTCGCATGTTCCCACTCTATTGACAATTTGTGAAGCAATCGGATGGCGGCCGTTTCTTGCTGAAATGGATTGTCATTACTCGTCATGACTTCGACCAAACGGTACGAAGTATGATCATCCTCGGTAGCCTTCCACTCAGGTAGATCAGGATTAGAGATGTAACCGGCAGTCGAGGCTCTATAGTTCCAAAGTTCTCGCTTCGCTGGATTCAAGGACGCCATCGTGGTCACAAACAATTCATCATGTTCGACGATATAACGCAATTGCTCTTGAACAACACTGTTATTCGTGCGATTTATCCATTTAGCCAAAACCTTAGGGACAATCTTACTGCCACCGCTGACTCGGTATGAAATCACGCACAGAGGGACGACTACTTCACTTGATTCTCGCCGACTCGGAGTCTTTCGTGGCCATTTTCCTTGGAGTAGATCGTGGACATAGGCGTAGTCACGATTCTCCTTCGTTGCATCGTGAGCATCACTAATCGGACTTTGAACTACTGCGAGAAAGAGCAAGGCCTGCTGACGAAGGTACCACGGTGAAGAATCGGCATCAGCAACAACACTTTCGGCGAATTCACGAAGGCAATTTCGATAAACTTCGATGTTTGCTCCTCCTGGAAGTTCATCTTTATCCCGGACGAATCCCGTCTCAGTGGCTCCTGCCCTCAAGAGTTCTGAAGCAATATAGTCCGCTGTCAAACGCTCTTTATCGTTACTTTCAGAATTACTTCGTCGTAAGCTGAGTAGACTCAAGACAATCTGAAGATGTTCAGGATCGGGGAAGAGGTCCAGGGACACTCGCAGAAGTCGAACATTCGACGGATCTGCAATCCACTTTCGCAGTAGCTCAACAGCAAATGCCCTTGCCCTTTGGTCTAGTATTCTACGACCGATCTGCAAGGTGGAGTCACTCACGGATTCGTCGTCGGCCATTACACGCAAGGTGCGGTAGACCCGTCGCCAACGATGAGCGACAAAGCGTTCCAGCGTATCGTTTCTTACATCTGGTTCTACTGCCAGAACTCTCTTCAGTAATTCATCGCTACCAGTCCCGACTGGATCGGGTTGATTCTTGCGACTGTTAGAAACCGCTAATAGCCCATCGAGCATTTCAAGAGCGTGACGAGCAGTCTCTACGTCCAATGGTCCTGACACGTTGGTGTTGACTGCCTGCATCGCATCTGCGACTGGAACATTCGATGAATGCGAATCGCCGTACATCACCTGCGTCTTTTTCTTGTTTAATACGAGGCCTGGTGCTCGCTTATTCAACTGACGAGCCATCATTGCTTCGAATTCCGATTCAAAATTAGCTGGTGGCTCCTCATCGAACTGAATGACAAATCTCATGTCATCCACGTAACGGCAGTAGTCTACTATCCGCCAATTCCGATTCCTGAGTCGCTTGCCAAACAAGCGGACCATGTAGTCGTCAAAATCCAAGAGATAGGCGTTAGCAAAGAATCCACTTGCCGCTAGTCCCTGCGGCAAACCATGACCGTCTCTATTTTTACAGATGTCCTTTGCCATTTCAGTGTCTGAATCGTCCCACCGCCAATCAAAGATTCGTTCTACGACTTTAAAAAAACTACGATGAGGAACTCGATGGCTAGGAATATGCTTGTTGCAAAGGGATTCCAGCTTTAGAAGCAATTTCGAGCGGGGAATCAGATCGTAGAATTGGGAGAGATCAGCTTGAACGATGGCCCAGTTGTTCGAGCTACTAAAGAGCTCTTGTCGAATTATCTCCGGGCGGCGGACAAACTGCTGATAATCCTCAAAATACTGTCTATACAACTTGGCATTACCCCATTGAAATGAGGCTTCGTCTCCGCTCCAGCGTGTAACAAGTCTGTGTCCATAACTCACAACCCTCTTTTGATTGCTCAGGTTTACCGTGAGTCTTGGATCTCCTTGAGCGGTCTCCACGACGTTGGCGAGGCAGATAAGAACGGCCATTGCCAATGCTTGATCTCTAATCGAAATGTGAGCCAGTGGCCTAAGTCGAAGGTCGTTCAGTTTTTTGGGATTCCAACCGTTAGCAGTTGTCCATTCGGTTGATTTGGGGGCCGGGACAAGTCGCATAGGTTCCGGCGAAAATGCTCCGATGCTTTTTGCATTCAATTGTTCTGCCCATTCGGTGATAAGGGACTGTAGCTTGATCGTGGACAGATCGAGTTCTAGAGAATCGGCATACCAGTTGTGCGACCGTATGTACGAATGAGCCTTCTTCCATGCTTGGACAAGAACAGCATGATCAACAAGGAATCTATTATTTGGCTGAATCTCGGAGTAGTCGTTGTACTGAGGCATTTGTGTCGCTTGGCAAATTGCATGAACATTCGACGGCGTGGTGAGTACGAACTTGGCGTCCGTCCGATGTCCTAGGACGGACATTTAACCGTCTTATGCAGGACGCAAAGACTCTGTATGGCAATAGCCAACACATGTAAATAGAATCGCTCTACTGGGAGGCTCTATTATACGAACATAATGTGACTACCGTAATTCGGGGGGGCGTCGTCCTCAATAGCCCGATTCAACGATTTTAAGTCGATACGGCAGTCTTCTCGACTTCGACCAAAGGTGTCAATTCAGATGCTTAAATGAAAAAGTAGGTTTGTACTACGCTGCATTTCAGATGCTCGCTAAAGCGGAGCTCACCCTTTCGCCGTCCATGTTTTCGATTTTTGTTCAGCAGGTGGCCAGAAGCTCCGCAAAAGTGAAGTCGATAAATTGGAGCAATCGCCAGGAATATTCGGGCCGATTTGTAATGCCGACGCATATCACTGTCAGTCTCTCCCTGTCCTCACGAAAAACGGGTAGAATTGATTACCTTTTTCGTTGGCATATGCGATCGTGCCAAATTAGCAGAACATTGACGTTCTAGGACCAAAATGGCAAATAACAACTCAGATACAGAACGACGGCTGTGGGCTGCAGCCGATGAGTTTCGGGCGAACTCCGATCTCAAGTCGTCGGAATACTCAACGCCCGTGCTGGGGCTCATCTTTCTGCGTTACGCCGATCACAAGTTCACCGCTGCCGAGAAGGAGCTGGCTGGCAAAGGTTCGGGCAGACGTGCCATCGGCAAGGAGGACTATCAGGCGAAGGGCGTGATGTACCTTCCGCCCGACGCTCGATTCTCTCATCTGCTCGCACTCCCAGAAGGCGAGAATGTAGGCAAAGCTATCAACGAGGCGATGAGGGCGGTTGAAGCTGAGAACGAAGAGTTGAAAGGTGTCTTGCCAAAGACGTACACTAAGATCGACAACTCGATACTTGTCTCACTGCTCAAAAACTTCTCCCAACTTCAGATTGACGCCGAGGGCGACGTTTTTGGACGCATCTATGAATACTTCCTCGGTAATTTCGCAATGGCGGAGGGCCAGAAAGGTGGAGAATTCTTCACGCCGACCTCATTGGTCAAATTGATCGTCGAAATCATCGAGCCGTACCACGGTCGCATCTTCGATCCGGCCTGTGGATCGGGGGGAATGTTCGCTCAGAGTGCGGAATTCATCAAAGCCCACAAGAACAACCCGTCAGTGGAAATCTCCTGTTACGGTCAAGAGCGTGTTGGTGAGACCCGTCAGCTTTGCATGATGAACCTCGCTGTTCACTCGATGTCGGGCGACATTCGCTTGGGGAACAGCTACTACGAAGATCTGCATGACGGTCTCGGCAAGTTCGACTTCGTGATGGCCAATCCGCCGTTCAACGTGGACAAAGTGGACAAAGACCGCATCAAAGACGATCCCCGTTTCCCCTTCGGAATGCCACGCAACGACAACGCCAATTACCTGTGGATCGAGTTGTTCTATAGCTCGCTCAACGAGATCGGTCGTGCTGGCTTCGTCATGGCGAATTCGGCGGCAGATGCCCGTCAGTCTGAGTTGGAGATTCGCAAAAAGCTGTTGCAGGAACAGGCTGTCGATGTGATGGTCGCCATCGGTCCGAACTTTTTTTATACGGTCACGCTCCCCTGCACTCTGTGGTTCTTAGACAAAGGGAAGAAAGACACCGACCGCAAGGACAAAGTGCTGTTCATCGACGCCCGTCACACGTTCCGACAGGTTGATCGGGCACATCGCAAGTTCAGCCCAAAGCAAATCGAGTTCCTCGCCAATATCGTTCGCTTGTATCGGGGCGAAAAGCCAGAATTCATCGCTAGTGAAGATGAAGAACATCCCGGCGAGGAACCGGACTTGAAGGCGATGTTCCACAAATTGAAATATGCCGATGTCCCCGGTCTCTGCAAGGTCGCCACGCTGGAAGAGATCGAAGAGCAGGGATACAGCCTCAACCCCGGTCGCTACGTTGGCGTGGCGGATAGGGATGAAGACGATTTCGACTTCGCCGAACGACTCGAAGAACTGAACGAGGAACTGACAGTACTCAACAGCGAAGCCACTGAACTCGAAGAACGCATTGCGAACAGCGTTACCAAAATCATGGAGACGCTGTAATGCCCCCACGCAACCCCGAATGGCAAACATACCAATTGGGCGACCTATGTGACATATGCAGAGGCTCGTCACCAAGACCTATTGCGGACCAGCGTTTTTTTGTTGGTGGTACAATTCCGTGGATCAAGATCGCAGACGCTACGAGCTCAGGAAAATACCTCTACAAGACGAAGCAGTATGTTAATGAACTTGGAGCATCGCATAGTCGATTGTTGCCCAAAGGAGCATTGATTATTGCTTGCAGTGGAGTGACGCTTGGGTACACGCAAATGCTCGGCGTTAAAGGGTGTGCCCATGACGGTTGGTTAATTCCAAGTAATTTTCGTGGAATCGACAAGCATTTCCTCTATTACTTCTTCTTGTGGAAAAACTCATTTTTTCACTCGTCGTCTTACGGAGCGGCTATTCAGAACATTAATACGACGATTCTGAAAGAGATGGAAGTGACAATTCCATCCCTACCAACTCAACGAAAGATCGCCTCGATCCTCTCGGCTTACGACAACCTGATCGAGAACAACACCCGCCGTATTGCCATTCTGGAAGAGATGGCTCAGACGATCTATCGCCAGTGGTTCGTCCACTACCGCTTTCCTGGCCACGAAAACATCAAACTCGTGGACTCCCCGATGGGGAAGATTCCAGAAGGTTGGGAGGTAAGGCGATTGCGTGACCTAGTCGAAGCCACAAGGGGATTTAGCTACAAGGGCAAACATTTGGCAAGCACTGGCACGCCGATGCATAACCTGAATTCCGTACTCGAAGGTGGTGGCTACAAGTACGCAGGAATAAAGTTTTACGATGGTTCCTACAAGGACAAACACATCGTTCGATCTGGCGATCTGGTTGTCGCTAACACAGAGCAGGGGTTTGATAGGCGATTGATTGGCTTTGCGGCACTAATCCCGCAAATGTTCGACTGTGATTGTATAGCGAGCCATCACTTGTACATAGTGCGACCACATGAGGCAACGTATTTGACTCCTGTTTGGCTGCTCCACTTGTTCAATAGCAAGGGATTCCAGCGGGCGGTTTCTGGTTACGCTAATGGGACAACGATAAACATGCTTCCCGTTGATGCACTTTCAATTCCTACACTCCCGGTGCCACCGAAACACTTGGTTGAAGAATTCTCGGAAGTGGCGATGCAGATGGCAAAAGAGAAGGAAGTGTTGCATCGAAAGAACGATAACCTTCGAGCCACTCGTGACCTTCTGCTTCCCAAGCTGATCTCTGGTCAACTCGATGTTGAATCCCTCGACATCGATACCGGCGAACTGGCCGAGGAGTTGGAGGAGGCAACCACATGAGCATCCACTTCGGAAACCCATCATTGTTCAGTACCTTCAAGGAAATCGTGCCACTCTATAGCACGAAGGAATTTCAATCGCCTACCAGATCAACCATTCCGATGTTGTCGATGTTAGTTCATCAGCAAGAGACGTTCACGGGGATCATTGAAGAACTTGGAATGCCTATCGAGAGCGACATCTATCTCGAATACACCGTCCGACAGGATCTGGGAAAGGGAAACGCTTCGCACACCGATGTCATGGTCAAGTCCAGCGATGAAACCCTAGCCATCGAAGCAAAATGGACGGAGCCGATGTATGACACCGTTAGGCAGTGGATCCCCAAAGGTAAGGACGAGGCGAATCGCAGGCTGGTGTTGGATGGCTGGTTACAACTTTTGCAACAGCGTGTAGAAAAGGAATTGAAGCCTGCCGATTTCGAGTCGTCGATCTACCAGATGGTCCATCGAGCCGCTTCTGCCGCCGCAGCAGGTGAGAATCCTCGATTGGCTTACTTCATCTTCAAGCCCTCACCCACCCCGAGAGCAGCCACAGCCGACGCCATCAAGCAGCAACTTGAACTCTTGTGGTCAGCACTCGGAAGTCCATCAAACTTCCCCTTTTACGTCATCGAGATCACGGTGACCGAAGAGGAAGCCTACCAACCGCTCAAAGCACTTCCGAAGAACGAAGAGACTTCGGAGGCGGTCAGTGCGGCATTGCAGGGTGACTCGCCACTCTTCGGATTTGAAGCGAGCGAACCCGCCAAGATTGGAGGAGTATCCGCATGAGTGTTGATTTCCTCGATGATGTGTTTGCTAAGCCAATGATCTTCTTTCGGATCGGTTGGATGGAGCGTTATCGAGGACTCAATGCTGGCGACACGATCAAAGGTGGCGGCTCCTTCGTTGAGAAGCATCAATTCGGATTCGAAGCATTCAACTTTCTTCCCTTCGATGGCAGGGTCTATGGATGGGCGATGCCCGGCACCAAGCCAAACACCGAAGAATTCCGTGAGATCGCTTTACAACGAATCGACTCTGGTGCAAATGGCGATTCACTGGATGGGGTGGTTGCCGTCTGGATTGCCACTGCTCCCGAAGGCGGTGCTTATGTCGTTGGCTGGTACGACGACGCAACGATTTATCGTAGTCCGCAGGCCAGCCCCGGTGACGCTCGACGAGTATTTCGGAATCCAGATCAGGAGGAAGTTGAATCGGTTGGCTATATCACATCCGGCCCTGCTTCAAAGGCCGTGTTGCTTTTAAAGGATGAACGAATCATCCATATCCCACGGCGAGGCAAAGGGACTTTTGGTCAAGCGAATCTTTGGTACGCCGACGATCCTGAAATTCCGCTTCATCGAGAGGTTCGGGAAAAGGTTCTCCTTGCCATTCAAGGCACGATCAATCCAAGGCGAAACATTGGCCGCACACAAGATGTGCATCGGAAACAGCGAGTGGAATCGGCTGCTATCGATGCCGTTACGAGATACTACACGGAGAATGGATACGACGTGCGATCCGTGGAGTCGGACAATGTTGGCTGGGATTTGGAGGCAACACTTGGCGACCGCATGTTGAGGATCGAAGTAAAGGGTTTATCTGGTCCAGACATCGCCGTCGAGTTAACGCCGAACGAATACCGAATGATGCAAAAGCATCGACAGAGCTATCGACTGTGTACCGTTACGAGTGCATTGGATGATCCACAGTTGGAGGTCTTCTACCACAGTAACGAATGGAATGGCTGGGGTTCGAGTAGTGGTCTCCGTCTGACAATTGATGAGATCATTTCCGCCCGTTGTACGGGGAGAAACACGGGAGGCGAGTCATGTCCAGCTTAGAATACTCGGAAGACGCACTTGTTGAGCAACCTGCCATCGCTCTGTTTGCTGAGCTAGGGTACGAAATCGCCAACTGCTGGCACGAGACAGTCGGAACGAGTGGGGCGACTCTGGGACGGGAAACGACCGAGGATGTCGTGCTGGTTCCCAAATTGCGGTCCGCATTACAAAAGTTGAATCCTGAACTCGACAGCGAACCGATCACTCTTGCTATCGAGGAACTCCTGCAAGATCGCTCGGCGATGAGTCTCGTGCAGGCGAATCGAGAGGTCTACAAACTGCTCAAGGAAGGCGTGAAGGTCAGCTTCGAGAACGATGAGGGTGAAGAAGTCGATGAAACGGTCCGCATCATCGACTGGAAAGAATCAGAGAACAACGACTTCTTCCTTGCCTCGCAGTTTTGGATTACTTCACCCAGCGGCATTTACAAGAAGCGAACTGACCTGATCGGGTTCGTGAACGGATTGCCGCTTGTCTTCATCGAGTTAAAGAAGAGTCACGGCAAGATCGAACATGCCTACAAGCACAATCTCAAGGACTACAAAAGCACGATCCCACAACTGTTCTGGTTCAACGCTCTGATCATCCTGTCCAATGGATCTCAGGCGAAGGTCGGTAGCGTTACTGCTGGCTGGGAACACTTCGCCGATTGGAAGCGGATCAACGACGAAGGGGAACAGGGGATCGTCTCCTTGGAGACGGTGATTCGGGGAACGTGCGACAAGAAACGCCTGCTTGATCTTGTGGAGAACTTCACGCTGTTTCAGGACGCCAGCGGCGGCGTGTACAAGGTCGTCGGTAAGAATCACCAGTATCTCGGCGTGAACAATGCTGTCCAAGCTCTGGACGACATCAAGGAAAATCAGGGGCGACTTGGTGTGTTCTGGCACACGCAGGGAAGCGGCAAGAGCTTTTCAATGGCGTTTTTTTCGCAGAAGGTGCTGCGAACCGTGCCGGGGAACTGGACGTTTCTGATAATCACCGACCGTACCGATCTTGATTCGCAAATCTACAAGGGTTTCGCAAATACAGGAATCGTTACCGAAGATTGTCAGGCAGAAAGTGGCGAACATCTCAAGCAACTTCTCAAGGAAGATCATCGGTTCATTTTCACGCTGATCCAGAAGTTCGGGGCAAAGAAGGGCGAGAAATACCCGAAGCTCTCCGAACGCAGCGACATCATCGTGATGACGGACGAAGCTCACCGTAGCCAGTACGACACACTGGCCCTCAACATGCGGAATGCTCTACCCAATGCTGCCTTCATCGGGTTTACTGGCACACCGCTGATGGCAGGCGAAGAGAAAACCAAAGAGGTCTTCGGCGATTACGTTTCTGTCTACAACTTCCAGCAGTCCATCGAGGACGGGGCGACGGTCCCACTCTTCTATGAAAACCGCATCCCCGAGCTGCAACTGGCGAACGAGAACTTCAACGAAGACTTGGAAGCGTTGATCGAGGCGGCGGAACTCGATGAAGAGCAGGAGAAAAAGCTTGAACGGGAGTTTGCACGAGAGTACCACCTGATTACTCGTGACGACCGTTTGGAGAAGGTGGCCGAGGACATTGTGTCGCACTTCATGGGTCGTAAGGAAGGCGGCAAAGGGATGGTCATCTGCATCGACAAGGTGACCGCCGTCAAGATGTACGACAAGGTACAAAAATACTGGACGGCGTATCTCGGTGGATTGAAGGCACAACTGGCGGTTGCTGATAAACTGAAGCGACCTGAACTGGAACGCCAGATCGCCTTCATGCATGAAACCGACATGGCTGTGATCGTGTCTTCGCAACAGAACGAGGTCGAGACGTTCAAGGAAAAGGGACTCGACATCGAGCCACATCGGGTCCGCATGGTCAAAGAGGACATGGAGACCAAGTTCAAGGACGCCGACGATCCGTTTCGCTTGGTCTTTGTCTGTGCGATGTGGTTGACCGGTTTCGACTCTCCTTCGGTTTCGACGATCTACCTCGACAAACCGATGAAGAACCACACGCTCATGCAGACCATCGCACGAGCGAACCGAGTTTTCGAGGACAAGAACAACGGCTTAATCGTTGATTACGTTGGCGTGTTCCGAAACTTGCAAAAGGCACTGGCAATCTACGGTTCGTCTTCGGGCGGCGGCGTCAAAGAGGGCGAATGCCCAATCCAGAAAAAGGACGAGTTGGTCGAAGACCTGCGACTCGCCATCGCAGAAGCGTTGGACTTCTGCAAAGACCGTGACGTAGATGTGGACGCCATCCTGAAGGCAGACGGCTTTCAGAAGGTCGCTTATCTCGATGATGCTGCCACGAATCTCGTGGACAAGCAGGTTGAAGAAGCGGTCGATGACGCCGTGGAACAAGTCATCGTCAACGACGAGTTGAAGAAGAAATTCCTATCGCTCGTCAGTCAGGTCGTCCGCTTGTTCAAAGCCATCCTGCCCGATCCGTCCGCCAACGAATTCGCCCCGATCAAGACTTGTCTGGCGGTCCTTGCTGAAAAGATTCGCAACTTCACCGAAGAAGCGACCATCGACGACATCATGAATCAGGTCGGTGAGTTGCTGGATGAGTCCATTGCCACCAAGGGCTACGTGATCCACACAACCGAAGAGACATCGCTGATCGACCTCAGCCAGATCGACTTTGAAGCATTGAAAGCCCATTTTGAAAAAGGTCGCAAGCGAACACAGGCGGAACAACTCAAACAAGCTGTCGGCACCAAGCTGCAACAGATGGTGCAGTTGAACAAGACACGCACCGACCTGATGGAAAAGTTCAAGAAGTTGATTGAAGAGTACAACAAGGGACTCGATGTCGATGGCTTCTTCGCCAAACTGACCGACTTTGTGAAGGAGTTGACCGAGGAAGAGAAGCGAGGCGTCTCCGAACAATTGACCGAGGAAGAACTAGCCCTTTTCGACATTCTCACCAAGCCCGAAATCGACATGACGGACAAGGAGAAGGAAGAGGTCAAGAAGGTCGCCCGTGCCCTGTTACAAACTTTGAAACAAGCCAAGCTCGTTCTCGACTGGCGAAAGAAGCAGCGAACACGGGCTGACGTTTACACCACCGTTAAGACCGTTCTCGACGAGTTACCGAGAGCGTACTCCCCTGAGTTGTACCAGCAGAAGTGCGACGTGGTTTACCAGCACATCTATGACAGCTATCAGGGCGAGGGACGGAGTATTTATCTCAATGCCTAAACTAGAAATCGCTCAAAGCACTTGCATTAAATACTATGCCTGAAGTTGACAACGCAATTTTCTACCGAATCGAACCTTGGATCTCTAAATGGGCCGAAGGAGACACGTTTTCGATTGGCGTCGATCGAAATAGGTTCACAAAGGATTGGCAGTCAGCAAGGATCAAGTTTTCTCCAGCACAAACGGTCACGCCTGAATATGTGAATCTGGCACTGACCAAAACCTATGACGACCTTGTTGAACGAAAGCAACACAGAATTGAACGAGAAGAGTATGAGAAGCTGATGTTGCTTTTGAAGTCAACATTGGACGGAATCCATACATCCGTGCTTGGTGTCCGAGAATATGCTTTTGAGGCGGTTCGGCTCGAAAAATATTCTCAATTGCCTTCAAGAATGCATTGTTCGTTCTTAGTGCCAGATGACCCAAGGTGTGTCAAATACTGGTGGGATGAGTTGAAAACTCAAGAGCAAGGTACTCAGTTTCTGGGCGAGCGAAAAATATTCAAGGTCAAGGTGTCAGGAATTATTCATAAGGTAAGTCAGGAGCATCTAACGCCGCTGCGTACGTGCTCAGTAATTCAATGGAGAAGTCTTGCTGAAAAGTATTGGGGAGAAAGCAGCGATGAATCAGAGGAAGATGAGATTCTATTCACAGGAAACTTAAGTGTATTAGAGCGAGTGCAGATTTCTACGTTTGGCTTACAAAAGTCCTGAGTGATATTGAACTCCAACGGGCTCGAAACAATTCAATGTGCTTACCTCGAATGATCATCAGGCGGAAAGACCTTGCTTCCCGCCAAGAAATAATACAGGGGGTCCTAAGCAATTACACAAAAACAAGTTAGAAAGAACCTGCTCATTACCTCATTCGTACTTCGAAGATGCACCGGTGGAGTCGTCCCAACGGACATCCAGCTTTTTCAAAGGTGGATTGCTGGAAATGTGGAATCCTGGAATAGCGTGGATGCAAAATTCCGCTATTGTTAGCAGGGTGACAAGCACCTCAACTTCAAGCCTGGAGTATTTGTCATCATGAAGTAGCAGGAGGACGAGCGGAGCGAGTCTTCTGGTAAATGCTGGTAGTTGCACCATGCTCGGAAATGGGAGTACTCATCACTGCAAGTACTTGATTCCTCTATTGTGCTGAGCAGATCTCCCAGTACTTTGCCGAAGGCAAATCGCTCCCTAGCGGTAGGGACTTATTTTGGTGGTTTTAGTTAGTAGTTATTTAAGGTAGTTATTGCGGGCATATCTTTAGAACTGGAACGGCATATCCTCGGAACTGAATCGAATCTTGTCGTAACTATTAGGAATATCTTCAGAACTATTAATCGCTGGGATAGAGACGCCAGTCGTCGGGCAATGGCGTTCCTCGTCTCTCCCAGATGCGTCGAATTCGCATTTCTTCTCGCCGTCGGCGAGCCTTAAACTGTTCCAACGTAAGCTGCGGTTGTGAATGGACTATGTCTACATGCTTCCGACAGTGATCCAAGTCGCCATCTGGCTCGAAAGTAAGGCTCCAGAACAAACCAAAGCTATTTGGACAATTTGCACGGTCGAACTTAGTTTCAGCTTTGGCAAGCGTATTCGCCCCCCAGCTATTAATAAAGTATTCAAACAGGTACTCGCCCATACGGGGTCCACCAAAAAGCCCAATCACTCTTCGCAAGAACTTCCGGATGTCTGAAGTTGCGTGTCCGCATTCTTCCATCTGACAGCCGAGCTTATCGATGTCTCGACAGATCTCGGAGTAATAACGATCATCATTCATCGTAGTCAGCAGGCTCCGTAGTTTAGATGCGTAGCTCATTAATACCCCCTCTCTCTTCGGAGTCGGGTGATTAAGTCTTCTGTAGAAGCCGCTAATAAGTATCGACAGTTTCCGGCCTTTCCCGTTTCCCGATGTTGATCCTCGGCGGCTAGCCAAAGAGACGGATATCGCTCGATCAGGAAGTCTTCAAGCAACGACAGACGATCATCTAAAGACAACCCCTTTAGATCTCTGCCAAGAACGTTTTTCCAGAATGCGTACGTTTGCTCCTCATTCCATCCCGAACTGAATTGCAAGTTCTGTGCTTGAATAAGATGGCAATTGAGTCGGACATTGATGGACGAGTCGTCCTTGAGCCTAAAATAATTGTTCGGCGTTGGCCGGGCTTTATCTTCGTTCCCACAGTCAACGAAGTGTCGAAGTGCGAGTTCCGAAGGGCGAAGCAAACAGATCTTGCTTCCGAAGCATTGAACCAGCTCGATTTGCGAAAGCTTGGTGAGGCATGATGCAACGGTCTTCGTTGACAGGGAGGTCATTGATGCCAATCCAGACTTAGCGTTCTGGATCATCATTGAGCCACGTTTTATCGCTAACCCATATAAAGATGCGAGCAATGCCGCATCGTAGCTTGTCAAACGAACCATGGAGTCAGCGAACTTCCCAGGTTGATATAGCCGATTGCTTGCTGGTAGCCCATTACTTCCAATGACGAGCCAATCTGGATTGTCGTCGGTGAGACGTAATACAGCCCGATTCGATGGGCCATTAGCAACGGACAGTAACCCTCGCTTCTCAAGGGATCTTGCTGCCCCTGATACTGCCTTTTCGCTAATTGCGAGTCGAGGTGCAATTTTAGAATAAGGCTTCGATTGATCTGGATCGATCCAGTGCAGCCAGCGAACAAAGCTATAGGTCAGTCGTTCATGATGACTGAGCGGACACGAGTTTTTGAATACAAGCAGTGATACGTACCGCTTTTCTGCGAACCAGTCATCGTAAATTCGAAGTCGAAGTGATTCTTGGAAGTCTTTTCTGACTTCTTTCTGCATATATAGTTTTGGATTATTCATGGATTGAAACCTTTCTGCTCGGCCACCGTCGGAGGTGGCCGAGCATCGCTTTTGGGACACAGTAAATAGTTCTTCTGACGAAAAAATTGGCGAAATTTTCTAAAGCCGTTTGAATTAGCAAAAGAGCATCGCATGGCTGACTTTCCGATTTGTTTACGTTGGCGATCTAGATCCGTTTGCAGGTCGCTATTAGGTGAGATCCGCTTCGCACCACAGTTCTTCGAGTGTGATGATGGATTCGAGAGTATCATGATCTAGCGTTCGTTGATAAAGGTCGATCCTTCTATTCGCAAGATCCACGTATTCTGCTGAGCAGTCGATACCGATGTATCGTCTGTCATGGATCAACGAGGCAAGGCAGACCTGACCACTACCGCAGCAAACGTCAAGGACAACGTCACCACGATTTGACCAAGTGGAGATATGATCTTCTGCCAGTCTTAGTGGCATGACTGCTGGATGGGACAGCCAAAGATTGTCAGGAGCCGTGTGCCAAATCCCGGTATCGTACGACCAGATATTTCTGCGTACGCCAAACTTCTTCGTCGTGGTTTGCCTACTGATCTTCGTTAGGGTGCCGTCCTTTTCACGCCTCGTATACCTATTTACATTTCCAGCAGATAGGTTCTCTCGATCACGAATTTGACGGACGGTTTTTGGGCTCCCCTTCGAAAATACCGTCATGTATTCGAAACATTGGTAGTACCGCTTCGTATCCGGATAACGAATCCCTTTCTTCTCGTAAATCATTGTGTCATGGATTCGGAACCCCTGATCCTTAAATTGTAGGAACTGTTCAAAACTCGAACCGGATTCAGAACCATTCTTGACCGCATCACCTATGATCCAAACGACGACGCCGCCGGGTTTTAGTACCCGGTACAATTGACGAATAACCCGTTCGGAATCGAACGAATATCCGTTGTAGTTACGTAGGGAGTCATAGGGCGGACTCGTCACGCATAGGTCAATTGAAGAATCTGGAAAACTTGAAAGCACCTCCTCAGAGGAGCCACACACTACCGAGTCAATTGGAAGTAACAAATCACTCATTAAATAACTTCTCCTTGCGAAATAGGGCGAAAATATGACGAATACCTAGGATGACTTTAGGTGCATTAACGAAAATGTAAAAGCAACAATTTTCGACACCGACTGAGACCACTGATTTGGAAATGTTGGAAAGCTGGAAACGTGGACAATTGCCTCTACTACGTTCCACGTTTCCATGCCATTATCACTTGACTTCCTTTAGCCGTTTGTAAAAGGTGCTTTTCTTTAGGTCTGCTTCTTCCATTTGCTTCTTCCTATCATCTGGAAATGCTTCAATGGCACGCTTCACCCGGTCACGCTGTTCGTCGATTTCTTCCGCCTTCGACCTGGGTGTTGCTCGGCTCGTCAGCATTTTCTTGAGACTTGTACGGACAAGATCCTGCCATGCTGTCTGCGATTCGCCATGCTCCCACTGGCGGCGGTCTTCGTAAGCTTTCGTGAGATGGCGAAGATCGAGTCTTTCGTCATAGTTTCGAGTTTCTAAAACCACAAAATTGGCGACTTCTCGGCACTGATCCGAGGACAATTCCTTGTAGCCAGTCAAGGACAACTGCCGCATGAAAGCGGCTATCT